>NZ_VOHS01000042.1 GCF_007896845.1 Chitinophaga pinensis | reverse complement strand
GTATCCTTAAATTTGAATGGACTTTGAACTGCAAAAAGTATTATCATGTAAAATTTCAAGCTATTATATTTTGGCTGAACCAAGAAGTTAAAAGTACAGAAACATCAAGGTTAAAGCCCCAAAAGCATAACACTAAAGGTTAAATAACGAAAATGACCTAATAGACAATCACCGCTTATCTTATTTAACAGTTTTCCTTCTTCGCAAGAGCAATGAATCGCTATTGTTTACTATAAGTATCTAGATCCCTGACTTGGCGTTGCCAACTTCGCATAAAACTTAGCCTTAATGTGACGCAATGATTAAGTTGAAAAGAAAAGAGAATACTTTTGGAATATTTATACTGGTTAAATTAATTATAGGTTCGACAAATATTCTATCTCGAGCCGTGATATGAAAATAGAAAAACATTGTAGGATTACTACAATAACACGTGATTTTACTGTAAAATACTAGCAACAATAAAAGTTTAGTAATATGAAAAAAAAGGCCATTGGATCCTTATCATTCTTTTAGTATTTATAGCATGTGATAACAGAAAAAACTATAAATATATTGAAGTAGTGGAAGAAGAAAGTATTTTAGGAGGCTCAGATACGAAAGAAAAGATCCAAAGATAATTAGGGCTGAAACAGACTCCGCCGCTTACCTGGAAGCGTATAAAGCCTTTTGTATTTCTCTTAAAGTCAATAAGGATATGAGGCAATCTTTAGGTAAAGTTTATTCGACTCCTATAAAGTTTAAACTATATGATAATGAAGGTGCAGATATAGCGAGTATAGTTTTATTCGCAAATAAAGATGAGCGCAAAAAAGCTATTGAAGATGATATCTTTTCGATGAGTAGCGCAATAGAAGTATCGGTCAATAACAATAAACAGACCAGAAAGATTCTTTTACGAAGAGCTCAGTTATTGATTCCTCCAAGGTTAGGCAGTTAGAGAAATCATTTCGAATTAAGATAGACGAATTTTCAAACAATAACAAAAAGTGGTATGAACCTAAATCTGCTCCGGCCTATACAAATGCTAACGGGCTTTATTGCTATTTCCAGACGGAGAATGGAGTGCCTGGTAATTTAAGATTCAGGTGCAATATTACAGTGATGAATGGCTATTCTTTCATCAGGTAAAATTTTCAATTGATAGTAAGGCTTATGAATATACTCCAATAGATACTGAAACGGACTCCGGCGATGGAGGGTATGTTTGGGAATGGTTTGATGAATCAGTTTCAACATCAGATAAGGAATTAATTGAAGCTCTTGCAAATGCAAAATCAGCAAAGATGAAATTAATTGGTCAGAAATATTATGATACAAAGACTATTAGCATAGGACAATTAAACGCCATTAAGCAGACCTTGGAGCTTTACAAAGCAATGGGAGGACAATACTAAATCATATAAAACTATGCTTTGTTGTATAATCGCAGCGCAATTAACTACATAATCGATAAATTATAATTAAAATAATGAAATTACCGGAACCTCAAAACACAAATTTCTCTACTCTATTATCAGAAATTGAAAATGGACAAATCAAGATCCCTCAATTCCAAAGGGAATTTGTTTGGAGTTTAAGTCAATCGGCTAATCTCATGGATAGTATTATCAAAGGTTATCCTATTGGTACTTTTATTTTTGGAATACAGATGAAAGATTACGGGCTGTAAGGGATATAGGAAATTTCAGGCTTCCAGAACCCAGACCGGGAGTTTTTGTAAATTATGTATTAGATGGACAGCAAAGAATGACCTCCTTGTTTGCAAGTTTAAAGGGAATGAAAATTGAGAGAGAAAGTGGGAAGATTGATGATTTTCAGATATCTATATTGATCTGGAAGCTAATGGTGATGAACAAATTGTAATAGTCGACATTGAAGAAAAAACGAGGAGTCTTTAATTAAAATTACTGATTTATTAAATGCAGGCTTGAAAACCTTAGCGAGATATGATGAAGCTTACCATGAAAAACTTGATCTGTACAAAAAAATCATTCAATCATACAACTACTCCATTATTTTGTTGAAAGACGCACCTATTGATGTTGCTACGGAAGTATTTACGCGAATAAATGAAGGTGGAAAAAAGTTATCATTGTTTGAGATTATGGTGGCTAAAACTTATGATTACGGACAGTTCGATCTATCAGAAAAATATAAACAATTGATTGAGGAGCTTAGTCCATCAAACTATGAGACAATTTCAGATGCTACCATTTTACAATTAATTTCTATCATTCTAGAAAAGGATTGTAAGAGACAGCAAATATTGAAGCTAGATAAAGTTACCTTCATTAGGGAATGGGAAAGCGTAATTGTTGCGCTAAAGAAAGCTGTTGAACATTTCAAATATACCTATCGCATTCCTGTTTCCCAACTCTTGCCATACAATGCATTGATAGTACCTTTTGCTTATTTTTTCTATCACCATAGTAATCCTCCCAAAGGCATTATTCAAGATTTATTACAAGATTTTTTTTGGCGCTGTGCGCTATCAGGAAGATATTCATCTTCAGTTGAGTCAAAATTGGCCCAAGATGTAAAAAAGATTGATGAAATTCTTAAAGAGAAACAGCCTCGTTATGATTGGGCGGTTGACGTGAGCGCTGATTTTGTTATTAAGCATGGATGGTTCAGTGCTAGCCGAAGTTATGTAAAAGCAATTCTTTGCTTATATTCATTTGAGCAACCAAAATCTTTCAATTCCAACGCTATTGTTAACATTAGTAATTACTGGTTGACAAGAGCGAATAGCAAAAATTACCATCATTTTTTCCTAAGTCATACCTTAATAGAACTTTAAAGTGGGACAGAAAAGATTTTTACATTAACCACATTTTGAATATCACAATAGTTGATGATTTTCTAAATAAGAGAGAAATTTCGACGAAACCTCCTTCTAAGTATGTCCGTCAGTTTAAGAAAGAGAATAAATTCTTAGAGGAAACCTTGGCTTCGCATCTTATTGGGGATTTAGATAAGTTTGGTATCATGAACGATGATTATGAGGCTTTTTTTCATTCTAGAGCAGATCTTGTTAGTCAAAAACTGAAATCCAGAATAATCCCCGCTGAAATAGATAAACAGATGGAGGCGGTTATGAATGAGTACGACGAAGTAGAAGAGGATTTGTCTACAGTTGATTTTTAGACCCCATTGAGGTGAATTGAGTAAATTTTGGCTTAATCTGTTTGTTGGTTACCAATTGCTATAAGCAAGAGTTAGGATGTTGGATATAAACTTGATTTACTTAGCTCCCATCGAACCAATTTGAAGTTGAATATGAATTTTTTTCAGAAAACAAATTTCGAACCACAGAACCCAACGTCATCCTCGAGCTGATAAGCAGGCCCATCGCGGGCTCAGACGACTATAAAAAGCGGAAAGGTCGGAGATATCTCCGACCTTTCCGCTTCTGTGCCCAGAACAGGAATCGAACCTGCACTCCCTTTCGAAAACAAGATTTTGAGTCTAGCGCGTCTACCAGTTCCGCCATCTGGGCAAAGCAAGTGTCCTTCACTTGCGGGTTGCAAAGATATTTAAATAATTCAAATAACCAATATTTTTTTAAAAAATATATCCCCCCCTCAAAACAACCCCTTTAAACCTCGAGCATTTCGACTGAAACAAACCGCATTCCGGCTAAACCGATCCTCTCCAATCCCCGGACCTTTGCAAAAAAGAAAACAATGAAAGCAATCAGAATCTATGAATTCGGCGGACCAGCAGTCATGCAACTAGTAGACGTACCGCGCCCGGTACCAGCAGCAGACGAGATATTAGTAAGCGTCTACGCTACAAGCGTCAACCCCGCGGACTACATCATCCGTCAGGGAGGGAATGACCTGTTAAGACCTTATTTGAAACTTCCACTAGGTCTTGGATTGGACGCTGCTGGTATCGTCGAAGAAGTCGGTAGTGAGGTGAAGAATTTTAAGGTGGGAGACAAAGTATACGGCGTTCCGAATTTTCCGGGTGACGGCAGTTATGCCGAATACCTTACGGCAAAAGCGAGTCAGTTCGCATTGATGCCGCGGAATATCAGTTTTATTGAAGCAGGAGCATTGCCTTCCTGTGCACTGATTGCGTGGAATGGTATTGTTGAATTAGGCAAGGTATTGCCGGGGCAACGGGTATTGATCCATGGAGCAGCTGGAGGGGTGGGAAATCTGGCGGTGCAGTTTGCAAAAGCGAAGGGAGCTTATGTAATAGGTACAGCATCATCGTATAACTTCGACTTTTTAAAAGAACTTGGCGCTGATGAAGTGCTCGACTATAAGGACCAGCAGTTTGAAACGTTATTAGGGAATATCGACCTTGTATTTAACGCCTCGCCGGTACGGGATAATGCAACAAGACTAAAGTCAGCGGATCTTTTAAAAGAAGGCGGTATTTTTGTGTGTACACAGCTTGATAGTCCGTTTAGCGATGAATTAAAAGAGGCATTGGCAGGGAAGAATGCCACGGCGACACATGTAGGGGGAGGAGGACTTGCCTATGTATCCTCGCTGAGTGAGACGACTAAATTAATTGAAGAAGAAAAGGTGAAGGCTGTTATTAGCAAGGTATACCCTCTGGAGCAGGTGGCTGATGCACATCGTGAGAGCGAGACAAAACATGTCCGAGGTAAGATAGTCCTAAAAATTAAGGAAGCGCATGAAGCGGTTTAAGACAATTGGTGAATTTCTGCAATTCCGGCAATTACCGGGTCCCGAACACCCATTGATTTGTGTGTTCGAAGTAGCATCTGTGGAGCGTTTGCTGATAGAAGAACCTAAAAGCTGGGTGTATGATTTTTATGCCATTGGCTTAAAGAGGGTCTCTAATGCCAAAGACGCAAGACTGAAATACGGACAGCAAGAGTATGATTTCGATAATGGAATCATGTCTTTTGTCGCACCCGGACAGGTCTTAAGCTTGTCGCTGGAAGATCATGTTAAAGCAATAAAACAATCAGGATGGATGATGCTCGTTCATCCTGATTTTCTTTGGAATACGTCATTGGCCCAGACGATCAATAAATATGATTTTTGGGATTACACCGTACATGAGGCATTGTTTCTATCTGAAAAAGAGGAGACCACCCTTGTTCATATCATGCAGGAAGTGCAGCGGGAATGTCTGTCGAATATTGATAAGTTTACAAAGAGCATTATCATTTCCCATATAGAGACCTTGTTCAATTATGCGGACCGGTTTTACCATCGCCAGTTCATTACCCGAGAAAAGGCCAATCATCAGATATTAGAGCGTCTGGAGAAAGAGTTGAATGATTATTTTAATAGCGATGATCTGCTCAGCAAAGGGCTGCCAACGGTAGGGGCGCTGGCGCAGTCTTTAAATCTTTCACCCAAATATCTGAGTAGCCTGCTCAAAGTCCTGACCGGAGAAAATACCCAGCAACATATTCACCGGAAAGTGATCGAAAAGGCGAAGGAGAAATTGTCCACTACGGACCTGTCCGTTAGTGAAATCGCATACGAACTGGGGTTTGAACACATTCAATCGTTCAGCAAACTGTTTAAGGCGAAGACTAGTCTGTCCCCATTGGAGTTTCGCCAGTCCTTTAATTAGGCCTGTACGTGCTTATTCCTCTCCGCCATCATAATGTTCGATGATCGTTTTTTGTGCCTGCAGGATCTTCTGATATTCTTCAAAATGGGCATCTTTATTTGCCTCGTAGGAGGCAGCTCCTTTCATAAAATCATAGCATATACGGTCCCGTAGTCTTCTTAAATCAAATAAAAGGGCATCGTAATTTCGCCCCTTGTCTCTGAAATTGAATAACCCTTCCAGCGCTGCTAATAATGCGATACCTGTACTAATGATCAATATGACGTTGTCATGGTTAGGTTTGTCGCCGCCACTTATTTTCCAGCCGGTTAAGACTGTAATGGAGGCGCCTGCAATAAATGTGAATACTTTGGTCGTCCTGTATAGGACGGTGTACAGTCTTTTTTTGTTTTTGATGCTATCAATTCTCAGCTCAATATCGCTGTATAAAAGATCGTTGTCGTTTAGTTCCGGAATTTTCATGTCGGGTGTTGTAGGGATGTATACGTTTGTTGCTAAAATAGGCGATGTGCCAAGATAAGAAAAACAGCCGGGTATTCATAGAAACAAAAAGAGGGTGTATCAAAAGTACGATACACCCTCTTTTTATTCGGGTACCTGATGGAGTCAGGTAGTCATTTAAGCAATTCTAAGCGCCTATTTTTACTTTTGAGTTTTCCCCTTTTTGTTTCTAATCAATGAACCTGTCTACCACTTTGTTCAGGGTTAGCCCCTGCACAATCACGGAGAAGATGACGATGATATAGCTCGCTGATAGTATTAATTCCTTATACGGAGAATCTGGTAGTGACAAGGCCAACGCTACTGAAATACCGCCTCTCAACCCTGCCCAGACTAATATCGCTGTTGTACTGAAGGTCGTTTTTAATGACCTCCGTAATGCCAGTGCCGGCACGGCTATACTCACCCCTCTGGCAACCAGTACAAACAGTACAGACACCATACCGATAAACCAGTAATTGCCAATAAAAGGTAGTACCACAATCTGCAGACCAATCATCACAAACAGGATGATATTGAGCAGCTCATCGATCAGCTCCCAGAACTGATGCAGGTAATTCTGTAGTTCAGTATTCGTCTTGGCACCAATGGAGGTGTTACCAAGAATAAGTCCTGCAGCAACTGCAGCAAGTGGTACAGATACATGTAGCAGACTTCCCAGTACAGAAATCGCCATTACCATGGAGATGGATACCAGTATCGCCGTCTGGAATTCCTGTATTTTTTTCGTCAGGTAACCGGTTACAAAAGCAACCGCCGTACCTAATGCCAGACCACCAAATACCTCCACCGCAAAAAGCTCCAATGCATGCGTAAAGGAGAAGGAAGCTTCTTGCGCAGCCACTTCGCCAATCGTGATAAAGAGTATCAGACCAACACCATCATTCAATAGTGATTCACCGGAGATAATCGTTTCGAGTGACTGCGGAATTCTGGACTTTTTCAGTACAGACAATACCGCCACCGGATCCGTAGGTGAAATTAATGCACCAAAGAGGAAACAATACACCAGTGGTAGATCTATGCCCAGCAGGGTAGTGGTAATATCTAGCAGGAATCCGAAGATAACAGTAGAACCCACGACACCAATTGTACTTAGTACCAACACCGGTCGTTTCTGTTCCTTCAGTTTTTTGTACTCAAAGTGAAAAGCACTGGCAAACAAGAGAAATGCCAGCATAATATCGAGCAGTGTTTTTGTGAAATCAATGCTCTGCGTAAGATCACGGATAAAGTTGAATGCTACCGGGAATGCTTTACCTGTCACCAGTATAAATACAGACAACAGGATAGATACAAACATTACGCCGATGGCACCAGGCAGTTTGATAAATCGAAGGTTAATGTAGGAAATCAATGCACTTATTGTGATCAGAGCTGTAATGATTGTAAATGTATCCATTCATTCTGTTTATTTGGTGAAGCGATAAATATACGAAAAAAATTTAACGATTCCCGGAGATTAATGGTCATCTACATACTCAAAATATAACTGTAACGTATATATGCAATGGTGTAACTAACCTTTCAATAATGCCAATGAAGCCTCAAACCGTGGCGTACGCATCTGCTGCACTGCTTCATGCATCAATGCCTTACCATACATGAATTGTCCTTCATAGGTGGCGAGTGAGAGTTTGCCTGAACCTATCGCCGGACCAACATCTTTCAAAAATACACCTGCTACATCCTGATCATGTGCATAGTCTGCCGGTTTCGCTTTTGACGCGAGTTGCAACATTAACACCGCATAAATGATCCGGCTCACTTGTCGCATTACATAGAAACGGGCTGTTTTGTACGCGTCCAGCTCATCGCCAAAATATGTTTCGAGAAAGATAGCCTCCTGTCCGGGCATATGAATGAAAAAGTTGGCTACACCAGCGAGATCAATATAGCGGTCGTTGACAGACGCCGTGTCCCAGTCAACAATCCGGATCTCCTGTCCGTCACACAATATATTTGAAGGATTCAGATCATTATGACTGAATACCTTGTCCGTATCATGCCAGGGATATGCAGCTTTCACCTGCTCATAACGACGCAGACACTCATCAGGAATCTCGCCCGATAGTATGTTTGTCTGACGAAAACCAGCCAGCATATGATCAATCGTCGCCTTCAGATCATCTCCGGGTACGGGATAGGAAATAGCGTGAATTTTTCTCACCGCTTCCGCCAGCTTGCCTGCCAGCACTTCAGCGGTAAAAATGCTTCTGATAGGCTTATTCTCGACGAAATCATTGATGATAACACCCAGCTCCATGTTGCGGTAACGAAGGGCAGGAGCAATGCCCGCATGAGCTGCAAGGGCTACTTTCTCAAATGGATCTGCCTCTGTACCTGCACGGGGAGCGTCCAGTTTCATGACGTAGGGGCGGTTTTCGACGCTCAGTTTGTATACCGGAGCTGCTGATAATCCACCTGCCAGCACCTGAATATGGTCGATTTTTGCGGTGCCAAAAGCTTTTTTATAGCGGCATTTACTGCGGCCGCACGCTCAGCCGGGAATACTTCCTGAAGTTGTGGTGACATAGGGAAAACATTTATACGATTACAGCGCCCAGCAGCTTAAACAAGGCTGCCGCAGCTGAATATTTTTTGAACTGTTCCGCAGGAATAAGCTCCGCAGCTATGGCGTCCGCCGTATACTTCGCTTCTTCATAGATCCGCCGCCCTGCCTCCGTCATCACTACATAACTAACGCGGGCATCCCGCTCATTCGCCTCCCGGGCAATCAGCCCCGTCTTTTCCATCGGGAGCAATAACCGGGTGATGCCCGATGCCGTCAGACTGGTCTTCTCCGCCAGATCCTTCCGGCGTAACTTTCCATCAGGCGATTCCTGTAGTATATAAAGGATCACGAAATCTGTAAAACCAATCCCGTGCATGTTTAACCGGTCAAATCGTCTTGACACAGCTGCCTGCGCTTTCGCCAGACTCATTAGTAATTGTAAAGAGGTATTTATTGTTGACATATATTTGACTACTCAACTATTATGCAAATATAAAAGCATTCTTTTTAAATCTGCAAAAATGATTTTATCACCATTCCTTTTCACCCCATTTTTGTAACTGATCCATGATTTCCATTAAGGCAATTCCTTTTTTTGTAGTAATGTAGCTGGTCTGTAATGGTACTGTTCCGGGTATCTGTTTTTTTATCACCAATTCATCCTTGACCAGTTCTGCCAGCCGTTTGCCCAATATCTGATCCGACAGGGTAGGGAAGAGGTCTTTCAATCGGCTGAATTGATTAGTGCCGGATAAAATTTTGCTGAGGATCTGCATCTTCCATCTCGGACTGATCGTCTTTAATATATCGTTTACATTGCAGGAAGCCGCCAGCACTGTCAGATTATGTGCATTAGAAGAACTTACTTTTACCTGTGTCGCCATAGCATTGATTTGAAAGACTCACTTTCGGGTGAGTTATTGATGACCTTTTTATCCGCCTGTAAATTTGAGGAAAATTTAAACAATGGATAACAGAAAAATCAAACTGGCCTTTATTGGAGTGGTACTTACTCTCTTTATTTTCATGGATGGATTTGCGCAATCAGCTAAACCCCAAACGCCTGTATATGTGCTTGTACATGGCGCGTGGCACGGTGGCTGGTGCTGGCAGAAGGTAAGTAACATATTAAGGGCAAATGGTGCAATCGTCTATACGCCTACACTCAGTGGACTAGGAGAACATAAAAATACATTGGATTCCACTGTTAACCTTGATACACACATCTCTGATATCGTAAATCTCATCGAAATGGAAGACCTGCATGACGTCATTCTCGTAGGTCATAGCTATGGTGGTACCGTAATAGGTGGTGTGGCCGACAGAATCCCGGAAAGATTACGTAAACTGGTGTTCCTTGATGCTATATTGTTAGAGAACGGACAAAGTAGCTTGTCCATTCAACCTCCTGCAGTACAAAAAGCCATGCAACAGGCTGCTGCACATGACGGCGGACTTACCATCCCCGCCTGGGCTGCAACTGCATTCGGTGTAAAGGATAGTGCTGACGCGCGCTGGGTAAACGCAAGGCTTACCAGCCATCCTTTCAGAACATTTTCTCAGCCAATAACACTACAGCATCCTTACGGAAATCACCTGCCGAAAATCTTTATCTCCTGTACCGTAGATATGCTGCCGACTATTGTTCCTTTTGCCGAAAAGACAAAGAAGAGCAAAGAATGGACATACTATGAACTCGTGACCGGTCATGACGCAATGATCACCGAACCACAACAGACAGCCGCCTTATTAACCTCTTTTGCCAGATAAGTCATCTTCATTTATTCGCAGAACTATATAAGAAAATACCAACTAGTTGGTATTTTCTTATATTTATATGTATCCTAATTTTACCGGCAAAGGTCACCAGTCTCGCTGCCCAATAATATAAGCTGAACGGAAAGACCCTTTAAACACCCCCTGTAGCTGGTAAAATATCATCCTGAAAAATGCGATTTATCTTAACTCCCATACTGTTGCTCTACAGCACATTGTTAGCTGCTCAGTTTCATGAAACCACCAGAAATAGTCACTCAGACTTCCAATTTGGCGTGTCCGCAAAGGCTACACTGGAACTTAAGCGTAAAGAACCCCACCTCAGACTGGCCATCAGTTCCGGTATCGGCCATCCGTTACGGAACTATAGCTTTTACCCTGCTTTAAACGTCGAATGGCAATTGTACTATGGAGGTTTCGGTACTATGTCCGGTTCCCAAAAGAAAGATAAGTATACAGGATCCGAGATCATCGGTTCTCTTATGCTGACCACCGGGTCCGGTTATCGTCGTCAGCCATCCTATGCACCGTTGTATTATCTGACCGATATGGCGCAGCCCTCCCTGCTGAATCCTTACCACAATTTCTCCTTCTCAATAGCACGCAACGTGGTGATTCCATTAGATGGAAAAGCCTTACAGGTCGTGGGCTATCTCAACGTACATTATCGGTACTTCCAGCTGGGATACTACAATGATGGTGGCGGATTACAAAAGGTATTGCTCGGTGATGGAGAAGACCGTTACTATACAGGTGGTGGTTTTATTGCGGTAACCTTACCCAGAAGTAACGTGATCAACACCTTTACTGCCAGCTATCACAAATACACCGGTTTTAGTGCCAATGCTTTTGATATCAGTAATGAGATGAACATCGGTAATGTATATTATAAAAATCCGGAGGAACAGTACTATAACAGAAGCTTCTGGAACTTCTCAGCCGGCAGCACCAAATATGGACTGTCTGCTTTTTGCCAGCTCAATAATCCCATGTACAGAGCAGACTTCCAGAATATTATTCATTACATAGGAAACTATGGTTACCACCAGATTCCCTATCCCCGCTATAAATCTTTCGGTCTGACCTATTTTTATTCACAGCATCAAATCAGTGTAAAGTGAGATATCTGTTATTTGCCGTTTTAATCTTGAGCTGCTTATCAGGTTGCGTCAGCAAAGGAAAGTATTTCACTTATCTCAACAATGAGTGCGCAACCGGGCTAAATAAAGAATTCGTTCCATTTGACAATAGTTATGTGCTATATGTCCGCCAGATCTGCAGGGAAAGGCCTGTAAAAAATTTCTATACATCACATGAGCCTTCTGATGTGGCACCGGTCAAAAGGTGTGACTGTGATGCTGTACCTCCGGCAAATAATCCGGAAAAGATGGAGATTGCTTATCTGCTGTATTCGGAACGGGAAAAGAAAGCATTTTATATTACGCAGGTACCTAATTACGACATGGACTTAAGTGGAACCAGAACAGGTGTCTATGACATGCCCCTGTATCGTATTGACAACTTTTTAAATGTTAGCCATTTCAATACATTTTTTTGCCTTACAGTGTCAGAAGATAGCCTGAATTTCAACGCCGGGAGAAAAAAAGGATCATGGTTGTTTAAAAAATCTGCGGATGGCAACAGCGTGACAATTACAGACGTAAATTTCACGAAAGGCAGAAAAGAGCGAAATTACCCGGTAAACCCGTCTCTTGCTTTTCCCATTGTATTTTATAAAAGAGATAACTGGAGTATTGGTTACAGCAACGATTTTAAACAGCAGACGCTGACAGCTGGTCACGTCACATATCTTCACCGGCGAGGCGTCTATTTTTCAACATCTAAACTAGGTTACACTGTTAAGCCTGACTTTCCTTTGTTTGAATTTGAACGGGATCTTGCCGTGGGTGAGAATCGTTACAGGTGGATCTACTTCCGTTCAGCCAGATTGAAAAGCAGCATCTGGAGCAAGTATAAGTAGACAAGAATTAAATATCCCTTTCTTTTCGTTAAATTTGTTAAATGAGCCAGCAATTGGAGACATTAACAGATTTTTATCGGGAAAGGTCTTTTATCAGTTTCCCGTTCAGTACTGAAGACGTAGGGAAAGGAAAGTCTCATTTCAATGTAAATACCCGCAAATACTGCAACTTCAAATCTCCCTACAACCGCAGGGATTTCTATAAGATAACACTGATATATGGTACCGGTGAACTGAGCTACGGTGGTAATTCCATTACCATTGACCGCCCGGCACTATTACTGCCCTGTCCATCCGTGCCTTATGCATGGACCAGCCTCAGTGGTGAACAGGATGGTTTTTACTGCCTGTTCAATCAGGAGTTCTTTAATGAACATTACCAGTTTGATATCTTTAAACGCTCTCCTTTGTTCAAACCATGGAGCGAGCCGGTCATCTTCCTCGATGAAAAACAACGGGCACTGATCCATGGCTATTTTGAACAGATGATGGAAATGGCACACAGCGATTATCCGTATAAATACGAAGCGCTGCGTAATCTGCTGTGTTTACTGATGCACTCTCTGCTGGTTGATAAGCCTCTGACCGAACCCGGAGCCGGTGAATTGTCCGCGTCCTCCCGCTTGCTGAAATCCTTTGACGAACTACTGCATCAGCAGTTTCCTCTGGATTCTCCCGCTGATCCATTGACCATGAGAACGCCGGCTGACTTCGCCAGTTCCCTGAATGTACATGTCAATCACCTGAACCATGTGGTCAAGAGTATCACCGGACAAACAACCACCAATATTATCAAAGGCCGCATTCTCGAAGAAGCCAAGACATTATTACTCAATACACAATGGGATATCTCTCAGGTAGGATATTGCCTCGGTTTTGAAGATCCGGCTCACTTTAATAACTTCTTTAAGAAATCCGCAGGTATCACCCCCTTACAGTTCCGACAATCAAAGATGAGTGTGCTTATTTGATTTTTGCAATTATCCGTTTGAAATATAAAATCGCTGTTAAAGCAGGGTGTTCTAATTTTGTAGCATAATCTATAAGGAATTACAGTATGTTACAAAGTGCTTCAGAGAAAAGGAAAAGAATCGCAACGACTTTAGCTTTTATTTCAATTCCGCTATCGGGATTTGTTACAGATATCTATTTACCATCCTTCCCATCCATGGCCAAAGGCCTGCAGGTCGAAGAAAGCAGCATTCAGCTTACATTGACCTGCTTCTTCATCAGTTATGGCATTTCCCAGTTGCTCGTTGGTAGTCTGCTGGACAGTATCGGCAGATTTAAACCTGCCATGTATGCCCTCGTAGCCGTAATCATTACCTCCATGCTGATCGGCTTTACCAGTAATATCCAGCTGATTTGTCTGCTGAGGATCATTCAAGGGATCGCTGTATCATTTGTAGTGGTGTCAAAACGTGCCTTTTTCGTCGATATGTACAGTGGAGATAAACTAAAGAATTACCTGAGCTATTTCACCATTATATGGTCCTGCGGACCAATCATCGCCCCTTTCCTCGGCGGCTACCTGCAAAAGTATTTTCACTGGCAGGCAAACTTCTATTTCCTCGCACTATATGCATTGGTGATGCTGATATTTGAACTGATCTACAGCGGTGAGACTATTAAAGTGCGTAAGCAGTTTGATGTCGCAAGAATAAAGAAAGATTACGGAATGGCTTTGGGGAATCTGAATTTCGTACTGGGCATCATCACCCTCGGACTGGCCTATTCAGTTGTAATGGTCTTTAATATAGGCGGACCTTTTGTCATCGAAAATGGCTACCATTTCAATTCTATTGTTACAGGATATTGTACCCTGATACTCGGTTTCTCGTGGTTGGTAGGAGGAGTGATCGGTAAACGGCTGGTAGCTGTGGACTTCGTTCGCAAAATCACCATCGCTTCTGCCACACAGCTGCTACTGATCGTCATACTGATGTTCGTTGGTTTCGGATATCCCGCGCTGTGGTGCTTTATGTTCTTCGCATTTGTCATCCATATCTGCTCCGGATTTCTGTACAATGTTCACTTTACACATAGTATGCTGTACTTCCCGGAACACGCAGCAATGGCTTCAGGTTTACTTGGTGGATTAGTATATGTGATTACATCATTTTCCAGCTTTATCCTCTCCAAGACAGGCAAAATGGGACACCAGCATGATATCGTAATACGATATCTGGTCATCTCCGCTATCCTGAGCGCGGTAGTATGGTACGCCGTAAAAAGAAGAAGAACAGCGGCAAAAATGAGTGCAGCAATCGCTGCTTAAAATATGTTTGTTTTATTGAGTGTTTTGTATAATAAAAGAGCAGTCTTCCAAACAGGAAGACTGCTCTTTTTTATGGCTTATTGTTGCCGTTTATTGCTTCAATATCTTCACATTTTTCTTTGTACCGTCTTTACGCTCTATAGCAATGATGTAAACACCCGGTGCCAGATGGCTGATCGCAATCGTATTGCCCGGACTCTTTACATTCATCACCGCGCGACCGCTGATATCATAAATGCCTAACGTTTTCACTTGATCATTGCCACGGATATACAGCTGATCGTGTACCGGATTCGGCGTCAGTGAAACGATATTATCTTCCACTAATTTTGTGTTCTGCATAGCAAGACGGGCAGAAGATACACTGGTGATAGTGAAATAATTCAGGTTAAATCCACCTGTGCCCGTAGCGACACCTATACTGTATGCTCCAGCAGGCAATGTAACGGTATGAGACGCATTTCCCCAGGTCTGCCAGCCGCCCGTATTAGGAATGGTAACAGATCCCAGCTGAGTAGCGCCGCCATCTTTCTCCAGTCGCAGTGTTGTATTGCTGTTCGGACTGGCTACGCGATAATCAAAACGATAAGTGCCCGCGGCAGGGATATTGATGTCATAAGACATCCAGTCTCCTGCATCTATCCAGCCAACGTTTTGCCCGCCGCCTGCGTCGGTTGTCGCTTCAACATCCACACCGGCCATATAGGTGTAGCTTTCTGCCTGTATCACAGTGGAAAATGCACTATTGGTCTCTACCTTCAAAGAAGAGGTAGAATCATTCCAGTTATTAGTTACCAGACAGGCATTATCTGCCGTTACAGTGAGTGTCGCACCACCGAAATTGTCATGCTTGTAAAGTGTTACTTTATAACCGGAGGTTACTTTCAGTGAAGAGATATCATCATTGAGAATGCCCAATGCATTCAGCTGACTGAGTGTATAAGTACCTGTTGACAGATTAACCGCATAACCGGCATAATTACAGTCTTTGTAGACCGTTACAGGGCCTGTCTGTGTCTGTCCTGCATAACCACCGATCGTAATAGTTGCCCTGATAGGTGAAGACGCATTCACAGTGGATGAATGATCATATACATCATCATAACAGAAGGCGTAGGTCAGACTGTTTAAACTGATATCACTACGATGCCAGAATTTGCAATACCAATTGTAAGGCGAGGTCTGATAATACTTCGACGCAGTAGCCAGATCCTGCGTAACGCCGGTGGCCAGATTCAGATCAATAGCATGACGGTTGATCGCCGCACAGATCTGTGCCTGAACGACCTTATCCCATTGTCCGCCGGTAGCCATCACACCACTACCTTCCATCACTTCGATGTTGGTAGGTTTGCGGGAAATAGTGCCAATCTGTCCATCAGATGCTCTTGTGAAAGTAAATACATTGCCGGATACACGACCACTCCATGTGCCTGCATCGCCTGCATTGAATACCAGATTGCCGTTCTGATATTTTGACCAGATAGCGTCTACATAAGAACCAAAGTAGTTTGCCTGTGCACCACTCTGGAAAGCAGGTGTCTTTGATGGAAATTTGATGATAGTATTGGTGGCATCATAACATCCTGCAAAATCTGCCGGTGCAGTAGATTGCCACAGTGAAAGAATCTGGCTGTGAGGAATAAATTCACCTACTTTTTTGTAGAAGCCCCCATTACCCCATACTTCCAGTCCCATAGGATACTGATAACCATCTACACGGGTCGTATTGGCCCAGAGTCCATTGGCAGCATTCGTCAGCTCAATGTTCTCAAAACGGATGCCCTGATTGGGATCAGAAGGATTGGCAAGATCCGGAGCAGCATAACCACTAGGTGCGCCGGATGCACCAAAGAAGTAAAGGAATAACTGTGAATTGAAAGAGATCAGAATACGACAACCTGCAATACCCGGAATGTTGATCGTTTTGTTAGGGATCTCACTCAGTCGTGCAAAACAATTGGCATATCGTCCATTGCCGCCGGGCCCCTGATTGCCATTGATCACAGGACCTTGTACGGTGTTGTTGGATACGCTCATGAGATTGACAGCTCCGGTCTTCGGATTGATCCATACGTGGTTGTCATTGATAATACCTACCACCGCCACATACACATTCGCGTCGGCATACGCAGAATTGTTGGACAAAGTGAAAGGAACCGTGGTTTGCGCCTGTACACTGCTTTGTAACGAAAGCGTTAATGCCAGCAACAGGACCAGATGGGTACAATGTACCCTGACGAGGGAAAAGAAAGGTCTGATTTTCATAGATGATGGATTTTTTGTTTAACAAAAAAAGAGCTACCCGACATTGGAAGTAAATGATATGGTGGCATAGCAGGCCTCGAATGCATTATTCAGGCTGTATGCGGCTGCAGGAGATGGGTTACGATAGGCAATCGTGATAGGATTACGCTACAAAGATAGGAAGGAAGATGGAGAAAGTAGAATTATTACTTATATATTCAGTACTTCCACTGCATAAATACTATATAGTTGCAAAAGGAATTTTTTATTTACTCTTTACCGCTTTTTTTGTTTTCTCTTCTGATACCGTAGACTCACGGATGATCAACCTTGTAGGCAACTGTACCGTTGGGGCTTTCTTGATCGTATAATCATTCTTCACTTTCGCCCGCATCTCCTGTAACAACATCTCCGCCGCCATACGGCCGATCTCCGAAGTCGGCTGTGCTACCGTCGTCAGTCCCGGATGTACCAACCCCGCAGAAAAGTCATTACTAAACCCCACAATAGCAATATCCTCCGGTATTCTTAATCCCTTTGCCTTGACCACTTCCATCGCCGCAATAGCCGTCGGATCATTGATAGCAAATAAGGCATCTGGTGGCGTATCCAGTTCCAGAAAGTGCTTCATATAGATCTTCACTTTTTCCGTTGTCAGATCATAAGACAACATTAAATCAGGATTATACGCAATACCGTGTTTCTTCAAAGCATCGAGATAACCTTGTCTGCGCAGACGGGTATTTACGAGTGATTCCGGTCCCGCCAGATGTGCGATCCGTTTTCTGCCAATAAGGATCAGGTGTTCCACCGCCTGAAAGGCAGCTTCGTAGTCATTCACAATCACATTCGGCACATTCATATCCTCCGGTACTCTGTTGAAGAATACCAGTGGTACGCCTCTGCGTTGTGCAAGGGTGAAATGATCAAAGTTGCGCGTCTCTTTCGTGTGTGATACAATAATGCCATCTACACGATAGGAGAGCAGTAGCTTCATATTAGAAACTTCTGACTCATACGATTCATTCTGCTGACAGATCACCACATTGTAACCGGCCGCCTGCATCACATCCTGTACACCAACAATCACGGATGGAAAATACGTGGACATAAACTCCGGCACCATAATACCGATCGTGTTCGTATTGTGCTTACTAAAACCCAATGCCAGCGAATTACGCTGGTACTCCATACTCGCAGCCAGTTCCATGACCGCTTTACGGGTATGTTCCTTCACATTCGGATGCCCCGTTAAGGCACGTGATACCGTCGATTTTGATATGTTCAGTTGCCGGGCGATGTCGATGATCGTGATATACTTTGCTTTCATACGTGGAAGTTTTTCAGTCGCTGGGAATATAAAAGTAAGACTTTGGGAACTATCCCAAAGAATTGGGACCGTTCCCATAAAAAAAACTTGTAAAAATGTTTTGTCTCATCAATTTGTTTGTGAAAATTTGAAGCAGTTTAGAATTCCATGTTGCATATATCCGCCGGTAGTCAAAGCATTCAGATGATATATTATTCAACCCGGCTTTAACACCAATTACCACAGTTATGAAAAAACGTTTATTCCAACTATTGGGAATTTTCCCAATACTGCTCATCCCAATACTTTGTTTTTCGCAGCAGCTGACGGTGAAAGGCCGCATCACCAGTGCTGATAACGGGGAGGCATTACCCGGCGTCACTGTCAGGGTCAAAGGTGCTGCTACAGGAGCAGTTTCAGGGCCGGATGGCACTTATACCTTACAGCTTAAACAGGCAGCTGCCACTCTGGTATTTACATTCACCGGTTATGCCACACAGGAAGTAGCGCTTGAAGGGAAAAGCCAGCTTGATGTAGTATTACAATCAGGAAAGAAAGAGCTGGATGAAGTGGTGGTAGTGGGATATGGTACGCAGCAGAAAGCCAACGTCGCTGGTGCTATTACTTCAGTGAAGACCGCCGATCTTAAACAGACGCCTATCTCCAACGTTGTGCAAGGTTTGCAGGGGCGTGTATCTGGAGTACAGATCACGCAGAACTCCGCTGCTCCCGGTGGAAACATCAGTATGCGTATCAGAGGTGTTAACTCCATCAATGGTACCTCCGAACCGCTCTATGTAGTTGATGGTGTACAATTATCCAACTCCGGTGGTGTGAATGACATCAGCTCCCTGTCTATTATCAATCCCAATGATATTGAATCTGTTGCTGTGCTGAAAGACGCTTCTGCAACGGCTATCTATGGCGCCCGTGGTGCGAATGGTGTCGTGTTGATCACCACTAAGCGTGGTAAGTCAGGGAAGACGGTCGTTAGTTATGACGGCTACTACGGTGTACAACGTACGACAAAACGGATGGATATGATGAATGCCGCCGAATTTGCCGCACTCGAAAATGAGATCTATAAAACGAATGTATATGAAAACCCTGCTGCCTTAGGTGAAGGCGTAGACTGGCAGGATAAAATATTCCGTGATGCACCGATGCAGAATCATCAGGTAACAATTGCGGGTGGTTCTGAAAAAACGCAGTTCGCCATGTCAGGCAACTATTTCAAACAGGATGGTATCATCCTTAGTTCTGATTTTACCCGTTATTCCTTCCGGTTGAACTTCGATCACCGTGTCAACAATCTGCTCAGAGTGGGTGCGAGTATGTTTACCAGTTATGTGGTCAATAATGCAGTGCCAGCCGGCTCCACCAGTATAGACGCCGGCGCTGTGACGGGTAGTATGCTGGGTGCTGCAATGGGTGCTCCGCCTACATTAGCACCCTATAGACCCGATGGTAGTATATTCCCCTTCGGAGATCAAATGAATGGCAGATATCGGGAAGTAGTGAATCCGATAGGTCTGTCGATGATACTGAACAGAGATAAGATCAACAGAACATTGGGAAATATCTATGCAGAGATCAGTCCGTTCAAAGGTTTAACCTACCGTGCGAACTTCAATCCGGTATTATCTGGTACATTGGCGGATTACTATTCTCCGCGTGCGATTATGAATACAGGTGATCTCGCTGGTGGTGGTGGGGCTGCTTCAAAGACCAATTCCAATAATGTTGTTTTACTTCATGAAAGTATCATCACTTACGAGACGCGTATCGCCAAAGAACATGCATTGAAAGTGACGGGTGTATTTGCGACACAGAGTAACAATTCAAATTCCAATACTATCAACGCCAGCAAATTCCCCAATGATGCCACGGCTAACGAAGCCGTACAGCTGGCCACAGAAAGAACAGTCACCAGCAGTCGCTCCAAAGACCGGCTGGACTCTTATATGGGACGTATCAACTACGGCTTTCGTGATAAATACCTGCTGGATCTGATTGCCCGTGTAGATGGTTCTACAAAATTCGGTGCTAACAATAAATATGGTTTCTTTCCTGCTGCCGCTATCGCATGGCGTGCCTCTGAAGAGCCTTTCATGAAAGGCATGTCGGGTGTCAGTAATCTGAAACTCAGATTCAGTTATGGTCTTACTGGTAATGCCGGCGCCATTGATGCTTATAAATCACTTTCACTACAAGGGACTTCCGGCAATTACTATTTTGACCACAACCCGGTTATTGGTATCCGTCCTACCGGTATCGCCAACAGGGACCTGAAATGGGAACGTTCCTTACAGGCCGATTTCGGGTTTGACCTTGGTCTCTGGAATGATCGTGTAAATGTGACAGCAGATATCTATCACAAGAAAACAGACGACCTGTTGTTTGTGAAAATACTCCCCGGATCATCCGGCTATAGTGAGGTGACCGGCAATTTCGCCAGTATGGAAAATAAAGGACTGGAGTTTTCCATGGATGCGATTATACTGGATAAAGCAGTAAAATGGTCATTGGCAGGTAATATCTCTTTCAACAGAAATAAACTCCTGTCACTGGCAGATGGCCTTTCAGAATATTCAGTGAGCAATTATCAGGTCATGCAGGTAGGCCAGCCACTGGCTTTGTTCAAGACGTACGTTTTTGATGGTATTTATCAGACGGGTGAAACCGTGCTCGAAGGTTCCGGTAGCCGTGTCGGTGGTGTGAAAGTACGTGACCTTAACAAGGATGGTGTGATCAGTGCCGTTGACCAGACAATTGTAGGTAATGCCAATCCGTCTTTTATCTATGGTTTCTCTACCAATCTGAGTTATAAAAACTTTGATTGCAGCGCCTTCTTCTCCGGTGTACAGGGCAACAAAGTATACAACCTGATCCGCTATACCTTTGAAAATCCATTGGGTGGCAGGAACATGTACAAGGCATTGGTCAACCGATGGTCTCCCGATAATCCCGATAATGAATACGTAAGCGGTTTTCAGGGTGGCAGATTGCCTTTGAGTGATCGCTTTATGGAAGATGGTTCCTTCCTGCGCTGTAAAAATGTGACCCTTGGATATCGGCTGCCGAAGATCAATCATATCAGCTCGGCAAGGGTCTATGTCAGTGCCAATAACCTGTTTACTCTGACGGATTATACGGGTTATGATCCGGAAGTAAACACCTTCGGTAATTCCAATAAACAGATAGGGGTAGATAACCTGGTATATCCCACCGCCCGTTCCTTCCTGCTCGGTCTGCAGGTAGCATTCTGATCTCATCTTAAACTATCTGACATGAAAAAAATATTCCCATATAGCTTTATGCTGCTTGCATTGGTGTGCTCCTGTAGTAAACTGGAAGAAACGCCTTATTCCTCGATCTATACAGATAATTTCTATAAAACTGCGGAAGATGCAGAAGCTGCTTTAGCAGCTGTATATACTGAACTGGCCGATCTCTATGCGGGCCCCTCCGCACTCATCGTGCCTGATTTCAGTGCTGACCAGATTTACCCGAGACCTGTAGTCGGACGGGATACTTATACCTTGTTCAGTTTTGATCCGCAGTATAGTGCTGCTGCCAGTTACAGCCGGACGAATGAATCACCGGTTGATATCTGGAATAATTGTTATTCCGGTATTGAAAATGCGAACTGGTTGTTGATGAAATTGCCGCAGACAAACATGAGCAATGAAACCCGCAAACGCCAGATCTTCGGTGAGGCTTATTTTATGCGGGCATTCTATCATTGGTTTCTCACAAAGAACTTTGGTGATATTGTTGTCAGAACAAAACCCAGTCAGACCATTGAAGATGCATATGTTGGCAAAAGTGTAAAAGCAGATATCTACAAACAGATCTACGCAGATCTCGATTCCGCAGAAGCTGCGCTGCCTGCGTATAGTGCATCTCTCGTAAAAGGTCGTCCCTGTAAAGAAGCCGCTGCGGCACTCCATGCCAAAGCAGCCTTGTATGGAGAAGATTGGGCACTGGCATTACAGGAAGCAAAAGTAGTATTGACCAGTGCTTCCGGTGTCGGCTTACTCGACAATGTGCTGGATGTATACGATGTGACTAAAGAAGATGCGGCCAGAAGGGAAAACCTCTGGGCCTTTGAAGCAGAATCTATCGTCAACGGGCGTAGTTCTCAGATCATGAGTCTGTACGGTCCGCCAAACAGTGCCGCTCCGGCTTATGGAAATACTTCCTATGGTTCTGCTTTCGCTTACCAGTCTTTCTTTGACTCATTCGATCCGAAAGATAAACGCCGGCAACTCATGGATACCAGTTACAGCAATAAGCAGGGTGTGATCATCCATCAGGCGGCTATTACACCTATCACTAAACAGGGAGTGCTCGTCAGGAAGTATGCGGATAAAAATTCCAATGGTGGTAGTCATGCTACGAATATCCCGATCCTGCGGGTGGCGGATGTATACCTGATCGCGGCTGAAGCCGAAGCAAGAATAATGGTGCATCTGCCATCGCTTATCAGTATATTAATACGGTAAGAGCAAGAGCCGGACTCGACGAATTGGCAGCCGGATTGGGTAAAGATGATTTTATAGCTGCTGTATTGCAGGAGCGTAGCTGGGAATTGTATGCAGAGGGGGATCGCTGGTATGACCTGTCCCGTACCAATACGTTCCGTCAGATGGTACCGCCGGCAGTCAATGATGTGTACAAGACGCGCAGTCCACAGCCGCGTAACCAATATTTCCCCATCCCTCAGAACGAAGTAAATGCTAATAACCTGCTGGAACAGAATCCTGCATGGAAATAATCAGTTAACAGTAAAAGAACAGGTATGCGATTGAAAGGAATATGCTATAGCATGGCTCTGATACTGTGTGTGCAGACTGTCTCCGCTCAGTTAAAACTGCAGAATGAAAAGCTGCTGCTGGAATGGACTCGTGCCAAAGACGGTTATCAACTGGCAGGTATCCGCACAGATGGAAAGACGTTGTTGCACCCGTCAGGAAAATATCTGCTGCTGTACAGTGCTGATAAACCAGACAGTATACCCGATATGCAGCTGGCCAATACGCATCCCGGTGGCTTCTCTCTGGCAGATTATCGCTATCTGGTAAAGAACTGGGAAGATAACCTGCGTCCCGTTAATATGAATACAGCGGGTACACCGCTTGCTTTTTATCCTGAACAGGTACAGCAAACGCCTGCCGGTGTACTGATCTTTCGTCATGTTTCCCCCTACGGGGAATTGAACGCCGTGTGGCAACTGGATAAACAGTATCAACATGATATACTGGTCAATATCACTTTCACCGCCCGGAAAGCAGGTTATTATGCTATCGCTACGCCTGCTTTGGCGACCGTAAATAATGACGAACCTGCATATGCGATGATACCGGGATATTTTCAAAGTTCCACGGTACAGCATGATCTGGTGCTAAGCTATGGCTACGGACAGGGAATCCCGGATAAACCGGTCATCTTCCGTGAACGTACCGCGAGTACATTAAGTCCGCTGATAAGCACACAGGGTATCACAATGGCTGTCATTCCCGCTCCCGGCACCGGTCGCGATCCATGGGAGAACGACCATTATACTCATCAGCAATGGAAACTGGGCTTGTCTGTCATGGACAGGGAAGGTCGCTTTACACCGGTCGCCTATCATCCCGTATTAGGAGAATCAGGTTCCTATATGCAGCCGGGAGAAAAACGTTCTTTCTCTTTCCGGTATACCGTACAGGCAACAGACTGGTACACCGTGTATCAGCATGCCGTGAACGACGTCTATCGCTTTGCAGATTTTCTGCAACTGAAGACGACCCGGCAGTCACTCTCCGACAGGATCCTGTCCATATTGCATTATCTGGATGACGACAGTACTTCCATGTGGAAGACTTTCGACTACAAAGGTTTAAAAATAGGTGCACAGTCCTATCTGGGTGGTGTCGTCGGTTCAGGAGGGGATGCCATGAAAAACTCTGATTACGGTGCTATGTGGATGCTGGCTACCATCACCGGAGATACTACTTTACTACACCAAAGACTACCGGCAGCACGTAATTTCAAACTCGTACAGCAACAGGCGGAACCCGGCTTTTTTCAGGGGGCCGCTGTCGGACAATACTACCTTTGGAAAAAACAGCGTTTTACGGAGGAATGGGGCACTTATGTGGAACCGGTGGCACTGACCTACTACACGATGCTGGATATCGGTAATATCCTCCTGTTTCAGCCCAAAGACGATGCCTTGCTGGCACGCCTCAGACTCGGGGCGGATAAATTACTGGAATGGCAGCATGAAGACGGTCACTGGGAGGTAGGATATGACGGCAGCAGTACAAAAGCTGTTTTTACGGATATTCCGGATCTGCGGCCCACCTTTTACGGATTGCTGGTCGCATACCGGATATTGAAAGATGAAAAGTACCTGACAGCTGCCCGGAAAGGTGCAGACTGGCTGATCCGGGAAGGCGTCAGTAAAGGCAGTTTTCTCGGTGTATGCGGAGATGCCCGTTTTGTGGCAGATTTCGCAACCGGTCAGACCGTACAGGCCTTACTTGATCTCTATGAAAGTTGTGGTGATGAAAAGTATAAAAAGGCCGCTATCACAGCTGCAAGAATTTATACGGCCTCCATTTACACACATCCGGTTCCTTCCACCGCGAGAAAAACAGTCAACGGACAGGAATGGGCTGACTGGCAGATCAGTCAGGCCGGATTGAGTTTCGAACATGGTGGTAGTCTGGGATCAGCCAATTCACACGGTCCGATTATGCTGGCCAGTCATGCGGGTATGTTTGTACGCCTGTTCTCCCTCACACACGATTCTCTTTTTATCAATATGGCGCGTGCCGCCGTACTTGGCCGGGATGCTTTTGTTGATACTGCCACAAGTGTAGCGTCCTACTATTGGCGGGCAATGAATAAGGGCGCAGGTCCTTATCCGCATCATGCGTGGTGGCAGGTGGGATTACTCACAGACTATCTTGTATCCGAAGTTTCCCTCCGCAGCAATATGGGTATCAGTTTTCCAAAAGGATTTGTTACTCCCAAAGTCGGACCGCATGCCTGTTACGGTTTTGCGCCGGGACAGCTTTTTGGGAAGCCGGTAAATCTGTATATGCCGGATGGATTGTTACAGGTTAATAATCCGCAGGTAGATTATCTTATGGCAAGGAGTACTTCCGGAAGAGAAACTTATATCCTCCTGCTGAATAACGATGATGCATCACAGGAGACGACAGTCACCATAAACACCGGCAAAACTTCCGCCACTGCAATAGGGCAGGTAACACTGCTGGATGCAGCAGGAAAGATCGAAAAAGAAACACTATCCGGTCAGCAATGGAAGGTGCATATTCCGCCATATGGCCTGAAAATAATTGCGCTCAGCTTATGATGAAATCAACGATAGATACTACGGTTATATTCATTTTCTCAGCTTTCGTACTGATCATAGGGATGCTGTTTGCCCGTACCGGCAGAAACATGAAATCTTTTTTTGCCGGTGGAGAAGCGGTACCTGGTTTATCGGTGGTCTCTCCCTTTTTATGAGCTTTTTTTCAGCAGGTACTTTTGTCGCGTGGGGGAGTATCGCTTACAAATATGGTTTCGTAGCGGTTACTATTCAGTGGACCATGTGTCTCGGGGGAATTATCACCGCCTTTCTGCTGGCCCCACGCTGGAAGCGGACAGGCGCTCTGACAGCGGCAGAATTTATTCGTCAGCGGCTCGGTGCACCGGTACAGAAATTTTATGTCAATATATTTCTGCTGGTTTCCCTGTTCAATAAAGGCGCCGTATTGTATCCTGTCGCCAAACTGGTCAGCGTATCGCTGGGGTTTCCCTTGACAAGCTGTACCATCGTATTGGGACTGATGATGATTGCGTATACCGCTATCGGTGGTCTGTGGGCAGTAATGGTGACAGATATTCTACAGTTTGTCATTCTTACAGCAGCAGTGCTGATGGTATTGCCTTTATCACTCGATGCCGCAGGCGGTTGGGAGAAGTTTACGCAACAGGTACCTGACGATTTCTTTCATATTATCAACGGAGAATATGCTTTTGGATTCATTGTCGCATTTGCGTTATACCATATCAGCTATATCGGCGGCAACTGGACCTTTGTGCAACGATATACCAGCGTGGATTCCGCGAAATCAGCTAAGAAAGTTGCTTTCTTATTTGCTGCATTATATCTGATTAGTCCGGTGATATGGATGCTGCCACCTATGATCTACCGCAGTATAGATCCTTCATTGACGGGGTTGAATACAGAAAATGCGTATTTACAGGTCTGCAGACTGGTATTACCGCCGGGGCTCATGGGGCTGATGCTGACCGGCATGTACTTTTCTACTTCCGCTACAGCCAATACCACTCTGAATGTCACTTCTGCCGTCATCACCAATGATATTTATAAAGCATTGATCAATCCCGGCGCCAGCGATCGCCAGTTGATCCGTGTGGCCCGTCTGTCAGGATTATTACTGGGGATAGGTATGATAGGCGTTGCATTATTAGTGCCCGCAGCAGGAGGGATGATTGAGGTCGTACTAAGTATTGCCGCTATTACCGGTGGCCCATCACTGTTGCCACCATTGTGGGCATTGTTTTCAAAAAAGCTGACAGGAAAAGCCGCTTATATTATCTCAGGTGCAAGTCTGCTGATCAACCTTTTGTTTAAACTGGTGGTACCTGTATTGACGACACTAAAGTTAAGCCGCTCAGAAGAAATGCTGCTGGGCGTAGGATTACCTTTCCTGCTATTGTTATTCTATGAATTTGTCATTGCCACTAAAGAGCCGGCAAAGGAATACGTGGAATACCGTTTATTCCGCCTGCAGCAGCAACAGGAAACAGCGATACAATCCGCAGCAGAAAAAGAAGCCATCCGTAAACAAAACCATTTCGGTTTGCGTGTGATCGCATTTTCACTGGCATTTACTGCGCTGATGTTATATATACTCAGTTTACTGGCGGCCAGCGGAAATATACTGGTGGCAGTGATTGCAACGGTGGTACTGCTGACGGCAATTATTCCGCTGCGTGCTGCCCGGAAGCTGCGTAAACAACCCGGATACATGCTACAAAATAACATCCCTCAGACAGATAGTGATGCGCACCATCACCTGAAAAACAGGGAATCAAAAAACGAAGCTTATGATGAAAGAACAAGGCAGTGAAGGAAGACAATTAAAGACACTCCGCTATGAGGCAGATCTGATTGTTACAGGCGGCGGACTGGCAGGGGTTTGTTGTGCGATTACCGCTGCCCGTGCTGGTATAAAGGTCATATTGGTACAGGACAGACCCGTATTAGGAGGCAACTCTTCCAGTGAAGTAAGGCTCTGGGTATTAGGCGCTACTTCACATATGGGTAATAATAATCGCTGGGCCCGCGAAGGTGGTGTCGTTGATGAGATCATGACGGAAAATATCTGGCGTAATCCTGATGGCAATCCACTTATTTACGATACAATCTTACTGGAAAAAGTGACCAGTGAACCTAATATCAGTCTCTTGCTGAATACAGCCGTATTCGAAGTGAAAAAGAAATCGGCTGATATCATAGAAGAAGTAATGGCCTTCTGTAGTCAGAACAGTACACTGTATGCATTAAGCGCGCCTTTATTTTGTGATGCATCAGGAGATGGCATTGTCGCTTTTCTGGCAGGTGCGGCGTTTCGTATGGGCGCAGAAAGCGAAAGCGAGTTTGGGGAGAAGTTTGCTCCGACAGCTGAATATGGTGAACTACTGGGTCATTCATTGTACTTCTATACAAAAGATACCGGCCGTCCGACCACCTTTGTGCCACCGGCTTATGCTTTAAAAGATATTACGGAAATTCCCCGTTACAGACGTATCAATAGTCAGGATCAGGGTTGTCAGTTCTGGTGGATAGAATATGGTGGCCGGCTGGATACGGTACATGACACGGAGACCATCAAGTGGGAACTATGGAAAGTGGTGTATGGAATCTGGAATCATATTAAGAATTCGGGCTTATTCCCTGAAGCAGATACCATGACGCTGGAATGGGTAGGACAGATCCCCGGTAAACGTGAAAGCAGACGTTTTGAAGGAGACTATATGTTGCGTCAACAGGATATAGTGCTGCAAAATACACATCCGGACGCTGTTGCCTACGGAGGATGGTCTATCGATCTGCATCCTGCAGATGGTATCTTTAGCGAAAAACCAGCCTGTAATCAGTGGCATAGCAAAGGCGTTTACCAGATCCCTTACAGATGTCTCTACAGTCATAATATCAACAATCTGTTTCTGGCAGGTCGTATTATCAGTGCCTCCCATGTGGCTTTTGGTTCGAGCAGGGTAATGGGTACCAGTGCCTGTGGCGCACAGGCCGTCGGTATGGCCGCCGTGTTGTGTCGCCGGTATAATATGCAGCCACGTCAGTTGTTAGAGGAAGAACAATTAAAGCTGTTACAGCTGTCCTTACTAAGGGCAGGACAGTATATCCCGCAACTGATGGTGCAGGACGAACAGGATCTGGTGAAGGACGCTGTCATTACTACAAGTAGTGAATACGTGTTACGTACTTTAAAGGCTGACGGGGACTATATCTCTCTTGATGCTTCCATGGCGCAGCTACTGCCGCTACAAGCAGGCAAAATACCATCAATGACGGTATATGCAGATGTAAAGGAAGCAACTGTATTACAGGTATCATTGCGCACCAGCAGCCGGCAATCGCATCATACCCCTGATGTGATATTGCAGGAACTGTCTCTTCCACTGAAACCGGGACAGCAGGCAGTTTTCGTATCTTTTGATACGTTTCTTCCTGAAGATCATTATGTATTTGTCTGTTTTATGCAGAATGAAAATATCCGTTTGCGGAGTAGTAGTGATCGGGTTAGTGGTATTCTCACCGTATTCAATAAAACAAATCCTGCTGTATCCAATTATGGTGCGCAAACACCACCGGAGGATATAGGTGTGGAAGCATTTGAATTCTGGTGCCCGGAACGGCGTCCGGCGGGTAAAAATCTGGCTATTGACATACCGGAGGGAATAGCACTATTTGGCGCTGCGAATGTCCGGAACGGAATCAACCGGCCTGTTTTCAGCCTAATATCTGGTTAGCGGATAGTCTGGATAATGATCCTCGTCTGACCCTCAGCTGGCCGGAAAAGAAGACAATACGCGAGATAGAACTGGTATTCGATACTGATTTTGATCATCCGATGGAAAATGTGATTTATCATCATCCTGAAAGAGCGATGCCGTTTTGTGTGCATTCATTTGTGATCTGTAATGACCAGAATGAAGCCATACTAAGCGTAAAAGATAATCACCATTCGTTACAACGTATTGTACTGCAGGAAGCGGTTGTTACCAGCAGACTCACCATTCACCTGAAAGGGACGCATGGAAATACGCCGGCCGGATTGTTTGCTGTCAGGTGTTATTAAGGTAACATAGTTGTCAGCAGCAGGAGGCAGTTCATCCCTTATATTATATCGGCATTATGCCGCTATTACAACGGTATTTGTCCGTTGCTGAGCGGATCACTACAGGCATAATGACGGTATAACAACGGTATAATACGGAGCAGTAAAAGGTAACTTATTCAACAACAATGTAAAGAATTACTGACTATGAAGCAATGTATAAAATGGATATTTCTGTTGATCTGTATCGTGCTGTTTAGCATGACAGATACTACAGCGCAGGATACTTTTCGTCCGGCGGCACATTGGGTATGTGTCAGTCAGACCGGCTATAACAGTGGTGAACCCATGCGTTTTACCGTACCACTGCGATGAGTGGCAGTCTGGATTTTTATATTACTGCGAATGATAGTCAGACAGCATTGTATAAGGGTACAACTAAAAATGGTACCGGCGATTTTACGGGCTTTGTTCCTGATGGTAAGGCCTCTACCTATGTCATCCATGTAAAAGGGGCTGATCTGCCGGAGGCGTATCTTATCCTTTCCGGATTGCTCCCTGTCTCATAGAAACTGCCGGTCTGGAGCCATCTGTTGGTCATGAATGATACACGCAGTATTACGGGTACACACCATTCTGCATATGGTGGTTGTCCGTGGAGAGATGGTACATATTATTCGTATGAGATTCCTTCTCTGATCTGATGTATCTTTCGAATCCGGCGGCATATGATGCGATGCCTGCAACCGTTTCTTATGATAGTCTGAAACAGGGGGTGATGGATCCCGGTTATGTACTGGTGAGAAATCCTAATGATGAAACGGCGATGGAAGCTGCCCGCAGATACTTTACAACGATTGAGCCACCACAGGGTACACATATCCCTGATGTGATGATGGATCTGCATTGGGGGCTTGGTTATTATCTGGTGAATCCGGAAACACAGGATCCAGCAAAGATCCCTTACCAAAACAATTGCATCCGCAGACGCTGGCACAGTTTGCATTTTCCTGTATGCTTATCCCTACATCAATAAGTGGTTTTCTCCGGACTTTTATCAGCAGGTGCTGACGTTCGTGCAGCAGCATTGGCGTGAGGTGGGTTTATTCGATATACAAAGAGAGGTGGGCACTACTAAGGCCGTCATGCGCCCGGTTCTCCATCTTACCTAATCTGCTGATGTATGAGGTGGCGAAACGCGATAAATCACCGGAGGCGGATGCGTATATGAAAGCGGCATATCAGCAGACGAAATGGATCATTGATTCTTTGTCCCTACAGGATCTATGAGTACAAAGGGGCAGCGTATGAGTGAACATATGTTGATGAGTGGCCTTGCCGTTTATCTGCAACAATACCTAAACAGGCGCCTGCTGGTCTGGAAAAGAAAATAGCAGCATGGACAGATGTTGTAATCAGCCGTTCAGACAATGCATGGGATTTCAGAAGATATGATATGCAGGTATAACTGGACCGTACCGGAAATGAATGAAGTGGCAATGTGGCAGGGTTTCCTGCATCTGCATTACTGGCTCTTACCTTGTTGAAAGATAAAACAAAGACAGTCCGTCTAAAACAGATGCCTTTGCGCATTTTGATAACCTGTATGGCCGGAACCCCCTGAATGTACATGCAGCGCATCATCCGGAGAAAGGATTTGATGGTATTACGAAAGGCTATCCGAGGGGCTATCAGGAAGATGTGTGTGCCGGCTGGAACTTTCACGCGGTGCATTGAGTTGTTTACCCGGGACGGAGATGTATCCTTTTAATCCGCAGGGAAAAGACAGGCACCTTGAAGGCTGGATCAACCATAATACTGCGTGGAATATGAGTCTGGCGTACTCAGCTGGTATGACAATCATCCGCAGCCGATCCATCGTCAGAAAGATGCATGGCAGATCAGCTGGCAGGCGCCGGTAGCTAATACAGATACATTGCCTGTTACCTTATATGTCAATAATGTGCCGGCCGGCAAGGTATTACTGACCTCACGAAAAAGGGCAGCATGACATTTACAGGAAAAATGCCTATAGAAAAGACGCTTTGTTACTGGAGGAAAACGTCTGCCGCTAAGAAAGGTGATCACCTGAGAGTGGCCTATGGTTATGGATTTCTGGAGAAATCAGTTCCGCTGGAATGGTAATCAGACGGCATAGGCGAAATGCAGGCAATTCAATACAAATCCATGATTGAGTAACCTGTGTGCAGGATGCAGCTGATAACCACTATCCAGATGTACCTGTTTAACGTCATTGACAGTGGCAACGTCCCTGACATGAGCGAGTAGTTGTGAGGCATATCCCTTACCACGGTATTCCGGCAGCACAAACAGATCGTCTATGTAGATCGTTTTACCGTACGCAGCATATTGATAAACCGGTAACCGACAATGCCTGCTGCTTCACCCGCTTCGTCCGTAATAAAGGCGAGTGTAAACCCTCCTTCGATAACTTCCTGCATGGTATCGAGGTATTTGTCCGGATCGAGGTGGGTACGAAACTGTAATACAGGGAGTTTACAGTTGAGCAGATCCTCTTTTGTAGTGGCAGTTTTAATCGCCATGATATATTATTTAGAGCGTGTTAACGAGTTCAGTTATTTCTTTCTGGCATTTTCGATGGCAGTGGCTCTGGCTTCCGGACCGGAGAACTGCACAGGATATACATTGATGAAATGAAGATCATGCAATCCGAGGAAAGCGAATACCCTTTCGAGATAGGGTTGCAACTGGTCCATGGATTGTTCCAGCATAAATCCTGCTGAAAAGTCTGCACCTCTGGTATTGATGATAAGACTTTCTTATTTTTTAATAATCCCTCATATTGACCTTCGTGCTTATGGAAGGTCCTGTTGATCCGGACAATGTTATCTATAAACACTTTGAAATAAGAAGGAACGGAGAAGTTATACATAGGCATTCCTATCACATAGATATCAGCGTCATGTAACCTGTCTACCAGTGCTTCCGATTCAGCCAGTGCTGCGATCATTTCCGGCGTGCGCTCTCCGGGGCGTATAATTGCCCTGTACGAAGAGCGCAGACGGATGTGAAGGTGTGTCAACAGACAGATCGAGATAATCTACCGGGAGCTGGCCGAATCTGGTGGATAGTGTTGTCATGAAGAAGGCCGACAACTCCTTTGATACAGGAGCGTTCGTTACGGATGCTGCTGTCAATATGTAATACTTTCATGTTTACCGCTATCAGAATTTAGGTTGCAGCTTAAAGGAAACACCTACACGGTTCCATGTGTTTATCACAGTAACTGCTGCAATCAGTTTGGTGGTGTAATCTTCTCCGAATACGCGCACGCACTCATCATACAGTTCGTCTGTAATACCATGTTCATGTATAAAGGTCACAGCTTTGGTCAGCTGCAGGATCAGTTGTTCTTCCTGTGTAAAGTGATCAGTTGCTTCATGCCATACAGGGATCAGTACAATCTTCCGGATAGGAATATCCATCGCGATGGCGTCCTGTGTATGTTTATCAACGCAGTAGGCACAGCCGTTGAATTGTGAAGCCGCTATTTGATCAGTTCATGATGCCATTTGTCAATGCCTGCCACATGTATCGCTTTGTCCAGATCTGCCATCACTTTGTAAAGTTCAGGATGGTTTTTGCCGATGAATGTTCTTGTTGCCATTTTGTTTGTTTTTGTTGGCACAAAGTTATGACGCGATTGTACTACCTTAGTCATACAGATTTTATTAATTAGGTAGTACAGATTATGCTGGATACAATGTTGCTCCATATAGACAAAGCGTCGTCTCAGGCGGTGTACGCGCAACTGGCCAACGGACTGATAAAACTGATCCGTAGTGGGGTGTTAAAGCCGGGTACGCCTGCCCTCTATCCGGGTAATGGCGGAAGAGATGCATATCCATCCAGAACGGTGGTAGCGGCTTATGATGAGATGGCGGCACAGGACTGGATCTACAGTAAGCCCCGTTCCGGTATGGTGGTGGCGGAAAACCTGCCGGATCTGAAACCCGGACTTTCCGTTCCGGTTTACCGGCAACAACAGACAAATCAGCCGGAGCCTCTGATCCGCAACGGCAATATCGCTATGTGATCATGATGGTTTTCCGGATCACCGTATTGCTCCCATAGAGCAGTTGATAAAGCTACAACGTCAGGCTTTCTATAACGATGATGTGGAACGTATTTCATGTATTCGGATAGCCGGGGGAGCTTCCGCCTGCGTAAGGCTCTGGCGGAGCACATCAGCGGCTCGAGAGGAATCGCGATGACGCCGGATATGTTGTTGCTGACACGCGGGGCACAGATGGCTATTTATGCGGTTGCGGCCACTCTGATCAAACCGGGAGATGAGTATTGGTGGGAGAGCCGGGTTACAGACTGGCAACGGCTGTATTTGAGCAGCTGGGGGCTAAAATAACCGTATTCCGGTAGATGAGGAGGGTATTGACGTAGATCAGATAGAAAAGGCCTGTAAAAGGAAATTCAGGCTGTTGTATATCGTTCCGCATCATCACCACCCGACTACAGTGACCCTGAGTGCGGCAAGGAGAATGAAGCTGCTGTCATTGATCAGAAAGCACCGGTTCTATACGATCGAAGATGATTATGATTATGAGTTCCATTATGCGCACCGGCCTATATTGCCATTGGCAGGTGCAGATCACGCAGGTTATGTCTTGTATATAGGTTCAGTGACGAAAATCTGACAGCGTCTATGCGGCTGGGATATCTTATTGCCGGAGAAGCATTTGTAGAAAAGGTGGCACAGGTCAAAAAAGTGATCGATCTCCGGGGAGATCTGCTATTTGAGGATGCTCTCGCAGCTTTGTTTGAAGAAGGAGTGATACAGCGGCATATCCGTAAATCCCTGAAACTTTATCAGCAGCGGAGAGACCTTTTCTGTGAATTACTGGAAAAGGAACTGGGAACATATGTACGTTTCCGGAAACCGGATGGTGGTATGGCGGTATGGGTACAGTTTGACAGTAAATTTAAGCTGTCTGTTATCGCTGCAAGAGCAGGAGAGATGGGGCTGAAGATGTCTGACGGAACGGCCTACGATCCTGTGGCAGACAGTCTGAATGGACTGAGGATGGGCTTTGCCTCCCTGAACGAAAAAGAAATGAAAAAGGTGATGGATATTCTGCGGAAAGTGCTGGCTCAATATTAAATCTGTCCGCATCCGGATTGCATTGGCCCGCAATATTTTAGCGCGACTAAAATATCCATTTTATGAAAATGAAATTGAGCATCGCGCTTTTACTGGTATGTTGCGCCCTTGTATTTTCCAGCTTTCGTGCAGGTGTATTCAGTCAGCTGACGACACCAGCTGCCAGAAGAGCTGTAATGAATTTCCATGTTTATGTGGATTCTCCCAGCCAGTCCTATGCCGGTCTGACAGCCACTGTAAAGAATGTATCTTCCGGTGTGGACTATCTGACGCCTGCCAATACAGCGATTGTATCCGGCAGGGCATTTTATGAATTTTATGTAGCAGGAAATGAAGGCGAGCAATTCTCTGTTACGGTGAAGTCAGGTAGTACGGTGGTTGCCAGCGGTACACATATAGTGACACCCACCAATACGAATAACCATCATGCTGTTGTAACAGTCTATATGAGTTATTAAACCGGCATCTTTTAAAGTAAAAGGAGTATCACATGGTTCAGCTGATACTCCTTTACTTTTTATGGATGATTCACCAGTGCGCTTTAAGAAAACAGTTTTTTATGGGCTATTCCCGAATATAGGATTTTTTATAAGATGCGATATTGTTGCCTTATCTTTCGCCAAAAGAAAAGGATTCCACATGAAGAAACGTCTTATCTGCCTGACGGCGATGACCATTATTGCGGGTGCTACCAAAGCACAACAGTTTATGCCCTTGTATCCGGATAGTGTTGTCAACAGCCGTAATGTACCCGATAAAGAAGTTAAAAAAGACAATAACGGCAGTCTGTCATTTGATAAAGTGTCCGTACCTGCTGTACAACTTTTCCTGCCACCGGCAGATAAGGCGAACGGTGCTGCGATGATTGTTTGTCCGGGTGGTGGTTACAGCTTTCTTGCTTATACGCATGAGGGGATCAACTTTGCCAGAAGACTGAATGAAATGGGGATTACCGTCTTCGTGCTGAAATACAGAATGCCGGACAACGCTACGATGTGGGATCGTACCATAGGCCCTTTACAGGATGCCCAGCAGGCGATCCGGCTGGTACGTCAGCGGGCAAAGGAATGGCATATTGATGTGAACAGGGTAGGATTAATGGGGTCTTCTGCCGGCGGACATCTTGCTTCTACTGCCGGTACACATTTCGACCACAGCTATATTCCCAATCCGGAGCATACAAACCTGCGTCCTGACTTTCTGGTGCTGGTATATCCCGTGATCAGTATGGCAGACAGCCTTACACATCAGGGCTCCAAAGACAATCTGATCGGCAAGGATGCTGCACCTGCTACGGTAACAGAGTTCAGCAATGAACTGCAGGTAACAGATAAAACGCCACCTGCTTTTCTGGTACATGCCACAGATGATAAGGGGGTGGTAGTAGGAAATAGTATTGCCTTTTATACCGCACTGGTAAGGCATAATGTTCGGGCGGAACTGCATGCTTACCAGCGCGGAGGCCATGGTTTTGGGATGCGTACCAGCAATCCTGACGAGCATTGGCTGGACAGGCTGGAAAACTGGTTACGCGATAACGGATGGCTGAAAAGGCAATAGCCTGTTTGGCTTATTACGTCGCTTTTCCAATATAAAAGCATCAAACAATTCGCCCGTCGCCAGATGGGACCGGAAACTAAGGCGGTCATTATCAATGGTAATGAGATGATACATCTGCAGGTGCCCGGCTACAACATCCGCCCATTCCATTTTCTCATATTCATACATTTTGGAGCCACTTACGGATACCACATACATGGTGCCGTAAGGGGCTACCTGTTGCATACCGCGTCCATAAGCATGGTCATGCCCCTGTAAGACAATATCCACTTTATATTTGTCAAAGACCGGCTTAAAATGTGCCCTCACTTTCTCATTATAACGCCCTTTTTTCGTTGAAAATACGGGGTGATGCATGGTGACTACCGTCCACTTATTTGGATTGTTTTCCAGTGTCGTTTCCAGCCATTTCTTCTGTGTATCGATCAGTGCTTCGGAACTGGCTTCTTCCATCATCATGGTATTGAGTGAGATGAAACGTACTCCCTGTATGTCCGCATAAAATACAGAACCTTCCAGTTGAGGATCGCCGGTACCATTGCCGGGAAGAGAGAATTGCTGCTTCCAGAAGAGTGAAAGATGTGGCCGTCCGTCTTCATGTGTATACTCATGATTGCCCGGTGTTACCAGCGAAGGGATGCTGCCGTGAATATAGCCACCAGCTTCAAACCATTGTCCCCACTCCTCATCATTATTGGCACGGTTGACCAGATCGCCGGCATGAATGATGGTCTGCGCGTCGGGTAATTGCGCATACGCTTTTCTGATGACGCGACTCCAGAAAGGACGGATGCCTACCTGTGCATCACCCAGATAAATAAAGGATGTTTTACCTGGTGTAGCTGCGGCTGTTTTGAATTGCAGCCATTCGCTCCATCCACTGTCACTACCTACCCGGTAAGTGTACAAGGTAGCTGGTTGCAGGTCGCTGAGTGTTATCCGGTGATAGACTACATCCAGTGCTTCCAGTTTGAACGCTTCACTGTTCGCAGTGAGCCGCTTCACATTGGCCGCAAACTCCGGATGAGCATCCGCACTGGTATATTCTATATAAGCCGTATTGATGCCTGCAGCGCTGCGCCAGTTAATAGTGGCGCTGGTAGCAGGATCTTTGGTGATCGTGAGGATGATCCTGTCAGGTGTATTGCCGGCGGCATATCCTTCCGTATGTTGTACAGCAGGAGGGGTGGCGGCTTTGGCGAAGGTGGCTGCTCCCGTAAACGGAAGCAACGCACCTGCTTTGATAAAACCAGACAGGAATTTCCTTCTGGCGACTGTCTTTTTTTCCATATTCAGACTCATTTCAGGTACCACATTTTTGTATTGATATCATCTGCGCCAAATACGCTGATCGCTGCTTTATAGTTGTCCAGATTCACATCCTGTTCAGATGTCGGCCATGCATATCGCACGGGGAACTGTGGCTGGAAGGCCATAGGGCCTACCACAAATGCAGGATAACCGGTACGTCTGAAATCAAACCAGCCTTCAGCACCTTTGAAGGTCATCGCTATCCATTTCTGCGTAATCAGTTGCTCCAGTGTACCGTTGTATTTTACGGTGTTCTGATTATAGTAGTCACGTTTCTGCGCTTCGTCTGTCAGCCCGTAATAGGCCATAGAAGATTGGATACCGTTGTTGTACATCGTTTCTGCTGTACTGCCGTTAACGGTTATTTTGCCACGTTGCATCGCTTCAGCGAGGATAAAGCAGACTTCTGAATAGACCATCAGACTGGCCTTGAATGTTGCAGGTTTGTCTTTTCTGAAGAATGCAGAAAGGGTGGACTGATGTGTTTCGCCGCCGTTATAGTCCGCCGGATTGGTGTAAGCATGTGGTATACCTACATATGGGTGCTGATCAATAGTAGCACCTTCCTTACTGCTGACAGGCGCGATCCATAGTTCCAGTCTCGGGTCATTGCGGGCAATCAGTACATCTACCAGTTCTTTACTGGCTTTTGTTTTCAGGAAATCATTATCGATCATATTCAGCGGTCCGCCAGCCCAGCTATCATCCTTTTTAACACCGAGGTACGCTACTTCTGCATTATCCGCATTGCTTTCCATAATAGGATATTCCGTTTTGTTATTCAGGATCTCCTGCATCTCCGTAAAGGCGGATGCATAGTTTTTCGAGCAACGCAGCAGCATACGTAAACGTAAGGAGTTCGCCAGTTTACGCCATTTCAACAGATCGCCGCCAAACAGGGCATCAGCGCCTGCATTCAGACCTGCGCCTCCTGCCTTCAGTTGTGTATTGGCTTCTTTCAGCAATGCAAGCAGGCTCTTATAAACATCTTCCTGTTTGTCGTAGCCGGGTTTGATATTACCATTTTCTACCGACTGTAATGCCTGAGAATAAGGGATATCGCCATACAGGTCTGTCAGGTAGGCAATATTGAACGCCATGAGTACATTACCGGCAGCGGTATATACCGGCTGACCAGTAGCGGCACCTTCCTGTTGCATGGTCTTGATGATCATCGCACGCTGATAGATGTCTGACCAGTCTACCGCCGTCCAGCGAAACAGTTCATAGTCATTGTTGCGGATCAGCGTGATATAACGTCCCAGCGCTGCCGGTCTTCTGGCAAAACCATTCTCGGCATAGGCATAAGCCGTTTGAGTCACCGCTTCTGTAAGGTGGTATTCCGGTCTGGTTTCAGACGGACTGTTAGGGTTGGTATTGATTTCGTCAAAGTCTTTTGTACAGGCAGTCAATGTCATTGCTGTCAGCAGACTATATAGTATGTTAGCTCGTTTCATCATGTCATTAATTAGAAGTTGCAACTGAGTTTAGCACCGTAAGAGCGGGTTCCCGGTAATGTCCAGTGACCAACACCCTGATAACGCTGGTTGGAGAGACTCATGGTGATCTCAGGATCATAGCCATTCTTCGCAGCTGCCCATGTATACAGGTTGTTGCCGATCAGTGACAGGGACAGATTGCTCAGGAATGGAATACGCTGCATTACACCACGACCGAATGCGTAAGTGAGTGATACTTCTTTCAGTTTTACATAAGTAGCACTGTAAGTCTCGTTCTCGTAGTATTTCCAGTATTTATTGTCATAATAGGTGGCGGCATCGATGATCACGTCGTTTGGTTTGTAGGTGCCATCTCCATTTGCAATCACCCCTTCCATGATCATACCGTCATCACGTGTGGTCCCATTGGCGTCTGTCCATGTAAGACCGCCATGTGCCGCATCACGTCCACGCAGAGTATTGGTTGTACGACCATCCTGAATCAGACTTTTCGCCACATAGGAATAGTAAGCACCGCCTTCGCGCCAATCGATCAGGAAGTTGCAGCTCAGGTTTTTGTAGCGGAAATTGTTGTTGAAACCCACCATAAAATCAGGGTTATAGTTACCGATCTTTACAAAATCGACATCCTGTTGCTGCAGACCGTTACTGTTCAGGAGTGCTTGTCCGGCATAAGGTCCTTCTTTCACTTTTACCCAGCTACGTGTGTAGAAATCGCCCATTTTAGTCCCTTCTTTGATAAGGTATTCGATGTTACTGCCATCCGTACTGCCGAGCATATAGCTGGTCACAGCCGGTGTCAGTTCGATGACCTTGTTGACGTTACGGGTGAAGTTGATATCAGATTTCCATGTAAAGGACTGGCTTTTTACAGGTACCAGATTCAGCCCTATTTCCCATCCGCTGTTCTGGATATTGCCGGCGTTAATGAGCATCGTACTCGCGCCGGAAGCGATAGTGGTAGGGACCTGAATGATCTGGTTGCGGTTGTTGGTTTTATACCAGGTGATATTAAAACCTACGCGGTCCTGAAAGAAGCTTGCATCTGCACCAGCCTCATAGGAAGTAGCGATCTCTGGTTTCAGCAGACTGTTTTTCTGGTTGAAACTGATGGTCGCACGTTTTACACTACCCCAGTCGGTATCAAAAGGTACGGTGTTGTACAGTTGATAAGGATCGGTATCAGCACCTACCTGTGACCAGTTGGCACGCAGCTTCAGATAAGACAGGTCCTGCCACCTGATGTTCAGCATATCCGAAAGAATCGCACTCAGGGATACGGAAGGGTAGAAGTAGGAATTGTTCTGTTTAGGCAGGGTGCTGCTCCAGTCGTTACGTGCTGTCAGGTTCAGGAAGAGGTAATTGTGATAACTCACTTCACCGATACCGTACAAACTGTTGATACGCTTTTTACGGAAGGATTGTGTATTCACTAATGCACCTGCTGCTGCGTTGGAGAGGTTGTAGATGCCCGGGAGAGTCAGGCTTCCGGTGGACTGCTGATTAGACGAGCTTTCCTGATCCATACGGTTACCACCGACAGCAACCGATACTTTAAAATCGCTTTTCAGATCGGGTTTATAGGTCAGGAGGAAATCGCTGTTCTGCTCCTTGAAATTATCATTTTCCAGTACATAAGCACCTTTCGGGTTTCTTTTGGCGCTGAATGGTCTGCGCTGGTCCTCATTTAATGCATAATAATCCAGACCGGTACGCAGCATCAGTGTCAGATCAGGTCTGATATCAAAAGAGGCCTGTACGTTGCCTGTCATGCGGTTACGGGTATAGCTGTTGGTTTCTTCGTACGCGATCAGGTAAGGGTTGTCATCAGTACTGTAAGGATTATACTGTTGCAGCCCTTCTTTACCCGGTATCCAATAGTTACGCAGTGCATGAATATCGACGTTTGGCGTCAGTTTATATACCTGCATGGTCACGCTTTCTGTGTAAGCAGAAGGACGGTTTGCACTACGGTTATTGGTATAGGCGAGATTGGTACTGAGGTGGATGGATTTATTAAGATGATAGGTGCCTGAGAAGGTCAGGTTATCACGTTTCAGGTCTGTATTAGGCACAATACCACGGTTCTGCAGATTGCCGTAGGAAAGTCTGAAATTGCCTGCATCAGTACTTTTGGATACCGCGATATTATTCGTAAAGGTATGTCCGGTACGAAAGAAGTCTTTGACACGGTCAGGATAGGCAACCCAATCCAAAGGTAAAGGATCACCGTTTTCATCGAGTGGGCTATTCCACTGTACGAGTTTACGGCCGGTATTCAGTTTAGGACCCCATGCGCCGGTGCTGATGGTATTATCGCTACCGGTCCAGTCACCGGAACCATATTCATGCTGGAAATGCGGGAACATCCAGGCTTTGTCAAATACGGCGCTTGAATTAAAACTGACACCCAGTCCTTTTTTCGCAGCACCGGATTTTGTGGTGATAAGGATCACACCAGATCCGGCACGGCTACCGTACAAGGCAGCAGCGCTGGCGCCTTTCAATACGGTAATACTGGCGATATCGTCTGCACTGATGTCACTGATCGGACTACCATAGTCGATGGTTTGTTTGCCATCTACGGCCTGTGCAGGGTTCTGGATAGCCGGAGCTACCGGTACCCCATCTACAACATATAATGGCTGGTTATCTTTGCTGATAGAGGATTGTCCGCGGATGGTCACCATCACACTGGAACCCGGGTCAGCACCCGTACTACGGATATTTACACCCGGTACGCGGGCAGCGAGGCTGTTCAGTACATTGGGTTGTGGTACATCGCTGACGTCTTTGGATGAGAGCTGAGCTACTGAATAACCGAGGTTACGTTCATTTTTTTGATACCGAGAGCGGTTACCACTACTTCTCCCAGTGCTTTGGTAGAGGGTTGTGGCAGTTCCGGTGAGCCTGTATTGGCAGATGCCGGTGTTTTCTGCGGTGCGGGAGCCACGCTAAGGATCGCATAGTTATTAAGGATACGGCAATGGATGGAGGCGTCTGCGGCCAGCCAGTCGAGGGCTTCCTTTAAAGAGACGGTGTTTTTGCGGATATGCACTGTGCGGGACAACAGGGCATTCACATCTTCATCAAAGGTAAATTGCAGCTGTTGCTGGCTTTTTACCTGTTGAATGAACTGCTGAACGGTGATGGTGCTGCCTTTGAAGGTCAGTACCTTTTCCAGTGGCTGCTGTGCAGATAGTCTGCCGCAGACCGCCAATAGGAAAACAAGCATCAGTAATCGATGCATTAAAAATGTTTTCATTATTTTACAGTTGAATTCCTTGCAGGTGGTTCAAGCCTGCATACCTCGTTACTTGGCTGATAAACCAGTCAGTTGCGAAAGGCGCCCCGCTGCTACGGGGCGTTTTTATTTTTGTTAGTACACTGCTATGTTATTGTCCTTCTCGTTATAGTTAAAACCTGCGGTCTCTGACAGGATGTGCATGACAGCTGGTAAGGAGAGACGTTCAAAGTCGGCCGTAATACGTTTCTTCTCCAATGCCGTACGCTGTATGGTAATATTGACCCCATACCATTTTTCCAGTTCACGACATACGTCTGCCAGTGTTGCCTGATCATAGGATAGTTTACCTGTGGTCCACGAAACCATTGACTGCGCGGCTACAGGCAGAATATTGAAGCGGGCATTGTCTGTGCGGATGGTCATCTGCTGATCCGGACGCAGTTCAGATAAGGGCTGTTGCTGTGCATTCAGCAGCCTGACTTTACCAGATACGAGGATGACTGACAGCTCCTGACGTTGTGGTCGTTCGAATATTTCAAAGGAAGTACCTAATACCTGCGTGGTGTAATTGCCGGCGGAAACGGAAAACGGTTTGCCGGCAATAGTAGCAACATTAAAGTAGGCGCGTCCCTTCAGTTTTATTGCGCGTGCGGTTTTATTGTATTCATTATTATAGCTGACAACAGATCCCGGGAAAAGCGTCAGATCACTACCATCCGGCAGGCGGATGGTACGTAGTTCCCCCGGACCGGCAGTGATCTCCTGCCACGCAAGCGGCTTAACGGCTGCTGGTTTACGAACCATAAAATAGATAGCGGATAAGGAGAGGAGCAGTAATAAAGTAGCTGCTGCTGCAAGCATCGGTTGTAAGAATCTTTTCCGTGAGCTACGGATACCCGACAGCATCCGGAATTGATCCCAGTCAGCCGCTGTACTGCGTGGTACATCAGCTTCACGGATATGCTCCCATGCGGTCTGCATACAAACCTGTACCAGCAGCGGATCCGTATCAGTAGAGATATATGCTTCTATGGCCTCTTTAGTAGTGGCGTCTGTAATCTTACCTTCAAAATAGGCAATAAGCTGTGCTCTGCCGGGTGGATGATGGATCATAATAGCTTGTTCATCCTAAAGGACGCAGGAGGAGGAAGCGTCAAACTATCCGGCAAAGTTGAATTAATATACAGTTAACATTGGCACAGCAAGCAGGAGTAGTACGGGCAGGAAATCGGCATAGTCATCCAGTTCTGCGCGCATGAATTTCAGGGAAGAGGCGATGTGATTTTGTACGGTAAAGATGGAGACATTGAGTGCAGCTGCTATTTCCGCATAGCTCATTCCCTTTTCACGGTTCAGAATAAATGCCTCACGGCGGCGTGGAGGAAGTTTTTCCAGACACTGGCGGTAGCGGCGTAATAGTTCCCGGTAACTGATAGTATCGTTGATGTTTTCCGGGGCCGGGGTTTCGGCGGTACTGTCTGTGAGACTATCTGTGATTGTTTTCCGTTGACGGATCATACTGATCACCTCATGACGCATCATGGTGAACAGGTAACTGTCGAAATCCTTCACGGTACTGATCCGCTCTTTCTGCTGCCATACCTTTAAAAGGACATTCATCGCCAGTTCTTCCCCTGTTACAGCGTCACCACTAAAGCCGGCAGCATAGCGCTTCAGACGGGGGAAGTAATGCTCAAATAAGGGCCTGAAATGCGAATCATCACCAGTCAGCCAGTCATGTAGCAATATATCGGTCAGCGGAGAGGATGCCATCAGATCACTGTTTTGATGGTAGCAAATATAGAAGTACTATGTTAAGGCATTATTAATAGTATGGTGTTAACGCTATATAACAGATCTCTGTCTTTTTCCCGATTGCGTAAATTTTTTTCCCTGATCGCTTATTTTAACAGGTACGTAAACCCGCCCCACCCGCCTTACCGGGTATGAATAACTGATCATCCCTGCTGGTCAATACAGGGTATAGTTGCTGTATCGTTAATAGTCTGTCAGGGCGCGTGCCTGCGTTTACGTAGGGTGTACCCTGATAAATTATTATAATTAATATTATTTGCTATATATTAGCGGCTTTTCAGCACTTTATCATATCAGTTGAAACCCTTGATCAAACATGAACGCCAATAAATTAGAGATCCCAGAACATTTACACAACGACATTATTGCACTTATTACCTATCTGGAAAAGGAGGCCCCTAAGAACGCGAATCGCAGTAAAGTATCTGCGAACGACTTAGCAAGGATGGAAGCAACGGCAGGATTTGCCATGCCGCCTGCATTCAGGGAATTCTGGCTCAAAGGAGGCTCTGCTTATTGGGAAGATGAGCAGCTGACCTGTCTCAGCTATTGCTATACAGATTATAGCAGCGCAGATAATACATTATACAGGATGTTGTTTACCAGTCTGTTATTCACAGGCAAGAAGAGTGAGTTGCTGGAACAGGAGAAAGGCCTTTTATACGCATGCTGGATTGTGGGTATGATCAAAGAAGGTGACAAAAGAACTTTTTTGTCAGTGATGCATTGGGCCGCGTGCATGTTATTCATATAGACAGGCACTTTACTTTGATGGATGACGAGATACTCCGCCATGCACTTGCTTCAATTCTGGAACAGAAGGAATCGCTGGCAGATTTTATTGCGACCATAAAATTGCCGGATGAAGACAGCGATGATTACCCCAATAGAAAAGATGAGGAAGACGAAAATGAAGACGAGGATGAGGAAGACGCAGCTAAACAGGCATTTCTTGAAAAACACCAGCTGGAAGAGATTACCTACGAGGAAGTACTGGAACGTATGGGACTGGACCAGCTGTTTGACTATTGGAACGGTGAGGGAGATGTGCAGGTGATGTCGCTGGATAACTATGAAGATGAACCATCTTATTTCGAAGACTACAGCCGTATCTACTATTGTGATACGGATCTTGAAATAGACGGTGATCTGGATATTTCCGGTCTGTATATTGACCTGCTGGTTGTAAAAGGTAATCTGACGGTTCATGGTAGTGTGACTGGCTGGGGTGGATCAGGCATGGCCTTCTATGTAACTGGTGATACCACTATTGACAAATTACAGATCGATGATTTACAGACGACCCTTGGAAAGGAATCTGTGCGTTACCTTGCTTATGCATGGGCAGATGATCATGAGCTATTAAGGAAAACGTCACACCGTAAAATTGACGCGCCTGTTTTCCTGTGTTGGTTCTATGACCTGAATTGCTTCGAATTTGCACCGGATACCCTGATTACCGCCTTATATGAGTATGATGATTTGTCTGCGTATAAAACAAATAACGCCTTCCTGCCATGGCATGATTTTGCGTCGGCCTTCCGTAGCGATTTATATTATCCGGTAGAGAAAGAACATCATGACAACCTGAATCTGAACATTGATGGTATCTATCAGGCGATGAAGCACGGTCAGCCGATATTTAAAGAAGGGGTAACGAAGGAAGGCATCCTGCTCGTCAATGAAGGACAACGGCTGCTGGCGGCAGAAGACAAGCAGGGGGCGTGGGCATGTTTTAAGAAAGCGATGGAAGTGGCGCCGGGATATTATCTGGCGTATAGCGAGGGCGGTAAGCTGCTTTCTAAAGAGAAAGCATATCGTCAGGCCATGGAGGTATTTGAGAAGGGGATTCCATTTAAACCGGAAAAGCTGGATTACGAAAATACCTGTGCCGAGCAGGCAGCTTTATCTGCTGTACGTATAGGCGAATATGATCAGGCCATTGAATGGTGTCTGGATGTGCTTGAAAAGAATGAATCTGCCTATTTTGCGATGCGTGTGATAGGAGAGGCCTTGATCTTTAAAAACGAGCTGGATGATGCGAAAGCATATCTTAAAAAATCACAGGGTATATCGTCTATTTTCAGTACCAATTGGTTGCTGGGGCTGATACATCATGTGCAAGGCGATCTCAAAAAGGCAGAGCAATATTATGAGCAGGCAGTCAGGAACAGCAGCAGGGCAAAGCCTTATAGTGAGTATATCGACATGGCTTATATTTATGGCTCACCGGTTACGCTGGATTGGGTTTGATACAAATAGTCATTTAATAGCGAAGGGGCAACAGATCATCTGTTGCCCCTTCGCTATTATACCTGATTGATCAGCTGCTTTCCAGTCCGCAATAGACTTTTGAAAAGTCTTTCTTCGCCAGATCACTTTATGTATCACAAAATAGATTTCCCCGGCATCCCAGAAGCAGAATCCCGGCTGACTATCACTACCTACTTTCAGCAATACCATCCAGTCCTCCGGTTTGCCTTTAAAGGCATGTACGGCCTCTTTTTCCGGCGTATCGTGTTGTTTGAAGACATAACTGTTGATGCTGTGTATTGCCTTAAAATCAGGTTCTAATGCCTGTTTTAACGCATCTGTAGCATCGTCCTCTTCTTCCAGTGCTTCCAGTTCCGGCCACGAATGCGCGTAATAATCCCTCGCATTGTAGAAGGAAGGAAGACTGGCGTATTTGTCTGCTATGACTTTATAGGGGGTATAGATACCATGCTGGTCATAGATGTAGTCTTCTGTAATATCCAGTTGACCGGCTGATTGCAGCGCCGACAGGTCTCCGTCGTAATAGATCACCTTTGCATCAGTGTCTTCCTGATCCTCGATGAAGAAATACAAGATGCCGGTACGGGGCAGGTAATCCTGTAAATGCGCGATATCGGTACAGTTGATCTGTGCTATAAACTGCATGCCTTTTTCATTCCCCTGATAGTCTTTAAAGGAAGGGTAGGGTATATGCGCAGGCAAATCCGGTAATCCGCCGAAACGGCTGTTCCCTTTACGGGAGTAATTATCTTCTTTTGTCGTAGCAAAGGCAACGGACTTGCGTGCCAATGCCGTCAATCCCTCCTGATAGGTTTGGAGTTCCTGTGTTGTTATTATCTGTTCCAGTTGTTTACGCAGCCGGTCGTCATGCTTTGCCCAAAAGAGCTCATTATCAAACTGCGTAGTACCTTCTCCGTCTGCCCCTTTATAACTATAATCCAGCAGCACCATTTCTTATCCAGTTCCAGATCAAGGTGTTCAATGTTTTCCAGTCCGGTAGGTAGTTTCGTCAGCGGATTATCCTTGATACACAGCCTTTTAGTTTTGGCATGCGTGTGAGTGAATCCGGTAATGAGTCAGCTTGTTATTTCCAGATTCAGCGTTCAATAGAGTCTGACTGTCCGGGTGAAACAGACTGTAACTGGTTATTGCTCAGGTAGCAGAATT
>NZ_VOHS01000041.1 GCF_007896845.1 Chitinophaga pinensis | reverse complement strand
AATCCAGTCTGCTGATAATACCATTCAGATCGCCTACGCCATCACCGTTGCTATCCTGAAATGAACGGGGATATACCTGATAGATAACGCCTGTCTGCCACCATTTGTCGTAAATCGTTGCCATTACTGATGAGGTTTTGATGATACGCTAACTGTTCACAACATTTTTGCCAAATATAGACGGCGGGATCAGCTGTAGTTCGGCCTGAAGCTTGTGAACTGGTTAAAAAAAACGATTATGGCAAGACCAGAGCAAAGAAACACACCGTTGGCAGGGCTGGCAGGAAGCGCCCTGTCAGGAAATGGTCCGCGGGAGGTTAATGAAACCAGTGATGCGATGACCTGCGGGAAGGGATCTTTAAAAGCGAAGATCCGGAGAAGATTGCCCGTTCGTTTGAAAAGATCGGCTACAAAAGTCGCCGGAGAAAGGGCACGCCTTATCAGTCAGCCATGTCTATGCTGAACTTTTATATCAACAGGGCAGGAAAGAATTTACCGGAAAAACAGCAGCATGTGCTGGAGCATGCAAAAGAGGAATTAAGGAAGGTTTTTGGCCGGGAAGAATAGTCATATCTGACTGACGGCAACGTAACCGCAGCATGTTATTTATTGCTATAAATCAGTGTCTGTGGTTACTTTTACTGACTAAAAGCACAGGTAGTTTTGCGTACAATCGTTATCTTGCCCCCATAATTTTAGCTTTTCACGTTATTTTTCTTGTAGCCACATCAGCTATACAAAACCCACACAGCATGCGCAAACCGTTTATTTTCATCTGTTGCCTTTTCCTATGGAAGATGGCAGACGCACAGGAGCTGTTATCTCCTGATAAAAATCTGCAGTTACAGTTCTCCATTACAGACAATGGAAAACCCACCTATCAGTTGACTTACAAAGGGAAAGTCGTGATCAGACCCAGTCACCTTGGAGTGGAACTGAAAGCAGATGCTTCGTTTATCGATAGTTTCGAAGTAGCCGCCAGTAAAACCTCCACATTTGATGAAACATGGGAACCGGTATGGGGTGAGGTAAAGCAGATCCGTAACCAGTACAATGAGCTGGAAGTAACCTGCACCAGCTTTCCACTGACAGAAATATCATTGTACGTTTCCGTTTGTTCAACGACGGACTTGGGTTCCGCTATGAGTTCCCGCATCAGCGACACCTCGCTTATTTTGTGATTAAAGAGGAAAGAACTGAGTTTGCGCTGGCAGGAGATCACAAGGCGTTCTGGTTGCCCGGCGACTATGATACACAGGAATACAGCACTGTTACTTCCAATCTCTCAGAAGTAAGCGATAAAATGAAGGATGCTATTACACCTATGCTTCGCAGGCGCCTTTTTCAGCTACGGTCTGCAACACCGCTGATGATGAAAAGTAAAGACGGACTGTATATCAATATTCATGAAGCAGCATTAATCGAATACTCTGCATTGTCACTGGAACTGGATGATAAGAACTTCGTATTGAAATCTGTGCTTACACCAGATGCCATCGGAGATAAAGGTTATCTGCAGGCACCTTGTAAATCGCCATGGAGAACGATTATCGTAAGCGATAAAGCGGGTGATATTCTGACTTCTAAATTGGTATATAATCTCAATGAACCTGCAAAATATGCGGATGCCGCGAGTTGGATCAAGCCGGTGAAGTATGTAGGTGTATGGTGGGAAATGATCACGGGTAAAAGTACCTGGGCTTATACAGATATTGAGAATGTACAATTGGGTGTGACTGATTTCTCCAAAACCAAACCCAATGGTAAACATGGCGCTAATACTGCACATGTGAAGGAATATATTGATTTTGCAGCGGAGAATGGGTTTGACGCGGTACTGGTAGAAGGATGGAATCAGGGTGGGAGGACTGGTTGGCAAGACGAAAGATTACGTGTTTGATTTCATCACACCGTATCCGGATTTGACGTACAGGAATTACATCGGTATGCGGCTGCCAAAGGTATTAAGATCATATGCACCATGAAACATCTTCTTCTGTACGTAACTACGAACGTTTCATGGATACTGCCTATAAGTTATGGTGAATAATGGCTACAATGCTGTGAAAGTGGCTATGTAGGTAATATCATTCCGAGAGGAGAGCATCATTACGGACATGGCTCGTGAACCACTATCTGTATGCGATCACGAAAGCCGGAGAATATCGTATTATGGTGGATGCACACGAGTCTGTACACATGACCGGTTTGTCCCGTACTTATCCGAACCTGATCGGACAGGAATCTGCCCGTGGTACAGAAATGAGGCATTTGGCGGTAACAATCCGGATCATACGACTATTCTGCCATTTACGCGGTTGATTGGTGGTCCGATGGATTATACGCCGGGTATTTTCGAAATGAATGTCAGCGCATATAATCCTGATAACAGCTCCAAAGTAAATAGTACGATTGGCCAGCTGGCCTTGTGTGACTATGTACAGTCCCTTGCAGATGGCGGCAGATTTCCCGGAAAACCTATCGCAAGCATATGGATGCGTTCCAGTTTATCAAAGATGTAGCGGTTGACTGGGATGATACAAAAGTCTAGAGGCTGAACCGGGGGATTATATTACTATTGCCCGTAAGGCCAAGGGAAAAAGCAGCTGTTTGTCGGCAGTACCTGTGATGAAAATGGTCGTGTATCCAGGATCGGTTTTGATTACCTCGATGCAGGCAAGAAATATATAGCGACCATTTACAGTGATGCAAAGGATGCGCATTATGCAAAGAATCCGAAGGCATATACGATCAGGAAAATGGTCGTGACGAATAAATCGGTATTATCGCAGCAATGTGCACCCGGTGGTGGTTATGCCATCAGTGTGGTAGAAGCAGATGATGCGGCGATTAAAGCGATGAAGAAGTAGTAAAAAAATCATATAAGAAAGGCGGTACAGACAGATGGTTTGTGCCGCTTTTTTTATTCATGAGGTAGCCTGAAGCAGGTTCAGTTTTCTTTAGAATCACACCTTACATTCGTTGTAGTTAAAATTGCAACTATGCGGGTAAGGAGTGTTCTGACAGGAGGATTGATATTTTTATTGATGTCATTTACAATCTGGGAGCCGGATTTGAAGTAGCCAGAAGACAGCTAGAGATAAAAACCAACTTATTTTGTTAAATTTTTCGGGTTCGGATTGGTGTGGCCCCTGCATCAGATTAAGAAAAGAGATATTTGACAGTGAACAATTTATAAAAATGGCAGATACCACGCTTGTAATGGTAAATGCAGATTTCCCCCGAAATAAGAAAAACCAGCCTGAACGGCAGGTGCAACGACAAAATGAAGCACTTGCTGATGAGTATAACCCTACAGGCAAATTTCCTTACACTGTTCTGCTGAATGCAGATGGCAAAGTCATTGCGTCATGGGACGGATATCCTAAGACAGATGTTACATTTCATAGAGGAGGTTAAAAGCTTTGTGATGCAAACACACATTGAGGCTGCACAGATGGTATTTCGCAGATCCGTGCGCCTGATGGGCAATGCTTTTGAGATTACCGTGGTGGCGGATGACGAGTCATGGGCGGAAGAAAAAATAGATCATGCCGTGGCGGAGATAAGACGTATTGAGTCATTGCTGACGACGTTTAGTGATGAGAGTCAGACGAATCAGATCAATCGTCAGGCTGGTGTTGCTCCAGTACGGGTAGACCGGGAAGTTTTTGAGCTTATCCGTCGCTCCATCAGAATCTCTGGAGTGACGGATGGCGCCTTTGATATTACCTATGGTTCAATAGATAAACGTTTATGGAATTTTGACCGCTCAATGACCAGTTTACCGGATGCAGCAACGGCTAAGTCAATGGTCAGGCTGATTAACTATCGTCATATACTACTGGACGAGGTAAATAGTACTGTTTGTTGAAAGAGAAAGGCATGCGTATCGGGTTTGGTGGGATAGGAAAAGGGTATGCGGCTGAAATGGCAAAGGTGTTGTTACAAAGGGAAGGTGTACAAAGTGGCATTGTAAACGCCTCCGGAGATCTTGTTACCTGGGGATATCAGCCGGATGGGGCTCCATGGACGATTGGTATTGCGCACCCGGATAATGCAGGTCTGCCATTTTCCTACATGATATAACCGGACTGGCTGTGGCCACCTCCGGTAATTACGAGAAGTTTGTAATGATCGGAGGGAAGAATATTCTCATACTATCAATCCCAGAACAGGACTGCCGGTTACAGGAATCAAGAGTGTAACCATCATTAGCCCCAATGCAGAAATAGCTGATGCTATGGCAACACCTGTGACAATTATGGGCATCAGTGCCGGTCTGAATATGATCAATCAGATACAATATCTCGGATGTATCATCATCGATGACGACAATAAAATTTATACATCACAAAATATCAATTTAAAATGAGTATGGACAAGAGATTGTTTCTTGTGTGGCCGATGGCCGCATGTCTGGCTGTGATGGCACTCGTATCCTGCACGACCGTAAAGGAATATCAGAAGAACAGATTAAATGATGCAGAAATGGTATCGGGTAACCGCAAGGTAGAAAAACAGAATTAAGTTTTCAATCCTACAGAGAGGGTTCTTCAGGTGCTAACGCTGGTAAGAGCGGAGGCGGATGTGGTTGTAACTGATCGTTAAGAGAAAAAGCTTGTATCTATGAGGAGAATATTTTTCACTGCCGCAGCGATCGTGTCGTTATTACGTGTACATGCCCAACAGCAAAAAGAGACCGGGTATGAAAGCAGGAAACAAAAGTAGATGAGATAAATCTGGTGTCCAGTTACTACAGCCAGAATGGTAACAATGCCGCTGTGACAGGAGGTGTTGGTTCTCAGAAACTGACGGATATCGCTAATGTTTTTGATGTCAGATTATTCAGATATGACAAAAAGCAGCGCAAACATACTTTTGATATTGAAGTGGGGATTGATCATTATACATCTGCGTCTTCAGACAAAATAGACCTGAAGGCAAATTCTTCAGCATCTCATGCAGATACCCGTATTTACCCATCTCTGAGCTGGTCTGTTGAAAATGAAAAGAAGCGAACGACATTCGGAGTGGGGATATCTTCTTCGACAGAGTTCGACTATCAGTCGTTCGGAGGGAATATCAGTTTTGCGCAAAAGACAAGAAATAGAAATGGAGAGTTTTCTGCGAAATTGCAGGCCTATCTTGATCGCGTAAAACTTGTGACACCTGTAGAGCTCAGGAATGCACCATATGGTGAAGAGAATGATCACTATGCGACCGCGAACAGAAATACTTATGCAGGTTCTTTGTCGTATTCGCAGATTATTAATCAACGTTTTGAGGTTACATTACTGGCGGATCTTGTAAGTCAGCATGGATATCTTGGATTGCCATTTTACAGAGTATATTTCGCAGATGGATCAGTGCATCAGGAAAATCTTCCTGATAGCCGGCTAAAAGTGCCGTTGGGCGTACGCGCTAATTATTTTCTGGGTGATCGGTTTATTGTCAGGGCTTATTATCGTTTTTATACAGACGACTGGGGTTTAACTTCGCACACAGCCAATATAGAATTGCCGGTTAAGATCACGCCTTTCTTTTCAATAAGTCCTTTTTACAGATATTACACGCAGTCTGCCGTGAAATATTTTGCACCCTATCAGGAGCATACTGTAAAGGATAACTATTATACGAGTAACTACGACCTATCTAAATTCAATAGTAGTTTTATCGGAACAGGTGTGCGTATAGCACCACCTAAAGGGGTATTGGGTATGCAGCATTTTAATATGCTGGAATTAAGATATGGCCATTATGTGAAGAGTATAAATATGAACGCAAATATCGTTTCATTGAATCTGCGTTTTAAATAAATTTCATCCGGTCGGGCCACAAAACAGGTCTGACCGGATGATGTATGTTATTGTTAAGTGTTCTTTTCACCCCATCTATCTCCAATATCAGATCCGGACCATATGCACTGGCGGCGTCTGATAGCCTGCTTTGTAATCACCACTTATAATCTTTTTTGCAATCACCAGAATAGTAAATGCTGTCAGCGAGTATGCTTCCGGTGTTTCCATATTAGCCTCTACGGACTCCCCTTTAACATTGGATACTTTTCCCCATATATAACTGGTAGCTTTATCACGTACCTGTTGATTGGGGCCTGCGGATTGCATCTTAAGTATACCCATAATGATACTACGCATGAAGCCTGTTTTGAGCAACCAGTTAAATACAGTCTGTCCTTTCAGGAAATACCACGCGGATTTATTGATCGCAGTGAAGGTGCGTATATTCGGAATACGGGTAGAATACCACGCGGTACTGATATCTCCCCATGGAATGCTCATCACAAAGACCGGTTTTTTATAACCGGGGAAACGTACGGACATGCCTTTTTTGCCCATTGGTTCATATACGATCTTGTTGTCTTTTCTGATCGCCCCGGGTGTACCCAATTTATGCAGTGTACTGATAGATGTACCACGGGAAAGGGCACTGCCAATGACGGCGAATGCGATGGTCAGTTCGTGGGCATCGGGTAATTGCTGTTTCAGGTAGAGTGCCAGACAGTCAGTCGGCACAACATCAAAACCGGCGCCCGGTAATATCATGATATCCTTGTTTTTTGCTGCCTGATCATACCCTTGCAACATTTCGAATACATCAAGATCTCCGTTAAGATCGATGTAGTGGGTATTGGTAGCGATGCAGGCATCGATCATTGGTTGTGCGGTAATATGATAAGGACCGGCAGCCTGAATGACCAGTGCAATGTCTGCAAGGGCGGCATTAAGGGCATTGCTGTCATGCAGTTCAACAATGCGGAAAGGTAGTTGTAGTTCTTTTGCGAGGGCTTCTATCGCGTCTTTTTTACGGCCGGCAAGGATAGGTTGCAGACCATATTGAGCGGCATATCTGGCAATGAGTTCGCCGGTATAACCATTCGCTCCATAGAGCAGTATACTGTTACGTTGCATGGGGGAAAAATACACGATAACCCGGAAACTACAAATAATAGTTTCCGGGAATATATGATCCTATAATACCCGTTCCATCTGAATATTGCAGCGTTCGTAAGGAGATGTATGTCCGATGACGCGTTCAAATCCCAGTTTATGATAGAGACTGATGGCCGGTTTGAGGATGGTATTACTTTCGAGGTATACTTTCTTTGCACCCAGTGATCTGGCTTTATCCAATATGGCATTTCCCAGCAACCAGCCAATGCTTTTACCCTGTGCAGCAGGAGACACGGCCATTTTTGCGAGTTCATACTCATATTCCGGATCCTTCATTTTGATAAGAGCGCAAACGCCTACGGGTGTGTTTTCGTAGAGGGCAACGAATATATAGCCGCCATTGTCAAGGATATATCCCTTTGGATCGTCGAGGGCTTTATAATCCGCTTCTTCCATTTTGAAGTAAGTAGAGATCCATTCTACGTTCAGTTCTTTGAATGCCTGCTGGTAAGCCGGTGTATATTCAACGATCTGTACTTTCCGGCTTTCTCTTTCCTTTTTCTGCTCCAGTACTCTACGGAACAGGCTTTTCTGTTCGAGCAGGAATTCCCATTCTCCGATAGCTTCCCAGAGGTCATTACGCGTATTGGCCGATATGGCCTCAATGGCGCTGTTGACGTCGGTGTATTGTGCTTCGATCTTGTCAGTGATTTCTTTTCCTTTAGGGGAGAGGCTGACCATATTGCGTCGTCCGTCTGTTTTATCCTTCTTTTCCTTTACCAGCCCTTTATCTGCCATTTCACTGATGATTTTACTCACAGAAGGATGGGAGTGGCCTATTTCTTTGGCAATAGCGGTAATAGTCTGCGCTTCACCTCTTGACAACACATAAAATACCGGGAACCATTTGGGGTTCATATCAATGTCATATTGCTGATAGATCTGTGTCGCGTCTTCGGTGATCATGTCTGTCAGCTGGCGTAATCTGCTACCTATTGCAAGTTTACCAATGGTGTCGTAAAAGCTCATAATCCAATGATTGTGTAATTAATTATGTAACCAGTTACGCAAATGTAGTAAAAATTAGGAATTGTCAATTAAAAATTAAGAAGTTATAGGCAGATATGGAGTATCGGAAGAGTAGGATGATAAGCGCTATATTATTGACAATGAGACGATGATATTAAAGGTGGGAATCTGAGAGGGAGGTATACCTGATGACTGGGGGAAGGAGAGAAGGGCGGGATCTTCCGGTAGGAAGATATAGACTTATCTAATACTTACTCTACGTCAGACTTACGTTTTTATCGTAAGCCTAACGTAGAGTAAGTATTAGATAAGTACTGTTTAATGTCGAAAAGCAGCATTGATATAATAGTTTCTTTGCAGACAATCCGGGTTTCGTGCATACTTCATACACGAAACATACATACCTGATACCCGAAGTATACATGCTTTATACACGGAGTATACATGCTTTATACACGGAGTATAGGTGGACTTGATCAACAGATCTTATTGATTTACAGTACTTTATCGTAGTAGTGTCTTGATACAAAGATAGCATTATTAAACAGGCTATCTGATGCTGTCTTAGCAGAGGGAAACAGTTCTCAAAAATACTTAATGTTTTCCTTCTTCCACGTACTCCAGAAGATCTCCCGGCTGACAGTGTAACACGGCGCATATGGCATCCAGTGTTTCAAGGCGGATAGCTTTTGCTTTGCCTGTCTTCAGGATAGAGAGGTTGGACATGGTGATATCTACCTTTTCACTTAGTTCTGTCAGTGACATTTTTCTTTTCGCCAGCATGACGTCCAGATTTATGACGATAGGCATATTTATACAGTTAATTCGTTTTCAGTCTGCATTTCCAGTCCGCGTTGATATACCACGGCAATGATCCAGATAATAAGTCCGGTAATGATACCGGAGCCTACTTCAATGTTCAGTGAAAACTTAAGCGCAGGTATAAGGTGATCCATGAACCTGCTGAAAACGGCATAATGTAAGATTTTCAGTATATCAGCTGCAACAAACAGGATAGACAGCCGCTTTAATAACACCACGATTGCAGGTGTAAACGGACGTTCCGGGTTCAGTGTTTTGAAGATATTCATAAGGGTTTTGAGTATGAGTAACCATATGACAAACTTCAGGGCGCTGTAGACATGGGAATAGCTGCCAAGGCTGGAAAGCGGTTTGGCGGTCAGTGTGTACTTATTTTGAATGGCTGTATAGGAAAGGGTGCTGTCAGTTGCATAGTGTTGAATAGCCGGCTGTTCCGTTTTTGCGAAAGAAACCACCTCGTGGGTGAGTCCTCCGGGAATACTATTGGCAGCTGAATTTCCTGTAACGAAAAAGAATATCCAAAGAGAGATCAGGAGGATAGCTATCAATAGGGTAAGATAATAGGTGGACGTAATCAATATATTTAGTATGGTAATAATGGATTTAGGTTTCATACATGTTTGGGTTTATGACCCAAAGGTAAACTGAAGTTTATTATAATACAAAATAAATTTATCGATTTACAATAAATAGTTGCTGTTTTGGGGTAAATATAGAAGTGGGAAAACGCCTGTCATAATACCAAAAGGTACCCTGACAGGCGTTTATGAAAGCAAAATGAAAAAACTTATTTAAGGTTATCAACACTCCATTTGTAGCGGGTGACTGATCCCAGTAAGGCGGCTGCACCTGCACAGGTCCATACAGCATAGTTCAGTGGTGCTTTTGGACCGACGCTAAAGGTCATAGTCAGGGCGAAGGCAATCATCAGCAGGAAGGTACCCCATGCTGCTATCCTGGTTTTATAGCCGGTCAGAAGCATGAAACCGAAGATGATTTCAGCGGCGGTGGCAGTAATAGCGAGTATGTTACCTAAGAAAGGGGGGGGCATAAGCATTTAATGTGTTGGAGTAGGCCAGAAAGTGTTCCCAATCTCCCCACGACGCATTTGGAGAACCGGGAGGGCCCCATAAACCGAATCTGTCTGCTACAGCGGAGAAAAGTGACAAAGCGAATGCGATCCGTAGAAATATCTGTGAGAAATTGACTGAGCTGGAATTCATTGTCTTATTGTTTTGATTATATGAAGTTCGATCTGATAAGACGTTAAAAACTTGTTCCTGATTAAGAAATATGTCCCTGAAATGTATATAGCATCAATATACTGTTCAGGGTATGAACAGTATACCGATGCTATATTGTGTTTATAAGAGGGTATAAAAGGCCTAATTTGCCATGATCAGTGCTGTGATCAATGCTCCGATAGCGACGCCGCCTATACCAAATTTCAGAGCTCTTGCATTCCGCTTTTTGCGTTCTTCTTCCAGCATCTTCCGGGACTCTTCCAGTAGTTTTTGTGTTTCAACGAGGCTGGAGGTGGCTTTGTCGAGTGAGGAAGAGATGCCCTGCAGACTAATACTCGTTTTATCCATAAAGGCGAGCGAGTTGTTAGTCAGTGAATCCATCTGGTGTTTCATCTGCTGGTAATAGAACTCTTTTGTGCGCAACATGGTGTCCTGTTGTCGGATCATGCTTTCGTAGCTGTCCATAATGCCTTTGAAGGAAGAACTACCCTGGCGTGTTTTATCGTAGTATTTTTTGTAGATGTTGAAGGTATTCTTGTTGACGATAAAAGCGGTATCACAATGTATCAGGAGGGTATCGCCTCTATAGACACTGTATACACTTGTGCCGGAGCTGTCTTTAAACGTTTTGAGCATGTCCTGGCTGTATCCCTGTTGAACGGCAAGGCAGAGGAACAGCACAAGCAGCAGCTTGTGGTGGATAGATAATGGTTTCATATGTCGGTTATCAGTTTACAGGGGTTTTACATCAATGGGAGGAAGACTGTCTGTAGCTTTCAGTTCTTCTTTAAATGTTTTGACTTTTGCATTCAGTTCTTCAACGGTCTCTTTCAGTTTGGCATTAGACTTTGCTTCCTCGATCTCTTTTTTGGTGTTCAAAATAGAGACGTTTGCCTGTATGTTTTTGATGTAATATTTGAACTTATCGACGTCTCCCTGTAATGAATCCAGTCTGGCGCGGGAGGCATTGATATAGTTCAGTGCTGTGTCAATATTTCTTTGGGAGGCTTCGATGTTGTTTTGAATTTGTTTTAACTGGCTTTTCTCAAAGAAAGTAATGAGTGCGTTAATAACGGTTAATGCGAGTACAAGATAAATGACAATTCGTAGTGGCTTTTCCATTTAGAAAGGTGATTTGGGGCAATGAATAATGTTATGATGCAGCCTGGGGTTATAGCTGAATAACGAAGTTATGACTATTATTCAAATGGTGAAAATTTAATTTATTATAGCGGAAAGCCCCTGTGGAAGGGGCTTTCATCGTTAAGCGAGTTTGCGTATGCCGTAGGTTCTGACCTTATCCAGCAGCTCTACTATAGAGTTGATTTCCAGCTTCTTGAAGATGCGGGTTTTGTAAGTACTCACAGTAGTAACCTGCAGCTCCATATGAGCGGCAATTTTCAGCAGCGGAAGGCCTTGTGCCAGCAGGTTCATGACTTCTATTTCCCGGCTGGAAAGTTGTTCCAGCGGGTTAGAGAATGCAGAACGTAAAGGTGATAAACGCTTATGTCCGGGCACGAGAACAGAGATCGTCAGACTGATATCTTCTTCAGATGATTTGTTACTGAGATACCCATCTGCTGTTTCAAACAGTACGTCAACTATTCTTGTTTTTTCTTCACGGGAAGTGAACAGCAATATCTTCGTAGGAGGATGCTTTTCTTTTACCATTTTCATCATCGACAAGGTATCAGTTCCCGGCAAATGTCTGCTTAATATGAGCAGGTCGAATGATTGTTGCTGTAAAGCCGAAGCCATTTCAGCGGTTGTTTCCACCATGAGGACGGTCACAGGTGCGGGTAGCATCGAAATAATCTGAGACAGGCCACATCGCATGATGGAGGGTTCATGGGCAATCAGGATATAGTTCATTCACTAGCGGATAAATAGGATATAAATAGGTCTATGGTTACTGAGCCTGCTGCATCAGGCATATAGAACAAAGTTATAATATTTTGCGAAGGAACACTAATGACAGGCTGTAGTAATTGTACTACAAACATGTCAAATATTTACTATACATGTTTGAAAAGGCCTGAAGTAATTTTGTCGGGCAAAGCTGTACCTGTTTTCGTACAGGCGTTTTGTGCAGCTGCTAAGAGATACTATACCGAGATACTATAAGATACTATGTTGTTGATAGGAGAAAACTCACAAAAGACACCCGATCCTGTGAAAGTGTAACCTGTGCAGAAAAGAGTAAAATTAACCTGAGACGGAAATAATGTAAAGGACACCTGTATCCTATGTGCCTGTGCATGCCCGTTCATCATCACAACACGCATTCTTACAGCAAATAATTGCAGAGACATACTGTCTCTGTCTGGGAATACTATTTCCATGCCGGAGACAGCCGGCTGGAGGTTTTATCACTTATTCAATACAGATGGATAAATTTTACAAAGCAAAATTTGCCCTTCTATTACTTCTTGCCGGTTTGTTCGCCACACAGGACAGCCGTGCGGAAGGATCGAAGGATTTGTACCCCAATGGAGCAGGAGGAGGGCGTGCATGCCTTGTCTCCACCAATGCTACCAAAGCAGGATGGTCACTTACCAATACAGGGGTGCACTATGCGTATGTTAAAGCCGGAGAAACGATTGGCGCTGCGAGTAGCGCACAGGGTATCGGCACAGGACAGCTTATCTTAACCGCTCCCGACGGAACCGTGTACTCGTCAACGATAGGTTCGACTACGGTAGGACAAATTGCCAACAGAACAGCGGAAAAAGCCGGACCATGGTCGGGCTATACGCCGTTTACAAGGGTCGCAGGCGCAGGACAGACAGGTTTGTGGAAAGTGGAATTCATTGCCACCTTAACCCCGACTCAGATCAATGAAGGTGCGGGTGCAAACTGGACCGCGGATGAAAACTGGGTGCAGAATGGAAGTAGCAGTGCTATTTGTGCATGGGATGTATCTGTGAGAAGCGCAGCCAGTGTTATACAGTCCGGCAGGGTATATACCAACGTGCTGAACATGTATGTACAGCATAACGATTATCAGGCGAAACTGTATGTACTGACAAACGATGGATATCTGTTTAAAGTAAATAACAATGGACTGGATGGTCTTGGTTTCGTTGCTTTTGTGAATAACAAAGGTCTTACGGATAAAGGAAAAGATACAGATCCACCTTATTATAAAAGTGTAGCGGGTACCGCCTATAATAATGAGATCTATACATGGGATCCAAGGAAAGATGATGGTGTTTACAGCGTTACCCATAAGATGTTTTATCAGGTGCCTGATGCTACTTTACCTACCTCAGCACCTCAACCTGGCGGAAAAATAACCTGGTTAAATGTACCAAAAGTAATACCGACTATTTCTAATATCTCTGTTGATGGGGTAGAAGGAACATCGGGACAGGTGAGTTCAAAAGGTGCTTACATTAAGTTTGATGCAAACACTATCGGAACTTATCGTATCACACTGGAGGGTTCAGGTTCATTTGTAACGAGGAAAATAACCGGAACGGCAGCAAAAGGAGCGAACAGTATTTTCTGGGATGGTAAAGATGGAGCAGGTGTTGCTCCTGCACTTGGTGTTGCAAACGTTGTAGCCAAAGTACAGCTGCAGGGTTCTGAGATCCACTTTCCCTTTATAGATGTGGAGACTAACAGAAATGGTCTGATCATCGAGCAGCTCAAAGATGACCACGTTACAGTGGAGAATGATATCGTGTACTGGGCGGATTCTACTTTCAGTGGTGGCGCAGGTATTGCAAGTAATCCACTGATCAATGGTAACGAAGGCAGCGGTATTTCCAGTAATAGTAATGGTCATAAATGGGGACTGGACTTCGGTAACAACAGAACGATGGACACCTGGACCTATATCCTCGGTGACGTCGCCAGCAAGAACACTTCACTTAATATAGTACGTGCTGACCTCGCGATTCAAAGTGTAGGTCCGAGTGTTGGTGGTACTACACAAGTATATCAGGGACAACCTATCAACTATCAGGTGGTAGTTGTAAATAATGGTCCGAGCGACGTAACCGGTGCGCCTTTTGCAATAAAAGTGCCTGCCGGCTTTACTATTGCCAGTGTAAGTGATGTGACATATACTACCAGTTGCGGTACCGTTAACAGTGCAGCACTCACTGGTGGTAACTATTCCGCCTTGCTGGACCTGCCTAACGGCTGTGTCATCACCTTTACCTTTAAAGGTACTCCTTCTACAACTGGTGCGATCAATATCGAGACCAGCATCATGCGTCCGAAAGACGTAACCGATCCGGATGCTACCAACCCGGATGCAACCGTACCTCCGACAGATCCTCATCTGGAGTGTAAAAACGGTACCGCTACTGAGAATTGTAACAATATAAAATATAGCAACACCGTATCAGCGATCCCCAATGTAAATATTGTGGTGAACAAGACGACTGCTGCTACCAGTTATACACCCGGTGGAACAGTAACATACACTTTCACTGTTACAAATACTTCTGCAACCAACGCTGCCAGTAACGTACATGTGACGGACAATGCGCCGGGCAGTACCACAATTGGCAACTGGACCGCCGCCTTCACTACAGGTACTGGTACTTTACCTGCTGCCAGTGGCACGGGAAATATTAACGAGACAATTACAACATTGCCAGCCGGCGCTGTTGTGACATATACCGTAACGGTGAATGTACCGGGCGGTTTCACTGGTAGTCTGCAGAATACTGCCAGCGCAACCTCACCTGATGACGCTGTAACCGGTGATAATACCAGCACGACACCGCCAATTCAGGTGGTGCCAAGAGCCAATCTCGTGGTATCGAAATCTACCGGTGCATCCTATTTTATACCGGGCGGAACAGCGGTTGTATATACTGTTTCAGTGACGAATAATGGTCCGGATGACGCAGTGAATGTGAATGTGACCGACAATCTGCCTACAGGTGCTGCCGGCATGAGCTGGACAGCTACTGCAACAGCGGGTGTAACGCTTCCGGCGACATCCGGAACGGGTAGTGTCAATGAGATAATTGCCAGCCTTCCTAATGGAAGCACTGTAACTTATACTGTTACCGTAACGACATCAGCAGCATACAACTCCCCACTGGTGAACAATGCTTCTGCTACCAGTGATCTGTTCGATCCTGTAACCAGTGATAATACCAGCACGGTAACACTTCCGCCGAACCGACAGTCGAATATCGGTGTTGTGAAATCAACAACATCAACGACTTTTGCGCCGGGTGAAGATGTAACTTATACTTTCACCGTTACGAACCATGGTCCGAGTGATGGTAGCGCGGTATCAGTGACAGATGTTGCACCAGCTGGTACAACTATCAAATCATGGACCGCCGCTATAACAACAGGTACTGCAACAGTTCCTGTTACTTCAGGTACAGGAGACATTCATGAAACTATCACGGAACTGCCAAATGGTTCAGTTGTAACGTATACAGTTGTTGTTGCTACTCCGCCAAACTTTAGCGGTAACCTGAGCAACACTGCTACAGCAAACAACGCAACCGACCCTACAGGCACTAACGACGCAAGTACGACAACACCTATCACGCCATCACCTAAAGCGGATATCGTAGTAGTGAAATCTACTGCTGCGACTACCTTTGCTCCGGGTGAAGACGTAACTTATACAATTACCGTAACCAATAATGGTCCGAGTGAAGCCACTAATGTAACCTTGACTGATAACGCACCGACCGGTACGACAATCACATCATGGACAGCAGTAGCTACTACGGGTACCGTTAGCCTGCCAAATGTTTCGGGTTCCGGTGACATTAATGAAGGTATTCCGGTTCTGCCAAGTGGTGCGGTAGCGACTTACACTGTCGTTGTATCGACACCAGCCAGATTCACGGGTAATCTGGTTAACACCGCCAATGCTACTTCCGCAGATGTAGCTGATCCGGTAACAACAAATAATACCAGCACTTCAACACTTACACCAACACCAAAAGCAGATATCGCAGTAGTAAAGTCAACTACTTCGACTTCCTTTGCTCCGGGTGAAGATGTGATTTATACTATCACAGTAACGAATAACGGTCCGAGTGATGCAGCAAACGTAGTAGTGACTGATAACGCACCAACCGGTACAACCATCAAGTCATGGACAGCTGTTGTAACCACCGGTACTGTCACTTTACCAGCTGCCTCCGGTACAGGTAATATCAACGAAAGCATCACCAAAGTGCCAAATGGTGCAGTGGTGACTTATACAGTTGTTGTATCTACTCCGGCCAGCTTCACTGCCAACCTGAGCAACACTGCCTCTGGTTCCAGCGATGCAACTGACCCGGTATCAGCTAACAACAACAGCACGACCACTGGTATCGCACCAGCGCCGAAAGCAGATATCGCTGTTGTGAAATCAACAACCGCGACCAGCTTTGCTCCGGGTGAAGATGTAACTTATACTATCACAGTAACGAATAACGGTCCGAGTGATGCAGCCAACGTAGTAGTGACTGATAACGCACCAACTGGTACGACGATCAAATCATGGACGGCTGCTGTAACCACCGGTACTGTCACCTTACCAGCTGTTTCCGGTACTGGTAATATCAGCCAGACGATCGCGAAAGTGCCAAACGGCGCTGTAGTGACTTACACTGTAGTGGTAGCTACACCAGCCAGCTTCACTGCCAATCTGAGCAACACTGCTGCTGGTTCCAGCGATGCAACGGATCCGGTTCCGGCTAACAACAGCAGCACCACCACAGGTATTACACCATCACCAAAAGCAGATATCGCTGTAGTAAAAGCAACGACTGCCACTACATTCGCTCCGGGTGAAGATGTAACTTATACGATCACTGTAACGAATAACGGTCCGAGTGATGCCGCGAATGTAAAAGTGATTGATAACGCACCAGCAGGTACAACTATCAAATCATGGTCTGCTGTAGTAACTACCGGTACAGTCACCTTACCAGCTGCTTCCGGTACTGGTAATATCAATGAGACGATCGCGAAAGTGCCAGATGGTGCAGTAGTAACTTACACAGTTGTTGTATCTACTCCTGCCAGCTTCACTGCAAACCTGAGCAACACTGCATCCGGTTCCAGCGATGCAACTGATCTGGTGCCTGCTAACAACAATAGCACCACTACTGGTATTACACCAGCACCGAAAGCAGATATCGCAGTAGTAAAGTCAACTACTTCGACTTCCTTTGCTCCGGGTGAAGATGTGATTTATACTATCACAGTAACGAATAACGGTCCGAGTGATGCAGCAAACGTGGTAGTGACTGATAACGCACCAACCGGTACAACCATCAAGTCATGGACAGCTGTTGTAACCACCGGTACTGTCACTTTACCAGCTGCCTCCGGTACAGGTAATATCAACGAAAGCATCACCAAAGTGCCAAATGGTGCAGTAGTGACTTATACAGTTGTTGTATCTACTCCGGCGACCTTCACTGCAAACCTGAGCAACACTGCCTCTGGTTCCAGCGATGCAACGGATCCGGTACCTGCCAATAACAACAGCACGACCACTGGTATTACACCATCTCCGAAAGCAGATATTGCTGTTGTTAAATCAACTACTGCGACCACCTTTGCTCCGGGTGAAGATGTAACCTATACTATCACCGTAACGAATAACGGTCCGAGTGATGCAGCCAACGTAGTAGTGACTGATAACGCGCCAACCGGTACGACGATCAAATCATGGACGGCTGCTGTAACCACCGGTACTGTCACCTTACCAGCTGCTTCCGGTACTGGTAATATCAGCCAGACGATCGCGAAAGTGCCAAACGGCGCCGTAGTGACTTACACTGTAGTAGTAGCCACACCAGCCAGCTTCACTGCTAACCTGAGCAACACTGCTTCCGGTTCCAGCGATGCAACGGATCCGGTTCCGGCTAACAACAGCAGCACCACCACAGGTATTACACCATCACCAAAAGCAGATATCGCTGTAGTAAAAGCAACGACTGCCACTACATTCGCTCCGGGTGAAGATGTAACCTATACTATCACGATAACTAACAATGGTCCGAGCGATGCGCCAAACGTGAAAGTGATCGATAACGCACCAACCGGTACGACGATCAAATCATGGACAGCTGCTGTGAAGACCGGTACGGTGACTTTACCTGCTGCTTCCGGTACAGGTAATATCAGTCAGACGATCGCGAAAGTGCCAAATGGCGCGGCGGTGACTTACGCTGTAGTCGTGTCTACACCAGCCAGCTTCACGGCTAATCTGAGTAACACTGCTTCAGCTACCAGCGACGCGACGGACAATACACCTGCTAACAATACCAGCACAACCACGGGTATCACACCATCACCAAAAGCAGATATCGCTGTAGTAAAAACTACTACTGCAACTACATTCGCTCCGGGTGAAGATGTAACCTATACCATCACTGTAACGAATAACGGTCCGAGTGACGCAGCAAATGTAAAAGTGATCGATAACGCACCAACCGGTACGACTATTAAATCATGGACTGCTGCTGTGAAAACCGGTACGGTGACTTTACCAGCTGCTTCCGGTACAGGCAATATCAGCCAGACGATCGCGAAAATGCCAAATGGTGCAGCGGTAACTTACACTGTAGTAGTATCTACACCAGCCAGCTTCACGGCTAATCTGAGTAATACTGCTTCCGCTACCAGTGACGTAACTGATAATTTGCCAGCTAACAATACCAGCACTACGACAGGTATCGTACCAGCACCAAAAGCAGATATCGCTGTAGTAAAAGCAACTACTGCGACTACATTCGCTCCGGGTGAAGATGTGACGTATACCATCACCGTAACGAATAACGGTCCTAGTGATGCAGCCAATGTAAAAGTGATTGATAATGCACCAACCGGTACGACTATCAAATCATGGACTGCCGCTGTGAAAACAGGTACTGTAACCTTACCAGCTACTTCCGGTACTGGTAATATCAGTCAGACCATCGCAAAAGTGCCAAATGGCGCAGCGGTAACTTATACAGTAGTAGTAGCTACACCAGCCAGCTTTACCGCTAATCTGAGTAACACTGCTTCCGCTACCAGCGATGCGACTGACAATACCCCTGCTAACAATACCAGCACAACGACAGGTATTACGCCATCACCAAAAGCAGATATCGCTGTGGTAAAAACAACGACCGCAACTGTGTTCGCTCCGGGTGAAGATGTAATCTATACTATCACGGTAACTAACAATGGTCCGAGCGATGCGCCAAACGTGAAAGTGATCGATAACGCACCAACCGGTACGACGATCAAATCATGGACAGCTGCTGTGAAGACCGGTACGGTGACTTTACCTGCTGCTTCCGGTACAGGTAATATCAGCCAGACCATCGCGAAAATGCCAAATGGCACAGCGGTAACTTATACCGTGGTAGTGTCTACGCCTGCCAGCTTTACTGCTAACCTGAGCAACACCGCTTCAGCGACCAGTGATGCAACAGATAACACACCGGGTAATAATACCAGCACTACTACCGGGCTGACGCCAACAGCGAAAGCTGATGTAGAAGTGGTTAAAACACTGAAGAATACAGCACAGACCACCTTCAAACCGGGTGAAGATGTATTCTACTATATCACGATTAAGAATAACGGCCCTTCAGATGCCAAAAATGTAAACATAAAAGATGTAGCCCCTGCGGGAACCAACATCTTCTATTGGGGTGTGAACATACTGAACGGTACTGTCACATTGCCTGACAGAAATGGTAATACTGATATCAATGAAACCGTAGCATTACTGCCTGCCGGCGCAGTGATCAGGTACGAAGTAGGTGTGAAAGTACACGCTGACCATACCGGTAACCTGACCAACACTGCCACCATCAGCAGCACGACTACCGACGCTGTGCCGGGTAATAACACCAGCACCAGCCCTGCACTGACAGATGCTGCAAAAGCAGATGTAGTAGTAGCCAAGAAGCTGAAAGATGCTGCACAAACTAGTGCTATCGCAGGACTTCCGCTGGAGTATGTAATCACTGTCACCAACAACGGTCCGGATGCGGCAGCTGTGGTTAAAGTAAAAGATGCAGCTCCTGCCGGTACAACGATCAGCACATGGACAGCAACAGCTGTTAGTGGTTCACCTGATCTGACTGAGACATCCGGAACAGGTAATATCGATGCAGTTATCAATAATCTGCCATCTGGTGCGGTTGTAGCATACAACGTGACCGTACAGATTCCGGGTAATTATAGCGCGGCAACTATCAGCAATACTGCTACTGCAAGTAGCCAGACAGCTGATCCGGTTACTGCCAACAACAACTCAACTACACCTGCACTGCCTGTAGTAGCAGTTGCTGATCTTCAGATCAACAAAACCACTGCTGCACAGGATTATGTACCGGGTCGTACGCTGGAATATACGATCGATGTGACGAACGTTGGTCCGTCAACTGCGAAGGGCGTAAATGTAAAAGACATCGCTCCGGCAGGTACTACCATCAACACATGGACGGCTACTGTAGCCAATGGTACTGTAACACTGCCAGCTAATAATGGTGTGGGTGATCTGGATCAGACAATTGCGGTAATGGCTGCTAATGCTGTTGTGAGATACAGTGTGGTAGTATCCGTTCCGGTTGACTTCAGAGGCGATATCAGCAATACAGCTACTGTAACAGGTACAATAACCGATAATGACCAGACAAACAACAGCAGCACTACTGCTGTGCTGAAGCCGGTAGAGAGTGCAGATCTGGAAGTTACCAAACAACTGAAAGATCCTTCTCAGAAGAACTTTGTTGCAGGTAAGGATGTAGTCTATCTCATTACGGTGAAGAATAACGGTCCTGCACCGGCTACTAAAGTCAACATCAAAGATCTGGCACCTGCGGGTACTACTATCGGTTCATGGACAGCCACTGTTACCAACGGTACTGTAACATTGCCAAACGCAAGTGGTACCGGTGATCTGAATGAGACGATCGCGATGATGCCTGACCAGTCAGTAGTGACTTATGAGGTAGTGGTGAAAACACCAGATACTTATCAGGGTGCGCTTGTTAACACTGTAGATGTAAGCAGTGAAACCAGTGATCCGGCTCCGACATGTGCCGCTTGTACAGCACCAGCTGTGGCAGCAGATCCATTACCGGAAGCAGACACTGATGACTATGGTAATGTAAGAGCAGATAATCCGGTAACTATTCCGGTACTGAAGAACGACAAACCGGGAGATAACAACACTCCGCTTGATCCGAAATCAGTAGAGGTAGTAACACAACCTGCTCACGGTACTGTTGTTATCAATGAAGATGGCACCATCGTTTATACACCTGCACAAGGTTATAATGGTCCGGATTCATTTACTTACAGAGTACAGGATCAGAATGGCAGCTGGAGTAACGTGGCTACTGTTAATATGAACATCGTTCCTGATGAAGTAACAGTACCAAACGTGATCACACCAAACGGTGATGGCGCCAACGATAAACTTGAGATCAAAGGCTTGAACAAATTCGTGCAGAACGAGATCATTATCTACAACCGCTGGAACAACGTGCTTTACAGAAAGCAGAACTACCAGAGTGATTGGGATGGACAAGGTCTGAACGCAGGTACATATTACTATACTTTGAAGGGGCTGGACGCCAATGGACAGTGGCATACCTACAACGGTTATATCATGCTGCTGCGATAAGAATCAGCAAAAAAAAGGCTACCGGCGCCAGCCGGTAGTCTTTACTTAAACGGCCATTTCCCTTCCAACAGTAAAAAAAGAGATTATGACTAGCAAGTTTTACAAGATCATTCTACCTATAATATTCTTCCTATCATTCCAGTCGGCACATGCGCAGCATGACGCGCAATTCAGCCAGTATATGTTTAACGGAATTTATATTAATCCGGCATATGCAGGTTATAAAGAACAGTGGAACCTCAATATGTTCTACCGTACGCAATGGGCAGGTCTTCCCGGTGCTCCCAAAACATTCTCTGCTGCAGTTGACGGCGTCGTAAACGATGGTCGTGTGGGTTTAGGTCTGCAGGCAGTTAATGACCAGCTGGGCGCTGAGAAGAACACTGCCCTTTACGGTACTTATGCGTATCGTATTCCTATGGACGCAGATGGTAACAAACGACTGGCGATTGGCCTGAGTGTGGGATTCATCCAGCAACAGCTGAATCTGAAGGCGCTTAATCCGTCGAATCAGAATGATGCGCTGCTGATGAATGCAAAAGGTACTTCCATCATGCCTGACGCAAGGGTGGGTATCTTCTATAACAGTGAGCGTTTTTATGCCGGTGTATCTGCGGATAATATCATCTCCGGATCTTTTCAGAAGTCTGATAAACTGCGAACTTATCTGCCGCTGAAACCAAACATGTTTTATACCGTTGGTGCGCTGTTCCCATTGTCAGAAAACATTTCCCTGAAACCATCTATTCTGGTGAAAGAAGACTTCGCAGGTCCGACCAGTGCTGACCTGAACGCCTTCGTACTGTTTCATGAGAAATTGTGGATCGGTGCTTCTTATCGTACTGCTGTATTTAACAAAGATAAGATCGCTAATTCCCTGAGTAAGTCAGGCGCTGTAGCTGGTATGGTTGATTTCTTTATCAACAGCAAACTGCGTATCGGGTATGCATACGATCAGACGACAAATGGTACAGGGGCTAACAGCTTTTCTACACATGAGGTATCGATCAACTATACCTGGGCCAATCCTAAAGCAAGGATGTTGTCACCAAGATATTTCTAACATCATTGCGTTACAAAAACAGATATCATAAGACCATTATGAATAGAAAACATTATACCCTTCCTGCATTGTTAAGTGCCTTGCTGGTAACGGGATTGTTTAATACCGCCAATGGACAGTACGTTATAAAAGAAGCTAATAGTCAGGCTACGTTATACAATTACGCAGCAGCTATTCCATTATATCAGAAAGCTTACAAAAAGAAAGAAACAGTCACAGCAGCGCGTGGTCTGGCTACCAGCTACCGTTTGTTGAAAGATTATCCTGCAGCTGCTACCTGGTATGGAAAACTGGTAGCCATGCCGGAGCATACTGCCGAGGATGAACTGCACTATGCAGCGATCCTCATGAACAATGAACAATACAGTGCTGCAAAAGATGTGCTGAACGGTTATCTGGCCAAAACTCCGGGCGATATGCTCGCAAAGAGTATGCAGGCTGGTTGTGACAGTGCTGCTGCATGGACGGCAGCGCCGATAAGAGGTGATCTGGAAAATCTGAAAGGACTGAACAGTGAATGGTCTGACTGGAGCACTGCTTTCAATAACGGAAAAGTAGTCTTCGCTTCAGATCGTCCTTACGACTCCTTACGCCGTGATATGTTGTTTAATACCAGCAACATCAAAAGAAAATATTACGGTTATACCGGCAACAGTTACCTGCACCTCTATGAAAGTAATGGTCTGGACAGCGGCACCACCAAACTGCTGGTACGTGATGTGAATGGTGATTATCATAGTGCTGACGCCAGTTATACTGCGGATGGACAAACCTTCTATTATGCAGTCACCGAACTGGCCAGAAAGAAAGGTTCGCTGTTAGGTAAGGAGAATCCTTATACCCTCAATATCGAAATCAGAGCTCAGCAACGTGATACGAGCGGTGGCTGGAAAGAATTACCTGCTTTCCCTTTCAACGAAATATTCAATCACTCCATTGGCGATCCTTTTATTACTCCCGATGGCAAGACCCTCTACTTTGTTGCAGATTACGGCGATAAAGGAATTGGGGGCACTGATATTTATTACAGTACGCTGGATGCAAATGGTCAGTGGCAGACGCCGGTGAACATGGGACCTGAGATCAATACTACTGGTAACGAACGTTCACCGATGTTTGATGGAAATGGAGTGTTCTATTTCTCTACAGATGGACGTCCGGGTCTTGGCGGATTAGACATTTTCCGTGCGGTTAAAGAGAAAGGTACATGGGCAGTCCGTAATATGGGTCTGCCGGTGAACAGTGCACAGGATGATTTCGCACCTGCCTATAATGGCACCAATACCATGTATTTTTCTTCCAACAGGAAAGGCGGAAAGGGCAGTGATGACCTTTACCGTTTTACGCCTGCGAAGATACTCGTCTTCTCGCTGGAAGGTAAAGCCATCGATAAAAAGACTGGTCAGCCGCTGGGCGATGCAGCAATTACTCTGGCTAGTAAGAACACCGGAGCGGTGTTAAAAGCTTCGACTGATAACGAAGGTAATTTTCATTTTGCATTGGATAGTTTGACAGCCTATGCGCTGGATGGCCAGAAGGCACTGTTTAGACCAGAATTGGGGGTTGCGGTGACTACAAACGGATTGACAGAATCTGCAGTTTTACACCGTGACCTTTATCTGGAAAAGATAGAAATGGAGTCTGTGGTGAATAAGCCAAAGGATCCTGTTCCTGCAAAAGGAGTTGGTGCTCCGCATAAGATTGAGCTGGGTAACAAGTTCAATCCGCAGAATATCTATTTCGATCTGGGTAAAGCGGATATCCGTCCTGATGTGGCAAAAGAGCTGGATAAGCTGATTGCGCTGATGAAGGAAAATCCGACATGGAAAGTGGATATGTCCTTCCATACTGACAGCCGTTCTGATGATAGCTACAATATGAAGCTTTCTCAGCGTCGTGCGAATTCAACATTGAATTATTTCCTTTCCAAAGGAATTGATAAAAAACGCCTGACTGCAAAAGGTTATGGCGAGACCAAACTGATCAACCGTTGTGCGAATGGCGTGAACTGTACGGAGGAAGAACATAAGGCAAACAGAAGAGCGGAATTCTCCGTTCTGGAACACTAAGCACTGTCCGTGAAATATCCCTATATTGTGTTGTAAGTTGGCATTGCCCCTCGGAAGAGGGGCAATTGTTTTTTATATATACAACAAAATATCCTGTATCTACATTGTAAGCGATAGTCGTAAGCCATAGCTTTATGGTATTGATCGCCTCTTATGTATATTACCCATATTGACACCGCCTGTATCCTGCTTGAAATAGGGGATTTCAAAATATTGACCGACCCGACGCTCGACAATGCCGGCCAGCTGTATTACCATGGTTTCGGCGCATTCTCCCGTAAAACCGAAAATCCTGCTTTACCAATATCCGCTTTGCAGGACATTGACCTTGTATTGCTCAGCCACGATCAGCATAAGGATAATCTGGATAATAAAGGCCGGGCTTTTATTGATAATTTTCCGCATGTACTCTCTACAACTGCTGCCGCCAGAAGGATGAAAAACGTGACAGGTCTGCAAAGATGGGAGACATGCCTGATAGATACTCCAAAGGTGCCCGGTTTGCGTATTACAGCCACACCCGCCCGGCATCGTCCGGCATGGATACCGGAATTTGTATCTGGTATGGTGACTGGTTTTGTCATTGAGTACGACGGACAGCAGAATGGAGTCGTCTATTTATCTGGCGATACGGTTTATTTCGATGGTATCGCGGAAGTCGGGAAGCGTTTTAAAGTGGATACCGGTATATTTAACCTTGGTGCTGTGCAGTTCAGGTATCTCTCGGGTTTTGGGAAATATACGATGGACAGTAGCGGATTGATCCGATCAGCGCAGGTATTACAGCCTAATAAGATCATTCCGGTGCATCACAGTGGCTGGACACATTTTAAGGAACAGACGTCGGCATTGCAAAAAGTGCTGCAGGGAAATCAATTGACCCGGGAGCGCACAATATTTTTATCGGGCGGAGAACGGACGCTGATTTGACATAACTTTATATCTGTACATAAACCCCTTCTTATGGCAGAACAGAAAACACAACCAACCACACAGTCTGTAAAGGCCTTTCTGGAAAATGTTGAGGATGAAAAAGTAAAGGCAGATTGTTTTGAACTGGTGCGTATTATGGAAAAGGCCACCGGTTATCCGGCTAAGATGTGGGGGACTGCTATCGTAGGCTTTGGGCAGTATCATTATAAATATGACAGCGGACACGAAGGTGATGCCTGTCTGGCTGGTTTTTCTCCCCGTAAGCAGAATATCAGTTTGTATGTCATGCCGGGATTTGCGGATAATACGACACTACTGGATAAGCTTGGAAAGCATAAAGCGGCCAAGGGCTGTTTGTATATTAAAAAGCTGGCTGATATAGACCAGTCGGTATTGACACAATTGATCAAACAATCAGTAGACTATCTCAAAAACAAATATCCGGAGCAATCCTGACCTCCCTTTATACCCGATGATAGTATCTGCAACATGCCTGTAATAGCTGTAAAAGGGCATGCGATTTAACATTTATTAACAGTTTCCCTGATTTTTTAAAAAAACTCGAAAAAGACGCTAAGATTTTTCGCGTTCATTGCTTTATCTATGTAAAGCCGATCATGAGTATCGCTGATTGTGGGCTATAATAATATACAGTCAGGGGGATTCAACCACCACTTACCAAAATCGACCATGAAAAAAACTTTTTTACTCTTTGCAGCTCTGATACCAATGCTCGCAAAGTCTCAATCGAAAAACACATTTACTATTACCGGTAAAATCGGTAACCTGAATGCTCCTGCCAGAGTATATCTTGACTGGACTGATGTATTGAATGGCAGTGGCGGAAAGGAAGATTCTGCAGATGTCGTAAATGGTACCTTTAAATTCACCGGCGAAATGAACGGTATCGCTACCTGTCGTATGGCCCTCGCACACAATGGTGACGGAAAAATGAAGGCGGTATATACCGGAGATGTTATTTATTTCAACTTCGGAACGGAAAACTTTACAATTACGTCTAAAGATTCTCTGGCAAATGCTGTATTCAAAGGTTCTAAAGTCCATGATCAGGAGGACGCTTATAACAAAAAGATAGGTGGGCAAATTATGGCGATCACTAAAAACGCCAACTATGATTTCAATGCAGGTACGCCTGAGCAGCGTGCTGATTCTAATTTCCTGAAAGAAATAGACATGCGTTTCCGTAAACGTGTAAGTGACAGGAATGCTGCACAGCTGCAATATGCGAAGGATAATCCTAATTCTGTATTCGGACTGATCGCATTGTCAGAGTACATGAATATGTCTAAGAATATGGAGGTTGTAACGCCTGTTTATAATGGACTGAGCGCTAAGCTGCGCACTTCCAAAAAAGGACAGGAACTGGATAAGCGTATTAAGGCGGTGAAGCTGACTACACCGGGCGCAGAAGCACCTGACTTCACCATGAAAGATATTAACGGTAAACCTGTTTCTCTGAAAGATCTGAGAGGCAAGACCGTGTTGCTGGAATTCTGGGCAAGCTGGTGCAGCCCATGCCGTGCTGAAAATCCCAATCTGAGAGAGCAATATAAAATGTATAAGGATAAAGGCTTTGAGATCCTTGGTGTGTCACTGGACAGCGATAAGAAGAAATGGGAAGAAGCGATTGCAAAAGATGGTATTCCATGGATCCACGTATCTGATCTGAAAGGATGGGGTAATGAAGTAGGTATCCTGTATGGCGTAACTGGTGTACCGGCGGGTTTCCTGATCAGCCCTGAAGGCAAGATCATCGGTAACGACCTGAGAGGTGAATCACTCAATAAGAAACTGGCGGAATTGCTGAATAAATAAGCATATACGTTGTAAAGGAAAATGGGCAGTACAATTTATTGTATTGCCCATTTTAGTTTTATTCATTGATAGCTACAGCCAGCAGGTACCATGCGGCATGTGGCAGCCATTGTTCTGCCCAGCGCCAGTCATAGTCCTTCTTTGTGACAGCATAAGAGAGGTTGAAATCAATATCATTTTCATTCTCCAGACCGGACGTAATACCATTGACAATACCGCCAGGTGCGTTAGTGTATTCGAAGGTGCCGAAGAAACCATAAGCAGGATTGTTATGCCCCGCTCCCTGTAACATACAGGCGTCAAAAGGATTGAGTCCCAGTATCCAGTTCAGCTGATTGAGTGCAAAGTTTTCCAGACTATCATGAAATGCTTTATCGGCTTTAAACAATTGTGCGGTCATCCGTGCAGCTGTTGCCTGTGAACCTAATCTGGCGTTTTCTCCCTGCCACCACGGAGATGCTTCACTGCCATGAGGGAAGAAGAAGGTGGCCTTTCTTATACCGGCGGTGTCTTCGGTGTATTGACGGCTATAGCCAAAAGGATTATTCACCTCCGCCGTAATCGCCAGTTCATATTGCATGTATTGTCTGACGGTCGTCTTTATGGCTGTCTGCAGTTCCGCTGGTGCCAGCGAATAAAAGTTCAGCAGACTGACAACCGGTAATCCTGCATTAGAAGGGTGAAAGAAAGGTCTGTCTTTATCATCTGCCCGGAGATAGTGCTGGTATTTACCACTGCTGATCAGGCGATCTTTTAACTGCGTGGCACGTTTGACAGCTGCCTGCAGATAACTGTCTTTGTGCGTTGCTTTATAGAGTTCCGTCGCGGCGCTGAGCGCACAATAGTCGTCTACAATATTTTCTTTACCGTCGTTGGTCATCAAGGGATTTTCTTTTTCCAGAAAAGCAAAGGCATCTTCTGCTGTTTTCGGGTAATCTTTGTTACTGAATTCCCCGGAAGTATCATAGGTCGCAGCGATAGCCAGTGCAGCGATAGATAATCCGGCGCCTGAGCGGTAACTGGACTGATAGCTGCGCCAGTTGTTCATTTCAGTGGAAGTGCCGCTGCCACTGCCGAAGGACTGGTCTTTAGACTGTTTGATACGATAGCCTTTGTCCTCCGCACGGATGGTGCGGTCTTTGGCCAGTTTACCCGGTCCGGGTGCAGAAACAGAACGATAGAAAGAACCATCAGGCGCTTTTAGTCGTACGAGATAATCTGCTCCATACATGGCTTCATCCAGTACACGCCTGATATACTGACGATAGTCTGTGCCCGGTTTGCTTTTCAGCTGCTCATATGTTTTCAGCAAGCTCCAGACGGTGAGCGATACCTGTTGCGGGTTGAAATAGGAAGAGAAGGAAAGGTGTGACAGGTGTTTGCCATAATCGCCGGTAGCATCATACCAGCCGCCATGTGCGTCGATAGTGTCTGAAGGCATACCTGCAAGATGCAGGTGATGATCCGCCTGATCCATCAGTCCTGTGCAGCGTTGTCCTTTGAAATAATAAACAACATCGGAGATGGTTGCCTGTTCCAGTACGTTTTTCCCGATGGTGAAAGGGTAGGAGCGGATAGATTGACCAGCTACGGTGGTACTGAGGAAATAAGTACCGGCCGTGGTATAATTGCTGAAGTCAATTGTCCAGAACTGCCAGTGTTTCCACTGGTCTACCGGACCACTATACAGAGCTTTTCCGGTATAGACTTTACGTCCGCTGGCAGCGTCGATCAGTTCGACATTGCCTACACTGACTTTACTTTCTGCCACAAGGATGGCGCGTTTGGATTTACTGAATTCATAACCGATGTGGTTTGTAACGATTTTGGTAGACTGGGCTTTGGATACGCCCGGCAATAATAGTGTAATGAAGAGTAAAAGGGCAATAAAAAATCTCATGGTTTTAAACTAATTAGAGGGCCAGATAATCAATGTCGGCAGACGATTCAATAACGTTACCCTAATATAAGCGATCGAAGCGGTAGAATGTGGGGTTTTTTGAGCAAGCGGAGTAAAGAATATTGCTATTCATTGGAATCGACGAATGAGGGTGCAGGCGTAGGATCAGCCTTTTGCAGGACGATTATCCGCAATCACGAAGGATTTATTACTGCTGCATCAACACCGGTTATAGGAACGGCATTTACAATGCTATTGCCGTCTGAGCAGACAGTACACAACAATTAAGAATATTGGCTGGTGGTACGCATGATTTCGCGTAACTGAAGAGAAGCGGCATTATTCCCTAATCTGGCAGCTCTTTCGAAATAATATTTCGCCCAACGTTGAGATTGGCTGACGCCATCACCGTGTTTGTAGCAGAGGCCAAGATTATATAACGCCTTCGGATCGTCTTTGGCAGCAGCTTTCTTGTACCAGTAGATGGCCTGCGTGACATCTTTTTCGGTGCCCAGACCATAGAAATAGCAGTAACCCAGATCGCGTTGTGCTTCTGTGTCTCCTTGTGCAGAAGCCAATTTAAACCAGTAAACGGCTTTTTTATCGTTTTTTCGGACAACATCTCCTTCACGATAAAAGAACCCGATATTAGATTGCGATTCCATGTGGCCCTGTAACGCAGCTTTCATATACCATTTGAAGGCAATGGCGGTGTCCCGTTGTACACCCATTCCGTTATCATAGCAAGTAGCCAGATAAAACTGTGCTCTTTTGTTACCCTGCGAAGCCGCAGAAAACCAAAGCATTACAATCTGTCGCCAGCTTGTACGCTTTGAACTTGTATCAAAAGCCAGACGATGGCCTAATAGGAATTTACGATGTTGGTCCAGTTTGCGCAGGATTGGTGTATCACTTTTCATATCGCGTCGTTTGGGATAAATACGCCATGGTTACAGGTTAATAGTAGCATTGACAACGGCGTTTTTGTCTCGGTAAAATAAAAGTAATGATTATTTTAAACCAGTGTACCAACAATTTAGCCCACTAACACAAACATGTTAACCATCTCCGGACTCGGCTTAATATATTTGTGTAATAATTACATTTTTTATCCTATGAGCTTTTTTAGTCGTGTGAACATCACCACTGTATCAGTTTTATTATTGCCTTTGTTAGCCGGCGCACAGGATACTTTACCCAAAAGCAAAGATCAGGATAGTATCCTGCGACTGAAGGAAGTGATTGTTTCCTATCAGGCTGGTAGTAAAACACCCGTAACATATCAGAACCTTGATATGAAGGTACTTGATGAAAAGAATACCGGACAGGAGCCTTCTTTTCTATTGTCGGAAACACCATCTGTTACCGTCTATTCTGACGCCGGTAATATGCAGGGTTATTCTTATTACCGTATGAGAGGGATGGACCAGACCAGAATCAATACTACGCTGGATGGGATGCCCCTCAATGAACCAGAAGATCAGGGCGCTTACTTTTCCAACTATTCGGATATACTCAATTCCATCAGCCGGCTGCAGATACAGAGAGGTGTCAGTACTTCTAAAAACGGTGCTGCCAGTTATGCCGGTAGTGTACAGTTATTTGCGCCTGAAGCAGGAGAGACCGCCAACACTAATCTCGGTGTAGGATATGGGTCTTATAACAGTTTCAGGATTTTTGCAGAACACCAGACCGCTATTAAAAACAGGAAGTCACTATACGTAAGAGCTTCTCAGGTGTATACGGATGGATATAAATATCATGCTTTTAATAATTCGCAGTCTGTGTTTGTCAGCGGCGGCCTTTACTACGATAAAAGCACCTGGAAGCTGAACGTGATGGCAGGTCATCAACGGAATGGAATGGCCTGGCTGGCAGTAGCAGATACGCTCATCTCTAAAGACAGACGTAGTAATGCCAATACCAAAGATGAAAAAGATCGTTTCTTTCAGGGACTTATACAATTACAGAACAGCTGGCGGCCTACATTGCATGGCACACTGACCTCCAGTATTTATTATACTTATCTGAAAGGTGGATACGATTTCGATCTGAATAACTTTCTCGGCATGGAGACGGATGGCAACCTCTTTAACTATGGTTTCCTTTCCCACTTCGGTGGATTCTTTACCAACTATGCACTGACCTACGATCGTTTTAAGTGGACGACTGGTGTACACGGTAATATTTATTCCCGCAGACATACAGGTACTGATAACTGGCTGGGTGAACTGTATCAGAACAAAGGACATAAAAATGAAGCCAGCGCATTTACTAAAATAGAATATACCCTTAACAGGTTCACACTCTATGGTGATCTGCAATACCGTTATACTACTTTCGATTATAAAGGCAGTGTGCCTTTTGAAAAGATGGACTGGCATTTCCTGAATCCGAAGGCAGGTCTGAACTTTGCCGCCAGTGATGCAACCAGCATCTACTATAGCATTGGTCGTACCGGCAGGGAACCTACGCGTAATGATATTTTCGGTGGGAATGATGATCTGACCGCTGACAGTACCGGTAAGGCAATGATCTATAATCAGGATGCAGAGTCCGTCGTAGATCATGAGCTGGGTGTCCGCTTTCATAAGAACAATTTCGAGCTGGGACTGAATGGGTACTACATGAACTTTGATAATGAGATTGTGCTGAACGGACAGGTGGGACCGAATGGGCTGTTGCTGACCAATAAAGTAAAAAGCAGTTACCGGGCAGGGATAGAATTACATGCGGGCTACCGGGTGAATGCATTCAGTTTTACCAATAACTCCTCTTTCAACCATAGCCGTGTAAAAGAACAGCAGACGTCTTTCACACCTATATTGACACCAGCACTGATCGTGAATCAGGAAGTGGGCTGGGAGCATAAGCGGCTGGGAGTAGCCGTATCCGGCAGGTATCAGCGTCGTGCTTATATTGATTTTGCTAATGATGCACTGGTGGATGATTATGTGCTGTTGAATGCAAGGGCGCAGTATACGATTGCACATTGTACACTGTCGCTGTTTGTGAACAATCTGACCAGCGCTAAATATTACAATGACGGTTATGTAGAAGGGGACGGTACCCGTAAATACTTTGTACAGGCGCCCCGTAATATGTATGTTGCATTTAAATACAGTTTCTGATGACGTTTTTCGATGTGAATGATATCGCTTTCAGTGTGCTGTCATATCCTGTGAGTTATATTGAACTGATCGGGACCCTCTTCGGATTGATATCTGTGTACTATGCTTCCAGAGCGAATGTATTGACCTGGCCAACAGGTATTGTCAATGAGATCGCATTGTTTGTGCTGTTTTTTCAGGTGCAGCTGTATGCGGATATGTTATTGCAGGTATTCTTTCTGGTGGTAACAGTGTTCGGCTGGTATAACTGGAGAAATAAAACGGAGGAGCTGCCGGTTACCCGGATGACCCGTCCGATGACAGGCATATACGGCGTGGCATTATTGCTGGGGACGATTGCGATGGGATACACGATTCAACGTTTCCATATCTGGATGCCGCAATACTTTCCTTTGCCGGCCACCTATCCGTTTGCGGACTCTTTCGTCATGATGGCAAGTGTGCTGGCGACGTTTCTGCTGGCAAAGAAACGCATCGAGACGTGGGTACTGTGGATCGTTGTAGATATTGTGAGTGTTATTTTATATCTTATTAAAGAAATTTATTTTTTATCACTTGAGTATGTGGTATTTTTGGGGCTGGCCACGTTCGGCCTGCTTCAATGGAGGAAACAACTGAAATATGCGTAAAGGTTTTGTTTTTGGGAAATTTATGCCCTTCCATAAGGGGCATGAAGCGATGATCAGGTTTGCCCTCTCGTATTGTGATGAGCTATCCGTATTGATCTGCTGCAGTAATAAGGAAACCCTTCCGGCTCCTGTGCGTCAGGTTTGGGTGGAAGACACCTTCCGCCATGATCCGCGTATAAAGGTGCTGGTATTTCAATATGACGAAAGTCTGTTGCCAAATACTTCCGAGACGTCGGCATTGGCGTCTGAGTTATGGGCGGCACAGTTTAAATTCTTATTTCCTGATCATTCACTGGTGGTTACTTCGGAACCTTACGGCGAGCTGGTAGCTGATTATATGGGTATTACCCACATGGCTTTTGATATGAAAAAAGCCCGTTATCCTGTATCTGCTTCAAAGATCAGGGCTAATCTTCCGGATACATGGCAATATTTGCCGGATGCAGTAAAAGCATCGTTGGTGACGAAGGTCGTGTTGTTAGGTACGGAGTCAACAGGAAAGACTACCCTGACCAGCAGGTTATCGGAACATTTCAATTGTACCGGTGTGTTGGAAGCGGGAAGGGATATTATTACAGATTCCAATGACTTTGGCGTTAAAGATCTTTATCTGATCGCGCGGGAACATGCGGCCCGTATCGACAGGGCAGCAAAAGGACCAAGTCCGCTGCTGGTCATCGATACCAACATTCATATCACGCTTTCTTACGGAGAGTTTGCTTTTAATACCGAGCTGTCTGTAGACCGTGGCATCTTTGAAAGTAACAGGGCAGATCTTTATCTCTATCTGAATAATGATGCGCCTTATGTACAGGACGGCACACGTCTGAGCGAAGAAGATCGTAATCGTCTTGATGTTTCACATCGCCGGGTACTGGATAAGTATGGCGTTACCTGTGAAGAGATCCGGGGAGATTGGGATGAACGTTTCGAGCAGGCAGTTGTACTGATTGAACAACTCATGCAACGTAAGCTGGAGAGCTGGCATCAGTTCGCAGAAAAACTACATTACGCATAAAATCTATAAAGAAAGGGGCTGTATGAAAGCAGTCCCTTTCATATCAGCCCCTCAGGTGTAAAGCTTTTATTTGCTCCTATCAATCATAATCTGAAACTCTGACAGCAAATACACATCTGTTGTCCTTTCCATACTTTTCTGTTTCATACTCTGTCAGACACCAGAGATAACCGGTAGCAGCGTCACGGTACAGATCTTCTGCACCATGTGGCCAGCGGTAACGGGTACCGGCAACAGTACCATCGTTGTAGCGTGTCAGCCTGCCTGTAGATCCTTCGTAAGAACTATTTCCTGTTGTAGACATGAACGTCTTATTACCCATTCTGAATACACCCTGTATGCCATGCACACGGGTAGTGTCATTGTCAACAGGGGTGATGATTGTCGGCTGTGTGGTGGTACTTACCTGTCCGGCATCATTAACAAGGAATCCGAACACCTGTGGTACAGTTGTTTCAGAGGGCTCTATATACTGTGCTGTCCAGAGGTATTTGCTGGCAGCTGTAGCGCCTTCACCCAGTTCGATACAGGAGAAAGGATTGGCATTAGTGATCTTATAATAGCCGGTCTGTGGTAAGATGTAACCATAGTTAAAGGCTTTCAGGTCACCGTTGGTTGCTTGTCCGCAACTTGTTTCTGTGTCATCGCTTTGTGCAGACACGAATTTCGTCAGATCAAATACGCGCATCCCCAGTTTGGTATCTGCAACGAATAATTTTCCTGCATGACAGGTTACTCCACCTGCGTGAATCGTTACCGGACAGAAAGATCCCAGCTGTGTATAGGTATTGGAAGCCTTGTACAGTGAGGAGTTGGTCATGTTGGCTTTGTTCTGTACCAGCAGAATATGGCGATAGGTAACGCTGTTCATATTGGTAATATCTACCAATGAAATACGTACGCCTTTGTGTTGATTGGCTACACCAGCAATCGTACCCGGATCAACGCCATACCATGAAACTACAAGGAACTTCTTTGTGCCCCAGGTAAAGCCTCCGATACCTTGTGGACGCCATTCATTGGTCTGCTCGTCTCCGCTGTTCCATTTGAAACCTGTTACCTGATTGGCCGCCGGAATATTGAATCCATATACCGAAGTATAGCCACTGGTGGAACCATCACGGTTCAGCGTCAGTTGATCCGGTGTTTTAAAACCATAAGAGGAAAGGCTGTTGACAAAAGCGCTTTCATCTGTGTAGGTGATGGTACTGGCAGCAGCAGCAGAGATCTCATTGGCAGCAGCTAGTTTGTCGGCTGAGGGAGCGGGTTCTCCGGATTGTTTGCTACAGGCAGCAAAAGCCAGCGACGTGGAAAGTGCGATTAAATACGCGTGTCTTTTCATAGAATGTTACATTATGGGTTTTTACCAGAAGCGGGTGTTGTCAACCTGCTTCATATGAGGCGCGCAAAGTAGAAATTCCGGAGATGTGAAAAACAGATCAGATATTAAGTCATTCTTATCATATTGTTAAGGGTCGAACCGTGATATGTGCCATTTTTACCGACTTTTGTATCAATTATGCTGCTATATAGTTGATACTTTTGTATCAGGATATTTAATCTGATAATATGATACACTATAAACATCTGGCAGATCTGCACCGCGCAAATAATTTTCCTCCTCCGGAAAATCCTATGCTCAGTCTTACCCGTTGTGATAATACCTGTACAATAGGGGACAGGGAGTTTACCAGTGATTTTTATATGATCGGGTTCAAGAAGCTAAAGGCAGGGATGATAAAATATGGGCGGACGAACTACGATAACCAGAATGGTTCCATGTATTTCGCTAAGCCCCGTCAGATCATCGAAATGAAAGATCTGCAATTTGAGGAAGATGGGTTCCTCCTGTTTTTTCATGAAGACTATCTCAACGGACATGTCCTGCACACGGAGATTAAAAAGTACAATTTCTTTGACTACGAAGTGAATGAGGCATTACATCTGTCTCCACGGGAAGAGCAGATCATGTGGGAGTTGTACAGAAAAATTGAAACAGAATATAACGGTACACAGGACGAATACAGCCGTAATATTATTCTCGGACATATTGGTTCTATGCTGCAATACTGCCAGCGTTTCTACAAACGTCAGTTCATCAACAGAGCCGAATTATCAGGAAAAACAGTGTCCCGCTTTAGCGAGACACTGGCCAATTATTTCAAGGATAGCAGTATTGAAGATAAAGGATTACCCACCGTGAATTATATGGCAGAGCAACTGCATCTGTCTCCGCGTTATCTGAGTGATCTGCTGAAGCAGGAGACCGGCAAGACTGCCATAGAACTTATTCATATCTATCTTATCTCAGAGGCTAAAAACCTGCTTAAAACAGCTGATCAGAGCGTTGCAGAAATTGCCTATCTGCTGGGTTTTGAAAACCCTCCTTATTTCTCCCGTCTGTTTAAGAAGGAAGTAGGGGTAAGCCCTAATCAATACAAGAAAATGGCCTGATACAGGCCATTTATTATGGCGTGACTTTATAAAGTCCTGCGCCATGCGGATTAATCTGCGGAGCAAAACTACCATTGAATTTCCCCAGTACTTTTCCTGACCAGAGGTCCGTAATGGTACATGCACCTTTGATGCCTATTGTAGAAAGATCAACAGTAACGGCGGCGCTATCTTTATCAGCTTTATTAAAGACAGCGAGATATTTAGCCGGTTTACCCGGTACATCAGCCGTCCATGCCGCTTTATCTTTTTCATTGAAAAGCGGGCGGTTGTTACTGCTGTTATTCAATACCTGTAATACCTGTTTGTTGGTCAGCAGTGACAGTGTGAAAGGATCATTGTCAGGCAGATTACCACCAAACATCAACGGCGATCTGAAAATGGTCCAGAGTGTCATCAGGGTATACTGCTCGTCTTTTGTAAAGGAAGTCATACGTGGCTGTCCTCTTTCTGCACGGATCCCGATATGTCCCAGTGGCAGCATGTCTCCGTCAGGCCATGCGCCCGTGGTACGCCACTTGTTCCAGCGGTCAAATACTTCGAAGTGGTCTTTCAGGTGCGGCCAGTTATCCCAGAAATCGTCAACCGTACGCCACATATTGGCATGCTGCTGTACATGTGCTCCCTGTGCGATGGGCGTTTCTCCCGGTGAGGTACTGAGCAGAATTTTACGGTCGGTCCGTGCGATTGCTTTTCTGATCATTTCAATCTCTTCTGCAAAATAAACAGGTGCGGAAAGATCATCTACTTTTACAAAGTCCACCCCCCACGAAGCATACATGTCAAACAGAGAATTATAATATTCCTGTGCACCTGTTTTATCCGGTACAATCGTATACATATCATGTAGCCATTTACACTGATCCTGTTTGCTGTAGATATCTGCAGCGGTGACGTTCGTCCCTTTAACAGGCAGTTTTTTATTCACAGCAACTACCGGTACTCCCCGCATGATATGAATACCGAATTTCAATCCTTTGCTGTGTATATAGTCTGCCAGCGGCTTAAATCCCTGTCCGTTTGCTGCCGAAGGAAACCGGTTGACAGCAGGCTGAAAACGTCCGTATGCGTCTATATTATAATCAGGATTGGTTTCATTATAGCCATGTGATTTATCATTGGCCACGTACCAGCGGATATCTACGATGATGTATTGCCATCCGGACGCTTTCAGGTGAGTGGCCATATAGTCGGTATTGGCTTTCACTTCTGCTTCTGTCACTGTCGGTCCGTAACAATCCCAGCTGTTCCATCCCATCGGGGGCGTAGGCGCCCATGAATGGAAGTCTTTCTTTTGTTGTGCGGATGTTGTGCAGCCTAAAAGGACAAAGGCCCATAAAAGAACTGATCTCATGCTGATTACTTTGTTTTGATCCTTATAATAGAGAAAGAATATGCCGGCAATCCGGTATTGAATTTTGATGCTATAGTGATAGCTGTGCTGACCGGTTTCGCGTCTTTGGAAGACGGATCTCCCTGTAAGATTGTCATTGTACCTGCTGTGCCGTCAATGTTCAGTGTACCCAGATCTATCGTCGAAGGGATACTGAACGGTGAAATGTTGACCAGCTTGATGATGACGTCTTTACTTTTGCTATCCCGCACAACAGATACGGCGATCCTTTTATTCAGAATTTCCTGATTGGTAGAAAGCGAGGTGGTATTAGGCAGGTATTCATTCCCGGCATTATTCCCGAATAACTTCTGAACCTGATAAGCGGTGGTCAGTTTAACGGCTGTATTGTTAAAGTAGATCATGTCCGGATTCCATTGTGTATGCCCTTCTTTTGCGAGTAAGGGGGCATAGGAAGTCATACTGACGATATCACCGTTCCTTTCAACACCCGTCAGATAAATAGCCTCGGCCAATGCTGTTTCCAGATTGACCTTTGCACCGGGCAGATGGGCTGCATATTCGCCCAGATAAACTTTTGAACGCGAGCGGTCGTATTTATCATAGAAGTCTGATTGTTGATGAACCAACCGGATGTCTCATAATAATGTTCATCCACCATAGGTACTTTCAGTTTTCCGGCCAGCGCCCATCCTTCTTCATAGTCGGTACCTTCATAAAAAGGACCTACGGTGCCGATGACTGTGATTTCCGGATGTTTTGCCTGCATAACTTTGTAAATCATGGTGAATCTTTCTTCGAATACATCTGTGATCAGGTCTTCATTGCCTATACCGATGTATTTCAGATGAAAAGGGGCCGGATGACCGGCGGCTGCCCGTTTCTTTCCCCAGGTGGTATTGACGTCGCCGTTGGCGTATTCTATGAGATCCAGTACTTCCTGTACATAGTTGTCCATTTCAGTCATGGGGATACCGCCTTGTTGTCCGCCCCCACCTACACCTGAATTCTGACAGGGTACACCTGCGGGAACGACGGGCAATGGTTCAGCGCCGATATCTTCGCAGTATTGGAAGTATTCGAAGTAACCCAGTCCGGCGGATTGATGATACCCCCACAGATTACGCTGGGGGATACGCGTTTCCAGAGGACCAATGGTATTTTTCCAACGATACATATTACCAAGGCCATCACCGTGGGCTACACATCCACCGGGAAAACGGATGAACGGGGGTGGATATCGGCAATAGTTTGTGCCAGGTCAGGCCGTAATCCGTTTCGTCTGGTTTTGAATGTTTTAGCGGGAAATAAGGATATCATGTCCACATCAAGTCCACCTTTTGTACGGGGCAATAGCTCCAGATGAGCGTCCGAAACGGTACCAGCAGCCGTCAATGTGGCGCTGCTTTGTTTCCATTCCGGGGCATTGAGTGACAATGTGGTCTGGGCCAGTGTAGTGCCCTCTTTACTGACCAGTCTGACCAGCAGCGTACCTTTTCCCCTGCAGAACAGGGAGAACTGGTATTTCTCTCCTTTATTGAGAGCGATACCGTCAAAACCGGTATTTGACAATACAGCGCCCGGTTCCTTTGTATTGAGCACCCCGTAATGTGGGTTATTGCGGTGTAATGGTGAGCTGGTATCAATTGTGAAGGTACTTTGTGTGCCTTGCAGCTGCCAGGAATGGGTACTGTTCCATTGTTTATCACGGCCTTCTTTATCGGAGAGGGCATATTCAAAGTCCCGGTTCTGGATCAGCTCTGCGTATAATCCGCCGTCGGCAGCGTAGTTAATATCTTCAAAGAAAACACCAAAAAGCAGATCGCTGATGGGTTTCGCCAATGCTGGCTGTACAGAGATGGTAGCGCTTACATGACTGATACCCGCGAAGCGGGCACTATCCCCGGCAGTCGATTCACTGTACTGCTCCATCTTATATAGTTTCCCCTCATATGTTTTGATCAGCTGATCCGCCACTTTCCATGGTACACGGTGCAGTTGTCCGCTTGTTTTGCCTGTTGGCAGTTCTACGGAGATGGTCTGATGGCGATAGGCTGTAGCGGGTACTTCCGTTGCCGGAGAATAGGCGGTAAAATCTTTCGTAGTAGTCTGATAGTATTTACCTGCTGAGGTGGTGTAAATGATGTTATATTGTTGCTGAGTGGCATCATACCAGCTGACAGGCTGTAAAACATTGCTGCCGGCCTGCATAACAGGATAGCTCTGACGTTTCCAGTGAATGAGATCAGGGGAGGCGGCATGTGCAAAGGCATGTTCCTTATCATTTAAGCCCCAGACGCAATGCCAGTTACCATCTGGTCCGCTGATCAGGTAAGGCGCGAACATCTTTTTCTCCGAACCCCAACGACCATAATCGCTTTTCAGATATCCCCATTCATTGCCGATAGGATGCCATTGCTGCTGATCCCGGCTCCATGCAAAATGTAGTCCGTTGTGATGATTATTTTTCTCCGTGGTATAAGAGAAAAGATAGACGGAGTCAGGGTCATATTTGGCGAAGACAGTCTGCGTAAGGCACGTAAGGACGGCGAGATATAACCAGTGTTTCATTATAGTGGAATTATAAAGCTAATCCCAAGATAATGATAAAAGTGTTAAAATGACAATTAAATACATGGGTAGTTTTAAGGTGTTGTTTTATTGCTTTCAGACAAGCGGCGGTAATTTATAATATCTGTTACAGAATAATATATATCCCAGCAGGAGATTGACGCAGGCTGATTGCCATAAACAGTCATACATGATCATCCAGAAGAGGAGAATATACACGACGAAAACGACCGGTAAATAATATTCATGTGCAGGCCGATCTGATAGAGGAGACCCCGGAAGCACACCAGTGCGGATATAGCATAAAACCCAATAGTGTAGCCAGCAGTGGTGTTTCCATCACAAACAGGAGAATGATCTCTGGTGCCAGCAATAACAGATATTGCATGAGCATATAGATAAAGCGTTTGTTGCGGCTATAAGGAAAGTTTCTGGTGAAAGATAATGTCTCAGTTCGAACCGATGTTCTGATAGATCAGATACAGGTGTGCAGCGACAGCTGTAAGTACAATGAGGCCTGCTACACGGATGTCATGTCTGTTGTTGTTGGCGACGCTATATGCACCACTTAACAAACAAAAAACAGAGATCGTTTTTGTCAGGAGGCCGCCGGTTTTAAGTCTGTGTAATATGTGATGCAGGA
>NZ_VOHS01000040.1 GCF_007896845.1 Chitinophaga pinensis | reverse complement strand
ATATACTACCGTCTTCAGACTTGCTGAAATGTACCTTATCAGGGCTGAATGTCGTTTAGCCGCCGGACAACTACCCGGTGCAATAGAAGATATTGACATGATCCGTAGAAGAGCACAATTGCCGCTGATCGCGGAGACCCGACCTCTGATCACAGCAGAGGAGCTGGCAGCCAGTTATTGCATGAAAAAAGAATTGAATTATTTGCAGAAGGGGGCATCGTTGGTATGACCTCCGGAGAAGCGGAAAGGTTAATGAAGTTATGACGGCTATCAGAAATGGCCAATGGCAGGCGACGGATACTTTGTGGCCTATTCCTTCGTCGCAGATATTGCTTAATCCGGCATTGGAACAGATCCGGGATATAATTGAGGAACATTGTTGCGTAGCGCAACGATGGTATTTATAACGGATGGATCATTGGTTACTACAATACAAGTACTCACCTGTGTTGCAGGTAATTACCAGAAAGTCAGTCGTAACAGCATGCCGTTTATCTAAACAGCAATAATGTTGCGAAAACAAGCACATTGTCTTCGCAACATTATCTCATCACAACACAGGCATGCACCTGTATCGGATATAAAACTGATGTTTGAAATTTTGATGGAAAAAATTATTAAACAAGTCGCAAATGCAGCAAAAACTTTCAGTATACAAGTCAGGATACTTGTATTCAATTAATAAACTGTTGTAAATTATTTAGAGAAGATGCAGGTACATCAGGGGATGATCAGCTCCCTGATGTATGAAAATGGTTACAGCAAACTCAAGGTAAATATCCATTTGTATGATATATACATTGTCCTGCGCCCGGAGACAAATGTCGATTGATGAAGCGCAATAGAGGTCTGCTACTGATTTTGGTACATTGACCAACAGGTCTCCATTCCAGTCAATCCAGTTGCGATTTACTTCCACGGCAGAGGAAGCGCCAGGTTTTCCGGTAGTAGCAATAGCGGTGCCTGCACCTGCTAACACCGCAGTGAGTGCAAATAAGAGTTTGATTCTTTTCATAAGAAGTAATTGTCGATTTTTAAAGGAACATGTCAGGAAAAAAAAGTGTGACTTACTGCAAAAAAGCTAATGATAGACTACATGTTGCTGTTTAACCGGCTCTGGGTGGACATGACCCTGCCGGGGCCTTGCGAGGAGCAAGACAAAGCGTAGATTGTCCCATAGTGTGAGTTTAGATCTGAAGATTTATTTAGCTAGATGTACGTTCTGTTGTAATGAATCTGCACGTTGTTCAAGATAGATACCGAGAAATCCAATAGCCACAAAAAATAAGTTGAATAACAGGTGCTGAGGCCATGATAGTTTAGATATCACGCCACCACAGCTACAGGGAATCTTCCCATAGTAATGTAACTGTACCAGTACAATATAACCGGTAAAACAGATCATCAGGGAAGTCGACAGATAAAGCCCAAGTTTACGAAAGGCAGTTGTTACCATCATTAATGACAGCAGAATCTCTGTTGCCGGAATAGACCACGTCAGAAATTTACCATATGCATCAGAGAACGGTTGACGTTGCATCTGTACCACAAAACCTGGAACGTCATTAATTTGGATACTGCAGCATAAAGAAACATGCTCGTAAACAGAAAATAGCATGCAAGCAAAATAATGTCCCTGGCTTTCATAGCGTAGGTATTGTTACATTGTCGAGAAGTTTGAGTTGTTTAAATTGCTCGGTTGATAGCCTGATCTTAGCTAGTAAAATAGAACAGTCCCCTGACTTGATTTTTCCTGATAAAGTTCAATGCTCTTTGCGACTGCATAATACAAAAAACCTAATAGGCAGTTGTTAATGAATGGTTAAATAATAAAAAAGTCTGCCTAACACTTATTCAGGAATTTTTTTGGTTAAAAAGACTACATGGTCTAAATTTGTTCGATAGAATTAAATTTATCGATCTATTTATACGACAGCATCCCTGCTGTTTTTTAAGTCATCATAAAAGACCAGATAGTCTATTGTGAGCTTCGATCATAAGCAGTTCCGCCATGGCATTGGTTTGCCATCAAGGTCATACGGGTAAAAGGGATGATGTAAAGACAGTGTGTTTTTTGGATTGCCGATTGTAGTTTCAAGAGCTCCGGTTCTGGCCGGAGCTCATTCAATAGCCCGCCACATGCAGAATTTAGAACTATCAAAGAAGGAGAAAGTGGCTGTATTGCTGACCAGCCTGGGCACAGGTATGAAAACGCCGCTGACTTATATAGATGCACAACACTATGTACAACATAATCAGCGTATCGGGAAAGGCATACAGGGGTTTAAACACTACCTGAAAGAATGGCCCAGAAATGCTTTTGTTCGTATCGTCAGACTCATGGAAGACGGCGACTTTGTATTCGCACATGTTGAGTATCATTTTGAAATAGTGATGATCGGATTCAGCGTTTTCAGGTTTGAACAGGACAGAATTGTAGAACATTGGGATAATCTTCAGATATCATCCGCGCACGATAATATAAGACCACTACACGCCCGCTCCGTAAATATCACGGAACATCAGCGCACAACAGAAAACAAACAACTGGCAAAATGTACAGTAGAAGATGTGCTGGTAAGGAAAGGCGACAGCACTGTATGCTCCCGCTATTTTGCGATCAGGTCAGGTTTCAGCACTATTCCTGTGCCTGGATACATGATCACACCACACCGCCTGCTATTGAATACAACAAGATACATCGTGTGCTCGGCGAAGGCAATTTCGCACTCGTAGTCAGCGAAGGCAGACAATCAGATAACGAAGCCGTATTTATGATCTGTTCAGGACCGAAAACGGTAAAATAGCAGAACACTGGAATACTACCGAAGCTATTACAGCTATGAGCACATCATAAAGAACAATATCACATACTGAAATAAAACCGGCCATATACGCAATCAGCCGCCCTTTATAAAGGACGGCTGTGCTGTTTGTATCCCCATACCCTAAGTCAATGTAAGAGTAAAAAACTACGGATCCCCTGTAGCACCATTCCCGGGAAAATCCCCAGCCAGCAAAGTGCGCCCGCCAGTACCACCAGCGCCGCATAAGTAGAGAAGTAAAAGAACGGATGCCTTGGGCCCGGTATCGTTATCGGACGATCAGCATTGGCGAACAAGGTGCTGATGATACGCAGATAGTAGTATAAGCCAATCACACTTGTCAATACCAGCACAATCAACAGGGCCATAATGCCTGTTGTACACCGGCTGATAAGACCATGAACTTGGCCAGAAATCCTGCGGTCAGCGGAATGCCCGCCAGCGAGAATAACGCTACCGTCAGTATAGTGCCTAACACCGGTTTTCGCCATATCAATCCCTGATAATTCTCTATACGATCCGCTTCTTCCTCACCGGTGGATAGTAGTACGATCACGCCAAAAGCTGCCAGTAAAGTGACAGAATAAGCAGCCAGATAGAAAATCGTGGCTTCTGTACCCGCCTTGCTACCGGGTAGAAATGCCACCAGCAGGTATCCGAAATGGGCAATCGAAGAATAGGCTAATAGTCTTTTCAGGTTCTGCTGACGTAAAGCCAGCACATTACCATAATCATAGAAGCAATAGCAATCACAGAAAACACTGTTATCATCAACGGATACTCATGCAGATTCACCGTTTGGGCAAAGCGCAGCAACACAGCAAAAGCCCCGATCTTTGAAGTCGTGGCAATAAAAGCAGTAACGGGAGAAGGAGACCCCTGATACACATCCGCTATCCAAAGATGAAAAGGTACCAGTCCGAGTTTAAACCCGATTGCCACCATCATCGCTCCGGTACCAAACAAAAACAGCGGCGAAGAAATACCATCCGCCAGTTTTGCCGCAATACCGGGAAACGTCATAGTACCTGTTTCCATATAAATCAGCGCCATACCAAACAACAGAAAAGCTGATGACATCGCTGCCAGCACCAGATATTTCATGCCTGCTTCTACCGCATGATTGCGGGTGCGTAAGTAAGCGATCAGCGCATATAAACTTACACTCAGCAATTCCAGTCCGATAAAGAATGAAATGAAATGCTGACTGATCGTGAGAATAGCACCTCCAAGTGTGGCAAGGAATAAAAGGATATAATACTCCTTCGGATTCTCTTCGCGTTCTTCAAAGTAGATGTAGGACAATAAACCCACCACCAGTACACTAAAATAATCAGGCCTGTAAAGAGAGCGGCTTGTCCATCTACAATAAACAGTGGGGGAATAAGTCTGGGTAAGGTGTCTTTTACATACCAGGTGGCAAACACGACAAGTAACATCATTATAAACCCCGTCACCTGTATAACAGTGTGGCTCGCCCGGAATGCGATCAGTAGTATAACTACTACTGAAGCGACAGCCAGTACCATGAAAGGCAGCAGCGATAATAATTGCAGTTCATTCATGTAATAAAGGCTGAAGGGTGAACGATAAATGATGTACAGTATCTATGACAGGCTGCGGATATAGGCCAAGGGCCACAATGCTGACGCTTAAGGCAGCCATGATCAACATCTCCCGGTACTGAGGTCTCTTACCGGATTGGTGACAACAATGGCGCCCATAAATACGCGCTGTAATAAGCGCAGGCCATATAAGGCAGATAGTACCAATCCGACGGAAGCCAGCACGCTGAATAGCACATTCACTGTAAAGGTCCCGAGCAGTATAAAGAATTCTGCGATGAAGTTACCCAGCAAAGGTAAACCGGAAGATGCCATTGTAAATAAAATAGCGGTTCCGCCATTGCCGGCATGGACGTCCATAAACCGCCCATTTTTGTAATATCCCTTGTATGCAGTCTTTCCTTTAACATGCCTGCCATCACAAAGAGCGCTCCTGTACTAAGTCCGTGTGTCAGCATCTGCATAACAACACCCTGCATAGCAATCTCGCTGAAGGAGAAGATGCCTAACAGCACAAATCCCATATGACTAACGGAAGTATAGGCAATCAGCCGCTTGATATCTGTCTGCGAAAAGGCCAGCACAGCTCCATAGATAATACCTGTTACACCAAATAGCATTGCCCACCATGCAATGGCGGCAGACGCCTCCGGAAATAGCGGTAGTACAAATCTCACAATACCATAAGCGCCCGTCTTTAACAACAAACCCGCCAGTAAAAGACTACCTGCAGTCGGTGCTTCACTATGCGCATCGGGTAACCAGTTATGAAATGGTATCATGGGTAGCTTAATGGTAAATGCGATCATGAAACCCGCCATGATCCACCACGCCGTATTGGATTGGAATGTCGTACGTAATAGCTCAAAGTAATCGAAAGTGTATTGTCCGCTTTGTTGGCCGTGAATGAAATATAAGGCGAGAATAGATAACAGCATCAGCAGACTGCCTGCCTGCGTGAACAGAAAGAACTTATAAGCAGCATAACGGCGGCGGCTGTCGCCCCAGAGAATGATCAGCAGATACATCGGTATCAGCATCACTTCCCAGCAAAAATAGAATAAGAACAGGTCCATGGCCACAAATACGCCACTGATACCTGCCAGTGTCCACAAGAGGTTGAAATAATAAAATCCTGCTCTTTCCTGAATTTCATTCCATGAGCATAAGACAGCGAGGATGCCGAGGAAGAATGTCAGTAATAACAGTACCATACCAAAGCCGTCCAATGCGACATGCAGACTGACCCCCATCGACGGTATCCAGTTGATCTGGTAATTGATGAACCATGAACTCTTATCCGGGAACTCATGATACAGCCAGCATAAGCAACAGGCAAGTACCATATCTGTACTTACAGTCAACAAGGCAGTCCATCTGGCATAGGCGGGGGACTGTCTCCCCGACAGCCAGCATAAAAGGCCACCTGCCAGTAATACAACTATCATCCAGAGGAGTATCATCGTAGTATTTGTAAAGTGATGATGAATAAAATACCTATCAGCACGCCTGCGACATACCAACGCAGTGATCCGTTCTGGGATACAGAGAGAAATCTGTTAAGTTGCAGGTGCATCTCTGCAATACCGCTATAGATTTTATCTGTTACATCATTTCTGCTGATCTGCGTGATATAGACAAATGGTTTTACAAAGAGCATATCATACAGCTGGTCAAACCGCCAGCCGGCAAAGAAGAAATTCCTTACCGCCATCAGGCCTTCAGATTGCTTCCATTCCCTGATTGTATGCGGATAGAGGTAATACAACATGTAGCCGGTCATAATCCCTGTCAGCGTAGTCAGTATAGCGATGGACTGGAAGATGATCTCTTCAGGATGCGCAGGTTTTAACACGGTTGCAGGCAGCACCTGTGTCAGTGTGGTAAATGAATCCAGCCGGCACCGATGGAAAAGACAGCCAGTATCACTAATGGGATATTCATGGCACTGCCGGGTAATTTGCCCGGTGTCGTTTGTTTTTCTCCCCAGAATACAACCAGTATCAGGCGGGTGGAATAGAATGCGGTGATAAATGCGCCAGTAATCCGGCAACCCATAATAAAGGATGACCGCCCTGTGCACTCCAGGCAAACCAGAGTATTTCGTCTTTACTAAAAAAACCGGCTGTTATCATCGGTACAGCAGCCAGCGCCGCTGCTCCGATGGTAAAGGTGCGGAAGATCAGTGGCATATCTTTTCTCAGTCCGCCCATCTTAAAAATGTTATGCTCATGATGCAGGACTTCTATCACCGCGCCGGCGGCAAGGAATAAAAGCGCTTTAAAAAAAGCATGTGTGAAGAAATGGAAGATCGCAGCGCTCCATGCACCAACGCCCAGCGCAAGGAACATAAAGCCGATCTGACTGATCGTTGAATAGGCCAGTATTCTTTTGATATCCGTCTGTACCATCGCACTACAGCCCGCGATCAATAATGTCAGGGCGCCGGTAATGGCAGTAAGGTGCATGATAGCAGGAGAGAGTTCAAAGATGGTATGCATTCTGGCGATCAGATAGACGCCTGCGGTCACCATTGTAGCAGCATGTATTAAGGCACTGACGGGAGAGGGGCCTGCCATTGCATCGGGCAACCAGGTTTGTAATGGCAGCTGTGCTGATTTACCCATGCCTCCTGCGAGTAATAAGCCAGCAATCCATGTGACAGTTGTACCCCCTTTTGCAAAGTGTTGTGGAGCGAGTGCGAGGATCTCCCGGATATTCAAAGTCCCCAGTTCTCTGAACAACAGGAACAGACCAATGATCATAGCCGTATCACCGATACGGGTAATCACAAATGCTTTCCGGGCTGCCATACAGTTAGATTCACTTTCATACCAGAAGCCGATCAACAGAAAACTGCATAAACCTACGCCTTCCAGCCGAGGTATAACAGTACAAGATTATCGGCCATCACCAACAGCAACATCGCCCATACAAAGAGGTTCATGGAGGCAAAGAAGCGGGAGTAGTCCCTGTCATGCTCCATAAAGCTGGTGGAATAAATATGTATCAACGCACCGATAAAAGTGATGATGCAGACAAAGACCAGAGACATGGCATCGAGGTGGAGCCCTATATCTGCATGTAGCTTTCCGATATTAAACCAGTGCCATAACTGTTGATGATATATGCCGTCTGATGGTGGATATAAAAGGAATTGTGCGCCCATGGTGATCGCAATGATCGCTGACACACATATGCTGCCGGCGCCGATAATGGCTGTTACATAACGGGGAAACTGTGCGCCACCTGTTATCAGTAGCAGGAACCCGATCAGGGGCATCGCCGGAATAAGATACAGATACTGTTGCATGGCTTAGTCTTTTAATTCTCTCAGATCTTCCACGTCCAGTGTCTTATGCTGATGATGGATCTGTAAACCATGGCCAGCGCCACAGATACTTCCGCAGCTGCCATTGCCAGAATGAACAGATACATGATCTGTCCGTCAGGCTGCTGCCATCTGGAACCAGCGGCAATAAAGGCGAGTCCGGCGGCATTTAACATGATCTCTATGGAAATCAGCATAAAGATGATGTTCTTTCTCGTGAGTACGCCCGCTAATCCAAGAATAAACAGGATAGCGGCGACAATCAGGACGGTATGAGCTGAGATGGGTGCCATATGTTATGCTTGTAGAAATCTGTGCAGACTTTTCTTCTTTTGTTTGCCGATATGCGCAGCGCCAACAATGCCTGTTGTCAATAGAAAGCCGATCAATTCAACTGCAATAATGTATTCTCCGTATAGCGAAAGGGCCACTTGTCTGGGTGTCACAACTGCCATAGCAACTGCTCTTTGCGGAGGCGCCAGCAATAGGATGGTCATTTCCATGAGTAATACCAGTGTGAGTACTCCCGGACCGATCCACACACCGGGACGCAGCCACTCTTTTTCCTGTGCAGCGGTCTCTTTACCCAGATTGAGCATCATCACCACAAAGATGAACAGGACCATAATGGCACCTGCATAAACAATCACTTCCAGTGCTGCTGCGAAAGGAGCGCCTAACGAAAGAAACACCATTGCGATAGCAAGAAACGATACCACGAGATACAGCAATGCATGTATGGGGTGATAACGGGTAATGACCATAATAGTGGCAATAATCGCTATCGCTGAAGACAGATAGAATAGTAGCGGCATGTCAATACATTTTAGGGTAATAAGCTTTTGATATCGACGGGTGCTTCCTCATTTTCTCCTTTACCTTTTTCTTTTACACCCGCACTGAGTCCGGCCATTTTGTAGAAGTTGTAGCCCGGATATTTCCCCTGACTATCTATCAGCAGGTCTTCTTTCTCGTATACAAGATCCTGCCTTCTGTATTCTGCCATTTCAAAATCGGGGGTAAGCTGTATAGCGTACGTCGGACAAGCCTCTTCGCAATACCCACAGAAGATACAGCGGGAGAAATTGATACGGAAGAACTCCGGATAACGCCGTCCGTTTTCATCTTCTGTGGCCTGAAGCGCAATACAATCCACCGGACATGCAGCGGCGCAGAGATAACAACCTACGCAGCGTTCTCCGCCATCAGGATCTTTTGTCAATACAATACGCCCGCGCCAGCGTGGACGCAGTGCTACTTTTTCTTCGGATATTGGATAGTTTCTCTTTTGTGAAAGAGATGCAGAAAGACTAACCACATGGTGCGCAGATGACTGATCATTGTTACAGGTTTTATGTTTAGCTGCTAATGTTTCATCCAGAGTGCGATCGCACCTGTTACCAATAAATTGACCAATACCAGAGGTAACAGCAGTTTCCAGCCATATTCCAGTAACTGATCATATCTGGGCCGGGGCAATGAAGCTCTCAGCAGAATGAATAATCCGATGAATACAAATGTTTTCAGAAAGAACCAGACGACAGGGGGCAGGAATGCGGGGCCCAGCCATCCACCGAAAAATAAGGTAACCGTCATGGCAGAGATCAGCGTGATGCCGAGGTATTCCCCGATAAAGAACATACCGAATTTCATACCGGAATACTCCGCATGGAAGCCGGCATCAGTTCGCTTTCTGATTCCGGAATATCAAAAGGTAAACGGTGCGTTTCTGCCAGTCCGGCGATAAAAAAGATGATAAAGCCTACCGGTTGCAGGAAGATAAACCATACCTTTTCCTGTGCAGCGACAATCTCGGCCAGATTGAAAGAACGGCTCAGCATGACTACCCCCATCAGTGAGAGGCCCATAAAGACCTCATATGCGATCATCTGGGATGCACCCCTTAAGGCGCCTAACAGCGAGTATTTGTTATTGGAAGCCCATCCTCCGAGTACAATGCTGTACACGCCGAGGGAGGACATGGCGAGGAAGAATAGTAGTCCTACATTGAGATCAGCCACCAGAATGCCCGGTGCAAAAGGGATAATGACAAAACTCATCAACACACTGGCTACGACAATAGCGGGTGCCAGAATGAACACCCATTTATCTGCAAATGGAGGGATCCAGTCTTCTTTAAAAAACAGTTTCAGCGTATCTGCCAGCACGATCATCAGTCCTAAGGGACCAGCCCTGTTAGGACCAAGTCTGTCCTGCCACATGGCAAGCAGTCTCCGTTCCACCCAGATCAGGCCGGCGGCTATGTTCAGAAATACAAAGAGTACCCCTAAAACGATCCAGATATGTTGCATTACGGTCATGTCACTTTATTTAGAAAGATTTACCCATGTACCCCAACTGAATGCTTCCATTCCTTTTAATCCTGCTGTCAGGATGACGATACCATCCTGTACATCTTCTCTTGTTTCCAGTGGAAACTGATAGGTTCTGTTATCTGACTGTATAGTGAGCAGCCCCTGTGGCCATGTTCAAAGTGGCTGCATCTCTTGTAGAAAGTATAGCCCGGGGGGCTGCGGAGAGTGCGGCAATGCCTTTGGTGTAGATGCTAAGTTCGCCGGAACCAAATAGCTGGTATTGCGGTAAGAGGAACCATTTCCCTTGCCGGGGCGTGAAAGCATCTGGTATATCCTGAAACCAGGCAGGTTGGGCACCCGTATCCCTGAATAAGCGGATACCCGGATCTCCGCCTTTTAAGGCGCCGCCTGTTTCCTGTTGGTATTTATTGACTGCCTGACCGGAGTTCCATCCGGGAGCCCAGAAATAGGGGATCAGAGGGGCTGGTGGCATTCCCCGGTAGCCTTCCATCGTGAATGACAGTGGCGAATCGTCATCCTGCAGAGGTTTAGGTTCGCTGACGGCCTTATTGGCCTGCATGGCTGTCCGGCCACTATACCTTTGTGATTCACGGGGAATACGGGCGCCATGTATACGGAATTCATGTGGAGGTACCACTGCCGCGATGCCTTTGAACTGCGGATAAGCCCTTTCCAATCCTGCCAGCATTTCGTCCGGATGTACGTCATGACCATTAGAAATGGCGCTACGAATCACCTTCATCTCGAAAAGCCATTTAAAGGCTTCTTTAAGCACTTTATCGGGAGACATGAATACCTGATAGCTCCGTTGCGCCCTTCCCTCATTATTGATGAAGGTACCGTCCCCTTCAGCGAAGGTGGCCACCGGTATCAACACATCTGCCTTTTCAGTGGTGCGGTTATGCAGGGTGTCGAGTACGACCACCTGCCGGCATTTACTAAAGAAACTATCTACCAGATCGGCCGGCATATTCCTGTAGAGATCATTCTCAAGGATGACCGCCGTGACGTCAGGGTTCTGCTGTACGATCGCGAGTGCTTTTTCAAAGGAGGAAGCGCCTGTCATGGCAAGTCCCATGCTGTTGCATTCGGGCAATACAAAGGCCAGTGCTGCCTGTCGCTCACTGCTTTGCAGTGAAGCCGCGATATCATAGGCTGCCCTGATCAGTGCTTCGCTGCCGGCGGATGTTCCTGCAATGATAACCGGGTGTCTGGCCAATAACAATTGCTGGCTGATGAGATGCGCATCTTGCAGGAGTGCTGCTGAGGCATTGTCCACTGCCGGTAGTGTATTATTCAACAGGTGTGCGATCTGAAATCCCAGCCGGGCCATATCATCAGGTGCACCATGTGCCTGACAGGCGGCGATCTCGTCTAAGGGGGAAGAGAGTACACTCATATTCGCCAGAAAACCTTTGCTTTCCTGCGCGAGTTCTTTCAGGGCAGCGTCATGCCAGCCGGGTAACGGCACTTGTTCCTGTACATGGGCGGCGGCTGTTTTCATAACAGACTGGCGTACGGCGAGTGCCATGACAGGTGCCGTATTCCAGATATCTTCACCTAATATCAATACCGCGTCCGCCTGCTCAATTTCTTTCAGTGAAGGGGTATGAATAGCGCCTGCGGAAAGAATATCGACTATCTTCTGCTCAAGGAATACCTGATTATCCGGTAATCCCTGATAAAAACATTCCCGGCCGGCCAGTTCCATTAAAGCATAGTTGTTTTCGATGGATGCTCTCGGCGAACCGATACCAATCACTGTATGTCCGATGAGGATATTGGGCAGATGGCTCATCAGTGTAGGCTCATCTACGGCTTCGGCTGTGCGGTGACGGATTAATGTCTGTGTAATACGGTTTTCGCTGTTGACAAATTCATATCCGAAGCGGCCTTTATCGCAAAGGAAATAACCATTGACCTCACTGTTGTAACGGTTCACAATACTGCGTAACTGACCATAACGCTCTCCGGCGATGACATTACATCCCAGACTGCAATGCTGGCAAATGGCCGGTGCATTGGTCAGGTCCCATTTACGGGTATAATGTTCCTTGAGTGTTTTATCCGTAAATACGCCGGTAGGACATACTTCTGCGAGGTTACCACTGAATGGACTTTGCAGTACGCCGTCCTTTTCCCGGCCGAAATAGACGTGGTTATGTGCGGAGAAAACATTCAGGTCTTTACCGCCGGCATAGTCCCTGTAGAATCGTACACAGCGATAACACTGTATGCAACGGTTCATTTCATGGTTGATCAGCGGACCAAGATACTGATTGGTATAAGTGCGTTTTTTGAACTGATAGCGCCGGTAGTCGTGTCCAGTCATGACGGTGACATCCTGCAGGTGACAACTACCGCCTTCATCACATACCGGACAATCATGCGGGTGATTCGTCATCAGCCATTCTATAACCTGTGCCCGGAATGCCTTTGCGCCGGGATCACATACGGAAATACGCAGGTCGTCTTTCACGCTTTCCATACAACTCATCATGATACGACCTTTGGTATCTTCCGCATCTTTGAACACTTTGACAGCACATTGCCGGCAGGCGCCGATGCTGCCCATGGCAGGATGCCAGCAGAAGTACGGCAGGTCAATGCCCAGACTCAGGCAGGCCTCCAGCAGGTTCCTGCCTGCTTTCACTTCGAAAGGCACATTATCTATATATATGCGTGGCATTGTTCAGCTATTTAATCATACGGGCATTTTTTATGCCCGACATGTTGCTCAAAATCTTCCATGAAATATTTGAGTGCGCTCTGTAAAGGTTCCATTGCGCCGGGCGCTAATGCACAAAAAGTATTACCCGGACCAAGGAACTGTGTATGCATTTGTAAGAGTTCGATATCTTCGGGTTTGCCGTCACCTTTCTCCAGTGCGAGCAGGATCTTTTCTACCCATGGCAGGCCCTCCCGGCAAGGGGTACACCATCCGCAGCTCTCCTGTGCAAAGAAGTGTTGCAGATTATGTACAAAGCCTACCGGACAGGTACCCGAGTCCAGTACGATCATGGTACCTGTTCCCAGCCGACTGCCTGCGGCGGCGACGGACTTATAATCCATCTTTATGTCAAGATGTTGGGTGGTCAGAAAGTCGGTAGAGGCGCCTCCCGGTAGCACACCTTTTAACGCATATCCGGGTTTCATACCACCGGCATGTTCTTCTATCAGTTCACGCATGGTCACTCCCATAGGAAGCTCCCATGCACCGGGTCTTTTTACTTTACCACTGACGCCGTATACTTTGGTGCCGCCATCATCGCTGTAACTGAGTCCTTTGAACCATTCAGCGCCATTATTGACGATATGGGGCACGCAGCAAAGCGTTTCGACATTGTTGACAATGGTGGGTTTGCCAAACAATCCACTGATCTGCGGAAAAGGCGGTTTGGCCCTTGGCGTGGCCCGCTTACCTTCCAGTGCATTTAGCAGGGCGGTTTCTTCTCCGCACATATAGCGGCCCACACCTGTATGCAGGTACATTTCCAGATGAAACCCACTGCCCAGTATATCCGTTCCCAGATAGCCTGCGTCGTAGGCTTCCTGTATGCTCTTGCGGATAAGTGCAGCGGCTTCATGATAAGCCCAGCGCAGGAATACATAAGCGATATCTGCCTGTATCGCATAAGCGGCGAGTATCATTCCTTCTATCAGTTGATGGGGATTACCTTCCAGTAACAGGCGATCCTTGAAAGTACCGGGCTCCATTTCATCAGCATTGGCGATAAGGTATTTGGGATGCGTCGCTTTGTCGCCCATGGGAATAAGACTCCACTTCATACCTGTACTGAAGCCGGCACCACCGCGCCCTTTCAGATTACTATCCTGCACCAGCTTTTGTAGAGCCGCAGGATCCATCGTACTGCATACTTTTCTGAGGGCCGCATAACCACCGGTATTCTCGTACTCTTTCAGATTCATCGGAGGACGATCAGGATATATATTTCTTGTAAGCGGACGTTCTGTCATTATGCATATTTTTTCAGGATATCATCCAGCTGTTCAATTGTAATATCTCTGTAGAGGTCTTTGTCTATCATCATGGCGGGCGCATGATCGCAGCAACCCAGACAGGCATTGGGTAAAAGTGTGAAACGGTTATCCGGGCATGTTTGTCCGAAATTGATCTGTAGTTTGTCCTGTAAGGCGGCATAAAGGCTTTTATATCCCATGACGTAGCAGGATATACTGTCGCAAAGCAGTATCACATGCCGGCCGACAGGCTTACGGAAGATGAGATTATAGAAGGTGGCTACGCTGTCTACCTCTGCAGGACTGATACCGAGGTAATCTGCAATTTCTTCTACACTGTCATCGCTGATCCATCCGCGATGTTGTTGTACAATCTTCAATGCCTCAATAACAGTGGCTCTTTTATGAGGCACCAGTCCGATCTCATGATCGATTGCTTCCTTTTCAGTAGTACTAAGCATAAGCATTTGATTTGACTATCTGTCAATGTCTGCCAGCACATAGTCCACGCTGCCCAATATAGACAACAGGTCGGCTACCGTATATCCTTTGCTGATATAAGGGACCATCTGCATATGGGGGAACGAGGGCGTCCGTATACGCGTTCTGTATGAAGAGGTATTGCCATCGCTGATCAGGTAGTAACTGGTAGCACCTTTGGTGGCTTCCACACAACTCATGGCTTCTCCCGGTGGGATAACCGGGCCCCAGCTAACGTTGAGGAAATGGGTGATCAGTGTTTCAATATCCTGCATGGTATGTTTCTTGATCGGTGGGGTGGTCAGCGGATGTTCTGCCTTGTAGTTGCCGGAAGGCATGTTATTCAGACACTGCTCAATGATGCGCAGACTTTGTCTCATTTCTTCCACTCTCACGACAGATCTGTCATAGCAATCGCCATGCTGCGCGATGGGTATATCAAAGTCGAACATCTCATAACCGGAATAGGGGCGTTTTTTGCGGAAGTCCCAGTCGAAGCCACAGGCCCGTAATCCGGGACCGGTAACACCCCATTCTATCGCTTCTTCCAGTGTATATACACCGATACCTTTTGTACGCGCTTTGATCAGACTATTGCGCAGTACCATGTCATTAAATTCTTTCAGTTTAGCCGGGAAACGTTTTACAAAGTCACGTACCAGTGTATCCCATCCGTTGGGCAGATCCTGAGCGACACCACCGATACGGAACCAGTTGGGATGCATTCTGCCACCGCATACAGCCTCTATTACATCAAAGATCTTTTCACGTTCGGTGAACATATAGAATACGGGAGATAGCTGTCCGAGGTCCTGTGCGAATGTGCCAAACCACACCAGATGGCTATTGATGCGGAACAATTCGCAGAGCATGACCCTGATCACTTTCGCGCGCTCCGGTATATCGATACCTGCCAGTTGTTCTACTGCCAGCAGATAGGACAGATTGTTCATGACACCACCGAGATAATCAATACGGTCTGTATAGGGGATATAGGTATGCCAGCTTTGACGTTCTCCCATTTTCTCTGCGCCCCGGTGATGGAAGCCGATTTCGGGAACGGCGTCTACTATTTCTTCTCCATCCAGTTGTAGTATGATGCGTAATACACCGTGTGTACCGGGGTGTTGCGGACCGATATTCAGAAACATAAAATCGGCATCATCACTATGCGTCTGCATACCCCATTCTTCCGGTTTAAAGCGGAGGGCTTCCTGTTCCGCGTCCTGCTTTTCATCCCAAAGGCGGAAGGGGCCAATCTCGGTGGCACGTGCGGGATGCTCTTTTCGCAAAGGATGTCCCTGCCAGGATTGTGGCATCAGTATGCGTTGCAGATGTGGATGGCCATCGAAGCGGATGCCAAACATATCGTAGATTTCGCGTTCGTACCAGTTTGCATTTGGGAAGATGGTGGTGATAGAAGGGAGGGAGGGATATTCACCGGTCAGTGGCACTTTGAGTCGGATGAAGTTGTTGTCTTTGAATGAGAAGAGCAGGTAGACTACCGAGAAGTCTGCGACAGGGAGCTGCTCTTTGCGGGCCCTGTCGCGTTCGTCAATACCACAGAGATCGTATAGCGACAAGTAGGCATTTTGTTGCAGGAACTGCACGGTGCTGACAATATCGGTTTTGCCAACCCATAAGGTGAGTATCCCATCCGCTGTGTTTTGTTGCTGTGATGCATCAAAGCCGAAGCGTTGTTGGAGCGGTGTTAGTATGTTATTGTCGGCAGTCTGCATGAGGTTTGTTTAGTTTATATCTCATCTATACCTCTGAACGTAGTCATCTTCGCACGTTCTTCCCGTTTTTGTTCTTTCATGGAAGGCTGTGCAGGTTTGATAACGCCCTGTTCTCCGATTACCCAGCTAAGTGGCCGTGCTTCTTTTCCTACTGCGTTACCCAAGAGTACCAATCCCTGCATAAATGCGTCTGGTCGCGGCGGACAACCAGGTACGTATACATCTACCGGCAGGAATTTATCTACGCCCTGCACAACGCTGTATATATCATACATGCCTCCGCTGTTGGCGCAGCTACCCATGGAGATGACCCAACGGGGTTCCATCATCTGTTCGTGCAGGCGTTTGATGATGGGTACCATTTTAATAAATACGGTACCGGCGATGACCATGACATCTGCTTCACGAGGTGTACCTCTGATCACTTCTGCACCGAATCTGGCGACATCATATTTGCTGGTAATACTGGTGGCCATTTCCACGAAACAGCAACTCAGTCCGAAGTGAAACGGCCACATAGAATTTTTACGTCCCCATGCGAGGAGGTCCTGTACGGTTGTCAGCATGATACTTCTGCTGACAGCTTCTTCCATGCTGCCATTGCCTGAAACATGTCCGGACTGATCACCCGGTTTGCTTAACCACCATTTCATTCTTCTCTTGTTTTTGTTTGTGGAATTTTAAGATCTTCTTCGCGTCAGCACCTATATTCAGTGCACCAATGCCCCATTCATAGACCAGTACAACTGCCAGCTGACCTATAAATATTAATGCGCCGATATAACCGGGCCATCCCAGTTCGTAGAAACCGAGTGCCCATAACATAATGAATACGGCTTCCACGTCAAAGATGACGAAGAGCATGGCGACGAGATAGAATTGCGCGGAGAAGCGGATGCGGGCACTTCCTGTTTGTTCAATACCTCCTTCGTATGGCCGGTTGGTCGCACGGTCATTGTGATGCTGTCCCAGTATATAAGACAACGTTAGAATAGCGGCGAGCAATACGACTACGAGGCAGGCATAAAGCAACAGGGGCCACAAGGGAACACTGATTGATTCGTTTCCCATAACATAAAAGTTTTCCCTGAAGATGAATACAGCGTATTCTGTCTTTTAAATGAAAAGAAAGACGATTATCCAATCTCTTAATAAAACCAATTAACCTTAATAGCGCAGAGATGAGTTGTTTTTCGTAACGTGCTTAGCTTACGATGTAATGTTCCAGGTGCTGGATGATGAAGTCTTTGTTGCTGATGACATGCTTTACGATGTCACCGATGGAGATAATGCCGGTCAGTTCATTGTTTTCAATAACGGGGAGATGGCGGATGAACTTATTCGTCATCAATTGCATGCAATATTCAATGTCAGTGTCAGGAGAAACAAATACCGGACTATCCGTCATGATGTCCCTTACATAAGTTTCTTTTGAGGACCGACCCTTCAGGACGACTTTGCGTGCGTAATCCCGTTCAGTGAATATGCCAATCAATTTTCCACTTTCGTCCACAACTACGAGTGCGCCAAGATTTTTTTCTTCAAGAACTTCCAAAGCTTCGTACACAGTGCAGGTAATGCAGATTGTGTAAATCAGGTTTCCTTTCATCTGCAGGATATCTCTAACTTTATCCATGACAAAAAGATTTAAGGAATGCATTCTACTATTAAGTTATGCCTTTTTTGCCAAAAAACATGAAGTCCCCCTTAAAACAATATTATTCGCTCCCGGATGGACGAAAATAAAAGAGCCGCCTTATGGAGGAGGCGGCTTGTAGTCATATCGGTGAAGGGCTTACTTTTTCCCGTCTTTTTTGTCTTTCTTATCTTTCTTATCCAGTACGTTTTCCAGTACTTTACCATCAGCGCTGAAAGTTACCTTTCTTTCCTCCGGCTTCTTTTGCAGTTCTACCTTATAGGTGATGGTGCTGCCGGCAGTGTGTTTGTCAACGTCATGGATAGTGTATCCGGCAAACTGCTGTTGAACGGCTTGTTTAACGGCAGCAGGCAGATCGGCATCTTTGATGTCTTCTTTCTGTTTTACCAGTTTACCGGTCGCATCATACCAGACGTCGTGTTTGTGAAATTCTGCTTTGTACTGGTTATCTTTCAATTTCCATTTAACACCTGTAGCTGCGGGAAACTGCTGCTGAAAACTTTTGGTAACGGCAGCAGGTACATTTACCGGCTGATCACTTTTCTGCGCGTAAGAGGAGATACCGGTTCCCAATAAAAGAATGAAAATGAGATGTTTCATGAATGAGTGTTTTAATTAACTGGTCAAAATTAATGAAAGAATCAGCTCCGCGGCCAAAAGAAGGCAGATTCACAACAAAATCCGTCATTTGTAAAAGTAAATCCCTGTTTCCTGCTATTTGACAGGATCTCCGTAACTTTACAGTATCGTTTTTTCTCCCCATAATATAGGTTTATGATACAATTCCGCGCAATTAAAAGGTCACTTGTACCTGACAACACTATGGCCGACTACATTCACAATCTTCCTGCCCGCTTCAATAATTCGAAAGCAGAGAGAATAGCCGCCTACCTGACCCACCAATTCAGCCAGGAATGCTGTAAATCACATCCTGACCATACGGTGGAAATGAATATTGAGTCCCGCTCAGAGGACGGAGACGTGGTGCTTTACGCGTATAGCAAAAGCTGCTGCGACACCTTTACGCTCCGTTTGAAGCAGATCATCGACAAGAGTAAAGATTTATTCCCCTGATCTTGCACAATGCGGCGAAAAAGCTGTAACTTTTCCCGGTCCTTAACCCTCTTTTATGACACAAACTTATCACAGTGAGCGCGAACAAAATGCTACGCGCGCCAATGCCGCTAACATGTCTTCTCAAGGTATCCAGCGTAAAGCGGTGGAAGCCCGTCTGAAGAGCGAACCTGTTCAGCAACAATCACTTCCGGAAGAAGAAATGCCCGCTCAGATGGCGGCTATGGAAGAGGAGCTACCTGCTCAGCTGGCATCCATGGAGGATGAACTGCCTGCACAGATGGCTGCTATAGAGGAAGAGTTGCTGGTACAGGCTAAACCGGCCGTTCAACTGAAGGCCAATGAAACAGGGATGCCTGACCAGCTTAAGTCAGGTGTAGAAAATCTTTCAGGCATGGATATGTCTGATGTGAAGGTGCATTATAATTCTTCCCAGCCTGCACAGCTGAATGCCCATGCATATGCTCAGGGTACGGATATCCACGTTGCACCGGGACAGGAACAGCACCTGCCCCATGAAGCCTGGCATGTTGTACAACAGAAACAGGGAAGGGTACAGGCTACTACGCAATTGAAAGAAAGCGTGCCTGTTAATGATGATCCCTCTCTGGAAACAGAAGCCGACGTCATGGGACAGAAAAGTCTGCAACAGGGTTAAGGCTTATCCTCGTGCGTCAGTAAAGGACGTATCAGCAATCTCATAATCAGCATACCCAGACCTATACCTGCGGCAAAGATCAACAATGCGTCTAACATTGGGATAGTGACGCATCTGGCTCCTGCGGTCATATTCGGCGTAATGCCAAATGGTACGTCCCTGTTAAGAAAGCCTGCCGCAATAGCAAAAAATGCAGTTACAAATACAGAACCTACCAATACACGGAGCATTGTTTTTCTCCACTTCCATGCAGTTCCCTTCATTCTCAGATTGTAAGCATACAGAAAACCGATCAAAAGCGTAATAAACAGCAGGAATAAGGTAAGCCATACAAAGAAAGTATCATCGTTATGTCCATGTCTGTTTTCAGCATCCAGCTGGCAGGGGTCGGTGAACATCAGTTTTAATACATGTGCTTCATGCCGGAGTTTTTGCACCAGTTTACCCCACCACGATAATGTCGGTTCTGTTACAGGTACCAGCGGAACAGTGGCAAGGAAGGTGGTGTCAATACTCACAAACTTATCTGTCAGCACGTCCCACAATTCTCCATAACCATCGTCTGCTCCCAAAGGCCATACTGCGACGCCTCCCAGACCCGTATTCAGGATAAAATCATATTTCACATCAAGGGTGCTGGCATTGTCAAACCATATTTCTGATGTAACAGTACCCGCCGCATCTTTCTCTCTGATGACAGCGGCTATGGCGTCTTCATCGTAGTATACAGAAGTATCTGAAGGGTAGCGTTTTTTAATATCGCTATAAGATATATAACGGGTGAACAGATCCCGGCCATCGGCACCTTTTTTCCATTCCGTGCCATAATACGATAACAGCAGGATGAATCTGGAGGGAGGGATCTGTTGATTGAGCAACCGGGAGATGACTGGCTCGATAGCCTTTCTGGCATCACCTTTCATGGGAGATAAAGGACCCGCAGTTGTGCCGCCGGCCTTTGTAAAGTCTACAAGGAAATGTGTTGTAAAACCGTTCAGGGCCCGCAGATCATATGCCGCAGCGTCATCGAAAGGAGGTATTGTAATGGTCAGACGGTATTGTGGATGAGCACTGGTCAGGTTGTTATACAGCAGACCGATAAAGCTTGTAAAAGCGCTTCGTTGTTTACCATTCAAACCACCCAGCCATATATTTACACCTTCCGCATGATAGCGTTGTAACAGGAGCAGGAGTGAGTCTATACAGTGTAGCTGGGATGTTTCATCTTTTAATAACGCATCAATACGGGCAGCATCTGTTTCGTAAAAGGTGAAGGTGCGATTGTTGGCCAGATTGAAGAACTGCAACGAATCTGGTATACGGCCTGCATTTACAGAAGTCGTGTAACCGTAATAGTTTGCTTCGCTGATCGTTGTATAATTATAGTGCAGGAACTTATCGCTCATCCAGTAGGGATGGATACCGATAACCGCTGCTTTATGCCCCAGTTGCAGTGTATAGGTCTTGCCGATAGAATCATTGACAGGCAGTGTATCTACCTTATCAGAAGCACGCCCGTAAAGTGCGCGGATCTTTTGTAATCGTTGCTGTTGTGCAGCGCTGTCTCTTTCTTCTACTTCTTTCTGTTGCAGAATGGGAATGATCTTATTAATGAGTGCTGTCACGTCTGCCTCGGAGACAGGAGCGACGGGTGTATCAATAGGCTCTTCCTCTGTATTATCAGTAGCGGGGACCGGATCAGGCCGGGACATGATCTTGTCTATCAGTGCGCGCAGGGAGTCAAAATGCTGGTTCTGCTGTAGCGATAACTCAGCATTCAGTTTTTTGATATCCGCAGCAGTAGCGACCATGGAATCAGCCATCACTGTTCTGATAATAGTGATCACACGTTGTTGTTCACGCGCCCGGGCATTCCGCCTGAATTGTAAGGCAGCAACAATTTTCTGCAGCAACTTTACCTTTCCTGTGGTGTCTTTCTGGAAGGCCGGCAGATTGATTGTCTTTGGTAGCGTAGTATCATACCTGAAAGTATGTACATCATTAGCGTATATTTTCGTCCCGGTAAATAAAAAGATAAAGAGGAACAAAAATATCCCAATGATATTTTTGAAAAGGGAGTACATAAGAATTGAGATTTACCTGACAACGCGAGAGCAAGAGTAATAATAATTTTTAAAAAATAGCTAATTATTCATGTAAAAAAAATTTTTTCAATTTCATTTAACTACTATCTTGTGCATCAATAGGAAAAACATTATCCGTTAAAAGATCCTGGCACCCTAACTATCCGCCCGGTATATCCGGAGATCAGACCAACGTAAAGAATGAACGTTGCATCATTTATAAAGAAAACATTGTGCATTGCCTCTGGTAACACATGTGCGCCTCAGCTGAGCTGAGTACTTCCTGAGAAAATTTAGCCATATGATTTACGAAACCCTTTCATGCATCACAGAAGTGATCAATAATCACTTTCGAAGGCAGTTGCATGTGAACGAGGACAAAGTAATACTATCCGGTATAGTGAACCAGGATGGTAGTGTCGCTGTGCAGGGTGAAAATAAAGTACTTGTAACGCTGATCAACATTGAGAAGGAGGCGTTAGGGAAAGGTGTGCCCGGCTACAATGCAGGACTGGTACAGGCAAAGACAACGCCGCCTGTATGCATCAACCTGTATGTGCTGTTTTCGGCATATTTTACCGCTAACAACTATGCGGAAGCATTGCGATTTATCTCCTTTATCATGGCTTATTTCCAGTCGCGCAATGTGCTTACATCCGACAACACACCATCATTGGATCCACGTATTGATAAGCTTGTCTTTGAGATGGAGAGCATGGGTACAGATCGCTTAAACAATCTGTGGGCCACGCTTGGCGCAAAGTATATGCCTTCGGTCGTATACAAGATGCGCATGCTCACTTTCGATGACAGTATTATCAGAGAATACAGGCCATCTGTATCGGATATTTCAACTAACGATAAACTTCTGTAAACAATTACAGTAATGGGATTTGCTTTGCTGACGGAGATTTATTTCCGTCACAGCTACTTTGCTGATAATTGTTTCAGGGACCTGCGCTTGCTTCTGCCTCAACAAACAGCAACAGAAATGCGGCGTTATGGTTTACTATTCCGCAGATTGCCGGACAGGATCGTCGTGCTCTTTAATGCCGCCGGTACTGATCGGCAGACCCTATTACAGGAGCGTGTTTCGCTGCTTTTCGAGTTACATCTGCAGGACAAGTATTTCTATAACTACACTGCATTACAGCAAACGGATGTCCCCGGAACAATGTTATTTTTCAGCAATCAGCGTGAATATGCTTCGGGTAAATTGCACAGGCAGGCGCTTGTTTCTGCGGATGATCTCATCCCCGCAGCGACGGGCAATGGAGGTGTCTCTGCCCGTCCGTTTGCCAGAATAGCACTTACATTCACGCCTGATCTGCTGCCGGCATATGAAATCAGCTTCGCCGCAAAGGCAACAAGGTGGTCTTACTTCCTGATGAGCAACGATCTCGCGTCGCTTGCCAAACCATCCATTGTAGATGCCCGTGGTAGTATACAATTTGCCGCACCGCAACTGATAGATCTGCCCGACGGGAAACGTGTATATACACTTATTTCCGAACAGGCGTTAACGTTATCTCAGCGATCAGCATATACCTTTCAGCTCGTAGCGGGCGGAGGTGACAGTGAGCCACACCGGACCATCATCCAGGTATTACCATCTCCTGATATCACCGCTGTTTCCGCAGCAGGTACAGCCGTATACGACCACACTCAGGCATACTCTGAAATCTTTTTATACTAAACTCAAATCCGCACAGCTATGGCTTCAACACTCATGACTCCGGGCGTTTATATAGAGGAAAAAAACGCCTTCCCCAGTTCTGCCGTCGCCGTCGAAACAGCAGTTCCCGTCTTTATCGGCTACACACAAAAAGCCGAACGGTTTGGTAAGTCGCTTCTGCAAAAACCAACTCGTGTCACTTCCTTCGCGGAATTTGTGGAACTCTTTGGCGCAGGCTTCCAACCTAAGTTCAGCATTGCTGATCCGGCCGCTGACTATAAAGGCGAAACCTTTATCATCAACGGCGCTCCAAAAATTGTACAGATCAAAGAAAAGAACACTTTCTATCTGTACAACAGTATCCGCCTGTTCTACGCCAACGGCGGCAGTAACTGTTACATCGTCTCTGTAGGCACCTATGGCGATAAGCCGGACGGTCTCGAGATCTCTCTCGACGACTTTATCGGGTCTGACACCAAACCGGACATCCTGCTGTTGCTGGAGAAAGAGTTTGAGCCGACCCTGGTAGCGATTCCTGATGCTATCGCACTGGGAGAAGCAGCCTACAATACTGTCTACACAAAAGTACTGGCACACTGCGCGAAAACGCAGAGCCGCTTTGGCATCTTCGATCTTGCAAAACAAGGTCCTACTGATACCACAGACAGTGTCGTAGCCAGCTTCAGAGACAAGATCGGCATTAACGCACTGAACTACGGTGCAGCGTACTATCCATGGTTGAAAACAGCCATCGTACAGGGTACAGAAGTTGACTTCGAAAACCTTGACGCAGCTGTTGATCTGGGTACCTTGTTACCGGAAGATCTGGCAAAACAGGTAGTAACGGCTTATAAAGCGATCGCTACGCCTGACGCCAATGCAAAGAAGAATTATCACCAGTCACTCAAAGCATCCAGCCCGGTATACAACAGTATTCTGGAAGAGATCCGCTCTACGCTGAATGAACTGCCTCCGAGTGGCGCTATTGCCGGTATCTACACACTGGTAGACAGCTCCCGTGGTGTATGGAAATCACCCGCCAACGTATCTATCAGTATGGTCAATGCACCTGCAGTGAACATTTCTGCCGATGAACAGAAACAACTGAACGTTGACGTACTGGCTGGTAAATCCATCAACGTGATCCGTCCTTTCCCCGGTGTAGGTACACTGATCTGGGGTGGCAGAACACTGGACGGTAACAGCCAGGACTGGCGTTATATTAACGTACGCCGTACCCTCATCATGATCGAACAGTCCATTAAACTGGCAGCACGTACTTATGTGTTCGAGCCAAATGATGCGACTACCTGGGTGACCGTAAAAGCGATGATCGACAACTTCCTGAACAACCTCTGGAAACAGGGCGCACTGGCAGGAGCTGCTCCTGAACAGGCTTACGACGTACAGCTGGGTCTTGGTTCTACCATGACACCACAAGACATCCTCGATGGTAAAATGCTGATCACCGTAAGGGTTGCCATTGTAAGACCTGCGGAGTTTATCGTGATCACATTCCAGCAGATGATGCAGCAATCTTAATCTGACAAACTGATAACCTATTATTTTACTATTAAAAGCTTATAACTATGGCAGATGACGGCTCTACCCAGGCCCAGTCCACGTGGCCTCTTGTCAAATTTTCGTTCAAGGTCATGTGGGACGGTGCTGAACTGATATTCCAGGAAGTAACCGGATTATCTTCAGAAACGCAGATCATAGAATACCGTGGTGGCAGCAGCCCTGTTTATTCAACGGTGAAAATGCCCGGTATCCAGAAATTCTCCAACGTTACTCTCAAGAAAGGTATTTTCAAAGGAGACAAAGCGCTGTGGGATAAGTATAAAGGTATCACCATGAATACCTATAAACGTATCAATATCGTTGTGAGCCTGCTCGATGAGAAACAGGATATCGCAATGAGCTGGACACTGAAGAATGCATTCCCATGCAAGATCACAGTGACTGACATGAAATCTGACGCTAACGAAATAGCTGTAGAGACTATGGAAGTAGCGCATGAAGGTTTAACACTTACTGAATAGTAACCTATGGATCCCGCATACCCACCGGTGGGGTTTTACTATAAAGTAAACTTCATCAGCTATCCAGGTAAGCAGGAAGGCAATTTTCAGGATGTTACCGGTATTTCCGTCAGCATATCGCCGGAAGAGGTCAGGGAAGGGGGAGAAAACCAATTCGTTTATAAACTCCCTTCCCCTCCTAAATACAGTAACCTGGTATTACGGAGAGGAATGCTTATTGGCTCGGTCGTAACAGAATGGGTCACAAAGAGCCTCTCCACTTTTACCTTCAAGCCCACCACCGTTGTGGTGATGCTGCTTGATGAAAAGAGCAAACCGCTTTCTTCATGGAAATTCTACGGCGTTTACCCGGTCAAAATGGAAGTCTCCGGCTTAAAAGCCATGGGCGTCGGGGAGATCGTGATAGAGACGCTTGAACTGGCGTATAAATATTTTGAAACAACCAAATGATCTGTAATGCCGCTTGAAATAAGGGAATTAGTCATTAAAGTGACCATCTCTTCCGATGCTGCAAAAACAACATCGGTATTGCCTGATGAAAAGAGCCTCCGGCACTGGAAAGAAGGCATTATCAAAGAGTGTGTGGAAAATATCCTGAACAGGATGAAAACCGAAGCCGAACGATAAACTATGGGACAGATCAAAAAACTGCAGATAGCGGCTTACGCCGATCCTGCAGGTGTGAATCAACTGCTCGGTACTATCGCCGCAACAATCAATCCGTCCAGTTACTCTCTGAGCTATACCGCTCAGTATGAGCTTTCCAAAGAGGACGGATCCAGTAGCCCTACCCAGATCTTTAAGGGTATGGGCCAGTCTGATTTTAATCTGGACCTCCTTGTGGATGGTACCGGCATCATCCCTATTCCGGATGGTATGTCGGTAGACCGCTATATTGATCGTCTGAAATACCTGATGTTTTCCTATCAGGGGACCGTACATCGGCCGAACTATCTGAAAATAAGCTGGGGTAACCTTGTATACAGAGGTGTATGCACCAGCTTCACGACCAACTATAAACTCTTTAACGCTGATGGTACTGCCCTCCGGGCAGAAGTGAAACTGGTAGTGGCCCAGTCAACAGACTTCAAAGGCAAAAAGCAGAAAGCCGCCAAAGAATCGCCGGATCTGACGCATATCAGGACGGTGAAAGCTGGCGATACACTTCCTATGATGGCTTATCGTATCTACGGAGACGCTTCCTATTACATGGAAGTGGCAAGGGTGAATGGCCTGAACAGTATTCATGCCATCCGTCCGGGAGATGAGTTGTATTTTCCACCTTTAAAGAAAGTATAATATGCCCGCACAAAGCCCTACAAATATTACTGATCCTACATTGAAATTTACAGTCTCTGTAGAAGGCACTGCCGTACAGGAGGCTGTTTTTATATCTTCCATCGACGTGACGCATGAGATCAATAAGATCTCTTTTGCGGAAATCGTCTTTGTGGAAGGCACCGGAGATATCGGCTCCGCCGGAGATGCGGGCGACTTTCCCGCCAGTGCACGCAAGGACTTTGTTCCCGGTGGTAATATCGCCGTCACTGCCGGTTATGGTGATGATACCGAGCAATCTATTTTTAAAGGTATTATCGTCAAACAGGCCTTGCGTATTAATAAATCCACCGGGTTTGAACTGGTGCTGACCTGTAAACACGAAGCGGTGAAGATGACACTCGGACAAAAGGAAGGCGAGTTCTCCGAAATAACAGATAGCGCCGTAATGACAAAAGTGATGGGGGCTTATAGTCTGAGCAGCACAGTAGAAAGTACTTCTGCACAGCAGGAAATGCTATTTCAGAAAATGGCAACGGACTGGGATTTCGTATTGGCCCGTGCTGCGTTTAACGGTTTTATCACCACGATGGGGGATGACGGCATCAAGATCGGTAAGCCAAACTTCACGGCCGATCCGGTGTTAAATATCACTTACGGTGATTCGATCATCACCTTCAACGCAGAGATCAATGCTGAAAAGCAGCCACCTTCTCTGGATGCCGCTGCCTGGGATCCGCAGACACTCGCCGTGATCACCTCCGCAGCCACTGAACCTACCCTCAATCAACAGGGCGCGATCACTGCCAAAACCTTGTCTGAAAAGCTGGGACAGACCGCCCTTAAAATGATATCCAGCGCTCCGCTGGCACAGGCGGACCTGAAAATATGGGCAGACAGTACCCTGCTGCGTATGCGTATGAGTGCTGTAAAAGGGACCGTATCTTTTATCGGGAATGCATTACCTCAACCGGGTAAGGTAATTTCGCTGGAAGGTGTGGGACCACAGTTTGATGGGAATGCGTTTATCAATAAGGTACGGCATGTGCTGGAAGATGGTCAGTGGACCACTTATGTGCAGTTTGGTGTGCCGGACAAACCGATCTTTGAAAGGGAACTCTTTTCCAGTACCGTGGCTAACGGACAGATGCCCGCTATTCACGGTTTGCAACTGGCGACCGTTTCTAAGATCTCTGAAGACCCGGGGGCGGTGTATCGTATACAGGTAAAGCCGGCTGCTAATGTCGATGGACAGAAAGGAATCTGGGCAAGACTGGCCAGTTTTTATGCCACCTCAGGCGCCGGCGGGGTGTTTTGTCCGGAAGTAGGAGATGAGGTCATTTTAGGCTTCCTTGAGAGTGATCCGCGCTTTCCGGTCGTATTAGGTAGTCTGTTCAGCAAGGGGAAAGTACCGCCGGTTACACAGGCAGACGAAAAGAATAACACCAAAGCATTCTATAGCCGCAGTAAACTGGAGATCAACTTTGACGATGATAAAAAGATTCTGAAAATCACTACGCCGGGTAATAATATGATTACGCTGAGTGACGATGGAAAGTCCATAGAAATAAAAGATCAGAATAATAATAGTATAAAACTCGACGATAGCGGTATATTGCTGAATTCTCCGAAAGATATTACCCTGAAAGCGACCGGTAACATTACCTTAAATGCGACCGGTAAGGCAGAACTGAAAGCCACTCAGGATATGGAGATCAGCGGCATGAATATCAAACAGACCGCTCAGGTGGGCTTTACGGCTAAAGGGACGGCCAATGCCGAACTATCCGCCTCCGGCCAGACAGTAGTCAAGGGCGGTATGGTGATGATCAACTAAAATTTGTACAATGGGAACACCAGCAGCAAGACTGACTGATATGCATACCTGTCCGATGCAGACGCCCGGACTACCACCTATACCACATGTCGGCGGACCGATAGTAGGTCCCGGCGTTCCAACGGTATTGATAGGGAAGATGCCTGCCGCCGTGTTAGGTGATAGCTGCGTTTGCGTAGGTCCTCCTGACTCGATCGTAAAAGGCTCCGCCACAGTAATGATAGGCGGGAAGCCTGCTGCCCGTATGGGCGATACGACTGCACATGGCGGCAGTATTGTACTCGGTTGCCCCACCGTATTGATAGGAGGTTAAACATTCTTAAAATGGCGATTCACTCTTTCTTAGGCACGGGATGGTCATTCCCCCCGTCATTTGATAAAGCCGGCAGCAGCGCTTTGATGAGCCATGCCGTTATTGATATAGAAGAAAGCATCCGCATCATTCTCGGTACTATACCGGGGGAGCGGCTGATGCAACCTACCTTTGGCTGTAATCTGCACCGGCTCGTATTTGAGCCTGCCGATACGGAAATGCTGACGGAGATCAACGATCTGATCTCTCACGCCCTGCTCGACTTCGAACCAAGGGTGAACTTCTCCGGAGTTGACATACTCATGCAGGATCAGGCAGCCGGTACGCTGCACCTCCAGATACATTACACCATCATTGCCACCAACACCAGACATAATATGGTCTATCCGTTTTATTTTCTGGAAGGCACCAACATTGCGTCTCCCAATCTGCTGCCGTAGCGCGTACAAGCGATGAATAAACTATTCGATTATATGAGGGATGGCATCAGCCAGTCAGAGCGCAAACTGGAAGCGCTGCTGCCGTCCTATGTGAAGATTGATGAACGCAGTCGGGAAGACCTGTTGCTATTTCTCTCCGAACTGGCAACGCAATTCAACTATTATAATTTTCAGGATAAGATAGACGGCGACTGGCGGGAATTCCTCCAGGCTGATATGCTCATCATGATCACGGCTATCTCCCGCCTCGATTTTACCCGCTGGCAGGAAAAGCAGTCAGGTATACAAGAGGCACTGGAATCTGTGAGCGGAGACGCTAAATTATATGCACTGCTGGCCGAACTGTTTAACCTGATATTCACGATCGCCAATCAGCTGGCAGCACACCTTCAGCAGCTAAAGAAAGCCGACCAGCAGGCCCTGACCTGGATCTATACCGACCAGATTATGGAGAGCATTACAGAAGATGTACTTAAAATGTTGCAGTTTGAAGAACAGGCCATCCTGCTGTTCACACCTGCCACGCATTTTCGTACCATCCCTGTTACCGATGAACTGGCGGTTAATTTCCCCTCATTAGCGAAAAAGACAAACAGAGTGCCGGCGGTATTTCTGGGGTATCAGTCCCTGAATGAAGTCTATAACGACCTGCGGACTAAATTCTACCAGATAACCAGTGCCGCGCAGTTTTACCTGCGCAGACGCCCGGATTCCCTGCAACACCATCCGCATATTGGTATGCTGATGGCCTTTACGCAATTGTATGGCCATCTGCAGGACAAGCTGAATAAACTCACCGGCCAGCATCAGGACTATTATTACCGGAATGTACTGGGACTGAAACAAAAACCCGCCATCCCGGATCAGGTGCATATCTTCCTCGATGCACAGCCACAGAGTATGCCGGTAACTGTTCCCAAAGGAACGGCTATGGTTGTAGAAACAGGGGCTGGCGCTGTTCCGGTGACTTACCGTATGGCACATGACCTACGTGTCAGTCATACCAACATCCGCTCACTCAGGACCGTCTACGTCAACAGATACAGACAGATAGCCACCGAAGATCCGCATCTGTCAGATATTATGGAAGCGCAGGTCTACGCTGCCACCCACGAAGTACCTCCGCCGGCCGCCTATATACCCGGCGCACTACCGGTGACCTCGTGGCCTATGCTGGGAGAACCCCAACAAGACCTGCCACGGGATAAGCGTACCATGGAGGAAACAGAAATGGGCGTTATACTGGCTTCACCGTTGTTATATCTTACCGAAGGACAACGCACCGTCGAACTGGATCTTTATTTTGAACCGGCTTCTTATGAAAAGCTGCTGGCCTATATCCAGAACTTCGCAGCGGTCACTAACAAACAGGAAACACTGGTGATGAATGAGCTGTTATCATCTGCATTTATCATTTCCTATACAACGGCCACCGGCTGGCATAAACTACCGAAACACAGTATTCGCAGCAGTAACCGCGCAGGTGGCGCAAACGCGTTCTTTATTACCCTCCTGTACGATGTAAACGCACCAGCGGCTGCCCTCTACGATCCTTTGTTACACGGTGGCGCCTATCAGAGCAAACTGCCTTTGTTGCGGCTGATGCTCAACAACAACAGCTTCCATCACCCTTATTCCTATCTGCCCATGTTATGGCTGGAAAGGGTGAGCCTCCGTGCACAGGTAAAAGGCTATCGTTCTGTCAAACTCTTTAATAATGCCGGTCCATTGAGTCCGGCCAATCCGTTTCAGCTGTTTGGTCCGCAGCCAGCTCTCGGCTCTTTCCTCGACATCCGTGACAGCAATGTTTTTAACACCTATACGAAGACTTTCCGTATCCAGCTGGAATGGCTGGAACTACCACACGTAGAAAACGGTTTTAATGAGCATTATGCGGCTTATAATGCCGGTATGACCAATGACGCTTTTGTAGCCGGTATCAGCGCATTTGAGAACGGAGAAATTCATCCGGAAAGAAATCAACAGCAACTATTACCGCTGTTTAGAACATATACAGACGAAAAAGGAAGGGTGATCCTTTCCGATAAGTCTACACTCAAAAATATCGATCTTAAAAAGATCCATTTTCTGAACAGGCCTTTGATGGATAAAGAACCGTTCATTGCAGACGGGTTCTATAATGACGGCGCTATCCGACTGGAACTGGCGGGTCCGCAGGAAGCCTTCGGACATAAGGCATACATGAAATTATTCCCGGAAGTCATGGCCCATAACGCCAGCCGATGGGGCAGAAAGAAGCCCATTCCCAATATGCCTTATACGCCGTTGGTGAAATCTATCTCTATCGACTACGTACTGGAACAGGCAGAGATCCTGAAACCCGAAAAAGCAGGCGAAGAAGCACAGACACTACAGATCTTCCACCTGTATCCTTTCGGACACCGGCAGGCTTATCCTTCTTCTTTTCAGGGCGATTTTACTTTGTTGCCCACTTTTGAAGACAGATCCAGCCTGTATATAGGACTGGATGGAATGCAGCCACAGGAAGAAATTTCCCTGCTCTTCCAACTGGAAGAAAAGCATCGCAATCATACGCGGGTCAATAAGAAACCGGATCTGCACTGGAGTTATCTCTATAATGACCGTTGGGTACCTTTCAACACCTCCCATATACTGACTGACACCACCCAGTTGTTTCTGAACAGTGGCGTGGTAAGTCTGAAGACGCCTCCGATCAATAGCTCGGGTAACACAAGACTGGATAAACAGTTGCAATGGCTGCGCCTGTCCTCACCGGAAGAAATGCAGTTTCGTCCCATGATCAAAGGGCTCTTTGTCAATGCCGCCATTGCCTGCCGGGATCAGTCAGATACGATCGTATCGACTTCATTGCCTTCCATGTCCATCAAAGCATTACAGCACGAATTAAAAGGGATACAACGCGTGTGGCAGTTGTTCCCTTCCTTTGGCGGCAGACCGGCGGAAACAACAGAAGAGTACTATGTACGTATCAGTGAACGCCTGCGGCATAAGAACCGACCCATGTATGCCATGGATATCATTCAGCTGATCCTTGAGGCATTCCCTGATATCCTGATCGTTAAATGTGCCACCAATATTGCTGCTTCTGATGTCCAACTGGTCATCGTACCAAAACCATTTAACGGTAAGTATGAGAACACGGAGCCGCATGTAGATATTGTGACATTGTTCCGTATCCATGGATTCATCGCTAACCTGCTGCCGCCCTTTATCAAAGTGACCGTCCATCACCCGGTATATGAAAAAGTGAAGATCGTATGTGATGTACGGTTTATAGACAAGGCCAGTCTGACCGACAAAAACTATTACCTGACACAGTTACAGAATGATATCAGCCGATATCTTACGCCGTGGTTGTTTGATACACATACCGAAGTGAAAATGGGCGGTACCATGTATACCGCTGATGTACTGAGTTATATCAAAAAGTTGCCTTACATATCCTATGTAACCGGTTTTTCTATGGTACACTTTTTTGAAGAAGACGATCCCAATGGTGATTACATTCATTGTATGCTCGACACCGCTGTCAGCAACACGGAGTATGTCAGAGCCTCCACGGCAGAAGCAGTGCTCATACCAGCACCGCATCATTCCATCCGTGTAATAGACGAATGGGGCTACCGGGAGCCCGAACCTATTGGTATCAGCGGTGTGATCACAGGAGAAGAGATGATCATCGGACAACACGAAAGAAACAGCTATAGGGATGATGACGATTCCCATTATGCAGAAGGAGAAATTATTTCACTCACCATACAACCAAAATAACCGACTATGGCGACGAAAAATAACACCAAAATATATGGCAGGGAAGAGCTGAAGGAGCATTTCCGTAATGGAAAACTGCCAACAGAGCACCACTTCGCACACCTCATTGATTCTACTATCAATAAACAGGAAGACGGCTTTTCGAAAGACGAAGAGAATGGGATGCTGGTAGCTGCATTAGGCAGTTCCAAACGACTGGTGTCTTTCTATCGTACCAACGATGATCTTGAACCGTTCTTTCTGATGGAGAAAGACGAGCGGGAGAATCCGGGTTTCCGCATGCAACCGCATACCAATGGCTCTGACGAATCTACCACCGATGCAAAGAGTTTCTTCCTTCATCAGAATGGTAATATGGGTGTAGGTACCCGGTGTAACCCCTGTTATAAAATGGAGGTGACCGGTTTCATTGCCATGGAAGGACGGGTAGGTACCTACAGGATAGGAAAGGTACCTGCGGATGGGAAGTGGCATGCCATCATCAGCGGACTGGATAACTGTCAGGCCTTTGAGGTGATTGCCCGCACCGGCAGACGTAATTCCGGCCGTTTTGCGATTATGCATGCCTATGCGGTGACTGCTTTTAATAAATGGTCGTGGGGAAGGATCAGAAAGACATCTGCGCATTATGGCTTTTTCTGGAACCGTCTGCGTTTGCGCTGGAAAGGAAGTACGCACCATTATGCCTTACAGCTGCGTACCAACAGCAACTATGGACCTGACGTAGAAATCTATTATCGTATCACCCGTCTTTGGGATGATACCGCGTTTATGCCGAAGGAATACTACCACTAAGTTTTGTCAATGAAGCATATTCCCTTACAGATCAGCCGTGACAAAGAAAGGGATAATACCCTTGACTTTGCCAGACTCAGAGCAGAAGCCCTGACACTGGTACAGGAACTGTCAGGCCATGTCTGGACAGATTATAACCTGCATGATCCCGGTGTCACTATACTGGAACAGCTTTGTTTTGCCCTGACAGATCTCGCCTATAAAACGGATTTTCCGATCAATGAAATTCTGGCGGATAAAGAAGGCCGGATCAGTGCACGGCACAACGTATTCTTCAGTAAATCAGATATCCTGAATTCCGGCCCGATAAGCGTAGCCGATTTCCGGAAACTGTTACTCGATCAGATAGACCGGGTCGAAAACGTCTGGATAGAGTCGATTACATCCGATTATACACCGGGTGCTTCCAAAGGTGTATTCAGGGTATTGATCCAGCCGGATGATGCCCTGACCAGAGAATTGGAAACCAATATTTCTGCTGCGGAGAAAATGGTAGAAGTCGTACGGAACTGTCTGATGCGCAACAGGAGTCTGGGTGAGAATTTCGAGGAGATCACAATTCTTAAAGCACAACATATTTCTATCAGGGCCACGATCATGGTAGATGCGCATTATCCGGTGAAAGAAACCCTCGCCTATGTGTGCAATGCTATAGAACAGGTCGTACACCCACCGGTGCGTTTTATCTCAGAAGGAGAACTGCTGGAAGCCGGTTACGCTACAGAAGATATTTATCAGGGACCGGAACTGAGTAAAGGTTTTGTGCCTGCTGAAGATCTGCGGGAAAGAAAACTACAGGTAGATCCGTCTGAAATGGTGAAGGCGATTTCTCAGTTGCCCGGCGTGATTCAGGTGAAATTCCTGCATGTCTCCTCTGATGGCGTGAATTTCAGCAGTAAACCAATTATCATACAACCCGGCTATTATCCTTATGTTGATATCACTGACGCAAGGAATGATATCGGCATCTTCAGTGATCAGTTTGAACAGCACTCACGTGATGCTATCTTCTGGAATGTATTCCGTAAGATCAGAGAGACGCGGAAGCGGCATTACACCGCACAGGAAAAAGGGCTGCCTGATCATTCTTTGGAAGGCGCTTACCGCAACAGTACGCAGTATTATTCCTTACAGCATTTCTTTCCGGCTATCTATGGTACGGGAGAGGAGCAATTATCCAGTCATGAGCCTCCGCAGAGAATCGCACAGGCGAAACAACTCAAGGCTTATCTCTTGTTCTTCGAACAGATACTGGCGGATTATCTGGCGCAGCTGGGTAACCTTGCTGCTATCTTTTCTCCTGATATAGACAGTGTTCCCGCTACGACCTATTTCTCGCAACCATTATACGATGTGCCACATGTAAAGCATCTCCTGAGAGCATTTACGGAAAGTGGCCGGAACTGGGAAGATTTCAAGAAAGATAAAAACAATGAATATGTAAACGCCTTACGGGAAATGTCCGAAGGCGATGCCTTATACCAGCAAAGAAAGATCCGCATCTTTGATCACCTGCTGGCACGTTTTAATATCGTCGTTCCGAGATATCCTGTCAGTCTGTATGATCTTCTGTATCATCCTCCGGATGAAAGGATCGTATCAACTGTGAGTTACGCTGGAAGGCCGGCATCCTGCAACAACTGCCGGTATTGCTGAAGGGAAAGACACAGGGATACAACTACATGATGGATCCTGAGATGAGTGGTGTGTTCTCCGGTTATCAGCAGTGGATTTATAAGATGCTGCATATCGAACGTGATGTGAAACAACCGCTGACAGCAGTATTCGACAGAGATCACCTTGATATGAGTGTTTCCGGCGCGTGGCATCCGGTACCGATCGCAAAGCAATTGCAGGTAAATGGCGAAAGTATCTGGTACAATGATGATATTCCTGATACGGCGATAGACACCAAACAGTATCATTTCGGCCATCAGCCAATTTCGTTACTGAAATTTGGTGCAGATCAGTCCAACTATCGTATTGTAGAAGATGAAGGGAATGGCTATTATGTCGTGTTGTACAAGGCGCCCGGTCAGCATACGTGGCACGCGGCAGCCAAACACAGAGACCGGGAAGCTGCGATAACGGCACTGCATCAGATGATCAGACATCTGCAGGTGATCAGTGCCGATTCGGAAGGGTTTTATATCGTAGAACATACCCTGCTGAAACCAACGCTTCGCATGCGGGCATATGGTTTCCGCCTGTTATCCTTTGGTGGCAAATTGTTACTGGAACTACGCCTGATGCGTACGTTTGAAGAACGTGAAAGTATCCTGAAACGTCTGCTGGAAACAAACTGGGCAGCGATGTCTCCTGCGGATATGTACCAGCAGCTGACAACAGACTGTTTCCTCTACACACATACGGCCAGCTTTGACAACGATATGCAGGAAATTGCCCGTTGTCTGGCGATGATCGCGGCAGGACATGATGCACAGTATCCGAAGATGGAATACTATGTAGATTCAGGAAACGGACAGGCCTTACTGATTCATTTTATCGCCCGGCGATCACCATCGTGCTGCCTTCATGGCCGGCCAGATTTCAATATGCGGAGTTCAGGAAATTCACAGAAGACCTGATCCGCGAACAGACACCTGTTTACTATAAAGTCTCCTTCCGTTGGCTGGGGATTGCAGATATGCGTCATTTCGAGAACATTTATTTCCCGGGCTGAAAGCCTTGCCTGATCTTTATCTGCGGGGAATGATACCAACACAGCGGTCAAGGATGCTGGACTTTCTGACTAAAAACAGGAAACCATAGGATGGCGGATTCCCAACATATTATCCGTCGCTGGACTTTTGACATCCAGTACGCTGACAAGGACAGTGCAAGGGTTTACAGGACAAAGTCAGCAGCCTGTTCAATCTTCATTTGTCTGCCGCCGCAGAAAAGGTGATAGATGAAGTATTATCTCCCGGAG
>NZ_VOHS01000039.1 GCF_007896845.1 Chitinophaga pinensis | reverse complement strand
GGGATATGTACATCAAAGCGAATCCGGGTACTTTTGGCTATTCAGAGAGGATATCATTATCTGGCGAAGTAATGCACACATACACGGTCTTACCCTGAGAACCTCGATTCTCTTTTCAGGTGCAGATAGCAGCTCCTTTGGGAATGGAACATGCGTGGTTCTCGTGGAATGACTTTCTGAAAACGCACAAAGTGTCTGGTCATAAAGGGGGAAAAGTATCCATGAAGAAATGGCCGGTTTCTTTCCGGATGAGGATTCTTCCACATTTGGCTCCGCTGGTAAATTACATACAGAGGCTATTAGTTATGCCGCTTTTCTGACTGGTATGATGCAGCACAAGGTCCTGACTGCTGAGAGCTATAATGAGCTATTGAAGAAGCAGGTCAGCGTGCCCCGGAAACACGAGTTTAACGCCAATGAAGGAACCGGTGCGGGGGATTGGGTATCGGTATCCAGAAGACAAGACAGGCAACCGCTATGTGCATGGAGGTAATAACGGCGACTTCAGTCAGGCTGTGTCTTTTATATGCAGCCACAGTACGGGTATGGTATATTTTACAAATTGTGACAAAGGATATCAGTTTGGAAAACAGCTGAGTCAGTTTTTGCAGGAAGAAAAGGTAAATTGTGTTTATATGAGAAATTACCCGGCTGCCCGTTTGTTATTATTGCTGTTTTGGTGATGTTTTTTCCTGCGGAAGAATAAGGGAGAAAAGACAAAAGCTTATCATGAGTCAAAGAGACAGTTGCGGAGGGGATCACTCAGGTGAAGACAATCTCCAAAGAGGGTATAAGTCAGACGAAGCTTTCGCGAAATACAAATTAAATCAGGCAAAAGAGGAATAAAAAATGGTATCGATAACGTTGTTCCTGCGTATGATGCTGATCAGCCGGATACCGAAAATAATAAGAAACGGTTTCAGGAATCTTTTGGTCTCAGTGTGGCAGTGATGTGAAGCATTTATATACCTATGGCGATTTTATGGGCATTGACTATACCGTATTGATGACCTTTACATGTGACAAACCATTGATCAATACCATTGTTGAAAAGGAGGGACTGCAATTGAATGAGAGCAAGGAGGATGTTGGGCTGTCAGGTATGTACACACCTGACTGGTGGAAGCCGGAATTGCTGCCTAAGATGGTATGTTACAAAAAAGGTTCTTCTGAAGCAGGATATTTTAAATACCTCTGGTACAACCCTGTTACCAGACAGGCATTTATGAGATGTTCAGTTTATAAAATCTATTATACCTGACTACACTATCATAACGGCGTTTTCCTGCGGAACATAGCCGGATACACACTATACATATTTTTAAACGTTCTGGAGAAGTTGTAATCGTTACTATAACCTAACTCCTCCGCAATATCCGCAACAGTCATATCTGTATTCTCCAACAGATATTTTGCACGCTGCATGACCTGTTCCAGAATGAAATCACTGATCTTGATACCAAAGGTCTTTACAAAGGTTCTGCTCAATGATTTTTCGCTGATAAAATGTTTTTTGGCAAGTGAGCGCAGGCTGTGTACATGAAATTGGGATATAACATCACCTCATTTCTGATCAGCATCATGGTCGTGTCCAATGCCGTTTCCGCACTTAAGGCAGATACCTGCTTTTCCTGATATTCTGTCAGCAGTTCGATGCCAACATGCTGTAAGGCATATCCGGGTAACTGGCGCCTTGTATAGGTTCCGTGACATGATCGAGATAACGCATCATGGACGGACTGATCGTTACAGGTGGTGTTGTACCGTCCGTATTTTCATATGTGGATGCGGGCACTACGGCTACCTGTTTTGTACGTATCAGTTCCAGTAATAATTGTAAAGGGGCCGTATTTTGGGGCTTGTCGTCCGCCGGACAAGCATCTAGCTCAAAGTGGAGAGCTGCGAATACTACCAGTTGCATACAGGTTAAATGATTAACTGTGATTAAGTTACGTTATTTAACTGCAACCGGGACAGATCTGGCAGGAAATATTTTCATGCAGCTTATCAGATATTTATCTGATAAGCGCTGCTATAATTTGCTACACGCATTGCATTGTGAACGAGCATGCGCCGGAATATGCACAAAAAAGAGTGCAGTCACGTTTTTCTGAATATTCTTCCGGAATAGCTAAATGAATTCAGCCTCAGAATGAGGATCGCGCTCTTTCATTTGAAAGAATAAGTGGTAGTTTTACAAAAAATAAAAGGAAATCTATATCCGCTGAAGTCCGGAATAGTTGTCCCCGATAAAAATGAGGTGCTAACTGAATAACATGAAGATGAAGAGAAAGGAGCTATTGATATGTATAGTTGTTTGTCTGGCAGCAATAGGATGGTCGGCCTGCAACAACCGGCCGGAGAAATTGCCGGTCCTTGGTGAACGGACGCTGAGCAAAGACCCGCTTACGGGTAAAACGGACACGGTTATCCTTCAATTCCCGTATTTCATCTGACTGATCAGGATAGTATGCCTGTAACAGCGGATAGCTTTGCCGATCGTATATATGTATCCGATTTTATGTTTCTTTCCTGTCCGACGATTTGTCCGAAAATGACGAAGGAAATGTTGAAAGTCTACCATACATTTGAAAAAGACGATCGTGTCGCATTGCTCTCGCATACGATAGATCCTGAATATGACACGATTCCCCGGCTGAAGCAGTACGCTACTTCCATCGGTGTCCGCACTTCCAAATGGCATTTTGTTACAGCGCCGGCTGACACTATTTATAAACTGGCAGCATCTTATTATGCGACTGCCTATCCTGATAGTACTGCTCCGGTGGTTTTACGCATAGCGGAGGCTTACTGCTGGTGGACAAACATAAACATATCAGAGGCGTGTATGACGGCACCGACAGTCTGGAAACGAAAAGATTAATAAAAGATATTGCACAATTGTTAAACGAAAGTATATAGGCGACCTTGAGAAAGCCAGCTGTCATATTGCTCATTTTATCACTGTTTGTCCAGACAACGGCAAACGTCTGGCTGATAGGCTTATTTCACTGGCAGCGGAATTTTATTGCGAAGAATCTTTGTATTAACAGATTTGATCTTATACCCATTTGCAGGGGAGCCTGTTTTCTGCAAAAACAACTCAATAAAGAACAGGAAAGGGAAAAGAAAGAGGTAGAATTGAAGCCTTCTGTTGTGACACTCTGTATGAACGATATTGCCATTGAATTGTTCCTTTGCCCCATTGTAGAAAAACCATGCTATTTTCCTGTGACTGATACTGCGCTATTGACGGGTATCCCGGGATCCATTCTCCGGCCTCCTATTGGCTGATTTCCATCTATCCGTTGATCTCTTTGCTGTCATGCAAACGGGTTTGTAAAACTGTTGCCAGCGGCTTCGGTTAAAAAGTCATTTATTCAATCATCAGTATTTAGCCATCTTATGAAAAGGGAAACTATTGCAGTTTACCCTCTCAGCGTTTTTAATTCACATATCAGTGATTTCTGGATAGGGTCACTCTCTTCAGTACTGGAAGATTATCCGTTTATGGAGTATCTGCACAGACCTTCCTACTATATGCTTATATATATCTGGAAGGCGGCAGGAGAGCTGACTATCGATAATGAGAGGATCTTAGCGGATGGACCAAAGGTGATTTGTGTCAGACCGAATGCCGTATTCAGTATGCGGATGATCAGTCAGGCTTCCGGATACGTTGTTTGTTTCAATGACAGCTTTTTCTCATTGCGATATAACAATAATGTACTGTACCGCTTTCAGTTCCTTGTACAACGTGCGCTCGCTGTGTTCAGGGTGAGTACTGAAAAGGCCGGCACATGGAATTATTTCCTTCATCAGGTCATTGAAGAGTTTACCGCAGAGATGGAAAGCAGCGAAGATCTGTTACGGTCTTTCCTCAACATTTTATTACATCAGCTGGATCGTAGTTTTTATCGTGTATCCGGTAAGGAAGAGAAAAGTATCAAACATGCAAAGATGATCCGCTTTGAGCAACTGGTAGAACAACACTTTACGCTTCATAGGAATCCGTCTTTCTACTCTGAGCAATTGCATATCACCACTAATTATCTGAATAAGCTTTGTCATGAGTACTGTCATACGACCAGTGGAAATCTCATAAGAGCACGGACTATCAAAGAAGCACAGCGTCTATTACACCATACACAGTTGTCAGTGGCGGAGATCGCGTATGAGCTCGGATTTGAGAGTGCTTCCTACTTTAATACATTTTATAAAAAGGAAACCGGTGTGACGCCGGAAAATTTTCGCAGAACCAAACTAAGCAAACATGAAAAATATTGAACATAAAGCTCCGCTCATCGGATATATTCATTTCGTTAATCGTATCGCATTATTTCTTTTCGCAGTGCTGTTGATCTTTTTCTTTCTCAGAATAATGATGAATGGAAAGACGAGTGTTGAAAATATAAATATCAGGATTGATTCGCAAAATGAACAGTATCAAAAGTTGTAAGAGTTGTCCGTTTCATCATAACAAACCTGCTCTGGCTTATTACGACCTTTGTGGTCTAAAAGTCAATATAGCATGGATTTTCCATTATTTCACCTTGACTGGTTGAACGATCGTTTTCTGATAGCAATGATTGCTATCATACATGTAATTATTAATCATGGACTGGCTGTTGGATTTATACCACTTGTTACATGGCTGGAACAAAAAGGTGTGAAGAACAGTCCGTCCATGGAGATTACAGATTTGTCATGGGATAAGATGGCGTGGAAAATGATGAAGGTGGGATTTATCATTACCACGACATTAGGAGCGATGACAGGGGTAGGTATCTGGTTTTCGGTAGCCTTGGTAAGTCCTGCTTCAATAGGCAGTCTGATACGCGTATTTTACTGGGCATGGTTTGTCGAGTGGATGGTGTTTGTAACAGAGGTCGTATTGATAATGATTTATTTTTTAAGCTGGGAGAATGCTAACAGATCACTCACCTCAAAGTTGCGTCATATCCGGTTCGGCTGGTTTCTGTCAATATTCTCATGGATCACAATGGCCATTATTGTATCTATTTTAGGGTTTATGATGGATCCGGGAAACTGGAATACACATCATAGTCTGCTGAACGGATTTACCAATCCGATTTATATTCCACAGTTACTTTTCCGAACGCCTACGGCCATGGTAGTTGGTGGTGTATTCGGATTGATGTTGATCACGTTGTTTACACAGCATGATACAACACTCAGAAAGAATGCCATCCGATCTGCGTCTGTCTGGATACTTTGCTGGGCGCCCTTATCTCTTGCCGGCGCCATTTACTATTATGGCGTAATGCCTTCTGCAATGACGGCAAATATGAGTACAGCAGTAGGGACGATTGATTTCTCACAATACTATGATCTGCTCCGCTATGTGATGGGCGGCTCGATATTGCTTGTAGTACTGCTATCCGTTACAGGGCTGATTAAATCGTCTTTGGTGAAATTTCCTTTGGCACTGTTCTGTTGCCTGATCGTTTTTGGATTTCTGGGCATATTTGAACGTGTAAGAGAGTTTATCAGAAAACCCTATGTCATTGGTGGATATATGTACAGTAACCTTTTAAAAGAGGAAGATTATCCACTGTACAAAAGAGACGGCATACTAAAATATGCGACCTATACCAGCACGCCAACGGTAACGGCAGAGAATAAGATAGCTGCGGGAAGAAATGTATTCATGCTGTCTTGCAGCCGTTGTCATACTACGCAGGGCGTGAATTCTATTGTATATGTTTTTGAGCGGATGTATGGCATTGGTAAACCGCTGGATGAAAATTCCATGGCAGGTTATATTCCCAATATGCATAATGCCCGGACTTACATGCCTCCCTTTCCCGGTAACCGGGATGAGTTACATGCATTGGTTGCCTATATAAAATATGTGCAACAAACGGGAGAAGTATTGGAAGGCGCCCAGACAGAAGGCGTTACTGTAAACAGTATGAATGATGTTGCTGCTGCCAGACTTTTATTAGAAAAACAGCAACAGGAAAATAACCGGGAGATAGCGGTAAAAGACACTGCATCCGCTAACTGATTGCTTAAAATAGTATTATTTCAAATTGAACTTAGTATGTTAAACATAGTATTGGCAACAACACCTGTGCCTAAAGATATTCCTTTGGATCTGCCGTTGCCGGAATGGCTGCTGGTCACTATACTGGTCATCTCTTTTCTTGCGCATATCGTTTTTGTAAACCTGATGCTGGGAGGATCTTTACTGACATTATGGGCAGAGATCAAAGGCTTAAAAGATAAGGATTATGACAGGTTTGCTTATGAAACAGCGAAGACAATTACAGTAAATAAAAGCCTTGCGGTCGTATTGGGTGTCGCACCTTTGTTGAGCATCAATACACTTTACAGCGTCTATTTTTATTCTGCGAATGCCCTTACGGGATTGATGTGGATTTCGGTTATTCCATTGGTGACAATCGCCTTTCTACTGACTTATCTGCATAAGTACAGCTGGGAAAAATTAGCCGGTAACAAGGCATTACATATCGCTATTATTGCTGCTGCGGTGCTGGTTTTTCTTTTTATCCCGTTAATCTTTCTGGTTAATATCAACCTGATGCTTTTTCCGGAGAAATGGGGTACTGTGAGAGGCTTCCTGAGTGCTCTTGTACTGCCCAATGTATTTCCCCGGTATTTACATTTTATCTGCGCATCATTGGGCGTCACCGGATTATTTATCTTCTGGTATACGGGCCGGAAAAACTATCCGTTTGAGTCTTATTATACACACCTTACCCGGTACACCATCAAAAGAAAGCGTATTCATTGACATTGGCGGCTTCCGGGGCACAGTTTCTGATCGGACCAATAGTCTTATTTACTTTACCGGCAAAAGGTCTTGGATGGAATCTGGTAGCGGTGATATTGGCCGGTGCAGCAATAGCTATCCCCGCAATGATCTGGATCTGGAAAGCGATTAATGGTCCGGAAGAAAAAATAGACCGGCATTTCGGAAAAGTTGTACTGGCTTTGAGTCTCACGGTATTGTTTATGGGAAGCGGCCGGCAGATCTACAGGGCGAATGCGCTTGCACCACATCAGCAATTAATGGCAGCGAAAACGGAGGAGTTTAAACGATTATCCGCTGAAGCCCGCGCCAATTCGCAAGAGACAGATCCTGCACCTGAAATAGATACGTCATTGGGAGCAGTTGCGAAGGGTGCTGCGTTATTTAAAATGCATTGCAGTGCCTGTCATCAGAAAGATACGAAGCTCGTCGGACCGCCAATGCTGGAGATGGTGGAGATCTATAAAGGACAGGCAGATAAGCTGAAAGACTGGATCCGTAATCCCGGTAAGAAACGTCCTGATTATCCGCATATGCCGGCTTTTGGTGACAGGCTCTCAGCAGATGATCTGCAGGAGCTGGCAGAGTATATACTATCTGTAAAATGATTAAAAATAGTAATGATGACAACTACAGTATTTACGATCGCAAGCATTTTATTGCTGGCTGTTATTGCGCGCCAACTTGTGTTTATGTATTCAAGAACATTGCTGTTAAGAAAAGATGCAGCTATTACAAAGGTGCGTATCAGGGAAGAAAAGGAATATCTTTTTATTAAGGGGCTTTATTGACAGACGGGCGTTAAAACACCTCCGGTTGGAGGGTAGTATGTAATCAGGGGCTGACGGAATATCAGCCCTGATCTTTTATTTAAACATTGTTACGGTACCTTGTTGTTTCATCGGTTGCTTCTTACTATCTGTATAGGTAACACTCCAGATATAAGTACCAGATGGGAGATCTGCGCCGCGCAATTTACCATCCCAGCCGGCTTCCGGATTACTGCTTTCATATACCAGCTGTCCCCATCTGCCGAAGATGCTCATGCGGAAGTCGGTAACGTCATCCTGTAAACGGGCTTTAAACAGATCGTTTTTACCATCTCCATTCGGACTGAAAGCAGAAGGCATATATATAGCACAGTCATTCAATCCTCTTTCGACAGTCACATTACCTTCTACTGTACAATTGTGATCGTCAGCTACTTTATAGTGATAACTGCCGGCATCGAGGTGACGGAAACGGTTTTCCGTTTGCGTAGCTGTGTCTGAGATACTATAATGATAAGGCGTTGTACCACCACTCACGTTGATAATGATCTGACCGTCTCTTACGCTGCTACAGGAAAGAGATCTGGTAGCCGCATCTTTTATCTGTAATTCCAGTGGATTCGGAATATTGATGCTCTGCATTTTATTACAGCCCATACTGTCTGTTACCTGTAGTGTATAGTAGTTGGCGCGCAGGTTACTGAATACTGGTGAATCCTGTTCGGGAAACTGGTTGATCAAAGCATATTTATAAGGCGCTTTACTGCCGCTTGCATTTGCATTGATGGCTGCATCCGATTCTCCATTACAACTGATCGGCGTTACGATCGGATTGATATTGATATCCCATTGTCTGACCTCTACGGTTTCTGATCTGGAATTGCCTTTTGTGGTATTGGTAACTGTGACAGTGTATTTGCCTGCTGGTAGCTGAGACACTTCCTGTGTGGTATAACCTCCCGGCATCCAGCGAAATACGTAGTTGTCTTTATCCATAGTATGCATCTCCACTGATACCTTTCCCTGACTATGTCCATAACAGGTGTTTTCTGCGTAGGTGTCAAAGTTGAGTGTTTCTTCGATCATGGAGATATTATCAAGGAATGTTACAACATAACAGGTATCATCATAATCAGTTACGTAAGGTTCAAAGCGAAGGTGTGCGTATGTCTTTTTTGGTTTCAGTACAGCTGTGATTCTTCCCCATTTTCTATCGTAGTAAACACCTGAGTACCAGATACGTTCTCCTATCTCCTGTTCAGAGCTTGCACCAAGTATCGCTAAGGCGGTAGAGGTGGCGGCTGTCTGATCACTCTTGTCATCTTCAGGCATCAGTGCCATATCAAAAGATATGAGATAGGCTTTGCCTGCTTCGATGGGTTGGGATAGTTGTTGTCCGATAGAAGTCCATACAGCATGGCCGGCAGATGTATTATTCTCCGATGCTGCAAGCAAAGCAGCATATGTCTTACCATCAGAAGGTGCGATCTCATTGTTCGAGCCAAGCGGCAATGTGTATGCAATCAGGTTTACAGATCGTTGATACCAGGGGGCTGGTATACCATTCATTGTTGGTTGTCCTTCGAATGATGGATTCTGTAAATAAATCGGCATCGATTGTGACCTCGCCGTAAATGGTAGCATGATCAATAAGGATACGGAAATGGTTTTCAGCATGTTGAATAGTACACTGAAGGTCTTCATAGATTATATTACGGGTATAGGTAATACAAACTTACATAAAAACCATGAGAATGCAGCTCAAAATGCCAGCTGGATCAGCTTTTTTCTGCGATTAAGACTGCTTGTCGGGCGGGCAGATTTTTCTCCCATACTGTTACAAAACTTCCAGTTAATTGATATGGAAGTACTTCGGCAAGAGCGCCGTCCCATTTTTGAAGAATTCTGATCTTTTTTGTGAAAAAAGAAAATGGAAAAACATCATCAATAAAATTCGTTTTGCCGAAACGCACAATTTTAAACCGTGTTTCCCCGGCCAGATGTTCCAGTGATTGTTTGCTGAAAAACTGCACATGTGTGAGGTCGTCGGCATCTGATTGGACAGTTGTGCCTTTATATCCCATTATTGCTTTGAGTTTCAACAGACATTTCCATAACCAGTTGTCTTTTTGTTGCAGGGCGATAACGGGTTTGTAACGAGTACTTCTCTGGGACCCATGCCGTTAGGTACTGTAACGATTAATACACCATCATCGGTCAGTGACTGGTACAGTACATCCAGCAGTTTTTCCGGATGATTCAGGTGCTCCAGTACTTCGCTGCAGATGACGGCATGATAGCGATTACCATCAGCCACCAATGCTTCTGCACTGATGACATCAAATGCAACATGGGGCATATGGGTCAATGAACGGGCTTTTTCTATCGCCTTGTGACTCACATCGATGCCGTATACCTGGAAGCCTTCTTCTCCAAGTCCTCTGGCAATGATACCGTTGCCGCAGCCTACGTCTAATACAGTAGCGCCTTCGGGGAGATGTTGTTTCAGGGTGTGGATAATAAACTGTAGGCGCTTGACATCAGCGAGCCGGTTGTATTCCATATGCATAGTGCTTAATGATTAACGGGCGATCCATACTTCGGGTCTTTGGCTTGAGGGATCCGGGGTGATATTATGCTACTATGTGTAAGTTCGTCAGCCGGAAGAATATGGCCTTATCATTTACGGAAAGATTTACCCTCATTTGAGGACAAAATACTTGTCAGACTATACTCATCCTTCGTTAATGCTACGAGAAAAACGTAGCACTAACGAAGGATGAGTATAGTATAAAGAAGGATAAAGCGGGGCTGAGTATTGCTAAGGTAAATTAATTGACTGCTGATTGGTTACAGTACTCATTGATCGTGAGTAACAAGGCGTTTTAAGGCGTTTCCCGGCCTGGTTCCCAAAATGACGGTTACCGTATATTTATATGAAAAGAGGGCCTTCCTGACGTCAGGAAGGCCCTCTTTTCATATAAATATGCTATTTGATCTGCGCTACTTCAAAGTGCATACCGTCTTTGCGGGTGAAATGTCCGCCCCAGTAGAAACCGTTTTTATTGGCGATCTGTACCAGTTCGCGGACAGATCCTTTCTGTCCTGCGAGTGCGGGAACAGCGCCAAGTGGGTTCCAGGCGACATTGATATCAAACGCAGAACCGAATGAGTGATTGCTGAGTGTTTTTCTGCTGCCTCTGATAAATCTTGGTACAAACGATCCGGCCCAGGTGAGTACCAGTGGTAACAGGCCTGCGTCTTCCCAGTCCTTCCACAGGCTGATCAGCTGTCCTTCTGCTTTGCGGTGAAACTGTACCCTGTCAGAGCCTTTGATGTTAATCAATTGTGGGATTGATACCATTTTGATATTCTCACTGGCCCAGTTGTCGGTGATACGGATGTTTTCAGGATTACCGGGTACGGGGTCTGATACAAAAGAAAAGCGGCCGAATATAGCAGCTCTTTCATCATTTGATACCAATGGTTTAAAGGCCGGAGGTTTTGGAAAATCAGGACCTGATTTATCGTCCCTGTCATCCAGTATGCCATCGAACCCCAGCTGCATGGCAACACCATAAGTTTTGTTGCCTACGATACCATCGGGCTGCAGGTTGTGTTTTTGCTGAAATGTGATGGTCGCCTGTTGTACTTCACGGGAAAATACACCATCGGCTTCGCCAAGGTAAAGATGTTGTCCGATAAGAAAAAACTGCCAGCTTTCTACCAGTGGACCTGTACTATTGATCCTGATAAGTTTGAGTGCTTCCATAATGTTGGAATGGGGTATTTGGTGAAATAAAGGGGTTGTGGGGTACACTTCTATACAGTAAAAAAACAATACAACCAAGATACGGATTTTTTCTATGGAATGCTACAAAAAAGAGGTGATTTTGTTTGCTTTATCTACACCTGACTGCTACCCCATTTCTCTCATAGTGCTGTAAATTTGAACCTCTTAAACCCCCAAAATATGACCATTTATTCTGTACGTTCGTGGTGCATTTTCCTCTTTCTTTCCTTTGTTATTGCTGCGTGTAACAAAGAAGAACAGGCACCCGCCCCTGAAAACACTATCGCCGCTACTGACCTGTCAGCAAGAAGACAGGCGGATGCTTCCATTCCTGTTTCCTGGTACCAGCTGGAATTTAAACTGATTAAGGAAACGCCCGGTTTTACACCACCGGTAGCCGCCAGAGCACTTGCCTATACGGGTATTGTCCTGCATGAAGCAGTTGTATGGAGTGATCGTTATGGTCATCCGCTCAGCGGACAACTCAATGGTTTGTACAATGTGCCCCGCCCTGAAAGAGGGAAAAAGTACAATTGGGAAATTGCTGCCAACAGTGCCATGGCTGACATCATTATCCGTTTGTATCCGAATGTCAGTGCTGCCAATGCCGCTGTTATCAAAGCAGAGGATAGCCTTAACCTCGTGCGGCTTTCAGGTGGCTGTGATCAGGATGAAATCAGCCGTTCGGTGAACTTTGGTAAGCAGGTCTCAGCTGCTATTTATGCATGGTCTGCCACCGATGGCGGTAAAGATGGTTATCAGAATGGTTTCCCGACCGATTATGTGCCACCGGTGGGTCCGGCATTCTGGGTACCTACGCCACCTGCTTTCCAGCGCGCATTGCTGCCTTATTGGGGTAATAACCGTTTGTTGGTAAAACCGCGTTATCCTGAAACAGCGCCGGTCAGTCATCCCGTTTTTTCTACCGACACCGCATCTGCTTTTTACAAGGCGGCTCATTATGTGTACAACAAAGTCAATACACTGACGCCTGAAGAAAATACCATTGCACTTTATTGGGCAGATGGTGGCGGTACCTTTACACCTCCGGGGCATTTATTGGCGATTACAGCCCAATTAGTGACTGATGAAGGTCTGAATCTTACAGAGAGTGCCAAACTCTTTGCGCAGGCCGGTATCAGCGTAAACGATGCAGGTATTGTGTGCTGGAAATACAAGTACAGATACAACCTGTTGCGCCCGATCACTTACATCCAGCGTCATATCAATGCTGGCTGGGGCTCATTGATCGGCACACCTCCATTCCCGTCTTATACGTCCGGTCACGCTTCCTTCACAGGGGCCGCTGGTACCGTACTGGCAGGATACTTTGGTAACACATATTCCTTCACCGATAATCAGAAAGTAGCGGAAGGATTTGCGCCCCGCTCTTTTGGCAATTTCCAGCAAATGGTTGATGAAGCTTCCATCTCGAGAATCTATGGTGGAATACATTACCAGTTTGATAGCGAAGTTGGTGCGCAGACAGGAAGAGATGTCGGATTGAGAGTATTGTCGCTGAAGTACTAAAGCAATGAAGCATTCAATGAATGATTTAAAAATCGCCGGTATCATATTTTTGATACCGGCGATTTTATTTTTAAAGGAAGTTATCAGCTAATTCCTGATTTTTTGAGAAAGCCCTATATTTAACAAGTTAATATTTCCAATATGCCACGTGACAACAACACCTCCATCAACAGACGTACATTCCTTACCCAGATAACAGCCGCAGGTTCGGCAATCGTATTATCATCTCCGCTGACTGCAATGGCAGCAGGATTTCTGCCGGTACAGGAAAAGATCACTGTCGGACAGATCATGGATGCTTTTATCAAAGAAGTACCCGGCGGACCATTTCCCAATACAGTAGATACTTTAAAGTCAGGCAACCGTGATGTAGTGGTGACCGGTATTGTGACGACGATGTTTCCGACAGTGGAAGTGACTAAAAAAGCCATTGCTTTACACGCCAACTTTATCATTTCACATGAACCCGCTTTTTATAATCATGCGGATGAAACAGACTGGCTGCAGAAAGATGATGTATACCGTTACAAGGCTGAGCTGCTGCAACAACACAATATCGTTGTCTGGCGTAACCATGACTATGTACATAGTATCCGTCCGGATGGTGTGAGAAAGGGATTGCAGGAACAATTAGGCTGGGAGAAATTTGAAGAGAGTAATCACCTGATCTACAATCTTGCTCCTGTTATGACATTAAAAGCGTTGATTGCTGATCTGAAAAAGAAACTGAATATCGAAGCCGTAAGATATATCGGCGATCTTTCGCAGTCCTGTAAACGGGTATTACTGATGCCGGGAGCAGCAGGTGGCAGAAGACAGATACAAAACATGATCGATACACAACCTGACGTACTGGTATGCGGCGAGATTGCAGAATGGGAAACGGCAGAGTACGTACGCGATGCACGTGCCGCAGGTAAACAATTGTCGCTGGTCGTATTAGGACATATCGTCAGCGAAGAACCGGGATCGGAGTTTATGGCGAAATGGCTGACTGCAAAATTCCCTGCTATAAAGGCAACACATATCCCGAGTGGCAGCTCTTTGGGATTCCTGTAATTCCTGATTCGTAATGGATTGAGCCTATATTTCCTTCAGTTGATTTGTTTTTAAAAGGCTGACTATTAACATTTTCAGCCTTCTTCTCTTCTTTTTTCTTCTATATTTTTTGTATACTCTTACCGCGGTTGACACCTGATAAGTATTTTCGCCGCGGAAAAGCCATATCGTTACAATTCTCAAAAGAACCATTTATTTATTCATCAAATTTCCCTCAAATGAGAACTCTGTTATGGGCCTTGTGTGCCCTTATGTTGTTCGCGTGTAACAAATCTGCACACGAACCTGCCACTCCACGTCTGAAAGCTGATCTGAAAGCCGCTGTACCAGTCACCAAAACGACCAGCAAAAAGATCTTTATTCATTGGATGCCGTGGTTTGAAACACCTGCATCCAGAGGCGCCTGGGGCTATCACTGGAAAATGAACAACCAGAACCCGGACATCATCGTTAATGGTAAAAGACAGATCGCCGCTTATTTCTATCCTAAGACGGGACCTTATGCTTCTGCTGATCCGGATATCATCGAGTACCAGCTGTTACTGATGAAGTATGCCGGTGCGGATGGTGTGTTCATTGACTGGCCGGGTACCAGACAACGTTATGATTATCCGGATAATCTGGCGAATTCCAATGCACTGATCAGTAAACTGAATGCTGTCGGACTACAATTCTCTATTGTACACGAAGACAGAAACTGGGATCCGGGTATGGCTGCGAATGCCAATGGCGATTTTGTCTACATGCAGAATAACTATTTCAATCAGGGGAACTATCTGCGTAACAGCAACAATGAACCTGTTGTATTGAATTTCGGTCCTATTACCTTTCACCAGCCTTCAGAATGGAATACGATGCTGAATGGGATTAATCCGCGGCCGAAGATCATTCCTTTGTTTGGCTTTACCAATGAAGTAGGCACCAACAATGCCGGTGGTGAATTCCCATGGATTTATCAGGAGCACCCGGGTGTAGTAGACCGTTACTATACACAGGCGGCCAGCTTCCCGCTGTCTATCGGTGTGGTATATCCCGGCTTTAAATCTTTCTATCAGGCGGGTGGCGCCGATGGCCCTACGTGGCAGATTGCACACAACGGGACTTCTACCTTCTCTACCATGCTGGATAAGGCACTGGCTTCCAGTGTGAAGATCATTCAGTTTGCTACATGGAATGACTATGGAGAAGGTACCATCATTGAACCTACAGATGAATTTGGTTACTCTTTCCTGACTGTTATGCAGCAGAAATTGGGCGTGCCTTATGGCCAGCATGAACTGGAAGTGATCTACCGCCTGTATCAGTACAGAAAGCAATATGCAGGTAATGGTAGTGTGCAGCAGCAGCTGAATCAGGTATTCTCTTATCTCGCGAATCTACAGGTGGGTAATGCGGAAAATCTGCTGAACAGCATCGGTGGAGGTAATAACCCGGATAATCCACCTGCTACAGGCGTGCTGATCAAAAACAGATGGCTAAACACTTATCTGTATGAACAGAACGGACAGGTAAGGTATAATACCAGCAATACGGGTAATCAGTACCGTTGGATACAGGAGACAGTAAATGGCCATATCCGCTTTAAAAATGCGGCTACCGGCAATTATCTGAATATTGAGCACCTGTATAGTTATGTGGAGAGTTCTAATGTACCCAATACTTTTTACAGCAGTTACTGGGCTTTGGAAAGTTACAATGGTTATACCCGTCTGAGAAACGAGTGGCAGAATACTTATCTGAACCTGGAGAATCAAAGCGGACTCGCACAATGCACGAATGTACCGGCTAATTTTGAGAGTGGTCAGTGGACCTTGCAGAATTAGGACTACATATATGGAGGAAGGGCCGTTCCGCTGTCAGCGGACGGCCCTTATTTTATTCAGCTGAGATTTTATTCAGCACGTAAACTCTTTACAGGATTGATGGTAGCGGCCTTGATAGCTTTGATGCTGACGGTTGCCAGTGTGACAATGATCATCAGCAGAATGGACAGCACAAACACTACCCAGTTGATATTAATCCGGTAGGCAAAGCTCTGCAACCATTTATTCATCAGTAACCACGATAGGGGTACTGCTATTACAGCAGCCAATGCGATGAGTTTTACGAAATCAGCAGAAAGCATGGCTACGATACTGGAAACAGAAGCCCCCAATACTTTACGGATGCCTATTTCTTTTTTGCGTTGTTCGGCCGCATAGGTGATCAGTCCGAATACACCCAGTGAAGCAATAAGGATCGCGAGAATCGCAAAAGAGATGAAGATCTTACCAGTGCGGTCTTCCGATTGGTACAGCCGGTTGAAATCATCGTCCATAAAGGAATAATGGAAAGGCTGTCCCTGCATGGAAGGTCTTGCATGATAGAGCTCTTCTATCTTTTTGATAGTACCCTGTATATTATTTGTATTGATGCGGAAAGCCATCCGTGAAGTGTATTCTCCCAATGTAAAAACAGCAGGTGGAATCTTGTCACGTAATGAACCTGCATTGAAATCTTTGACAACGCCGATCACCTGCATCTTCTTATTACCTCTGTAGAGATATTTATCTGTAATATCATTAAAGCCTAACAATCTGGCGGCTGTTTCATTAAGGATAAGTGCATTGGAATCAGTCGGCATATCCGGAGAAAAATTCCTGCCACTGGCTATATGTATGCCAAGCGTATGGAAGTAGTCTGTATCGATATACCATTCGTTAATCCCCATCACTTGTCCTTCACTTCTGGCGGCATCTTTTGAATAGATATTTGTATCATGACTTGTTTCTGTCGGCAGACTACGGGTCATGGTACCTGCGCTGATACCCGGGAGTTTCAGTACGTCTTCTTTAAATCCTTTAGCATGAATCCACAAGGCTTGTGTATTGTCCAGCACTAATACCTGCTGACGGTCATAACCCAATTGTTTGTTACGGATATAACTCAGCTGATTGTAGATGACGAGGGTACCTACCAGCAGGAGGATGGCTGCGGCAAACTGGAATATGACCAGACTATTACGCAACCAGCTGTTTTTAAAACCGGAGGCCAGTTTACCTTTCAGTACTTTCACCGGTTCGAAGGAAGACAGGAAGAAAGCGGGATAGCTGCCTGCAAGTAATCCTACTACTACAACGATCGCCAGTAACAACGGCAATAGCCATGTCAGTGCAAGTGGAGTGATGGCCAGTGATTTACCGGAAAGGTCATTCAGGTAAGGCATCAGTAGTGCGGCGATCACAATGGCGATCAGCATGGCACAGAAACTGGTGATCACGGATTCGGCAAGGAATTGTATGATCAGGGCGCTACGTTCTGAGCCCATTACTTTACGCAGTCCGACTTCTTTTGCTCTTCCTGCGGAACGGGCTGTAGACAGGTTCATGAAGTTAATACAGGCGATTAACAGGATGATAATAGCCGTAATGATGAAGATATAAACATATTGTATGTTACCAGAAGCTTCCTGTTCGCTGGAGAGATCGGAGTAGAGATGTATTTTCCTCAGCGCAATTGCCTTGTATCCAAAATGTCCTCCTTTCTTTTCCAGATCATCCATACCACTGCCGGTGAGTCTGCGGAGGTCCTGTTCCATGTACTTTTTAGTAGCCTGTCGCAGATAACCATTCAGCTGTGCTTCTGTCGTACCCGGACGTAATCGTACATAGGTGGTGAAATTGTCGGACATCCATTCGGTACGTCTGCTATCTTCCCTGCCGGACATGGCCCGGAGGAAGTCGAAATGGAGGTGTGCCTGTGCCGGTACGTCTTTGATAACACCGGTGACAGTATAGGTGTAGATATTATCTGTTTCCAGTATTTTCCCTACTACATCGATGCTGTTGAAGTATTTCTTTGCCATGCTTTCGGAGATCACCATGGAATTCGGATTGCGGAGGGCTGTCACGGGATCTCCGGCAATCATTTTCAGGTCGAACATGTCAAAGATGGAGGAGTCGGCAAAACAGACATTGTTTTCCAGCAGGGTCTGTTCCCCTTTCCTGACCAGAATATTATTCTGTTGTGCAAGGCGCACATACTCCTCAATCTGCGGATAATCCTGCTTTAATACAGGGCCGAATTGTGAAGGCGCATACCTTTCCCGGAATGCGCTGCCATTCACGAGGAAATCGGCATTGATACGATAAGTGCGGTTGGCATTCTTATTATAAGCATCATAGCGCAGCTCGTCTATCACAAAAAGTGCGATCAACAGGCAGGTGGCCAGTCCGATAGCCAGTCCCATGATGGTAATGGCGGAAAATCCCTTATTCCTCCAGAGATTACGTGTGGCTATCTTATAATAATACTTGAACATGTGTTTTCATTTAGGGGAAATGATCCTTTAAATATACGTTTCACAGGAACCCAAAGGAATGCCAATTTGTAAGAGTATTGATAATGAGTTGTTTAGTGTGGGTTTACGCATTGAACTGTCCGCTTTTGATATATAGCGTGTCCGTTTTCAGTGGTATGTCCGGGTATGAAAATTGTGCATTGAGTTTTACATGAACGGGTTGCTGAAGCCTGAATTTATGAATATCTTACTTGTACTCATCTCTTTTAAAATCCAGCCCTTGTTATGAAGAACACAAGAAGACACTTTTTGCACAAAATTACTGCGTCCGCCATTGCATTGACCGTTATACCCCGTTTGGGAATGGCCGGTATGTCAGATCTGACAGAAAAGCCATATGATGGCCCTGTATTGCGGGTCGCTATTATGGGACTGGGTGGTTATGGCACCCGTGTAGCCGAGGCGATGCAATCCTGTAAAAAGGCGAAACTGGTAGGTGTTATCAGTGGTACGCCTTCGAAGATCAAAAACTGGCAGGAAAAGTATGGTATCCCTGAAAAGAACTGTTATAACTACGAGAACTTCGACAAGATCAGGGATAATCCGGATATAGATGCCGTTTATGTCATTACGCCTAATGCGCTGCATCATGATCAGGTGATCCGGGTAGCCAATGCAGGTAAACATGCTATCTGTGAAAAACCGATGGCCCTGAATGCAAAGGAAGGACAGGAAATGGTGGATGCCTGTAAGAAGAATAATGTCAAACTATTGGTAGGGTACCGTATGCACTTTGAACCACATACACTGGAAGTGATCAGGATGCGTAAGGCCGGGGAGTTCGGAAAGATACTCTTCTTTCAGGGTTTGTGTGGCTTTAAGTCGGGCGACCCTAATCAGTGGCGACTGAACAAACAGTTGGCCGGTGGTGGTTCGATGATGGACATTGGTATCTATGCATTGAACGGCGCCCGTTATATGATCGGTGAGGAACCGGTGTGGGTAACCGCTCAGGAAACGAAAACGGATCCGCAGAAATTTAAGGAGGGGGTCGATGAAACCATTCAGTTCCAGCTGGGCTTTCCCGGCGGAGCAGTGGCTTCGTGTCTGTCTACTTACAGTATGAATAATCTGGACCGGTTTTTCCTGAACGGAGATAAGGGGTTTGCGGAAATGCAGCCTTCTACAGGGTACGGGCCTATTAAAGGACGTACGCATAAAGGAGAACTGGATCAGCCTGTAGTAGTGCATCAGACCTTGCAGATGGAAGAAATGTCGGATATTATCCTGCATGGTAAGCAGCCGGTAGTAGATGTAAGCGGGGAAGAAGGAGTGCGTGATCTGAAGATCATAGATGCGATCTATCTGGCGGTAAAGACAGGAAAGAAAGTAGCACTGAAATAATAATGGTACATTCTCCGCTGGTCTTATACTTTTCGGCGTATTTGTTGTATAATAGTGAAACGCCCGGCAGTAAATGCCGGGCGTTTTTTGTTGTAAGATTTATTGTTTAATCACTTTCTTCGTCACAATTTCATTATTGTGTATCAGTTTTACAATGTATACACCACCCGGCAGATGCGTTGCAGAGAATGATCTGTTGTAGCTGCCGGCAGCAAGATGCTCCCTGAATATAGTTGCTACCTGTTTACCATTGATGTCATAGACAAGCATGGCTGTCATGCCTGCATCCTTTAATGTAAATGCCACATTTGCGTTGGCTGTGAAAGGTGCAGGGTAGATTGTGAATTGTGTTGCAGCAGATTTATCTGTTGCGGCAGCAGGTGCTGTCTTCGCGGAAGCACTTGTTGTAATCACCAGTTGTGGTGCATTGGACCCCGTTTCTTTGGAATTGAAGACGATCCTTGGCGTGCTGATACTACTATTGATCAGTGCCAGAGAAATAGCATTTCTGCCGGCTGCTTTTTCACTGTTGATATATGCTGTGATATCCCAGCTGTAGTATCTGGCGATAGAGTCTGTGATAGTGACAGTGGTGAGTGCTGTTGAACTGGCAGCTGGCTTGTTATTCCATGTGAGACCGGTTTCTGTCCAGCTGTTATTGGCTACGGAGAATACACCTATGGGGATATTGGCAGATCTGTTGTCTTCCAGATGGCCATAGATCTTCAGGACAGCACTGGTAACGGTACCGCTGATATTACTGAGGTCAAAACCAATATAGGTCTGTCTGTCGTAGCCGGTGGTGGTAGCCGTATTCAGTTTGGTAGACAAGATGGAAGGATCTGTGCTGCCATGGGCAGTCGCTGCATAATCACCATTTCTGACATAGGCGTCTTTGGTAGCGGTCAGGGTCGTGCCGGTAGCAGGAGGCGTTGTACCTGCCTCCGGTTTCCACCAGTTGCCCGAAATGAACAATTGACACATCAGACTATAAGTGTCGCTATAATAGCCTGATTTAGCTGTTTTCAGGAAGTTCCAGCCACTATTCAGAAATGACTGGTTGGCACTGTTTACTACAGCTGCTGCTACAAACGGTGCTACAAAAACAGCTTCCGGATCAGAACCGGAAACGGTGCCGTTCAGCTGATAACCATCTTTTACGTTTGCCGGATTACCGCTTGTTTTGCCAATGATCCATGTAGCGATCTTGTTGGAGATGGTGTAAGCATTTGTATTACCGTAGAGGGCATAGTCCATAACGACACGCAGGGGTACGCGACAGGCATTGTAATTGTACTCGTTTGTCTGCGGACCTTCATCAATAAAATTCTTAGGTGCAGGTTCCGGAGGATTCTTTACCACAAAATCAGAGATCAGTCCTGTGGAAGGAGAGTAGGTGGCACTGAACTGGTTGTAGACAGCGTACAGGTTGTTGATGAGGTTCAGCCATGCTGCGTCGCCGGTTTCGTTATAGAAAGCGCGCAGGTGACTGAGCATCCAGTCGGAAGGACGGGTATTCAGGGCGCTTTTGGCATCCCAGTCGCCGAGGTTGAGGCGATTGGTAGAAGTGACGTTTGCTGCCTTGATACCATTTGTGATCATCTTTTTTGCTTCGTTCAGGTAGTTGATGCTACCATTGGAGCCCCACTGGTAGTGCGCCAGTATCAGGGAGTAGGCGATGTCAATATCACCATCTGTAGCCGAATCAAAATGGCCCTGTGCACCCGTTGCATCTGCCACTACCCATCCCATCAGATTGGTATTGATACTGCTGTGAAAGGCACGGGCGGTTTTGAACAGGCCATCAAAATGGTGCGTGCATTCGGATCGTGTCCGGCCATCAGGGCAGTGATCACCATGCCATAGCCATGGCCTTCTGAGGTACCTAATGGAACAAATCCTTCGCATCCCCGCTGATCTCTCCCCGGATATAATATCCGCCGGCAGAGAAGACAGGTTGTTTTTCAGGTACTTTGCTTTCCAGTAGTCATAATAACTGGCTACGCTGGTGTTCATGGCAGCCTGTGTGACATTGTTGGGCTTGATACAGTTCGGGTATGTAATGGCCTGTGGAAAGGGCTTATTCTGCGCTTCCACAAATAGGCTGGTAACACATAATGTGCCTGTTACCAGGAGGGAATGGAACTTAGTCATATACGGTCTGTTTTAAGGGTGAGAATCGTTCTCTAAAGGATATTTTGAGTTGTGTTATATGGGCTTTCAATATGCGTAAATATAAGAATTAGCATAATATGAAGTGCGGTTTTGGATACTTTCCTTAATATCGTATCATTGTTTCTTCCAACACTCAATACAATCATTATGAAATTCAGAATATTGGCTTTCTGCCTTGCCGCATTTATAGGAAATGCAAATGCACAACTCAGCACACCGGATACGATCAGAACAGGAAAGGACCATTGGTTATTCAACCGGTGGAACATGCAAGTGTGGTGTTTACGGTAGCCGGTAACGTTATCTATGCTGATCCGGCGGGTAAAAAAGAACTGTTTAAAGGACTGGCAGCACCCGATTTTATCCTGATAACGGATATTCATGGCGACCACTTTGATTCATCGGCAGTTGCGACGTTAAAAACAGCTAAAACAAAACTGATTGTACCACAGACGGTTGCTGATAAATTGCCGGCTGCTTATAAACCTTCAGTAATTGTGTTAAAGAATTTCGGCGTTACAACGCAAAATGGTATTACTATCAACGCTATCCCGATGTATAATCTCCCTGAAACGCCTGATTCCAAACACCCGAAGGGAAGAGGGAATGGTTATATCCTGACAGTAGGGGGGACACGTATCTATCTTTCCGGCGATACGCAGGGCATACCGGAGATGCGTTCACTGAGAAACATCAGTGTGGCGTTTGTTTGTATGAATCTGCCTTATACAATGGATGTACCGGAAGCAGCGGATGCGGTACTGGCCTTCAAACCGAAGATTGTTTATCCATATCATTACCGTGGTCAGAAGGGGCTGAGTGATGTAAATGCGTTTAAAGAGAAGGTAAATGCAGGGTCAAAGGCGATAGAAGTACGTTTGCGGAACTGGTATCCCGGCAGTAAATAATCAGGAGTCAGGCATTGAATGTAGTGTGGACTGGTGTGTGATGAGGATATCCGGCAGATCATTCCTGATTGTATAATATAGTCGTAAAAAGCTAATGCCTTGTAAAACATTTACCAGTGTTTTACAAGGCATTTTTGTATTAGGTAGCAACCCTCAATAATTTTTCGTCTGTCAGATTTAACATGTTGACAACAGTTTTTTAACCCATAATCCTTTACCATGAAAGCATTATTAGTGCTCGCTTTTAGCGCCCTGACAGGTGCTACATTTATCCCTGCTGCTTCTTCAGCTACAAAACAACCTGCAGCATCCAACAACACCAGCGCAGATCCTTTTCCCTGCAGACAGGCCTTTTTAGCCAATCCGGGCACGGATACGGCAGTTGTAGAAGTACAGGCCTGTGGTGGTGAGACCTTCTCTTATACACTGGCTCCGGGTACATTCAGGACGACTACCTGTCTGAGTACCGCGTATGGCGCCAATGTAGTGAGAGGTGCAGTTGTAGTAGACTGGATGGCTTCCTGCGAATAACGGAAAATCATTTCATGAGGGACCGGCAGCCTGAAAAGGTGCCGGTTTTTTATTGTTGGGAAAAATATCCATCAGGTATGGAAATACCGTCATTCTCTCGCCGCGCACTTTGCCGCAATTTTGTATCACACAAAAACACAAAACAATGACAACAACATCAACAACAAAATGGTATATCAGTGCGGCACTGCTCGCGGTAGTAACAGTTGTAATAAACTTATTCGCAGCATCTGCAGCCTTTGCACAGAAAAAAACAGCTAAAAATATTGTAATCGTCCATGGTGCTTTTGCCGATGGTTCGGGATGGAAAAAGTATATGATATACTGGTGAAGAAAGGATATCATGTATCTATTGTACAAAATCCACTGACTTCTCTGGAGAATGACGTAACGGCTACCCGAAATGTATTGGATAAACAGGATGGTCCTGTTGTACTGGTGGGTCACTCATGGGGTGGTACTGTGATTACACAGGCAGGTACACACGATAAGGTAGCCTCTCTTGTATATGTGGCCGCATTCCAGCCTGATAAAGGAGAAAATACCATTCAGTGGGTAAAATCTGCTCCGGCAGCTCCTGAAAATGGTATTCTGGCTCCGGATGATAAAGGATTTGTATACTACGACAAGGCGAAGTTCCATGATGGTTTTGCAGGAGATCTGCCTACATCAGAAACTGATTTCATGTATGCATCTCAACAACCTATCGCTGCCGCCAGCTTCGGTACAGCGGTAACAGATGCAGCGTGGAGAACAAAACCAAGTTATGCGATCGTAGCTACAGAAGATAAAAGTATTGTTCCTGACGTAGAACGTAATATGTACAAACGCTCAGGTGCGAAAGTAACGGAAGTAAAAGGCAGTCATGTAATATTTATGTCTAAACCGGCGGAAGTGGCGAAAGTGATCATTGAGGCGGCGGAAGGAAAATAAGTGGAGAAGGTTACATCAGAAGACAGACATCTGCCCAAAAGTAAAGGCCGTAACAACGGCCTTTACACATTTTTTATCCCCACGCTTTTTTTAGTGAGTTTCGATATGTCTGTGGAGAAGTCTGGGTAATATTCTTAAAATACCTGCTGAAATGATATTCATCTTTAAATCCAAGATCATACGCGATTTCCTTGATGGCCTTGTCGGTCAGGTACAGTTCGCGTTTCGCTTCCACAATAATGCGGGTTGCGATCAGATCGGTGGGCGTCTTCTGATTATATTCCTTCACCACTCTTCCGAGGTTTTTGACAGAAGTATTCAGCAGTTCCGCGTAATCGCCGGGACTGTGTTTTTCCCTGAAGTATTGTTCGATATAAGTTTTAAAGGAATGCAGCAATACGGATTCCGTACTCTTTTCGCTGAAGGGGGCCTGCGCGGTGGACTGCGCCATCTTAATACGTGTTACGTTGATGAGCAGGATCTTCAGATAAGAGGTGATCAGGTCATGCTGCGCCAGTCCGGCCACCTGCAGTTCCTGTTGTATCTGATCCAGCACCTGTTCCAGCATGGGCGCTTCATTCGCAGGAATCTGCACAATAGGAGACTGATCGATGTTGTTAAACAGGATACCATCACAGGCTACTTCCCGGTGATGTTTGATGATGCAGAAGAAGTCATGATGGAAATTAAGAATGACTCCTTTGATATCTGCGCCTGTGATCTGGAAGGGTTGGAAAGGCATGAAAAACAGCATAGTACCCGGCTTCAGGTCATAAGACGTGAAATCGGCCCTCAAAGAGCCATTGCCTTCCAGTATCCATATAATAGAAAAGAGGCCGATCTTCTGTACTTCATTAAAGTCGGCATCACTGGTGAAATGTTTGATCCGGAAACCCAAACTGCCATCAATGGGGTTTGTGATTTCGGGAGATAATGTTGTTGTCATAATTAATGCTTACCGGTTCTCCATCCAGGTCAGGAAGTTCTGTACTTTTTCCTTATTGACCAATAATTTCTCAGGTGTTGGAATGCTTAGTGTGACCAGCAATTTCCGTGCAAAATAGTGTTCTACTTCTTTTACGGCATGAAAATTAACAAGGTATTGTCTGTTCAGCCGGAAGAACTGCTCAGGAGAGAGTAGACTATAGATCTGATCGAGCGACTGATTCACGCTGTATTCCTGCTGATCAAAAGTTTTGATCATAGTCGCTTCGTGTTTGATATAGAAAAAGGCGATCGTATCGGTCGCAATGTTGAGGTACTTGTTTTGCTTAAAAACGAGGAAGTTCTTCTTACCCGCGGGACCAGCTACTTTTGCCAGCAGATCGTTCAGCTGGGGAAGGGGATTTTGTTGAAAAAAGTTCTTCAGTTCATCTACTTTCTTAAATGCATTTTCAATGTCCTGCTGGGAAAAAGGTTTCAGTACATAATCAACGCCGTTTGCTTTAAAGGCTTCCAGTGTGTATTCGTCAAAGGCGGTGCAGAATACCACGGGTGCGGATACCTTCGCAGATTTGAATATGTTGAAACTCAGTCCGTCGGACAACTGTATATCCATGAAGATCAGGTCCGGTTGTTCGTGTTCAGACAACCATGCGATACTGCTTTTTACACTTTGCAGTTGTGCTACGATACGGGCTTCCGGCTTTATTTTGCCGATCAGTGTAGCCAGTGAGGTAGCTGCTTTGATCTCATCTTCAATGATCAGTATATTCATATATTACCGGTAATTTTACCTTGAAAATTTTATCAGTTTCTTCTACAACAATGTCTTTGTCCAGCAGGTGATGATACCTTTCATGGACGTTATTGAGTCCCACATGCAGGGAGGTTTCTGCGGGGTCCATTTTAGGCTGCAGATCGTTTTCTATTACGATAAAGTCCTTTTCCACATAGAGTCTTATTTCCAGTGGTTCTTCCAATGATACCACGTTATGCTTCACACAGTTTTCAATAAGCAACTGCAGGGTGAAAGGTGGAATCATGGTATGGTGGTATTTCGCAGGAATATCATTTTTCATGCGGATACCTTCTTCAAATCTTGCTTTCAGGAGGAACATATAGGCGGAGATAATATCCAGTTCTTCTGAAAGATGTATGATATCCAGTTTACGGCTTTCCAGTGTAAACCGGTAGAATTCGGATAGTTTCAGTACGAAGTCAACGGATTGTTTGTCGTTTACTTCGATCATTGTTTTTAGTGTATTCAGACTGTTGAACAGGAAGTGTGGGTTGATCTGTTGTTTGAGCAGTTCATACTGTGCACCGAGGTTGTCGGATTTACTGCGTTCCAGTTCTATACTTACCCGTTGGTTGTGATAGTTCTGGTAGAGCAGATGGAGGAACATATAGAACATCAGGTTGATCAGTATCCCTCTGACTTCTATCATCAGCATCACCGGACCAAAGCTGAGGGTGGATATCAGCAATTGCTGGATAAAGGCGAGCAGCAACATGACTGCCATACCGAAGACAAGGCTTCCCATGAGGCGTGTCAGGGAAATGCCTTTATAGATATCCTTTCTGGAATAAGTGGGTAGGGTATAGATGTTATAATACCATACTACCAATGCGAAGATGGCGGTAACCGCAGAATTGACTACGGCTTCTTTTGTATTGAAATGGTGTTCCGCTATTTTAGGTACCGATGCCAGTATTCCGAGGAATATGGAACTGATCCAGATAATGAGCGGCGACACTTTAAATGAACGCTTGTTAGTCACTGTAAATAATTGACTTATGAAATATAATGCTCTTTAGCCAAAGATATGGCTAATTCCAGCTAGTCAGGCATTTGCGGCGGTGAACCGGGCAGATTAGTGCGAGAGGTGGACAATTTTGAGCTTCAATACTCCGGCGGCTTTGGTGTAGCCACCTTCTGAACCATCAACAAAATGAATATGTTCCTGTTTGTAGTCGCGGACATAGCAGGACATGACGGATTCTTTGCTGACGTAGAAGGCATAGTAGATTTTGCCGGCTTCTTCCAGTTGATTGAGGTGTTGTATTAATTGGAGACGCTGTGCCTCCGTACCGGTGATCACGGTGTTGATCTTACCGTCTATGACCAGTGTATCTGACATCTCCACGAGGCGTGTGAGATAGGATTTACCTTGTCTGGTGCGGAAGTAAATATAGCCTAAGAAGGTGGTCAGCCATGATTTGACAAGGTCGGATAGTCTTTTCCGGCCAAAACGGGCAATTAGTTCGAGCCCCAGTTCTGAGAAAGTGGTTTTCAGGCGTAGCTGTGGAATGGAGATCGGCTGTCTTTTTTCCGGAGCGCCATAAATAGCATCGATATGGGTAATGACCTTTTGAAAGGCGGTAGCCTGTTCTTCGGGCTTTGTAGCCACAACGATCAGTGAAACCACTTCATAGTTGCTTTCCGGTGGTTTAATCTTATCCCAGCGGCATTGCATGCCACTGAGGTCAACTTCTTCGTCTGCCGGCAGATCGCCGGGGAGCAGATAGTCTTCTCCTTTGATAAGTCTTTCTGCATAGTTCAGTCCGTTGCCGAGAATGACCGGGATATGAAAGTTACCGCTGCTGTTGAATTTACTGACCCGGAGTGTATGGCCGGCGGCATAGATGTCGTTGACAGCTACGGTACCTATACGGAGATGGATATCAAAGCTCTCCTGCGTATTCTTTTTATACAGCAGGAGGGCTTTGATCGCCGCCTCTTTTATGGAGGGAGGAATGATGAAGGTTGCGCCATCACCTCCGAAGAAAAAAGGTACGGTAATATTGGCTTTGAAGCTGATGTTCAGTACGGCAACGATACTTCCTGTAGCAATCAGATTGACGGTTTCATGTTGTCCGCCCTGTACAACGGCAGTAGATCCTTTGATGTCGGTGACAATCACGTGCCAGTCTTCCGGTATTTTGTAAAAGAGATGGTCTTCCGTCAGCAATTCGCTTAGTGGAATACGGTTGACCGGTAACCGGGAATAAAACTGATCGCTGTTGACTGTCATAAACTGTTACTACCGCTTTTGCTGTTGTTATAAGTGTAATCTGAACTCCATCATCAGGGCAGGGCCGGTTTTCCGGTCTTTTATTTCGGTACCGGGCACCTTGTCACCACCGTCGGTATATACGTTGGTGGTCTGCTGAATGGAAGAAACAAGGAACTGTGCTCCAAAGCTCGCTAATCCCGGTATTACTTCAAAATACGGGCCTATTCCTGCCAGTTCGCAGAAGGCATGGCCTTTTACTTTGACATAGGCTTCTTCAGCTCCGACAGGAGACACCATTGACTTAATATTCATAGGTCCCCATGTGGCTCCGATAATCGGTTGCAGGAAAAATGATTTCGTTACCGGGATGATATACTGGGCAATCGGCCCTACGAGCAGGTTGACACCCCTGTTGTATACCCCGGCGCTTTTCTTGCTGGCGACACTCAGACCTCCGGTTACGCTTAAACCGATGGACATTTTATCAATGAAGTGATAACCGGCTCGGGCTGACAGCTGGGCGGCTGTCCCGATGTACTGTCCCATGGGAACAACAGAGCCGGTCAGACCAAGACCACCACCTACCCACCAGGAGCCTTTGTTGATTTTAAGGGTATAAGGAACATGTTTCTTCATGCTCTGCGCCGGGTCGATCTGTTGTGCGGAACATACCTGTACTGTAGCGAACCAGCATACGGCGGACATGACTAACGCGAAGATCCCCCTTCCTACAGGGATACGACTGTGCTTGTTTTTCATGGGAAATAATTGGAGGTTATAAAAGTATAAGATAAGTCAGCTGTTCCCTGCGTATAGCCGGGAGTGAAGCCTGAAGCTGTTGCATGTATTTAAGTCATATAATGTCTTTTCGAATTTATCTGGTCATTGTTGACAGGAGATCTTCGTTTACGAAGAAACGTGTGAAAGATCACTTCACATGGCAGACTGTCTTTGGCGATTTTTCTGGTCGTTGTTGACAGGGATTCTCCGTCCGGCGAAGAAAGATGTGAAGCCTCATTTCAATTGATGCGACTGCCTTTTCCGATTTGTCGGATCGTTGCTGACAGGGAATCTTCGTTTCAGGATGAAAGATGCGAAAGGTCATTTCACATGATAAAATGGTACTGGTTGATTTTTGACGAAAGCCTGGGGCTTGAATAATTAATTTTACGCTGTGGTACTACATTACTACGTAACAAATGTAACAACTTCTTTGGAAAAGTAAGGAGTTTTATACATATGTTGAAAATGTGTTATAACGGTATCGTGCAGACGGCATATCAGGATAAAAAAGGCCGTTCATTTTATTGAACAGCCCGGGGTTGGCAAACGCATGGTGAAGTGGTATTTACTTATTTCTTCAGGTGCAGATCCAGCAGGCCTGTGACTTCGGTGGAGATTTCTCCCAGCCAGCCGGCTTCTGCGCGCATGCCTGTATGTACTTTAATAAAGTCGATACCCGGCAGTTTTACGCGATTACCATTTTTATCAACGGCCCAGCTGATCTTGATAGCAGAGTTTTCTTCGGCGTCGCCTACATTATCAGCATAGCCCCATGCAAAAGGTTTACTGACAAAGTAGGTACCGTTGCCTGACTGGTCTTCGATGTTTTTACTCGTAAGTAATGTTCCGGTAAAGGAGATGCTGTCACCTTTCCATTGCGGGTAATAAGGGCCTGTATTGAAAACGTTTTTTGACAGGAAGCCTGACTGACCCTGATTGTCTTTCCAGAGGATATAGGTGGTATCGAGCATGTACATACCATCCGGCTTTTGTTCTTTGTTTTCGTCAGGTTTGTAATAAGTGATTTTGTAACCGTGTATAGTCTCAGTACTGTTATAATCAGAGCCTGCGATTTCATACCATTCATCGTCGGGCAGGCCGTTGCCGTTGGCATCTATTGCCACCATCACAATACCGGCTTCAGACCAGTTAGGAAAGGCGTTGCTTTTTAGCAGGAAGTCATATTCATCTTCTTTGCGGATGATCGTATGATCTGTACCCAATACAACATAACCACCAAAACCGCCGAGGGAGATCATACCGTTTGAGTTTAACTGATCTTCTGCTTTTGCGATCATTTCCTGCTCTGTATTACCTGTTTCCCACATGGGCAGACCATTGGTGAACTGTCCGGGAGCAGGGAAGTAGTCGAATACTTTTACTTTACCGGTATAGGTCTTTTCTGTCACTTTTACGGTGAGTTGTTGCTGTGCACTACCGGCACTGTTTTTTGCTGTAAAAGTGAGCGTAAAGGTGCCTGCATCACCAAATGCGTAGAGCAGGTTTTTAGCTGTACTGATCGTATCATTGTTTAACAGCCAGGTGTAGGTAGTAGCGGCAGAATCGCTCACAACAACCGGATCTATCTTTAACCATTTTCTGTTATCCACAGCAAATCCGCCATCAGGTGTAGTGATGGTGATCTTTGGTGCTTCCGCAGGAGGTTGTTGTACATCGTCATCTTTCGAACAACTACTAATGATGAGCATAATCGCTGTTGCAGCGAGTAGAACTTTTCGCATGATAATCTTATTTTATTGTAATGGTAAGCTCCTGCCGGTTCCTTCCGTCTGTTAATGGTGACGGAAGGAACCCGAAGCATATATGTTCTATTAATGAAATACAGGCATGGCAGGGAAGTACCAGCCGTTAAATACATTTGAGTTGATCAGTGCACCGGTAGTCGCATTGTAACGAAGGACGGTGTTTACACTGCCGGTGAACGGGCCATTGACAGTAGTTACGACCAGTGTATTGTTACTCTTATCATATGCCGCACCAGCACCATAGAAGTATTGTCCGGATGGTAGTGTGATGAAAGGAGCAGACAGGGATGCTGTGTTACCGATGACGTAACGGTAGAGCGTCGTACCTCCCATGAAACCATTATTACGCACGATGAAGATGGTGCTGTCTGTTGTAGAGGACGTGATCGCGGAGTGACGCCATGCACCCCACGGAGATGGTGTAGAGAATGGCAGTTTGACAGCGGTACGTGCCAGAGTAGCCGGATTGATGCGGATAAGTGAGTCGGTGTTGGCGGCGTATACTGCACCGTCTTTACCCAATGCAAAACACAGGTTGGCAGTGCCGAAGGTACGTGCTACTGTCAGAGAGGAAGCGTTATAAGCGACGATACCTTCTGTCTGTGCATGTACGAAAATGTAATTACCGGCTTTGATCATATCACCGCTATAGCTGGTGATACCGGGCAGTTTAGTACCAGCTGTCAGTCCGGGGAGGCTGATGGGGTATACACCGCCACCGGTCGTTAACAGTCCTTTGGTGCTGTCAAGTCCGAGGAAGGCGTGTCCGTCGTTGTCGGGCATGGTTGTGAGCCGGGCGCTTTCTACCATGGTATTGGCGTCTGTGACTACCAGAGGACCGCCAACTTTCACAACGATATACATTTTGTTTCTGAAGATGGTGGCGAACTGAAAGGTGCTGGTTGCCCCACCTAAAGTTTTGCCGGGGTTAGCGGCTGCATAGATGTTCAGTCGCAGGGTATCGGCACTGTAGTCATAGAAGTGCAGGTCACCGGAGCCGTGTCCGTACCAACCTTCATTGGCGATAAAGAAGCCATTTGCGAAGTTGGTGGTCGTGATGGCGTTGCTTGCTGCAATAGCAGGAAGGGACAGTGTCGCTGTTTCATCTTTTGTGCATGCGTGCAACAATGGAAGTACTGCTACGAGTACCAGCAGGTAATGTTTGATTTTCATATAAAGGGTTGAGTGATTAATCACTTTTATAGCCTTCATTCAAGTGCGCCGTTATGTATACGATGTGGCCATACGTAAGCCTATCTGCTGTTATTAACGGCATGGGCGGGATACGTAGTAACAATCTCATCACACACAGTATGTAAGTGATATAGTCACACGTATTCCTGTCTGCTGTTGACAACGGCATAGGCGGAAGTACGTATAAACAATCACATTACACACGACAACAATCGCAGTATGCATGTAATATGACAGCATGTATTCCTGTCTGCTACGAATAGCGGCACAGGGGATACATATCAACAATCACATCACACACACGACAGCAAATGCAGTATGCGCAAAGGGGGTAAATAAACACCAGAAAAGAATATAGAACCTTTACAGGCTACACTCTTCGCCTTTCACCCGAAAGCGCTTGAATGAAGTTGCAAGAGGCAGGTCTTCTGGCTCCCTGATGTTCCGGTGGCCTTCCCGTCCGCTTGAGGCGTGACAGTGGCAAAGAGAGAACCGGAATGATACTCAGGTTACAGCTACGGGGATAGCTCCGGTTTTGCACCGGATTCCCTTTTAATGCCCGCTATGCGGGCAACCATTTGCAGGCACGAAAGTACGGAAAAGAATCAGGAACTATGAATTATGTTTTGTTGTCCAAAGAGAAAAGCGTCCGCTGTAGGCAGGACGCTTTTCTATAATGCTTTATTATTAATTACGGATTCTTATCTGATGACAGTAGCTGTTTGTGACAGCAGTTCTTTTCCATCTTTGGTAATCTTTACAACAACAGGTGCCGCGTCTTTTTCACCTAATACGGTGAATACGCATTTGTAGATGTAGCCATTGTTTTCAAATTCGTAGTAATGATTACCGCCGGTGCCTTCAAAGATAACTTTGCCACCATCTATGATGAGGTCGGGCGTTTCATTTACGTTGCTTTGTAATTTCCATGAGGAATAGCGATACTGGCCTTTTCCTATATCATCGATCCTGATACGGAACTTTTGTGTTTCAAGCAGGCTGACAGGTCTTTTATATTTTCTGACAGATCTGTCGAGTTCTTTTTTATCAGCGGAAATCAGCGCAGCTTGTCTTCTTTTTTCTATGGTAGATTGGTAATTCACGGCAATCAGTCTGCCATTACCGTCCAGCCATACTTTTCCCTGTTCCAGCATCATGCCACGCCAGCCCATCGCTGACCAGTCTTTGTCTGGTTTGGAATTAACGATTGTTTTGATAAGTGATTCATCGAAGATCTCGTTGTATCTATCGAGGAATTCTTCCTTTGTTTTTACCGGAGGGATAGGTGCATCTCTTCTCAGTGGGAATGCTACCTTTTCGGCCAGCGCTGCTTTGTTTTGTTGTTTTACGTTGCTGATAAATTCGGCAATCAATTTCTGATGTTCAGCTGTTGTTTCCTGTGCCTGTACTACCACAAAACTGGTGGTCAGTAATAAGAAGGCGATCAATGCTCTTTTCATAAGTTCCTTTGCTGGCGGTTAACAAAATGGACATTTCTATTGCAAGGTAAATTATTCTTTTGTTCCATGTGTGGTCTGTTTTACCTGTAAATATCAACCGGTCTGGTTGTAGAAGCAATGATGGTTTTGTGTCACTTTGGCGGTAAAATTAGCTCCTTCCGGAGCTCTCTCCGGAAGGAAAAAAGCATAAGCATTTCAATAGATGTAAGTTAATTAACTTGTTTTGTGTTGAATATTAATTGGTTATCTTTTATTGGAAGCCTGTTTCTCCTTACTTATCCTGCATATGCCTGTTCGCCGCAAAGGCCCTGCTGATACGGCGTATACACGCTTTATACCAGCTTCATACCGGGAGTATAGGTGGACTTGATCGGGAGTAGGACTGGTAAACAAGTCAATCTGACAGCTTCAGAGGAGCTTCCCTAATAGGGTGATTCCTTCTGTGAGCTGCTCTTCTGAAAGCGATCCATAGCTGAGCCGGAGTCCATTAATGGGTATTTCGATACTATAATTATCCGGAGGAATGATCCTGATGCCTTTGGCTTCCAGTTTGCCAAGCACCTGTACCCAGTTGGTTTCTTTTTTCAGGTTGATCCAGAAAGCCAGTCCGCCCTCGGGGAGGGTATAACTCACTTTATCACCCAGCTGTTTTTCCAGCAGTGCTGCGGTGAAATCTCTTTTGGCTTTATAGTGATGGGTAGCCTTTCTGATATGCCTTTTTATGGTTCCGTCTTTGATGAGCTGCAATACGGCCTGTTCCATAATGGTATCTCCCTGTACATCGATGATCCTGCGCAGTGTGCCGACTTTTTCAATCAGTCCGGGCTTGTTGCTGACGAGGTATCCTATGCGTAATGCGGGGGCCACTACTTTGCTCATGGTACCAATATAGATATAGTTTTTCAGTTCAGGTAAACTGGATATTGGGAGGACGGGGCGATATCCGAAACAGAATTCATTGTCATAGTCATCCTCGATGATGGTGAATCCGTATTCATTGGAAAGTTGTACGAGTGCCAGTCTTCGCTGCAGGCTGAGGGTGACTGTTGTGGGATATTGGCGGTGCGGCGTGGTATAGATTGCTTTGATCTTTTTACGGGACCGCAGGTGAGCAATGACTTCTTCTATGATCAGCCCATCTTTATCCACGTTGACAGGTAAGAGTTTTGCACCTGCGTTTTCGACGGTCTGCCACGCAGGTTTATAACCCGGATTTTCCACGATGACATAGTCTCCTTTTTCTATGAGGCATTGGGTGGCGAGATACATGGCCATCTGGCTGCCTCTGGTGATACAGATAGCGTGTTCATTTGTATCTAATCCCCGTTGGTGGTTGAGCATCTGGACGATGGCTTTCCGGAAATCTGTGTCGCCATATTCGTCCGCATACCCCATCATCTGCCAGCGGGCTTTCCGGTTAAAGATCTGGCGGTAGGCTCTTGCCAGTTCTGCAATAGGGGCAATTTTACTATCCGGGTGGCCATCATCAAAGTGAATGTGATAGCGGGCGGGATTGTCCGGTTTTTGCGCTGCGGGTTGCAGATCCCTGTTTTTGACACCCGGTGAGGGTAATACTGCGGATACAAAGATGCCTTTCCGTTCGCGGGAAACGACCCATTCTTCATTGATCAGCACGTTGAGTGCCTCTACTACGGTGTTTCTGTTGACGTTCAGCAGTTGTGCCAGATTTCTGCTGCCGGGAAGGGCATCTCCGGCTTTTAGTCTGCCGGAATGAATGTCTTTGATAATAGCGTCAGCAATCTGGAGGTAGATTGCTTTTTCGGACTTTGGATCCAGTTGAATTTCTAATTGCCAGGGTCTTAGCATCTGGACTAGTTGTTTTTGTGAAAACTGTATTAGATTGATGGGCCAAATGTACGGTACTTTTGAGGAGAAATCAGGAATTAAGAATCAGGAATCGGGAGTGACAGGATTGACTATCAGATCAGGGATGGCAACAGAGAAACAGGGAGGGGAAATGAAGGTGAACGTTTAACGGGACTGAGCACAATATCAGGGTGTATACAAAAGAGAATTATTAAACATCATATCTAAACTTTAAAATTAAATAAAATGGAAAAAGCAGTTTTTTATCATGCAGGTTGTCCGGTTTGTGTGAGTGCTGAACAGGATATTTTGCAGTTAATACCGGCAGAGCAGGTAGAAGTAGTGCATCTCGGTACGGAGAAAGGAAAAGTAAAGGATGCTGATGCAGCAGGTGTAAAGTCTGTGCCGGCACTGGTGTTGGCAAACGGGAATGTGTTGCATATTAATTTCGGTGCATCTATTGATGATCTGAAGTAAGCAATATTTATATGTTACAGGCAGAGCGGTCTTTCATCAGGAAGGACCGCTCTTTTGTATTTATCCGCAGTGAATGAAGGAGCAGAGGCAGTATTTCCATAGGGATTGCGATTAATACCAGCGATAGGGAAAAACAGACATCAAAAAGGGAAAATCTGTCATGGTCATTGCGGGTATCTACATTTATATTTGTCGTAAAAATATCCGGAGAGATGAGGAGTTGAACAGTGTTAGTGATGTGATTCGTGTACGCCGGCATCTGTCAGGACTTATTAAAAAGTTAGTATCATGTTAAAATTTGGTTCAAGCGGTAAATTTTTGATCACCAGCGCGCTGTTTCTCGTATTTAATAGTGGGGTTTTTGCTCAGCATAAGCAATCTGCAGAGGCAGTGGTTGCCGGAAAGGAGATCAGCTTCACAAATGGTACGTGGAAGGAGCTGACTGCGCAGGCAGCTAAAAGCGGTAAACTTATATTTGTAGATGTCAATACCACCTGGTGTGGTCCCTGCAGGTTGCTAAAGTCTACTACATTCAAAGATGAAAATGTTGCGACGTATTTCAATCAGCATTTTATCAGTTATAGTGTAGATGCGGAGAAAGGAGAAGGAGAGACACTGGCAGAGCAATGGAAGGTAAGGGCTTATCCGACTTTATTGCTGGTGAATGCGGAAGGTAAGATTGTATCCCGGCAGATCGGATATGTGAATGCGGAGCGATTACTGAGCTGGGGAAAGGAAAGTGCGGCACAAGGCCCGGTAGCTGCAAGGTAAAAACCCAATGGGCCGGAATTTTTTAGATTTAAAAAGTTAAAAAGATGAAAACATTGATCAGGCAGATGGGTAGTTATTTTTTCCTGTTATTTTTTGCTCCTTTTGTGGCATGTGCGCAGTCACATCCGGATATCAGCAAAAGCGGGACTTTTAAAGAAATGGAGAAAGCAGGAGCGGGAAAACACACAGGTAATAAGATCGATACTGCCACCTTCGCAGCTGGTTGTTTCTGGTGTGTGGAAGAACAGTTCAAACAACTGGATGGTGTGATTAGTGTGGAGTCAGGGTTTACAGGTGGTAAGGTGCCTAATCCGAGTTATGAACTGGTATGTACCGGTACAACAGGACACGCAGAGGCATGTAATATTGTTTACGACCCCTCTAAGATCTCTTATGATGAGCTGCTGGCTGCTTTTTTTGTAGCACATAATCCTACTACGTTGAACCGTCAGGGAAATGACGAGGGTACACAGTACCGTTCGGCTATCTTTTATCACAATGAAGAACAGCACAAACTGGCACAGTATTACATTAAACGACTGGATGACGAAAAAGCTTATGACGATCCGATTGTAACGGAAGTAACACCTTACAAAAAGTTTTATAAGGCAGAGGATTATCATCAGAACTATTATGAGTCCAACACAAAGGCGCCGTATTGTCAGTTCGTGATCAAACCCAAGAGAGACAAGTTCAGAGAGGCTTTCAAGGGTAAGTTAAAACAGGAATGATGTTTGATTAAATCATATAAACATGAAAGCAGGATTTATCATTGTATTTGTTTCCCTGCTGTTATCAGCCTGTCAGGGAAATGCACAAAAGAAGAAAGATATGAACAAGGAAAACAACCCATACTACTCACGTACTGACACGACGCATCTGAATGTAAGCAATGCGGAATGGAAGAAGATCTTACCATCCGACCTCTATAACGTATCCCGGGAACAGGGAACAGAGCGTGCTTTTACAGGTGAATACTGGGACAGCGAAGCGAAGGGTACTTATTACTGCGCGGTATGTGGCAATAAGTTATTCAGATCTGATGCGAAATTTGCCAGCAGCTGTGGTTGGCCCAGCTTCTTTGAACCGGTGCGGGAGAACAGTGTGATCTATAAGGATGATAATTCTTATGGTATGCATCGTATCGAAGTAGAGTGCGCCAGATGTAACTCTCACCTCGGGCATATCTTTGATGACGGTCCGGCACCTACGTATAAAAGGTTTTGTATGAACTCTGTGTCATTGGACTTTGAACCAGATATAAAGTAAAGTGAACATTTGTGTAAGAAGCCGGCATTCACATGCCGGCTTTTTTATTATATTTAAGCCATTATTTTAAGAAGTCCTATACCGTATGAAAGAATTGTTATATCCCACAGGTCCTGTGCATGTTTTTGCAGAGAAGTTGCAACCCTCTGCCGGGTTTCGTATACAGGCGATTAAGGTCATCAGCACCATCGTATTGTTTCTGATAACATATCTGGTTTTACTGGCTGCATCTGTTGCTTTTGCTGTATTATGTTGTTATGCCGGATACTGGCTGGTTACTGAGATACCCAGAATTATTACTATTATAGCTGGTCTTGGGCTGATCGTGCTAGGTGGTTCTGTTATTTTCTTCATGATCAAATTTATGTTTGCTGTTTCCAAAGATGGAAACGATGCAAGACTGGAGATTACAGAAAATGAGCAGCCGAGGTTGTTTGCATTTATCCGGCAGCTGACCAATGAAACGAATACCCGCTTCCCGAGGAAGATATATCTTTCTACGGATGTCAATGCCTGCGTATTTTATCATTCCAGTTTCTGGAGCATGTTCCTGCCTATCCCGAAGAATCTTGAAATAGGACTCGGACTGGTCAATAGTATCAATATTAGTGAGTTTAAAGCGGTCATGGCCCATGAGTTCGGGCACTTCAGCCAACGTAGCATGAAGCTGGGCAGCTTTACCTATAATGCCAACAGGATCATCCACAATATGTTGTATGACAACAGCAGTTATGCTTCGTTTATACAGGGATGGGCTGAGATACATGGTGTACTGGCTTTACTGGCGATTGTTGCTTTTAAAATTGCACAAGGGATACAGTTTGTGCTCAGAGGGGTATATAAACTGATCAACCTCAGTTATATGGCCCTGAGCCGCGAGATGGAGTTTCATGCAGATACGATCGCTGCCAGCGTAGCGGGTGGTAATAATCTGGTTTCATCACTGAGCAGAATTGAAATTGCCAAAGGATGTATGGCTTCTTCTATCAATTATGCGAATGAACGTTTGAAGGAAAATAAGGTAACCAGTAATCTTCCATAATCAATTAACGATTTTCCGCTCTATAGCCAACAGGCATAGTCTGCCGCTGAGTCAGGGGTTACCGGCAGTTACTTATCAGTTTGTCAGTTCATTTCTCTTCAAGAGTCAACTTTAAAAACCAATGGGCCAGTCATCCCTCACTGGAAGAACGGAAACAGCATCTTGATAATGTTTCGATGGATGCATCACCTGACGAAACCAGTGCATGGGCTATTTTCGATAATGTCACTGCTTTGCAGGAGCAATTTACCAAAAGGCTTTACCGTGCTGTTAAACTGGGTGCTAACATAGAATCATATAATGGTGAAGAGTTTGACAACTGGTACGGAGAGCTGCATGAGAATTACAAACTTCCGATGGTGTATAAGGGCTTTTACGATGAGCGTTATCCTGCTGTGGAAGACTGGAATATGGATGATGTAAAGGCTATGTCAACCGGAACCGGGGATCTGGCATCACTGTTTACTGAAGAACATGCGGGTCTGTATAATCAGATTAAAAAATATCGTGGTGATGTTGATACTGTGAAAGCAATCAAAGCAAAAGAGATCGATGTCAGAAGTTTTGATTTTGATGGCAGAAAGTATACCGGAAGGAAAGTAAGAGGTGGTGGCTATATTAGAAGCCGATATACAGGCTGCTAAAACAAACTCAAACAGCTGGATCAGGAAGCATTTGCATTCTTTTACAGTAATGCTGCGGACAAAGATCTTGTGCTGGAAAAATATAATTCTGTTCCGTAGATTCATCAGATTACGACTGCTATATAGCTATGATTGAAAAGGATTGTGAGAAGTGACTTATCCGTTTTATCATGGGCATTGTCACTGGAAGAAGTGGTATCTGCGATAGATATATTAAAAAACAGGGAAGAGCCTGTTTTTAGAAAATTCCTGCTTGATTTTATAACAATGGTACTATAGGAGAAAATGCTGCGGGAGACCTTTTGAAGCGTTCGAAAGAGTTTCTGGATAGCAAACTATGCTTATTTTGTGGATAATGCTTTGTGGATGAGGAACTGAATGGTTTTTCAACCTTGCGGTTTGATGTATTGGAGCATCTGCAGGAACTGCGATTCAGCAGATATAAGGCG
>NZ_VOHS01000038.1 GCF_007896845.1 Chitinophaga pinensis | reverse complement strand
GTTAGCATTGAACTGCCTGCTGGTTCCGCGTAAATATCGGCGGTAACCCGAACTCCGTATCCAATACGGTCAGCCGCACAGCTGACTTTACACCACCAGTGGTAACAGCAGTAGGTGTACCAGCGGATGGATATTACAAAGCAGGACAAAACCTTGACATCACCGTAGATTTCAGTGAAGCAATTGCTGTCACCACTGCAGGTGGTAGTCCATATGTTGCACTGAACATCGGTGGAACAGTTGTAGCGGCTGACTACATCGGCAAATCTGCTCCAAACACATTGCAATTCCGTTATACAGTAGTTAGCGGTAATAATGACGCAGATGGTATTCAGATAACCGGAATGTCACTCAATGGCGGAACGATCACTGATCAGGCAACTAACAACGCCAACATCACACTGAATAATATCGCCAGCACTGCCAACGTAAGAGTGAACACAAACATTCCTACGGTAACATTGTCTGCACCGTCTACACCTGTGAACGGTGATTTCACTGTAACAGCTGTCTTCAGTGAAGCAGTAGCTGGTCTGACAGAAAGCGACTTTGCCGTTACAAATGGTATAGCTTCCGCTCTGCAGACGACAGACAACATCACTTATACAGTAACGATCACGCCAAATACAAATGGTACAACCACTGTCAACCTGCCTGCAGCTGCAGCAGAGAACATTGGTACCAACCCATCACTGGCGTCTAACACCGTAAGTGTTACAGCAGACTTTACAGCTCCGGTAGTAACATCTGTGGTAATGCCGGCTAACGGTTACTACGTAGAAGGCAACGTACTCAATTTCACTGTTAATTTCAGTGAAGTAGTGAACGTAACTACAGCAGGTGGTATACCATACATTGCGGTGAACATGAACAGCGGTATCTTACCGGCTACTTACAGCGCAGGTACAGGTACCAATGCACTTACTTTCAGTTATACAGTACAGGCAGGCGATGAAGATATGGATGGTATCGGGCTCGGTGCCGGCATATCACTTGGTGGCGGCGGTACTATTCTGGACGCAGCAACCAACAACGCAATCCTCACACTGAACAGCATAGGTAACGGTGCTGGTGTAAAAGTGAATACCACTCACCCGACAGTGAACATCACTCCTGTCACACCTTCACCTAACAATGCGCCGTTCACGGTAACTGTCACTTTCAGTGAAGCAGTAACCGGTTTAACAGCGGCCGATTTCACTATCCTGTCCACTACAGTTTCAAATGTGTCTACGACCGACAATATTACCTACACTGTGCAGCTTGCGCCGAGCATGGATGGTAACTTTAGTCTGAGTCTACCTGCAAATAAAACAGCTAATATTGCGGGTAACGGCAACCAGGCATCCAATACCTACAACTTCACTTATGACGCAACCGCTCCGGTTGTATCCTCTGTGGCAGTTCCGGCAAATGGATATTATAAAGCAGGTCAGGCATTAAACTTCACTGTCAGATTTGATGAAAACATCACGATTAACACAGCAGGTGGTAACCCGACCTTGAACCTGACCATCGGTTCAACCAGTGTAGCAGCTACATACACCGGTACCAACGGTACTGATGGACTGAACTTCAGCTACACCGTAGTTGCCGGCGAACAGGATATGGACGGCATCACAGTAGGTGCCCTCGCACTCAATGGTGCAACCATCAGAGATGCAGCTACCAACAATGCAAACCTCACTCTGAACAGCGTTGGCAATACCTTCATGGTAAGAGTGAACACCACGCATCCGACAGTAAACCTGTCTACTGCGGCGGTTTCACCACTCAATGCTCCGTTCAACATGACGGTGACCTTCAGCGAAGCTGTAACAGGCCTCAATGCAAGTGACTTCACTGTAACAAACGGAACACCGGGCACACCAACAACAAGTGACAACATCACTTATACTGTACTGGTTACACCTGGTACGGATGGCACAGTCAACGTAAGTCTTCCTGCCGATGCAGCCGTGAATATCGGTGACAACGGTAATCAGGCGTCTAATACCCTGAGCCTGACTTACGATGCAACTGCTCCGGTAGTAACATCTGTAGCTGTGCCGCCGAATGGTTACTACAAAGCTGGTGATGTATTGAACTTCACTGTAAACTTCAATGAAAACATCACGGTTGCTGGTACTCCACAACTGTCCCTCACCATCGGTTCTACCGTTGTAAATGCCAGCTATACTGCCGCAAACGGTACAAATGGTATGGACTTCGCTTACACTGTAGTAGATGGCGATCAGGATATGGATGGTATCACAATAGGTACACTGACACTGAATGGTGGAACCATTAAGGATGCAGCTACCAACGACGTGAACCTGACACTGAACAGCGTAGCGCCAACTACTGGTATATTTGTAAACACCACCAGCGCTACTGTTGCACTGACGACAACTGCTGCTGCACTCGTGAACGCTCCGTTCACCGTAACAGCAACCTTCAGTGAAGCAGTAACAGGTCTGACTGCCGGCGACTTCACCGTTACAAACGGTACAGCTTCCGCACTGCAGACCACCAACAATATCACTTACACCGTAACCATTACGCCAACTGCGGATGGCACTGTAACTGTTCAGTTACCGGCAGCTGCTGCTGTTAACATTGGCAACAATGCAACACAGGCTTCTAACACACTGTCAGTTGACTACGACGCTACTGCTCCGGTAGTGACAAGTGTAGCGGTTCCTGTAAATGGTAACTACAAGTCTGGTGAACCACTTAACTTCATCGTTCGTTTCAGTGAAGATATCATCCTGAACACCATAGGTGGTAATCCAGCCCTGACACTGACAGTCGGTACAGCTACTGTAAATGCTACCTACACAGGTACCAATGGCGCAGATGGTCTGAACTTCACTTACACAGTGCAGAACGGTGACTTTGATCAGAACGGTATTGCAATCAATGCACTGACATTGAATGGTGCTGCTATTCAAGATGCAGCTACCAATAATGCTACCCTCACCCTGAATAACGTTGGTAATACTTCCCTTGTATTAGTGGATGGTATCGTTCCAACTGTTACTTCCGTAACCGTACCAGCGAATGGTTATTATAAAGCAGGTAATGCACTGAACTTCACCGTGAGATTCAGCGAAAACATCACCCTGAATACAACAGGTGGTAGTCCGACCCTCGCCCTGACGATCGGTACCGCTACTGTGAACGCTACCTATACAGGTATGGATAATGCAGACGGTCTGAACTTCGCCTACACAGTAGTGACAGGCGATCAGGATATGGACGGTATCACAGTAGGTGCACTGGCGCTGAATGGTGCAACTATACAGGATGCAACTACCAACAATGCCGACCTGACACTGAACAATGTTGGTAACACTGCCAATGTAAGAGTAAACACTACCACCGCTACTGTGGTGCTGACTGCTCCGGCTACACTCGTGAACACACCGTTCACTGTAACAGCTACCTTCAGCGAAGCAGTAACTGGTCTGACAGCAGGCGACTTCACCGCTACAAATGGTGCTGTTACTAATCTGCAGACTACAGACAATATCACTTACACCGTTACAGTTACACCAATTGCAGATGGCGTTGTGACCGTTCAGGTACCAGCAGCTGCTGCCGTTAACATCGGTAACAACCCGACACAGGTGTCCAACACACTGACGGTAACTTATGACGCAACCGCACCGGTTGTAGCTTCCGTAGCCGTTCCTGCCGCTGCTTACTATAAAGCAGGCGATGTACTGAACTTCATTGTAAGATTCAGTGAGAATATCAATGTGAACACTACAGCTGGTAACCCTGCTCTGAGTGTGATCATCGGTAGCACAACAGTACAGGCAACTTATACCGGCACCAACGGTTCCGACGGTCTGAACTTCAGCTACACCGTAGTTGATGGCGACATGGATATGGATGGTATTCAGGTAGGTACATTAGCGTTGAATAGCGCAGTTATCAGAGACCTCGCAGGTAACAATGCGAACACTACGCTGAACAACGTCAATCCGACCAACAACGTGTTTGTGAACACAACGCATCCGACAGTAACCCTGTCTACTGCTGCTGCTTCACCAACCAACGCACCATTCACCGCTACTATCACTTTCAGTGAAGCAGTAAGTGGATTTGCAATCGGAGATGTGACGGCTACTAACGCGACCCTGAGCAGCTTACAGACTACCAACAACATCACCTTCACTGTACTGGTTACACCAGCTGCAGATGGTGCGGTAAGCCTGAATGTTCCGGCTGACGTAGCTACCAACATCGGTAACAACGGTAACCAGGCTTCTAATACCCTCAGCCTCACTTACGATGCAACTGCTCCGGTGGTTACTTCCGTAAATGTTCCGGTAAATGGTTATTATAAAGCAGGTGACGTACTGAACTTCATCGTTCATTTCAACGAAAACCTCACGATCAACACTACAGGCGGTACACCGCAACTGAGCCTGACTATCGGTACAAACACCGTAACTGCTGCCAACACAACAAATGGTAGCAATAGTCTGAGCTTCAGCTACACTGTCGTAGATGGTGATCTGGATATGGACGGTATCACTGTAGGTGCCCTGACGCTGAATGGCGCAACCATCAAAGATGCTGCGACCAACAACGCGAACCTGACACTGAACGGTATCGCTCCTACCAACAACGTGTTTGTAAACACAGTACACCCAACAGTGACTGTTTCTACAACCGCTCCTGCATTAACAAATGCACCGTTCACCGCGACTATCATCTTCAGCGAAGCTGTTACTGGCTTCACCCCTGCTGATGTAACCGCAACCAATGCAGCAGTAAGCAGCCTGCAGACTACAGACAACATCACTTACACTATACTGGTTACACCAGTTGCGGATGGTACTGTTGCTGTAAACGTTCCTGCAGATGTAGCTGTGAACATCGGTAACAACGGTAATCAGGCTTCTAACACCATCAGCCTCACTTACGATGTAACTGCTCCGGTGGTGACATCTGTAACTGTACCGGCTGACGGTTACTACAAAGCAGGCGATGTACTGAACTTCACCGTTAAGTTCAGCGAAAACATCACCCTGAACACAACAGGTGGTACTCCTTATCTGACAATCGCAATCGGTGCTACCAATGTAAATGCAGCCTACACAGGTCTCGCAGGTACAGACGGTCTGAACTTCAGCTATGCTGTAGTAGATGGCGATCAGGATATGGACGGTATCCAGCTGGGCGTACTCGCTATCAATGGTGCAACCATCAGAGATGCAGTAGGCAACAATGCTGATCTCAGCCTTCATAATGTAGGTAACACCAGTAACGTAAAAGTGAACACCACACACGCTACCGTTGTACTGACTTCCGCTGCTGCACTGGTGAACGCTCCGTTCACTGCGACTGTAACATTCAGCGAAGCAGTTACAGGTCTGACGGCAAGTGACTTCACCGCTACGAATGCAGCTGTTTCTAACCTGCAGACTACCGACAACATCACTTACACCGTAACAGTTACACCGGCTGCGGATGGCGCTGTAACCGTTCAGTTACCGGCAGCTGCTGCTGTAAACATTGGCAACAATGCTACACAGGCTTCCAACACGCTGAGCGTTACTTACGACGCTACTGCTCCTGTAGTAACTTCCGTAGCAGTTCCTGCGAATGGCTACTATAAAGCCGGCCAGACACTGGAATTCACGGTTACCTTCAGCGAGGCGATCACCCTGAGTACAACAGGTGGTACCCCAGCTATCAACATCACCATCGGTACAACCAATGTACAGGCAGCATACAACCGTGTTGCAGGTGCAAATGGTCTGGTATTCAGCTACACAGTACAACCGGGCCAGATGGATCTGGACGGTATCACTGTAGGTACGCTGACCCTGAATGGTGGTACTATTAAAGATGCCGCTACCAACAACGCGAACCTGGTACTGAACAGCGTAGGTAATACTACCGGCGTATTTGTTCACACCGCGTCTCCGTCAGTACAGCTGTCTACTAACGCTCCTGCCCGCACAAACACACCGTTCACCGTAACGATCGTGTTCAACGAAGCAGTCAGCGGTCTGGCAGCAGGTGACTTCAACATCACCAATGGTACAGCAGGTACACTGTCTACTACAGACAACATCACTTATACCCTGCAGGTAACACCAACCGCAGATGGTACCGTAACTATCCAGCTGCCTGCCGGTCAGGCCGTGAACGTAGTATCTAACGGTAACACTGCATCCAACACGCTGACCCTGACCTACGATGCGACCGCTCCGGTAATCACTGCCGGTCAGTCCTTCGATGTGATCGAAAGAAGCGCGGTGGGTACACTGGCAGGTAAAGTAATCGCTACTGAAGCAGCAGGTACTTTACAGACATGGACTATCGTAACAGATGATTCAAACGGCGCGTTCTCAATCGACGCAAATGGTAACGTACTGGTACTCGACCAGACGAAACTGAACGCTAAAGTAAACAGCACCGTAACGCTGACTGTAACAGTAAGCGACGGACTGAATACCAGCGTAGCAGTACCGGTTACTATTAATGTGAAGGAAAAGAACCTGGCTCCAACCCTGGATCCGATCGGTAACACGACCATCTGTCCTGAAGGATCCGTACACACGATCCAGCTGACAGGTGCATCTGCAACCGAGCCTGCACAGACTTATAGCTTCGCTATCATCACTGACAAACCTGGCAACTTCGATCAGCTGAGCGTAAGCGCAGCAGGCGTGGTTACCTACCAGCTGAAAACAAGTGCAACCGGCACAGCCAAAGTAACTGTTACCATCAAAGACAACGGTGGTGTAGCAAATGGTGGTGTCGATACACTGCAACGCTCATTCAATATCACCGTGGCTACCCTTGGCCAGGTAACTATCACCAGCGATAAAGGCGCTACTATCTCTAAAGGAGATATCGTACACCTGACAGCAACCGGTGGTACTATCTTCAAATGGGATGCTGCAGACGGTATTATCAGCGGTCAGCAGAGCGCAGTACTGGAAGTAAGACCAATGGAGAATACTACTTATCACGTGACAGTAAGCAATGCTGCAGGTTGTAGCAATACCGCTGACTTCACCGTGAATGTAATAGCAGACTTCAAGGTGGATGCAACCAACCTCCTGACGCCAAATGGTGATGGTAAGAATGATAAATGGGTGATCCGTAATCTGGATAGCTATCCTGATAATGAAGTGAAAATCTTCGATCGTACCGGCCGCCTGATTTATACCCGCAGGAATTATAGCAATGACTGGGATGGTACATACAATGGCAGTCCGCTGGCAGAAGGTACTTACTACTACGTATTAACGATAGAAGGTGGTGCTAAAACAGCGAAAGGTTATATCACAATTATCAGAGACAGAAGATAACCCACTAACAACAAGTATTATGAGCTATAAACTTAAAATACGTTCGTTCATCGTCAGCAGCCTTTTATTGGCTGCTGGCATGAACCAACATGCAGACGCTCAGTCTCTCAGTAATGCACAGGCATTGCTGGAGCCTTCAGGCACGCAGTATTTTCAGAATCAGTACCTGGCAAACCCTGCTATGGCTGGTCTGGAAAAAGGAGTCCACTTCAACGGCGCTTACCGCCGTCAGTGGGGTGGTATCGAGGGAGCGCCCGTAACAAAGTTCTTCTCAGCAGATGCTGCAATGGGTAGCAGAGTCGGTGCCGGTGTACACGTCTTTAACGACGTAGCTGGTCTGATCAACAGAACCCGCGTAGCCCTGACATATGCTTATCACCTGCCCCTGACCAATCCGGATCAGCAACTGCATTTCGGATTATCCCTGGCATGGAACGTACAGCGTATCGACTACAAAAATCTGGACGGAGATATGAACGATCCGTCTGTGGGTGCATTCAACCGTCGTGATAACTATTTCGAGGCGGAATATGGTATGGCCTACACTGATACCAAACTGACGTTACAGGCATCTATTCCAAACGTGAGAAGTCTCTTCACAGGCGATAACAAAGCCGTAGACGGTGGTGGTATATTCTTTACCGCTGCAGCTTACCGGTTTGCCATCGATGAGACCATCTCATCAATCGAACCGAAAGTATGCTATCGCGGTGTACGCGGATATGACAATATCCTCGATGCCGGCGTGAACGTTTCTTTCCTCAATGATGTGGCTAACGTCATGGCTGTATATCATACTTCCAAAAGTCTGACAGCAGGCATTGGTGTAAACATTCTGAAAACCGTAGGCATACAGGCAATGTATACTACGCAGACAGGAGGTATAAAAACCTATGTGGATGGCACCTATGAAATAGGCGCAACCCTCAACCTGTTTAAATAAGCAGGATGAAATGAAAAAGGCCGTCTGCCATATGGTAGACGGCTTTTTTTATGCCCATACACCACAGGTATATTCCTCATTCTACTCAAGTAGAAATACGTAAAAATTGAGTACTCAACGGGATTACTCACCCTCCCCCTTTAGCTCCTTTTATCTTCGCGGGCACATAACCTGATATACCATGAAAACAAGATCCCTTTACCTGGCGATTGGCACCATGTTGCTATCTGCCTTTCAGCAACTCAGCGCCCAGACCGTCAGCTATCAGGAGTTTACCGCTCCTGTTTACCGCTTTGCGGAGGACCAGCATTTCAGCGAACACAAAAAGATCTTCTATCTGGCAGACCTCGACAAAGGTTTACTGGAAAACCTGTTGAATTCTTCGGCCAATAAAGAAGCTGCCGTCGATCAGTTCCGCGTCAGCATCATGCAGGAACTGTCTAAAGCAGGCATCAGGTCTACCGCTGATGCAGGCGACCTTACTGTGGCTTACCTGATAGACAAAATGAGCATCTCTTCCGTGAGCAATGGCTTCAGCCTCGCCTACAACGTGGAAGGTATTATAAGGGAGGTCGTGATGAACAAAAAAGGAGAGCCTTATTTTAATAAAACACACAAGATCTCCGGACAGGAAACGCTGGCTACAGCTGACCAGATCACCAACGATTTCACCAAACTGCTGGCTAATCCAAAAGCAGTAGATCTCTATCGTATCGTATTCAAAAATGTGAAAAGACTGGCTGGTGATGCAGAAAAGAAGTTTGTGGATGGCTACCAGACACAAACCATCAATCTGCCTTTCATTGCCAAAGCAAAGAAGAAATATCCTGAGTTCGTAGTGATCGATTCACTGAACGAAGCCCTGATAAGTACCCTGAAGAAAAAAGAAACCACTGATTACAGCAATGTCATCAAACCTTTTGAGCAGTCTTTCCTGCAGATGGCCAATCAGCAGTACCCTGCCGAGTACAATATCAAGCCGATTAAAGTAGCTGCTTACTCAGAACTGTCTTTCCTCTATTATCTGGCATATGATACCGCCAGACTGAGAGATGCACTGGATACCCTGTATGCGAACTCCGGCAAATTCCTCGGTGTAAGAAGTGACTACGAAATCCGTGGTTCACTGTCAAAAGAACTGAAAGGTTATTACGCTACCGCGAATGACCGTAAATATCCACTGGATTCCTCTTCCGGAGAGATCAGAAGCGATATGTTCTCTACTGAGAAACTGTCTGAAGGCTGGATACTGCTTTCTCAGGGCGATACCATCAAAGGCCGCTACATAGACGAACACTTCAAAGGCTCTATCGTAGATCTGGATGCCGGCAAATACGTAAAATTCGAGATCATCGAAAAAGAGAAACCAAGACGTAAAAGCTATAAACTGTCTGAAGTAAATTCATTCGGTTTTCTGGGCAAAACTTACGAAGTCCACAAGTTCAAGCCGGTATTCGAGCAGAACAATTCCGTAAGTCTGGATATGATCCGTACCAAAAACTACCCCTTACAGGTCATCTACAGTTCTCCGAAGATCAGGATCCTGAAAGAGAACTTTGGAGAAGACGCGACCAACGCGATCGTGTTCATCCGTCCTAACGAAGAAGAAGTTGCCAATCAGGGCCGCGACTGGTTCAAAAAGAGAGACGAGATGATGAAGGAGTACTTCAAAGATTGTCCTGAAATGGTAGCGAAGCTCAACAGTTACGATTTCAAGACAGAGGCCGCTTACCTTAAGATGGCAGAAGATTATACAAAGAGTTGCAAGTAATTGCTTATCAGACAGCCGGAACAATTTCCGGCTGTTTTCATTTTAAGAACGCCCCTGACTATTCTTGTTAAAAAAGTATCACCCTGCCCCTACCCCATAACAAGCAACTGCTTGATTTACAAGAAACAACACTATAGAATCAGCTTTCCGACGAATAAGCGACGGCTTAGTGACGAATCTGCGACGAATAAGCACTTTACTCTTCCGGGCATTTGCTGATCTTATTTTACCATTTCCACGCCCATCCTATATCTCCAGCCAGCCGCTACTCACTCGGTATTAACATTTTAAGCTGTTTTATAAAAAAATCTTAATTTTATTCTCTGAATTTCAATTTCTATACCTTGTTAAAGATATTTTCCTAACCTTGTATAGGAATTTGTCAATCTATTGAAGCGAGCTGCCACTGTAAAAGGAGAGCCTGCCAAATGCTATGAAACCGTTCAACAAAAAAAGAATTACAGCTATAATATGAGTAACAAACCGACTGATTTTACGTGGAGTAATGAGCCGAATCCGCATCACGTCCGCGTCAGGCAGATTCTTAAACAACATCCTGAGGTGAAGGGTCTTATAGGGAAAAATCCCTATACATTTTTAGTGATCGTCGGCCTCGTGGCAGCGCAGGTAGGTCTTTCTTACTGGCTGCGCGATGCTTCCTGGTGGTTGATCATCCTGATGTCTTATGTGGCAGGTGCATTCATCAGCCATGCATTATGGGTGATGATTCACGAAACCAGCCATGGACTTATATTCAAAGGTAAAGTACCAAACTTACTGGCAGGCATAATAGCCAATCTGCCACATATCTTCGCCAGCTCTGTGTCTTTCCAGCGCTATCACCTGAAGCACCACGCTCATCAGGGTGAACATGATCTGGATGCTGACCTGCCGGATTTCTGGGAAGCAAGACTGGTTAGCAACAACCCACTGAGTAAAATGCTGTGGTTCCTGTTCTTCCCGATCTTCCAGATCACCCGTACAGCCCGGCTGAACATCTCATTATTTGACCGTTGGGTGGCTATCAACTGGATCATCCAGCTGGCTTTTGACGTGGCTATCTTCGCTTTCTTCGGACCAAAAGCACTGATCTATATGCTGATCAGCTTCTGTCTGTCTGTAGGTTTGCACCCACTGGGCGCACGCTGGATACAGGAACACTACCTGACCCTCGACCCGGTACAGGAGACCTACAGCTACTATGGTCCTCTGAACACAGTTGCTTTTAACGTAGGTTTCCATAACGAGCACCATGATTTCCCATCCATTCCGTGGAATAAACTGCCACAGATCAAAAACACAGCACCTTCTTACTATGATTCACTGCTGTCTCATAAATCATGGACCAAACTCTTCTTCTGGTTTATATTCGATCCGAAACTGTCTCTCTATTCACGCGTACTGAGAAAAGAGAAAGTGAAAATCGCAAAAGAAACAGAAGCAGCAGCTAATTAATATTAAGAATTAAGATATTCAATGCCGCCCACCAGATAATGGTGAGGCGGCATTTCAGTATCTGTAAATGAATGTAATCTTCGCTATATGATAATTCCGGATCCCGGATTGTTAAACCTGATGCTTTATAATAAACGTATGTCTCCCACTACTCCTGCTCTCCTTGTACACCAACAGGATGCGCGTAACCGGCTTATGCGACCAGTTATCCGACAAGCGTTTTTCATCCGGTGCCTTACACGGTATCACTTCTGTTTTCACCTCCCATAATTGTGGATCGTATGTTAACTGTACAGGCGCTGCGCCGGAGACTTTAAAAAGGATGGTACCGGTCTGGCTGATATCCACCGGACAAACAGTCATCAGTGTCTGTGTGAGCGCCTGACTGCCTGCTGACAAGTTAAAATCATCCGTAACGGTAACCTGCCCCTGCTGTTTGTCCATCCTGACTTCCCTTTCCCAACGCACAACACCCGCTTCCGGCGGATAGGCCCCAGCTATATCCATATGCAGGGAAGCCGATTGCTGATCCTGATGGTATTGTACATCCTTAGCGCCAAACTTCCTGCCTTCTTTTTGCTGGATATTGTTAATAGCAGGCAGATTATGAAAGGCAGAACTGTTATACCACAGCTGGTACCTTTCCTTTGAAAATGTCCTGGCAGTATAGGTGCCTAATCCAACATCAATAATAACCGGCTGTCCGGCCGCATATACGATGAAATCGCCCACATCATTATGGTTATGGCTTTCTCCATTATGACCACCGTGACTGGCCAGAAACAGCCCGTTACCGGCCCTTGCTGCCATCAGTTGAATACTTTCCAGCCAGACGTCTGCAATAACCGGTTCTCTGCCTTCACTATGGGAGCAATCGATCCAGGCCTGCATATTGAAAAGCATCCGGGGTTTAGCAAAATCCCCCGAGATAGGTGTCCGGATAGGATACCTGTGAAATGCCCACGCACCGAAGTCTCTCATCACAGGATCTCCCATCATTTTCCCCATACGGTATAAGAGAAGTCCGTCCGTCGGAATTACTGGTGACGCATCTGCCACATTGATATAATAATTACCCGCAATGTGCATTTTATAGATATAAGCAGCCATATTGCTGATGATCGGAGCATCATAGACCTTTATTTTGCCATCCGTGGCACTTTCCAATACCGTGAGCGCGTCGAATACCCTGCCGGTAGCACCGGACCAGTAGACAGGACCTTCATCCACCGCACCATCCTCACCCATAAAATTGATATAGTGATCCAGCAGGTGTAAGGCATGCTCCAGTTCTGCCACACGACGCTCATTACTTTTTTCCAGCAACAACAGACTGGTCATCCAGTTACTGATCACCCACGGATTCCAGTTATTAATAGGATATTCCTTTGTTCCTTTTTTCAGATAGAAATACCGCTCACTGTCTTTCTCCAGTGGCGTCAGCATACGACGGTTCACCTCATAATAGATACGCCTGCGTAACAGCTTTGAATAACTATCAAGTTGTGCACCCAGCAGATAGTCTGTCAGGGCCAGTACAGTAGCTGTTTCGCTGACAAACAGATCCACAGAAGGATCTTCTGCATCTGCCAGATCAATACCCGCCTTCTGCAGGTATAAATGACCCGGAGCTCCCCAATAACTTTCTTCACATATCGACCAGATCCCATTGACGATAGCCGTCAGAAAACGACCTTTCTGTTCAATCGCCTCTGCCACTGTCATGGTAAAGAGCTGGTCTCTTTTCCTGAAGGACATTTCCTCATAACGTGAGCGGTCACCGTTTTTCTGATATTCCATCATCATAGATGCCGGTATCGCAACAAAAGGGATCTTCAGATAGGTGTCTGCCTGCCGGAGAATGCTCTGTTGCACAGAATCAGGGAGTATACGTTTCCACCCTGCAGCGTCAAGTGGAAAAGGATGCCATTTATCAGCAGGTAATAACGCCGCTTCTAACTGCGGCCGGGTAAAACGACTTAATAGATTTCGGGGTTCCTGCGCAACTGAGCGACTTGCGGCGGTACTCAGAGACACCAGCAGCAACAGGGATAAAAGATGCTTCATGACTCAAATATAAGCTTTGCGATCACTATTATCCGCCTGGCAATACTCCTTACCTGCTGACCGACAGGAAACGCCTGTTGACCGATTCCTGATAATAACCCGCTCAGTGAGCATGTAACTTTGTAGTGCATTCTCATAAAACACTAAATGAACAAGTCATGAAAAAGATTCTTTTCGCAGCGGGTGTTTTGCTTATTTCTACAGCAACTTTTGCTCACAATACCCCAAACAGCGATAACAAAAAAGGTAAAAAAGCAGCACGCAAAGAACAAACAGCACAGGTCAACGATTTTGTAAAAACGCAGTTCTACGAAGACTTCCCTGATGCGACCAACATCAATTTTGAAAGAACAAAATATTTCGACGAAGCATCCTTTACATCGGGTACCCATCAGATGAGAGCTTACTATGACATTCGTAATGAACTGGTAGGAACAACAGAAGATAAGGCATACTCAGATCTGCCGGCAAATGCACAACGTGAAATTCAGAAAAAGTATGGCAATTACAAAGTGGAAGAGGTGATCAACTACGACGACAACGAATTTAACGATACAGATATGACGATGTTTGATACGGCATTTGAGGGTGCAGACAACAACTTTGTGGTACTAAGAAAGAACAGTGAAATTTTAATTGTGAAGGTTGATATGGCGGGAAATGTTTCCTACTTCAAATCACTGAAGTAAAAACAAAAAAGACGTCTGCCAATGGCAGACGCCTTTCCCTTTTATAGCTTATGGTCTTGTGACCAGTATGAGCGTATTGGGGTCTTGTTCTTTATCTTTCTCTTGCAGACTGTCGAGGAATATATCCGACACCTGATTGAGGAAGTAGACCGGTTCATTTTTTTTCAGATCTTTAGGCGCATCATCGATATAAAGCAGTTGTTCTTTAAATGGAAAATCCTGCCCGATCATATCATCTTCCGGGCGATCTCCTCTTAACAATACCGGCAGACCATGTTCCAGCATTGCCATTGAAGAACCGCTCTTTCCAAACAATGCGTAGTCGGCACGTGATATGCCCACATCTGCTTTTAACATATAGCCGGAAACAGATTCCTCAGATTGAAATCCGCAATCCACTACATTCTCTTTGCCAAGCAGCTGTCTTGAAATTTCAAGCGCCTTTTCTTTGTATGCACCACCATCTCCGATCACCTGCAAACAGACTGTCTTTCCTGTTTTTTCGCCAATAGCGCTCAGGAAATCTATCTGTCTCTTATAGTCTTCCAGCGAAGAAGTAAAGGTGCCAAAATGGATCGCAGTAATGTTACCTGAACGATCACTTTGTACCGGATGCGGTGTTACAATAGGAATGTTGCTGAACAAAGGGATCAGGTTCACATCCTTCCAACCGAGGCTCTTTTTATAGATACCGATGGAAGTAGTGACAGACTCCGGCTTAATCGCAGAAAGCATCTGTTTGATGATCAGTTTCTGCAGCAATCCAAGCATCTTCAGCTTGAAATTGCTGTAACCGTACAGGCCCACCCATAGCTCATGGAACATGATGTGCCACCTGAAATTGCCATCAATACGTTTCAGATGATTACTAAAAGAGAATGGCAATCCTCTTTTTTCAAAAGAGAAAGGCACGTATTGCAGACTGACCCAATCGGGCCCAAACTGCTTAATAAAATCACCCGCATAGTCAAAACGCTTACGTTCGTCCATAGCAGCAGGCAGACGAAGTACAGGGATCTTTATCTCATTGCTCGCCTGAGATCCCTGATAAACGGCGGTTATTCTTCTATCATTCAGGGCGACTATTGCAACCTCATGTTGCTTACGGATCAGTTCACTTGCCAGGCGTCTTGAATAGTCCCCCACGCCATCCCGTCCCGGTTCCAGAGAACCACAGAGAAAAACTATTTTCACATTACAATTATTAAGGGTTAGGTTACCAAAAACATTATCCTGTCTTGCGTTGGTTCAAATACGACTCATCGTTGTGCAGAAGAATTATGTGATAATATTACTTCAAATAAAGGGATAACAAAAAATACGCCACTGCCCGCCAGTTGAACAAACAGACACAAACAAGCCCTGCTTTAAAACCGGGGCCGGATTACAGCAGAGCCAGACTCCGTTACGGATAGAGATGATTCACTATTTATTAAAAAAATATTTCTGTTATTTTTCCACAGCTCACATTTGTAGCATCATATTAAATTGATAATATATCTCATTATACCCGCATTGTGTATATTTAACATCACCTGCCTCATTATTATTAAAATATTATTTTTTTATAAGTGATGCATACATATTTGCACGTCCATATACCGACGGTCTCTCTCCTGTTTTTTCTATGTGTGGATATCCTGCTGCACCAAATAATTTTTTCAGACTGTTAAAGCTGAGTGGATGTGGTACCCATACCGGTACAGGTATATCTGTATCGTATTCCACAATCATTAATATTCCCCCGGGGTGCAATATCTCTTTGAGCTTATGTACAAATGCCGGCTGATCTTTCACATAATGCAATGCATTCGCCATCATGATTCCATCCAGTGATGGAAATGGCAGGTCTTCTTTTACGAAATCAAGTTGCTGAGGGTTTACCTGTACACCGGCGGGAGCAGGTATTTGCAGATCAGCCGATAATGTTTTGTCCACGGCATAGATAGTACTGCCGGCAGACAGATAATGCGCAAGCGCTGCTGTAAAGGTACCTGATCCGCAGCCAAGATCGGCCCACATAACAGGCTTGTTTACGGATAGATCCTTATGCTGTATCAACTGAATAGCTTCCTGTAATTTCATGACGTTGCAAAGTAGTCATTTTAATGCGGATGCTATTCCCAGTTCTCTTCCATTTTCTGGTAGTTCTTCTTGCTGACCGTAGAGTTTTTTCGTGATCTGGAATGGCCCCGTTTCTTCCGGGCGTTAATATTATTCACCAGAGAATTCTTTACTCCCAGCTTATTCTTTTTTGTACTGCCTTTTTTACGCTGGACGCGCTTCCTGCCACGTGTTTTCTTTGTCCTTGTCATTGTGTTTCGTTTATTGAAAACCGGACAAAAAGCATTCCGTGCCTAACGATGCGCATGTGCAAGTACATACCTGCCCCTTGCCTTCCCGGCTAATATAGCTTCCAGCTTTTCAGGTAAATCGCTGAGGCTGATTTCTTCTATCATGTTATTCAGCTGTGCAGGCTTCCACGAAGTGGCCAGCAAGGTCCACACTTCCTGCCGGATCTCCATTGGCGCCTGTACAGAATCTATACCTGCCAGTGTTACACCCCGCAATATAAAAGGGAATACGGAAGTATGCAGATCATTGGCAGCAACCATTCCACAGGCAGTGACAATCCCGCCGTAATGTGTGGCTTTGAGCATACCGGAAAGTATTGGTCCGCCGACAGTATCTATGCCGGCTGCAAAAGTCGGTGCCGACAAAGGTTTCTTATCATATGTTGCTGAAAATTCATCCCGTGGAATGATCCGTTTTGCCCCCAGTGTATCCAATAAAAACGCTTCTTCCTTTTTACCGGAAACTGCTGCCACATTAAAGCCATTTTTAGCCAGTATAGCGACTGCAATACTCCCTACGCCTCCGGTAGCTCCACTAACTGCTATTTCGCCATTTTCAGGCTTAATTCCTGCATTTAACAGGCGGTGTATGGAAAGTCCGGCGGTAAGTCCGGCAGTACCAAAACTCATGGCTTCCTGCATGGACAGGCCCCCGGGCAATTTTAAAGCCCATGCTGCAGGGACACTGATGTATTCACCGAAACCACCCCAGGTATTCATTCCCAGATCCCAACCGGTAACAAGCACCTCCTCTCCTGCCTTAAACAATTCACTTTGGGAGCGCACAACTACCCCGGCGGCATCAATACCGGGAACATGCGGATACGTTCTTGTGACGCCTTTATTGCCTGTGGCTGATAAGGCGTCTTTATAGTTGACAGAAGAGTAGTGCACGCGTATCAGCAATTCATGCTGTGGCAGCTGATCAGGACTCAGTGCTTTGATTTCTTTTGTAAATTTACCCTCCTGCTCGTTTATCAATAATGCCTTAAATAGTTCGTTCATCTTCTGATTTTTTATTAAAGTTGAGCGTAAACAACAAGAAAAACAAGTAGTTACATTTTGTTCCGTACCGGACAAAAATTTCAGTAATACTGATAATCAGCAAAATATTTATTTATGGAAGAGATAGGCAGTATAGAGTATCAATGTCCTTCAGATGTCTTTTTGCAGATCATCAAAGGGAAGTGTAAAACCACCCTGATCGTCCTGATCAAAAAAGGGAGAAACAGGTTTGGAGAGATGCGCAGAACATTGCCCACTATCAGTGAGCGGATGTTATCCAGACAACTGGACGAACTGGAAAAAGACGGGATCATCCGCAGAGAGAGTTTTCCGGAGGTACCACCAAGAGTAGAGTATTATCTGACGCCTTACGGAGAAACGATCTATCCGGTTATCAGGGAAATGCGCAGGTGGGGGCATATACATCTTGAAAAACAGCAATCCATACAATAGGTTATAAAAGCAAGGGGCAGCTGAAACAGCTGCCCCTTGCTTTTATAGTATCATATCTTATCAGATATGCCATTTCTTTACGATACCGTCTACTTTTGTGGTATGACCAAAGATCCTTTTGTTGATCGCTTTTCTGAGTTTACGGGAAGAATTACCAGCCATACGCTTCAGTTTCTTTGAGAATGTTGGTTTGGTCTGGACATCTTCCAGTCCTGCGTTCAGCAGTTTTTCATGACTATAGAACGCACCTTTTTTTACGATCCTGTCCAGCTGCTTCACACACATATAACTGTTTACACGTTTCTCAAACAAACGGCCGCCATACACAGGGTATCGCTCCGTATAGTAGTGATAGTGATTATAGATATCACCATGCAGACGACGTGTTTCTACCATAAAACACTGATCAGAAAAACCGTGTGTATAGAAGAATGAATCATCTTCTTTGGAGGTATACCAGGTACATTCGATGTTGGTATCTACACCACGTGCACTGGCAACAAAATGTTCCTATCATTTCCATCCGCTCTACAGACTCATCTATCCATGGTACGGAATGAGGTTCGATAAGACAGTCACCCGTCAGATATACGAGGTATTTTCCTTTTGCAAGATATACAGCACTGAGCGGGCCTATACTATAGTAGTACCCGTCATAGAAGTCGAGGTGGAAACTATTCCGTGTAATAGAGAACTTCGTAAGGATTTCATCACTGTAGTCCTCACTGAAATAGTAAACATCAATAATGCCTTTCTGTACCGCCTCTTTCGCATACTGTTCAACAGTAGGGCGATCTTTGACATTATTTATGATCAGACCTTTTTCGAAAAAGTCATAGTTACACTGCCGGATAATGCGTTCCAGGCGGTTTTCCTTTAGAATGCGTTCCCAGTCGCCTTCATAACAGATTGTGAAGAAGGATACGGTTTTGCTTTCTTTGGATGTCATAGTCATATAACGTGTGACAAATTAAGCCGGTTGACAGATACATAACAATCTGGCATAGATGGTTGATTTCTTCCAATATTAGTTCGCCAACCCGGGAATTGTGTTTAAAAAGCCGTCGCGCTTTAGTTTTTCGTGAGTAAGAGTTTGTAAGCGTTTGCCTGCTTTTGCCTCCTTTTTAACCGGGCATAGTGACATTCCGGTATAACTACACATAACAAGCTGATTTCCAGCAGACTAAAGTCAATAGTGATTATTATAATCCAGTAAATGTACGAAATGTCGTGCAGAATAGGGCAGAATACCTCCGAAGTACTCAATATAACAGCTGATTCGGCCGTTTGGATCTCCCAATATTTTTATCAGTAAAAATGCAGCAAAGGGCCTGAAAAGTTATACTATTTATTATCATAACGTTATATCATTACCCGGCTAACACTGTTCTATCCCTTAACTGTTTGTAGTGTTCAATATAATAACTGATGTCCAGTGCCGGATTGTATTGTAAAGAATGAAATTTATTAAGCGTTATCCTGACGATCTCACCATCATCCATCAGCAGAACAAGCAGGTATTCTGCCTTCCTCCCGCGGCCGGTCACAATGTAAGTATCCAACAGATTTTCCCATGTATACATGCGATCGTTATGTAGTATACCAGTCACATTTATTTCCAGTCGCGTCTTTGACAACAACATTTTCACGTTTCTTAATACAATCACTAATGTCAGGCATACACACAAATAGGGCAGCCATCCCTCCCTGAAATTCACGCGATCATCCCGGAGAGCCTGAAACAGGAAACACGCAGTCATTACGCATGATACAAGGATACCGAGCATCAGATTGTTGTCGAAAGTACTGCTTTGCAGAAAAAGCTTACTGGTATTTACATCTGCCCTGATAGCTTCATAATCCTCACCGGCGATATCTGCTGTTGAATCAATAATGGGTTTCCGGCGGATGATCTGGCTGAAGAGGTCCTGTCGGGCCGATTCCTGTTCATACAACAGCTTGTAACGCGCTTCCTTTAATTCTTCTCTTGTCATGGTATTATTGGGGATCTTGCTATTAGTGTTTTCTGAGGGGACGGGTAATTTTTTTCCAGAAACGGCGTAAAGGGTGGCGATAACGTACTGTTTCTACTCTATATACTATTGCAGCTGATTCCCGAAGCAGAATTTCTCCCATATCTATGTCTCCGGCACCTGCACGATTAAAAACAAACTCCTTTCTTTCAAATCCGACAACAGTGACAATAACGGCAAAGGTATCAATATCGGCAGGCAACACATATGTGAGATGAAATGCACCATGTTTATCTGTTGTAGTCCCTATCTGCCGCCCTTTGATAATAACGCTTGCATAGATGATAGGTTCCTGTTGGGCACTGTCTGATTTTACTATGCCTTTAAGTCTGAAAGTATCGCTTATTGGTACGGATGATGCTTTGACGTCATAATTATCCTCTATACTTTGATAGCGCTGTATATCCGTTCCGGTCACAGGATTTCCGGATGCCGATGTAGCATTCGTCAGTAACAATGCACTTATTCCCATCGCAACAGGCAAAGCTGCTTTTGTCTTATTAAACCTTTCCAACTGTACCGGAAGAAAAAAACCGCAAACAGGGGTTTCACTTTCTGCCATAAAAAAAGCAATAGCTGCATCACTCATACCTGAAAAATCTACAATCTGCTTTGCACACTTCGCGCAATGCCGCCCTCCCGATAAAGGCTTCATTTCATTCCATGCCTGGTCACATTTGGGGATGCGGGACAGGGTATTGTATATAGGTTCCATAGGGTTGGGCCGATTATTTTACTTCTTTTTCGGCTTATAAATTAATACTTCTACCCGCATATTTTTTAATTTTTCTTCTAAATTCTGTGGATATGGGTAGATTAATTCACTATTTCCCATACCCCTTGCCGTTATCCTGTCAGCGGGCAGACCATATTGTACCAGCAGGTGCTTTACCAGCTTCGCCCTGTCTACCGATAGTTCAAAAGGAGGCGTGCCCGGTTCCACTTTCAGATTGGCCGTAAAGTTGACATGCCCTCTGACTTCAAAAGAATAGCCTTTGTATTGCGACAGTTGTTTCGCTGTCTGTTCAACGATATATACTGAAGGTGGCGTCAGGATCGGTCTGTCAGGTTCAAACAGGATATTCTGTAAAGCAAATTTCTTCACCAGTGTCTCATTCGGATGCAGACTGTCTGTCGTGCCGCCGGTACCATTACTATCTACAGATTCCAATTCGTCCGGACTATCCGCATCAGATGCCTCCACCACTAACTGACGGCTGTCAGCTCCTTTTGCAACAGTCTGTTTTGTGGATGCCGGATTATCAGTGTTAGTCTGCCAGCTGATCACCACACAACGGTTGAGTGAGTCAACAATATCAACAGGAGCAGATTCGCCTTCGTTATGCATCCGGAAGGTAGTCCGGGGATAAAGACGTTTAAGATAAATGCTGACCGCCTTAAGTCTGGCAGCGGCGAGTTGAATATTATAGACAGCGGGACCTGTCGTATCGGTATGTCCGCTAAGATCGGCAATACGGATAACAGGAATGGTATTTAATGTCTGTTTTGCTGTATCGGAGAGTTCAGCACTTCCAAACGGGAAATAGACGGAGACTTTTTGTTGAGCGTGTAGGCATATAGTTAAGGACAAGAGAAGAAAGGTAATAGAGAGTATTCTGGACATAGGTTGGGTGTGTAATTTAACACAAGGTATAAACAAAAGACAGCTATTTAAGGTTACTTTTTACTACCCTGCAGATGAGGGGTCCTGAATACCAGTTGACAAGTATAACTAAGCGGTTTCCATAGTAATACAGAAGTTGATTCTATACATCCTCATAGACGATCGTCTCTTCCTTTAAGGCTTTCAGCATCAGATGCAGCTCCTCTCTCAGGCCTTCTTCTGAAGGACATACAGGGACCAATGATTCCAACGTCCAGAAAATGACCTCTCCTTTTTCATTATAAAATACTTCATGAATACCATAATCATACTCTCCGGATTCACTTTTTCTTTTCATTACTCTGTAATTCCAGGACATCTGTTTTTATTTTTTATCTGCTGAAACCCTTTCCCAGCAAGACTTACGGGCATAAAAAAAGGCAGCTTTTTTAAAGCTGCCTTTTAACCGGGTGGATGAGGGGTCTCGAACCCCCGACCCTCAGAACCACAATCTGATGCTCTAACCAACTGAGCTACAACCACCGTTTGTGTGACCGTTTTGTTTCGATCGGGATGCAAAGATAGCAAAATACTTTTCTAACTTCCAAATAATTTCTTCTTTCTTTGTAAAATAATTAAAAATATCATTGATGTCAGTGTACTTCATTCCGCTCTTAACCGCGCTAGCAGGCTGGTTTACAAACAAAATAACGATCTCTTTGCTACTGAATATATTTTCAAAAAAGCAGCAACAATTCGCAGATCAGGTAGCAGATTTTGTTTCAAAACAACTTTTTTCCTTCGAAGATATTCGTCGTCAGTTAGCCGAACCAGAAAAAATAAAAAGTATGATTCCGGTAGTTGAGGTGCATATGGATACTTTTCTGCGGGAAAAATTACCAGAGGCGATGCCTGTGTTTAAAATGTTTATCGGAGACAGCACAATACAACAGGTAAAGAAAGTATTGGTAACAGAACTGGACAACATGTTTCCTGAAATTATTGATCAGTATCTGCAGCATACAGAAAAAGAGCTGGACGTACGGCAGTTGATCAGCAGGAAAATAATGGGGATTTCCGGTGAACAGTTAAAAGCACAGATCAAGGGTTCCCTGAAGAAAGAGCTGCGTCTGGCAGAACTGGCAGGTGCCCTTTTCGGTCTTGTAATCGGACTATTACAATTAATGATTGCCCTACACCACAATAACTGACCATTCATCATAAATAGCAATACTTTCTATATGAGATAAATATTTTTGTCTCTGGTCTCAACAATTTAGGTCTCAATTAACACCCTTATCCTGCATGCTGAAACGTTTGCTGCTGTCAGCATTACTATGCTATGCCGGTACAGCTATTGCTCAAACCGGTCCTAATTCCGCAAAACTGGTTGGTAAAGCACTCGATGCTGTTACCGGTAAACCTGTTGAATATGCTTCTGTTGTACTCTTACATCCACAGGACTCCTCTGTGGTCACCGGTATGTACACACAGGCAAGTGGCGATTTTACTTTTAACAAGGTTGCCGAAGGCAACTATGTATTGCGTATCACTTTTATGGGTTACGACAAACTCGTGAAAGCCGTAAAGGTCGTTCCTGATAAGCCTACACAATTTATAGGTACGCTAAGACTGCAGCCGGCAGGTAAGGTATTGGCGACAGTAGAGATCAAATCTGAGAAACCAGCGTTTTCTATGCAGATAGACCGTCAGGTATTTGACGCCGGCAGTATGATCACTGCGGAAGGCGGTACGGGTACAGATGTATTAAAGAATGTTCCCAGCATAGACGTTGACATTGATGATAACATCACACTGCGGGGAAAGAGCGTAACAATTTATGTAGATGGCAAGCCCTCTCCTTTCGGAGATGCAAAGACCGCCTTACAAATGATACCAGCATCTACCATTGACAGAGTAGAGGTAATCAATAATCCTTCCGCCAAATTTGAGGCACAGGGTGGCGGCGGTATTATTAATATCGTGCTGAAAAAGGATAAAGCGATCGGTTATAACGTGATGTTCAGCACAGGTGTAGCTACCCGCGGACAGTTAACGGGTAACGCCAATGCCAATTTACGGATCCGGAAGTTTAACTTCTTTGCCAACTATAATGGCCGGTATGAAAGAACAACAGGATCTGGCTACAGTAATCGTCAGAACCTGATCGCAGATAGTGCCGGTACGGCATTTTTCACACAGGACAGCCGGAATAAGAACAGCAACGGCGGTAATGGCGGCCGTATCGGATTGGATTACTTCCTTGATGATTATAATACCTTTACCATTGCACAGGGGCTGAATCTCAATACCGGCAACAGTGCAGATGACATCATGCTGGACTATCTCGATGCCAAAAGGCTGGCGATTAAAAACGGGGAACGCCATAACAGCAGCGATTATCGTAGTCCGAATAATAATACCAGCCTGAACTTCCGTCACACAACCGACAAACAGAACGAAGAGTGGACTGCCTATATCAGCTATAGTAACAACAAAAGCCGGAACAACAGTAATTACAGTACACTCTACAAGTTTGCCAACGGCACGCCCGATGACAATGATATACAACGGAATGTGGGCAATTCTCAGAATCAGTTCTGGAACATACAGACCGACTATACCACTCCGATAGGTAAGAAAGGTAAATTTGAAACCGGCGCCAAGGTGACCCTGCGCAGCAATGACAATGACTACCTTGCGGAACTGTTCAACCAGACGAGCCAGCAATTCGAACAAAGCCAGAGCCTTTCCAATACATATTATTATAAAGAAGACATCTATGGCGGTTATTTCAACTTCTCCAACGCGATCGGCAACCTGGGCTATCAGGTAGGCGCCCGTGTAGAGCAGGCTTATCTCCATGGATTCTCTTATACCAGAGACACTTCAGTGAACAACCGCTTTCTGAACGTCTTCCCAAGTGTTTTCCTGAAATATAATCTGCCGCATAATGAGAATCAGAGCCTGATATTCAACTATTCTACCAGAGTAGACAGACCAGGATTTGACCAGTTGCTGCCTTATGTCAACAACTCCGATCCGCAGAATATCCGGGTAGGTAATCCTGAACTGAAGCCATCTCTGACACATAAATTTGAGGCGAATTACTCCAGATATTTCCCGAATACCAAAGACTATCTGAGCACAGGCGTTTATTATTCTCAGGCAAATGACGACATCGATCGTATCAGTCTGCTGGATACTACTACCGGTGTAACAACCACCCGTCCGATGAACCTGGCAACAGACAAGGACTGGGGCGCCAACTTCACTTATAACCTGCATATTATCCCGCGCTGGAATGTGACTACCAATCTGAATATGGAGTACAGCAAACTGACCGGGGCCAATGTGAATAATGAGTATGTTACGTATGGTATTACCGTCAATTCCAACGTCAGACTGCCGGGAAAGGTGAGTATGCAGGTAAACGGACATTACCGTTCTCCACGGGTACAGCCACAGGGTACCTTTAAAGCGATGAACGGAGTGGATATGGGTATCAGGAAAGAGATGCTGAAAAACAATGCATTAGCGATTTCCTTGAATATCACAGATGTATTGAACACCCAGAATTACAGTTCGCATTACGAGACGGAGGCTTTCATACAGGATTATACCCGTAAAAGGACCACCCGCTTCATCCGTTTGAACATAAGATACCGTTTTGGCAAAATGGATCCGGATATGTTCAGGAAAAAGAAGAAACAGGAGGGACCAGAAGAGGAAGTGGATGACAAGGATAAGGAGAAAGATAAAAAACCTGCTGACAGCAGATTATAATGTCTTACCTGCCAGCATAGGAACAAAGGAAAAGTTATCAAACATTTCCTGATCATAGTCCGTTTCACTGACTTTGGTGATGCGCAGCATACGCTGTACCTCGTGACCACCAACAGGGATCACCATTTTTCCACCAACTTTCAGCTGTTGCAGCAGTTTTTCCGGTATCTGAGGGGCGGCGGCCGTTACCAGCACCTTATCAAAAGGGGCATAAGTAGGCAGTCCTTCATAACCATCTCCGTAGAAGAAGCGGAGGGTCGGGTATTTGGATTTAAAAGAGAATTGCTTTACCTGGTCAAATAGTTTTTTCTGACGTTCAATAGTGAATACATTCACTTTCAGCTCTCCCAGCACACAAGCCTGGTAGCCGCTGCCTGTTCCTATTTCAAGTACTTTCTCATAGGGTTTCAGTTCCAGCAACTGGGATTGATAAGCTACAGTATAGGGTTGGGAAATGGTCTGCCCTTCCCCGATGGGGAAAGCCCTGTCTTCGTAGGCAATGCCTTCAAATGCTGTATCCAGGAAAAAATGCCGTGGGATGTTGTTGATAGCTGTTAATACGTTTTCGTCAGTAATGCCCTTTTGTCGGATACTATCGACCAGCTGCCTGCGCAATCCTTTTTGCTTATAAGAATCTTCGAACCGCCTCATAGGCGCAAAATTAACCAATAGACAGAATTTTTAACTATGTGTGGAATATTTCCTATTTATCAACATCCTCTTTTTCCGGAGCGGCAGAGTTGGTTTGAAAATTGCTGAGTCTTTTACCCGGTTTTTATTTTGTCCGGATTTTAGCTTTAATTTACAAACTTGTTTTTGATAAATAAGAAAACAAACCTCAATCGTTCTATGGATAATATTATTGAAAGTAAGGTATCACAGTGGCTGGATGGCCAATTTGACGCGGATACCGTAGCCGCAGTCAAAAAATTGCAGCAGGAGAACCCCGATGAACTGGCCGACGCATTCTATCGCAGCCTGGAATTTGGTACAGGTGGTTTACGCGGTATCATGGGAGTAGGTACAAACCGTATGAATAAATATACGGTAGGTATGGCTACCCAGGGATTTGCCAACTACCTGAAACAGGCCTTCACAGGAGAAATCAAACTCGCCATCGCACATGACAGCCGTAACAACAGCCGTTACTTTGCAGAAGTAGCTGCTAATGTACTGGCAGCCAACGGTATCAAAGTATTCCTCTTCGAAAGCCTCCGCCCTACTCCGGAACTGTCTTTCACTATCCGTCACCTCGGTGGTCAGGGTGGTATCGTACTGACAGCTTCTCACAACCCGAAAGAGTATAACGGTTATAAGGCTTATTGGAATGACGGCGCCCAGCTGGTACCTCCACACGACAAAAATGTTATCCGTGAAGTAGAAAAGATCGCTTCCATAGACGAGGTAAAATGGTCCGGCGGCGAAGCCAACATCACCCTCATAGGTAAAGAGGTGGATGAAGCTTATCTGCAGATGCTGAAAGGACTGAGTATCCAGCCGGATGTTATCAAAGAACAACACGATCTTAAAATAGTATATACACCGATCCATGGCACAGGGATCACGCTCGTACCTGAGATCCTGAAACGTTATGGTTTCACCAATGTACACGTGGTAGAAGAACAGTCTACTCCGGATGGTAACTTCCCAACGGTAGTATACCCTAATCCGGAAGAATCTGAAGCCATGAGCATTGGTCTGAAGAAAGCAAAAGAACTGGATGCGGCGATCCTGCTGGGTACCGATCCGGATTCTGACCGTGTAGGTATTGCTGTGAAAGACCTGAAAGGCGAATGGGTACTGCTGAATGGTAACCAGACAGCCGTGTTGCTGTTCAATTATATTATAGAAGGTCGCAGACAGAAAGGACTGGCAGGTAGCACAGACTACGTTTGTAAAACTGTCGTTACATCTGACCTGATCGATGTATTCGCAGCACAGAACAACGTAAAATGCTATAACGTTCTCACCGGCTTCAAATGGATCGCTGACCTGATCAGAGAAAAAGAAGGAAAAGAGCAGTTCATCTGCGGTGGTGAAGAATCTTATGGTTACATGATCGGCGACAACGTACGTGATAAAGACGCTATCGCTTCAGTAGCCCTGATCTGCGAAATGGCTGCTTATGCGGCTAGCCAGGGAAGATCACTGTATGAACAACTGATCGACATCTACGTAAAATACGGTTATTATAAAGAGAACCTGATCTCCATTACCAAGAAAGGTATGAAAGGAGCCGAGGAAATCGCCGAGATGATGCGTGGCTATCGTGAGAACCCGCCAACCACTATCAACGGTTCAAAGGTTGTTACTTTATATGACTATGAACTGCAGCAGGTGAAGTCACTGAACACCGGTGAAGTGAAGCCGATCAATCTGCCAAAATCCAACGTACTGCAATTTGTACTGGAAGATGGTAGCAAGATCTCTGCACGTCCTTCAGGTACAGAGCCTAAGATCAAGTTCTACTTCAGCGTAAACCAGCCACTGGAAAACGCTGCTGGTTTTGATGCTGCAACAAAAGCACTGGATCAGAAAGTGGAGAATATCATAAAAGATATGAAGCTGAAATAAGCTTTCACATAAAAGACAGTCCCGGTACGACCATTCAGGATGTACCGGGACTTTTTATTTTTAGTATGACCTGTAAGGGTTTATACGAGATATGCGGACATGATCTCTTCTTCTGCCATTTCCACCATTACCATATCCTGGAGTGTAGTTGCCAGAGAATAGCCCACGAAATCAACCGATAAAGGGAAGGATTTGTGTTTACGGTCAACCAATACGGCAGTCTGGATCTTTTTGGGCAGAAATTGCAGGAAAGGTTTCAGGGCATACAGCATGGTACGTCCGGAGTTAGCCACATCATCTACCAATACGATCACTTTTCCGTTGAAATCTATTTCTTCGGAGAGCGTTACACCTTCAGGACGCTGTTTATTCAGGTCCAGACGTACTAATTTGATCTGCAGCGGAGATATCTCCTGCAGGATCTTTGCAATTTTCTCCGCCAGTATCATTCCCCTGTCCCAGATCCCGGTGATGATGATTTCCTGTTCATCACTGTTATGTTCGTAGATCTCGTAGGCGATACGTTTGATCTTTTTCTCTATCACATCCTGGGTCAGGATCACGTTCTTAGTTTCCATATTGGTCATTTAAGCGGAGTAAAATTAGGAAAAAGAGTCCATAGTCAACAGGACCTGAGCGATGGATGATCATCTATTTTTCGTTACATTGCTATAAATTAGGAAGTCAAATCTGACGTATGCATATAATTCAGGAGCTTTTATTTGTAATTGCCTTTGGCATTGCTGTATACCTGTTTTACAGAAAAGCCAGCCAGATCAGGCAAAACATACTGCTAGGCAGGGATGTATCACTCAATGACGAACCTGCCGCCCGTTGGCAGAATGTATTGTTGCTCGCATTCGGACAGAAAAAAATGTTTCGTAACCCCATGGTTGCTGTCCTTCATTTTTTCGTATATGCGGGTTTTGTTATCATCAATGTGGAGATTCTGGAGATCATCCTTGATGGTATTCTTGGTAAACACCGGTTATTCGCTCCCCTGCTGGGCGGCTTATACCCCGTTTTGATCGGTTGTTTTGAAATACTGGCAGCGCTGGTAATGATCGGTTGTGCGATCTTTCTGGTACGCAGGAACATTGTACGGGTGAAACGCCTGAATCAGCATGAGCTGGATGGATGGCCCCGTTCCGACGCCAACTATATCCTGGTCACCGAAATTGTGCTGATGCTGCTTTTCCTGACCATGAATACGGCGGATCAGGCATTACAACTGCGTGGGCATGAACATTATATCAATACCGGTTCATTCTGGGTGAGCGGCAATTTCGTGTCACTATTCAGCGGCTTATCTGATAGTACCCTGATGGCCATAGAGCGTGGATGCTGGTGGCTGCACATACTGGGGATTCTGGCCTTCCTGAACTACCTCCCCTACTCCAAACACCTGCACATCATACTGGCATTCCCAAATGCTTACTATGCGGATTTACGTCCGAAAGGTAAAATGGAAAACATGCCGGCTGTTCAGAAAGAGGTACAGCTCATGTTACAGCCGGAACTGGCTGCCACAGAAGCACCAGCCTCCGATATTCCTAAGTTTGGCGCCAAAGACGTACCTGACCTTACCTGGAAGAATCTGCTGGATGCATACAGTTGTACCGAATGTGGTCGTTGTACCGCTGCTTGCCCGGCAAACATTACCGGTAAGAAGCTCTCTCCCCGTAAGATCATGATGGATACCCGCGATCGTGCCGAGGAAATCGGGCTGCAAATAGCAAAAAATGGCTCCTTTAGTGAAGATGGTAAAACACTGCTCCGCGACTATATTTCTGAAGAAGAACTCCGTGCCTGTACCTCCTGTAATGCCTGTATACAGGAGTGTCCCGTAAGTATTAATCCACTACACATTATCCTGCAACTACGCCGTCACCTCGTGATGGAAGAATCCAATGCTCCGCAGGAATGGAATATGATGTTCAGCAACATCGAAAATAATATGGCTCCATGGAAAATGAGTCCGGACGACAGGGATAAATGGGCCGTAGAAATGAATGGATAATAGCGTTAAACTGATAACTGATATAACATGCAAATAAAAACGATGGCCGAATACTTCGCCAATGGCGAAACCCCTGAAATCCTGTTTTGGGTGGGCTGTGCCGGCAGTTTTGATCAACGTGCGCAGAAAATCACCAAAGCCTTTGCCACTATCCTTGATAAAGTCGGAATCCGTTTTGCAATACTGGGTAAGGAAGAAAGCTGTACCGGTGATCCGGCCCGCAGGGCAGGCAATGAATTCATCTTCCAGATGATGGCGCAGAACAATATCGCCGTACTCAATGGCTATGAGGTGAAAAAGATTGTGACAGCATGCCCCCACTGCTTTAATACATTACGCAATGAATACCCTGAACTGGGCGGACATTACGAAGTCATACACCACGCTACCTACCTGCAACAACTGATTGATGAAGGCAAAATCCGGATGCAGGAAGGCGGTACCTTCAAAGGCCGCAAGATCACGTATCACGACTCCTGTTATCTGGGCCGCGCTAACAATATCTACGAAGCACCCCGCAAAGTACTGGAAGCACTGGATGCCGAACTGGTAGAGATGAAACGTTGCCGTAGCAATGGCCTCTGTTGTGGTGCCGGCGGTGCACAGATGTTCAAGGAAGAGGAAAAAGGAAGCACCCGTATCAACTTCGAACGCGGCAAAGAGGCCATAGCAACAGGGGCGTCTGTGATCGCTGCGAATTGTCCTTTCTGCATGACCATGCTGACCGATGGCGTGAAAGAGCAGGGTAAAGAAGAAAGCGTACAGGTACTGGATATCGCGGAAATGATCGCACAACAGATGCAGTAATTCCATTCATCATATTCATCCCATGAAACTGTTGTACACCCTTGCCATTCTTTTTTCTTTCTGTACAGTACATGCACAGGATGTCGCCCTTTTCAATAAAGACGGAAAAGCCATTGCCTATATCGATACCAAAGATGAAATGTCTGTTTACCTGTATGACGGCAGACCTGTCGCCTATATCGTTAAAGATAATGTATATGGCTTCAACGGTCAGCACCTCGGATGGTATGATAAAGGTTCAGTGAGAACGCACGAAGGAAAAATCATAGGAAGTACCAAAGAAGCCACCAACAGATATACACAGTATGAGCCTTATAAAAGCTACAAACAGCACAAACCATACAAGGCACATCAAAGCTATCCACCGTATAAAGTGTATGGGCAGTCCGACTGGTCAGACGACTCTTTCGAAGACCTGCTTCTGAACGGCATAAAAAAATAAAACGATGTATATTCCGAAGCTCAATATGATGGAAAACCGGCAGGAAATAGCCGCTTTTATGCAACGCTTCAGCTTTGCTACTATCATACACAGCATAGACAATGTGCCGGTGGCTACCCATCTTCCCTTTCATATTTCCCTTCGTGATGACAAATTATTCCTGACTGCGCACTTTGCCAGAGCCAATGATCAATGGGAATGTCTGGAAAGGTCGCGGTCGCTCGTCATCTTCAGTGAGCCACATGCCTATATTTCGCCCACTAACTACGAAAAATTACAGGAAGTGCCCACCTGGAACTATATATCCATCCATGCCTATGGTCAGGCCCGGATTATCACAGCACCGGAAGCTGTAATGGCCTTATTGGAGAATAGTATCCAGGACTACGAGTCCTCCTACATGCAGCAATGGCAGGGCCTGCCCTCGGATTTCAGGCACAAACTGCTCAACGGAATTGTCGCTTTCGAGATCGAAGTCGATGAACTGCAGGCAAAACAGAAGCTCAGCCAGAATAAAACCGTTCAGGAACAGCATAATATCATTGACAATCTGTCTGCCAGTCCTGATAGTACAGCCCGGACCACAGCCGAATACATGCGAAAGAGACTGGAACAGGATACCGACTGACCGTGATCAGCCGACGGATGTCATTTTTTTGGTAATTTTGCAGGATGAAACAGGAAATTAACAACTTATTACCGGCGGACTTTCACCCGTCCTCCCGGGTCTGGATATATCAGAGTAACCGCCCTTTTCAGGAAAGGGAAGCCTTAGAGGTACAGGAACAACTGGATCAGTTTGTAGCACACTGGCAGGCACATGGCGCCCCTGTAAAAGGATGGGGTAAACTGTTGTTCAATCAGGTGATTGTACTTATCGCGGATGAGTCGATGACGGCTGTCAGCGGTTGCAGCACAGATAGCTCCGTACGTATCATCAAGAGCATCGAACGTCAGTATGAAGTGAATATGTTTGACAGATTGCTGCTGGCGTTTATCGTGAAAGAGAAAGTACAGCTGCTGCCGATGCAACAGGTGCCTTATGCGCTGGAAAAAGGGTTTATTGATGAGAATACCTTGTATTTGAATAATACGGTGCTGACGAAAGGGGAATTGGAGGAGAAATGGTTGATGCCGTTGAGAGAGAGTTGGCTGGCGAAGAAGTTTTCTCTGGCGTAAGAAGGTGAAAGATTATTGAGGAGCTCCCGGTGTGTAGTGGCATGCCGGGAGATTTTTGTTTTATTAACGTAAAATAATTACCGAAGCTTTTCAGGTAGAGGCATGTACCACCAATAGTCGTCATTTATTAATTGGTCTTTAGTAACGGAGTTTTCCCCTCCTGCATAACTGGTGATATTAAAGCTCCCACTACTTACTTCAATAACTATATGAATATTTCCCCATTCAACACTACTCTTTAGCATGTAGGGGTCTTCACAATATATTAATAGATCTCTAGGCTGAATTTTTGAAATCGACTCTTTATTATCTTGGATTTTAACTGGATAAATTATCATATAATAACGTAATCTAATACTACTAAAGTTTATTTCCTATTCCCCAAATGGACAAACACTTGAAACTATAATATAACTGATTCTAATTACTTCTTAGGCAGATTAAAATTGGAATAATGAAAGGCCTTGTTACTGAGCAGTATTTTTGACATCCTTTGCATTTAAAACTTGCTATAAAACCCCTAATCCTGTAAGCATGATAATTATTGTGGAATAAATACCGTGAAACTTCAATACTATTCTAATAGTACATTAAATATATAGAAAGAACTATAAAATAAGATGTTCAAGCCTTTAAACTACATAATATAAGTAATATTACCTGTAGCAAACAGATAGACTTTTCATATTATTCGATCTACGTTCTTCTGTTACAGTAGCGATCTAAGTCCTAATTATGCTTATTCTATAGGATAATCGTTAATGTACAATTATTGAACAAATAATACTGGCTAATAAAGGAACGTCAAAAGGTAAATGTCATAAGTGATACATTGCACGTAGAAATGGCCTCCAACAACATTATTTATAAAAACATAGGTAAGTGACAATTAATATAGGGCAATTTAAAGTTCTCTAGACACAAAAATTAAGATGGCGCAACTGACTAAGCTCATGATTCACGGACCCGAATTATCCAAAAAACTACCTAACTCATTTACTTAGTCGGCACAAGAAGCTCCCTGATATCACATCTATTGCAATTGCAATTTCCCTAAGCACCTTCAACGTAGGCTGAAAATCATTATTGCAAATACGGGTAATAGCACTTGGCGTTTTACCCACCATTTCTGCTAAATCCTTATGCTTAATATCCTTCTCTGCCAATACAGCTTTGATTCTATTTATTTTTATTTTTTCAACCATAAGTAATTGTATCGTTTCAAATCTAGCTGAAAAATACCTAATGAAATACAATTCTCTATCAACCAATAAGTTTTAGTTATCAATATTTACTTTTACGTATTATTTAATACGTTTTACGTATTATTAAGTAAGTTTTACTTATCTTAGTAATAATGAAAAATCAATAAATAATAATCCGCCATAGCGTGATTAATGTGAACACACGTAGTACTTTAATAGGTCTATCATTAAGGAGACAGGTCACATCTCCCTAGAGAATTACCAACAATAATCTTAATCAGTAATTATTATGGATGAAACCAAATATCCCCGGCAATACGAAAACCCGGGAAACTTATTGTACGACATCAAATCTCTTATAACCGAGCTCCCACTAAAATTCCGTGAAATCATCTCTCATGAATGTGCATGGAGTTTCGCAACCTTCTATAGGAAAATGAGGACATCTTCAAATGACAAAAACACCTTCTCCAATCTTTCTAATGCAGAAATAAACATGGTCTTTACTGTTATGGATGGAATTATGGACGACTTCGTAAGAGAATATGAAGAATACAAAACGGACACACAGAAAAATATTCTGGAGATGGACTAAATAATTCATTCATTCTTTAACTGTATTAATAAACTCTTTAGTTTATGAGAATAAAACAACTTCACATAAGGAACTTTAAATCTCTTATGGATTTCAAACTGGAAAATCTACCCGCTTCGCCGCGATAATGGGACCAAATGCAAGCGGCAAACGTAATATCTTTGATGCACTGGAATTCACCAACTATATCTATCGAATCCATTTGAAGCGACTTTCTATCTTTGGAGGTTTAAAAAACATCCTTTCCC
>NZ_VOHS01000037.1 GCF_007896845.1 Chitinophaga pinensis | reverse complement strand
ATGCGATCGCATACCCTGCGCCCATTCCCATTCTGGGAAGATTGGCAACCAGCTTTCGTCTACCAGTTTACCACTTTGCTGTAAAGCAGAGACGGTACAGACAAGGACGTCTCTCAACCACCTGTTGTAAGAATACTACGGCCTGAAACGTTTATTTCATACATACCTTCCATCTGGGCGGATTCATCGCCTTTGGCTTCCAGGATTCACCTGATTGTACAACAGCCTTCGCATGGTGCTTTGCGTCATAAACGGTTACATCAATACCTTTTTTAGGAGTGAAATGAAAGAAGAGCGTATTGCATTTTTCATCAATAACAACGGCTTGCGCCATTTTCTGGTTCCTCAAAGCCGGACTGCGGTCAACAGTCGGTCTTTCTGAGATAAGTAATCAGGGATGCCATACGAACAAGCAGGCAAACAACAATTTTTTGCGCATAGGGATAAAAATTAAGAGCGTAGGTTTATCGCTCAGGGCGCAAAAGTACACTCTTAAAATCTTGCTGCAAAACATTAAATATAATATTTAATACTTTGACAACTATCTGATAAGCCAGCCTCCGGACTAACGGCTGAAATCATACGATTGTCTCTCCCTGTCCGTGCTGAGGTCTCTATGGCATGGATCATCCTGTGCCTGATCAGGGCATCCTGAAATGTCGGGGCCTGACCCGAACGGATCAGAGGATAGTTTTGTCCGGAATTGGTAGGAATAGGCCCCATGGCATCGGGATCAGGTTATACCCGGCAGGAATGGTCATTCTTCCAGAGGACCGTTTTCCCCCTTACTGGCTTAACGCTCAGGTCAAAAACCGCCAGACTGGCACCGGGCGCCGTAATCTGAATATCACCTTTAGTACCGTTGATCTCCCACAGGAATTTGTACCCGGTATAGTCCCACCCCTAAAATGTACACTTGCTACTGCGCCACTTTCCAGCATACCTGTCACCGCCACCTGATCCGGGGTATTAACCGGGATTTCCTCTCCCGTTTCTATTACCTTCGTCTTTGTTCTTCTGATAGCTGTCGTAGCCGAAAGACCCGTGAATTCACCCAGTACATAACACAGGGCATCTACCGCATTGGAAAAGATCACGGGTAATAAACCAGCGCCTGTTCAGGATTCACAATGTAGGTATTCGCCTGATCTACACCTCGCCATAGAGAATGCCAGCCCCTACCATAGTGGTAGACAACACTCTCCTATATGCCCCTGCGCAATGTAGTCTTTAATGAATCGTACGGCAGGTACCGACCGGGACTGAAGACCAACAAACCCTTTTACTCCCTTTTCCTTTATCAGGGCTGTCAGGGCTTCCGCTTCCTGCAGATTCCGGCCCAAAGGCCATTCACTAAAGACATCCTTTCCTGCTTCCGCCGCAGCTTTGATCAGTTCAAAGTGAGAAGGCACCTTTACTGCCACCAGCACCATATCGACCTCTTTACTATGTACCAGCTCCTGTATTTCGTTATAGACGACCGGCACATTAAAAGTGGCTTTTAAGCCCTCCGTATTCTCCTTTTTAGAGGTAAACAATGCACTGGTCTCATAATCAGGCAATACCTTCAGAGCCGGGATATGGCCCCAGGCTGCCCAACCTCTTTTTTCGCTTGCGCCGATAATACCGACTCTTGTTTTATTTGCGTTCATCTTACATTCATAATTTTCGACATCAAAGGTATCTGCAACTTACTATACCTTTGTCAGCAGTATCACGGATGATACCAATACCATGAAAGATCAATGCATCAAAGTACAGCAAACCGAAGAGGACATTAAAGCATTACAGGACACCATCTATGTGATCGGTGGCAAATGGAAATTACCCATCATACATTCCATCTGTAATGGCAATAAACACTTCAAAGAAATTGAACGGAGTATACCGGGTATCACCACCAGAATGCTTTCGAGAAGTCTGCGGGAGCTCGAAGACAATAAGCTGATCACCCGTACAGTTGATCCGAATGTACCGACGCTGGTAGAATATGAGTTTACCGAATACGCAAAAGAGTATGGTGTATTAATCAATGAAATGATCAGATGGGGTAAACACCATCGGAAGATGATCATTGGCATCTGACGCAAAACGATCTGTCATTTCTCTGATATATCGCACGGTTTCCTCCGGTTGTTCTTCCGGTACGTAGTGCCCCGCATCCTTTATAACAATCACCTTAGGTACTGCCAGCTGTTGCAAAGCATTACCGATCTGTTCACCCAGCGCATGCTGTCCGCCCAAAGCCAGCACCGGTATCTGCAGGCGATGCAGATCGTCTTTGTTATGCTGCGCACTGGCCGTGAAGGCCCTGTAATAGGCAAAACCATGTTTCAGCCGCTCTGTCCCTGTATAAGCGCGTACATATTCATCCAGATCCTGTTCATTGATAGCTGCTTTAATAAAAGACTTATTAGTGAAATACCACGATAAATAGGCACGTTCCTTTCCCGCTACCAGTAACTCCGGAATATCTCCTACAGCATGAAAATAGAACTGCCAGATCTTCTGTGCATTCTCGGGTCTGAATACGGCTTCTGACATCAATCGGGGATTGCTGCATCAATTACTGTCAGTGTATTTAACTGTGCTTCATGATTCAGGGCAAAAGATACCGCCACCCAACTACCTACATCATGAGACACCAGATGCACCTTACCGATATGCATGGCTGATAAACGGCTGATCAGAGCTGCTACTGATTTTGTATCATAAGCCGATACAGGACTACTGTTGCCCAGTCCGGGCAGATCTACCGCAATGACCCTGTTATGTTTAGCCAGCAGCGGTATCACTTTCCGCCATACGTAGGAGGTCTGTGGCCAGCCGTGTAATAACAGGATAACGTCTCCCTCACCTTGCTCATAATAACAAAGCTTTGTACTTTCGATCTCAATAAATTTTGCTGCGGGCATTTGTGCTTTCATTGTGCCAACGGATAAAAATGTGAATAATGCTGTTAGAATCATCATGTGTCTCATGCAGCAAAGTTAGTCCGGCGACAATCCGGACAGGAGGACAAAAAACCGTTCATTCCTGCCAATCTCAGACAGGCATTATCTTACAGATCTATGAGCAAAGAAGAGAAACATATCGTCATACTGGTGCCTTCCAATTCTGCATTGATGGATATGGCCGGCCCTATGGAAGTTTTCAGCAGAGCGGCAGCAGAACAGACTAAAATGGCGCATCATGTACAATACATTGTACACACTATATCAGGCGAAACAACAAGACAGGTCGTTACATCTTCCTTCCTGCCCATATTATGTGAAGCAACTTTGAAGAGATAGACTACCCCATTGATACATTGATCCTTTCCGGTATTCCTGCGGATGATGAGCAGCCTTTACATCACAATCTACTGCCGTGGATAGCCACACAAGCCAATCTGGTACGGCGGATAGGGTCTGTTTGTTCAGGTTCTTTTATGCTGGCGCAGGCAGGTGTGTTAAATGGTAAAAGAGCCACTACACATTGGCGGCTCTGTCAAAAGATGAAAGAAAAATATCCGGAGGTGCTGGTGGAGCACACACCGGTTTTTGTAAAAGACGGACATATCTATACTTCCGCCGGCGTCACTACCGGTATGGATCTGGCACTGGCATTGACAGAAGAAGATATGGGCAGAACATTTGCGCTGGATATCGCCAGACAAATGGTGCTTTTCCTGAAACGCCCGGGAAATCAATCACAGTACAGCACCATGCTGGCCGCACAGGCGACCGATTATACACCCATCAACAATGCACTGTCATGGTTACAAACACATCTCCATGAAGCCATCACTGTTGAGCGACTGGCACAGGAAGCGGCTATGAGTCCCCGCAACTTCGCGCGGTTGTTTGTACAGGAATTGCATATCACGCCGGCAAGATATATTGAAAAACTGCGTGTGGAACTGGCCTGCAGAAGTCTGACAGAAAAGAAACTGACCAGTCAGAAATTGCTTTACAAAGTGGTTTTGGGAATGCAGACAATATGCGCAAGGTCTTCCTGCGGGTCATGGAAGCAACACCCTCCGAATACAGAAAACGGTTCAAAAGCGCACTACACACCTAACAGTGTAAACCTGACTTTGCGTCGTCCTCCTGCTTACCCGGCCAACCTTCTGGCAGGTTTTACGGCATCATTCCCTCCCTTTGCTGCCATACTGACCCTGATTTTTCCGGGGTAGGGTATTTGATGTGCCATTATGAATCGATTTTATTAAAACTATGGATGCATATTCTCAACTCATCATTGACGCTGTCGGGAAGGCCAGTCCTGCAGTTGTCAAAATAGAACGGTTGGAACGTCGTGGTAATCAGGACGCCATATCCGGAACAGGATCGGGATTCCTTTTCTCTTCCGATGGTTACCTGTTCACCAACAGTCACGTTATCAATGGCGCCGCTAAATTAAAAGTGCGGTTACAGGACGGACGTGAATACACCGCTACGCTTGCAGGACAGGATGTAGCCACCGATCTGGCCATATTGAAGATTGACGCAGGAGAGTTTGCGACGGTAAACTGGGAGATTCGGATGACCTGAAGATAGGTCAGCTGGCCATTGCCATCGGGAACCCTCTGGGCTTTCAGCATACCGTTACCACCGGTGTGATCAGTGCCGTAGGCAGGTCATTACAGGGGCAGAGCGGGGTGACCATGGATGCTATGATACAGACAGATGCTGCGTTGAACCCCGGCAATTCCGGCGGACCACTCATCAACAGCGAAGGCGAAGTAATTGGTGTCAATACAGCTGTGATCATGGGGGCGCAGGGACTCTGTTTTGCAATCAGTATCAACACGGCAAAAGCCATTGCCAATCAGCTGATCCGTTTCGGAAAGGTAAAAAGGGCCTATATCGGCGTTGCCATGCAACAGATAGACCTCGTACCCCGCTTACGCAGTATTCACCAGATCCGGAATAAACAGGCCCTGTTCGTGTCCAATGTAGAACGTTACAGTCCTGCCGCCAAAGCCGGTATCATGAATGGTGACATCATTTTCCAGTTCAACGACCATCTTGTGGAAACGGCCGACCAGTTCTTCAAAATGCTTACTTCCGACAAAATCGGACAATTCCAGTACATCAACGTGATAAGGGATAATACCCTGCTGGAACTACGTATTACACCTGTTGAAAGAGGTGACTGACCCACAGCATTACCTTAAAACACAAGGGGGGAGTTATCAGACATAACTCCCCCCTTGTGTTTTTTACAGCCCACTATGCAAATTAATAGTGGATAATCCCCCTGCCCCTGTGCTATACCTACAGAAACATCAGTAAATTAGAAGAGATTTCAAATTCCACGACACACACTTATACTCGTTCATTATGGGTAAACAACTGTACATTCTAATATTGACCCTCCTGCTTTTCAGCCTATTCTCCATTCCCCTTGCGGCACAAAACACCGGTATCTTTGACGCCCATACCGACATCGGTCAGGTGAAACATTCCGGCAATCTGCAATACGATTCCCGGACACAACATTACACTATTACCGGCGCCGGTACGAATATGTGGTTTGGCAGCGACGAATGTCACTTCGCGTGGAAAAAGATGAAAGGGGATTTCATTTTGCGTACCCGTGCACAGTTTAGTGGTAAAGGGCAGGAAGCACACCGGAAATGGGGCCTGATGGTGCGTAGTAGTCTGGATACCAGTGCTCAGCATGTCAATGGCGTCGTACATGGGGACGGATTAACGTCTCTTCAGTACAGAAAGACCAGAGGTGCCAATACAGAAGAAATCAAAACTAGTGTAAATGGTGCTGACATCGTCCAGCTGGAAAGAAAAGGCAATACTTACATCTTATCCGTTGCCCGCAACGGCGTTCCTTTTATCAGTGAAACACTCCATGACCTGGAGCTGGGAGAAGAAGTCTATGCAGGGCTTTTTGTCTGTTCACACAATGCCGATGTTTCAGAAAAAGCGATATTCAGCAATGTACGCCTGACGGTACCCGCTCCTGCTGATCTGAAAGCCTATAAACAATATATCGGGAGTCAGCTGGAGCTGATGGATATAGCCACCCAACACAGTGTAATTGTTTATCAGACACCGGGATCTATACAGGCGCCGAACTGGAATAAAGACGGCCAATCACTGATCTATAACAAAGAAGGTAAACTGTATCAGTTTGACCTGCGCACAAATACCCCTTCGCTGATCAATACCGGTGTGGCGAAGCAAAATAACAATGATCACGTATTGTCTTTTGATGGTAAGCTGCTTGCTATCAGTAGCGGGGAAGGAGAAAACGGCGCTTCCGTGGGGTATGTCGTTCCCCGTACAGGCGGAGACCCTGTCCGTATCAATCAGGTCGGTCCTTCTTATATGCATGGCTGGTCACCGGATGGGAAATATCTTGTATTTACCGGACAACGGAATAATGAATTTGATATATACCGGGTACCTGCAAAAGGAGGAGAAGAGGTACGGCTGACTACAGCACCGGGGCTTGACGATGGACCGGAATATACGCCCGACGGAAAATATATTTATTTCAACTCTGTACGCAACGGGATGATGCAGATCTGGCGTATGGCGCCTGATGGCAGTCAGCAGACGCAGGTAACGGATGATGAGTTTCATAACTGGTTTCCACATATCTCACCGGATGGCAAATGGATCGTTTTCCTCTCCTTCCTGAAAGAGGAAGTAGACGCCTCGGACCATCCATTCTATAAACACGTATATCTGCGACTGATGCCCGCAAGTGGCGGTCCGGCGAAAGTCATTGCATATCTCTATGGCGGTCAGGGGACGATTAACACCCCTTCGTGGTCACCAGACAGCAAACGCATTGCTTTCATCAGCAATACCAATCTGTTGTTTCCGGTATTTCCTATGGAGAAGTAGTGTTAGCGGCGGCTCAATTGTTTGTTGATTTCTACTGCGGCACTGATCAGGGCAAGGTGTGTGAATGCCTGCGGAAAATTCCCGAGGTGTTCTCCTTTCATACCCAGTTCTTCGCTGAATAGTCCGAGGTGATTGGCGTAACCGATCATCTTCTCAAAACTTTCTACGGCGAGGTCTATTTCACCACATTTGGCCAATGCTTCGATATACCAGAACGAACACATGTTAAAGGTACCTTCTACACCGTCAAGACCATCGATCCGTTCAAGGTGATTGCGGTAACGATAGATCAGTACATCCAGCCGGAGGTCGCGGTCAATGACTTTCATGGTAGATAACCATCTTGGTTCCATGGGTGTGATAAAGTGTGTCAATGGCATCAGCAATGCGCTGGCGTCTACGGTCTTAGCACCTTTATACTGTACCCATGCACCCAGTTCCTCATTCCAGAAATTATGATAGATGTCGTTATAGATCTCATCCCGGACAGCCTGCCATTCCATTTCCGGATAAGGGAAAGAACGATGTTCTGCAATCTTGATCGCTCTGTCCATGGCGACCCAGCACATTAACCGGGTATGCAGGAATTCGCGTTTTACATTCCTGATTTCCCAGATACCATGATCAGGCAATTTCCATCCTTCCACCACACTGTTCACCTGTTGTTGTATCAGGGTCCAGAACTCGTAGGTGATCGGTTTATAAGACTTGTTGTAGATATAGATAGTGTCGATCAGTTCTCCGTAGATATCGATCTGCAGCTGTGTGGCTGCTGCATTACCCACACGCACCGGTCTGGCGCCTTTATAGCCATCGAGATATTTCAGTTCCAGTTCTGCCTCACTTTTACTCCCATCCACTTTATAAAGCAGCTGTAGTTTTGTTTCTGTGCAAAGACTGGAAATCCAGTTCATGAAGTTTGTCGCCTCATCGTAGAAACCGAGTTTCAGGAAAGCATACATGGTAAATGCCGCATCACGGATCCACGTAAAACGATAATCCCAGTTACGGCTGCCGCCGAGGGTTTCCGGCACACCGAAAGTAGCTGCGGCTACTACCGAGCCATATCTGGCAGAAGTCAGGAGTTTCAATGTAATGGCGGAGCGCTGTATCAGTTCCCCATAGTGCCCCTTATAAGTCGATTTTCCGACCCATTCCCGCCACTTGGCAATCGTTTCATGATAAGTGTCGTGCGCATAGTAGTTAATGCCTGCAAAAGCCCCTTTATGGTCTTTTTTGACAGCCTGCAATACGATATGAGCGGTTTCTGATTCTTTCAGCGTAAACTCCGCATATCCATCTTTCCGTTTCAGCTGAAGGGGAATATCCGCTATCAGCCGAAGCTGCACATTCCCATCGTTGATAGCAGTAAATATGATTTCGTTCTTTTTCTGTTTCAGCTCGGCCTCATGTTTTGCTGCGGCATAATCAAAACGGGGGGCGCAATGCACTTTAAAAGTGATATCACCACGGATCGCCTTGATCTTACGCACGATGGTGCTGTCTGTTTCGTCGCCCGCTGCCTGTAAGGGCATATAGTCTGTCAGTTCGGCGATACCTGATTCAGAAAAATAGCGGGTCAGCAAAATGGCGGTACCGGGTATGTACAATTGTTTGGAATTGTACTCTCCCATCTGTGGTTCTACTGAGAAGAACCCTCCTTTTGTGGAGTCCAGCAGGGAAGCAAAAATACTGGGGGCATCAAAGCGGGGAAAACACATGAAGTCAATGGACCCTGTCAGGGAAACCAGAGCGACTGTTTCAAGGTTGCCGATGATACCATAATTTTCAATACGCTGATATGGCCGTTCCTGATGCTTCATACTGGTATTTATCATGAACCATGCCTAAAACAAAGGTATCCCTTACCTTTACTGCATGTTACAATTGCCCATTACTGTGCGTATTCCAACTGACGCGGAACTGGATCACCGTCCTGATATTGATGAAATTCTCATCCGGCGGCGAAAGGCGAAGATCATGGAAGGATACAATCTGCAGATGAATGAAAATCCCCGCCTGCCTTATCGTTTTCAGGCGACAATCAATATTGACAATGATCGTTTATGGGCGCTTTTTCTTACGCTGGCAGAGACCCTGCCATCAAAGGTGAGTTGTGTATATGGCATTTATGAAGAAGAGAACATGACCACTCCCCTGTTACAAAAAGAATTTGTGCTGAAAGAGCTGGAGAAGTATGAGCCGGAGCTGGCACAGGATTGCATGCTGGAAGCCGGCATGCTGTTTCAGACCAAAGATATCCTGATAGAACTGGGCATCAGCGCCAGTAAATACATCCGTTACTGGGGTGCAGAACTGGAACGGTTCCGCCTGCTGATGCAATCATTTGAACTACCTTTTGTGGAAGGACTGGAGTTTATTGATGAATATCCAAGAATAGTGACACCCCTGCGGGAACTGGTCAGAACTGCCAAAGCACCTGAAACGGTGCTGTATTATCTTGATCAGGCATTCCGTGTAGACAGAACTGCACCTGAACCTTTCTTTGACTGATAAAAAATATCCCGGCTGTCCAGCAGCCGGGATATCGGTATGTGTTGCAAAAAAGATCGCTGTTCATCACCTCCCGGTGTGATAGTTATTAATTACTAATAATGGCAACACATTGATGCGATACCGTTTCCCGTTACAATGCAGGGTTAGCTGCATAGTCAGCCCAGAGCTGATCAACGGTTTTACCAGTCAGCGTTACCCAGGTATTGGCGGTGTAGGTATGATTACGTAAAGCGGTATTCAGATTGGTTACAATCGTGCTGCTTACGTGATTTTCCAGCCATGCCAGGAAACGTGCGGTAACGCGGTAAGAATTCGTATAAGACTGAGAGGAAGAAAATGCAGGCAAAGACCATCCTGCTGCTGAGTTATTCACGCCGTATCTGTAACGTACCAGATCCGCAATACCCTCAGTTAACCAGCCGGGTGTACCGCCGGTATACGCCTGAATGATATGCATGATCTCATGCGTTGCTACGTCCACATCCTGTGGATTGCTCTGGAACCATGCCGCACTGTAAGTAACAGTTGTACCGGAAGTATAGGCTACTCCACTGTAGTTAGGGTCAATTACATAGGTAATTGACTTGGTGACACCGGGGTTGAAGCGGGTCAACAGCTGCGGATAGGTACCAAAGAAGATGTCTACGATCTTCTGACGTACTGTTTCATTGAAATTTGGATCGTTGTTGGTCAGGGTCAGTTTATAACCATTGCTGGTATAAACAACAGTGCCAACAGGTACTGCAAGCGCGGCTACTTCGCCCGTTGCCCCTGAGTTTTCATTTACGGCCTTTTCTTCGGGAGTGACGATATCAGATTTGCTACAGGCAGACAATAAAAAGATACCAAGGGTACCGATAATCATGGAATTTTTAAGCGAGTGTCTCATTTTTCTGAGTGGGTTTACAATAGGAGGCAAGTGAACAACGCGATCTACCCATATAAACGCATGATGTCTCTTTTTCGTACATACCTCCCCCACTGCCGTCAGCCTGTTTTTGACTTGACAAGTTGAATACACTACACCACCTGTACATCCGGCCATCCGGCTGCCTCTTCCAGCCGTTTCCGGGTGTATTCCAATCCCGCCTGATAAATAGCGTCGAAACGCTTAAAATCAAACATTCCAAACTGTCCAAGCTCCTCCGGTTCTATAAAAAGGCTGCACAATTGCCTGTTCTTCAATACCGGCTCCTGAATTGCCATATGCATGGTACGGTCCATGGCCGCCGAAATGCTGCCGCCGGGATTATAAGGCGTCATCGGATTGACATGCACACCAACAATATCATGATAAGTGCCCAACAGTGGTTCAACAGGCAGATTACTGGAAATACCACCATCGATATACGGTATACCATCTATTACCACCGGCGGAAACAGCATAGGAATAGTAGAAGCCGCCAATACCGCGGGAATCATTTCTCCCCTGGAAAAAATGGTTTGTCTGCCGGTACCATAGTCCGTAGCCGCGATATATAAAGGCAGCGGCAAAGATTCAAAAGTGGTGTGACGCAGGGTTTGTTTCAACACTTTCTCTACCGTCTTCAATGACAGAAAACCTGATTTCAGGTTTCTCCATTGCATAGACAATCCCATCTTCGTATGCTGGAATATTTCTCTTACTTCATCCGGACTATACCCGTCGCATATAAAGGCGGCAGCAATAGAGCCGGCACTGGTGGCTGCAATAGCTTCGGGAAAGATGTGGTGCTCTTCAAATGCCTTTAATACGCCGATGTGGGCATACCCGCGGGCGCCACCACCGGAAAGTACAAACGGACGTCGCATAGGGATTTTCAACTCCTGATTCATCCGGCTAATATATATAAAGAAACTAAAATCTGCTACCTTTAACGCTTTCAAACGTAACCCATGAAACGCTGCTATCTGCTACTGAAGACCGCACTAATCGCCTGTACCCTACCGGTATATGCTCAGTCAGTGCCGGGCGCCACCACAAAGACTGTCTGCATTACGCATGCAAACGTCATAGACGTCATTCACAACAAAACACTGCCTGATCAGACGATCATTATTGAGAATGACCGGATCGTGATGACGGGGCCATCCAAAAAACTGCAGATTCCTGCCGGCGCTACCACCATCGATGCCACAGGACGTTTTATAATGCCGGGAATGACAGATGCGCATATACACTTTTTCCAAAGCGGCGGATTATATACCAGACCAGACGCGCTGGATCTGAGACATGTCTATCCCTACGAAAAAGACCAGCAATGGGTTAAAGATCACCTGAACGATCTGATGGCCCGTTATCTGGCCTGTGGGATCACCACGGTTGCAGATGTAGGAGGCCCGCTACGCAACTTTACGATCAGGGAACAGGCAGCCAAAGACTCCCTGAGTACCAATGCGTGGGTAACTGGTCCGCTGGTATCCACCTATCTGCCGCCCAATCTGGATAAAAATGATCCGCCTATTGTGAAAGTCACCACACCGGAAGAAGCGCGTGCACTCGTCAGAAAACAACTGCCTTACAAACCTGATTTTATTAAGATCTGGTACATCGTAGTACCCGGTCAACCGGCAGAAAGCACTCTGCATATCGTACGTGCCGCTATAGAAGAAAGTCATGCCCACAGCCTGAAAGTAGCCGTACACGGTACCGAATATGAAACAGCAAAACTGGCAGTCAGTGCGGGAGCAGATATTCTCGTACACAGTGTAGACGATAAATTGTTTGATAATGAAATGCTGCAGCTGCTCAAAAGTCACCAGACCGTATACATTCCCACATTAACCGTCATGCATGGTTATAAACGCGCTTTTACGCAACAGTTTGATTTTCCTGCACACGATCTGGCTTATGGCGATCCGTTTATGCTTGGTACACTGACTGATCTTCAACATATTGACAGCAGCATTGCTAAATTCAGTTACAGACAACTACGTGCCTTGCATCGCGTGCCGTCAGAAGAAGATACGATCATGCTGAAAAACCTGAAACTGGCACAGGATGCAGGTATTAATATCGTTACGGGCACCGATGCGGGGAATATAGGTACACTACATGCCTCTTCTTATTTTACAGAATTGAAAGCCATGCAAAGCGCCGGACTGACCAACATAGAGATTATCCGCGCAGCGACCATCAACGCCGCCAAAGGTTTTGGAAAGGACAAAGACTATGGGAGTGTTGAAAAAGGAAAGATGGCAGACCTCCTGTTGTTATCCAAAGACCCCTTACAGGATCTGGATGCGCTGTCACATATAGAGACCTTAATACACAGGGGTAAAACCATTGACGCCGGAAAACTATTGCCGGTTACGCCTGAAATACTCGCACAGCAACAACTCAATGCTTATAATGCGAGAAATATTGACGCCTTTCTGGCGCCCTATAGTGACAGTGTAATCATCACAGATCAGGCAACAGGACAGGTGATCATGAAAGGGAAAGAACAGATGCGCCAACGGTATAGCGGACTGTTTGAGAAAGCTAAAAACCTGCACTGTCAGCTGGTGAACAGAATGGTGGCAGGAAATACAGTGATAGATCAGGAAAGCGTAACAGGTATGGGAAATAAACCACTGGAAGCCATTGCCATTTATACTATTGAAAATGGGAAAATAGCACGCGTGTCGTTTATATCTCCCTCAAAAAAATAAGCGCCCACTCCTGCCCGGCGGTTTTCTGTATATTTAGTGCATGAGTGGTATTACAGATCTCGCCCGGTTGCTCAAAGACATGACGCCTCAATTACAGCAAGGCGAGTATGTTTTCTGCACCGTACCTGATAATCAGGCAATTGACATAAAAGACATCCTCGGCAGCTTCCGGGAAGAAGAAGGTATCACACTGATTCTTTCCCGGGAAACAGCCGACAGACTACAATTGTCCTATACCTATATTGCTGCGTGGATCACGCTGAAAGTCCATTCTTCGCTGTCAGCCGTCGGACTCACTGCCGCCTTCTCTTCGGCATTGGGCAGGGAAGGTATCAGCTGCAACGTAGTAGCCGCTTTTTATCACGATCATATCTTTGTGGCAAAGGAAGATGCCGCAAAGGCAATAGAGACACTTAAGGGCCTCACAGTCAATCATTAAAAGCCAAGGGGAAGTGGTGCAGTATGCGTAGTGGAAGTGAGGTAGAGATGAGGTGGACTTGATCGGCACATATAACTGTTAATCAATTTATTACAACACCATAAAAAGTACAGTAAAAGATACGCCAATATTATATAATCACAAAGGAAGAGTCTCACTACTGGCGCTTTGATAATAAATTTTGTATCTTTCGTCAGTAAATCTGATTCACCTATCTATCCCTAACGAAACCTACATGAAAACGAACACACTTTCGCGGATAACAACCGCTGTTGTTGCTATCCTCTGTATGAGCGTCACCACTGTATCCGCACAAAAAAAGGTGCCTAATCCAGGTACATTAAACATCGAAAGAAATGGTACGGTCTTCTCCTCTAAAGATATCAGAGGGAATGCTACTATCGGTAGCAGCAAGCTGGCTATTATGAACATGGAATGTACACTGCGTGACGGAAAACGAATCCTGTCCCTGAGATTTGATCTGAAAAAAATAGGGGAATTCAAACCAGTTACTATTACGTTTGATAAGTCTACCGGAGAAGATCAGGTGGGCAACTTCGCACAGTTCCTGAACTATCCGCAGGATGAAGCAACAGAAACTGCTGACGAGGGGTCCGGCAAAGACGTGTCTTCCAGTGCAGAAAAGGGTTCTTTTACTCTGACAGAGATCAGATTTGATGATGTAAAAGCATTTATCTCGGGTAATTTTGAATTTACCGGTCCGAATGATATAGAGTCCGGTTCCGAAAAAACGGTGACTGTTAAGGGTACCTTCAGCGGCGTACAGGTCGTTTGTATGGGTCCTCATCCATGATATTACGATCAACAGCGGGCATACTGCTGAAGTATACCCGCTGTTAATCATAGTTCTTTACCGGTCAGACAATAAAAGAGGTTCTGTAACTGGTGTACATATACCAAAGGTTGTCCGTACGGCACCAGCTGTCCCGGTGCTTCTGCCAGCAGCTGAAAAGAATAGCCTTCATCTCTCACATAGATACTGTCCTTCCGGTTATATCTGAAGGAAAATACATTTTCATCTTCCCCGTGATCTCTATCTCCCTGTACAAATCCCAGACTGCTGAGATGTCCTGTATCGAGTGTTAACGGATGCACACTGGCCAGAGGCAGTTTGCTTTTCGGCAGTGCAGAATTATAGATAAATCCGTCCAGTATTCCTTCTACCTCAAACACCGTCTCATTCATATACAGATCATAATACCATACCAGGTTACCGGAGCGCACGTCAGTTGCTTCTATCATGATACCATATCTTTCTGCAAGTATAATGGTATATTCTAATTATCAAATGAGACACTGCGACTTTCCTTTATAATATCTTCCTCTTCAGGATCATTTCTGTCTATCAGGCCGGCAAACACCTGTACTTTACCACTTTTGAATACAACACTGTCAATGCCTGCATTCGCACCCGCCCTGCGCATATTGTTGAAAGCCATCTTCTTTTCCTTTCTGCGGGCCACATTCACTGCAACCACTCTTACACTGTCTTCTGTATCACTGCTGGTGATGTTGTATACGATCTGACCGCTAAGCACGTCATAATCCAGTACCTGTTCATATTCCTGATATTCCGGCTGACTTTCCTTGCTGACCGTCATTACCGCAAAACATTCATTACCACAATAGTATTCAAAGAAAAGGTGCTTTGTATTTTCGCCGGCATAACGTGGAATGTATTTCCAGCTCAAAGCAAGTACCTGCGACTGCGGAATTACCAGCTTACTTTTTCCATTGCTGCATTCCACATACAGGTCTTTGTATTTCGTGTTATCATCTTTTACAAGATATCTGACTGACCAGCCACTGGCGGTCAGAGTATCCTGTGGGAACTGACCTCCTTCCGGATAGCCCGCATCTTCTCTGTTCACAGGTAATAGTGTTGCTGCATGATTGCCCTGCGCTTTTTTACTGACAGCGCCGTCGCTATCTAAGAACTGAGCAGCAGTATTTTGTGTATTTTCAGCTGGTTGATGGCAGGCAGACAGGAAAGCTGCCACACATGACAATGCGTAGATCTTTGCGTATTTCATAGGTATATTCTATACACTAAAAGTAGTATTCCTCCTACAATTCTTTACAACTATCTTTACGTACCATTAAAGCTATCACAACGCGTGATCATCAGTACACAATAACCATTAAACACAGTGAAACATATCTATGGAAAAGCGCCGTATATCCTTCCTGTATCTATTATTTTAAGTAGTATATTTGAATGGATCTACCCCTTATGCCCTGGATATTTCACGTTAAAGAACCGACGCAGATTTTCAACACCCTTTATGTAAACTCAAAATAACCTGGTAAAATCTATGAAAAGCCTGTATCTGTCAGCGATCCTGCTGGCTGCCGCTGCATTGCAAACGCATGCACAAACGCCCGTTTCTGTTGGCGCCGGAAGCTATGCTTCTTTTCCACCGGCCTCAGAAAACACCATCGATGGGAATAACGATGGCAAGGGAGATCTCTATCAGTTCGTCTATGAACGGCCGATCTATGTCGCGGCCGACAAAATGAACAAGCCTATTCCGACCAATGACTGGTGGACCGATCTTGTTGTGTCACAATATGGTGGTCTGATGTGGGCCTATCCATTAGTGGCAGATCCGGAGGACTATGGCGTCAAAATGTACTATCCGAACAGCTTTGTTGCCGACGGATCCAACATTGCCTACGGTGGCAGTATGATGATCAAAGCCGCCGGCTATACGCCATCCAAAGCGATCGCCAAAGACTGGTCTGACTGGGGCCTTGTAATGTCTCTTCCTGACAGTATCCACAACAAAAATATGGATGTTACCATGGCACATGGTATTCCATTTATGTGGCTGGAAACACAGGGCATCAATCCCGAATTTTCTTTCGACAGAGGCGCCTCCTATCTAACACAAAGTGGTAGCGCCATTCAGTTCCCTACCAGCAGTTCATTTGTTATACAGACGGACGGCCGTTATTTCGGTATCCATCTCAGTGGCAGCACCACTGCGGAGTTACAGGGGCAACAATATGTAAGAATTGACCTCGGATCAGTACAGAACATCACCAAAGTAAGACTGAACTGGGAAACAGCCTTTGCCAAAGGGTACGCCATACAGGTATCCGGTAACGGCACCACCTGGAGCACAGTGGCATCAGAAGTAAATGGTAACGGCGGACTGGATAGTCTGAGTTTCAACACTTCCGGTCGTTATATCCGACTGGCGCTGGGTGAAAAAGGGTCCATCTATGCTTATTCCCTGTGGGAGATGGAAGTTTTCAATGGTACCACCCTGCTGTCCCGCAACAAACCAGTTGAAGTATCTTCTGTAGAAGCTGCCTTTGCCGGAACCAATGTCAATGATGGCAATACCGGTACCCGCTGGGCTTCCGATGGTAGTGCAGCTGAACGTCTGGTACTCAATACCGGCAACGGAAATGCTTATTTTGTGGTATCCGCCCTGCCTGCCCCCGGCGATCTGGCGACCTACGAAACCTACGCATTCAATAAGGTGACTAATACCGCCGTTGGCTATGATTATGATGCCGGAGCCGGTAAGGTCTATGTCAACTGGAACATTACCACCGCCAATCTGAAAGGACAGGCTGCCGGTAACACAATTCAGGGTTTCCTGCCACACCTGTATCAGAATGCCGCCAACAGCATCGCATTCACACCGGTGAACTATGTAACACCCAGAGGGTCTATGAAAACAGCCATTGGAAAGACCTTCTCCTTTACGTACGATTTTAATGGTATCCTGCCGACCTACAATTCTCCTTATCGTAATGCAGCAGATGCCAGCCCTTATAATGCAAACGCCATGTTTGACATGCTGACCCGCTTCTCCAAGAAAACCGGTTATGGTGGCGATACCTACTGGGGTGGTAAAGATCTGGTCAACTATGCCAAATACACACTGATGGCAAAAGAACTGAATCATCAGGCGTATCAGTCACTGAAAGCCAAAACAAGAGAGTCTTTGGTCAACTGGCTGACCTACACGCCCGGCGAAACGGAAAAGTTCTTCGCCCGTTATGACAGATGGGGGGCTATTGTTGGTTTTAATGAGTCTTATGGTTCATCAGAATTTACTGACAACCACTTCCATTACGGCTACCTGATCTATGCCTGTGCGTTGTATGGCATGACAGATCCGGACTTCCTGACGCAGTACGGTCCGATGATCAGACTGGTCGCTAAACAATACGCTAACTGGGACAGAACAGACAACTTCCTCCCATTCTTCAGAACATTTGATCCATGGATAGGACACAGTTATGCAGGTGGTACCAGTTCTTCCACCGGCAATAATCAGGAGTCCACTTCAGAAGCGATGCAATCATGGATCGGCCTCTTCCTGCTGGGCGATATGCTGAATGATGAAGCCATCCGCGATGCCGGCGCCTTCGGTTATATCAGTGAAGCATATGCTACACTTGAATACTGGTTTGACTGGAAAAACAGGAACCTGCCAGCTGCCTATCCGCATAACGTAGTAGGTATTCTCTCCAATCAGGGTTTTGCTTACGGTACGTATTTCAGCGCCAGTCCGGTGCATATCCACGGTATACAATACCTGCCGGTAAATCCCGGTTTCAAATACCTCGCAAAAGATACCACCTGGGCGAAAAGAGAATACAGCGATATGATGACAGAATCAGCTGCAATAGACGGACATACCAGTGAAACAGACTTCGGTGATGACTGGGCACATGTGGCACTCGGTTTCCGACAGTTATTTGATCCTAAATATGCAGCGGGCTTTATGGCGAATAATCTTGCGCTGGCGCCGACTGACAGCAAATACATCATGGATTATGAAGTGGCAGGTATGACTTACTTCTATACCCATGCTAACCAGAACCTGGGCTTTTTCTCTTTTAACTTCCGTACCAATTTCCCGTCCAGCAGTGTATTCGAAAGGAATGGCGCTTTCAGTCACGCAGTCGCATATAACCCTACAGCAAGTGCAAAGACCTGTAATGTGTACAATGCTGCCGGCGCAATCGTTGCCTCCTTCAATGTGCCTGCCAGAACACTGGTAACCTATCCTACCCTGCCAACTACCGGACAACAACCAACAGGATGTTATGGCTTACTGCCGGCTACCGCTACCGCGACTTCCGGTAATGCGGCACTGGCTGTTGACGGTAGTCTGGGCTCCCGCTGGGAAAGCGCCTTTACTGATCCGCAGCAGCTGACTGTTGATCTGGGCGTGGTGTCTACGGTGAATAAAATCAGTATCTCCTGGGAAGTAGCCAATGCGAAGAACTACACACTGACTGGTTCTGTAGATGGTAATACATGGTTGCCGATTACGACAAAAACCAACATGCCTACCGGCAACAGGACAGACATCATTGACAACCTGAATGCTAATTATCGTTATATCCGGATGGATGGTACAGTCAGGAACACACAATGGGGTTATTCCATTTATGAACTGGAGGTATGTGGTACAGCAGCCACTGGTGCAGCACCATTGGCAGCCGCCAATACACTGGCCAGCAAAGCAGAGCTGCAGACGGATGCAGCAGCCCCCATACTCTATCCAAACCCTGCCAACAACTGGGTGAAAATTCAAAGCAAGACAAAAGACGTTTATAGTCTGACAGATCTTCAGGGTAAAATAATCCAGACCGGTAAACTGGATGCCGGTGTCAATACCATTGATATCAGTCGTATGCCAGAAGGCATGTACATCATAAGAATCAAAGGTCAGACATTCAAACTCATCAAATCCAACCGATAAACAGTACCACTGTATAAATAACGAGGGTGTACCGATCAACGGTTACACCCTCATTTTTATAGTGAACAAAACAATCCGCTCAGGATTCTGCAGACACGGCCACGGTCTCCGTGAATGGCTGCAGGTCATTTCTCAGTGATTCAATGATATCAACAAACTTATCGGCCACCAATCCGAACCCTTCATTGGTAGGATGAATTTCGTCATACCACGAATCACGCGCCACGATATCCCGCACATTGACATAGTATACTATGCCGGGAATGCCGCTACAACTTTCTGCAGACGTTTGTTAAATTCATCCACAATGAACTTAATCACTGACTCTCTTTCCGTCTGTGGATTCATATGTTTCAGGATCATGTATTTACCCAGCCAGCTGGTTTTCTTTGGCTGCAGATCCGTATCTACCGGAATGATATAATCATAGCTGTGTACCAGTATCCGCAGGTTAGGATAACGGTTATGCAGTTCCGTAAACATATCCTTATACCATTTTTCCAGATCATCCAGTTTATCATTAAAGGCGCCCTTGAGATAACGACCCGGTGTGATATCATCTTCTGCCGGCGTATCCCGCAGGAACTGCTGGAATTGCGAACCGAGTATGTCATTACCACCTCCGCTGACCAGAAATATCTGGGCCTGTTCTTCTTTGATAGCGTTGAGGTATTCTTTTTCCTTCAGATAGTGCTCCAGAGTATCCCCTGCTTCTGCGTAACTACGGATGGCGTACAGCTTATAAAGATGATCGAGGGTATCCAGCAAACGGATAGGATATTGGAACCACGAATCGCCTTCTGCAACAATACGAAGCCGGTCTGTTTTCTTCAGCCGGTTATACAACCTTCTGCGTTGACGGGTTTCAATAGTGTTGGCTGCCCACAATACCACATCTCCCCAGAGGCCTCTCTGTTCTTCCGGTAACTTTATTTCCGGTTTTAACTGTAGTTGGGTCGGTTGCCCATTCTCATCAGGAACCAGATCATAATAAAGGCCTGCGGCGTAGTAAGAAGTCTCTTCGTAATCCATCAGTTGTTTCAGGATCTCACCATCAATGCGGTTAAATCCGGGGTTATTAAATACCAGAGTGAGTGTTTGTGTGATCCATCCACTGAATACTGCCGGAATGTCGTCATCCATTACAGCACCACGGGTGACTTCCATCAGCCCCTTTACCAGCCCTTTTTCTCTGTCAGCCAATACATACGGCGCCGGCAGATTACCCAAGGCCAATGCCTTCACATTGAACCGCTCAGTGCTGGCAATGATCTTTAAGGTCTCCATACTCAAAGGCCAGTTATATTCCCTTACAAAACTATCCTGACGGATATCGATCCGGTCTTTGCCTTTTTTAGCCATAATAATAAACTTACCCGGCTCCAGCAACCATGGGGAATCTACCTGATAGTCCAGATAACTGCTGAACTGTATGCCCAGATATATCGCTGCTACGTATAAATTTTGATTCGTGGTATTGGTCAGTTTTATTTCCATCGCACCCTCCCATAGGTCTGGACGCTCTTCAAAATTGAAGGTGGCTCTGCCAGCAGCAACATCCAGTTTCTCGCGACAACCATCCGCATACAAGCGGGTCAGTTCAATACGCAATGGTTGCTCAGGGAAACCGGGAGGAATAGTGCTGTTCTGCAGTTCCCTGATGAAATGCCATTGGGAAATGTGCTTCAGGGTTTCTACCAGCTCCAGATTACCGTTTTCTTTCACCAGATCCAAAGGACGTACTACCGGACGGTAAGGATCATTGGCATGTGTGATCACGGCCTCTCCTCCCCGGATGTGCAGGGTGTAGTCTGCACTACGTCCATTTTCTCCTGCGGCACTCTGGAATTCAAAATGGCCACTTGCCTTACTTTCTATTTCATCCAGCAGTCTGGCCATTTCTGCCGGGTGACCATTACTATTATTCAACTCAAGCAGGATCCTGCCATTCAGCAGTCCTTCTACAAAGGCTTTATGCGCACGGTCCTGATCGGGGCTACCATCAATGGTAATACTGCTATAATCGATAAACACATTGTCCACCACAGCGTTCCATTTACGGCTGGTATCCGCAGCATCAGCAATGGTGATCTTTGTGTTTTTATCCACGCCGTGAATAGCACCCAGATTCAACTGCCAGCCTTTGTCATTATAAGTAACTTCAGCAATGGTGGTCTGATCGCTGAGACTGCGGTTCAGGAAACCAAGTGCCAGCAGTCCATCCATATTCTCTGACACATAAATTTTAGGTGTCTGCTCAAAGCTGAAGCGCAGGTATTGTCTGATACGGCTGCTTAATTCATTGTAGGAAACATTACCAGTACAGGCATCTAATGCACCCAGCAGCTTCTTTGTAAAGACACCCTCACCATTCACCTCTACGGCAGACTGATTACTTCACAGGCGGCCATCTGTATATGAAGACCTTCCGGTAAAAACTCGTCTGGTTTTTTGCCTTTGATATCCTCTTCTTTGATATCCCTGCCGAAGATAAAATCAGTCCATTCACGCTGAGGGAATGCACCGGAATAACGCGAGGTGTCGTGCACCATACGTTTATTGACCACGTCATTCTTATAAGCAGTATCCACCAGCCGGCCGCGGGTATTATCTCCTGAATGACAACAATCAAAAATAGTGACGATATGCGCCCCTGTTTTTTCGTACAGTTTTGCGAGCATGTAGCGCAGCTCTTTATCTGTCAACAGGAAATCTGCTGCTTTTTCTGCACCACCATCGTAGCAAACGAGGCATTCCAGTTTACCATCTGTTTCATCCCATATAGGAGCCGCATCTTCCTGTGTACCATGACCTGAATAATAGAAAAGCACGGTATCGCCTTGGGTAGCGTTTCCCAGATGTTCTTCAAAAGCCCTTACAAGACCAGCACGCGTGGCAGCTGAATCTGTCAGTTTCTGTATACGACAGTCAAACGGTGTACGGTTTTTCAGATAGTTCTCTACCTGTTGTACGTCGTGCAGACATCCGCTCAGTTTACGCACCCGGTCATATTCATTGATACCTGTGAGCAATGCAAATACTTTACCGCTTGGCTGTGCAATATCTTTTGTGTCTGTTTCTTCATAGGTCAATGGATTGTATCCGGTGTTATCACTTGCCACGGGCGCATCATCATCGACACCTGCTGCATCAGCAAACTGTGCATTGACACCTGCTTCAGAGGTGATAGCGGGTGATAGTTCGCGGGCGGCGAAACTAAGTGAACGGGCAGTAGCGGCAGGTGTGAACTCCGCAGCAGTAACACCGCTGATCAGGGTATTCCAGTCGAAGGCCGGACCAATATCCCATTTACCGGAAGCGCGGTAATTTATATGTGAGACGATGCCTTTAAAGGTAAGGACATCATCCGTCGTACCAAACCTTTTATCTTCCGGCAGGAACTGTCTGGGGATATTATACTTCGCTGTCAGATAGCGCAACAGGATGATAGTGCTTTCTATCTGCTCCGGGGTATACGAGGCATAATACACCTGCTCTCTGAAGGGCTGGTTAATCTTTATATAGGCAGCGCTATTGCTTAATGCGCAGTATTCGTCTACCGGACCTGGTTTGCCATTCAACGGCTGACGGGAATAGATCGTTTCCAGTACACCATTCTGGGGCACGAGGTAGGCATAATTAGATAATTCGATACCGATGGTTACTTTGTCCTGTGCATTCTGTGTACCCTGATTACCCACTCCCGGACCAATATGGCCGGACCAGTTGGCCGAAGGAAACAACTGATAGATGGTGCCATCCCTTGCGATGACGAAGGGAACGGAGACATGTCTGTCCTGTGTGGTCAGACTTTGCATATCGGACTTCAGATTACCGGCGGTAAAATGCAGCACTATCCTTTCCTTGGTATATGTTGCGGGATAGAAATAATTACTGCGAGCAGGTTTGTACAACTGTCCTTTCAGAAACAACTGTTCATTGGGAACCTGCAGAGAAAATGGCGTTAATAATGATGCTGCTTCACTCTTGAAACGAGCCTCGATCTGGGGTAAAGAGTCGTATCTCATGTAGAGGTTAATTTAATTTTACTGGGGTACTGATAATGCCGGTGCTTTATGGATTATACGGTTGTGTAAAACGTGAAAATGGTGACGATAAAACTGAATTCCCGAAACGTACTATATATGATTATGCCCATTCCAAATATATGATTTATAATCCAGAATCGACTGATAATCCTCACATTACGATACCTATCCGATTCCATGGATGTGCCTGTATACATATTTACCCCCTTTTTATCGGGAAGTCCACATTAACATATTGTCTGTATTCAATACTTAATTATTCATGAGATGTAATAGCATGATCTATAATCCTGTCCATGATTGATAGAATCAAGCAGGATTTTAGCAATAAATACTATTATTAATTCTTTAAAACAACGAGTCATGAAAAAGCATCTTGCAACATGTTGTCTGCTGATCGTATCTGGCGCATTTGTTTACTTCGGGGGAAGCTCCACGCCATCATACGCAGCGAATACAACCGAAGACGAGGCATATGTTGCCTCTTTTGATCAGTATAGACAGGACACAGTTCCCCGGAAAGATACATCGTGGAATAAATCGAAGATGAAGCACAAATCGAAAAAAGACACTACCTGGAAAAGAGATTCAATACCCCAATAAGCTAACTATATACAGGCAGCCCCGTGTAAAAACGGGGGCTGTTTCTTTTGGTCACTTATCCCCTGCGTTTCGTCACATTTAGCATACAGTCCGTATTCTGTTCGCTAGTATTGCTGTCAAATCGCACACTACTATGAGACACACTACTTTCCTTCTGCTGCTCCTGCTGTGTAGTATCCCTCTTACTGCACAGAGACAGTTAGGGAAGCTCAATCAATACTTTAATCATGTTGCGCAGCAAGGGTATATGAATGGCAATATACTGCTGGCACAAAATGGGCATACGATCTACCAGCGGTCTTTCGGTTATGCAGATCTTGCCACCGGCAGATCTAACAACGACGGGTCCCGGTTTAACCTCGCATCTATTTCTAAAGTCTTTACTTCAACCGCGATCCTGCAGTTAAAGGAGAAGGGTTTATTGCAATTGAGTGATACCTTTCAACATTATTTCCCTTCATTCCCTTATGGGAATATCACGATCAGACATCTGCTGACACATACTTCCGGACTACCGGATCTTGAGCTGTATGAGTCATTGATCAAAGCGTACCCGGATACTGTCGTTACAAATGACATCATTATTCCCACGCTGATAAAGGAAAAACTGCGCTTGTATTTTACTCCCGGTGACCGGTTCAGGTATTCCAATACCAATTACTCGCTGCTGGCGCTGCTGGTGGAAAAGCTGAGCGGACAATCCTTTCCCGTCTATCTTGACACATACATATTCCAGCCCGCAGGCATGCGGAATACAAGCTGTGATCTCTCTTCTTTCCGTCCGGCGGATACGGCGATCGTTACACCGCATGTGTATGGAATGCTGTATGACTCAGTGCGGACGGCGGTCTTTAATGTGAAGCGATACCGGTATACGGTCTATAATAATGATGCTGCTACAGGTGCTTCAAACATCGTCAGTACAACCGGAGATCTGCAATTATTTGACAAGGCTTTCTTTGAAGGGCGGTTAATCAGTACGGCATCGATGAAAGAGGCATTTACACCGGTAGTATTAAATAATGGAGATACGTTGTGGGAGCATATGGATACGATGCGGGGGGAAGGGAAAGGTAGTTACGGTCTGGGATGGGATATCTTCAGGCAACCGGGATCCGGCACGGCCGTGGGGCATGGTGGTTTTAAGTTCGGTCTGGCCACTTTCTATTACAGGAATATTGATCTGGGTCAGACGATCATTGCGTTTGATAATGCGCCCGCCCAGCCGTTTGGAGATGTCATTACTGCTGCGTTTTATATCATGAATCAGCGGCCGGCATATCCCACGCATGTCAGACAGTCTCTGGTCCGTCTGTTTGCGCAGGCTATTACACAATATGGCTTTGACAATGCGGTCAGTTGTCTGTATACCTTAAAAAGCGACAGCAGTCACTACTATTTCAGCGAAAAAGAAATGAATCAGCTGGGATATGAGTTCTTATACATTTCGTCTTTCCCGGCACATGCGCAATTGGCGGTACAGACCTTTATGATCAACATGTTATTATATCCGGACAGTTTCAATACATATGACAGCTATGCGGAAGCGCTGTCGGTGACAGGTAAAAAACAGGAAGCCATCCTTATGTATCAGAAATCCATTGCGTTAAACCCAAACAACAAGGACGGAGAGAGAGCCCTGCAACGTTTACTCAGCCAGCGTTAAAGGGTAGCCGGTCTGTGTTGTAAAATAGTGTGGCATTTGCACGCCACACTATTTTTTTATGTTTATCTGTTGTTCAGATCGGCGATCATGGTCACCAGCTGTGAAGCAGTAACCGGCTGCAGATTGAAGCTGACAGGTGTGTAGTTAGTACCACTGGCTGGTGCAGCAATAGTTACATCCAGCAGCTGTGCGTAGAACTGTCCGTTGAGGGCAGTAATCGCAAGGAATGTACCCTGCTGTCCGACAGGTATAATTGACTGATAGCTCAGGAAGCCTTTAAAACCGGCAGGCGCATTCAGAATGATGTTAAAAAATTTAACAACAGAATTGATGTTTCTGGGTTTAAAAAACAGCATACTTGGCTGTTCAGGAGATGAGTTAGGGGTGTCATTATTATAGACATCAAAATAACCCAGCACCGTTGTTTTTGGTCCGCCGGAACCACTAAACACGTCACAGTTCCTCCATTGCAACAACTGGGACAACTGGAAGTCGAGTGTACCGGTCGTAGCGTTAAACAGGGCATAGTCAGGCGCCTGTGTCCAGTTGATACCGGGATCCTGTGAAGCAGGTTGTGTTACAGAAGTCGGTTGGTTCAGCTGGTTGTAACCATTGAGGGTGAAGTACACAGTTGTGTCACCATCCCACATAGGTACTTTATCCTGCGGACGAACCTGTGTTCTTACGACAGTCTGTACGGCAATTGGTGCGGCCAGTACCAGATCAGCACCTGCTTCTGTGGCACGTACAAAGTACTCTCCATAAGACAGCAGATATGCACCGGAAGCAGCGGTAGGCCTGTTACTGAATACAAAGTCTTTCGGACTCAATACTTCTCTGATGGCAACGGAGATCGGACCGGTAGGTGCGCTACCGTCTTTTCTGCGCAGGGCGCCGGCAGGAATGTTGTATTTGTTACCATTTGAAGTGGTAAGCGTTACTTTCTCCTTACCCTGCACGGTGAAGAACTGGGTTTTAGGACCTGCACTGGCAAAAAGCTGTGCCAGTAACTGTGCGTCTCTGTTAGGTTGTGCTTCAGCAGCGGCAATGCTGCCAGAGGGGTTCAGTTTTTCTACAGTGGATTGTTTGTTACAGGAAACAACGGCAATAGTTGTCACCAAAGCGAGTGCTCTGACAAGGGATTTCATAATTATCAGTTTTTAGTTAGGAAATTTCCAGGGTTATTACGCTACGTGTTGTTACATATAGGTGCGACTTAATGCAAAATTAGATGTTGTGACTTGAAATCATACCGCAGGATTCAATCAGGAACAAGGGAATCAGAAATTGTTTAGCCGGAAGTGGGAGTGGTATGTTCATATACTATATAAGGGGAGGGTGTTACTTATTGCATATCTGCAAAAACTTTCGATAATAGCTGTATAACTGATGGTATATGAAGCGTAGGGCTATTGATGAATAAATTCCTGATTCCCGGTTCCTGATCTTTATATGCTGAGGAACTGCTGCATGGCATCCTTCTTATAATCCGTAAAACTTCTGCCGGAAAAATTCTTGAAAAACTTACTAAAGTGTGCGATGTCATCGAAACCTAAACTATAGGCGATCTCTTTCATACTGGCTCCTGAATAGGTAGCCAATCGTTTTGCTTCCAGAATGACCCTCTGTCGGATATGGTGACTGGCAGGAAAGCCGGAGACTTTCTTTACCATCTCATTCAGGTGATTAGGCGTTACCGCCAGTTCATCGGCATATTCAGCGACGAGCTTATATACCATATATTTCTTTTCAACAATGGAGAAAAACCGGTTGACCAGTACCTTGTTGCCTGCCTTTACGACAGGTGCTATTGCGGGGCGATATTGACGGGTAAGATAGATCATGAAGATATTGAGCAGTCCTCTTAATATCTCTGATCTTAGCAGCAGGAAATTGGCAAACTCTTTCAGCATCTTTCCGGCCAGATCTTCCATTTCTTCACGAATGTCGGCTGACAATTGAATAATGGTTGTACCGGATAGTTTGTGAAAGGAACTGGCATGAAATATCAGGGCAGCATTATCTTCGGGCATCAGCAGGAATTCAGGGCTGAAAGTGATGACAAACCCTTTTGTTGTCGTATCGGGTTTGAACTGATGTAGCTGTCCCGGTGTCAGACAATACACCATATCGGCGCCGACTTCATGCTGTTCATTATCTACGAGATAATCGCCGCTACCTTCCAGTACCCATACCAGTTCAAAACTGTTATGCAGGTGCGGAGCACTGTCTTTCAGGTGATGATTGCCGGACGCATCTTCCAGTTTATAGATCTCGAAGGGTACGTGCGCTCTGTCTTCCCGGACCTGGGTCTGCTCAGCATTGCTGCCTGAGGTTCGTTGTACGATGCAACTTCGACTAGTTTTTGTCATAGAGTGTAATTAATGGTTCCTAAAAAATTGGTCAGGCGTTGTGCGTTTCTGCCAGCTCAGGGGCCAGCGGAAAGTCTATTTCTATCTGGGTTAGATTATAGAGATAATTCATGGCGATGTTATCGCTGATCTGCAGGATGAGGTCAACAAGGTTCCCCTTGTCATAACCCGCCTCAAAAAAGCGATCAAGGGTTTCTACGGATGCCCGTCCCTTATTTTCCGCGATCTCCTTTGTAAGGCCGGCTAATGCGTTTAATCGGGGATGACTGCTGGTTCCCGCCCTGACTGCCATCAGTTCTTCTTCCGATACACCGTTTTTCCTGCCCAGAGATGTGTATACGCTCTGGCAATAACGGCAACCGTTCACCTGTGCCATGACCAGATTAACCACTTCCCTTTCCCGGCTATAAAGGGAGGTTTTTGCTGTCTGGAAGGCCAGATACTTATTTAAACCGTTTTCGGAATAGGCGATCGTAGCATATAAATTCGGCACCATTCCCAGTCTTCTTTGCAATGTGTCAAAGGCCGCTTCGTTTCCGGGATAAATCTGTTCTCTTGTGGGTACGCTAAAGTCTATCATTCTTCTTGCTGTTTTGTTGTGACGTCGGTATAGCGGCATAAGGAAAACAAATCACATACCACACAGCTAAATGGCTGGGAGACAATCATTTGATAAAAAACCGCCATCTGATAATTAACTATATTTAGTGATTTCACTGTTTTTAGCCACTTTATTTAGTGAATAGCCGTGACCTTTTCGCTCAGTGAAAAATCAGGAACAGGTGTCATGAAGTGGATCCCCCATTATTAATAATGGGATCTGACTAATGGTGCAAGGGGCTTAATCGGACAATTCCTGATTGATTTTTACGAAATCTAATAAAGGAATTCACGTGAAAGGCTGCGATATGACGAAATATCGTGTTTTTATATCGCGACCAAAACATACAAACAGCTGATTATCAACCAACGGCAACTCAGGCATACAATTGGCCTCTATTCTGGCATAAAACCACTGCATTATGAAGTATCCGGAATATTGCCCCTTATTAAAGCTCGAAGACGTAGACGACAATCTGCCATTCCAGATCCGCACATTTAAAAGTATGCGGGAAGAGATCATCGCACATAATAGTACACCGCATAAGCAGAATTATATTGAGATCATCTGGATCACTAAAGGAAGCGGTTCTCTTGTACTGGATCTGGAAATCTTCAATCTGGAAAGCAACAGTATCTTCTGTATCACACCGGGACAGCTACACCAGCTGAGAGAAGATGAGAGCACCGAAGGATTTATCTTATCATTTACAGAAGCATTCCTTCACATGGGTGAGCAGGAATTTGACCTGATGTATAATTCAGGACTTTTTCAGGCGTTCTCCCGTTCTGCCGGTATCCGTGTGAATAATGACATTGCCAGAGAGATGCAGGAAGTAGCGCAGAAGATGTTGAAAGAAAGTAATAATGTTTATCTCTTCAGAACCGAAATGCTGCGCCGTTATCTGAAGATCTTCCTGATCTATGTTACCCGTCAGTTTCAGGGACCATTGACAACCGTTATTCAGACGCGTAATCTGGAGCTCACGGAGAAGTTTAAATCACTGGTGGAAGTCAATTTCAAAACACACCGGAAAGTGGCTGACTATGCAAAGCTGCTGGCGGTAACGCCGAACTATCTCAATGAGATCATCAAAAAGACCACTGCTTATCCTGCCAGCTATCATATCCGTCAGCGTATCATACTGGAAGCCAAGAGAAGAGTAGCCTATTCTGATGAATGTATGAAAGAAGTGGCGTGGTATCTTGGTTTTTCAGACATTGCGCACTTCAGCAAATTTTTCAAAAATGCTACCGGCATTACTTTCTCTGATTTCAGAAAAGAATGTCTGGTCATCACTCCGGCCTGATGACGGACATTCGTGTCAGTTTTTTATGCTGCAATTTTGAGCAATATTGTACTTACTGCGTCCGGTCCGGACAGAAAAGGACTGTGTCCTGTAGCCAACAAAACTACAGACGGCTACGCGCAACAATTGTAACCCGGGTTAACTTTTTACAGGCATATAAAAGATAAGCTCCTGACCGGTCATTACTGATCTGTCAGGAGCTTTATATAAAAGTGTTTGTTTACTGCTGAAGATATTTCTTCAGTTCCGCACCTGCATGATCCATCGCAGAACGTGTGCCCGGAACGGTCGCCAGCGGGTTTAACAATCCCCAGTCATGGATCATTCCCTGATAACGTACCAGCGCTACCGGTACACCTGCCTGATCGAGTTTACGTGCATACGCTTCTCCTTCATCACGCAGTACATCATTCTCAGCTACCATCACCAAAGCGGGCGGCAGTCCTTTCAGTTGTTCTGTTGTCGCCTGTAAAGGAGAGATATGAATATCGCTACGCTGTCCGGATGTGGAGTAGTTATCAAAGAACCATTTCATCATCTCCTTTGTCAGGAAGCGGCCTGTTGCGAACTGGTTATAAGAACCGGTTTCGAAATCGGCATTTGTTACCGGCCAGAGCATTACCTGTCCTTTGATAGCAGGGCCTTGTTTTTCTTTTGCCAGAATAGCCACAACAGCGGTCATATTACCACCTACACTATTACCCGCCAGCGCCAGATTTTTACCATCCACACCGATCTCATCACCATGCTCTGCCACCCATTTGGTAGCTGCATAAGCTTCATTGATCTGTGTAGGGAATTTTGCTTCCGGTGCAGGCGTATAGTTTGGGAACACGGCAGCAGCACCAGATGCCACTACGAGGTCACGTACCAATCTTTTATGTGTAGGGAAATCGCCCAGTACCCAGCCACCACCGTGAAAGAACATGAACACCGGGAGTTTACCGCTGACACCTGCGGGGCGTACGATGTCCAGTTTTACAGTAATGCCTTCAGATGTGATGGTCTTCTCAGAAAACTCCACACCTGAAATATCCACCTGTACGGATTCCTGTGCACCTGTCAGCACAGCGCGTGCGTCCACAGGTGATAATGTTTCCAGTGGTTGACCGCCGCTTGTATTTAAAGCATGCAGGAACGCCTTTACTTTGCTATCAATTGCAGGATCTACATCCGGATCCAGTGGTAACCTGATCTCTGTGCTCATTATGTTTAAAGTTTATGTTGATGAATTAACAATTGCCGGAGGCTAATAGTTGCAAAGCTATTTCCAATATGGTGCCAGAGCAATTGCCAATTACCTGCAAGTGTTGTCATTTTTATAGTATTAAGCATTACCGCGAAGACCTCTACTGTACCCAAATTCTTCATCCTTTACTTTTACTGCTTCATGCATTGCGTCTTTGCCGATAAAAAATACAATACATGCTATAATCTGACACTTGCCCCATAGCGGGTCCATGCATATACGCCGTCTGCATCGCAGGAAGGGCATTGCCAGTACTTTTATAAGGAATCTTGTCAATGCGGGGGCATGCGCAGTCTTTTGCAGGTATTGAGGTCAGCATGCATGCCGGCAATGAAGTATCGGTTAAATTTCTACACACACTGGGCATTCTGCAGCATGCGCAATCGACCTATGTAAGACTATTCAGTAAGGAGTACTAACGTCCATAATTAATACAAATTAAACCCTGATTCCTGCATTGCTACACAGGATCATTTTTTTCATCTTTGTATTGTTATCAATAAGATATCGGATCATCAGCGAAAATTAAACCTGATATTTTTATCAAGTTGGCATTGGTTACCAAACGGCTGTTTCTATTCAGAAACAGCTTTTTTTTTATAGTTGACAACAAAAATAAATAGCGCCACAGAGTTGTGGCGCTATTGGGTTACAAACATTTATCTACCTATTACAACTGTTTTATCTTTTGACCCTATTTCCAACCTCCACCCAGACTTCTGTATAACTCCACAGAAGCACTCAGTTGCTGACGGGTAATATCAGCTTGTGTCAGTGATGCCTGTAAAGACCTGCTTTGCGCGGTGATCACATCGAGGTAATTAGCCATCCCACTACGGAACAGCATTCTTGCCTGTGACGTGGCCAATGCCAGAGTAGTTACCTGATCAGAAGCAATTACCTGTTGCTCTTTCAGTTTATCCAGTCTTACCAGTGAATTAGACACCTCTCCTATTGCGTTCAACGCTATCTGTCTGAATCGGATCACCGCTTCCTCACGCTGGATCTTTGCTACTTCCAGATTTGTTTTCAGCTGTCCGCGTTGAAATACCGGCTGTGTCAGACTTCCGGCCACCATACCAAACAATGAAGCCGGCAGTGTAAACCAGTCGCTTGCTTTAAAGGCATTCACGCCACCAGTGGCTGTAATATTCAATGCAGGATACATACTTGCCTGTGCGACACCCACTTCTGCATTTGCAGCGACCAATGCCATTTCCTGTTCCTTTACATCCGGTCTGTTACTCAGCAGGGCTGCGGGTACGCCTGCGGGCATCAGTTCGCGGAGTGGAGTAGTGATCAGTGTCGTATTGTACGCCACAGTACCGGGCAGCTCTCCCGCCAGTATACGCAGGGTATTCTGTTCGATGACTTTTGCCTGTTCTAACTGCGGTATCAGTAAGGCGGCTGTCTGCCGTTGCGCCACTGCCTGTTGTACAGCCAGTTCGGTTGTTTCACCAGCCGTCTTCTGCAGACGGATCATCTGTACAATCGTATCGCTGAGTGATACATTACTCTTTGCGATTTCCAGTTGTGCATCCAGCATTAGCAGGTTGTAATAACTATTGGCGATATCTGCCACCAGTCCTGTCTGTACCGCATGCATACCTTCAAACGTGCCGAGGTAGCTGGCCAGTGCCGCTTCCTTGCGACGTTTGATCTTACCCCATACATCGATCTCCCACGATAATCCGGCATTCAGACTATAGTCTTCAATATGCTCGGTACCCAGAAATGTATTCAGACTGGTACCATTCAAACTATTCTTTGAAGGGATGGAAGTAGACGCTGCCGCCTGGAGATTCACTGTTGGCAGCCAACCTAATTTCGCTTGTTTTAAGTATGCCTGTGCCGTTTCTATGCGTTTAATTGCCAGTTGCAAATCATAGTTCCCGCTCAGCGCCCTTCCTATCAATCCCTGCAGAGTCGTATCTGTAAAAAACTGTTTCCATTCCAACGTCGCAATGCTGCTGTCAGCCGAAGCTGTCGCCACCGTATCATTGTATTGAGCCGGCAGTGCGAGGGTGGGCCGCTGGTAATTGCGGCCTACCCGACACGATGCCAATCCTGCAACTATAAGTGTAGAGACGATTGAAAGGCGAATATATTTTAGTGTCATCCTCTTTTTCTTTATACTTTAATATTAGATGCGCTTATACGGTCGCATCGCTTGCTACATCTGTATGCGTCGTCTTGAATGGCTTACCGCTGATCCTTTCCTGCAGATACTGGAAAATGATAAACAATACAGGAATAGCGAAGATACCCAGTATCACGCCGGTCAGCATACCACCCGCAGCACCGGTACTGATGGAACGGTTACCTAATGCAGAAGAGCCTGTCGCACGCATCAGAGGTGTCAGACCTGCCACAAAGGCGAAGGATGTCATCAGGATCGGACGAAGACGCAAACGGGAAGCTTCCAGAGCAGCAGCGAGCAGTCCCATACCATTACGGCGTCGCTGTACTGCATATTCCACGATCAGGATCGCATTCTTCGCCAACAGCCCAATCAACATGATCAGCCCTACCTGCACATATATATTGTTATCAATACCGAACAGGTTGATGAATACGAATACACCGAAAATACCCAGCGGAATAGACAGTATCACCGACAATGGCAGGATATAACTTTCATACTGTGCTGCGAGCAGGAAGTATACAAACACGAGACATAACAGGAAGATAATACCTGCCTGTCCGCCTGCTGCGATCTCCTCTTTCGTCATACCCACCCACTCATAGGAATACCCTCTTGGCAGATATTGCTGTGCAACTTCTTCCACTGCCCTGATCGCGTCGCCGGAGCTGTAACCGGGTTTCGGCTGACCGTTAATCGTTACCGCATTGAAGAGGTTATTACGGGTCACTGTTTCCGGACCATATACTCTTTCCAGTTTAACGACTGCGTTCACCGGTACCATTTCACCAGTACTGTTCTTTACAAAGATATCATTCAGTGAAGCGGCTTCTGCACGGGCAGGTGCTTCTGCCTGTACAATTACACGATAGTATTTACCAAAACGGTTGAAGTCAGATGCGAAGGTGCTACCATAATATACCTGCATTGTCTGCAGGATATCAGATACAGATATACCCAGCTGTTTGGCTTTTGTTTCATCAATCTCCAGATTGTATTGCGGGTTACCGGCATTGAAAGTGGTAAAAGCGAAAGCGATCTCTTTACGTTTCATCAGTTCACCGATAAAACCATACGCCGTATTAGCCAGTTTATCGAGTGGTCCGCCGGTACGGTCCTGCAGGATCACTTCAAAACCATCCACGTTACTAAAACCCGGTACGGTCGGCATGTTGAACATAAAGATGCTGGCTTCTTTGATACCGGCCAGTTTGCCCTGCATCATACCCATTACATCTTTCAGGTCTTTCATTTTTCCGCGGTCTTCGTGTTTTTTCAATTTCACGAAACCTACTGCATAGGCAGAACTGTTAGAGTTGGTCAGGATGTTGAAGCCGGATACACTCAGATAGCTGTTTACTGATTCCAGCGCCTTCATTTCCTGCTCTACCTTATTCACTACTTCCTGTGTACGTTGCAGCGAAGATCCCGGTGGCATGGTCACAGAGTATACCACGAAACCATTATCCTCAGTAGGAATAAAGCCGGTCGGCGTTCTTTTTACCAGCCATACGGTGACACCGATGACAATGGCCAGAGCTGTTAAAGCGATCCATTTACGTCTTACGAGGAAACGGATGCTGCTGATATATTTATTGGTCACTGCTTCAAAACCGGAGTTGAAAGCCGTAAAGAAGCGTTTACCAAAGCCTTTTGTATAAGCAGCGCCATGTGCCTGATCACTATGATTATTCTTCAGTAACAGGGCACATAAAGCCGGACTGAGGGTCAAAGCGTTCAGTGCTGAGATCAGGATTGCGATGGCCAGTGTAAAGGCGAACTGCCGGTAGAATACACCTGCAGGGCCCTGCATGAAACCAACCGGAATGAATACCGCGGCCATTACAAGGGTGATGGAGATGATCGCACCGGATATTTCCTGCATACTGGTGATCGTGGCTACCCTTGGCGACATATTAATTGTCTCCATCTTCGAGTGTACGGCTTCGACGACCACAATGGCATCATCCACCACGATACCGATGGCGAGTACGAGTGCGAATAAGGTCAGCAGGTTGATGGTAAAACCAAACAGCTGCATAAAGAAGAAGGTACCAATGATCGCTACAGGTACTGCGATAGCAGGAATGAGTGTAGAACGGAAATCCTGCAGGAAGATGAACACGACGATAAACACCAGTATAAAGGCTTCTATCAGTGTATGTTTTACCTGATCGATCGATTCATCCAGATATTCCTTGGTGCTGTAGATATTAAAATAGTCTACCCCATTCGGGAACAGGCCGGCTGCTTTTTTCATCAGCTCATTTACCTGTGTCTGTATTTCATTGGCATTGGAACCTGCCGTCTGATAGATCGCGATTCCGATACCATATTTACCGTTTACATGTGTGTCACTGCTATATGTAAAGGAACCAAATTCCACGCGTGCCACGTCTTTCAGGCGCAGCAGAGAACCATCTGCGTTTGCTTTCAGTACAATGTCTTCATACTGTGCGTTCTGATTACGTTTGCCTTTATACTTGATCACATACTCGAATGCTTCCTTGCTGCTTTCGCCAAAACGGCCCGGCGCTGCTTCGAGGTTCTGTTCGCGGATAGCGGTCAATACATCCTGTGGGGACAGGTTATTGGCAGCCAGACGATCAGGACGTAACCAGATACGCATAGAGTAATCTTTCGCACCGAATACCATTGCCTGGCCTACGCCGGTCACACGTTGTATTTCAGGGATGATGTTGATCTTTGCATAGTTCTGCAGGAACTTCTCATCATATTCCGCCATTTCGCTGACGAGATTCACCACCATGATCATACTGTTCTGTTGTTTCTGCGTGGTGATACCGGCGCTTACTACTTCTACGGGCAACAGACTCGTCGCTTTTGCAACACGGTTCTGTACGTTTACGGCGGCAAGGTCAGGATCAGTACCGAGTTTGAAGTATACGGTGAGCGTCATGGAGCCGTCGTTGTTGGAAGTGGAAGTCATGTAGGTCATGTTTTCCACACCATTCACCGCTTCCTCAATAGGCGTCGCTACTGAGCGGGCTACCACTTCCGCGTTCGCACCCGGATAAGACGCTGTTACAGCCACACTGGGCGGAGCGATATCGGGGAACTGCGTAACGGGCAGGGTGGCGAGCGACAATAATCCCAGCAGTACCAGGATAATGGACACCACCGTTGCCAGTACGGGTCTTTCTATAAATTTTCTTAACATAATTTGCTTGCGTTAGTTGTTTGTCAGGATGTCCGGCGTGTACGCTCCCCTGCGGTCTTTGCAAACCGTGATAGCGGGGAGTACATTACTATACTGTCGTCAATCAGAGTGGTCTGGCTTTCAGCAGACTATCCATTGAAATGGGTTGTGGCTGGATGACCATTCCATCACGCAGACGGTCCAATCCGGTGTACACAACAGATTCACCAGCTGTAACGCCCTTCGCTACGAAATAGTAGGCGCCATTTTTACCGGACACGGTGATGGGTTTACTGGCTACTTTATTACTGTCGCCAACAGTAAAAACGAAGATCTTATCCTGCAGTTCGAAGGTAGCTTCCTGAGGTACTACCAGTGCAGCGGCAAATGATTCGGAGAGTTTTACTTTACCTGTATTGCCGGAGCGCAGCAGGCCATTCGGATTAGGAAACGCAGCACGGAAGCTTACGGCACCCATTGTTTTATCGAACTGTCCTTCCATTGTTTCGATGCGGCCTTTTTCAGGATAGATCGTATTATCAGGTAATACCAGTTCAACCGGAGGCAGTTGTTTTACTTTTTCTGCGATGGTATTGCCGGGGAATTTATCCTTGAATTGCAGGAAGTCAACTTCACTCATGGAGAAGTAAGCATATACTTCATTTACATCGGAGAGAACGGTGAGTGGCAGTGCTTCACTACGCCCTACGAGACTACCATTCTTATAAGGAATACGTCCGATATAACCACTTACAGGAGCTGTGATCAAAGTAAATCCTACGTTGATGCGTGCATTGCTGACCATGGCCTGTGCCTGTGCTACATTTGCTTTGGCAGCCTGATAAGCGGCTTTGGCCGTTTTCAGCTGAATGTCTGATACGACATTATTATCTACCAGTGGTGTCAGTCTGGATACTTCCAGTGAAGCTTTTTCTTCATTGGCCTGTGCAGCCAGCAGACTGGCGGATGCATTGCTCAATTGTTCCTGATAAGGACGATCGTTGATGCGGAATAATGGTTGTCCGGCTTTCACATAAGCACCTTCATCTACGAAGATCTTATCGAGATAACCATCTACCTGTGCACGGATTTCTACATTCACTTTACCTTCCAGTGCAGCATTATATTCACGGTGAGTAGAAGCAGGAACTGCGGCAGCCTTGAATACAGGCAGAGCAGTCACAGGCGGTGCGCCACCTTCCGGATTAGCGGAAGAGGAAGCGCAACCTGATAATACTGCCAGCAGTATCAGGCTATAGAGAAAGCCTACAGGCTTTTGTTTGTAAACTTGTTGAAATAAGTGGTTCATACGGTTTTGTGTTTTCTTGATTATTGACAATAGCCGGTCACGCTGTAATCCTTATTGGCGATTTCAGACACATTGTGGAGCTATGGGCAAACCTTGCCATATCCCTTCCCTGTTGATGGAAAGAAAATAGTTGTTGTTGCGTAGTGTTGGAACTACGAGGTAGATTTACTAATAATAGCTAATAGAGAAATTTGGTTCCTGATAATTAACAGGTGAGATCATTGTACTTCATGAGCGTTCGGTTTTAGTTGACGATTGCTAAAACAGTTTCCATTCTATCCGATTTACAAAAATAGGACGTATAAAAAAGAAAATCATTTAACTAATTACGGTATTAATTGTACTTTTCACGGATGCTACGTTGAAAAGAAGCAGGTGTTGCACCTGTATGTTTCTTAAAGAAGCGATTGAAATAGCCGTCATCTTCAAAGTTCAGTTGTCCTGCGATCTCTTTAATTGTATGTTCACCCCAATATAATAGCCGCTTCGCTTCAGTAATACGTTTTTCGTCTATAATTTGTTTAGCGGTCTTTCCCAATGCGGATTTAATCGTATCGTTCAGGTGCCCCGGTGTTACAAACATCAGTTCTGCGTAGTGGGCTACCTGCGTTTTATCTTTATAATGAATGTCGGACAGTTCATTGAATTGTCTGACGATACGGTTAGGTAAAGTATCTGACTGTATAGATGCGATATCGAGTTGCGGTAGTCTGGCAGTAGCTGCCATCAGTGATTTCAACTGACTACGGATAATCAGGTCGCTGAGTGGCTGCGGGTTTTCCGTTTCTCTGAGCATCAGGCGTGCGAAGCCCAGCAGCTCTTTGAGCTGTCCGTCAGTCAATGGCACAATTGCTTTTTCAAATACACAGGACCAGCAGACCATTCCGCTGGCAGATGTTTCCGGCAGCAGAAACTCCGGAGAAAAGGAAATATTTACAATTTCAGACAAGCTATCACCGGTGTACCGGTAGATCTGATCAGGAGATAACATGATCAGTGCCGGTGCTTTCACGGTATATTTTTCGAAGTCTATATATTGTATGCTTTCGCCGGATAATAACAACGTGAGGCTATAATTGGAACGTCTGTGCGGTTCGGACACATCTTCAGGTTGTACCAGATAAGTTGTACGGTCGATATGAAATCCTCTCACAGGATTACCAGGCCTGTTGACGTCGGCATAGTCGTAAACGGGTATCAATACATTATTCCTCATAATACTTGACGTTTGGTATTAGTAATGCACACTACAGTAAATAAGGGGATCAGGCAGATCTCATTATTGGATCCGGACAGAAGCAGGTGGTAACAAGTAGTATTAACGTATGGTGTTCGTTATGGTGGTACAAAAGTATACATTCCACCCACAAATCATAGTTATTCTTCTGATATTAATTTATATCTCGATAATTTAGTTCCATACGGTTTGCGCTACTTCTCAATCCTGCATTTAATTAGCCGGCTAAATAAATAATTTAAAAAAAAAGGAAAAATGCCCTTATTCTTCCTCTTCGATGTTTTCCAATACCTGCATTAACAGTCGTCTGAGCAATATCTTTTCTTCTGTGCTCATATTTTTTACCATCTGTTGCTCCAGCTTATTCCAAGTAGTATCTATTATATCGGTGGCTGCTTCTTTGCCTTTATCGGTCAGGCTGACTCTCACAACCCGCTGATCATTATTACATTTTTCTTTTGTGAGAAACCCGTTTTTCTCCAGTCGTTCGGCTGTTCTTGTCACTGTTGCGGGTGTTACTTCCAGATTTTCCGTGAGCTCGTTCATCGTCATAGGTCCTCCACACAGCAGTTGCGCCAGAAAATGCTCCTGACCGGCATGGAGCTGGTGGGCAGCCAGCATCTGGTTGCCTTTATTCCTGTGTACCTTGCAGATCTGCGTGAGCAGGTGACTGATGGTACTACACATCATCGGTCTGTTCATAGCACGAAGATAATACAAATTAATTAGCCGGCTAAGTAAATATTGAAAGCATCAGGAATTAAAAGCAGAGACATGGGTAAAAAACTATAGATTATTAATTTTCATAACATATCAACCGGCATTTACGGGTTCCGGCTTAAGGGGATTAAAGGGGCTACCCCAACCCTAGCGTTTTTCGACCGGGTCGGCATTCAATATTTGAGATAATTCATAGATAAGCCGTAGATACTCCGTAGATAAGCCGTATATAAGCTATTCTTATAGGTACGGATTATATACGGCTTATCTACGGGATATCTACGGTAACAAATTGATTTATAGAGCATATCGAAGCGAAATCAGGTAAAGGAAATAATGGTTTGTCCTGAATGCCCCTTATCAGAGCAAAAAACGGCTCACACCCGAACTATACCGGGCGTATACCCGAGGCATCTATGGAACAGCTATGTTGTGTCAAGGGCAGGGTGCAAAGAAAAAGGGCGCCTCAAAATGAAGCGCCCTCCTATCATAATATGTATTAAATGCTTAGTTCTTCATTCAACATTACTTAGCCGTTTCTTCTTTCGGCCGTTCTTTCACCAGTACGAGATCAGACATCGCCACGTTCATCGGAATATTGCCGAGTTTTACGATACCGCGTTTATCGCGTACCTCCATCAGCTTTCCTACCTGACCATTGCTTTTGATCTTTACCTGATCGCCCAGTTTCAGGTCGGCTCCTACTACCTCCTGGAATTTATCCTGAATCTTCTTTTCGAAGCGTTCGTTGATCTGTTTCTGACGTTTGTGGAACAACAGGGCTTCTGCCTGTTTCATGACTTTCTGTTTGTCATCTGTGCGTTTCCACTCAAAAACGATCTGTTTCAACTTGCGCTCCATATCCTTGAGGTATTGGAGTTCTTCTTCCTTGATCTGGTTCTGCAGCTTGAGGGTGGTGAACTGCTGGGTTTTCCTTTCCTTATCAGACAGGATTTCGTATTCACGTTTCAGCTTTTCATTTTCCTTCAGGAGTTTCTGCAGTTCTTTCTCTTTGGCTTCTACCTTCTGCAGGTCCTGCTCTGCTTTGTTAAGCAGTTTATCTAACTGGAAGTGTCCTTCGTCCACAAGGTTTTTGGCGCGGGCGATGAGGGCAGGTTGCAGACCGATACGCTGCGCGATGGAGAATGTATAGGAGCTACCCGGTTTACCTACGATCAGTTTGTACATAGGTGACAGGTTTTCCTCGTCAAAGCCCATCGCACCGTTGATGATACCACGTACCTTATTGGCCATTACCTTCAGATTGAGGTAGTGGGTGGTAACGATACCAAAAGCGTGTTTCTTGGCCAGTTCCTCCATGATCACCTCGGCAAAGGCGCCCCCGAGATTCGGGTCAGAACCACTACCTAATTCGTCGATGAAGAACATGGTCTTGCCGTTGGCGTTCTCCATGAAATACTTCATGTTCTTCAGGTGAGAACTGTAAGTACTCAATTCAAATTCCAGAGACTGGGTATCACCGATGTGAATCATGAGCTGGCGGAAAATACCGAGTTGTGAGCTGGGGTGTACAGGCACCAGCAGGCCCGCCTGCAGCATCAGCTGGATCAGGCCGACCGTTTTCATGGTAACGGTTTTACCACCGGCATTCGGACCACTGATCACGAGGATGTGATTATCCTTGTTCAGGGTCAGGTTCACCGGAATGGTGGGTTTCTTGTTACGGCGGTTATACAGGAGCAGCAGAGGGTGGTGTGCATCTACGAGATGCGCCTCGGCATGTGGCGTCAGCATGGGATAGTTACCATCCATGTCCAGCGCCAGTCTGGCTTTTGCCCTGATAAAGTCGTATAGTCCCAGTATCTCGTGATAATTATTGAGCAGATGACTGTGCTGACTGAGCTGGTGAGTCAGTGTACGCAGTATTTTATACACTTCCTTGCTCTCTTCCCTTTCAAGGGACATTACGTCATTGTTCAGTTCTATCGTTTCTTCCGGTTCTACGAAAGCGGTACGACGGGTGTCAGATTCTCCGTGGAGGATCCCTTTCACCATACGTTTGTTTTCAGCATAGATCGCCAATACCCTTCTGCCGTTCAGGAAGGCTTCTTCCGTATCGGCGAGGTAGCCCAGTTTGCTGAGTTTACTGAGACAGCGCTCAAATGCGCGGCGTAATTCGTTCCTTTTACGGAACAGGTTCATACGGATCTTCGCCAGTTCAGGGGTGGCGTTATCGCGTACTTCTCCATGCTCATCGAGTACTTCATCGATGAGGGCTGTGATTTTCTTCTCATAGTGGGTATGAGTAATCACGCTGAACAGTCCTGCATAAGTGACACGCCTGTCGTGATCAAAGAAGCGTACAATGCTGTGCATACTTTCCGCCAGCTTACGCAGCTGCATAATCTGTTCTTCGCTCAGTACAGCACCCTGGATGCTCAGCAAACGCAGTTCATTTTTCAGGTTCAGTACGTAGTCGTTGGGAAAGTGTTCCTGCAGCAAAGTCAGCTGCTTGTATTCATGGGCCTGTTGCAGGGCCGTTTTTACATAATCAATGTGGGTATGCAAACGCAGATCATCTGCCATTTGTTTGCCCAGCTCCGTTTTACAATGCTCTTTTAACAAAGCCTGTACCTTGTCAAATTCCAGCTGTACCAGTGCTGAATCGGGAAAATATTTCATCTTACTTATCCATACAAAGCCTGTAAACCCTTTGTTTACAGACGGTTAAAATTGGCTGATGCCGTTCCGAACCTTTTACGGGCCGGCAAAAGGAATGTTAAAGTTACTTAACTTGCTGATCTATTCCGTTAATCTTGTCGTAATTTAACTCGCTCCGGGTATCTGAGCCCTGATCGCAATATGCCACTTTCAACATTAAAAATCATGCGAAGATACTCAATATTAAGCTGTTTACTGGCACTTACTATTTGTGCCTGCGGACAAGGAGAAAAATCAAAGGATAAAGTACCAGACGATATGGAAGTCAGTAATAACATAAAAACAGAGAAAGCCACCTTTGGTGGCGGATGTTTCTGGTGTACAGAAGCACAGTTTCAGTATCTGGATGGCGTGATCAGTGTGGAATCCGGTTACGCAGGCGGCACCATAGCCAATCCCAGTTATGAAGACGTTTCCAGCGGGACTACCGGCCATGCGGAAGTGATACAGGTGACCTACGATCCGGCTAAAATCTCTTATGACGAGCTTTTACAGGCTTTCTGGCAAAGCCATGACCCGACCCAGCTAAACCGGCAGGGGAATGATGTCGGTACCCAATACCGCTCGGTTATCTTCTATCATAATGAGGATCAGCACAAACTGGCCGGATTGTATAAACAAAAACTGGATGCATCCGGGGCATATGACAAACCGGTGGTCACCGAAATAGCCCCTATGACGGATTTTTATAAAGCGGAAGACTATCACCAGAACTATTATAACGAAAATGGTTCGCAGCCATATTGCCATTTTGTGATCCAACCCAAACTGGCTAAATTCAAAAAAGTATTTAAAGATAAATTAAAGTCAAACTAACTTATTGTTATACAACTTCTTGATAACGCGAATGGGTATACCCCATTCGCGTTTTACGTTACACACCAGACATTACATATTTTTACATATTTAAATATCGGCGTATATTGCACTCCGGACAATATCCCGGCCATATCACAACAGCAACTGTTAAGCTCTATATATACCTAAACCCATGAAATACGCACTATCCCCGGGCGCGACTATCTCCGAACAGGAGAAAGCTTTCCGCTCCTTTATCAGCAACGACCCTGCGCTGAGTTATTTTCTTGAAACCGGCACCCTGCGCAAGAATGCGAAGTTTGCCAAAGAAGAACTCTACAAGGATCCCGCCTTTCTGGCTTTTATTTCTCCTTATTTCGAAGACATCTATGTGAAGGCTATATTCAGGTGTTTTGATCTGAAAGACACAAACCTGATCAGCGATATCGCCGCCAATCCACTACTGCTGGATGACACACACAAAAAGATGGCGTTCGATAAGATCTTCAAATTGCTGGAAGACAAAAAAGCCCGGTTAATATCGCTCTGCAATAATATCCAGTTAGGATATCAGGTGGATATGATCGAACTGTCTGAACAGACTGGTGTGATGACCATTTGTATTCTGAACTATCTGCCGGTTGATTTTCAGGCATTCAGAACAGCCTACGGTAACGAAATCGTTAAACTGGTACGTTCACTGATGACCAAAGATTTCAACAGCGCCCGCAATATCATTACAGATGTACGTCAGCTGAAAGCAGATGCACAGACGACTTATGATGCGGAACAACTGTATCAGCAGATGGAAAATGCAGCACAGAAAGCGGCAGCAGTGGAGAGTGCGAGAGAAGAAAATAGCAGCGGTGCGAGTGTGATCTGGGGAGTGATCGCGTTTATCATTTTTATTATTAAGATGATCCTGATATTTGCGGATTAAAACTATTTTTTAGTCCGATAAAATTAAATCGCCTGATCTGTAATCAGATCAGGCGATTTAATTTTAATAAAATGCCTTGCCACTCCAGCTGCAGGCGTTCTATTTTGTTTTTGCCTCTTTCGACAGCAGATATCCCCTATACCAGGGTAACATTTTCATGTATGCTGAAAAATGATCTGCTACCTTATAGCCCACATCTTCCAGTCCTTCTACATATTCATATACAGGCGGGTCGTCTCCCTCGTTTAATGGAAAATAAGATATAGAGGGGCTTCAAGATCACAACTAAAAACAAAGATATTTTCATCAATCGTAATCTCCCCATCAGCAAGCGCCATTTTTATTGCCGCTGCTCTCATTTCCTGATATGCCGGATATTCAAAGCTACTATCAACTATATTGAATGCCCTGTACTTACCAAACAACTTACAGAGCTCCCGATACGCCAGCGGAAATTTTACATTCAGCAAACGTTCGAGTTCATTTACCTCTTCATCTGTACAGGCATAATCGTCATAATCACGATCCTTTGCATATTCCTGTAAAAAATCCAGATACAAAAATGTAGGATGACTCATTACCTACGATATTTTCCTTCGTAAACAATAATTTTGACCTTATGATCCTTCTGGAATTGATTAATAATATTCAAACAGGAAGGACACACCGGTCGTTCTGTGTACAAAATTAATTGTTTAATTTCTGTTGCTTTCAATTTGTCATCTTTTATCATTTGTAAAAGATACTCGAAGTATTTTGACTCAGAATCCTGCAGACGATGGATGCCTACCTTAAACTGGCCGAAATTTCCTGTACTCACCTTTTCAATAGTGCCTGCAGCGCTTTGGCCTCCTTTCCCTTCACCCAGGAAGCCGCTATGTGCGACCTCATCGAAATTCTCCCCATTTTCCATCTCACGACGCACCACCAGCACATTTTTATTGTCAGGAATGTTGAAGTCTCTTCTGGCCTTATCAATTTTGCCCCATCCGTTTCCATCCAGTGGTGCATATCTGAATACCGCAGAGTTTAATACCCCATTAGCGAAAAAGTCTTTATTCAAGCCCGCAGCGTCTGCCATATATTCCGTCATCACTTTACGTGCGTCACTGAATCGCTCAAAGGCAGTAACATTTTCAGCATTGGCTATTATGTCAATTGCTTCATTGATCGAGGTATTCATTTTCGTGAATAATTTTGGATCATCTGCACATGCCGATAATAATGCTTCCCGATATGTTTCAAACTTCCTGTCTTTTACAGTCACCTCCAGATCAGGAAGCCACTTCTCTATCACTTCGAAAATCCTTGCATCTGCCTCATATGCTTTTACAAAATCTGCATTCTTAGACAGCTTCAATGCCAGTTCGTTACCGATCTTAAACCTGCGCTCAAATTCTATGACAAGTTCGGCGGCCGTCAGAGCTTTTGATGATTTTGCGCCTAACTGAACCATCTCTTTTTCAGATAATACCGGCCCCTGTCTGCCTACCGCAATAGCGCCTGTATTGTCAATATTCCCTGCTTCATCTATATATCTAAACCCATTATCAGCATCGATCACACCATTTGAATATACCCTCACCGGACCATCATTGGCTACCACTGAACGTTTCAGTTTCCTGCTCAGGTTTTGTGCCGTTTCTATATTGGTACAGGAAAGCAATACCAGTTGTTTGTCGGCCGGGAAGTTTTTCTCATTTGCGCGGATCCAGTTTGCCAGTGAGCGATGGCTCATGACGATCTCCTCACCTTTATGTATTACACTGAAAGCCTCTCCATTCTCTGTAGCATGTACTACCAGATACAGGTTATTATCTGATCCCTCCGCTTTCTTCAACCATTCCGTCACATTTTTCACATTGTCATTACCAGAGATCGTCACCGCACGATTCGTGATTTCTGCACCATCTTCCGCCAGATCTGACAGATTCGCACTGCTATGCAATTTTTCCCTCACTGCCCGTAAGGTTTCCAGCTCCTTCGCTTCTTTTGCCGTCAGACCACTCTTGCCATATTTGGTATTAATAACAACATCAAGATCCTTTACTACATTATCTATCTTCGGTATAGCCAATGCCATGTTCGGCACAGATGTAATGAAGCAGGCGATCTGCAGGGAGGTTCTGAGTTCCGGAGATATCGCATCCGCATCCAGCAGCTGTAAGCCCATACCTACCGAAGAACCAATGATGTCCATTGCTACAATGGTCTTTCTGACATAGTTACCGGCGCTGAAGAGGACCTTTGCTTCTCCGATACCGATCGCCATTGTTCCGATATCAACAGCCAGCCACATGGTATTTTGTGCCACATCTGCTGTGTTGATCTCCGACATCATCCCCAGTTGTAAAGCAGGAATATTCAGAATGGTACCTTGCGGGAATGTTTTGGGTTTTCCATCGATAGTGATGGTGAAGCTACCTGCCACTTCTACCGCTACAATATCATTATATTGGTATGGGATGTCATCAATGTACATGGTATTACCATCTTTCGGGAAATCGATGCCTGCATTATCAAACTGCAGCATATTTCCTTCAAGCTTAGCAATGACCTTCTTATGCGCCATCTGTTCGGCCTTCTCTTCAACAAGATAATTACAATGCCCTGAAGCAGTAATCATATTGCTGTATGCCATCATCGTCGCAACCTGCATCTTCCTCGGCTTCAGGAATCTGTTGAACGGCGCATAGACACCGCCGAACTTCATATTCTCTTCTATATATTCCAGCAGAGCCGTCTGATCGGCAGCACCTTTAAAGCTGGTTAACAACTTCAGGTATAACTCATTATCATGCGGCACAACAACGACACCCGCATTGAAAGACTCTGTAAGAATTTCCAGACCGATAGCCCTTTTATCAACTGCTATCGTCTGCAGATGTAAAGCAGGATCATTTTTCACCTGATCAAATACAACATATGGAGATGCCTTCTTTGTGAGTGTGTCCCAGAACTTGTTATCCACTACCACTGCTGTCTTACTGATAAAATCAGCAACTCGGTGTAGAACTTCTTATAGAATCTGACCCTGTCACTTTTATAGGCTGCCTTTATATCTGCATATCTGCCAATAATTTACCCCATGGATATTTTCTGCATCCTCATAGATAGGATATCCGATACGGGTGGCTGATGCCTCCATTGTAAAACTGACCGGTATTTCCCAGTTGCCTTTCTCTTTTACTGGTTCTGCGGTCCGACTCTCATCGATCACTACTTCCGGCTGTGTGAACCTGACGAAATATTCCGGATATACCTGTCGCTCTGTGCGATCTTGTCCAGCCAGAGATATTCTGCACCTCCACAATGGTCTTTCATCATACTCACCGTGGTAGTAGCAATACAATATGGACATCTGTCGTTTACCGCCGGCAGCTCCTGACTTAAAGCAATAACGACATCGGATCGTTCATGATCGTGTTGACAGCGAATGGTCTAACGTTTCTGCAAAGTCCGCAAACTTTCTTATCGGATCTCCTTCTTTATAGAGCGGAATACCCTGCGTGTGAACTTATACATTCTCACCTTACCATCACACTGCAGCGGATAGATAACCCGTCTATCATACCTTCGGCGGCCTCCTGTTGGAACGCAATACCAGTTTGTCGTTCTGTAGGTGCCGGTATTATCATAGTACAGATAGCGCTGTACCGCCGTGCCGGTATCTTTTAATTCAAAACTTCTCAGTGCACCCACTGTAAGATCCGGGCCAAAAGTCAGCTGATCAGTTCCGGATGATTTGTATACGGCGCCATACTGGAACTCAACCTCGCCAGCTTTTCCCATGGCAATACCAATACGGTTGCCGAAGGTGTCAGGAAGGAGACTTCTTCTTATCCTGATTTAGGAGATCTTGCTGATGTTTACACCAAAGAAATTCTCACTGTCTGCATCATCTTCAAATATGCCCCAGACACTTCCCGGATCATGCAGGATATCCCACTGAATTTCAGCAGTCTGTATCCACCAGTATAATCCATCAGATTATCTGTCGTGCGTTTTCCAGTCCGACACCTTCACTGAAAGTATGTTCCAGCGTATAGTCGCCGTGTCCGATCTCATGTAAAACCGTACGCACGACCGCCTCACGTGTGGCATCCTTTGTGAAGATGAAACCAAACTGACTATTACGCGGCATTTTACCCAGCAGGTCACCATCGGACAATGCCACTTCATCCACTACAAACAGATACACCGCATCATCTCTCAATTTTGTCTTCTTCCGTATAGTTTCTTCAGGGCTTTCTCTTCACCCGTAAAGTTGTTACTCAGGAATGCACTACCCTTGTCCTGTAATATATTATCATGATTGCTGTCCCATTCCCTGTTATTTCTGAAAGACTCATCCACTTCAACGGAGTAGTTAATACCCAGTTTTCCATAGATGCGTTGCAGGCTATCCAGCAGGACTTCTTTATTCAGATTCGCAGCACCCACCGGCACCAACACTACGGTCTTCTGTAATGGCTGATAACTTGCGATCAGCAGTTTACCCATGTTATATAGCCACCTTTTCCATCCGGATAAGCCGCATATACTTCCTGTGCATCGCCGCCGGGACACCTGTTACCTTCACGGTATATCTGCCATTGCCGAGGTCTTTTGACTCCAGCACAATTCCCTTACCAGTAACAAATTTCAATTTAGACGTAGTGATGTCAGGGCCTGCACCTTTCAGTACAGCTATCACTTCTTCCTGCACACCCGGTAAATGGCTTTTGGCGCTTACGCGGTATTTACCATCTGCGAGCGATTCATATTTATTGTCGGGTACGGGCTGTCTTTATAAGTTTCTTTCCATTCATCAAACGCATAAGCATTGCCATCAGCAGCTGTGAACAGGACGTACCTTTACTGAGGTTGAGTGTTTCAGCGAGGCCAGTACTTCTTTCGTCAGTGAACTATCGCGTTACCGGCGGAAGTCACCTTCCCACCTTTATCGATATTATACAGGTTCCCATCTGCATCTTCCAGCACTAAGGGCAGGGTCTTACCCTTGTCTTATAATAATGACTTCCTCTTTACCCGTCTCACTATCTTTCAGAGTAATTGTACCTGCATTGATATCTACTTTGATACTGCGGAGAGAAGATCTTCAGTTTTGTGGTGATATCCGGTAAATCACCTGTTTCACGTACCCTACCATCATTACCTCCGCGTTGTTCATCTACTTTATCCTGAATGAATTTATCGATGCCTTCGCGTCACTGCATGCATCTCTCCTGCTGTCACCACCATGTCTGTATTGACGGTAACGTTCTTAAACTCCATCTGCAGACCGATCCCAAAGCCCAGTGTGATAAACACGGCCTTTACCGGTGAACTTCCGGCACTACCACTCACTTCGGTCAGGATCACGTCATAATTGCCTACACGAAAATACTTCCTACATGTGCGCTTGCGAGTGGTTCTTATTAGCAGGCGCTGTCAGCAACGCAGGATCTCCACAAACGAAGGTTTTGGCAGAGTCTGTCTTCAGGGTCACAACATTGCTCAGAGGCCCGTAGATAACCTTCTATTTTCCATTGTAACCTGCCTTCATAAGCACGTCCGGGCTCTAAGCCATTTGCAGTGAATGCGGTGTCTCCCGCTGATTCCTGTGTCTGCCAGTCAAATTCTGTACTTCCTGTTTTAGCAGCCCGGTATTGCAAACGAGAGGCCTCTACCTGATATGTTGCGTCTGCCAGCGGCCAGCTGAAACGTACGCTGCGTTGTCCGTACTACGCCCACCAATACAGGTTTGGTATATTTCTTTGTGTGAAAGGATTATTTCCCAGATAATTGAACGTACAACTCAGACTCAGTCCGTTATTGCTGAACATATCCCTGCCGCTCTTGTCCCGTGCCTGCACTGTCCAGACATACTGCATACTATCTCTCAGCTGCGGTTCTCCGGACCATATACAATGGTATTCATCTCGGTCACCAGTGTATAGATAGGCTTCGCGCTTCTGACGATATAGTCCGGATTACTGCCCGCCGGTCTTACTTCATACAGGGAGAAGACGTATTCTGTACCACTGCCGGGCAAAGGGCGGGTGAATTACGGGTGCTCCAGTTGAATGTCAGGAACTGCGGATCCAGCTTTTCCACCCGGCTGTTACAGATAGGCAGGTTCAGTAAAGGTGGATCATTCTTCCGGAAGAAGAATACATTAGCGCGGTGTTACTCACCTGTACCTGCGGACGACGATAATCATACGCCGTAAATGATATGCGGTAAGCCCCTTCCGGCAGGGAGCGCGTCTTCTCATATACTTCACGGCTGAAGCCACCGCTATATTGGAGATTCCCCGGATTCAGATAATCCGCCAGATCAATACCGCCGATAATAGTAGGAATGCCCGGACTTAAGGTCAGAGGTCTGGGAATAAAATTCGGAGATGACCGCATGATCACGGTACCATCTGCTCTACAGTTACTGTAGTCTGATATCGTAACTGTGGGACTGTCAGGTCATTCTGTAACAGTACACACGTAGTTTATCACTACCGGGTACTGCGTAATCCGGCAGATAAACGCTATAGGGCGGTACGATCTGCGTACTTGCCGTGACAGGATTGCTGGGCGTCAGCATGATAGAAGCCCGTGAGTAGTATCAGCAGGCCAAACAGATATCGGAATATACGAGGCATTTTCAATGCAGGATATGTTATCAAAACGAATAGGTATAGTTAAGGGTGCTGGTCAGTTCATTGTAACCACGCTGATTGGCAGTAGCGCC
>NZ_VOHS01000036.1 GCF_007896845.1 Chitinophaga pinensis | reverse complement strand
TTCTGCGTTTTCTTGGTGGTAATACCGGCCTGCACAACTTCAGGTGGCAGCAAAACCGGTGGCTGAGGATACACGGTTCTGTACGTTCACGCTGCCTGATCGGCATTGGTTCCCAGTTTAAAATAGACGCTGATTACGAGCGAACCGTCATTCGTGGCAGAAGAGCTCATATAACTCATGTCTTCTACACCATGATTGCTTCTTCAAGCGGAGGAATGACAGATCTAAGATGTTTCGGCATTTGCGCCGGGATAGAAGGCTCTTACCTGTACGGTAGGAGGAGCAATATCCGGAAACATCTGAATGGAAGACGTTTTAGTCGACAGTCCCAGGATGACCAGGAGAATGGACACTACGGTTGCCACTACGGTCTTTCTATGAATTTCTTTAACATGATTGTAGTTTTATGTGTTTTGGGATTTTAAGGGCAAAGCAATCCCCGGGACAACAGCGCGTATTGTTTTTTACGGGTAGTTGTCAGAAGAATGCCGCCCTTGTTCAGCGGCTGCTATGGCTGCTGTGATTAGTTTTTAAGCGCTACGGTTTAGCGGTGGCATCAGCGGTTGTACGCGTGTACCTTCCTGCAGACCTTCAATACCTTCCAGTACAATGCGGTCTCCGTTTTTGAGTCCGTCGTTTTATCAGGAATGTATTGCCGGTACGTCCTACGACTGTCACTGGTTGCTTGTGTACTTTACTGCTATCACCTACTGTGTAGACAAATATTTTGTCCTGTATGCTGGTAGTAGCTGACTGCGGAATAGTGATCACATTTTCCTGTGTGAAAGTCAGTCTGATCTTACCGGTATTACCCGAGCGCAGCAATCCGTTGCTATTGGCAAAAGAAGCTCTTAGGGTGATAGCGCCACTGTTTTTATCAAATCCACCATTCACCATATCCAGCCGGCAGTTTCAGGATAAATATCTCCTGCTGCCAGGGCCAGTGATACGGGGCCGGCGCTTCTCAGCTTTTCTTCAATGCTGTTGCCTGTCAACTGATTTTTCAAGGCTGCAAATTCAGATTCACTCAGTGAGAAATACACGTGTACTACTTTATATTGGACAGATTGGTCAGTTCCTGTACATCACCTACGGAGAGCAGGCTGCCGACCTTTTTATTCAGACGGCCAATGTAACCCGGTGCCGGCGCTTTGATCAGGGTATATCCCAGATTGATCTCAGCATCTGACAGGAGTGCCTGTACCTGTTTAACACGGGCCTGTGCGGCATCCAGATTACTGTTAGCAGTTTAAGCTGCATATCTGCGACTACCTTGTTCTGCACGAGTGGTGAATCTTATTGACCTCTACCTGTGCAGCGGTAACTGCTGCCTGTGCAGCAGAAAGTTCTGCGTTTGCGTTATTCACACGTTCACGGTATACCTGATCATTGATCTTGAAAAGCGGTTGTCCCGCGGATACATAAGCACCTTCGTCAACGAAGATCTTTTCTAATGTACCACCTACCTGTGGACGGATCTCTACTTCTGCTTCACCTTCAATGGTTGCAGGATATTCGTTAACCGTTTCGGCATTACCGGTATTAACGGTAGCCATAGGTACAGAAAGTGCCGCAGTTGTAACGGCAGTCTGTTGATCGGCACACGCTGCCAGCAGCGCTGCGATGAGAGAGAATGTTATAAATGAAGTGATTGCTTTCATGATACTTTGTTTTTGTTTTTTTACCAACTGTTATAGGTGCTATTGAATTATTGCCTGTGTACTGCGCTCATTGTTTCAGGGAGCCGCACTTTGAATCATTGTTTTCATGTCTAATTTGGTTAAGGTCCTTATCGTTGTTAAGAGCTACTGAAAAAAAATTACTCTGCTATTGAGGTAATAGTGCTGTGAATGGCCTCGTGTAGTACACGTTGGTTGAGCTCTTCAGACTTGCCTTTATTCACAAGATTGATAGAGATAAGTCCATGTACGACTGACCACATGCGGAAATACTTGGTGTTGATGATTCTTCGCTCACCTCTTTGTCCTTTACCAGTTGTCTGATGATATCAGTGAACAGGGTGGCCAGTTCTTCGCTTTTGCGATGACCACTTTTCATTGAACTGCAGTGTACTTCTATACCAAACATGGCCTGATAAAGCTCTTTTTCGGTGAACGCGAAATTCCAGTAGGCGAGCCACATGCCAGTAATTGCTCCACTGTTGAAAGCATCTGACTACCGGCAGTCCTGACGCTTTGTAACAATTTTGCATAACCCTGATAAGTCAGTTCTGCTATCAATGACTCTTTGCTATCAAAATATTCGTAGATCACCGGAGCGGTATAATCAATATCCAATGCTATTCTTCGCATGTTCAAGGCTTGCCAGCCATCCTCTTTAACGATGTTGAGGGCAGCAGTCAGAATATTCCGACGGGTGTCGTCCTTTAATCGTTGTATCCGTTCTTTACTTCCCATGATGCGTTGATTTTGTAATACAAAATTGCATCGGATAATTGCTTTTCCCTTGTCCTTCATTTCGTAAAATTTGTACAATTCTATCAACCTAACATTGACAGGTCGATTTTTGGCATAATTGAACATTGTTAAACGTCAGAATACCTGGAATCCACTAGCCAATAGTTAGTTCTAACTATGTTAAGGTTGGTCTGAAATGAAAAATCATTCACCGGAAAGAAGATTTATACAAATACCTGCCGGTACCGGTACACTCAAGGGGTAGCAAAGACCAATATGCCCTTTCAACGGGCTTTACCCTGCTTATACCACTGGTTGCACACCAGTAAACCACTATATGTTCAGTATTGGAAATGAAGTAGAAACGGACATGAGGTGGACTTGATGCGGACTTGATATCATGGTGATGCGGGAAAGAAAGGAAGTGCCTGATTATCTATAGTATGACAGGGTGGTGATACATAATTGCCATAGCCGGCCGTCCATTGCTATTGCAAGAATTGTACAAAAAAAGCACAAAGAGAGACAAATGATATCTGATGCGTTTACCGGAATTTTGCAGCTCTTTTAAACAAATAGCATGGAACATACAGTGATCAGCGAAGCTCCTTCGCTTCCACATAAAAAGAAAGATATTAACAAGAACATCGTATATCTGCTGGCCTTTGGCATCTTTGGTATCATCACCACGGAATTTGGTGTGATTGGTATTCTGCCACAACTGGCAGCTCATTTCAAGGTAAGCATTGCTACTGCAGGCTGGTTGCTGACCGCTTTTGCACTGACAATTGCCGTCTTCGGCCCTTTCATTACACTGGCAGCAGGAGGTATCAACAGAAAAGTCGCATTAAGTAGTGTACTGGTCATATTCATTGTATCAAACCTGCTTTCTATCATTGCGCCCTCTTTCCCGATACTGATGATAGCAAGGATCCTGCCTGCATTCTTCCATCCGATCTTCTTTTCAGTAGCGATGGCAACAGCCGCACAATCCGTAGCGCCCAGCGAAGCGCCTAAAGCAGTATCCATTGTATTCTCCGGTGTCAGCATCGGAACAGTACTCGGTGTACCTATCTCCGTTTTCTTTGCAGATCTCTACGGATGGGAGGCAGCCTTTATTGTCTGTTCTATCGTGAACCTGATCCCTTTGATCAGTCTCCTGATATTGCTGCCTTCAATGCCTGTAAAGGAAAAATTCTCCTTTGGCAGTCAGCTGGGCATTCTGAAAAATGCAAAGATCTGGTGGAACATTACGATCGTTACCGTATTCATGGCCGGCATGTCTGCCAGTTATGGATATATGGCTGAATATTTAAAAGAAGTAGTACAGATGTCCGGCAAAGCGATCAGTCTGACCATGTTTCTTTTCGGTGTAGCCGGTGTATTCGGCAATCTGCTTATGGGCCGCTTATTAAGCATTAATATGGTTCGTTCCGTATGGCAGTTCTTTGTAGCGATTATTGCTGTACAGGTAGTATTATATTTCGTCAGCGGACTATTCTACCCTGCAGCAGCCATTGTATTATTATGGGGATTTGTGATGACCTCCGGCTATCTGCTGGGACAAACACTGATCACCAGTGCAGCTCCCAGATCGCCGGAATTTGCCAGCAGTCTCTTTGTCTCCTCTGGTAATATGGGATTCGCTATCGGACCGGTAGTCGGCGGACTGGCCTTAGAAAGTCTTGGCGTCAGCTCACTGCCATTGGTCAGTGTAGGCATCATCGCTATTGCTGCATGTATGTTTTTTCTCGAACAATTTATTTATAGTAAACGTAAAACGTCTACGCACCATTAAAGTCAACGGACCATTCCTTTTCCAATCCAGGGTGAAACAACCATTTACCTGCAGCCGTCCGCTCAAAGCGGGCGGCTTTCCTTTTATCAGTAACACAATGAATAAAGATGACATTTTATTAATGTTCTCATAACATACACTCACAAACCCTTTTATATTTTGCAGCCACCCGTTTCTCCTTATAGCATCATGTTGATCACCTTATAAGGCATGCAAATCTGTTTAACACCGTAAGAATTTCCATACAGTGCTTTAAGCATTTATACAGCAATTGAAATGCGGAGAAAATAAGTATCCTTGACCCGGTATTGCAGCAGAAAGACAGTTATCACCATCCACGTTTTTCCTTAAAAACCTATAATAAATGAAAAAGACGACCCTCTTACTGTTAAGCTGCTGTAGCTTATTACTGTTAACACAATGTCAGAAAGCTGACGAAGAAATGGTGCCTAAAATGCAGAACGAGACGGAAGTAGCTGCTGTCGCAGCTGCCGCTCCATGCGCCTGTTCTGAAAGTTCCACGAAGGTAAGCGGTACAAGCGCTCAGGCATGGGCAACACAGTTTGCTCCATTGATCAAATTTGACCGTGCGTCACCAGATTATCCAACTACTGTTGAAAACATTTTCGCCAGTTCTGATCCATCTTCCGCAGCATGTGGCGGTAAGCTGGTACTGGTTGAAAGAACAGTTCCGAGATCAAAAGATTTCCCAACCTATTTTGATGTACAGGTACATCCAAGCGATGCTGACAGGATCTTCATTGACTATTGGTGGGCTTACAAACGTCAGGAAAACTGTTTCTCTAATCTGGGAGGACATGACTATGACCTGGAGCACGTTGTTATCCAGTTCAGACAGTCTACACAGCGTATCATTTCTGTTACTTACTTCCAGCATGGTGGTTACTACACCAAAGACTACAGAAGCAAGGCAGCTGGTACAAGAGTACAGGCATGGGTAGGTAAATTTGCACATGGCATGTACCACTTCGGCAGCTCTATCACTTTGCCGGGTTATGAGTGTGCTTACTGGGGTGATTATAGAAATCCGAATGGTACACAGGATGAAGTACTGACTGGTAACAGACTGGTACAGATGAGCTGCAGTGCCTTTGAATTTAACTTCAGCGGTAACTGGGGCGATCCGGGTAAAGGACCTTTGTTCCGCGACAGATCTTACTGGAACTTCCCGGCTTGTTCTGGTACAGATGGTCCTTTCGGACAGGATGGCTGCAGTGCCTGTGACTTTGGTAACACCAAGCAGATTGGCACAATCTAGTCAATCAGGAATCAGGAATTAACAAGCAAGTGCCTGTAACCGGATATATTAACGTGTTTTTGATTTAAAATTGAAAAGAGGCTGTCCTGCGTCATATTGCGGGACAGCCTCTTTTACGCAATATCTGCTACTTCCATACCATCGGGAACTGCGATATACGCAGTTTGGTACAACCATATGGAATGAGTGTAATTTCTTCTGCCGGTGTTGTTTCCAATCCCCACATCATAGAGAACGGAACAGGACCGGTCATTTCATTATAAATACTCCACGAGGGAATGCGTTTTGCTTTCGTACGGATCAGGATCGGCGCGTGTTCCTGACTCCATGGGTAGCTTACCAGACTATCCTTTTTCTCTACTGCATACCATTGTTGCAGCTGATCTTCCGGTACTTCCAGCAAGGCATAATTCCATGGCGTAGTAGGATGCACTTCGTAATAAGCATTACCAAATGCTACCGCCTCTTTCTCAACGGCTACTTTCTTAATAGATTCTCCTATCTTTAATGCATAGGTCACCGGACCACGTTCAACAGATACAGTGTTTTCATACCATCTGCTTTGTGAAATATGCATTGGTAATTGTAATTCTACCACATCGCCTGATTTCCAGCTACGGTCTATTTTCACAATCTGGTTACCCGGCGCCTGCTGCAATACCTGTCCGTTGACTTTAATAGTCGCCTGTTTGCACCAGCCGGGCACACGCAGGTGGAATGGGAAAGAGACAGTACCTGTTTTCTTATTGGTAGAAAAAGTAAACCGGACAGATTCTCCGAATGGATAGGCTGTTTCTTCTTTGAAAGATACAGGTGTCTGTTCACCGACATAAGTAGTCACCGTGCTTGGTGCATATACCAGTGCGGCAATTCCTTTATCTGCTGTAGCGTACCAGAGGTTCTGTGTAAACTTTGGCCAGCCCTGATGCATATTGGAAGTACAACAAGGGTAGCCTGTCAGCAGACCATAACACACATCTGTGCCCGCATGATTCTGATCAAAGTTGCGTACATAGCGGGTAGCCATCACCTGATTGGCCTGCTGGAAGTACTGGCGGTCTATGAAGTTTTCAAAGACCTGTGCGGGCAATGCATTAAAAGCGATTTTCTCCAGATGATCGGCATAGGCCACATCTCCGGTGATCTCCAGAATGCTTTCCAGAGAAAACATCATTTCTACAGCGGTACACAGTTCTGAGCCCTGTGTGGGATTATTACCATGTAAGGCTTCATCACCACCATATAATCCATGGGCCATACCGTTATAAAAGCGGAGATCTTTGAAACCCGTCTGTAAGGCATCGAGGTATTTCTTCTCCGGATGCTGCTGGTAATAGATCCCCGGTTCTTTGATGCCTTGCGCCAGATTCACGCCATGAATACTAAATGGCCTGCGGAGCAGGTCGCCATGCAGGAAAGCTTCGGTATAGTCGAAGGTCTGCTTGTGTACCAGTTCTGCGAGATCCAGCAGGAATTTATCTCCGGTGATGTTATACAGCCAGTAAACAACCATGAGGTTATCCCCACCACGGTACTTTCCCCAGAAAGACCAGTGATCAAGCGGGTGTTTAGGCAGTTCGTTCAGCTGATAGCGGAAATAGTTAGTCAGCAGGGTAATCACGCGTTTGTCGCCTGTAGCAGAATAATACTGTTTCAGCACTTTGAGCATGACCATCTTCGGCCACCAATCGCGACTATTGTCGCGTTGCAGACCCGGTTCTGCCGGATAATCAGTAGCAGGACCAAAATAACCATCCGCTTGCTGACTGTTGATAGACCATTCGATCCATGGCTTTACCCTAGCGATCAGTGCGGTGTCTTTGAGAATGTAGGCCAATGGTAATAAACCATCAATCCAGTAGGGACCACGTTCCCATTGGTCGCCGTCACCACCTAACCAGCCATTTCTGTGATTCATGACCAGTGGATACAACTTATCAAGTTGTCCGGTAGCGCCGTTTTTCTGATTAACAAGCATTGTGCGCAACCATCCTTGTGGTTCTATGGAACCAAGTGGCAGTTCGATGTAAGGTTTTTCCTGCAGAGGAGCGCGGTTAGCAATGTACTGTTGGACCTGTGTGGCATTCTTCCTCGCCTGACCTGTAACGGCGCAGGAGAAGCCCATAACAAATAGTGGAATAATAGCAGTAATCTTCATATTACGTTCTTAGAAGATGAAAGATGGGCGGGTTGTTCGCCGGGAAAGAACGAAAATATAATTTATTGCCAGTTTATTATAGCGAATTATAGACAGGATGTACATGTAAAAAGGGGTGTCCATCATATGATGAACACCCCTTTTGCCTTATATCAGTAAGATGAACTACTCGATAGTTACAGACACTGTGTTTACATTTGTCAGACCGCTGATACCGTCGCCCTGATAAGCAACTTTGTAGGTACCCGGAGCGGAGATCTTGTAACCTTTTGTCAGGTCAATCTCAGCAGATACAGTTCCTTTTGCAGGCACTTTAATGAAAGATTCTGCCGGAGGAGGCATGATTCTTTTTGCCATTACACCCTGATACTGTACAGACTCGCCTTTGCTGTCCTGAATATCGAAGAAGGAATTCAGGAATTTCTCTTCGAATGGCGTGTGCCATTTACAGAACTCAGCTTCCTTATCGGAATTGTTGGTTACTGTAAATTTAACCAGTACAGGTTTGCCTGCTTTTACTTTTTCAGGGGCAGACATTACGGTTGTCAGGGCTGCTGCAGCGCTGGTATCTGCTGCTGGTGTTTCCGCTACAGTAGCAGTCGTATCAGGTGCTACCTGTTGGGTGGTGTCATTCTCCGCACTCTGTGCGTTTTGGGACTGCTGGCAGGCAGTGAATGAGAAAATTGACAGACATGCTGCCATTGTGATAAGCTGGTTTCGCATTTAAAATGAATTATGGGCGAAAATTAAAGGAAATATTCGAATTATTCTTATCATGATGCGTGCTTTATTGTTAAGACTTTATCAATATTGGCAGATTCTTACACCAGAAATCATCATAGGAGGATGCATTTTTGCTGTATGAATGACAATATCACGATAACAGGCATGCATGAAGTATCCTTAAGGGCATTGGAGGCCAGCGATGAGCAGCGGCTAAGTATATTGGCCAACAATCCCAATATTGCCCGTAACTTAAGGAACGTATTTCCCCATCCTTATACACCGGCAGATGCCCAATTCTTTATCAGTAAGGCACAGGAAGGTGCATGGGGATATTGCCGGGCGATACTTTACAGGGAGGAACTGGCAGGCGTTATTAATCTGTTACCGCAAAGTGATGTATACAGACATTCAGCGGAAATTGGTTACTGGCTGGGAGAAGCATACTGGCACAAAGGCATTATGACAGCTGCCATCGGTATGGTATGCAGACATGCTTTTGAGCAATATGGCATCAGCAGAATATTTGCCGGTGTCTTTGCTTATAACAGCTATTCTGCCAGAGCACTGGAGAAAAACGGGTTTATACTGGAAGGGATTAAAAGAAAAGCGGTCCTGAAACAGCACGAACTATCTGACGAACATTTCTATGCTTTACTAAACATATAACATGCAGGCAATTCTGGATAAAATAACGCAGAAAGCAGGCGTCGATCTGGTACAGCTACTGGCAGATCAGCTGACAGGTTCTGAACTGAACTCTCTCTTACTGGAAGTCTTTCAGCGGAAAACGGCACAGATGAAGCCAGCAGATCTCTTGCGTCAGTACAGTACCAACCGTTTCGTTCAACCGGCAGAGGCAGATGTCCTGCAACTGCGCAGTCAGGAACTTCACGCACTGCATGTACTGAAAGAACTTGCATTTGCGCCCATAGCACTATCTCCCGTATCATTATTGGGTACATCGGCGGTATTGGGTACGGTGAACCAGAAAAAGATCATCAGTGCCACCAGAGGCACCGAAGTGTTATCTGATGCGACTAATGCGATGGCTATCCACATTGCCAGTCAGCAAAAACAACACCCGGACCAGCAGACGGTCAAATACTGTACAACCCACAGACATGTGCGTACACCTCCTGTGGAGATAAAGGGATATAGTCCGCATTTCGCCATTGCATGTTGTGTAAGCGCGGGTATGGATACCGGTAGTTATGCCTTTGAAATAAATGCTGTTATCGATCATTTCCATGCAATACAGCGCGTGCTGCGGGAGGTATTTGGCGTGGCCGTCAGTTATTTTAAATTACAACCCAGAACAGGTTATCCACAGCAGGAACACCTGCTGTCTGCAATAACGGAAGCCACCCGCGCACAATTCCCGGTAACGATAGACAAAGATGCTTCACCCAATGCCTACTATCAGGGCATACAGTACAAAGCGATCATTGATCATCAGGGAATGGAAATAGCCATTGCAGACGGCGGGTTTGTCAACTGGACACAACAACTGCTGGAAAATAAAAAAGCACGCTATTTCATATCCGGATTAGGTACAGAATATCTCAGTAAATTACAATAGTATCATGTCGCAGCAAGGACAGTTATTGACAGAAGATGCACAGCAACACTTTTTCAAAATTGCATACCCTGAAGGAATTTTCAGGACGTATGTTGATTATTATTTTGAAATTCAACTGGCTCCGCAGGCGACTACTTTCTATATCAACGGACTTCCATCTGTCAACACTTTAATTGCTTTCAATATTAACTGTCACCCATGGACTTCCGTCAAAGATGGCACTGATACGCCCATTATTCATCAACAGGCAGCGCTTCTCGGGCAGATATCCACATTATATACCGGTGCTTACTGTGGCGGTATGCATACTTTCTTTGTAAAATTAAGATCCGGTATCTCACCCCTGTTATTCAGAGAGGCTGCAGGTTTCTTTGAGAATACGCAGGCGGAGTTCAGCTATCTGTGGAAAGACAATCAGCTGGAAGAACAGATACAATCGGCCTGTAATTTTGAGACACGTATACAGCTGTTCCAACATAGCTTACTTCAAAGAATACACGACCTTCCGCATTTATACAAAGTGGAAAGACTACACCGTATCATGCGTTCGTTTCATACATTGCAATTCAAAGGAGAAAAAGAAATTGAAACCATCTGCAAAAACAACTGGATCAGCTACTCTTCTGCAAGAAGGGATTTCCTGCAATATGTGGGTTTCACGCCTAAATATAGTCAGCAGATCATCCGTTTTAAAAATGCGTTAAAGGCGTATAAAAAAGAAGGCTATCAATTCTATTGTGAGGACTATGGCTATACCGATTTTTCACACTTTGCAAAAGACGCCAGACTGATCACAGGGCGCCCGCCATCTGCTTTAATATAGGATTATCCAACTTAAAAAAGATTTTTGTGAGTTCGTGGCCTTTTTAATAAGTTACTGTATCTTCTCAGAGGGGTACATCTTCCTGATGAAGATTAAACAAAAGAAATATTTATCCTACCTTTCCTTATTGATTGCGCATTTTTAGCCCGAAAACGATGACATATTTAGACCCAACCTTACAGGAGCTCCTTGCCCGCTTCCAGTCTGCATCAAGAAAACTGACCGTATTAACAGGAGCCGGTCTTTCGGCGGATAGCGGTATTCCCACTTTCCGGGATAAAGATGGTTTCTGGACGGTAGGCTCCGAAAATTATACCCCACAGGAAATGGGTACCTATGAAATGTTCTGGCGTAAACCCATGGAAGTATGGAAATGGTTCCTTTACCGCAAGACGCTTTGTTCCAAAGCCGAACCCAACGCAGGACACTTTGCTATTAAACAGCTGGAAGACATTTTTGGCGACCGTTTTCAATTGATCACCCAGAATGTGGATGGCCTGCATACCAGGGCGCTATCTGCGCCGGAAAAGACTTATTTTATCCATGGCACACTGGATAAATCACGCTGTGGAGATGAGTGTAGCAAGGATTTTTACCCTTTTCCTGACATCCATTTTGAAAAGGGACAGGAACTGACAGATGATGACATGGACTTGCTGAAATGCCCTAAATGTGGCAATTATCTGCGTCCGCATGTATTATGGTTTGACGAATACTATGATGAAAAGCACTATAAACTGGACAGTTCTCTCCGTACGGCAAAAGAGACCGGTTTACTCCTGATCGTAGGTACCTCCGGCGCTACGAACCTGCCCAGAAGAATAGTAGAAACGGTACTAAGCAGACAGGGCATGATCATAGACATCAACCCCAACAGTAATTACTTTTCAGAGATCGCAAGAGAGAAGAAGAACGGATATGTGTTGAAGGGCAGCAGCAGCGATATATTACCTGAGTTTGTGGAGTTTTTCAGCTCCCGAACTTCCGTGGAAAATAAGTAAGGGTCAGCATAAAATACTGTCTTAGCACATTGTGGGATTCCTGTGTCAATACATAGTTGTTGCCATAGTTATTGATACTCCTGTTCTGCCCCAGCAGATCCAGTGCAGAAAATTTCAGCTCCAGATTATTACCCGGAAGCAGCCGGTAGGCAGCACTCAGGTTCCAGATGGTGAAAGTAACGGGGTCCGCAGCAGACGATACCACTGAATTGCTGGTAATATTACTGCTGATGGTAAATCTTCTGGTGGGTGTATAACCAACGCTCAGTGAGGTATTGTACTCATAAGAGCTGACACGGGCATCATTGAAGCCACGCTGTTTGGACAGGTAATAACGGGCGTTTTGAGAAAGGTTTAATGCCAGCCTATCCAGATGGATGAAATACACGGTAATTTTATTCCTCAGCTGACTCCCGTATGAAATGTTCATCACATCCTGTTGTTCATCATTCCTGACAAGGTAATTCGGATTACGTGACCTTGCAAAGGAAAGTACCTCTGCTATCTGCAACTGATCGCCATTCCTGAGCCGCAGGGGCTTTTGTACTTCTCCCCGCAATTCAATGTTACGCCGGCCATCCAGATTAATAATTTTGGTAATGGTCGTACCATTTTCATTGATATAGGAACTGCCTGCAAAGAAATTGTCTGTTGTAGTGGCGGTCACTACGAGTCCGTACTCAATGCTACTGCTGTTGTGATTATAGCGGAAATTGAACTCTCTTGTTTCAGCAGGCGTCAGATCCGGATTACCTTCCATCAGGTAGTAGAAATTGGTACTATCTACAATAGGATATAACATATCTACAGTCGCATATTCGAATGAGCGTTTAAAGCCCAGATGATAACTATTACTGAAGCGGTTCAGCTGATCATTTTCATATGATAAACTGACAGAAGGAACAAAACGGTGGTAGTTTCTATCAAATTGCCGGAAGGTATGAGAAGAGGTGTTCTGCTGTATGTAGATCTGCTGCTGCAGATTCAGGTAAACAGAAAGGGATTTCGTATACTTATCTTCCAGCGTACGTTCGAAAGTCCGGGACAGTTTGACAGCGGGATTCTCATTGATCACCCTATATCTGCTGTGATAGGTCAGATAGGGATCGGATATGAAATGCTTTGCTGTAGTGTCATTGTCCAACGCGACATTATCAGCCGATTGTGAGCTATATTCCAATCCATTCTCCACATCGATGTGGATGGTAGACAGAAAATTGTCTCGCCCAAACAGGAGTGGGGCCAGTTTAATCCATGCTGCATCCATACGGTGTATCACATCAGCTCTTGTATTGAGGGCTTTCCGTTCTACGTATTGGTTATCACCGGCATCGGCAAAAGAGGTAAAAATGGATTTACTATATCTGTTATTTTCGTCACGGTTATAATCGATGGAATAAGCCATCGACAAGGATGTATTATTACTGAGATCGTGCGAATACCGTGCATTGATACCCAGATGCGTATTGCGGGCATGACTTTCTGATTCCACGCTGCTGACACTCTGTAAGCCTGTTTTAGTAGACAGGCTGCTGGCATGACTACTGGTGACATTGTCATAGGTGGTGTAGGCCAGTGAAGGTTTTACTGCCAGTTCTATATTCTTTCCGGTACGTAATTCTATCTGGTGGATATTCAACTGATGGTTGATCTGATTATCCTTGACGGTAACCTTACTTTTCTGGATGATTGCGCTGTCGGTACCCAAAGTAGTCAGACTACTGATATCTGTAAGATGATTATTCCTGTCTCTTTTGAGAAAATAATCGGCGCCTACTTCAGAGGGCAGATAGGCTGGTCCACGCCCATCATGTTTAAAGTCGTGATGATAGAATACACCGGCACCGAGCGACTGGTTCAATCCGCCTTTACCGAAATCCGGCTGGTTATCGATATCTCCTTTCAGGCTTCTGAATGCGGTATTCAGTAGCAGGTCGGTAATACCGCCGGCAGTTTTATTCACATTATTGGCGATACCGAACAGTCCCCATTGTGTGCGGGGAGAAAAGAAGTTCATATTCATATTGCTTTCATAGGTCCTGCGGGAGCCATATCCGGCGGAGAGTTCGCCAAAATGTCCCTCGTGCTTGTCCTCTTTCAGCTGGATGTTTATTTCAGGAATGGAATCATGGGGACTGGCCTGTTCGTCTTTCTTCGTCTTCTGATAGACCTGTATCTTCCCGATTGCGTTTTTAGGGATGTTTTGCGTGGCTATAGCAGCCTCATTTCCGAAAAACGGCTTGCCATCCACCAGTACCCGTGATACGGTCTTTCCATTGACTGTAATCGAGCCGTCTGACCACAATACAACACCGGGCAGGCGGATCAGCAGTTCTTCTGCGACGGCGTTTTTATCCAGTGCGAAAGCGTCTGCATTGAACTCGAGCGTATCTCCATTCATGCGTACAGGCGGAGGGGCGGTGACGACCACTTCATTCAGGGCTGTATTTTCCGGTAGCAGGTTGATGTAATGCAGATCGGTTAAGGGCTTATCAGCTTCCAGCTGCAGTGTTTTGGTCCATGTCGCATAGCCGAGGTAGGAGATGACCAGTTTCAGTTTTTGTCTGAGTGGTAGCTTTGGCAGCGAAAATTCGCCTTGTGTATTACTGAGACTAAATGTAAGCAGTTCATTGCTGGCGTTATAGACCGATATACTCGTATTCTTGAGTACATAATTGTGCGTAGAATCAAAGGTAACCCCTGATATACTTCCAACGGACAATGAGTCCTTCTGCTGTGCCTTTACAGACACACACCACACAATCAGCCATATGATCAGCAGATATTTCAGAATGGCTTTCACAGCGGTACAGGAAGTGTATTGTTTAAGTTTCAATTGATTCTCCGGGGGCTACAGCACATATAATGACCCTTATAGTCATTGCCTTGATTTCCACATAGGTTATTAGTCCCTTGCACATTAAGGTACTGCAAAAAATGCTAAGAGCATGTTAATAGATATGAATGACTATTAAACGTTTAGGACAGACAATGTTTTAATGGCTGAGTAAGCGGATAAAAAGCAGTGTATTTCTATCAATTGTTTGTTATCTTTAAAAGGATATACCCCCTATTTGTTAATCGTTAATATGACTACACATGAAAAACTTGAAAGCCCTTCTTTCACTGCCGCTTTTTGCGATGTTATTGCTGTTCAGTTCATTTTCACCAACGCAGGAGCAGAAAGTACAACCTGCCATCGTGAACTATGCCTGGTACACACCTTCCGGTCAGTTTGTAGCCTGGAGTACACTGGCGAACGCTGAGATTGTGAGTGATGCCGATACCAATCCGGTAAATGGCACATTGGTAGCGTTAGGATATACTGATGGCGGGTTTGGAGTACCTCCTTCCGGCACGCTGGTATATCAGTTATACACGCATCCCTAAAAGGAATTGAGAAAAAAATAAGCCGTCCTGCTTTCCGCGGACGGCTTATTTACTCATTATACTGAGTAGCTGATGCCTTATTATTCTGCATGATTTTTCAGCCAGATCACACGACGCTGATCAGGAAGATGTTTCACGGTAAATTCTTCAAATTTAGCTTCGAATCCTTGTCCGTCGGGAGAGGCAGCCATCAGTCCCACCATCACCGGATGGTTATCCTGTAAAGGCGCATTACGTGTCATGATATAGTTCTTATCATCAAATGAATAGTAGAACTCAACGGCATCCAGTTTTCTGATTGCTTTGATCCAGATGAAAGGGGGTACTTTATCGAGCGGCGTCACGCTCCAGTCACTTGTGGTGTGTGTTACAACGGTGCTGACATTGAGTTTACCATCTACGAATTCCACACCGCTCTTGATATAGTTCTGGTGATCCGTTCTGATCATCAGTCCCATCTGGTCAAATCTTGCTTTGTAATTACCTGTCAGTTTTACTTTCACTTCAAACTCACCACCATAGGTTGTGTAATAGAAAGGCGCATCATCCACCGTAAAACCGTAGTGAGAAATACGCCAGTAATCTGTCTGAGGAGTAACAAACATGGTAAATGTTTTATTATTGATCTTCCATTCAGCAGGTTCGTTATACCATTGCATTTTCTCAAGCGTTTGCGCGGAAGCGGCCTGCATACCGGTGATCATGAGCAGCCCTAAAATAATTCTCTTCATTTATTAGATATTATAAGTTTTTGAAAGACAAATAACCATGTTTAATAGTTACCTTTACAAAGGTAGAGTCCCGCCAGATACCGCACAATGGTTAAAAATAACCATACTTTAGAGATGAATGTACTAGAGAAACTCAATACCAATCTGCTGCAACAGAATTTTGCCGGTCAGGATACCGCAGCTGCGCTGGCATATTGCCAGTCGATTGCTGCTATGTATGCCCGCGTTGAAAATGCCATCAGCGTTTTAAGCGATCTGCAGAACAATAAAAGTTACATATATACCGGCAAAATAGCACCTGCTTTGGGCATTGCTGCGAGTCCTGTGATGAAAGAGATCGATTCCATCTGGGAAGGCGAGATCTTTAACAGGATAAAGCCGGATCATCTGCTGGAAAAGCATTTACTCGAACTGAAATTCTTTCATCTGGTCGGGGGTGTGCCGGTCACGGAGCGCTGTGATTATCAGGTGAACAGTTATCTGCAGATGCAGGATGCGAATGGAGAGTACGTGGCTGTTCAGCATCGGATGTTCTATCTGCATAGTAATAGCAATGGTAGTATTAACCTTGCCTTGTGTCTGTACAACTTTGCCGGCAATCCGCAGCTTTCTGACCAATATCAGGGAATGATCGTGAATACCGGTACTGGACAGGTGATCACTACAGATAACAAACGTTTCAGCACGATCCTTTCTTTCCGGGAAAAACAGCTGTTACAGCTGATCAGAAATGGTAAAAGCAGTAAGGAAATAGCCACACAACTGTCGATCAGCGTGAATACCGTCAGCCGGCATCGCCAGAATATCCTTGAGAAACTACATGTAAAGAATTCTATAGAGGCCTGCCGGATCGCTGAGGCGATTGAGCTGTTATAGGGGATTTCCTGACAAAACAGCCCTTTACTGCATCCGTTTCTGCTAAAATGACGGCTAGTGCTATCTGGCACAAAAGATGCGCTTAACAGCCAAAATAGATTATATGTCAATACAAACTGCAATACTCGCCGGTGGTTGTTTTTGGGGTGTAGAAGAGCTCATCCGTGCACTGCCCGGAGTAAGCAAAACTGTAGTAGGTTATACGGGAGGAGAGGTACCCAACGCAACATACCGTAACCATGGTAGTCATGCGGAAGGCATCAAAATTGAGTTTGATCCTAATCTGCTTTCATACCGTAAATTGCTGGAATTCTTCTTCCAGATTCACGACCCGACCACACGCAACAGGCAGGGTAATGATATCGGTACCTCTTACCGTTCCGCTATCTTTTATCTGGATGAAGCGCAACAGCAGACAGCACTCGAGCTGATCAAAGAACTGAATGCTGCCGGTATTTATAAAAATCCTATCGTGACAGAAGTAGTGCCTGCCTCCGATTTCTGGGATGCAGAAGAAGAACATCAGGACTACCTGCAGAAACATCCTTTTGGATACACCTGTCACTTTATCCGTCCGGAATGGCAATTAGCGACTTCAGAAGGTAAATAACCTGACTTTTATATACATTAGAGCCTGTATGGTGTTATTACGACGCTGTACAGGCTTTTTTATTGCTGTTACTTTATGCGCTACGAAATACTCGAATACCTGCCACCATATGGACCTATGCCAGTCGCTATCGCCCGAAGCGGCACTCCTTACTATTCAGCAGGTTTTCCCGTGCGTTTCTTCAAATCGGACGGAACCGACTGGGTAGGGAATTTTGCTCCGGGATCCTCCCGGTTTAATACGGTACTGCCGCTCAGAGATTCAGAGAATGTACTCGTTATTGCAGGCGGGACCTGTTATATCATGCATCCGGATAACACATCTCCCATCAAGATCTTTGGGGAGTATTATGACGGCGCCTTTCCATTGGAAGACGGCCGTATTATCTTACAAGGCACGAGTCGTTTCAGCATTATGGACCCTGATGGCTCCTATTGGGAAACAGGCCGTATTTCCTATTGGAAATTCGTGGATGTGGCTGTCAATGGGCATATCATAACCGGACAGGCGATCTCATTCGATGCCCCTTATGAAGACGAATTCGTCCCTTTTACGTACGATATTGACACCCGGACCCTGACGGGGAAAAGATATAATTGATGAGCCCTAACGCGTACGAGCCCCTTATCCGCTCCCAACAAAATCTCTGTTTAATCGTTATCTTTGGACAATTATTGACAAGTCTAATTTAAGTCCATTGAATACATTGGGTCAAATATTGAGAGAACTCCGGGAAGCGCAGGGATTACTGCTCCGGCAAGTGGCAGCAGTGTTGGAAATGGATACTGCGCTTCTGAGCAAATTTGAGCGGGATGAAAGAAAACCTAATAAAGAACAGGTACTTGCTTTCGCAAAATACTACAATGTAAAGGCCGACGAGCTGCTATTGGCCTGGTTAAGCGATAAGCTGGCCGAAGAAGTGCAGCATGAAGACCTTGCTCAGGAAGCTTTAAAGCAGCCGAAAAAAAGTTGAACTTTTAAAAAGAAGAAAAAATGAACGGAGAGTCATTAAACATACTACAAGAAAGAATAGCAAAACTGAAAGCGGATTTTCCAGAAATTTTCACAGAGGGAAAGATTGATATTGAAAAGTTCAAAGCAACATTTTCGACCGATATTAATACTAATAACGAACGTTATGTAATGAACTGGGCGGGAAAAGTGATGCTTTTAAAGTACTGCAGATCCCTACTACTGCCACACTTAAACCGCAACCCGAAAAATCAGTAAACTTTGATACGACAGACAATATTTTCATCGAGGGAGAAAATCTCGAAGTACTGAAAGTATTGCAGAAAAGCTATTACGGAAAGATCAGGTGCATCGCTATAGATCCACCTTACAATACAGGTAATGATAGTTTTGTCTATCCTGATAGTTTTAAAGAAAGCAAAGCTGAATACGAAAAACGGTCGGTGATAAAGACGAAGAAGGCTATCTGATGAAAGAAGGGATGTTCCGCAAGAACAGCAAGGACAACGGACATTACCACAGCAATTGGCTGAGCATGATGTATCCTCGTCTGTTTCTGGCTAAAAACCTGTTACGTGAAGATGGTGTAATTTTCGTACACATTGATGATAACGAAGTACATAATCTGAGAATGATTATGAATGAAATTTTCGGGGAGGAAAATTATATCACCTCCATCATGTGGAAAAGAAAAAAAGAAATATCCAGCGACTCAAAAAATGTAGCCATTCAGGGAGAATATACTGGCCTACGCCAAGAGCAGTCAGGCAACATTGCAGCCGGAATCTATCTCGCAGGAGTATATTAATAAGAGCTATAATGAACCTACTGATGAATTTCCGGAGGGCAAGTGGAGACCCGTTCCGATTACCGTTTCTAAAGGCTTGAGCGGAGGTGGTTATGAATATGAAGTAACAACTCCTTCCGGTAAAAAGCATAAAAGGTTATTTGCCTATCCGTATGATAGTTACGAAAAATTATTGCAGAAGGAAGAGTCTATTTCGGTAAAAACAATGATGGCATACCTCAAAGAGTTGTATACGATTTTGAAAGCAAAGGACAGCCAACCAGTAACTACTGGGACAATGTAGCTTCAAATAAAGAAGGAAAAAAAGAGGTACTGGATCTTTTTGAGGATAATCTGTTTGATACGCCGAAACCTACAGCTTTAATCATAAGATTGCTAAAGCTTGCGGTAGCAGATGACGATATAATTCTGGATTTCTTCTCCGGGTCTTCATCAACAGCACATGCTGTCATTAAGTTTAATATTGAAACGCATAATAAATGTAAATTCATTATGGTTCAACTTCCTGAACCTTGCGACAACAACAGCGAAGCCTATAAAGCAGGTTATAAAAATATAGCTGATATAAGCAGCGAGCGTATCCGCCGGGTAATAAAAAAAATAGAAGAAGAACGCAGTAATGCACAGGAGCAGGAAGTAATACCTGTTGATCTGGGCTTTAAGTTCTTCAAACTATCTCCCTCCAATTTCAAGATCTGGCGAACAGGCGACATCACGGAAGAAATCTGGTGCAACAGTTAGAGATGTTTACCAATCCGGTACTGGAAGACAGTACGCAGGACAACATGGTGTTTGAATTAATGCTGAAAGCTGGTTATACACTGACCGACAAAGTCGAGAAAACAGGCAACTTTTATAGTATTAAAAATGGCGAGTTACTGATCGCCATAGAAGACATCAATCAGGCAACAGTTGATAACATCATTTCTTTACGCCCAAAAAGGTGATTGCGCTTGATATTCTTTTCAAAGACAATGATCAGTTAAAAACCAATACCGTTCTGCAAATGAAGAATGCAGGCATTGATCTTAAAACAATATAAGCGCAATGTTCACCTGCTATATGCAGAGGATTGCAGGTATTAAAGGCTTTGACAGCATAGCGAACCCTTGAATTGATTAATGAATGAAACTCCATTTTGACAGCAACCAGGAATATCAATTAGACGCCATTAAAGCGATAACCGACATATTTGAAGGACAACCGGTAAGCGGTAGTGACTTTGAGTTTTCGTATTCTTTAGTAGGATCTTTGTTGTCTGAAAACGGCTCAGGAAACCGCCTGCTGTTATCAGAAGAGCAAATTCTCGAAAACGTAAAAAATATACAGCAACGGAATCAGATAAAAGATAGCGTTCAGGATTTACAGGGAATGAACTTTTCCGTAGAGATGGAAACAGGTACCGGAAAAACCTATGTGTATCTGAGGACAATCTACGAGCTTAATAAATTGTATGGCTTCAAAAAGTTCGTGGTAGTTGTGCCTTCTATTGCCATTCGTGAAGGGGTAATTAAAAACCTACAAATCACAAGTGAGCATTTCCAATCGATCTATGACAACGAAACCATCAATTTTGCTATCTATGATAGCAAAAAGTCTTCTAATTTGCGGAGTTTTGCTTCAGTCTCCGCTATCCAGATTCTGGTACTGAATATCGATGCATTTGCTAAAGACGAAAACATTATCAATAAAACCATCGACAGAACAACTGGAAAAAGACCTATCGAATTTATTCAAAGCACCCGCCCAATTGTAATTGTGGATGAACCACAAAACATGGAAACGGAAATCCGTAAAAAAGCGATTGAAAATCTACATCCGCTTTGTACACTCCGATACTCGGCCACACATACCAATCTTTACAATCTGATGTACTCGCTTAATCCTGTAAAGGCTTACGATCTTGGTTTAGTAAAGCAAATAGAAGTGGATTCGGTGGTGAGCGATAACGCCATGAACGATGCATTCGTGCAGGTAGAGAAAATTCAGTCCGTCGGAAAGAATAAAATCGCCGCAAAACTAAAATTGATGTAAATACGCCGAAAGGGGTAGTACGAAAATCTGTAACGGTTGACAGAGATAAATTTGATTTATATAAGCTTTCAGGCGAAAGAGATATTTATCAGGATTTGAAAGTAACGGAGATCGATGTCAGCAATCAGGTTGTTTCACTTTCCAATGGCCAGATGCTTACTATTGGAGAGACACAAGGCGGATTGCACAATGAGGTATTCCGCTATATGATCCAAAAAACCGTTGAAGAGCATTTAAAGAAAGAGAAGTTCTACAAACCGAAAGGTATCAAGGTTTTAACTTTATTCTTTATCGACAAAGTAAAGAACTACCGTGATTATGATGCCAGCGGTAATCCATTGAAAGGGAAATATGCTGAATGGTTTGAAGAAATCTATCAACACGAAATACGGAAACCAGCCTTTTCCGGTTTAATTCCTTATGCCGCAGATGAAATTCACAACGGTTATTTTTCACAGGACAATAAAGGCAAAATAAAGGATACAGGTGGCGAAACACAAGCTGATGATGATACCTATAAGCTCATCATGCAGGATAAAGAGAAGCTGCTTGATATAAATACGCCATTACGTTTTATCTTCAGCCATTCCGCACTCCGTGAAGGCTGGGATAACCCCAATGTGTTTCAAATCTGTACACTCAATGAAACCAGATCTGAAATAAAAAAACGACAGGAAATCGGAAGGGGTTTACGCTTATGTGTTGACCAGAATGGCCAAAGAATACATGACCGGAACACCAATAAACTGACTGTAATTGCAAATGAAAGCTATGAAGACTTTGCGAAAGCTTTACAGAAGGAAATAGAGGAAGATTGCGGTGTAAACTTTGCAAACCGTATTAAAAATAAAGCAGAACGCAAGAAAGTCAACTATAGAAAGGGATTTGAAGTTGATACTAAGTTTTTGCAGATATGGGACAAGATCCGGTATCGCACCCAATACAATGTCTCCTATCAAACACCCGTCTTAATAGAACAAGCAGGCAAAGCTGTAAAGGAAATGCCTGCAACTGTTAAACCGACAGTGAGAAGCACCAAACTGAAAGTTCTGCTAACTGATGAAGGGGTTTCAGGACAACTTCTGAGCAATAGTGCATTGGACGATGAGGGAAGCAAAATCGAAATTCCTGATATACTGGCTTACATACAAAGTAAAACAGAACTGACACGAGACACTATATTACAGATCCTGAAGGAATCCGGGCGGATAAATGAGGTGCTTATCAACCCTCAGATGTTTATGGATAATGCAACAAGTGCTATAAAAGGTGTCTTGTATGACTTAATGATTGACGGCATTAAATATGAGAAGATCGGTGGTAAAATTTATGAAACGGCATTATTTGATGATGACGGTTTTGAAGTTTATCTTGACAACTTCACATATACTGTAAATGCACAGGAAAAGACCATTTATGAGCAATACATTCCGCTTGACAGTCATGTAGAAAGTCAGTTTGCGCAAGATTGCGAGACAAGCGAGAATATCGAATTTTATTTCAAGTTGCCAAACTGGTTCAAAATACCAACGCCAATAGGAAACTACAATCCCGATTGGGCAGTAGTATTTAAAGATGAAAAGAAAATATATTTTGTTGCAGAAACAAAAAGCGAAGGGCAGGAGTTACTAAAAAGCGAAAAACAAAAAATCAAATGTGGCAAAGAACACTTTGCTGTGCTTGATGAAGTAGTGTATAAGCAGGTGTCAAAAGTAACGGAGCTTGCTCAATAATAACGTATAACTATTCTGCCCATCAAACGATCATTCAGCCTGAGTGGATATGATATCCCCTCAGGCTTTTTACTTATTTTTAAATCATGCGGTATAAAATTTTAGACGCCCTGCCTGTATATGGCCCTATGCCTGTTGCGATACCTGATACTTTCTATTCCGTGGGGTTTCCGGTGCAATTTTTCAAATCTGATGGTACTGACTGGGTAGCTAACTTTGCTCCCGGTGAGACGGATTTTAATGGTATATATCCATTGCTGCAGTCGGAGCATGTTTTAGTCATCTCAGGAGGAACCGGCTATGTCATGCATCCGGACAGGGAAACAGTAATTGAATTATGCGGATGTGATGTTGAAAATCTATTTATACTGGAAGATGGGAGAATGGTGTTACAAGAGAGAATGTCATTAACTGTAATCGAAGTGGATGGAACGTGTTGGGACACGGAGCGTATTTCATGGAGCGGAATGAAAGATTTACATGTTCATGGAAACGTGGTGTCAGGATTGGCTGTGGCGTATGATGGTAATTATGATGAGCACTGGGTGGAGTTTAGGTATGATGTTGATAAAAGAGAGCTGGCAGGAGGAGGGTATGATTGGGAGTAACCTTTATGCTATGCATTACACGCTTAATAGCTATCTGTATAAGGACTAGACTTGATCACTAATCTGGAATTATAGTTTCGCCTAAACTCCCGGGCAAATTCTTGTATTTCAGTTGATGCTAATGGGCTTCTTGTGCAAATAATATAACAAACCCTTTGTTGCTCCTTGTTTTTAGTACCAAGTTTATTTATAGTCTGCTTCAATTGCTTAATCGCATGATGCAGATCCTGCCCCTTTAATTCTATGTAAAATTCAATCTCTTTAGCCAAATGCAGGTAATCACATCTTAATCCCTCATTTATTTCACAACCATCAACATGAATTTTAACAGACTCAACCTCATCTCTATTTTTTAAAATGAGTTTGCTTCTTTGTTCTTCGAAAGTAAAAATCTTATTCTTTGACGTTAACCTACAATTTTTCATCAAAACTCGATATCTAAAAGTTTTCCAAATTCAATTGCAATATCGTTTGAAATACCGTCTAATATTGTTTGAGTGATGAGATTAGTTTCCTGATCTATGAGATCGTCTTTTTTACCGTTATTTATAGAATATGCAGTTAACAGCCCAGATTTCAATTGCTCTTCTTCATGTACAATCTCTGCAATTTGTTTTGCTTTTTCAGGCATTAATTCTGATATTCTCCCAGCTTCCAATAAATTATTAAAAGAGGATAATATATAGGGACTATGAGTAGTCACAAATATCTGAAAACGATGCTCACTATTGTTAAAAAGCCTCGCCAACAACTGTGTAATCGCCTTTTGTGCATCAGGGAATAAATGGGCCTCAGGTTCTTCGATGTATATGGTAGCGTCTCTATACATTCCGTAATATAATACCCATAAAAAAACAATCAATGGCAGTGTTTCCTGTTGTCCGGAAGAAGTACTCGACAAGATAACCTTACGATGATCTTTATGTACGAGGAAATCTTCATCATCCTCTCTTAGATAATCACCATTTAATATATCCGCAATAATTTCATCAAAAGAGTTATCCTTACCCTTAATTTGTTCGTGCTTATATACACGTTTAAAGTCCTCATATGTAGCTCCAAATTCAATTAGAAAAGGATCCAGTGGACTCTGGGCCTTTAATAAAAAGAAAATATTACTTTGAATATTTGCAAAGAAACTTCTACCCGCAGGTATGAAAAGTTGATTGTATGACAAATATTCATGGATATGTATTTTGATTAATTCGCTGACTCTTTCAACCGATGCGCTAATTTTGCCAAGACTTTTCAGATTGGTAACTTCTTCTTTATACGCAGCTTTTATTTTGCTGATTGCACTTTTTAAATACTCCGAATAATAGAATTGAATCTCACCTTCTTTTTTCTCCAGATTAAGTTGGACCTCATCAAGAGAATAGGTGATTTTAAAATCGCCTTCAGGCCAGGTATGCCGGGGAAAGAATACAACAAACCTATCTCTTTGTATTCTATCCAGATCTTCTGTTGATTCTTCTAAAATTATATTCCTTGCCAACTCCTGAAAGAAATTCCTGAAGAAGTAGTGAAATTTTACTGTTACACTCTTCCCAACTCCCTGTGGACCAATAAGAATATTGATAGACTTAAACTCAAAGTCCAACTCTTTAATCCCTGCGAAATTTTGGATACTGATTTTTTCCATACTCTGGATTATACGAAACCAAATATACCTGAAAAACAAAAAAGGAGACCAATTACTTGATCTCCTTTTTCCTTTCCGGGTCGGGGCGGCAGGATTCGAACCTGCGACCTCCTGCTCCCAAAGCAGGCGCGATACCGGGCTACGCTACGCCCCGAAATTCTCACTTTTCAAAACACACAGCCCTCTACAAAATAAAAAAGGATAACATTGCTGTTATCCTTTTCCTTTTTCAGTCGGGGCGGCAGGATTCGAACCTGCGACCTCCTGCTCCCAAAGCAGGCGCGATACCGGGCTACGCTACGCCCCGAGACCCGACTAAACATCTTTGCTTTGTTGCCATCGCTTTCGATGTTTGGGATTGCAAAGGTATACAGTTTTTTCATTTAGCCAAAAAACTTTCAGAAAAATTATCAGATTTTTTGAAATAACTTTCGGCCATGCTTCCCGGCAAATAGCCGAAATGCTTGCTGACAAAGAAAAAGATCAAATTTCATGCGTCTGAAAAAATTTTTGCTGATGGGTAGCCTTTTGCTCTCTTTAGCTGCCTATGGACAAACAAAAAAACTGCCACTACTCCGTGAGCAGTTACTCGATGATAACTGGCTTTTTAAAAAGGATAGTCTGCCGGGAGCAGAAAAACCTGACTTCCCGGAAACCGGCTGGAGAACCTTGCACCTGCCACATGACTGGGCGATAGAAGATCTCCCCGGACAAAACGACAGCACCATTATCGGACCTTTCTACAAATACAGCCCTGCACAGGAGCACGGTGCTTATGTCGTAGGTGGAACCGGCTGGTACCGGAAGTCGTTTGCTTTGCCGGCTATTCCCGCCGGACAAACCATCGCTATCCGGTTTGAGGGCGTTTACATGGACAGTGATGTCTGGATCAACGGACATCATCTTGGTAACCACCCTTATGGGTATACGCCCTTTACCTATGACCTGACACCCTACCTGACAGCACCGGGTAAAAAGAACGTACTGGCTGTCAGAGTGAAAAACGAAGGCATCAATTCCCGCTGGTACACCGGCGCCGGTATTTACCGCCACGTACATCTGGAAGTGCTACCGGCAGATCAGCTGGTCAGGGAAGCTACCTTCATCACTTTTCCGGAAGCAGGAAAAAGTAAAGCCATCGTGCAGGTATCAGCGGCAGTGGTCAGTCAGCACAGCGCCGGCAGAATAGTCGAGATCAGTCTGAGAGATAGCAGTGGTCAGGTCGTTGCTACTGCCGCGCAGTCTGTTCAGACAAAAGCAAAAGACACTGTCACCTTCATAAAGCAGCTTACGGTGCTGAATCCGGCACTCTGGTCTCCTTCCAGACCCTATCTCTATACAACCGAAATCAGGCTCTCTGACACCGTTAAAACCGCCAAAGAAAAGGTATTAGATGCGTTGAGTTACCCTACCGGTATCCGCCGCATCAGTATCACTGCAGCCAAAGGGTTCCTGCTCAATGGAGAAAGGATATTGCTGAAAGGTGGTTGCCTGCATCACGATAACGGCCTTCTGGGCGCAGCTGCCTTTGACCGGGCAGAAGAACGGAAAGTAGCACTAATGAAAGCAAACGGATTTAATGCGATCCGCACCAGTCACAATCCCCCATCTGAAAAATTTCTCGAAGCCTGTGACCGTCTGGGTATGCTGGTCATCGACGAACTGTTTGACATGTGGACAGAACAAAAACATCCGCAGGATTACCACCGTTTCTTTGCTCAATGGTGGCAACAGGACCTGCGCAGCGTTTTGTTGCGCGATCGGAACCACCCTTCCGTTATCATGTGGAGCATTGGCAATGAAATTCCGGAAAGGGCTGATAAGGAAGGACTGGCCATTACCCGGGAGATGATCCGGGCAGTACACCGGTATGATACCACCCGCGCTATCACAGAAGCAGTACCCGAATTCTGGGAACGTCCCTATCAGTGGCAGGCCGCAGATCCGGTATTTGCCCTGCTGGATGTGGCAGGTTATAATTACCAGTGGAAAAACTACGCACTCGACGAAAGACGTGTACCCGGCCGCGTAATTGTCGGTACAGAAACACTGCCGGCTGACCTCTACGATACCTGGAATCAGGTGCAGGGACTGCCATTTGTCATCGGTGACTTTGTATGGACTGCTATGGATTATCTTGGCGAAGCCGGTATCGGACATTCCACCTATACCGGTACTGGTCAGGGCAGACGCACCTTCCCATGGATCAATGCTTTTTGTGGCGATATAGACCTCATCGGCAATAAAAAACCACAGTCCTTTTATCGGGATGTAGTCTGGCGGAATAGTCCGGTAGAGATACTCGTACATACACCTGTTCCAGAAGGCAAAAAGGAAAAGTAAGTCGCTGGGGATGGCCGGATGAATCCGACTCATGGACCTGGCGGGGTATGAACGGAAAAAACATGCAGGTCAGGGTCTTTACACGCGCCAGCAAAATCGACCTGATTCTCAATGATTTCAGGGTAGCGACAAAAGAAGTGTCTGACAGCACACCGCTGACCGTCACCTTTGATGTACCTTACGCACCGGGCCAATTAACGGCGTTTGCCTATGATGCCAAAGGCAATGAAGTCGGCGTCAGATCTATTGCAACCGCTAACAACCCTGTAGCCATCAGACTGACTGCTGACCAACGGGAAATTACCGCCGGTAACGGCTCACTCGCCTATGTGCAGGTGGAAATTATTGATGATCAGGGTAGAGCAGTACCCGACGCAAATCTGCCCCTACAAATCAGCATCACCGGAAATGGTTCCCTCGCCGCTGCGGGTAATGCCTGTCCGGATTGTCCCGCAAGCTTCCAACAACATGCAATAAATAGCTACAAAGGGCATGCATTGGTCATTTTAAGAGCTAATGAGCACCCGGGCAATATTAGAATCGAGGTAAAAAGCAAAGGGCTAAAAACGGCTAAAATTGAGCTTAAAACGAAATAGGAAATTTCCTTTTCTGTGAATAACAGATCCCCGGTTTATATTTTATCTTTCATTTACCTAAGCAGCATCAGAGCCTTATCGAAACGCAGTGTAAGTTACCAATCTGAGATACACAACTGACCGCAGCTGCAGATCGTTATTTGAAGCTTTTCAACATCCGGTGAAGGATAACCGGATACACATCATACAACAGTATCGTTATCAATACCAGCGGGATGATAAAAAAAGTAACCATACCGATCATACTGAACAACAATCCTCCCAATATCCCCCCTAAAATGAAGAAGCCTATCACCGTCAGACGGATATAGATCTTTTCCTTCAATGCACGCGTCGTCTCCGCGTGCGGATGCACCAATTCAGACAATTCAGACGCCAGATCAGTCACCATACCTGTCAGGTGAGAAGTCTTGATCAATCCTCCGGAAATACGGGATACCAATCCATTCTGGAGCCCCATACAAAATAACACAGCACCGGTAGTCGCTTCCCGTTGGAACTCACTACCGCTATATACATCATTTCCATAAACTGCCACACCCAACAGAATCACGATCTCCAATACGATCGGCATCCCGTGTGCAAAATAAGTGCTCTTGTAATCGAAAGACCGGACAATAAAATTGGAGACAAAAGCCCCGAAAAGAACATGAACAACCAATAAGCCACCGTATACACTTCCTCCATATTCTGTTCTGTAAGCTTTCCCGCCAGCGTCGCCACATGGCCCGTAATATTGGATACAAAAGAAAGAAAAGCCAGTACACCCACCACATTTGTCATTCCCGCCACCGAGGCCGTTGATGAGGCCAGCATCAGATTTTTTTTAAGGCTTCGTTGCCCGGGTATTTCACGTAACATATAAAAATTCGGGGTTTGATATTGTTGATGATCAAGACAAGAGTAATGCCAGTATTTTTCCATTATCTTTATTTCAAGAACACGTCAAGCCACGTTCCTGATACTATGAGCAGCACCGTAAATGAGCAGACATCCCTTCATCAGCATGACGAACACCGCGAACAATCCGGGGAGACGCTCCGGCTAGAAGCACTACTGCAACATCAGACAGATGTTATGGAAATGCTTGCAGCAGGCATCCCTTTACAGGAGATACTTACGCACATTATTACCTGGATGCAACAGTCTGACGGGGAAATGATCGCGACTATTTCACTGGTGGGACAAGCCTCCGCTCATCCGGGTACTGTGTGCTGCACTACCCCGCTGACAGGAAAACAAGGAAATGCCCTCGGAAGTTTTGAAATCAGTTATAAATCCGGACGTCAGCCAACTCCCGCAGAACTGCATTTTATCCGGCTCGTCGCCCGCACAATTGTGATGGTGATCGAATATTCGCAGCGCACAACACCCACTGCAATACAAATGCCCCAGTCCCGTCCTGTCACACAGGAATCTGCTGCTGAACGGGAAAACTTTTACCAGCTGCTCATGGATACACCGGCAGTCATTGCCGTGCTCAGCGGTCCTCAACACGTGTATATACTGGCAAATAAGCTGTATATGGAAACGATCGGTATAGAACGCAGTATCGTGGGTAAACCGATCCGGGAAGCGCTACCCGAACTGGCAGATCAGGGTATCTTCGAACTACTGGATGATGTATATCGCACAGGACAACCCTTCATCGGCCACGAAATAGAAGTAGGCCTCGACCGTAAAGGCACCGGTGTACGGGAACCCATATTCTTCAATTTTATTTATCAGCCTATCCGCGATGCAGAAGGCAAGGTCATACAGATATTGGTACACGCTATCGATGTCACATCTTCTGTTATGCAGCGCAGGAAAGCAGAACAAAGCGAACAGCAGTTCAAAAGCTTTGTCGCCCATTCCCCGACGCCTATCGGTATATATGTTGGCAGGGAATTACGGATCCGCACCGTCAACGATGCCATCCTGCAAGCATGGGAAAAAGATGCATCTGTAATTGGCAAAACCTTCCGGGAAGCTGTACCCGAACTGGAAGGACAACCATTCTTCGATATCCTTGACAAAGTATACGAAACCGGCGAAACATACGAAGCCATAGAGGAAAAAGTGATGCTGATGCGGGATGGCGTACTGTCACCCACTTACTACAATTTTACCTATAAGGCCCTCCGGGATGAACAGGGTGAGATCTATGCGGTCATGAACACCGCTATGGAAGTCACTGAACAGGTAAAAGCCCGGCAGCTGCTCGCAGAAGCAGAAGAAAACCTGCGGAATGCCATAGAAGTAGCCAAACTGGGTGACTGGAAAATAAATCTGCAGACCGGAGAAGCCGTACTCGCTGAACGCATACAGGCATGGTTTGGCGCCTCACCGGGTGAAACCATCACCCTTGAAGAAGCCACCGCCTGTATCACAGATCCGTCTATTCTGACTGCTGCTTTTCAACGTGCAATACAACCCGGGTCTGACAGGATTATCAATGTAGAATATGAGCTGACGAACTTCCGGACAGGTGAGAAACGCATCATGCATACTTCCGGAAAAATCTTCCTCGACGATGCCAGTCAACCCCATATGGCGATAGGTATCACGCAGGATGTCACCGAACAGCGGCAACGCCAGCAGGAACTGGAAAGGCTGGTCAATGAAAGAACCCGCGCACTCAGTATTGCCAATATAGAATTGCAGGAAGCTAATAAAACCCTTGAAAAGGTCAATAATAACCTCGAGCAGTATGCCTATGTGACCAGTCATGACCTGCAGGAACCACTGAGAAAGATCAAAATATTCTCCGATATCCTTCAGAACAGAACCGATCATACAGCCGATATCTTCACCCGTAAATACCTGAATAAGATAGACGCGTCCGTCAACAGAATGACAGCCCTCATCAATGATCTGCTGAACTTCTCCCGACTGGACAAAGCAGAAAATACTTTTGTCCTCACTGATCTCAATCTTATCATAGAAGAAGTAAAAGAAGATTTTGAACTTGCCATTAAAGAAAAAAAGGTAATTTTGACTGTCTCGCCCCTGCAGCAGATAGCCGCCGTACCGCTACAAATACGGCAACTCTTTTTCAACCTCATCGGTAACGCTATCAAATTCTCCCGGCAGGACGTTACTCCGACAATCAATATCAGCGGCCATCCTGTTACCGCAACAGCAATTTCCACGCATCCACAGTTGAATCCATCATGGAACTGGTATGAAATCATCGTCAGAGATAATGGCATCGGTTTCGAACAACGCTATGCGGAAAAGATCTTTACCATATTTCAACGATTACATACCCGCGACGTTTACGCCGGTACCGGCATCGGTCTCGCACTTTGCGAAAAAGTGGTCAGCAACCACCACGGAAAGATCTTCGCCACCAGCATCGTCAATGAGGGCACCAGCTTCCACATCCTTATTCCTATCATGCGATAGGGAAATTGGGATTTCCCGATATGTTTAAATAGCTTTGCACACTCAAATACTGATTAATGGAAGCAACAATGCCAGCCCGGCAGTATTGGTCCCTGATTTTAATTCTGGGAACAATGACCGCCTTAGGGCCATTCTCAATAGATATGTATCTGTCCGGATATCAGGCCATAGCAGAAGATCTGCATGTGCCTACAGAACGTATCGGATTATCACTCGCCAGTTACTTTATCGGTATCTCTGCGGGACAATTACTATATGGTCCCCTGCTGGACCGTTTTGGCAGAAAGAAACCTCTTTATGCCGGACTGATCGTCTACCTGATCGCATCCGCAGGATGTATTGCAGCCAGATCTTTGGAGTCTTTTGTACTCCTCCGCTTTATTCAGGCCATCGGCAGCTGCGCAGCGGCTGTAGCCTCTGTAGCAATGGTACGCGATCTGTTCCCGATAAAAGACAGTGCGAAAGTTTTTGCATTACTCATGTTGGTAGTAGGTGCCTCTCCTATGCTGGCTCCTACCATTGGAGGGTATATTACAGCTGCGTGGAACTGGCAGGCCATCTTTATCGTACTCGGTGGAATGGGATTATTGCTGATGATCGCCTGTTTTGCCTTTCTGCCTGAAAGTCACCAGCCAGATACCTCCATGTCATTGAAACCGGGTCCTATCATTAATGGATTCTGGGCCGTAATGCGGGAACCACAATTCTATACCTATGCACTGACCGGCGCATTTGCATTCTCCGGCCTGTTTGTATACGTATCGTCTTCTCCGGTGGTATTTATGAATATCTTCCATGTGTCTGAAACACATTTTGGCTGGATCTTCGCCGGTTTGTCTGTCGGTTTTATCGGCTCCAGTCAGCTGAACAGTCTGACCTTACGCTATTTCCGCAGTGAGCAGATCATCCGTATTGCGCTCATCGGACAGGCAATCATCGGTATCATCTTCTTTGCGGGTAGTTACTTTGGATGGTTCGGGCTGACGTCAACAATTATCATGTTGTTCTTATATCTGAGCTGTCTGGGATTTGCCAATCCGAATGCTTCTGCACTGAGTATCGCGCCGTTTAAAAAGAACGCAGGTACAGCTGCTGCGCTGATGGGGGCATTGCAGATGGGTATCGGCGGACTGGCATCTACAGTAGCCAGTTTGTTCCATGCAACGTCGCCCGTTCCGATGACCATGCTGATGGCAGCAACAGCATTGATATCTGTCGGAATATTATTTCTGGGTGGACTGCGTATCACCAATCCCGTTTTCCTGCATGATGGCGGTGATACGGTAGTACTCCACTAAGCACTCCGTACATAAAAAACAGGACTATACATGAACGGCCATGATCATATGGCCGTTCTTTTTTATCTTAGCCCCAGCCATATATCCTATGAAAAAGTCTTTATTATTCCTGCTTGTCATATTCAGCTTTCAGTGTAACCGTCACTCTGCCAACAAGAACTTCGATCTGAAAATCAATGTTGATATTGGTAGCTATAAATACACCAGCCATCCCGTTACTGAGGAGGAATTTCACGTGCTGAAGCAAAACATGGCCAAAAGCTGGGAACAGGAACCCGTGAGAACCGACGGCGCTCATATTCCCGAAGGGGAAAAAGAAATCGCCAACCTTATGCCAGCCAGATATAACATACAGGAATATATCAGGATCGTAAATGAAATGGAGACCTTCCGGAAAGAACTTGTACCACCGGGCGATTATCTGAAAAAGACAGCTCCCACGCAAGAAATTGCCATTCTGGAACATAATAGGGTATTTGCCCCATTACTCAAAGAGTGTGTCGGTGAACCTGTGAACTACAGCGATCTTATTATGACATCCATGAAGGACATTCTGGCGGATAATCACCTTAAACTGGAAGTCTGCTATGGCTTTAAACAGCTGTCCACATTTGAGATCAAGTATACGGTCTATGCTAAACTGAACAACATACTACATACAATTACCTTTTCCAATACCAACGGCTGTATGCCCGACAACCACGCCATTTACCTCCTGCTGAATAAGGTACTGATGAGTACCGAGATGAAGGAAAGACTGGTTAAATACGGCGATCATAACAGTCTTGTGTTTGTACAACCGGCCCGTTATGAGCGACTGGGCAGAAGACTCACACAACCATAGTTACCCGGGGCTTCACTGCTGTGAGGAGATTGTATTTTTCTTTACATTCACGTTTTAAACAGTTGACCATGTCAGTAACCGGTACCCCAGTAGCGCTGCTTTATCAGGCGCAGCAACCACCCGCCAGGAACGGCATTTTAAAACCTATGAAGCCCGGAGGTTATTCAGACAGCGGAGCAGATATAGCCTATGCACTGCGTGAAAGACAGGTACCAGTCAGCACGCCCGTGATCCACCCTCAGCTAATGATCGATCTTGACTGGGTATTTCCTGATACGGAAGCGGGTATACTCCACGCACTCGCTAAAGGTGCTCAGGTGTTGTGGTTAAATACCATCCTGTATAACGGTCACCCGGTAGAAGCATTTCTGAAAAAAGGGATCGCTGCCGTCGGCCAGCTTCCCCGTAATACAGACCTCTATGATGACAAATGGACAACCAATAAACTCTTACAGAAAAACAACCTTCCCATTCCGCCAGCCATTCTGATTAACAAAGACAATCTGCATGATTACCAGCTGAATTTCCCTTTTCCGGTAGTAGCCAAACCTATCCGGGGCAGAGGAAGCGATGGTGTACAGGTCGTGGATACACCTGATCATCTGCAGATGGTACTTGAAGAGATGTTTGCGGAAGACAAATACGGGACAGCAGTATACGTGGAAAAGTTTCTTCCGGGCAAAGAAGTGACTATTACAGTCATGCCTCCGGGTAAGTATGTGATAAAGGATATCTGTCAGGAGAAGATCAATTATTGGAGTCTGCCACCGGTGGAGCGATTCAATCACCACGATGGTGTTGCGCCGTATAATGGCACGGTGGCTGTTGTAAATAACAGCAAAGTGTTAGACGATGCACAATTGCAATCGCCTGCTATCATTACTTTATGTAAACAATGTGAATCTGCGGCGGCTTTAGTCGGAGCAAAGGCTCCTGTGAGAATTGACTGCCGGCAGGATGAACAAGGACGTTATTTCCTGTTTGACCTGAATATGAAGCCGAATATGACCGGTGCTTCCCGTCCACATAGAATGGATCAGGATAGCCTGTCCGCAGTAGCAGCCCGTAAAATAGGCTGGACCTTTGCGGATCTGCTGGAGAATATGCTACGCCAGCAATGGCGGATGTAGTTTAACGGGCTGCACTTAGCACCTGCTGTTCCTGTGGCATATTAACAACGTTAGACGTTCGCAGCTTCCTGTATAAACTTACTAAATCCTGTAACGCCAGCTCCTTGATATTTTTAAAGCACTGTTCATGCGCCTCTTTGGTCGTTTCCAGTATATGATAATAGTTCCGCACGTTGCGAAAAGTCGACAATAACAACTTGGAAGTCATTATATCTTTTTCTCCCCGTTGATTAGCCAGATGTCTGGACGTCAATAAGGTACCGGTATTCATTAATACCATCCTTAATTCAAACAGACTAGCGGTATTTTTATACGGCATAGTCTCCAATTGCGCTCTTATCTGTAGTAATTCGTACATACTATATATATCGGATAAAAGTAATTTCAAATACTGCACCAATACACAGTCATGTACTATTATTTCAAATAAATGGTAATTCAATTTAACTATTTGTTAAAATAGTATTACCACAAGCGAACCCGTCTTCGCCACAGCTGTCTACAAATCACCACGTAGCGGGGAGGCTATCTGATTTTTAGTTTCTCCAGCATTTCTTCACTCAGAGTATCGGCAGACGGACCATAAGCAGTCACCAACACGCCCTTTATACCATCAGCTGATTCTATTGCATACACTGCCGCTTCATCAGAAGGATCGGTATCGCCTTCATAACGGTACACATCGACTATATTAAATTCACTGAGAGCGATCTTGTCTCCTCCATTCACGAGGTAATTACCTTCGAGGTTAAAATCAACCGTAAATCCCTGACTCTTCAAAGTGTTGATGGCATTGGCAACAGTATCATAGTGGTGTTCCATAAATTTCTATTTTGAGTGAATGAAAACTAGCTTATCCTGCCGCGGCCTCTTTTCCAGTCAGTACGTATTTTCTGAAGCTTTACCAGGTATGCCGACAGTAGTATCAGTTCAAGTCCGAGAGGGGCAAAAATGTGTGCCGGACCAAAATAATTATAGATCATTACGAAGACGCAAACCAAAATCCCTACCCATCCGTCTGCAAGACCTATATCCACCGCCCATTCCTTTTCGGTGAGCAGTCCGAATGAAGCAACTCCTTTCAGTATAAACAGCATGGTAATGACCAGCATAAGGAAAGAGGTACGATCCGTACTTTGTAATCCATACAACGCTACCTGTATATCAGTCTCCATCAGAAACATGTATGGATAAATGAAGACGCCAAAGATGCCGGCCACGACAAAAATCGCACTGAAAAACTTCAGCCACCATGTCAGCAAGTCTTTTCTGCGGGGAACCATTAATTCTTCCAGATCATTCAACTGGTCAGCTATGATTGACTTGTCTTTCATTGTCGGAGGGATTGTGGGTTATGTAGCAAATATACGAACTGCATCCCTTCGGCCCTTACGAAAAAAAGGACCGTTCCTGGAGAGAAACGGCCATTAACAATCAAGCTCCACTGTATGAATAAAAGGAAGGATATACTTTTTAATATCTTCAGCACTTCACTTCTAGTTAGCAGTCCATAGTCGATAGACTATAGTTCATAGCAAAACACGGGTCTGTTTTTGTCCTGTCTTTTAACTATGTCCGATTAAGCTTTTATTCGTTCTATGTGCGTTGTGCCATCTGAACTATTGCCTATCGTCTACAGACTGCTCCCTATCCCTTATAAGCTAATAATTGCCGACTATCTTCACTTAAAACCATGCTGCTGTTTCTTCGGTTATTCTGCTTATTAAATCCTCTCTGTTGTTTCTTTTTATTGCTTGCTGAATCTGATACAAAGCTACTTACACAGCGCCCGAAAGTCAATTGCCTAATCAACTCTTCTGTTGTACTTTTTATGGAGAACTTTATAATGTATGTCTTTTTACAATACCCAGTTTTTTCATCTTCGATGCAAGCGTTGATGGCGGCAGATTCAATAGTTCTGCGGCTCCGCCGGGACCAGATATCTTATGATTACACTTTTTCAGTACGGTAAGTATGTGTTCTCTTTCTAATTCCACAATTGTTTTAATATCTGTTTCGGTAGACACAACGCTTGTTTCTTTCTTTACACTCACCGGTAGGATGACTTCTCTGATAATGTTTTCGCGTGACAGCAATACACTTCTTTCAATAAGATTCTGCAATTCGCGTACATTACCCGGCCATGCATATTCCGTCAGTTGTTTTAATGCAGCAGGAGCGATATCGGATACAGCTTTACCTGTTGCAGCTGCATATAAGCGGATAAAGTGAGCGATCAGCAAAGGAATATCATCACGACGCTCACGCAATGCAGACAGCATGATGGGAAATACGTGCAGCCTGTAATAAAGATCCAGTCTGAAACGTCCTTCTGCAATCTCCTTTTCCAGATTACGGTTAGTCGCTGCAATGATGCGCACATTCACTTTTATCGGGCCATTACCTCCTATTCTTTCAATTTCTTTTTCCTGTAAAACACGTAATAATTTCACCTGCAGATCAGCTGGCATATCACCTATCTCATCAAGGAAGATTGTACCTCCGTCTGCACGTTCAAACTTACCGATCCTCTTTTCCAATGCACCGGTGAAAGCGCCCTTCTCATGACCGAACAATTCAGACTCTATCAGATGTGTAGGCAATGCTGCACAATTGACCTTGACGAACGGCCTGGACTTGCGGGGAGAGAGATGATGGATACAATTTGCTACACCTTCTTTACCAGTACCTGTTTCGCCTAATACCAATACAGAAGTATCCAGAGGAGCCACCTGACGAATCAGTTCGAAAACGCGTTGCATCGGGATGCTGCTACCAATAATACCTTCAAAATTAGGAATAGGAGGAAGTGCGTCTTTCTTTACTTCCGGTATTGGTTGTTGCTGTACGGGTAATGGAGGCAGACGCAGATCATCTGATTGCGATACAACGCCGGGTTTTACTTTTAATACACGGTGATGCTCGTACCGGTAACGGGCAATATCCAGCGTTACCAGCAGGTCTTTTTCCCTGAATGGTTTTACGATAAAACCATAAGGCTGTGTTACTTTCGCGGCTTCCAGCACCTGTCTGTTACAGTTCGCAGAAAGATACACGAAAGGTATATTATGTTTATTCAGCTCTACAGCCAGGTCAATACCTGTCTGATCGCCTTTCAGATAGATATCCAGCAATACGAGATCAGGTCTTTCTACATCAATAATCTCCAATGCCCTGTGTACAGAGCGTGCCACGCCTGATACTTTATATCCCGCTCTCTCCAGCGTTAATCGTATATCACCTGCTACAATCAGTTCGTCTTCTACGATCATGATTTTTTCTTCCATACTACGCAGTTTTATTTACTAATTTCAGTAAGCCGGAATTGTCTCCCTATTGTGTTGTGGTTTAAATATCAGCACGACGCTTACGCCGTCTTTGTTTGTCACGGATAGATTGCCTTCCAGTTGTTCTGTCAGGGTTTCCATTAATATAATTCCCATAGATGCCCGTTTACGTATCCCGAAATCAGCCGGCAGTCCTGTACCATTATCCTTCACAGAGAGCAGCAGATAATTTTCCGCTACATAGTTGAGCACTACGGTAATGACCCCTTCCTGCCCTTCAGGAAAAGCGTACTTGCATGCATTTGTGATGGCTTCGTTCAGGATCAGGCCGATAGGTACCGCCTGATATACTTCCAGATATACGTTCGCGAGATGCAAATCAAATGAAATCTGTTGTAATCCATTAAAACTGTCGCTAAAATATGCAACAAGTTCCCGGATATATATATCCATATCCAGTTCTGCCGCATTCTCTTCCTGATACAGTTTCTGATGAATCAGTGAGACTGCCTGCATGCGATGCCGGCTTTCCCGGATAGCTGCTCTTGCTGACTGATCATCTACATTGGCTGCCTGCGTATTCAGCAGGCGTACAATGATCTGCAGATTGTCTTTCGCCCGGTGATGGATTTCCCGGATCAGCCACTCTTTTTCTGCTACCAGCTTTCGTTGACGACTGACCAATACACTCAGCGACTGATGCTGCTGACTGATTTCCTGTTGCTGCAAAGTTAAGTCACGATTGATACGTTGTTTCAACTGATAACGGTTATATCCCAATACCAGCATCAGTACCAGCATAGCCGTACCTCCGATGATGATATTTCCTTCAAAGCGGGCACGTTCCAATGCTGACTTTTGAAGTAGTCCTTCTCTTGTCAGCAGCTGAATGCTCTTTTCCTTCAATTGCAGATCATGATCCTTACGTTCGGCCTCATATTGCATTTGCAGTTGTGCGATCTGATGACTCTTTTCTTCTCCATAGAGAGAATCCTGCAGCAATTTATATTGCTGATAATAGTCAATGGCAGCCGGGAAGTTACCTAGTGCAGAATCCGCCCGGAAAAGATACGCGTAATCATTCAACAGTTCATAAGCATATCCACCACGCCGGCAATATTCCTCGTAGGCACGCGCATAATGTCGCAGATGTGCATAATCTCCTATAGCCTGATAATAGTTCAACAATGCTACATATACGACGTCCTGAATATAATTGTAGCGATCAAACTTACCTGATAAGTTCAGCAGCTTTTTCACATACACATTTGCTTCCCCATACCGCCCCAGACTGACATTGTTGATACACAGACCTGCAGCGAAAGTGATCCTGTCTTCATCGTAACTAAGCGGATATCTTTTCTCTGTGGATGTCAGCATACTGATCGCCAGTCCGGGCCGCCCCAAATGCCAGTAGGTACTCGCTATGTTAGGCACCAATGTCAATATGGAAGTAGTATCCTGCCACTTATATGCAACACCCAATGATTTTTTAAAATATATCAGCGCCTTATTGTACTCCGCCAGATGATATAAAGTCAATCCCAGTCTGTTGTAAATGGTACATAACTGCAGACTGGAATCCTGTTGCGCTTCGGCTGTCCGGACGGCCAGAAACCCATATTTCAATGCTACATCATAATGTGCCTTTTGCCCATTTACATTTCCTAAAAGATCATAGATACCCTGTAAAGCGGTATATCCTATTTCCTTATAGATAGCCAGTGCCTGTAACAATTCGGCTTCAGCCGGTACGAGTGAGCCCTGATGATTATGGCAGTCCCCCAGAATCTGTAATGCATCTGCTTCTTTCCGGCGATTAAGCGCCTTCCGGTACAGCCGGACTGCCTGCTCATAACAGGCGATACGCTGCGCCAGTTCTTTTTCCGAATAGATGCTATAGTCCAATGCTACTTTCATCCAGACATCTGCTATGCCCTCGGGAACAGGATATTGCACTGTTACTGGCAGGGAAAATGGCAACAAGGGATTTTGTTGTGCGGATGCATAATCCGTCCAGATGCAAAACAGTACACAACAGCACCAGAGTAGCATTTTCCGGCAGAAATTTATATGGTCCCCATTCGTGTCAGGCATAGTCTGAGATTTCCTTCTCCTGTGCTCCCGGTATGGTAAAAGCTTGTTTCTTCTGATATTTAAAGTTGACTGTAAATATTACACCGATCCAGCTCTCTATGTTCAATATCTTCTGCAAATGTTCCCATGAAGTGTGCATCAAGTCCACCTCTTCGCCGTCCAAAAGCCGTATATTGCTTTGCGCTATATGTGGCAATAGGTATCCTGGAAGGCAATCGGAAAGCGACCATAGCCTATTCATAGATAAATATTTTTAATACTCTCTTTTATCTGAGGTTTTACTTTTAATGTTGTTTTCTTATTATGCTTTGTTACGCTAAGGATCGGTTTGTCAGCAATTGTTATTTCTCAATAAATGGCTAGTTGGCTTAATTGTATGATTGACAGCTGAAAATACAACATTTTTTCAAGACTATATAGACCGCCTATAACATATCGATAATTCATCATTTAAGATAAAATCATGACATGATCCCGTATGAAGAGGTTATTTCAGATGCTCCTGTAGTTTCAGCAGGGTCAGGTTCCTGATACCTGAAATTGACTGTTATGACCACTCCATTTTCGCTCTGGATATCCAGAGTACCATCCAGTTGTTCACTTAATGTATGCATCAGCATCAGGCCCATTGATTTTCTGACACTGGCGCCGGCATTCATCACGAATCCGTGGCCATTATCTGCGATCACTAATGTAAGTCTGTCCTGTCCTGTAAACTTTAAAGAAATCAATATTGTACCGTTATCTGTAAATGCGTATTTAATCGCATTGGTAATTGCTTCATTCAGAATAAGTCCGATCGGTACTGCCTGAGATACGTCCAGTTTAACGGGGGCAATCTGCATATCAAACCGGATCCTGTTAGCGCCTGTAAATCCATCCTGCAGGAAATGGATCAGTTCATGGATATACACATTGATATCAATCAGGGCCATATTTTCTGACTGATACAGTTTATGGTGAATCAGGGATATCGCCTGCATACGGAAACGGCTCTCCCTGATGGCATTCAGGGCGTCTTTATCATCCAGAAAAGCGGCCTGTGTATTCAACAGACTCATAACAATCTGCAGATTGTTTTTTACCCTGTGATGGATTTCCTTTACCAGCCATTCCTTTTCTTCCAGTAGTTTATGTTGCGATGAGATCAGGGCCTGCAGGGAGAGGTTTTGTTTATTGATTTCATCCTGCTGGGCTTTTAGTTGCCGGTTACTACGTAATCGCAACTGATAACGGTTATATCCCAGCAAAAGAAGGATGATCAGCATAACGGCTCCGAAAATGATCACGTTTCGGGTGAACCGGGCTCTTCTAAGCTCTGCTTTTTGTAACTGACTATCTCTGGTGAGTAATTCGATACTTTTCTGTTTCAGTTGAAGGGCCTGATCTTTCTTTTCTGTCTCAAACTTTACCTGCAGCTGGTTGAGCTGACTGGTTTTTCTGACACTGAACAACGAATCGCTATAGAACTTATATAACTGAAAATGTTTAATTGAAGAGGCGAAATCTCCTCTGGCGGAATCTGCTCTATACCATTGGCGGTAGTTGCGCGCTTCCTGAGCCAGCATGTTATATTTTTTGGTGATAAACCTATCTCCTCACATTCTTCGATCGCCTTGTCATACTGTTTGGTCACATAATAGAAAGAAGAGGTAGCAGTGAGCAGCTGAAATCTGTTCACGTCATTCCGGTCCATAGTTTTCTCTGTTTCCACCAGCCGGCCACATACGGGCGTGCTGCAGCCAGTTTATTTCCTGCCACATACGCGTGCACCATAGCTACCTGCAGCAGTACTCGCGGTTTTTCGCCCGAGGGAGGGAAAAAGCGTTCTTCCCTTTTCAATACACGTAGGGCAGCATCACCGTTTTTGAGGCGGATATAGGAGTTGGCAAGATTGCCGGTGATATATTGCATAGAGACCGTATCCTTCAATTTTTCGGCGACGGCAAATGCTTTATTATAAGCATCTACTGACGGCTCAAAGGCCTCCATTTCATAGTACATCATACCCAGACCATTATAGGCAGTGGACAGAGACTGCGTCGTATCTCCGCTTCCTTCTATTTCTCTTATGGCTCTCAGCTGATAGTCGAGGGCTGTGCTTAGTTCTCCGGTCGATCTGTATGCCAGTCCGAGGAGATCATACACACCTCCCAACCGCGTATAACCGATCTTTTTATACACTGCTTCTGCCTGATGCAGCAGTTCGATCGCCTTGTACATATCCGGCACGCCAATGACGTAATCTGCCAGCAGGGTGAGTGTTTGTGCCTGCTTCAGGTGATTGCCTGTTTTCGCATATAGTTTGACAGCCATTTCCTGTTCGTGTATGGCTTCTGCGAGATTCTCATCGTCCTCATAAGAGATATATCTGGACAATTCTACATAAGCATCCGCGAGGAATTCCTCCTGATGGGTACGTTCGAATATCTTCTGCGCCTTTTGGGCATATTCACGGCCTCTCGTCTGTTCTCCTTTTTCCCGGAATATCTTCGAATAGATCATACAGGCCTGTCCCTGCCAGCTGTCATTGTGCTGTCTGATACCTGCATTCAGTATCTTATTAGCGCATAAGATGCTGCTATCTATATCTTTTGGCAATATTCCAGGTCTGTTAATGTATTGTTCTCCCCAGATAAAAAGCTGTTTGATATCCTGTTCGTCCAGCTTGTCCTTTGTCAGCAAAATGCTGAGTTGTTTATATTGTAGTGGTGCTTTTTCCTGTGCAACACATTGCAAAACAAATATTGTTACTAACAGATAAGCAACAGTAACCTGTTCATAAATCGTTTTTTAGATACATCTCTTTCCGCTCACAGCCCTGCCCGGTCTGTACAGCAATATACTTTCCTGTTTATCGGCATTTGCTCATTGTAGGTCCCGCCAGGAATGTGGCTTTTAAAATATGGCATAGTTGGTTGAGAGCCGTGTGAAAGTACACATTTTTCGGGTATCTGTCAACGCCTGTGGGGTTAATCAGCTCTTTTGCTGTTTAAAAGACACTTGTACAGCTACACCCGGTGCTTCTTTTATTTCAAGTGTACCCTCCAGTTGTTCTGATAATGTCTCTATGAGGCGGATCCCCATTGTACCTTGTGTATATACGTCAAACCCGGCCGGGAAGCCGTGTCCGCTGTCAGCGATACGCAATAGTAACTGCGCTTCTCCTGTGTACTGGAGTGAGACATAGATGATGCCGTTCTCGTTTTTCCGGAAAGCGTATTTGATCGCGTTGGTCAATGCTTCATTGAGGATCAGGGATACCGGCACCGCCTGCGATACATCCAGTTTGACGGGGGCGATATCGATATCGAAATAGATTTGCTGTAAGCCGCCGAAATTGTCTTTCAGACCGGCTATCAGTTCACGGATATAGTTCTGCATATCTATCAGGGCCATATTAGCCGACAGATATAATTTCTGATGGATCAATGAAATGGCCTGCATACGATAGCGGCTCTCACTGATAGCTTCCAGCGCGTCACTGTCATGCAGGTAGGCGGCCTGCGTATTCAGCAGACTCATAACTATCTGCAGGTTATTTTTCACCCGGTGATGTATTTCCTTGACCAGCCATTCTTTTTCTTCCAGCAGTTTCTCCTGTACGTCTATCAGTCCTTGTAAAGACTGATTCTGCAGATAAATTTCTTCCTGTTTTGCTGTAGCTGTCTGTTGCTTGCCTGCTTCAGCTGATAACGGTTGTAACTTAATATCAACAGTAACAACAGCATCACGGCTCCAAATATGATGATGTTGCGGGTGAGGCGGGCTTCTTTCAAAGCAGCACGTTGTAATAAGCCCTGACGTGTCAGGAGTTCTATATTCTGCTGTTTCAGGGTGATGTCCTTATTCTTCTGATCAAAGTCGTATTGCACCTGTAATCGCGCGATCTCACCAGCTTTAGAGATCCTGAAGAGGGAATCATTTAATACCTTATAATCTTTATAATGACGGATAGCGGCCGGATAATTTCCCAACGCCGAATCGGCCCGGAACCATTGCAGATAGTTATGGGACAGTCCGTTCAGCTGCCCGATCTGCTTACATACATCTGACTGTAAGGCGCAAAATTCTGCTGCTTTTTCAAATTGTTTTCCGTGTATATAATACATTACCAGTGCTGAGTAGATCATGGTCTGATAATAATTATACTTTGACATCTTTGCAGATATCGCCAGCAGACCGGGTACGAAAGCAGCTGCCTTATCCATCTGCTGCAGCTGCACGTAACATCGGATCAGGTTTGTGGATATCCAGATATGGTCTTTCTGGATAGGCGTTTTATATAATGCGACAATTCTGTTCAGCAGTTCCAGTGCTTTTGCCGGCTGATTATCTCTCAGGTAGATGGTAATAAAGTTCGTGCTGACGGTAAGGATAGCGGTAGTATCCTTATAGTGGCTGGCTATTTTCAGTGATCGTTGTGAGAAATCAAGTGCATGTTCATAATCCCCCAGTTCGTATAGGGTAACACTAAGCCGGTTTAATATCGTGCATAATTGTAGTGAACTATCTTTTTGTTCCTCTGCGGTTTTCAATGCCAGCAGCCCATAGGTCAGTCCCTGACTATAGTCTCCTTTACCGGTGGCGATTGTCCCCATCAGGTCATAGACCCCTTGCAGATCTTTACGGCCCGTCTTTTATACAGGGCGAGTGTTTTATTCAGATACAGGAGTGCTTCATCATATTTTCCCAGCAGTGATAACAGTCGCCGGTCATTTTACAGGCATAGGCTTCTTCGGCAATATTACCGGCCCTTTTATACTGCAGCGCAGCGCTTTCGTATAAACGTATCTTCTCTTTTAATTCTTCTTCGACATCTATACTATAGTAGTGGCCTGTCTCCATGAGCACATCTGCCATGTCTCCGGGGTAATTAAGCGATACTAATATTCTCTTGCTTTAACAGCAGCTGCTTTGCCTTCAACATAAAGGTCTTTTTCACGGTATGCTTTTGCCTGAAGATAGTAGTTACGGGCTTCCCAGCGAGGTATACCGGCACGTGTATTAAGAATGGCGGCCTGTTTCATGTACAGCGATGCACTGTCCATATCTTTCTGTTCTGCACCCGGCAGACGGATGTACGCTTCTGCGATGGCCAGTGATAGCCGGATCTTTCCGGTATCAGTTGTGCTTTTGTCTAATAAACGTTGTAATGCAGGTATGGACACGCCATATTGCTGCCGGGCCATACCGGGTAGTATGCCCAACATTATGAAATGGAGGACCAGCATAAGCCTGTTCATAGATCAACGTTTAAATATCTCTCTGCAGTCGGAGGCGAAGCACAATTATCCGACATTGTTTTTGAAATCTCCCGCCTTTCGATGATATATACAATAGATTCGATAATAGGGCAATTGGCATTTCTATTTTGCTATCAGCCAGTCTTCCAATTCACCGGATTTAAGCAGTCCGGTATGAAAGTCTTTCATCCGGTAATTTGTATCCAATAGGATCCATGCGGGATAAGCCAGCTGTTGAAGGGCTACCTGACCAAGGATTTCATTAAAAGCAGCAAAGTCGGCACTTTCAGCATTCACGCAGACAAAATAATACTTTTCAGATAAAAGTTGTTGTAAAGTGGGAGAACGTTTTATCTGTTTTTCCTGAATCCGGCAATAACTGCACCATGTGGTATATAATTCGATCACTACAGGCCGGGGTTGTACCGCCATGCTGTCTTTCAATCCGGCAAAAGTTACCGGCCCATGCTGTGCATGAGCCGGTAGGAACAGCACAAGGCTGCATATCAGACAGGTGATGGATAGCAGGGCTGTTTTCATTGATAGAGATTGTATCGTATACCCAGAAACCCTCTGACACCCTGTAAGGGGGCGTAATTATATTCTGTGTCGAAGGTATAACCGTTCGGATTGTTCACCGGGTCATTCACATATTTATCAAAAGGATCAAAAGGACGCATCAGGGCGTATTCAGGCACATAATTCAGCAGATTTTTCACACCACCGTATATTTCCCATCCTTTGGCAAATTTCTTTGTTACCTGTACGTTTGCCAGCAGGAACCATGGGGAGTAATCGGGTCTGAAGTCGTTACGTTGTACCGGCAATCGCATAGGACCATTCCAGTTGCCGGTCAGATCTAAGCCAAAATTGTAGGGGAAGCTATATCCGATCGTAAACGTCCCTGCCCATTTGGGTGCATATACCTGTCTGCTTTTCTGCGGAATGCCGGCATCATCTTCATCTATCTGATAGACGTCCATATAGGTCAATCCTGCGAGCACTTTAAGCGGGAAGGCAAACGCCGCGTCCACATTTAAAGAGATCCCCTGCGATACGGCATGTCCACGCAGGTTGTCATAAATGATCTTATCGGGGTCTACATCGAAATCTCCATTGATCTTATTGGTGAAATAGGAGTAGAAACCGGTAGCATCCAGATTAATGAATGCATTGTTCATGGGGATCTTCAGTACATAGTTCAGGTTAGCATTGTAAGATTTTTCCGGTTTCAGGGTTTCAGCTATCACGACCTGACGGGAACCGGTCAATGCGGCATGATCTTCTGTGAACAGGTTCACGACACGGAATCCTGTCCCAAAACTGGCGCGCAGGGTATTATCAACATTGGGCGCCCATTTATAGGCAATTCTTGGTGAGTGAATACTTCCATGGTATTTGTCGTAGTCATACCGATAGCCCAGCAGTAATTTATGTTTAGCAGCAAAGGACCATTCATCCTGTATAAAAGCACCCGGCAGGGGTGTTTTTGCAGGCATATTTACTTTCCCATCTTCAGAAAGTGTACCCGGCGTATTGTCATCATACCATGTATAACGATAGGATGCGCCGGTCAGCAGGTTATGCTTTTCACCTAATTGTTTATCCCAATAGAGCTGTGTAAAACCGACGTGTTGCGTAGCCATATAAGGTGTTTGGCCATAGTATGAGTTCTGTGCATGCCGGTTATAGGAGTATTGCAGCATGATCTTTTCCTTTACCGGTAACTGATACATTCCGATCAGCTCCACTCTCCTCGTATAGATACTTTCGCCGTAGATACTATCACTGCCACGCCATGATTTATTCCAGCGCATATCCCGCCCCAGCGGTTTTCATATACATATCTTGCAGCGATACTGGCCTGCCGGTCTTCTTTGCGGTGAAAGGCCCATTTATTAAATATGGAAATACGGTTCTGCAGGGTAAGGTCTGTGAAGCCGTCTTTATTATTATCTTTTGGCTGCTGGTAGTTGAAATAGCTGACACCTACGAGTCCCTGTGCACTACCAGCTTTGACTTTCAGGGCAGCGTCTACATTATATTCTCCCCATGAAGTGCTATAGACGTCAGCACTTATCAGTGGTGCCTTCATAGGATTTTTGGTGATCACGTTGACGATACCACCCATTGCTTCGGAGCCGTAAAGCGAAGAGCCGGGGCCTTTTACCACTTCGATACGTTCGACCATGCTCATAGGAATGCCGCTCAGTCCGTATACAGTGGATAATGCGCTGACAATAGGCATCCCATCTATCAGGATGAGGGTGTAGGCTCCTTCCATCCCGTTGATGTGGATATCGCCGGTATTGCAGACGTTACAGTTCAGCTGCGGCCGCACACCATTCACCATACCGATAGACTCGAACAGGGAGGGAGAGGGATTTTTCTGGAAATATTTTGATGTATAGACTTCTACGGGCACCGGACTTTCTGCCCGGCTGACAGGTTTCAGGGTACCCGTCACTACGATGTCATTAAGTTTGGTAACATCTGCCTGCAAGCGGATCTGGACATTTATCTTTCCACCGGCGGTGACGCTTACTTTCCGTGTAAAAACAGTATATCCTGTCGCTGAGGCTTTCAGCGTGTAAGTACCCGGTTTAAGGTTATTGATGTGAAAATATCCGGTCGAATCGGTAGCTGCGCCTGCTTTGCTTTCCACCAGTGTGATATTGGCGAGGTATAACGGCAGCCCATCAGATACGACATTCCCGGTGATGGCGCCGGTTGGTATCGACGTCTGGGCAGCCGAGGGGAATGCCAGTACAACAAGTAATGTTATTTTTAAATACACTAAAGTACAAATACGGATCATTTCGTAACATTATTTAGTCTTGTCTAAATTATATTTTTAGACAAATCTAACTAATTATTTAAAATTTATCACTCCCAAAACTAGTAATACTGGAAAAATTGAGGGTTTATGGTGTTTCTATAGTCCGCATTATACCGTTATAACACCGGTATTACCCCCTGATCTCTTCGCTCATATTCGGAGCGATAACGGCGTAATGGTGGTACAATACCATATATAAAGGAGGGTGCAAAGTTGTCTTCGAAGAATATATGGGGCAGAAAAAAGCCGTTGCGCCAGAGGCGAACGGCTGCTATATTATTTTCCACCGATGGCGGCGGTATTTAGCGCTTTTTAGTGATCAGTTCTTCAACAACAGGGAGATATGCACTTTTGGGAAAATTATATTTAAAGTAGTCAAGCAGTGCGAATTGTTTTGTTTTATCAGCAGGGCGTTTACTAAGATATGCCATCACTTCGTTTCCGGCGTTCATTTCCAGCAGGGTGGAGGGGGCATATGCATAGATACGGGAAGGTTCCTCAAAGTGCAACCAGAAATCTGTAAGCGGAGATGCTCCGCGGAGATAGCCTTTCTTCAGCAGATAACATTTCTTGGCTACTAACAAGCTGGCAGCGGGGCTGACGGTATATTTCTCATCAAAGGGGTCGAAGAGATCTACGGCGTCCTGCAGGAGCTGTTTCATCTCTTTTTCTGTCAATGCTTTATTCTTCCTTGCTTCAGGTTTATCCAGCCGGTTACCCAAAGCATTCAGGAAATTGTATAGGAGACGGCTTTCAAGTGTGGCCACCATATTCTCATAGAATCCTACGGAGATTTCACCTTTCTTCAGGTATACCAGTAAAGGACTTTTGAGTTCTGACAGGCTATTACGCATTCCCCAGAGTGCGCCATTAACAGTTTTAGCTGTATCCATGACATGTTCCATCAGACCGGCCATCTTATCTTCAGACAAGGGCGTATCATTGTTGAATAATTCATGTCCGGCGGCATTATTTCCCTTATATAATTTCTTCCCCTGACTACCTTCCCGACTGATACCGATATCCACATAATCACCCGGTTCAACAAAGAGGATTGACTTCACATAATTGTTCTCTATGGTGATGAAACCAGGTGTAGTCATTGGCAGTACTAACTTAAACTGGTGTTCTATCACCTTACCTACAACCTGTTTATATTGAGAATTGAAGTAAGTTCCTATGGGTTTATAGACGAAGACGTCCATACTATCCGGGCTGTCCGGTACTTGTCCTGTAATAACGACCTGTTGCGCAAACGCGGTGAAAGGAATCAGTAGGATAAATAGTATTTTTCTCATATCGTTTTCTAACTTGTCAAATCGGACCCTCAATGAGCTACCGGCGACAATTTCCAGTTGGCTCCATTAATTTACACAAAAAAAAGAAATCCCCGGGATGAATATGCCCGGGGAGCCTGCTTTTTTTGTTAATCGACCTTATTTTTTTCTCACAGGAATTACTTAGCGGTCTTTCACAATAGCAGAGATGTATAGGGTATAGGATAGGTAGTTATTAGTTGACTCCGTCAGTTCTGAGGAAACTCAGCACTTTCTCAGAGTAGATATCTCCTCTTTTAAAATGACCACGGTAACTATATGTGATATTACCGGCAAGGTCAGTAATGAATGTTTCTCTCATATCATGAAAGAAACCTGCTTTCGTACCAAACAAGCGCAGGGCTTCATTCTGAGGATCACTCAGCAGCACATACGGCAGCCGATGTTCTTCCTGAAATGCCTTATGACTTTCTATACTGCCGGAACCAATTCCGATGATCATGGCATTCGCAGCTTTGAAATCAGCATAGCTGTCTCTGAAGGCGCAGACTTCTTTTACAGCCATTTCACTATCATCTTTATGGTAAAAAAAGATCACCAGTTTATGTTTGCCAATATATTCACTCACCACGAAATCATTTCCATCCTGATCTTTCAGCACAAACAAGGGCAGTTTGTCTCCTGCTTTCAGGGAAGACTGTGCGTACATTACATTGGCGGCAAACACCAGGGCAAGGGTTAGTAGAAATTTTACCTGTTTCATGTTCGTGGGTTGATTGTGAAATAATGACAATGCGAAAGTAGGCGCTGTCAGCTGCGGGAATGATGACTGGCATCAGCGCACACGATGACACTGGTCTGGTAATTGTGTGATAAAGTGTGCAATCAGCCTATAACTATCTGATAACTTTTGGAATATGAAAAGAGCATATAGAAAAAAAGATCTGCCTGTTGCGGAGATCCGGCGGTATCTGGAGCCGGGGCCTACGGTATTGGTCAGCTCTCACTGGAAAGGTGCAACGAATATCATGACGATGGGCTGGCATACGGTGATGGAGTTTTCACCTTCCATGATTGGTTGTATGATTACAGCCGCTAATTATAGTTTTGAGCTGATCAAAAAGAGTAAAGAATGTGTGATTAACATTCCGACATATGACATGATTGACACCATTATAGGTATTGGAAATAGTACGGGGGCGGAAATAGATAAATTCAGTGAATTCGGGTTAACGGCAGTAGCGGCTGAAAAGGTAAAAGCACCCCTTATAAAGGAATGCTATGCCAATTTTGAGTGTAAGGTGATTGACGAACACCTGTTACCAAAGTATAACTTCTTTGTTCTTGAAGTGGTAAAAGCGCATGTAGCGACTTCACCCAAATATCCCCGGACGGTGCACTACAGAGGTGATGCGACATTTATGATCTCAGGCAGCAATCTTTCTTATCGGGGCAAATTCAAAGCACAGAACCTGTAAGATCAGTAGCTGGCTTGTCCGATATCCAGTCGGTTAATCTTACCGTCACTGTTAATATGGAACTTAAAATAGGTTTTGAAATCGCCCCACTGATCGCTATGGAAATGGCCATAGAGGTCCAGACCATTATTCTCTACCTTATCGATACTGGTGAAACGTTCATGCCCAAATGTCTTTTCAAAGAAACTGCGGAAATTCATTTTATTACCATCATCATATAAGGCTGCGTCTGCGGTGAACAATGCGAACCACGCTTTGCTATCCGCGCTTTGCAGTGCGTCTATTGCTTTTCTGACGGTCGTGTTGGTTAATTTATCAGTATTCATTGTTTTAGATGTTGTTTGCGCGAACGTAGTCAGTGCAAATGTTACAAACACGATGATGCTTAGGAAAGTTTTCATTATTACGTTGCTTTAGCGAACGGATGCTGTAGAAAAATAGCGACCAGGTTCATCAGGAGAAAGGGGAGTTCTATTGCTGCGCCTTTTATATCTTTTAATGATAACTCATAACACATGATCAGCAGGATGGAGGCGGCCATCAGGAAATTGCCTGCCATGAAAGTCCCCGGAAACAGGATCAATACCACACTCAGTAAGGTAACAAGACCCATTATCAGGATAGCAGTGCGGCTGAATTGAAAGCGGCCGAGCAGCTGTGCCATTTCCGGTTTGCCGGACAGCATGGCCCATCCCTGTTTGAGACCCATACATACGATGAAGAGGACCAGTACAGTGTTGAAAATTCTGATGAACATAGTTGCTATTTTTTACATCAACAGATCACGGGGAACTTAGTTTGTAGCACCACCATTTACCAGCAAATGCTGACCGGAAACAAATGAAGACATATCGCTTGCGAAGAATTCTGCGATATTGGCAACATCTTCTACTTCAGCCAGACGGCCCATCGGACAACTATCCAGTAATTGTTTTCTCAGCTCAGGGTATGCTGCAGGATCTGCGAATATACCAGAATGATCAACAGCGAAAGGGATGATAGAGTTCACTGTTACGCCTCTATGACCGATTTCCTTTGACAGTACATCGACCATGTAACGCGGAGTGGTTTTACTACCACCATATACCGCCATACCTGGCACGGGGAAGGAGGTTGTACTGGAGGCCACGTAAATGATACGGCCATTGTCTTCTACCTGTCTGGCAGCCTGTTGCATGGTGAAATAAGAACCTTTGGTGTTGATGGAGAATACGCGATCAAACTGTTCTTCCGTAAAATCTGTTACTGGTGTTTCTACCAGTTCGATACCGGCATTTGCCACTACGATATCAATTTTGCCGAAGGCGGCTTTTGCTTCATTGAACAGGCGTTCGATATCTGCTACTTTGCTTACATCTGCCTGTACAGCGATTACCCTTCCGCCCATGGCTTTAATATTACCTACTACTTCGTCGGCGGAGGCTTTATCTCTTGAGTAATTCACTACTATGTCGGCGCCAAGTGCGGCATAACGTTCTGCGATGGCTTTACCTAATCCTCTTGCTGATCCTGTAACTACTGCTACTTTATTCTTTAAGCTATTCATGATTGACACTTGATTAAATGATTGAAGAAATGAGATGGTGCGCTTATTAAGCCATAGCGCCGTTTACACCGATATTCTGTGCGGAGATCCATTTGGCAGCATCGCTGGCGAGGAAGGCAACTACTTCAGCAATATCGTTTGGTTCACCGATACGGTTGAACGCTGACAGTGAGGCAAGACGGGCTATCACTTCATCAGACTTACCTGTGGTGAATAGTTCGGTATTAGTAGGGCCGGGAGATACTGAGTTCACATTGATACCTCTTGGGCCGATTTCTTTTGCGAATACGCGGGTGAGTTGTTCTACAGCTGATTTTGTGGCTACATAGGTGGCGTATGTAGGCAACATGATACGGTTAACTGAAGTAGAGAAGTTGATGATGGATCCTTTGTCAGCCAGTTTGGTAGCGGCTTCACGCAAAGTATTAAAAGTACCTTTTACGTTAATATTAAAGATACGGTCGAAGTCTTCGTCAGTAGTATCTTTCAGCAGTTTATTGATCATAATACCGGCATTGTTCACCAGTACATCAATTCTACCATAGTGTGCAATCGCATCATCAAATAATTGCTTTACATCGCTGCCTTTACTAACGTCAGCCTGTAAGGCGATGGCGTCTCCACCATTTTGTCTGATGTCATTCACTAACTGTTCTGCGGCGTCTTTATTACCGGCATAGTTAACAATTACCTTTGCACCTTCTGATGCCAGTTTAGCTGCGATTGTAGCACCAATACCTCTTGAAGCGCCTGTTACTAAGATTACTTTTTCGTTTAGTGTGTTCATGTTTCTTTGTTTTTATTGTCGTTGTTGACATAACAAAGGTGAAACATAAGCACGCCAAAAAAATACAAGTTTTATACTATTAGTTGTAAAAAACTAAGGTCAGCCTTTGGAGAGTTGTTTTCTATATAATACGGGGGTGATGTCGGTGTATTTCTTAAAATAATTACTGAAATGAGCTGATTCTGCAAAGCCCAGCTGATCTGCAATCTGTTTGATGGGTGTAGTGGAATTTTGCAGCATCGACTTGGCTTCGGTAATTGTCTTATCTGTGATCCATGTGGTGACGGACTTACCCGTTTTGGCTTTGATCACGTTATTGAGATAGCTGGGATGGAGGTTTTGTTCGGCAGCATAATCCTGTGACCGGAAGACTTTGGTAGCCTTGCCGGTGCTAAGTTCGCGGTAATGCTTTTCCAGCGTACGTTTAAACGTCTTGACGATCTGTGAGCTTCTGTTACCTTCATATATGGGGTTATAATCCTCCCAGAAGTATTCTTTTATTTTCAGCAGGATCACTACGAAGAGGTTTCCCATCATTTTATTCTTATAGGGAGAGGAGGAGAAGTACTCTTTATAGATCTGCTGGTATAGCGGTTCGATTTCGGCATATACTTCGGGTTTCAGCACCCTTGGGGGGACTGTTTCTGCCAGCAGGAAGGGGAATTCCTCGAAGATATTTGCATGGACGTTTTCTTTCAGGAAGGACTCGCTCATGGTGACAAGGAAAACTTCTTCGAGGCTGGTCCACTCGAAGGATTTGTAATGTCCGGGGTTAGTGAAATAGATAGTCCCGGGCTCCGTACTAAATTCCAGTTCGTCGGTGGTATACTTTCCATGTCCGTTCTTTACGAACAGGAAGGAATAGAAATTCGCCCTGTAAACCGGGGATTTGTACGGCAGCTCGTGGTGAATATCATTCAGTTTATGAATGGTAAAGTCATTTTTAGGATCTATCAACTCGACGGGCAGTCCGAGGTGGTCATAATTTTCGACCAGATTATTAAAAACGGGTGGTGCGTCTATTTGTTTATGCTTACTCATGTGCCGTCATGGATTTTGGACTTTGCTAATTTACAAAACCTTCCCTACGACACAATATATTAGAAAATATCGGCATTAGTCCCTTCCAGATCCAGTACCTCGAGGTGATGTGCTCCTATGAGTCCGCTGGCATCTCTGGCTGCCTGAAACGCCTTAAAAGAGGGTACATCCAGTACGGCGGTCTGGATCTCCTGATCTTTAAAATGAGACAGGTGGATAAAGGTATTGTCTTTGCTATAGACGGTATACCGGAACTCACCTGCCAATTTCTTAAAATCCTGCAGGAAAGTGTTGATATTCTGTTTGTTCTGCGCTACAAAGCTGTCTTTTACGGTGTAAGTAACTTTTACGACTATCATATAAATTATCTTTTGTTGATATTAAGACAGCCGGGAAATAAAAAACGTGACAAGATCTTATTAATTTAGTCGCCTATGAATTTTCCGAACACACCTGAATCGCCTATGGCGGTAGCCAATATGCCTGCCATGCTCGGTTGCCGTTTGTTGTTTAAGCAACAACCCGTCATTCATCACGCCCGGATCCTGGAAGAGCTACAAAAATCCTATCCCGCTGTGGAAAACACAGGAAATATGTTATTTACCTTCCCGAATCTGCCAGTTGAGTTATCTGACATCACCGTACACGCCCAATGTGCCATTATGCCGGTCACCAGACTCGGTCTGATACCGGAGCAGGTTTTACAACAAAACTGGCATTGGTCCGCCGCTGCGGAGGTAACCGCAGGTTGCCGGCACGAATTACTCATCAATGACCTCATGACCCGGCAATTACCTTATAAAGCCAGACATGAGCTGTTTACGAACTTCTTAAAAGCAGTTATCATCGTCACACAACCGGACGTCGTTTATTCTCTTCCAGCCGAGAAAATGCTTCCTCCCAACCAGATATTCGAGCAACAAGGTCTGTTGGATACCGTTGTGAATGTCCGTCTCTTCAATATCTCCAATTCTACCAACAAAGAGATGCTCATGGACACCATCGGACTGCATACTTTCGGTCTGCCGGACTTTGAGATCCGCTTTGCCAACGAAAATCCATCATCCGTAGCAACACTGCTCTGGAATCTTGCGTATTACGCCTTTGATAAAGGAGACGTCATTCAGGATGGGGATACGATCGAAGGGCCGACACCGGGCTCAAAACTGACTTGTCAGCGTTCTATGTCTCTGGTAGCTCCTGACAGGGAGGTAATCAGTTTTTCTTAAGTCATATTGCAGACATGCTGCAGTAGTTTTTACCTTTCTCCATTTTTATTCCAGACTTACGAGGCGAAAGTGCTATTTCCTGATGGCACTTTCGCCTCTTTTTAATTCATGATCTCCAAAGTTTCCGCCGCTGATTCCTAAGTAAAAGAGGCCCCGATGATGCTATCTTTGATTTAGAGACGACAACGAAGAAGTCGCTCACCATTAATCATGCTACCATTACTGTTAAAGAAGGCATTCATGAAAAATAACTTGTTACCCGTAAACGATTATCCAAATGAAAATAACCGGCATACTGCTTAGTATGTCACTTTGAGAAACCTGTTCATCTGGTATTTCATTTCGCATAAAACTTATTGTCCTGATCAGGCATATGACCTCATTTTGGGGTTAAATAATGGGGAAGCCGAAAACCATTAGAAGAGAGTAGGCGTTAATCCAAATTTCCTAAGTTTAGCCTTTTGATTTTAAAAGGCGAGAAAGTTATGAAGAAAGCAAAAATCGTTCTTTCTGCAGTTGCATTGTTCGCATTAGTTGGTGGCGCGTTTGCGTTTAAAGCTACAAGGACTAATCATACTTTGTATTCTTATACTGCTGGCGGTTGTATTTCTCCAACCTCTTTACCATATACAACTGTAAATGAGGGACTGGGTACCACTGCGCTGACTACAGTTTATACTATTTCACTTCCTGGACGCACTTGCCCTGCAACAACTTTGTTCAGAGCTCAATAATCCAGGTTAAATTTTATAACTGCGGAGAATAATATTATTCTCCGCAGTTTTTTTTACGAACAGGATAAATATTGATATACATTTTTAAGTTTAGCTTGATCTAAGATGAGAGAGATATTCAGGAAACAAAAGCGTTACTTCTGTATTTGTCTTGTTTTGATGCAGTGAATGACACATTACCATTTAAAGCTACAAGTAGCTTGCATATTTCCCATTCTACTACTAGCGACTATATTTCTCCAACTATTCAGCCCTATACAGCCATAAACGAAAAAGCAGAGCACTGGATGACTGATTGTAACATTACACAATGTAAACTTCAAGAGAATTTCACCTTGCAACAACCCTTTTCATAGCCTACTAATATAGTCTTGCTAATGACAAATTCTCATTAAGGCATCACTCCTGAGCTATCCAACAAAAGCCCTCTATCTATTCCTTTGTTGCGAGCCGGAATCCCTGAAACCATCCAATTTGGGGGCAACGATCCTTTTAAATAATAAGCATAAAACTGTTGTAGCCTTATATCAAAATCGAGAGCTGATTCTCCAAACAGTCCATGATGGCCATCGTCATACTGTAGCATCCAAACCTTTTTTCCCAATCGCCTTAATCCTAGAAACAACTCAAGAGATTGCGAAAAAGGGACGGCTCCATCATTCTTGTTGTGCATAATTAACAAAGGAGTTTTCACATCTGACAACCCAAATAGAGGAGAATTTTCTATATACACTTTAGTACTATCCCACAGAGATGCACCAATACCAAATATACCCCAAGAAACCTCAAGACCATTCCTCATATCTGTTCCATCAAGGTTACCATAAGCACTGACTAAATTGGTACATCCCGCCGAAGATGCAGCTGCTGCAAATAGATTAGTTTTTGTCACCAAAAGATTGGTTTCATAACCACCAATACTAAATCCTTGCAATCCCATTTTACTACTATCCACAAAATGCAACTTAGATAGATATCTCGCTGCTGAAACAACGGCAGTTACCGGGCTTTTTCCTTGCTCATGTTGATTATAAACAATATCTGGCGTAAATACCAAATATCCATTACTTACATACCAAGCTATATTTAATCCACCTTCACATGGTTTAGGTTTAATATAAACATTGAGCCCATCAGACATTACCAGGTAGTAATAGAATATGATAGGATACCGACGAGTTGAGTCAAAATTATCAGGCTTATATAAATCCCACTTAACTTTCTTCCATCCTCGCTATTCCATGTATGGAGTTCAGTTCTAAACCAATTATAGTTTCTTTCAGGATAACAATTTGTTATTGCTTTAAACGATTTAAAATCTGTTGTATAAAAGAAATTGGGAGACTCGCTGGATGTCTGTCGCTGAACTATATAAGCCTCTGTATACTCGGCTTTGATAGGGGGCATACCTTCACTACCATTGATATCATTCATGAAATTTTTATACCAATACATATAAGGGCCCATACTAAGTGAATCTAATTTATTTAATCTTCCCAGATCTAGTCTAAAAATCCATTATTTTTATTCTCATGGTTAAATCCAATTAACAATACCCGTTGTGCTTCTTCTAACAAGGACGATTTTGATATAATATTGAATTGCACTTTATTCTTGCTCCATAAAAATTTGTTAGATTAACGGCCTTTTTCTTATTTTCTAAATCCACCTTCCATATATCATATCTATCATATATGAAAACTATTTTCCTGATTTTGACCAGCCCGCTATGCCTCTGGGCTCTCCTGGCTCCCAAAAACCACTTTTTCTCCAATTTGTTCTTATATCTTTAGTAAGAACAGACTTTTCTCTTTTCACCAAATCATAACTACAATATGCATCTATACGTGAATCAAAATAAATCAGAAATCTGCCTCCTGGGGCCGCTACAAATTCAGTATCAATTCGCATACGTTCTCCTGTAATTGTCGAAATGGCCAAACACTCCTCCTCCTTAAGTTTACCAGGAACGTTTTTTGTTGATACAAATTTAATCCATTCGTCACTCAACTCATCATCAATCGCAAGCATTCCACTTTCTCCTGGCGTTTGTAGCCATGCGCAAGTAGAAGTTTCTATGTCAAGTGAAATTTCTGAATCTGAAGTCGCCATCCCATTTAGTTGATCGTACTGCAACCATTTATCTTTATAATTCCAAACATCTACTAAAACTACTGGATTCTTTTTTAGTATTTGAACTTCCACTGTGCTAGAGCAGGAATAGTCGTTTTCCATCCCGGAAAATTTGCGAACTGATTAATAATAAATCACGATCATCCTTTTTCAAAATATTAAGATGTATCCGCCTAGCAGTTACCATTCCTTTTTTATACCCACAACACTGCGTAGCATTGTCACCTGTTAAAAAAACAACTT
>NZ_VOHS01000035.1 GCF_007896845.1 Chitinophaga pinensis | reverse complement strand
AAAACACCTTATCCCGATGTATCAACCAATGAATGGAATCATGGTCTTCCCGGCCTGAATAAATGGGTGTGTGTACAATTGTTTATTTTGATAAGGCCGGCACCCTCTGGATTCTCGATCCCGCAGCACCCGATTGCAAACGATTCAGGGAAATGGTGCTAAGCTCGTTAAAATGGATAAGCAGTCAAATACAATCGCCCGTACTTATTTTTACTGCTATTCTGGCAGATACTTCCTACGTCAATGACGTCGTGTTGACGTGGAGCGACAATATGCCTATCTTACTGAATCGAAGGGCGGAGGTATCATCGTGGTAAATCTTGTGACGGACAAATGCGCCGTGTTTGCAGGCCATTATTCAACCATTTCGGATCCATCTTATAAGTCATTATTGACGGCCGGGAATTAATGAAAGATGGCAGGCCCGCAAAATTTAATTCTGATGGCATTGCGTTAACACCTGATGGGAACTGGTTGTATTATAAACCCTTATCCGATGATAAACTATACCGTATTAAAACGGAACATCTGCGTAATTGGAACATGACGGAAACAGACCTGGCAGCTCAGGTAGAAGATCTGGGTCATTTCACAACAATGATGGAATGATCTTCGACGAAAAAGGGAATCTCTATATGGGAGATCTGCAGGGATATCGGATCGTTAAACTGGATACAGCGCTGCGGATGACAACACTGGTCAAAGATGACAGATTGATCTGGCCGGATAGCTATTCTATTGCAGACGGTTATCTTTACATCAGCTGTTCGCAGATACAGAAACAGCCTGAATACAACAATGGCGTTGACAAACGTACTTCTCCCTATACTGTATACAGGATAAAGATATAATTATTTGTTCACCTATGCAGACCATGAGGGGTGCAGGCACGTCTCATGGTCTGCATAGAATGAGCTGCTGCATGCGCCTTTTTAAAAAGAACATGTCACCCTTATGAAAGGTAATCTACAGGACACCTGTCCGCTAAAATGAATAACCATGATAAACGAAGAAGGCGCGTATAACAAAAACAATTAAATTGCGGGTAGTAAACAGATTGTTACCCCCGGCTACCCGTAGCTATAAAATGAGAAATATGCTTAGAAGTAATGACGCTGCCAAGTTCTGGAAATGGTTCACAGAGAGAAACGACGATTTCCGCTTTTTCAGAGAAATGGAACAGGATGAAATTGTGGTCCTGTTTGATGAGCTGACAGAGAAACTCCACCTTTATTGTACCAGTTTGTTTTTTGAAATGCGTGTTGACGAATGGAATGGCGGCGAACTGGTCATCACCGCCAATTGTGATGAAGCTTTTTTTGATGACGCAGAATATCTGGTTACACAAGCCCCCGAACTCGAACGCTGGAAATTTACCGCCCTGATACAGGCTGATCCCGAAAGTGCCCGCATAGAATATGCAGACCTGGAATTATCCGCAGAAAACATGTGGTTTTCCGCAGTAGAAGACCCGGAATATCCTGCAAAACTTGACGTGGTTGTACATATTGATGACTATGAATATCTGAAGCAGAATGAGAATCTGGATGATGCAGTTTTTATTTTGCTGCAAAGCCTTCTCGGAGAAAAATCATTCGCAGAAAATATCAATGTCTACATTGTAAGAGAGCTACCGGAAGGTATGCCTGCGTCGGATTTTCCTACCTTAGATACATTGCCGGCTTATATTGCTTATCTGAAATCTGAGAGAAATACAGCATTAGGAAATATGTCCTGACAGGAAGTAACACTTCTTTATTTTAGAATTGTATATTTACCTCCGGAACCATCTTTAAAAACCTGAAATGAAAACCTGTGCCCTTGACCCGTACTGTTGACAGTCAGCTATTGCTGCTATGAAACCCGTCAACGCTTCACGTCTGCTGTCTTTTCCCACTTAAAAGCTATATATGAAACACTCTCTATTACTCTTTGCATGCCTGCTATCGGTGTGCATATTAAAAGCAGGTAACATTACCCTGCCGGCAGCATCCGCGTGGATCAGATACACAAATCCTATACAATCCGGCAGCCTTACACTGGGGCTGGAAACAAATGCCGCAGGTGAAGGCTACACAGAGATCGCAACCGTCGATGGTGTGCCCTGCAGAAAGATCCCTGCCGGAAAATTTATGTATGTCCGTGCTGACCGCGCAGCCGTCCCCTCTACCGCAAAAAAGGTCATTCTGTCGATTACTTATTACGACAACAGTATGAACTTCGTATGGCTGAATTATACCCGTGCCGGCAGTAACTGGGGTGGCGCCGATTTTAAGAAATCCAATACCGGTAAATGGATCACCCGTCTGGTATTTCTGGAGGATGCAGGACTGGACGGTAGCATGGGCTACGGTGGTGATATCCGTCTGGGTTATGGATCAGAAGATACCTATATCAAAGACATTACGTTCTATGTCGGGTCACTGAATCCATCTGCAGAACCTATCCCTGCCAGACCAAACAATCCCGGTTCGGAATTCGTAGGTAAATCTTTTGCCGGCTACCAGTTATGGCATGAAGCAGGTCCTAAGCCGGAGGACTGGAGTCATTGGTCTTATGATAAAGTCCCTGCCGCAGGCAGAGGAAATCACAACACGGAAACATTCCCGAATCTCGCCGATTATGAGAATAATCCCAACATTCCGATGTATGCCACCAATTTTGCCAATCTTGGAAATGGTAAACCTGCGAAACTGTATAATTCTACAGACAAAGGGGTGATAGATGTACAGATGGCATTGCTGCAACGCACAGGGTTTGATGGTGTTGCTATACAACGCAATGCACCTGTCGGCAGAAATATAAAATATACTTCAACAGACGATTACTACGTTAATATCAAAAATGCCTGTGAAGCAAACGGCAGGTTGTTTTATGTAATGTACTGTATGCCCGATCAGAATAATGGAGAAGTTAACTCAATTGATCTTGTAGAGGGTATTAAACGCGACTGGGTATACCAGATGGAACAGATCTATGAACTGACAAAATCAGGTGCTTATGCAACAGTCAACGGAAAACCGGTCGTTGAGTTATGGGGACTGGGATATTCCACGATTCTGGTTGACAGACTACAGGCACTGGAACTCGCGCAGTTCTTCAAAGACCGTGGTTGTTATGTGATTGCAGGTGTACCAAGAGACTGGCGTTTGCGCAATGGCGGATCCCGCACCGATTTCGAAGATGTATATAAGGCATACAATATGATCTCACCGTGGACAGTAGGCGTGTATAACGATACAACCGGTGCAGACAATTTCCGTACTGAATCCCTGATCCCTGACAAGCAATATTGTGATCAGAATGGTATGGGTTTCTATCCGGTGATATTTCCGGGCAGTGCGTGGTCACAACATGTACACGGCTATCCTAATGATACCCGCAGACTGGGCGGAAAATTTCTGTGGAAACAGGCCCGCAATATTAAAAGTGTCGGTGTGAAATCTATGTACTTCGCTATGCTGGATGAGTTTGAGGAATCCACCAATATTATCAGTTCAGCCGTCGATTATTTCGATATTCCTACCGACCAGTACTTCGGAACCTTATCGATGGATGGTATATGGACGTCGTCCGACTTTTATCTGCGACTGGCAGGACAGGCAGCCCGTTTGCTGACAAGTACAGGCACACCGGCAGATGTACCCATCCCGTACTCACTGGGACCTGTCTATTACAGGAACAGTTTTGAAAGCAGAGTGGCTAGTTGTATCATCAATGAGGTACCACAAAATATAATATCGCCTGTTGATGCATGTTTTTATAAGAATGCCCTGTTGTCATCGGCAGGGGTAAGTAACACCAGTGTGGCGATTGAGAATACACCGGCGTTTTCAAGAAGTGGTGTGTACACGGTGAAAATCAATGGTACTGCGAATGGCACTTCCAGTTATTATTACAAGATCGCAGAGACAAAAATTGCCGTGAAAGCCAATATGCAGCTGAGCTTCTGGAAATATACCGTTAACACACAGGGACTTAATACATCAGTTGATCTGACATTCAGATCAGGTAAAGTACTGCGTAATCTGAGTGCATATAAAGACAATAATGGCGCCGTGATGCATCCGAATGTAACAAGAGGTACTGTCGGCAGCTGGTCGAAATTTACCTGCCAGATAGGGAAGGGGGAATTGATCGGAGATGAGATCACCGGTATCAGTATTGCTTACGACAATGCGGCACAGACAGGCACCTTTACCGCATATTTTGATGATATCATCATTGAAGATGCACAGGATACAACGGTGACAAATCCTTCTCCGGCACCGGTAGGCAGCATTATCTATCTGTATCATGATACTCTGCTGGTATGTTCAGAGAATGGTACACAGGCGATGAACTGTAACCGTACCGGATTAGGTCCATGGGAGAAATTTGAAGTAGTAGACGGAGGCAATAATACGGTTGCACTCAAAGGTAATAACGGACTGTATGTAAAAGCAGGTAACCCGGTATTCTGTACAGGTGCTACGCTGGATAGCACGACCCGTTTTAACTGGATTAACCTGAGCAGCAATACCGTTGCGTTACAAAGCCTGAAAGGATTGTATATGTGTTCTGAAAATGGTACACAACCGATGAACTGGAACCGTACTACTATTGGTGGCTGGGAAACGTTCAGATGGGGGACCACATCTGCAGCAAGATTGGCACAGGCAGCACCGCAGACAACGAAGATAACTGTGGTAAAAGCAGGTCTGCGTATCTATCCGAATCCGGCCAGAGAACAGGCCACGCTGTATTATAGTCTGCCGGCATCTGTCAATGCATTGATTGCCATATACAATGCAAACGGTGTGCTGGTGAAGACCATCCGTCAGCAGATTCCGGCAGGAGAGCAGCGTATCCAGCTGGCTACAGACAACCTTGTATCGGGTATTTATTTTGTAAAGACAATCTCTGATATAAAGATTGACACAAAGAAGCTGGTGGTGGAATAGTTTATTTCATCCCCGCTGTGGTTAAAGCAGGCCGGATACTTCTGTATCCGGCTATTTTATTTAAACAGGCTCGTTGACCAATATTTTCTGCCAAAATTTCCTGTTTGCCCAAGCATATGATAGTTAAGTCCTTGTGTCCGGAAATGCCCGTCTGGCTGCAAGAATCTTTACAATAATTGTCCGATTTATATTATATTCTTGATAAATATGTGTATTTTTCAGCCCGGTAGCATAAATCAACTGCCAAAATATCCCGAATACTGATTAAATATGAAACCTACAGGTGTTAAACTCCTGCTTATTACCATATCTTTCTTTTGTGTTTTTTCCTCTGCCAGCGCAGCTATATTTACTGTCACTACGCAGGCGGACAGCGGCCCCGGATCACTAAGAGATGCAATTACCAAAGCTAACAGCAATGGTACAACTGAGAAAGATTATATCTATTTTAATATTTCGGTGAATGCACCGTCAAGGCCTGTTATTGTCATTAACAGTGACCTTCCTGCGCTGAGCAGCAACATTGTAGTAGATGCCTCCACACAGGCTTCCACCGTATATGGTGTCAGTACTGCGCGGGTGCAGCTACTGCGTAATAATGATCTGGCTGCATTTTATGGTCTGAGAATAGACAATGCCTCTGACGTAGAAATTTATGGTCTGGTGATCGCAACAGCTGGTGTAGCCGGCGAAAGCTATGGTATTCAGATCAGTGGTACCTGTTCAAATATTATTATCGGCGGGAACGGTAAAGGTAATGTGATCTATGGGTTTAAATTTGGTATTTATGGCGTAGCTCCGAACACAGATCCGAAGGTGATCAGTAATCTTACAATACAGAATAATATCATTGGTATGCGCGAAGACGGGGTGATTGCTACCGACGCGTATTCCTGTTATCAGCCCGTATTGGTGACCCACCTCAATGGTGTCACATTCGGCGGTACCAGAGCCGATCTTGGAAATATTATTGCCGGTACTACTTATGGTGTCAGCTTTTCTGCGGATGCAGGAGATGTAGTGGCTACTTTTAATAAAATCGGTACAGATGTCAGTGGTACTGCTGCTACGGCATCCAATCTTTTCAGGGATGAGTATATCGGTATTTCCGGTAACACCAATGGAATAGTGACGGTGGCAGATAACCTGATTGCAGGACAGAGTGTATACGGACTGGGATTGTATGGTTTACGTAATGCAATTTTCAGGGTTCAGCGTAACAAAATAGGAACAGAAATTACAGGTGTATCTGTACTCGGACAACGTTCCTCCGGCATCCGCCTGATGGATTGTCAGAAGGGCGTAATTGGTGGTACACTATTAGATAAAAACATCATTGCCGGTTGTTATGACGTGCCGGTAGTAGTGGTCTCCACATATCAGGCTACAATATCACAGAATGAGATGTTCTGTAATAATAACACCTCAATCGTTACCGGACCAGCCAATAGCATTCAGTTGTCGAACTGGAACCCTGCGGATGGTAAAGCAAAGCCATTTGTACGTGTGCTGACCTGCAACGCGACGACTATCACCGGCGTTGCTACTCCGAACGCAAAAATGGAAGCCTTTGTGCCTTACAGGTGCGGTAACGGACGTAAATGCGATGGCCGTAATTATATTGAAACATTCCTTGCCGGTGCAGATGGTAAATGGACCTATGCACTGAAGGGTCGTGATGGCGTGATTTTCTCTGCCACTGATGCAACAGGCGCAACATCGGATTATAGTAATCCCGTGTGGAGTGACGATATTGCTGATAACATTATACATACCGCCTGTGGAGAGAGTACAGGACGTATTATCAATAAGATTTTATACAATGCAACGCCTTTTCATTGGGAAGATGAAAACGGGAATACTGTAGGTACAGATACATCTCTGCTGAACGTTCCCGCAGGTAAATACCGGCTGGTGATGTATGGCGCCGGATGTAACAAACCGGAGTGTATCGAATATTCTCCCTTCTTCGAGGTGAAAGACATAAGCCCTGTTATCCAGACAGGCACCATGACACTCATTCCTGCAAGATGTGGCGTGAATAACGGCAGTATTACAGGTATACAGTATCAGGGTATTAATCTCAGATACAACTGGTACAACGCCAATACACCGGCAGTGAGTGTCGGTAACGGCCCTGCTATTAATAACCTTGCCCCCGGCAACTATTATATCACCATTACAGACACGATTAATGGTTGTACCGCAACCGGCGGACCATTTGAAATAAGAGCTGTCAACGCACCGGTGCTCGATCTGAGCACCGTGCAGTTGCAGAACGCAGCTTGTAGTCAGCCGACAGGTAGTATCACCGGATTAAAAGTAAATGGTACCGGCACGATCACCTACGTCTGGACCAATGCTACCGGACAAACCGTAGGCACTACAGATCAGTTGATTGACATTCCTGCGGGTACCTATACACTTGCTTTTTCTGATCAATCTGGCTGTCCGGCGGCAGGACCCTCACAACCATTTGTGATCACCGCACCGGGAGAGATCCTGATTGACCGTAATACCGCTACTATCAGAGAGGCATCCTGTACGGTGAATGATGGTAGTATCACAGGTCTGCAGGTTACCAATGCAGAGATTACGCGTTGGTTGGATGACACGGGCAATGTGATTGGCACTGGTCTTGATCTGGTGAATCTTGCACCGGGTAATTATCGGCTGGAGATCACGAATGCCTACGGTTGTAATGTCACCACCGATTTCGATGTACCGCAGCATGAACCTGATCTGATCACTGTTTCGGATTTAAACACCCGGAATCCGGTTTGTAACCTGAATAATGGTAGCGTCACCGGAATGATCCTTGCAGGTGGTACACCCGCCACTTACCGCTGGCTGGATATGAACGATATGGAAGTGAGTACCGTAAAAGACCTGACAAATGCAGGAGACGGTATCTACAGACTATACGTGAAAGACATTGAACAATGTGAGCAGCTGGTAGCCACGATTATCCTGAAAACACCAAATTTACCCCGTATAGATGCGACTTACCTGTCCATTATTGATGACGTTTGTAGTATGACATCTGGTGCAATTGCCGGTCTGGGTGTGAATGGAAAGGAACCTTTGTCTTATGCATGGCTCAATCCCGATAGCACAGTTATATCCACCTCACTGCAGGCACAGTCGTTACCCGGAGGGTATGATTATACACTGCGTGTAACCGATGCCTACGGCTGTGTAGTCTACAGTAATCCGTTTCCGGTGAATGCCGTGGACATCCTGTTGCTGGCTCCCACTGTAAAAGATGTGGTGATCATGAAAGGCATGACTGCCGATATCAAAGTAACCAATCTGCATCAGGGTAATTATAACCTGTTCCGTCCGGGTACAGAATGGTCAGAAACAAATACAACAGGAGAGTTCAGCGTAAAAGATATTACCGGTAGCACCAGTTTCGGTATTAACTACCAGTTCGGTGAATGTGTAAGTCCGACGACCTATTTTAAAGTAGATATCATCGACGCTGTAAAAGTATACGCACCTACCGCCTTCTCCCCGAATGGCGATGGACATAATGATATTTTCAGACCCAAAGGAATAGGAGTAGCATCCTATAGTCTGTTTACCGTAATGGATCGTTGGGGTAATTGTGTATTTACCGCAAAAGATGTCAGCGCAGGATGGGATGGTACCTTCCGGGGCAAAAAGTAGACACCGGCGCTTATGTGTGGTTGTTGCAGGGAATTGATATTCTGGGGCAACCTGTTCAGGAGAAAGGTGCTGTTCTGGTGGTCTACTAACCAGTGGACCAAATAAAAAAAAGCGTTCAGGGATTGCTCAATACAACTTAATATCGTTTTTTTGTTTAAGTATGTATCGATCTTTCCTTACTATATTTTTGTTACTCATTTTTAGTACTATAGGACGGGCACAATCTTATTTATCCTATGGGCTGGCATTCAACGGACATGAAGCGGTTGCCGAGAAAAGGACATCCTTTGAAATTGGTAGTGGCAGGCCCATATGTTTATCAGGCGTAGTAAGGCTGGAGTTTGATCTGAACTTTGTTTCCTATAATCATATTTATTTTGGTTACATCCTTCGTATTGTTAACGAAAACCAGAATATTGACCTGATCTATGATCAGCGGGCATCTCTTTTCCGGGTTATCTCCGGACAAAAATTCTTCAACATCTCCTTTGCGGCAGATGCGTACAGACTGTACAATGACTGGAACAGGCTGGCCATCACACTGGACCTGAATAAACAGCAGATATCGCTTTCCCTGAACGATCGTCAGGCCGGCAGTACTGCTTTTGCATTTAAAGGTAATTGTTTCCGTTTCCTCTACGGCGCCAATGACGATGAACGTTTTCATACCCGTGATATTCCTCCCATGCGTCTCAAGGACATCCGGATCTTTGACAATGAACGCCTGCACAATCACTGGCCTCTGGAAGAGGTCTCCGATACCCTTTGTTACGATATCAGTGCCCGTGAGCCTGCCCGTGTCAAGAATGGTGTATGGCTGAAACCGGGTCATCAGTACTGGAAAATGATCGGTGCTTTTCAACTCAACGGTAATGCAGTAACCGGTTTTGACAGCAGGAATGAACAATTATTAATTGCCGGTATTGACTCTGTCGTTACCTATGATCTCCGGCAGAATCAGCATCCCCGTACAGCAAAGAGTGCTAAACAGGAAAACATACTGATTGGTTGTCAGGGTATTTATGATACACTGACCAATCGCTTTTATAACTTCTACATTGATCACCGGAAACTGGCTACGTATGATCCTTCCACATCGCAATGGAATAAAACCTTTCCGGATACAATCCTGACTGAATACTGGCATGCCAACAAGTTCATTTCCCCTCTGGATACCGCGTTATATATTGTCGGTGGATATGGTCAGCTGAAGTACAAGAATCAGGTGCAACGTTATCAGCTACGTAATGGACATTGGGATACACTATCTGTAGGAGGGCATTTCTTTCCGCCCCGCTATCTGGCGGGACTCGGTCTCAACATTACCGGTGATACGGCTTTTATTGTGGGTGGCTACGGCAGTATGACCGGCGATCAGATGCTGGATCCGGGTGCGTACTATGATTTGTTTGCCTTCGACATCCGCTCGAAGACATTTACAAAGCGTTTCAATATGGATTCTGTGTATGGCAGGTTCACATTTGCCAACAGTCTGGTGATAGACGCTAAAAGACGTCAATACTACGGACTCGTATTCCCCAAGGATAGTTTCAATTCCAGATTGCAGCTGATGCAGGGCTCATTGGACAAGCCGGTCTATAAACTGACAGGTACGCCCATCCCTTACTCTTTTTATGATGTACAGTCTTTTGCTGATCTCTATTATGCTCCCGGTGCCGGTAAATTAGTGGCAGTCACCCTGCTGTATGCCGATCAGGAATTACATCAGCGGGAGACCAGTGTGAAAGTCTATACGATCGATTTTCCACCATTAGACCCGGCGATAGAAACATCAGCAGTTGTACCGCAAAAAGGATTTCTTTATAAATGGTTGCTGTTCATCGGACTGTTGCTGGTCGTCTGTATACTTGTCCTGTGGTTGTACCGCAGAAAACGAATTAAGTTACTTACGCCACCCATTACCGTAAGTAATTCAGCTGCATTAACTCCGGCTGTTACAACAGCCGAAGAGACACCTGATAATGACCTCGTTGACGTCATGCCCGAACCATTATCGGTTATAGATGATGAAGCCGATCCCTTGCCACCTGCGGAGTCTGTTCCATCTGAAGAAGCTTTACCAATTCCGTCTCAGGCAGTGATGCCAGCCCGCTCGTCTATCCGCCTGTTTGGGCCGTTTCAGGCTTTCAGCGAAGATGGTACCGAACTGACGGGCCTGTTCACTCCATTGATGAAGGAGTTACTTTTACTCATCCTGATCTATACTGTCAGAACCGGACAGGGTATCACCTCGGACGAACTGACCGAGATACTTTGGACTGGAAAATCAGCTAAAGACGCTAAAAATAACCGTTCCGTTAACCTTGCAAAGCTGAAAAGTATCCTCGAGAAGATTGGCAATTGCATGATCAATAAAAAATCGGTGTATTGGCAGTTTCAGTTCAATGAAGCACAATTTTCTCTTGATTATGAGCAGTTTGTACATCTGACGAAGACACATGGAGTTGTTGACCGGTCTTTAATGACATCTTTACTGAAAGTGGTCGAATCAGGTGCATTTCTTGCAAAGACGGAATACGACTGGTTGGATGATGTCAAGGCGGAAGTGAGTAATGCGGTTATTGACATAAGTTTGGCGTATCTCAAGCAGGAGTCTGAAGATCCTGAATTTGTGATCCGGGTGGCTAATGCGGTCTTCTTTTTTGATCGTTTAAATGAGGAGGCGCTGGAGTTCAAGTGTAAAAGTCTGGTGATGTTACGGCGGTATTCTCTGGCCAATAATACTTATGAGAAGTTCGTCAAGGACTATCGGGATATCTATGGAGAGGAGTTTTATAAAACTTTCAATGATGTGATAAAGGCGTGAGTCCTGATAGCCGGGGGCTGCTGCTTTGGTTTCAGGCGGGGCCACTGGCTGACGCTATCTGAAGGGTACTACGTATTGGGCTTCTGTGAGTTGGTTGGCATTGGGCTGCTATTAAACTTTGGTGTAAGGCATCGGCTACTTCAGATAGCTAAGGCCAGCGTCTCCTGCCTGAAACCGCCGCTATCTGAAAGCATACAATCAGACTAATTTTGTATTCAGTCAATTTACTTCTGTTATTCCGTAGTCAGACTATACTCATCTTACGCTAATGCTACGTTCTAAACGTAGCATTAGCGTAAGATGAGTATAGTCTGACTATAGATAGAAGCAGGCTACTAAGGAGATAAACAGTAAGAACACAAAATTTGAAAAAGCACCAACCTTATTGACTAAGGCAAATAGTTATTATGTACACATTATTAACGTATTAGCACTCCAATAGTCACAGCAAAACGTTTGTGTCAGCTCACTTACTTGATTTAAGCAAACAATTGAAAAGCGCATTTAAACCCGATTTAAGACCCGATTCAGGATCCGATTCAAGACAACGAACAATTAGAGATATCGTTTACATAACTCAAAATAAGCCGGAATAAACGCCTTTAAACCATATACAAACAGGCTGAAATTTTTAAACCTTCCATCTTAATAGAAGGGCATGATCAGCAGCAGGTTTCAGGAGGAGACCAAGGGCCTTCGTTGTTTGAAGCGTTGCTGACAGCCCCCCAAATGTTCAATCATTCCCCAACGCCCAATACACCCCCACCGTCCCATAGCCAGAACGCTTCAAAGAACACAGCCCGGGGTCCCTCCTGAAACCGCACGCCGTACCCCAATGCCCAATACACCCCAACCGTCCCATAGCCATACCGCATCAAAGAACACAGCCCGGGGTCCATCCTGAAACCGCACGCCGTACCCCAACACCAATCCGCACCAATCCACACCTTAAACCAACTATAAAGCGTATCCCACACCCTTAAACCGTCACAAAATTTTCAGAAATCTGAAAAAAAATCCGCCATTAATCCCCTCATTAACCCTTTTGTTAAACCTTTTTTAACCTCCCGGATAGTTTCTTACACCTTGATCGCTAATAGAAGAATCTATGTCATGAGTGAATCAGCATACAACTCTTTAATCCAGTTATGAAACCAAAATTCTACAGACCTCCTTGTTAAAAGGACAAAAGCAAAGCCGCAAATATGAAAAGATCCACGTATGACGCATGCGTCCATGTTATGAAAAGCAAGGGCGGAAACATCCTGTTCTTCCAGCTATTATTCATCGGCGCCATTATTTTATCCCGACCGGGACAAACCACAGCACAAAAACGAGACAACGAAGGGGCAGCATTGACAAAAACGATCAGCGGACAGGTAATTGACTCCGCCAGCGGAAATGTACTGGAGGGGGTGACTATCGGTATTGCCGGAACGCAATCCGGGGCTATTTCAGGGAAAGACGGGCGCTTTTCCGTTAAAGCGCCGGAAGGACAGACACTGTCGCTCTATGTCCGCCTTGTAGGTTACCGGGAGATAAGAGTCCCTTATACCGGCTCCGGTAATCTGTTGATACGGTTGCCAGCGACGACTGCCGGCCTGAATCAGGTGATTGTCACGGGATATAGTACCCAAAAGAAAGCGACCGTGACAGGTGCTGTTTCGGTGATCAAAGCCAGTGAGCTGGTTACCACCAAAAATGAAAACGTCATCAACATGATGACAGGTAAACTGCCCGGACTCAGGGTTGTACAAAAAAGTAGTGAGCCGGGGGCTTATGACAACGTTTTTGATATCAGGGGGATGGGAAATCCACTGGTAGTGATCGACGGGGTGCCCAGAGGTGGCGGTGACCTGGCTAGAATGGACCCGAATGAGATAGAGAGTATTTCTATCCTGAAGGATGCCTCGGCGGCTATTTATGGTGTACAGGCAGCAAACGGGGTGATCGTGGTGACCAGTAAGAAAGGTTCCCGTAATCCGAATGGGAAGTTTGATATCACGTATGCAGTGAATCAGAGCTGGCAGCAGTTCCTGAATGTACCGCAAGGGGTGGATGCTTTGCAGTATATGATGCTGAAGAACGAAAAGCAGAAACGCGATTTCGGCAACAACTTCTATAACCAGATGCCGCCTTCTTTCTCAGATGCAGATATGGAATTGTATAAAAACGGTACTTTAAACTCATCAGATTGGGTAGGGGCGACCATGCGGGAATTTGCACCTGAGACACAGCATACCCTTAGTGTGAACGGGGGAAATGACAGGGCCAACTATTTCTTCAACCTCGGATATTTCAATCAGGATGGTCTGTTCCGTACCAATGATATGAATTATGACCGTTGGAACTTCCGTTCTAATATCAACGCGAAGATCAATGACAGGATGCGTGCGCAATTGCTGTTATCCGGTTATACAGATACGAAGAATCAGCCGGGTGGCAGGGGCGTATGGGAAATGTTCAAGTATACGTGGAACCAATTGCCAACCGACCAGATCTACGCAAATAACAATCCGCTTTATCCGCATCTGGAGCCGGATAATGCCAATCCGGTAGTGATGACGAATGCTGATATTGTAGGATCACAGGCTTTTAAGAATAAGAACTTTCAGGGACAGCTGGCGCTGGAATATGATATACCGGGTATTCAGGGGCTGATGGCGCGTGGTATGTATAACTACGGTTTTAATATCGTGGACAATACCATGGTCAGAAAATCCTATAACCTGTATGAATATGACCGCCAGAATGACAAATACATTCCGACACTGGTTAATTCTCCTTCAACGGTGAACCGTACTTATGGTAATAACACCGCTTCATTGTATCAGCTGTCATTGAATTATACCCGTCAGTTTGCCGCCAGACATAATGTAACGGGACTGTTATTGTACGAAGAAAACCATGCTACCGCGGATAACTTCTATGCACAAAGGGAGTTTTCACTGGGATTGCCTTACCTGTTTGCAGGTAATGAGACCAACCAGTTAGGTAATATGGATGGAAACGGATTATGGGAGACGGTGAATAAAGGACTAGTGGGAAAACTGAACTACGATTTCAAAAGCAAATACCTGTTTGACTTCAGTTTCCGTTATGGCGGTTCCAGTAAGTTCAAACCGGGTGCACAATGGGGTTTCTTTCCGGCAGTATCAGTGGGATGGAGACTGAGTGAAGAGCGGTTTATACAGTCGATCCTTTCACCGACAATACTGAATAACCTGAAGCTCCGCGCTTCCTATGGTAAAACAGGAGATGACAGTGCGACAGGCTTCCAATACATCTCCGGGTATAATTATCCTTCACCGGGATATTTCTTTGGCGGTAATTATGTAAATGGGATGGTTTCCCGAGGCGTAGTGAATCCTGATCTGACATGGTATACGGCAAAAACTCTGAACCTCGGTGTGGAGTTTGATCTGTTGAAAGGATTGCTGGGTGGTTCGGTGGATTATTTCATCCGTAACAGATCGGGTTTATTGGCTACCAGAACGACTACATTGCCGGGTACTGTGGGTACTAATTTACCACAGGAAAACCTGAACAGCGACAGAACCAGAGGGTATGAAATCGTACTGACACACCGTAATACATTGGGCGATTTCAGTTATAATATTACCGCAAATGCGGCATCTACACGTACAATGATGCGTACGGTACAGCAGACGAAGGCGGGTAACTCTTATGAGAACTGGAAGAATTCTCAGGCAGATCGTTATACAAACATCTGGTGGGGTAAGCAGTATGGCGGACAATTTACCTCCTACGATCAGATCTATAATCATAATGTCAATGCAGGTGGCGGTAATCAGGGAATTGTACCGGGCGATTATTACTACATCGATTGGAACAATGATGGCGTGATCGACGGAAAGGATGAATCACCCATTGCCACCAGAGATATTCCATTGTTCAACTTTGGTATCACCCTTGGTGCGGCATGGAAAGGATTTGACTTTAATATGCTCCTGCAGGGCGCTACTGATTTCTATGTACAATATGCAGAGCAGATGGCAGAACCACTGATGTATGGCCGTAGTGCACTGACGCCGTTCCTCGACAGATGGCATACTGCCGATCCGGGAGCAGATGTTTTTGATCCGAATACTGAATGGGTCTCAGGTAAATATCCTGCCATGGGATCACCGTCAGCGGAAGGTACCAAAGCAGTACAGGATGCTACCTATATGAGGATAAAAAGTCTGGAGTTTGGTTATACAATTCCAAAAAAGCTGCTCAGTCGTGTAGGTATCACAAACCTGCGTGCGTATATCAACAGTTATAATCTGGCCACATTCACAGGATTACAGAACAGTGATCCTGAGCACCCGGGTACTGTTGCCAGCGGAGCGGACTGGAACTACTCCCAGGGCGGTTATAAATATCCTATGAACAGAACGTTCAGCGTAGGAGCCAGCATTACTTTCTAAACTGAAACCACATGAAGAGCAAGATATATTTAAGCATCATCACAATATTTACCCTCCTGATACAACCTGCCTGTCATGACCTGAACGTAGAACCCCTGAATGTGATTCAGGATAAGGACGTTTTTGGCACGGAAGCCGGTGTGGCCGCTTATATGGCAACGATTTACAAAGCGCTGCCTATTGAAGATTTTTTCTATCAGCAGGCGAATTCCGGATTTAACCGTGGATGGGAACAGTTCTATCATCCCGGCGCACTTTGTGGTGAAATGGTAGGTCCATATGGCAGCACTTATGATGGTGCAGGCGGATTCGGTTATTGGCCTTACGGTGATATCCGTACCGTGAATTATTTCATAGAGAATCTGCCGGTGTATGGCACCGGTTTTTCAAAGAACAAATAGACGCATGGTTAGGGGAAGCGTATTTCTGCCGTGCCTACTTCTATTTTGCTTTGGTGAAAAGATACGGTGGCATTCCCATCATCAGAAAAGTACAGCATTATCCTGAGCAGAGTCTGGAAGAGTTGCAGGTACACCGTGATAAGGAAGTGGATGTCTGGAACTTTGTTGCAGATGATCTGGACAGTGCGTATAAGAAGATGCCGGAGACCAGTCAGCGAGGTCGTGCGAACCGTTATGTAGCGGCTGCACTGAAATCAAGGGCCATGTTATATGCGGGTACGATCGCAAAGTATGGAGCAGCCAACTTTGTCGAGGGAGAAGCGAGGACGCTGGGGTATGTAGGTATTCCTTTGTCTGCAGCACAGGGATTCTTTCAGCGGGCATGGGATGCTGCGAAGCTGCTGGAAGGACATTACAGCCTTTATCGCAAAAAGACCGATAAAGAACAGAACTATGTAGACCTCTTTCTTGACAAGGAAAGCACTGAGAATATTCTTGTACGGGATTATTCCCTGACCAGCAATACTGCTCATAGCTGGGACGCTACTATGACCTGCCGTTTTATGACGGCGGATGGTCTTTCCCGTGCATATCCTACACTCGAACTGATAGAGCGTTTTAACGGACAGCTACCGGTAGTAAATGCAGATGGTACGCCCCGTCGTTTTGATAATACGGCGCAGCTGATGCAGGGAGTAGAACCAAGATTGCTGGCAACCGTTTATTTCCCGGGTGCTTCGCTGAGAGGCAAACAATTCGATATGCAGAGGGGGATATATGAGCGTTTTCAGGGTACTGCTGCAGATGAAGTGGGACAGAATCCACCCAACCGCCAGTTCAGACATCTCGCAGGTAAAACGGAAACCCTGTATGATGGCATGCGCATTATTGGTTTTACCGGTATCAGTACAGATGATGATAACCTGACCCGTACCGGTTTCTATGTAAGGAAATATATCGACTACAACCGTGCACAGTCAGCCTGCGGATTGTATATGAGTACACAAAGCTGGATTGATATGCGCTACGCGGAAGTCCTCCTGAACAGGGCAGAAGCAGCGGTAGAACTCAATAACGCAGCTGATGCGAGGACGGTGATAAATGATCTGAGAGACAGAGCCGGCGCACCGCAGCTAACGGCAGATCCTGGTATAGATACTGTCAGGAATGAGCGTTGTAAAGAACTGGCGTTTGAAAAACAATACTGGTGGGACCTGAGAAGATGGCGTATCGCTGACAGAATGCTGGATAATACCAAATATCATGCACTGATGCCCTATTATGTGGCAGATGAGAAGAAGTACATTTTCCTGCGTGAAATGGAGCCATTCCAGCGTTCTTACAACTTTGAAAAGAAGTTCTATTACGAGCCGATTCCCGGTGGAGAACTGGGTAAGAATCCCAATTTGTTCCCCAACAATCCTAACCATTAATTAAAAACTGAGTACCATGCGCAAGATTATAGCAGGATTATTTATCTTACTGTCCGCCACGTTAATGTCTTCCTGCTCGAAGGAAGACAATTATGAGGGTCCCAATGCCGCATTTAAAGGCAGGTTGCTGGACAATGATTCCAAAGAGAATTTTCTGACAGAAACAGGTGGTGTACAGGTGAAACTGGAAGAGCTGAGCTGGAGTGCAACACCCACACCACAATTCATACCGTCAAAAAGTGACGGTACCTTTGAAGATACAAAACTGTTCAGTGGTCATTACAGAGTGACACCGGCAAACGGTGCTTTCTGGCCGGTAGAAGGAATAGAAATTGACATCAATGGAACCACAACGCAGGATTTTACACTGACGCCGTATCTTCGTATCACACAGTTTGAACACGAGCTACAGGGTACCACGTTAATCATGCGCTGTAAACTGTCGGCGCCGAAAGAAGCGGGATTACCCCGTTTACTGGATATCAAACCGTTTGTAAACATCAGCGACTATGTAGGTAGTGGCGCTACGATCAGTCAGTATACTGACCCGAATAAAGTAGATATCAATGCCAGCTGGTCAGGCGAAATTGCTGCCAAAACGTATGAGATCAGAGTACCTAATCTGAAATCCGGCAGAACATTTTATGCCCGACTCGGCGCGCGTGTGGATGATAGCTATAAGCAATTTAACTATTCACAAATTATAACAATAACAGTTCCATAACAGTAAATCAAAAGTAATAGGTATGCAGCAATTGAAGATCAGTCAGATGAAGGGGATGATCATCCGTTCTTTCTCCTTCGCATGTCTGGCATTGTCGGCGCTTTCATCCAGTGCACAAAAGAACCCGTTTATCACAGATATATACACTGCAGATCCTTCGGCGCATGTATGGTCAGATGGCAGATTATACGTGTATGCTTCTCATGACATTGCACCACCACGTGGATGCGATCTGATGGACCAGTACCATGTTTTTTCTACGGATGATATGGTTAACTGGAAAGATCATGGCGAGATCCTGCGTGCCAGTCAGGTACCCTGGGGCAGAAAAGAGGGTGGTTTTATGTGGGCGCCTGATTGCGTATTCAGAAAAGGAACCTATTATTTCTATTTTCCGCATCCCAGTGGAGATGAATGGAATAAGACCTGGAAAATAGGTGTGGCGACCAGCAACAGCCCGGCAGAAGGGTTTAAGGTACAGGGTTTTCTTCCTGATCTGGAGCCAATGATCGACCCATGTGTGTTTATTGATGACGACGGACTGGCATATTTCTACTACGGTGGAGGCGGTGTCTGCAAAGGCGGCAAGCTGATGGATAATATGTTGGAAATAGACGGCACAATGCAGCCGATGGAAGGGCTGGTGGATTTTCATGAGGCTACCTGGGTACACAAACGTGATGGCGTGTATTACCTGTCTTATTCAGATAATAACGACAAAGATGGCAAGCACAACCAGATGCGGTATGCAACCAGTGATAGTCCGCTGGGGCCGTGGACGTACCGTGGCATCTACATGGATCCGACTGATAGTTACACCAATCATGGGTCTATTGTAGAATACAAAGGACAATGGTATGCTTTCTATCATAATAGTGCGTTGTCACATCATGACTGGTTAAGATCTATCTGCGTTGATAAGCTGTTTTACAATAGTGACGGTACGATCCAGAAAGTAGTACAGACGAAATAGCTGGCCGTTCTGCCCCGCAAGAATGTCGTAAGCACACCGCTTCCCGGATTTAAAAGAATTCCATCTTTGTTACAGCGAACAAAGCTTCCATTATTCATAAGTTTCAGAACACTTAAAAACACGTATTATGGAAAAACAGGAATTCAGGATCATGATCAATGGTCCACGCGAAAAGGTGTGGCAGGTATTGTGGGACGACGCTTCTTACAGGGAATGGACATCCGTATTTGCACCGGGATCATGGGCTAAAACTGACTGGAAAAAAGGTAGTAAGGTACTGTTTCTGGATGCTGAGAATTGTGGCATGGTTTCCTCTATCGCAGAAAACATTCCTAATGAGTATATGTCCATCGAGCACCTTGGCTATGTAAAGGAAGGCAAGGAAGATTTTGACAGTCCCGAAGTAAAACAATGGGCCGGTGCACATGAAAATTATACTTTAAAGAATGTAGATGGTCATACAGAACTCGTAGTTGATATGGATATCGCAGAAAGCCACAAGGAGTATTTTGTGAACACATGGCCGAAGGCATTGGAGAAAGTCAAAGAATTGGCAGAGAAGAATTAATGCGAATTACCCTGGCTTTAGACTAATTACACTATTAATTAATACCCTGACTAATGGGTCGCTCATATATTGGGGCGACCCATTATATCGAGGCTGCTCAATACTTTTGAGCAGCCTTTTTATTCGGGTATCTGATGGAATCGGATGATCATTTAAGCTGTTCTGAAGACGTTCTTTTATTTTTGATACATCCCCTTTTATTTATTCCGTTTTGATGCTTTTAAGCGGATTGGCAACGGCTGCTTTGAGCGATTGATGTGCGATTGTCAATGCAGCAATCGCAACAGAACAGCTGAGCGCAATGAAGAATATACCCGGTTGCAACGAGATGTGATAAGCAAAGTTTCCCAGCCAGTTATGCATCAGGAAATAGGAGAATGGTGTGGCTACCAGAAAGGCGACGGCAATCAGTATAATAAACTCTTTACCCAATAGTGTTACAATATCGGTACCAGACGCCCCGAGGATCTTTCTGATACCTACTTCCTTATTTCTCTGTACCGCTGCAAATGCAACCAGCCCATAGAGTCCCAGACAACCGATAATAATCGCCAGTATAGAGAAGATCTGATAAGCGTTAAATACTTTCTGTTCCTGCTTGTATAAGGCGGCAATATGATCATCGAGGAATTCGTAATCAAACATCCCATCCGGATATAAGACAGACCATGTTTTTTCTATTTGTGTCAGTGTAGCGTGCATGCCTTTCGGATACAGTCTTGCACTTACCACATTAAAGCCCCGCGGAAATCCGATCAGGACACAGGATCTTCTTTCCTTATGCTTGGACTCACTCTGGAAATCCTGAACGACACCGTTTATAGTCACTTTATCACCCGCAAATTGAATGTTCATACCAATGGCCTCTTCCGGTGTTTTAATGCCCAGTTTATGGATCAGGGTCTCATTCACAACTACCTGTCTGAGTGAATCCTTGTCCTTCAGACTGGAAACATTGGTGCCCGCAAGCAGTTTGATATTGAAGAATTGCAGATAATGATCGTCTATAAACCTTACCTCTGTCACATCTTCTTTGGAAACACCTTTTTCAGGGCAACTGAATGGCGCAAAGTTATTGTTGTAGGAGGGCGCTGCAGAAGAGAAACTGATTTCTTTTACCCCCCTGATCGCTTTAAGTTGTTGTGCCAGTACCTGTTGGGTTTCTCTGTTCATCAGAGGGATGGTGACAACCGCCTCTTTATCAAATCCCAGGTCCTGATTTTTAAAAAAGTCCATCTGTTTAGCCACGACCAATGTACCGACGATCAGCACCTGTGATACCAGAAACTGTACAAATACGAGGGACTTACGGAGACTCAGTCCGCCGGAACTTTGTTTGCCTGCTCCTTTCATAGTTAATGCAGGCTGAAAAGAGGATTGTACAAAAGCAGGATAAAGACCGGCCAGCAGCACGATAACCACTCCCAATGCCAGCAGCAGGAGATAGACTATCGGCTGATTTAACTGCTGGATGCCGATGTTTACATCCATGGCAGTTGCGACCGGAGGCAAAGCAAGGTAGGCGGCAATCAGTCCTGCAAATATGGTAGCGAAAACCAATATAGCTGTTTCACCCAGAAACTGTCTGATCAGCTGAGCGCGATTGGCGCCCAATACTTTTCTGACCCCTGTTTCTTTGGCACGTTTCACAGCCTGTGCAGTAGCCAGATTAATGAAATTGATACAGGCTGTCACGATAATAAATACAGCGATGGCGATCAGCGCCATGTAAGTCTGGCGGGAAGCGGTCGTACTCTGAATATATCGTTGGTCAAAATGAATATCCTTTAAGGGTTGTAATGGCAGTTCGGCACCGGCGGCAATTTCCGCGCCCCAATGGTCTTTTACAAAAGGCTTCATGCGGCTTTGTAGTTTGCTGATATCGAAACCGGGTGGCGTAACGATGAAGGTTTCTCCGCCAGCGATGGCATAGAACTCTTCCATTGCCCTGCCCATTTCCTTTTGAATAGTGGCAAAAGATATCAGGAACCGGAATACCTGACTGGTATTGGAAGGAAGGTCTTTAATGACACCTGTTACTTTCAGGTCGAAATGGTTATTCAGACGCAGTACCTGTCCCATAGGATCCTGTGTCCCGAAATATTTACGGGCCAGACTTTCCGTCAGCACAACGGTGTTAGGTTCAGAGAGCGCTGTTTTAGCGGATCCTCTCAGCCATACGTAGTCAAAGACCTCCGGCATATATTGGTCACCGTAAGCGAACTCTTTTTCCTTGTAGCGGGTTTCACCCACTTTTACAAAGGCGTCTGTACGCGGAAGATATTGCGCCACTGTTTCCAGTTCGGGAAAGGAGGTCCGCATAGCGGGAGCGACGGCCAGCGATACGCTGGGATTATAATCCAGTGCGTGTAATGTGACACGATAGGTTCTTTCAGCCTTGTGGTGATGCAGGTCGTATGTCAATTCATTTTGGTAACGAGGAAAATGATCAGGCAGGCGGCAATACTCAAGGTCAGCCCTATAACATTCAGCGCTGCATAATTGAAATTGCGTTTCAGATTCCTGAAGGCGATAATAACGTAGTTCCTGAACATGCGATTGGTTTAAATACGGGTATGTCGTCCCGCTGCAAAGCAGGTGCCATTACGCCAGAGTATCTGATAAACAATGTGTTGAGGATAGGTTGGCCTTACTCGTTGTTCGCTTTTGATAAAGGAAATGTTCGCTTCCGGACGTTTTCTGCTATGATATTTCGCAAAGAATGTCTTTATCCCATAAAAAGAAGGCAATACGGACCGCCTGTTCAAAAGGCAGTAGTTGGGCCCACTCTTCCACAATGGCGCCAAAAGTAGTGCTTTTATTGGCCTTTAAAAGCAAAGGAGAAAGTTCAACCTCCTCCACATACGCAATTTCCCGGTCGAGATTGGGATGACGGATCGCTGTGCGGAGTTGTAAGATATCATCGATCACGCAGGGCACCTCCTCAAATATGAGCGAAGGCGATAACTGTACCGGTTCATGCCATAAGCGGGGTAATTCCTCCTGTACATTGATCCGTCTTTGCGGACCGGGAGCCGGGGAGGGATGAACTTGTTTTTAGTCTGTTATAGAACGAGGTCGGTTGTCCGGCAGGATCAATATAAGGCAGGGACCGTTTATGCCAGAAAGAATGTTGTTGTCCGGGCCAGGCCTGCGCATAGTAACCGCTGGTCCAATGGGTGTGACTGGCAATGGATTCGATCATTTTGTTTTCATAAAAGGTCTGTGCCATATCTGCCTGACCGGTCTTCAAAATAGTATTGATCGCGATTACCGCCTGCAGGGAAAAGCGCATGGCTTTTTCTACGCCGGTTGAAGAAAGTGGGTCAAGTGAAAAGGCGGCTTCTCCGAGGCGGAGGTAATTGTCTTTCCAAGGGTTAACATGCGCGTAAGTAAACACGCTGCAGGTCTGTATGTCGGAGCGGGGCATACCCACGACCGCAGCAAACAGGCTTGTTCCGGATAATAAACTGTCGAACACCTTCGTCAGCGGCTGCTGTCTGATCGTATCAGGATCTGTAAAGATGATCGTTCTGAATTGTCCGCCCGGTGTAGGAGAACCCCATATCCATGCTTCGGGTCTTGCTTCGATCAGTGTATCCACAGGCATGGATTGTCCGGGTAACTCCGCCCACAGAGCGATCGTCTGTGGCGCTGTCAGTACCCTGTCCTGCATATGATTACCGCGACGGCCGCGGGCATCCAGTATAAAGCGGGAACTGATACTGATGATGCCCGTGTCCGTTCTGAGATGCGCTGTCCATTTCTCTGCTGTTCTTTTACAGGATTCAAACGGGCAGGTTGATAAAGTTGCAGACCCCGGTTTATTGCCAGTTGAAGCAGATCCTGATCCAGCTGTGCTCTGTCTGCCATTACGCCTGATCCGCGTTGCGCTGTGCTGATGATCTGAGGGGTAGGCGTATCCCAGATCACCTGTGCATTCAGTTGATGCAGATAAGTGTCTGTATTGAGCAGATCACCTGCCTGCAGATAGTCAAAGATGTTCCGGACGCCCGGAGATAGTGATTCGCCGATCTGCGGACGGGGAAAGGATTCGCTTTCTGCCAATGCTACGTTATATCCGAGAGAAAGAAGGCGTAAGGCGGCACAGGTACCTGCAGGACCGGCGCCGATAATAAGCACGTCAAATGTTTGTTCCGGGGTCATATATGGGGTGTTATAACTATCTGTACCAATCAGGTACCAGTCTGGAGATCCGTTCGTGTGCCTGCATGGTATAATGCAGCCAGCCACGGATATAATCGCAGGCAGTACGTCCTTTTTCCAGTACTTCATGATGACAGCCGCCACCGCAAAGATACCTTGCCCAGCACTGATGACAGGGCTCCTGTTGATGTACATGTCTGGAGGATAACCAGCCGTTCTGTAAGGTAGGATTTATTCCGTTAACCAGATCTCCCATATGGCCTGCGGGTTCATTTACAAAGCGATGGCAGGCAGATAATGCGCCGTCAGCAGAGACGCCCATATATCCGGCGCCGGCACCACATGGATAGGGGCGGTGGGTGCCTTTGGCAATTTCCTTCAGGGCATTGACCATGTTCAGGAACGGAAAGCGTTTGCCGGAGATAACATGTTGTTCAATAATAGTCCGCATTCAATCATACCCTGTAACATTTGTTGAAGGTCTTCAGGAGACATCTCGCCTTTACCATTGCTGGAACGCAACAAAGGGGAGAAACCGACACTATGAAAACCCATGTCAACAAACTCCTGTAAGGTCTTTGCAATGTCCATATTCAGCGGTGTTACGGTAACTCTGGCAGAGACCTGCATTTTACGCTGCAGCGCAAGTAAGGGTTGGATATTTTCGATGATCTTCGCATAGGTGCCGGCACCTCCTTTCATAGGTCGTAACCGGTCGTGCTGCTCACCGATACCATCCAGACTGATAGTAACCGCAAAGCCATACTGTTCAAAGAAACCGGCATCATCAGCTCTCAGCAGGGTACCATTGGAAGTAAGTGAGAAATTGACCTGTATACCTTTCTGACGGCCCTGTTCAAATGCATATGCGGTTGCTTCTCTCAGGGCGTTGCGGTTGATCAAAGGTTCACCGCCGAGGAAAGTTACCTGTACTTTACTACCGGGTGTACAGTCTTTCAGCAGAAGATCTACGGACTGTTTTGCCGTATCAAGTGACATGTTTTTTGTTGGTCCGCCGAAATCACCCTGATCAGCATAACAATAGGCGCAACCCATATTACATTTTTGCGCGATTGCCAGTGACAGTGCATATAATTTAGGGCTTTCCAAAGGAGTATCATTGATCAATACAGGCGTGTCCAGTCCGAGGGCGATCAGCTCTGTTGTAATAGCGGCTTCATCTCCTGTTGCCAGCAATTGTTGAAAACGATCTGCGATCGTATCAGAGACGGTATACATCCTGCTGCCATTGGCAACAAACAGTTGTGTATTACCCGCCGTCGGAACAAGATGGATTTGCGGGGAACGTGGTGGTGTACGCTGTTGTATACGGGAAGCTAATTCACTGGCAATTGTTGCCAGTGAATTAGTACTTGTATGTGTCGCTACAGGATTCATTATTCGTCGATTAGTGAAGGATTGGAATGTACCTGATCGCCTGATCTGGAAGATTTTGATGATTTTCCATTTGTATTAACCTGCGAAGGAACCTGTGGGAGTGATCCCAGTGGGTTACTGGCCAGTGCATCCTTTCCATCGATAATGAAGTTCAGTTCTCCCTGCCAGTTGAGGAACAGATCATCGTAAGAGTAGAGACGGGAATCGGTACGGTTGTCAGGAATATAAGTGCCTGTCCGTCGTTTGGACAGCCACATATCTCCTTTACTCAATCCGTTCTCACCCGGTTGTACATTTACATAGTCTGGTCTGCTGGCAGCCCAGTAATAACAGGCGCATTCCCTGTAATCATTCTGCCATGGTGCACAGAGACCGTGTGTGAGTTCACCCGGACTGACAATCGCCGGGTTCAGGGCTGCCGTCTTATTATTAGCGGCATCTTTCGCCAGATAGCTGTTTACATTAAACGTCAGCTTCGGATAGGTGGTGGTCTTCAGGTCTTCTGCAGTTACAAGCACCGGCAAAGTCGCTTTGTCTGTGGTAAATTGCAGCTCTGCGGTCTGACCCAGTTTTAATCCGGCAATCAGATTGGACCATTCCATAAAAGCAGCGCCATTCGGATTGTCTTCCGTTTTCAGATGTACGTTCGGTCCGCCGGGGAATACAGGACCTTCGCCGCGCACCATTGTCGGCTGACCATTAATCCCGATCAGTCTGTGACCGGTCAGATTATGCCCGCTATTATCTTCCAGTACATAGTTGTCATTTTCGCTGAGGGTGAGTCCATCGAAAGTATGACGCCAGAGGTTGCGGAAGTCGAACTCCAGTCCGGGAAGCAGTTGGATATCGCAGCTCTCGCCAGTACGCTATAAGGATTACCTGCGCCACGATAGAACAATTGTGCATGCAGATCTGCAGCTGCAATCGGATCACCCGGTTGCGGAGGTGCAGGCTGTCCCGGAGAACCCTGACCGGTCTGAAACATGGCATCCGAGGCGGCCTTAATAACTGTATTGATCATACGATGTGTGAGCGTAAGGCCTCTTCCATCGGCGCCACGCATCATACCCGGCATTTTACTACGTTCAGCATTGGAGAGATCTCCGATCTGATCAGGTTTACGCAAGGCAGATGCAAACCAGGCGGCAGCACCGGTACTGAGTCCGTTAAACACCCTTTCATGCAGTGTACGCAGTGCAAGGTTATCTACAATAGAACTCGCCATGATTGGCTCATAGAGTCTGCCGAAATCATTGGTATCCTGTCTGACCATCGTACTCGCTACATTCTCACGACCATTGATAGGATTGCCGTTCATCACGGCAGTGTTCATCAGTGTGATGGATTCAAAGGCGCGACGTACGATGTCTTCCGCTTCTTCGATCGGTACTTCTGCATCAGGATCAATACCGCTGAAGATCTGTTCTATTTCATCTGATACTGCACGGATAGGCAGGATATCGGGTGCGTATGCAGGAGGGCCTGCCACGATATGTGCGGTAGCACTGATCGTGGTACCGGTAGCCTGTAAGGTGGCAGTCACTTCTCCGTCACACTCATCGTCAAGATAACCCCAGCTGACATGATCCCCATTGTCTTTGTCATACCCTGCGAAGATCTGTGCAGGCATAGTATATGTCGGATTGAAGTCAGAACCTTCTGCATATCCCAGCCAGCCACCATCGGATTTATACAATACCAGATCTTCATTGTTAATGATAGGATCGGCTACAGCAGGTTTGTTTTCGTCTTCAATACGGGAGGTTGAAGCACCATACACTTTACCTGGACCCGGTGTAAAGCGGAAACGCAGTCCGGGATATTTTACAGAAGGTTTTACATATTGTGCGGTGCCTAAATTGAGCCATTTGTCTTTTATGAAATTGTCACAATGGCCTTCTAAGGTATGTGGCACATTGTCGGTGATGTTATCAATTTTCGCAATGATCTTATCAGCCACATTACCTGTACGGCGGAATACTTTCAGGTTACCGAGATTCACAGACCAGCTGATATTTTCCAGCTTATAACCATGCTTTTCCAGTAGCTGTTGCGTCACAGGGACGAGCGTTGCAGGATCGTCACTGGTGATGGCAAATAATTCGAGGAATGGAGCAACCGGGCGTATTGTTACATCTGTGTTTTGGGTAGAATCGCCCTCTTTGAAAATGATCACCGGTGGAGGAGTGTCGTCATCTTTGATCTGATTGGTGGTCTGATCAATAGTGAGGGTAGGCGCCGGAACAATCAATCTGAAATCGAGCGGTTTGTATGCCGGATTGACCAGTTCATAAGCGGCTACGGGTATCTGGGACGCACCCAGTCTTCCTATAGCGATAGGAGGAAGTATACGTAATGCTAAGATTGACATGACAATTTTTTTGCTGGTTAGTTAAACAGTGGTTGCTGTAAGTTCATCTATTACCTGCAGGAGTCGCATATCGGCTTCTCTTAATGAATTGAGATAACGATGATTATAATCAGCTGACTGATGCAGCAGTTTAGCGATCAGTGGTTGAGAAGCTTCAATGAGGTCTTTATGTGTACGCCACCTGTTGTGTTCTCCCATTGGAAGGGTGAGTGTGTAAGGCACGAGGAACGGCGGACCGGCAAACTTCTTTTCGCCCGGATCAGTGGAGAGTGGCAACTGTACCATTACACTGGCGATACCCCGCAGGTTATACATTTCACCAAAAGTGGAATTGATGATCATACCACGTGGTGAAATAGCGCCTACATTATTAAAGCCATCGTCCAGCAGGAAACTATGCGTAAGGAAGTTCAGCAACATGCGATAGCGTAAGTTAAACAGGTGTCCCCATGTCTGCGCTTCAGGATTGGTGATAAGATCCAGTTCGTTATACTGGGGATCGGGTTGATAGATCTGACCTTCTGAAGGAGAGCTGTTAGGATCATCACTTGGATAATCGCCGCTGTCGGCAGGGATTTCCGGATTGATCGCCACATTCCTTGAAAGTGTAAAGGTAGAGGCGTTGTCATTCATGATCTGACGCAACTTAACATACACATCCAGAAAGCGCTCAAAGTGTGAAGGAGCCGGATTTTCATCGATGGTAGCCTCGCCCTGTTCTGCAATTTCGCTGAGTGCTTTAAACGCATCATCTCTGCTGGCCAGTGGCATCACCAGCACATCAGGAGAACCCGCAGGACCGCTGCCATCCGCATTACCACGCTCGCCTTTCTTATAACCACGACCCCATTCATCGAATTTAGCCTGGAATGGAAAGGTTTCCGCCTGGAAAGCTTCATCAGAGATGACTTGTGGATCGTTGATCAGTTTAAGTAATACTTCGAATAAAGCGCCCACCGTATTAGGATGTGGTACTTCCGCAAATACCCATTGCTTGATCTCCTGTGCCAGCTCGTCATTTTTATCCAGCCAGCTTTGTGGCGCTTCTGCGTAGACGTACTTTGCCAGTGAGCCAAGGGTCAGTGGTTCCAGTTTAAAAGGGAAAGGGTAGAAGGGGGTATCCCATGGATAATCCTGTCTTTCAAAATGTAGCGGCGCACCGATCAGTTTAAGCACATTCTGTACGGAAACGAAGTGCCCCATTTCTTCTTTGGCGATGCCGAGGATCACTTCCTGTGCCTCTTTGATCTGCTGCCGGTATTTTTCCGGTATCTGCGGACCACCAAGACTGTAAGCCGCATACAGGTATTGCAGCATCAGACCATGTTCAATTTCTGCATCGATACAAAGCAGAAAGGTAACATAATCTTTGCCGTTGAATTCCGGCGGGATCTTAATAGGAACTTCACTGGTTTCAAATTGAGAATAGTCCATCGACTGAATGCCGTCGAAATTAACCGATTTCAGTGCTTCCGTTCTGATTTTGTTGAGTTGAGCCCTTTCGAACACAGGGCCGAGGTAACGTTCAAAATTACGTTGCATGAGCAGTGGTGTTTTGAAGTAATTGTGTGTTGGTGTGGAATAAGTAAATAGAAGTTTTCACCTGCGGTATTGAGGTATCACATTCGTTGTTCTGTAAATTTTGTAATAGTTATTTTGTTTGCTTCCCTATATTAATTTGGTCCTTTCGAGGTCATTTGAAAGGTAAAGACTTTTTTCTTAGCTGCCAAAATCAAAATTCAGAACAAGCTGTTAGCATACGGATAACGCAGTTAGAAAATGAAGCATATGTTGAATGACTTGTATGTATGCATTTGCGTGATGTGTGCTTATAAGTCATAACTGTTACGGATACGCCGGGACCTGTGCAATTTTAAGTCTTCTGTAAATGAGTGTGATCGTAGTATGTCTGCTAAATAATATGTATTTTGCACGCTCTTTAAACGATACTAATTATGGCTTCAAAAATTCCGGTTACTATCATTACTGGTTTCCTCGGTTCTGGTAAGACAACCCTCATACGTAACCTCATACAAAATGCAAATGGCCGCAGACTGGCGGTTATTGTCAACGAATTCGGCGAAATGGGTATTGACGGAGAAATCCTGAAGTCCTGCTGCTCCAACGAAGATGATGTACTGGAGCTGAATAATGGCTGTCTTTGCTGTACCGTACAGGAAGAATTCCTGCCTGTTATGTTGCAATTGATGGAACGTAAAGATACTATCGATCATATTATCATTGAAACATCAGGTCTGGCATTACCGAAGCCTTTACTGCATGCATTTAACTGGCCGGAGCTGAAACCACAGATCACAGTAGATGCGGTGGTAACAGTGGTAGATGTTGTCGGACAGGCAACCGGTGAGATCTGTGACAGAGAACGTGTACAGGCACAGCGCCTCGCTGATGATTCTTTGGATCATGAGACGCCTATCGAAGAGCTCTTTGAAGATCAGCTCTCTTGTGCTGACCTCGTGGTAATGACCAAAAAGGATCTGGTAGAAGACGCACAGTATGAAGAAGTAAAAGCCATCATCGCCGGTAAAGTGCGTCCGGATGTAAAGATGGTTGCTGCCGCTAACGGTGTACTCTCTGCAGATATCCTGCTGGGCGTAAACGCTGCCGCAGAAAATGACCTCGACAGCCGTCACTCTCACCATGAAGAAGACCACGCTAACGGTCTGGACCATCACCATGATGATGATATCGACTCCGTAGTAGTAGATATTACTGCACCACACACACCGGAAGCACTGGTTGAAGCCCTGAAGGAACTGATCGAAGAATATGAGATCTACCGTATCAAAGGTTTTATCGATGTACCGGGCAAACCTATGCGTATGGTATTGCAGGGCGTATCTAACCGTTTCGATCATTATTTCGACCGTAAATGGAAAGACAGTGAAACCCGTAAAACCAGTCTGGTAATCATCGGTGATGAATTACACGATAAAGACCTCGCGACTATTATCAATGAAAAACTGACTGTAGTCAGCTAATTCCTGCATGCATCTTATTCCAACTATTCCGGGAGGATGGAACCCTAACGGCGAAGGGGTCTTCCATATACAACAGCAACCGGGTGATATCGTTTTCCTGTCAGCCGCTGACACAGAAATACACTCGCTGAACAATGCTTACAGGAAACTGTACCTGACGGCAGGTCAGGAACAGCCTTTACCTTCCCTGCGTATTGCCAATCTGGTATACCTGAAACAGGAACTGACTATTGACAAATATGTAGAGGAGGTCATCAGTAATGCAAAGCTGGTGATTTGCCGGCTGCTGGGGGGCAGGAACTATTACCCGTACCTGTTCGAAGCAGTCAGCATTGCCTGTGAACTGAAAAAGATCCCCGTTCTCTTCCTCCCGGGATATGATGTACCTGACGTGGAACTGCTCAACAGTTCCACCGTCGATGTACATATTGCCGATACCATCTGGAAATATCTTTGTGCCGGAGGTAAGCAGAACCATATACACTGCCTCCGCTATATCTTCCATACCTTCTTCAACAGGGAATATGCCTTCGACGCTCCTAAACGCCTGCCTGAGCTCTTTCTTTTTGATATGGCAAAGGGCATTATTCCCGAAGGGCAAGCGCATACCATATCTACACAGGAAAAAGGTAATGCGGTGATCCTCGTTTATCAGACGCACTATCTGGCAGATAATCTCGAACCGGTATACCATCTGGCAAATCGTCTGAAAGAAAAGCAGATCAATCCTGTCATAGCGTTTGTCAGCAACCTGCGGGATCAGTCCATCTGTGATGAACTGTTTGACCTGCTGCAACATCAGACGAACTGTACCATCGATGTAGTCATCAATACCACCAGCTTTTCTATCAAGTCCCTGCTGGATACCAGCGACGAACAGTTTATTTTCCGTAAAATGAACGTGCCTGTTATTCAGGCAATCTTCGCTTCCTGTACAAAAGAAGTCTGGGAAGAAAACCTTTTCGGCCTCACGCCTACAGACGTAGCAATGAATATTGCCCTGCCGGAAATAGACGGACGTATCATCACCACTGCCGTTTCTTTTAAGTCTTCTCTTGGCCGCGATGAACTGACCGATTCTGATATTCTGAAGTACACCACCCATGAAGAAGGCTGTGCTTTTGTCGTGGACTTTGCCCATAGCTGGGTAAATATCCGCTACAAAGAAAACAGGAACAAACGCATTGCACTCATTATGCCGAACTATCCCAATAAGGATAGCCGGCTGGCAAATGGAGTGGGACTGGATACGCCTGCCAGTATCATTGAGATCCTGCAGGCTATGAAGACACAGGACTATACATTAGGTACTTTTGTTCCTGCCGATAGTAGTGAGCTGATCACACTGATCACCCACTATATTACCAATGATACAGACACCACACTGCACAGGCCTTATCAGGTAAGTCTCTCTCTTGAACAGTTCTATCAGCATTATAACGCACTGGCGCCTGCTTTAAGAAACAAGATCAATGATCAATGGGGCCGTCCGGAAGATTCTCCGCACTTCAACCAGCAGGAGTTCATCATCCCCGGCTTCCTTTTAGGTAATACCTTCGTCAGTATACAACCCGCCCGTGGTTATAATCAGGATATCAAAGCGATCTATCACTCTCCGGATCTGCCGCCAACATATGGCTACCTCGCGTATTACTTCTGGGTCAATCATGTTTTCGCCGCCGATGCTGTTGTGCACGTGGGGAAACATGGTAACCTCGAATGGCTGCCGGGTAAGAGTGTCGCCTTAAGCAGAGAAACCTGTTTTCCTGCCGTACTGTTAAATCCCATCCCACATTTTTATCCTTTATCATCAATGACCCCGGTGAGGGCACACAAGCGAAAAGAAGGAACCACGCTATCATTATTGATCATCTGATTCCGCCGATGACAAGAGCGGAAAGCTATGGCGTACTGACCAAACTGGAACACCTGATAGATGAATACTACGATGCATATAGTGTAGACCCGAAAAGGACCGCGGTTATCAAAACACAGATAAAGCAGCTGGTGAAGGAAGCGAATCTGGAAGCAGATTTACAAGGTTCTGTGAAAGATATCGACGAACTGCTGGTCAAACTGGATGGTTATCTCTGTGAATTAAAAGAAGCACAGATAAGAGACGGTCTGCATATTCTGGGTAAAGTGCCTGAAGGGGATCAGCTGACGGACCTGCTTGTTGCACTGCATCGGGTACCGGTATCCGGTAGACTGGGTATTACACAGGCGATCGCAAAAGATCTCAGTTTGTCATTCGATCCGCTGAATTGCGACTATCAATCTGCTTTTGTGACAGCCGGTCAACATGACCTGTTTGCTTCCTGCCGGATCAATGGCGACGTGATCGAGGTACTGGAAGTACAGGCCAAAAAGATCATAACAGCTCTTCAAAATAATATTGATATCGATAACTCCTTCACTCATACAAAAGAGCTCTGTACATTCGTCGCTGAAGATACTTTTCCAAAAGTGCGCAGCACCACGGAAGAGATTTTCAATCTTCTTCAGGGTATGAACGGATTGTATGTACCATCCGGCAGCTCCGGTGCGCCTACGCGTGGCAGACTGGATGTACTGCCTACCGGCAGAAACTTCTACTCCGTCGATGTACGTGCTATTCCTACACAGACCGCTTATAACCTCGGTGTAAAAAGCGCAAACCTGATCATTGACCGTTATATGCAGGAGCATGGAGACTATCCTGAAAGTATCGGCCTATCCGTATGGGGGACTTCCACCATGCGTACAGGAGGAGATGATATTGCGCAGGCACTCGCACTGATGGGGGTCAAACCAGTATGGCAGACTGCTAATAGAAGAGTGAGTGATTTTGAGATCATTCCTTTAATTCTGCTGAGACGCCCACGTGTGGATGTAATGCTGCGTATCTCCGGTTTTTTCCGTGACGCATTTCCGGATGTGATCTCCCTGTTTAATGCTGCGGTAGAGAAAATGGCATTGCTCGATGAACCAGCTGAGCAGAATCCTATCCGTAAACGCTTCCTGAAAGAAAAACAGGAATGGCAATCCAAAGGACTGCATGAAGAGAAGGCGCATAAACGTGCGCTGTTCAGGGTCTTTGGCTCTAAACCCGGTGCTTATGGCGCAGGTTTGCAGGCCGTGATTGATGAAAAGAACTGGCAATCAAAAGAAGATCTTGCGAAAGTATATATCAACTGGAGTGGCTATGCCTATGGGGCTGATCGTATCGGAGAGTCCGCACATGAAGTATTTGAGAAGCGGCTGTCAGATATCCAGATTGTGATGCACAATCAGGATAACCGGGAGCACGATATCCTTGATTCCGATGACTATTACCAGTTTCAGGGAGGCATGGCCAATGCGGTACAATCCGTGAAAGGGGAGCAGCCATCCATCTATTTTGGCGATCATGCGCGTCCGGAGAATCCAAAGGTAAAATCACTCAAAGAGGAACTGCTGAAAGTATACCGTTCCCGTGTCATCAATCCGAAATGGATCGAGGGTGTAAAACGTCATGGCTATAAAGGCGCCTTTGAAATGGCAGCTACAATGGACTACCTGTTTGCCTACGATGCAACCACTGATCTGGTGGATGACTTTATGTACGAGGGCATCACAAAAGAATACCTGTTCAATGAAGAGAATCGCCAGTTTATAGAGCAGGTCAATCCGTGGGCATTGAGAGATATGACAGAGCGTATGCTGGAAGCGATCCAGCGGGGTATGTGGAAAGAACCCGGACAAGAAACGCTGGAACGCCTGCAGCAACTATTTGTCGATCATGAATAACTTATTCCGGCTGTTTCTTTCTTTTGTAAAGAAACAGCTGCCATTTTTCTTCTGCCACGCCCGCTTTATCCATTTCTGCACGTGCGAGTATAAAGAACAGGTCTGAGAGCCTGTTGATATAAGCAGAGATATATTCATCTACATGATCCGCTTTCATCAGGGTGACCAGCAATCTTTCTCCTCTGCGCATCTGTGTTCGCACCACATGACACAATGCAGATATCTCATTACCACCGGGCAGGAGGAAATAGTCTGATTTACTCGTCATGGCTGCTTCCAGTTCGTCAATCCACTGTTCGCAGAACTCAGCACCGTCTTCCGGTTTAGGATTCGGGTTTTCCTTTTTACAATCAGACGGTCTGGCCAGATGTGACATCATATCCATCATGTCTTTCTGGATCTTATGCAGCTTCGGTTGCCATTCATGCTCTGGCCCCAGTTTGGCTCGTAACAATCCGATAGTGGAATTCACTTCGTCTAAGGTGCCGTAACAGTTGACGCGGACATCGTCTTTATCTACGCGGCTGCCGCCGAATAGGGCAGTGGTGCCACGGTCGCCTTTCTTGGTATATATCTTCATTCAATTAGGAATTAGAAGTTAATAATCAGGAATTCCATATGATTATTGTATGTTGAGGGTATAATGCAATTCTTTAAGACTTATTCTGATCAATTACTGGCACTAATGATAACGACAGATTGTCTGATAGAAACGCGATTTCTTAACAATTCTTAATTACTTCACACGGTGAAGCTATACGTTCCACCATATTCGACTTTCTGCATCATCACCTGATTCAATGGTACATCATTAAACAGATACATCGCTGCGCGAATAACACCTGCATGTGTGATCAATAATGCACGCTTGTAAGGCGTCTGCTTCAGTTCATTGATAAAATCAGCAAAGCGATTCACTAATGTCATGAGTGATTCTCCCTCAGGTGGAGCTGTAGTGATATAATTACAGTTCTCCATCCATGGATCCAATTCCTTACGATCTATCTCATCCCATTTCCTACCTTCCCAGTTGCCGAAGTTCAATTCCATCAGCCGTGCATCTGTCAGATGATCGGGATGGATGGCGGTAGCCAGCAGTTTACATCTGGTCAGCGGACTACTATACAACACATCATAATCTGGCAATTGTTGAATGATGCCGGCATGCGTGAGGGCATAGTCCGCCGGTAGCGGAACGTCGGTCTGTCCGTAGGTCTGTCCTTCAGGATAATCGGGTTTGATATGTCTGATCAGATATAATTCCATATTGCCAATATGCCCATGTAAAAATGACTTCATTGAGTTGTTGGGTGGCGCCGAGACAATCGCCTGTATATCCGTTGATCCACTTGTTGAAATAACGGGACAGGTAGGCCGTCAGCAGTGCGCAAGGTACAATGACCAGCAGGAGCAACCATGAATGATGGAAGCAGATGATCAGTAGCAGTAGAGGAACAAGTCCGGTGATATTAGCCAGTATGAACCCCGGCCAGCTGATCTTCGTTGCTAGCGGCTTGCTTTTGGAGCTGCTGTCATCTTCGCGCGAATAAGCCATAAAGCGTAGGAGGTATACCGGCATCGTACGACTGAATGTATGTGCGGCTATATACAACAGACAAAATGGTAAAAGCTGTGTGTTGATCATCACCAATGCCAGTTTAGCCAGCAGACAGATCTTCAATAACAAGATCATGATGATAGCGATTACCCCAAAGGCCCCTACACGGGAATCTTTCATGATCTCCAGAATCCTCTGTTTGGTCCAGCCGCCACCAAAGCCATCTGCTACATCTGCCAGTCCGTCTTCATGAAAAGCGCCTGTCGTCAACAGCGTTGCTATTACTGAAAGTATAACGGCGGTAAAGATATCTTTGAACAGCGCATTGGCGCCGGCAAAGACAACTGCCCCGATCAGTCCTACCAGTATGCCTACCATAGGAAAGTAACGGCTTGACTTATTCAGATCAGCTGTGTTATGGTCTATATGAGCAGGCACCGGTATACGGGTGAAGAACATTAATGCAGTCAGGAATATGCGGACCTCTTTTTTCATAGTTATGCTTTGTTGGACACACCGGCCGATTCAAAGCTGGCCATTTCGTTCAGGAAGCTCACAGCCGCCTGTATAACAGGGTAGGCAACGGCGGCACCTGTACCTTCTCCCAGTCGCATACTCAGACTCAGTAAAGGTACGGCTTTCAGATGCGCCAGCATCAGGCTGTGCCCCTGCTCATCTGACTGATGCGTGAACAGACTGTAGTCCAGTACACGCTCATTTATTCTGGAAGCAACCAGTAACGCCGATGTGGTAATAAAACCATCCACCAGTATCAGCATACCTGATGCCGCCGCCTGTAACATGGCGCCACACATCATTGCTATTTCAAACCCACCGAATGTACTGAGTACGCTAAGGGGTGTTTTTTCAATCTTGTTATGACGGATCATGGATTCTGCGAGGATCACTTTTTTCCGGATCAGTCCTTCGTCATCCAGTCCGGTACCTCGGCCGATACATTGCTCCAGAGGAATATTACACAACAGACTCATAATGACTGCGGCTGCCGAGGTATTTGCTATACCCATCTCCCCGAATCCGATCACATTACAGCCCTGTTCGTGTAGCTCTTTCACAATGGCAGCACCTCTTTCAATCGCTGTTTCACATTGCGCAGGCGTCATCGCTGCTTCATGGAGAAAGCTTTTCGTACCCATCGCTACTTTGGCATGTACCAGTCCGGGATGCTGACTGAAGTCAAAATTGACACCTGCATCCACCACCTTAATCGCAATACCATTCTGTTTTGTAAACACATTGATGGCTGCTCCTCCCTGCAGGAAATTGAAAACCATCTGATAGGTTACTTCTTGTGGAAAAGGACTCACGCCCTCGTGTGCCACTCCGTGATCGCCGGCAAAAACAACGATGGTGGGTTTATTCAAAGAAGGCGTTTGTGTATGCTGTATCCGGCCTATCTGTAAAGCCAGTTTTTCCAGCTGTCCTAATGAACCGATCGGTTTTGTCTTGTTATCGATCTTGTGTTGCAGTGCCGCCGTAATATCGTCGTTGAGGGGGGCAATATGGAATGTAGTCATATCTGTTAAACTGGTTACTTGTGTTATTTGAGTGTCAGTGGTAATCCGGATACCATCAGGGTCGCCTTATCTGCCTTCTGGGCAATATATTGGTTCATCCAACCCTGCAGATCGGCAAACTTTCTGCTGGCGTCGGTACTGGCATGTACGCCCATGCCTATCTCATTGGAAATGATGATCAGGTTGAAATCCTGTTGTATGAACAGCTCAAATTCCTGTTTTGCTTCTTCCAACGCCGCATCTATTTCGTAATGGTTATCCACGAAGAAGTTGGTCAGCCATAAGGTTACACAATCAAACACAACTGTCCTGCCTTCCAACTGTAACCTGCTGACATACTTTTCTTCTTCAATATTGTCCCAGCGGGTGTCACGGCTGTTCTTATGCAATTGGATACGGGCCTGATGGTCCTGATCCCAGATACGTGAAGTCGCGAGATATACCGGATTGTCCGACATATCCAGTGCCTGTTGAGTAGCGTAGGCGCTTTTGCCGGAACGTTGTCCGCCGGAGATGTAGTGTATCACGAATGCAATTAAGAATTAACAATTAAAAATTAGTCTCCACTTTTACCAGCTTCGCATTTATCGCTTCTGCCAGTACCCCCGCCTTACCCAATTTCACAAAACCCCGCTCATTATCCACGACGGTCGTCTCTTTGAAGGATGACAGGAACTGTTTGTAATACCTGACAGCTTCTTCAAATGGGCTGTCTGTATTTCCTGCATTGATCTTACCATCAGTAAAGATGTACAGACTGGCTTTCTGCTGCGTATTCGTTTTCATCAGTTGATGTAGCAGGGCAAAGCCGGATTGCATATTGGTCTTACCGCCTGTTTTTAGCGTCCCGATAGCCTGTAGCAATTCATCTGCGTGCAGGGTAGGAGCTGATAATAATTGGGCTGTTCCATTGTGCAGAGCTACTGCTGCATATTTTATACGCCGGGTTTTATACCGGTCGATTGTTGCTGCTACGAGTCCTTTGATAAAAGCAATTTGTTTGTCTTTCATCATTGAACCACTGGAATCCAGCAGAAAACAAACGTATAGTTCCCTTTTTGCCTGTTCCCGCTTATACTGTATCTCTACCTTGTCGTGTAGCAGATAATGCCGGAGGGTCGCCAGTGTTGCGATTTCTCTGCAGGATGAACAAAAGAAGGCTTTTTTGAAAAGCTTGTTTTACTGTTGTCCTTTTGTACAGTAGTGCCTTTACGGGTACTCACAGGCGGCGCCTTCAGCTGTACATAGTTGTTCGTTGCGGCTGCCTGTAGCAGATATTCCTGTAGCGGACTATCCGGTTTACTCAGTTCATTTTTATCCTTATCGAGTCGCCCTCCTTTTCATCCCTGGGAGACTGCTGTTCTCTTTGCTGCTGAGGATTTTGCGATGAGGAATAGTTTTTTGAACGATGAGAGAGTACAAAGGGCATCACTTTATGTACGTCTTCTGTAGTGACGGACTTCCGTTGATGGAAGGCGGCGTATGCCCTTGCTGCTTTCAGCAAGAGGATGTCAGCCCGCAGGCCTTCCACCTTATGTTCGATACAGGTGTCTGCGATCGTGACCTGTATGGTTTCGTCGTATGTTACTTGTTTTACCTGTTCCTTTGCGGCGACAATCCTTTCTGCCAGCGCCTGCTCCTGTGTTTCATATTGGGCAAGAAAAGCTGGTATGTCGGTATCGAATTGCAGCCTGCGATTGACAATCTGCATCCGGTCGGTCCTGTTCATGGGCGTGTGTACGGTAACACTCAATCCGAAGCGGTCCAGTAGTTGAGGACGCAGTTCGCCTTCTTCCGGGTTCATTGTACCCACCAGACAAAACTTACTTTCAAACCAACGGGACACAGCATCTCTTTCCAGATGATAGCTGCCACTGGCAGCAGCATCCAGCAGGATGTCCATCAGGTAGTCATTCAAAAGATTGACTTCATCAATATACAGGATACCGTGGTTGGCCATAGCCAGCAGACCTGCCTGAATAGCGATCTTCTTTTCATTGATCAGGGTATCCAGCTGGACAGTTCCGAGCACCCTGTCTTCTGTAGCGCCTATCGGCAGATTCACGAAAGGGAAGTCGGGCAGACTGCGTTGCATCAGGTGACTGAGTCCTCTGACGGTCGTCGTCTTACCGGTGCCTTTGTCGCCAAGTGCCAGTACTCCACCCAGACCCGGTTCTATCATACAGAGTATGAGGGCCAGTTTAAAATCGTCCTGTGCGTATATCGCTGTAAAAGGAAATGATTGCATGTGGTAGCTATTTATGCAAAACTGTTATAGATCCATAGGCAGCCGACACCAATAGAAAACAGCCCTACAACTGCGTTGAGTGATTTAAATGCCAGCTGGTTCCTCTCGATAAATCTGGATACCGAGAATGCCAGTACACAACTATAGGTGGTCATAGCGGCTACGATCCCGATACTTTGCAGTACTATGATGCCGATGGCTGTAGTGGTATCACGGGAAGCCATGATCAGCGCTACTGCGCAGGCGCCGCCTGTACCCGCAAGTCCATGCAGCATCCCTACCCAGAAAGAACGGCTTAATGGGTTCATGGCAATCTCCTGTCCCTGTTTACCGTGAATATGCAGCGCATTGTTGATGTGTTCGTGTTCTGAGAAGGTTTTGTGCGTGGCCATCATCTGTTTGAGTTGGTGGTTTCTACGGATGGCAGAAATACCCAGCCATATCATCACCGGACCAACTATCATTTCCGCATAGCCGGAAAGGTCCAGCGGTAAGGCAGATTTCAATAACAGAGCAAAGCAGCTGAACAGTATCAGCGTAACGGAATGTCCTAAAGCCCATTGTGAAGAGCGCCATATCAGCTTTGAAAGACTGATCTTATTATTGGCTTTTTCAGATGCCAGCACGGAGACCGCCGCCATATGGTCGGGTTCAAAAGAATGCTGTATGCCTAATAATAAAGAGTCTGTAAAAAGATATCCAATCATATTAAAACCTTAGAATAGTATCGTTTGCGTCAATCAGTAATATTTGTAAATCAACCTTGGGCACCAGTGGTTTGCACACGGCGTAGCAACGTGCTGCCAATGTCCGGAAGAAGGGTTCCTGTTCTGTGAACGGAAATATCTCCGTCAGGCGCCGGGCCATATTCAGTTCGAGGATAGGAGCGCATTGCTCATCGCTGTACCCGCATTCCTTTGCCAGTCCATGAATAAACTGTTTATCCCAGGTGGACTTCCCGCTGTGTGTATCAAGCTCCCCTTGTGCCAGCTTGGCTGCCTTTCCCAGCATAATACCCATGGTCACCTTTTCCAGCGGTACACTGCGGATCTTCTCCAGCGTTTCACCTATCCAGTTGCCGTATTGTATAAAGGCGAATTCCGGCAGGTGCCCAAAACGTTTCCGCAGGATGTTCTCCGAGCGGCCCCCGGAATTGATTACGATCTCCAGACAGTTATTGGCCAATGCCACATCAATTCCCTGTGTAATACTGGCAATATAGGCAGACGCACTGAAGGGTCTGACAATACCGTAGTACCCAGTATGGAAATGCCGTCTAAGATGCCAATACGGCTGTTCAGGGTCTTTTGGGCTATATTCACCCCATCCACGACAAAAACCTCGATATTGACCCCTTTAGTGAGCTTATAGCGATGTGTCAGGAATAAGGCAACATCTGTCATCATCTTCCGGGGTACCGGATTAATCGCCGGTTCGCCGACCCCGATCGCCAGTCCGGGCAGAGTAACAATACCTACACCTTCTCCCCGGAAGAACTTCACTTCCATCGTATCGTTGAAGGAGACTGTTACACCGATGGTGGCACCATTCGTCACATCAGGATCATCCCCGCGTCTTTCACCGTTGTACAGGTGGCCTGTTCACTGGTAAAAGTGCAGGAACTGATAGTAAATGTTACCTTCTCTCCAAGGGGCAGAGTGATTTCCACTTCGGATACCGGCTCCTGCCTGATCAGTGCTAACAGTGCCGCACGGGTACATGCGGTTGCACATGCCCCGGTGGTGTAACCCTGTCTTAACGGGCCGGCTGGTATCTCCTGCAGACTCATACCCCTAAACGATTTAAGTGTCCGATCAGTGATGCTTCGTCCGTTACCGGAATAAACGATGCCGGCAAAGCAGGCCGCCGGACGATCAGTATGGGTATATCATTTTCAAGGGCGGCCCTGATCTTGGTAGAAAGAAACCCGGATTCCCGCTTTCTTTTGTCAGGATCGCCCCGATCTGGTATTGTTGTATCAGAGCAGATTCCTGTTGCAGATCATCCCCCGGCATTTCCATGATAAGATCCTGCTCCGGAAATCCCGCAGCTTTGGCTAATGCCAGCGAACTTTCCCGGGGTAATATCCGGAAGATAGTAGCATGCTGCCGCCAGTAATTTTCTAAAGCAGTAATGGTCTGTACGCCGGTGAGTGCCAGCAACCGTTTTACGGGATGCTGTTCCAGCCAGTCCGTTGCCGCCTGATAAGCATCTACATATATGATCAGCGGATGTTCCTGCTTTTCAGGATAACTGCGTTCAAAACGAAATACAGGTAGCGAGAGTGCCTGTGCACCTGTATGGATCGTTTCATGAAGTACGGTGGCAAACGGGTGACTGGCATGTACAATGGCTTTAACGCCCTGTGTAACGCAGAAGGCCTGCAGATCTTCCGTTGTCATTGCACCATGCCGGTATTGCCCATATGTACCTCCCTTGAAATCTATCGCCGTTTTGGTGGAATAGTAATAGTGTCGCGCATGCTGTTCGAGTATGCCCGCTACTTTTTTGCCTTCTGTTGTTCCACCAAAAACCAATATCATTACTTTGCTTTTAATGCTTTTCCGGTCCTGAACGTATGCTTCCATTCAGGGCTGTATAAATGAGAACGGTTCTTTCTGGCGCCAATAGCCACACCTACAATCACCAGTGTGGTAAGCGTCAGTTTATTCTCCCGTACAATCTGTGCAAGGTCTTTCAGTTGCCCGGTGTAGATCTCTTCGTCTTTCCAGCTTACCCGATACAATACTGCCACGGATGTTTCCGGTTCGTAGTGTTCCAGCAACTGTTCCTGTACTGATTTCGCAATAGTCGCACTCAGGAAGATGCACATAGTGGCTTTGTGTTTCGCCATCTCGTTCAGCTTCTCATGCTCCGGCAAAGGTGTTTTGCCCGCACCTCTGGTCAGGATGATACTCTGTACAACTTCAGGGATGGTAAATTCTGACTTCAGACTGGCAGCCGCCGCCTGAAAGGAAGAAATACCCGGTACAATATAATAGTCCATACCCTTCTCATCGAAGATGGTCATCTGTTCCTGTATCGCACCATAAATACTCGGATCACCTGACTGTAAACGCACGATCAGGTGGCCTTTTGTATAATGCTCTTCCATCAGTCCTATCTGTTCTTCCAGCGTCATGCTGGCGGAATTTCTGACAATGGCCTCTTTCTTCGCATAATGCGTGATCTCTTCCGGTATAAGGCTACCGGCATATAATATCAGATCAGCGGTTTCTACCAGCTGTTTTCCTTTAAGACTGATCAGTTCCGCATCGCCCGGACCTGCACCCACAATAGCTACCACCGCTTTACGGATAACCTGACTATCCAGAGCAACGGCAATAGTATGTTTCTTGCCGGAAGGCACGGTGATCTTTTGTTTTTCCAGCAGTAATTCCTGATTACCGGACAATAGCATGGCAGATGCTTCTGATACGCTGTGCACGCCCAGTTTAGACATCACCACCTCAGATGGATTCGCCACCTGCTGTGTATTCAGTGCTGCTGCTGTATAGGTAACAAAGGGTACCTGCAATTTCTCCGCTAAAGCAATAAAGGCCGTTTCATCGTGTTTTACATCGATGGAACCAATGCTTTTTATGGCCGCCGGTGCCAGTTGTTGTTGTGTCAGTTGCGCATACACAGATGCTTCCAGTTGCTCCGTTTCAATATCGCGGGAACAGCCCATGCCAACATGTAAAACAGGTGCATGGAAATGTAACACCGGTATGTTGATCGTGTACACTTTGTAAGTCACCGCAATCAGCAGCTCATATTGACTCAGATCTATCTGTTGAAAATCATAATATACATCTGTAAATATCGGCAGACTTTTCTCCAGATAAGCAGTGCCTTTATCTTTTATGTCAAGTAGTAAAGCGGTTCTTTTATTGTTGACAAACAATGAAATGACGCTGTTCATATCCGGCGTAGCCGTAGCTTTCCAGCCAAATTCCTTCGCCAGTGTATCCAGTGCCCAGAGCTCCTGCAGATCACTGCTGGTCGTTATGACAGCTTGTGCACCGATAGCGGCTGCTACTTTGCGGGTAATGTCATTTGCACCGCCGACATGTCCGGATACTACTGCCTGTACAAAACGCCCGTTGTCATCCATATTGATGACGGCAGGATCGCTGTTTTTGTCCTGTAAATAAGGGGCAATGCTTCGTACACAGATGCCCAGTGCACCAACAAAGATCAACGTATCAAAGGCGCTGAAGTTATTTTCCAGAAAGGCCGCGATACTTTCTATCTGTGTGGCTTGCTCATGTGGGCGGGTGCTCACCAGCAGGGATTTCGGAAACTCTGTCCGGATCCTGTTGCCCAATGCAACACCTCTGTCGGTACTGGCGATGATGACTGTCTTACTCATTTTATTGCTTTTCTGCTGTCAGGATAGTGATCGGATTGTGGGCATCCACGGTAATCACCATCGGTTCAGATAATGTATAGTTTAGTTGTCTGGCTGCTGCGATAAACTGCGTTTTGCTGTCTTCTTTCACTGCATTGATAACGAGCTTCGCTTTTGATGGCAGATAGTTGTCCAGTTCTGTGATCAATGCTTCCAGCCGGTTGCCATGTCCACCGATAAAAACGGCATCAGGCTTCGGCAAAGCAGCAAGGTCCTGTTCAAAGATGTCGCCCATGACCTTCCTTATGCCGGGTGTACCATGCTTCCGTGTATTGGCCTCAAACAGGGCATCACATTCGGGCCGCTTTTCAAAGGCAACAATCTGCAGGTGTGGGTACTGTCTGCGGGCTTCTATGGATACCGATCCTGTACAAAAGCCGATATCCCAGCAGGTATGCCGGGAAGAGAGGTCCAGCTGTGCCAGACTCACCATTCTGATAGGCATTTTGGTGATCATATTCGGCCGGCCTTCCAGTCCTTCAAAACTGTGATCGGGTATGCCGGCAGATAAAGACCGGTGGTGTTTTTTATTCAGCAGCACGCAGTTTAGCGTATGTGCCTCATAATCCCTCATGTCTTTCATATGCTCGCCGAATACGATCTTTTGTCCGGTGCCTTCGAGGTTTTCCCCGATATACATCACATAGTTATCGTACCCGTATTCCACCATCCTTGCGGCTATGGCGGCGGGTGTTTTCACCTGATCGGTGAGTATGCCAATGCTTTGATGTTGTCTGATCAGGGCCTGATCCAGTTCTTCCCAGGAACGGCCGTGTACGGACGTATTCACCACATGGGAATAGGCAAAGTTCAACCGGTGACAAAGCAGTTGTATGCTGTTGAAATAAGGCGATACCTGCAGGTCAGCCTCCGGATGATACTTTTGTATGGTAGCGGCAAATCCGTAGAATAAAGGATCTCCTGAGGCGAAGATCACAATATCCTCTTCATATGTTTTATACTGTTCAAACAGTGCCGGCATATCACTACGGATGTCTATCCATTGGTGATCCGCGGGCAGGTGTTTTTGTATCAGTTCATAATGTCGTTTACCACCGGAGAACACGCGGTAATGCGGTACTATCTCCATTGCTGCTTGCGGCAGGAGATAGTCAGGATTGTTTGATATGCCGATAACGATATATTCCACTACCTGTCTTTTACGGTGAATGCTGCATTGACGATGCTGGCAGCTACATTGCTACCGCCTTTTCTTCCGCGGATGATCACGTAGGGCACCGTTTTCATTGCCTGCAGCTTCAGTTTTGATTCTATCACATTGACAAAGCCTACCGGGGCACCGATGATACCGGCAGGGGAGAACTTACGTTCCTGTAACTGATCGCAGAGTTCAAACAGGGCAGTAGGTGCATTACCCACGACAAAGAGCGCATCCGGATGTTTTTCAATCGCGATACGCATACCTGCCTGACTACGGGTCAGTCCTTCTTTTTCTGCCAATGGTAATACCGCTTCATCATTGAGATAACAGTAAACATTGGCATTATATTTTTTGATGAATTCTTTGGTGATACCTGATTGTACCATGGTCACGTCTGTCACGATAGTACCGCCTGTGCGCAGATAATCATGCCATTGTGCGATGGCGTCGTTATTAGATAAATATAGCTCTTCGTATTCGAAGTCAGCCGTCGTATGGATACAACGCATGATCGCCCATCTGTCTGCTTCGCTGACATCTTCGCGTTTCAGCTGTGCAGCGATCTGGCGGAAGCTTTCATCCTGTATTTCCTGTCCGGAGGCTGGCTTTCTGGCCATATAACCTCTCGGTGTTACGAGGTGATTGTTGAACTGGTAAGTCTGCGAGTTGCCGATCATCACCAATGAAAACATATCTACAGATTCCACATCCATATCACTCAATGTAGTGATGGTAATGGTCTCATCCGGTCTGGTCACCTGACGGATGATCGCCACAGGTGTTGCCGGATCTCTATGTAAAAGGAACAATTCCCTGAAGCGGGCCAGTTGCCAGAAACGTTTTTTACTTCTTGGATTATATAAGGAAGTTACGAAGTCGCCAATAGCAGCTGCCTGTATCCTTTTCTCTATTACGGGCCATGGCGTCATCAGATCAGACAGGGAAATGCAACAGAAATCGTGTCCCAGCGGGGCTCCCAGTCTGCCGGCTGAAGCGATAAACGCACTTATACCTGGGATGGTCTGTAAATCGATGGGTTTGTCGGTGCGGGTGCTGGCATATTGATAGACCAGTGAGGCCATGGCATAAATACCTGCATCTCCGGAACTGATCACCACCACATGTTTACCTGGTTCACAACGGTTCACGGCCAGTTCGGCGCGGGCTTCCTCTTCTGTCAGGTCTTTCCCGATACATTCGCAGTGTGCGGGCAGCAGGTGCGCTACAAACTGAAAATAGTAACTGTACCCGATGGCGATATCAGCCGTGGCCAGTACCTGTTGTGCAACAGGCAGGATATAGTCTTTACCGCCGGGGCCTATGCCAACTACGCTTAACTTCATATTCTTTTTAAAATGAGTAATGAAAAATAGGGGATCTCCCTGTTTTCCAGGTCGTTTATGTTTGTAGTGATGTATTGCTGTGTGGTGCCCAATCTTTCGCAGTAGACGATCTGGATACCCATTTGTTGGATCAGGTTACGGATATCCTGCAGGACGCTTCTGACTTTAATGAGCACAACGGTCTCAAACTCTTCCAGATAACGGGAGAGCGTATCTCTGTCTTTCATTCTTGGCAGGATAGCAATTTTCTCATTGAGGATCGCCAGTGATGACTGGTGTTGTGCGGCGCCTAATATAAAGGAGGGTACGCCGGCAATAATCTCCAGTTCCAGCTGGTGTTGCTGAATATGTTTCAGCAGATAGGCGAAAGTACTGTAGAAGGAAATATCTCCTTCACTGACAAATGCGACCTGTAAACCTGCTTCGTAATCAGCCAGCATTTGCTGAAAAGTGGCTGCATATGTCTGTTCAGCTGCTTCGCGGTCGTCTGACATTTTCAGGAACATGCCCTGTAGTTTATCTGCGTCCAGCTGATAATGCTGCAATATCTGCAACGAATAACTGCTGGTACTGCCATCCGCGAGGAGAGAACCCGGATAGTAGATCTTGTCTGCCTGTTGTAGTGTCTGCAGGCCTTTAACGGTGATCAATAACGGATCGCCGGGACCTAATGATACGCCATATATCTTTCCTTTACTATTCATGTATCAGATGCCGAGTATCTTTTTAACGGTTGTCAGAACGGTTTTCTTTTCACCGGGTTTTTCTTCTTCTTCGAATAAGATGCCTTTTACAGCCAGATGGTGGCCGACTTGTTCTTTGCCGACTTCTTCTTCGAAACCGATGATCTGTGTGCGGTATTTGCACAACTGACAGTTCATATCCGGACTACCTTCCTGTACTTCGCGGATGCGTTCATCTATGGTTTGCAACAGCAGTTCGTCGCACTCAAATGATCTGGTGGCGATGATTTGTTTATCTGTTGTTGCGGCGAATTCTTCCAGCTGAGCATAGATCTTTTTGAGCAATACGCCGGTGAATAAGAACACAGGTAATGCGACAATTCTCTTATATGGCAGATGATTTATAATCGGTAAATGATCTTTCAGCAGTGGTTGTGTCACTCCGATAAAAGCAGTGGTGGAGAACCCGAAGCCCAGTCCTTCTCCCAGCATACGGGTCATTTTGGCCACGTCTGAGTTGGCATCAGGATCTGAGGTCCCTCTTCCTACGAGCAGCAGACAAGCGTCCTGTCTGTCCAGCGGCGGATGTGCCGCTTCTGCCTGTGCTACAAGTTTTCCTGCCAGTTGAAGGATGGAAGGTGTAATACCGATATGTCTACCCAGTTTGATACGCAGGTCCGGATATTGGGACTGCAGGGTATTCATTTCAAAAGGAATATCATTTTTGGCATGACCACCGGCAAAGAGAATAGCCGGAATGGCAATGATCTCCCGTATGCCCGCCACATACATCCGCTCGACTGCTGCCGCATATACGGGGTGGGAGAATTCAAGGAAACCATAATCCACCATCCTGTCAGGATAGCGTTTGCGCAATAATGCCACCAGTGCTTTAAAGCCTTCGACTCCTTCCGGATCGCGGCTGCCATGACCACAGATTAATATCCCTTTCATATGCCGGTTTGTAATAATTGAACAGGATCAGGGTACTTGAATGAATAATCCAGTCTTTGTTTGATCTTGTCTGCGTTGATTATTTTGAAATGAGGATCGGCAGTAGCAGCGAATGTAGGTAGTTCCAGTCCGGCGATAGCGGCGGCCTTTGTATAATATTCCCTGCGTGTCGGATGTTCATCTGCACAGGCGTTGAATACATCACCCCATGCCTGCAGACGGATAATACCTGTGATGATACCGATACAATCGTCCTGGTGGATAACGTTGATCGGCGCATCACCATTCTCTACATTCTTCTTACCGGCCAGAAAGCGGCCGGGCATACGATCGTAGCCGATCAGTCCTGCAAAACGTACCACTGTTGTCATAAAACGGAGATTGGTACGCAGCATTTTTTCAACAGCCAGTAAGGCTTTACCGCTGCCTTTGGAAGGTGTGGCGGTTTCATGTTCAAAGACTTCTCCGTTTACATCAGGGTAAACGGAAGTAGAACTGATGAACAACACTTTCTGTACCGGACTTGTCTCTATCGCTTTCACGAGGTGTGCCATCTGTGCCTGATGATAGAGCACGACGTCTTCCCGGCGGGAAGGAGGAAAATTAATGATCAGTATTTCACTTTCCAGGAATCCCGCGATGTCATTACTTTCAATACCGGCTTCAGTGATCATGACCTGATAAGGTTGGATCTGTTGTTGTGCCAGTTCGTCCATTTTATCTTCCGAGGTGACGGACCCTTTCACGGCACACCCTTCTTTTACAAGATGGATTGCCAGCGGAAGACCCAGCCAGCCACAGCCTAATATGCTGATGGTATTTGTCGGTGCTTTACTCATATAATATTTGATCCTTAACGTGGATCCGCCTCATTGGCTATTTCCTGTCTGGCGTATCGGTGCCGCAGGTACAGCTCCACGTATAAAGATATAATGATACTAATAAAAACGAGTCCGACAATATTATTCTGGAAATCATTTAGTTCCAGCGACTCGTTCCATGCGCTTGCAATTTTATACAAAGGAATGGCAAAACACATGATCGTGATCAGCACATTCAGTTTAAAACGATGACTCTGGATCTTTTTCCGATCGAAGGTCTTGAGTAACTTGCTCAGCAACAGGGAATCGCAGGTACCGGTGATGATCAGTCCGAGTGAGAATACGACACCGCCCATGATGGCATAGATCCATTGATTGGAGACGGATACGGCGTATCCGAATGCGGCGATCTGGGAAGAGGTATCGAAGATGAACCCGAATATGATACCGGTGATGATCACTGTGAATGGATTCAGGCTGTTACTAAAAGCTTTGGGAACGAGGCGTTTCCGGAATCCGCTTACCTGTGTACCGTCTTTGCGGCTCAGATTGATGAGGTTGGAAATACCCATGAACAGCAGCATCACAGAAGATAACCATTCTACCACGATGTCCAGCATTGCCGGCATCTGAAAGTTATTCTTCAGGATACAGAGAAAGAGGGCAATAGCGGTGACCATGATACCATGTCCGAAAGTAAAGAGGGTACCTACCCATCTGGTCCAGATACTTTTATGGAGATGCAGGCGGTAGGTATATCCGTCGATCACTGTAATATGATCGGGGTCCAGCCCATGACGTAAACCAAGTACGGCCAGGACGATAAATCCGGTCAGATCTTGTTGTAAGATGTTCATCTGCTGGGGTTTTATTCGTTTGGCTGATGGCTTTTAAGCGTCAGCGGTTTTGAATCTACCAGCTCCGCTTCCGGAAAATGCACATTTTCCAGCACCAGTTCATTTTTCATGAGGTGTTGCGTCACGATTTCGCGGGTAGTATCCAGATTAACGTTTTTATACCAGAGGCCTTCCGGATGCATAAAGATCATCGGCCCCCAGGTACACTGCCCGAGGCATTTGGTACGAACGGTGTGAATTTCGTCATTGAGGTCATGCTCCGTGAGGTGTGTTCTTAACTGCACAGTGTTTTCGTCAGCAGCATTATTTTTATTACAGGTGCCTCCATTACAGATAAAAAGGATCTTCTGAACTTTAGTCAGATCTTTAATTGCCATACGACTGGTTACTTTTGATTAATACATTAATTACCCGTTAATGATTAAACAAGACCTCAGTAAAAGAAAGAAAACAGGAATCATGTATACCGGACGGCATACGTGTATTACGTTCTCCCATGACTTTTTTCCCGAAGTGTTGGATAAACATAGTTTGTTGGCAGGTCTTCTGACTCGTTCTACTCTTAACGCCTTCCCATCCGATAGGGGACTATGACAGTGGCACTGGTTAAAAGCTGTTACAGAACTTACAGCAGCGGGAACTGTTTTGGGTTTTCACCAAATTCCCTTTTAATTTCAGCCGGCTTTGGGCCGGACGAAAACCAAAAACTGGCCCAAATGTAGGTAATTATTTGCTCTTTTTAGCAGTAGAGTAGAACAGCGTGCAGTCAATCAGGTAGTTACGGCATATATAATGTAAGCTCCGGCAATGAGCAATACCGTCAGGAATGTCACGGCGTGGTTGATATACATCACTTTGCGCAGTTCTTCATGCCGGATATCCCGGGCATGTTCGCCGATGTAGGGTTTCACGACTAATTGTCCGTGGTAGGTATTGGGCCCTCCAAAGCGGCAATACATGATGCCTGCAAGGGCTGCTTCCGGGTAACCGGAGTTCGGACTGGCATGTTGGCGGCCATATCTGAAGATATAGGTCAATCCCCGTTTACTAAAGGCAATCAGTACCATGAGGAGGGCTGTTATGCGGGCCGGAATGAAATTGGCTACATCGTCCAGTCTGGCGGCAAATTTCCCGAACCAGAAATATTCCTCCTTTTTATACCCGATCATGGAATCAAGGGTATTGATCATCTTATAGGTCATCATAGCGGGTAAACCACCGATAGCATAATAGAACAGGGGAGCGATGACGCCGTCACTCAGATTTTCAGAGAGGGTTTCAAAGACGGCTGTTCTGATCTGGTTCTCGCTGAGGCTTTTCGTTTCACGCCCTACGATCCAGGAAAGGCGTTTTCTGCCGGCATCCAGCCCCTGAGTAGCCAGTGTGTCGAAAACTTCTCTGCCTTCCTGTAAAAGGCTTTTATTGGCTAATGCGAAGAAGACGAAAATGGAGCTGAACAGATAGTAAAAGACAGGCGTCTGTATTCGCAGTAACCAATACTGTGTACCTGCAAAGCACAACCAGCAAATGGCGCACAATAATATGCTCATAATCATTCCCTTAAGGAAATGGCCATTCCCCTGATTCAGCATTTTGGTACCAAAGCTGATCAGGTTACCGAATAATCTTATCGGGTGTGGCAGCCAGCGTGGATCTCCCAGTAGCAGGTCCAGCAGGTAGCCGGCCAGTAATGGGACAATGATCAGGAGATACTGTTGATCCATGCCTGTATACCTTTTATAAGTAACTGATTTTCTTCAGGTCTTTGTGTGGCCACTCTGAAGTGTTGCGGGGTAAGGCTTTTAAAATTAGCCGCATCCCTGATCAGCAGTCCTTCGTTTTGTAGTAAGTATCGTTTTAAGTCAGCCGCAGTACCAGTCTTAGTCCGGGAAAGAAAGAAATTGGTATGGGTATCCCTGATCTGTATTCCTTCTATATTTCTTACGGTGGTCATCAGTTCCAGTGTGTCTTTCCGCAGCCGGGCGATTGGCAAGGCCAGTGTCTCTCTGTGTTGTGCGATATAGAGTCCGGCTTCGATAGCCAGTGCATTTACTGACCAAGGCATTTTTGACGCCAGTATCTGGTGAATGATATCCGCATTACTGAGGATATAACCCAGTCGCAGGCCCGGGATGGAATACGTCTTGGTCAGTGATTTTATAATAATAAGATTGGATAACTGATTGATATCACCGACCATGGAGATCACTTCTTCCGTGAAATCCACATAGGCTTCATCAATCATGAATATCGTCTGTGGATGTGCCGTCAGTAATGTCCGAATGGTTGCGGGTTGTAATACGGCGCCGGTAGGATTATTCGGATTGCCAAAGAAAACGAGATCTGCTATAAAGCGGGTATCGGCATGCAGTTCGTCGTAATGGATATAGCTGATGCTGAGATCATTCGCCTGAGATGCGTCTTCATATTCTGCAAAGGCCGGGATAGCGATAGTAACTGATTTTCTACGGAATGCATGGGCTACCAGATAAAACGCTTCGGTTGCACCGTTGGTAACAAGTACCTGTTCTGCAGTTAGTTGGTGCCAGTCAGCCAATGCCTGTTGCAGGCGTTGTGCATTGGCTTCCGGATAGTTGTTCAGTTTATAGAGACAATCGGTCAGGTGTTGCCGCAATCCGCCGGCAAAACCTTCGTAATAGACATTTGAACTAAAATCGGCTTTAACAGGGTAATTGAACAGGTATCTGTCGTCTCCGTGCCCGTTGATCATGACTGCGTCTTTAATTGTCCGTAAATATATGCTATGTCGATGTGTTCGCGCAGGTGCTGCGCCAGTTTATCGTATTGTTCTTCTTTAAAGGCGAGGTAATCAAAAGGGGCAGCTGATGACTGCGTGGTATGATCTTTCAGCAGGTCATCCACCACAGTGGCATTGTCCAGAATACCGTGTATGTAGGTGCCCCAGCAATTGTCGGTCAGCCGATATCCATCGGTGTGTCCTGCGAGGGTATTATTCAACGGGCGTGCATCTCCATTGGAAGTAGTAAGCCCCATATGAATCTCATAACCCTCACAGGCCGTTGGTTGTTCTTTATAGTAAAACCGGCATTGTTCGGTGATCTTGTGTTCGGTCAGTATGGTTGTTACCGGCAGAATGCCTAATCCGGGCATTGATTCAATCAGCCCTTCCACGTGGTGTGGATCTTCTACGACTGTTCCCATCATCTGGTAGCCGCCGCAGATCCCAATGACGGTTTTATTATGCTTATGAGCCTGTACGATGGCTTTGGCAACGCCGTTGTTTTTGATATCGATCAGGTCAGCAATGGTATTTTTACTGCCGGGAATGATAATAATGTCGGCTTTTTCTATGTCCGCAGGATTATTACTATAGAAGAGGTGTACACGTTCATCTCTTTCCAGCACATTAAAGTCGGTAAAGTTGGAAATACGGTTCAGCAGCACCACGGCTACATTCACCTTGCCGCTGGCCAGTTTGTTGTGTTTATGTTCCAGTCCGACGGAGTCTTCTTCCTCAATATAAATATCCTTCCGATAGGGCACTACTCCTACGACGGGCACGCCGCAGAGCTCTTCTATCATCGTTCTGCCGCTCTCGAAGAGACGGGCGTCTCCTCTGAATTTATTGATAATAATACCTTTGATCAGTTGTTTTTCCTCCGGTGTGAGCAAGGCAATCGTACCATATACACTGGCGAATACGCCACCCCGGTCGATGTCTGCCACCAGATAAACGTCTGCGTTGGCATGCAGGGCCATGCGCATATTGGTGATATCCCGGTGTTTGAGATTGAGTTCGCTGATACTGCCTGCGCCTTCCATCACAACGGGATTATGCTGTCCCCGGAGCCTGTCGTAAGCCGCTTTGGATGCAGTGAACAGCTCCTGTTTATTATTGCCCATAAAATAATCATAGGCCGACTGACTGCCCACCGGTTTACCCAGCAGTACTACCTGTGAAGCCTTATCACTTGTAGGCTTCAGCAGCACAGGATTCATGTCTGTACTACAGGGAATACCACAGGCTTCTGCCTGTACGGCCTGCGCACGACCGATCTCAAAACCGTCCGGTGTGGCATAGCTGTTGAGGGACATGTTCTGTGCCTTGAATGGCGCAGGATGATAGCCATCCTGTCTGAAGATGCGGCAGAAACCCGTATTGATTAAACTTTTACCGACATCAGATGCAGTGCCGGCAAACATGATGGACTTTAGTCGCTGCATAAGAGCACGAATGTACTATCTTTGGCCGAATGAAGCCTCAGTTTTTAATTGCAGCCCCCAGCAGTAATTCAGGGAAAACAACCATTACGCTGGGCCTATTACGTCTCTTACACAAACGGGGACTGAGCGTGCAGCCGTTCAAGTGCGGTCCCGATTACATTGATACTAAACATCATTCTCTCGCAGCCCATAATACCAGTGTAAATCTCGATACATTCATGATGAGCGAAATGCATCTGAAGCAGGTGTATGGGAAATATGCCGCGTCAGCAGATGTCGTCATCACAGAAGGTGTGATGGGACTTTTTGACGGTGCTGACCGCATGAAAGGCAGTAGTGCGGAAATTGCTATGTTGCTGGACCTGCCAGTGATATTGGTGGTCAATGCCAAAGCAATGGCTTATTCAGTGGCACCGCTGATTTATGGTTTTATGCATTTTCATCCCGGGGTGAAGATCGCAGGCGTCATTTTCAACTTTGTGAATACAGAAAGTCATTATCAATTCCTGAAAGATGCCTGTGCCGACTTAGGCGTTGCACCACTGGGGTATGTACCGGCGAATGAGCATATCAAAATACCATCCCGGCATCTGGGACTGGCGATATCTTCGGAGAATGATTATGAAGGTATCATAGAGGCCGCCGCAGCACATATCAGTCGCACCGTTGACGTGGACCTGATACTGGAAATGACGCAGAGACCGTCACCTGTTTATACGCCTTTTATTCCTGTCCTTAAAGGAGGATTGCCGATAGCAGTAGCGCGTGATGAAGCGTTTAACTTTACTTATCTGGAGAATCTGGAGGTACTGCGTAATGCGGGAGAGCTTAGCTTCTTTAGTCCCTTACATGATCCGGTGATGCCTGCCGCTGAGATACTTTACCTTGCTGGTGGATATCCGGAATTGTATTTGCAGCAGTTGTCGGCTAATGAGGGGATGCGCGCGTCTGTACGTGCGTTTTGTGAAAAGGGAGGGAAAGTGATTGCTGAATGTGGTGGCATGATGTACCTCGGGGAGAGTATTGCGGATAAGGATGGTGTGGAGTATCCGATGGTAGGTTTTTAGGGCTGAAGACAACGATGAAAGGTGCGAAATTGTCGTTAGGGTATAGAGTAGTAGAGATGGGAGAGAAGCAGTTTAGAGGACATGAGTTTCATTATTCTGTTAATGAGGAGACGGAGGGATTGGAGCGGATAGGGAAGGTGTTTAATGCGAGGGGGAAGGAGGTGGATATGGCGGTGTATAGGAAGGGGAATGTAGTGGCGTCGTATATGCATGTGTATTGGGGGGAGAGTGGAGAGTGGATGAGTGGAGAGAAGGAGATTGATGGTTGATTATGATGTGACTTTTATTATCAGTAGGATAACGTAATTAGATCAATGAATACGGGCGTTTTAGAATATATTTTTCTACAAACTTTTGTGTCTTTATTCGATGGGAAATATTTACTTTACAAGTCTTTTAGAATTTATTGTTACCTCAACTTGTAAATTAATATCAGTTCCCAATGCCTGATAATAGATTTGTATTTCTTACTAACCAATGGCAAAATAACCCGTCTTTCAATCGTCAACGCGGTTATACACCCGGTAATGAACGAGAAGTTGAAACGACGGAGCCGAAAACGATACAGGAATTTCAAAAGGACCGTTTACGAAGAAACAGTGCTGAATTTTTTACTAAACGGCGAAGCAGAAATGAAAGCAGAACAATTCATTTTGATGCCAATATTGATCTTGTAAAGATATCTTTTTATGTAACCTTCAATGGTGATTTGAAAAGGAAGTTCTTCGACAGGTATGGGTTAAGTGCCGTGGAATTTTGTCAATTTAACAAGACGGTTACTTTTGAAATCATTTCTACTGTGGCATTTCAAAACTTTTTAGAGCATATTCAAACGATAGTAAATAGCCCTGAAGGCACCAGTTACACCAATCGTCCTTTTAATCTTATCGCACTTATACTTAGCTTTGAATTTGTAGATAGCCGGGCACGCTGGGTTTCAGCTTCCTTAAGTGGTAGTTTGCTGACGTTAATATCCTCTTCGAATCCTATTTACATTATTCAAAAAGAAATTTCGCTTTTTACAAAATCTTCAGTTACGTTTCAATTATGATCAATATGCGCCTGTTAATTGAAGTTGCAGTTAATAGCCGGAATCAATTACGTGAAATTGCTGACATTTTGATATCGTTAAAGCGATCACCAGTACCCGAAGCCTTCGCGTAAGACCTGGTCAGTATGGAGAAGTAAGGCGAGATTATGGATTCA
>NZ_VOHS01000034.1 GCF_007896845.1 Chitinophaga pinensis | reverse complement strand
TCATTCACAGAGTAGCTATCATTGACTGCTACCGGCGGATCATTTCATTACCTACTTCCAGTCTCACTGTTGCTGTGTCACAAGCACCGGAACCATCGCATACCCGATAAGTGAATGTAGCAATGCCATTAAAGTTAGCCGGTGGCGTATACGTCAGCGAACCATTCCCATTTAAAACAAGTGTACCCACTGTCACAGGCGTTATATTACCGCCGTCAGTGATCTCCATCCGGATCATAGTCATTACCCAATACGCCCGGTGCCGGAATTGTAACCGTCATATCTTCCGTCAGGTGATATCATCGTCTACAGCTACCGGCGGATCATTTACCGGAGTAATAGCAATAGAAACAGTAGCAGTATTGGAAATAGTACCCAGATTATCTTACTGTATAAGTAAATACATCGCTACCATTATAATTGGCATTTGGCGTGTAAGTCACAACACCATTTGCTGCCACACTAACAGTACCATGTGTCGGCTGATTAACAATCGCCACACTCCTGTATTCAAGGTACCATCCACATCACTGTCGTTACTGAGTATATTGATGTTCACCGCAACATCCTCAGGCATAGTCACTGCATCATTATTCGCTACCGGAGCAGTATTAATGATGATCAGTACGTCATCTGTACTTGGTGTACATGGAGGATTGGTGATGGTCCAGCGGAAAGTATAAGTACCCGCCACCAGTCCGGTAACACTTGTATTATTGGCAGCTGGATTTACAATGTTCGCGGTATTCGGACCAGATGCCTGTGTCCATGTACCGGTACCTGTAGCAGGGGGCATTTGCCGCCAGCGTGGCTGTCGTCGTGTTCAGTGGTCCCTGATCAGGTCCTGCATTTGAAACAGTAGTGCTGCATTCACCGTTACCTGTATCACATTACTGAGACTGGTAGCACAACCATCAGAAGTTACCGTTCTTCTGTATTGGTAGTTTGTGCAATGGCGCGAAGGGGTATAGTTCTGTCCGTTGTTTGTACCCGGTGCAGCACTAAATGCACCACCGGCACACTCACTTCCATGCATAGGTATAAGTACCATTACCTCCCGCAGGTGTACTGCCAGTCAAAGCAGCCGGTGTAGAGCCGCTACAGATTGTCTGAGAAGCCGCAATGGTATTATTAGATAAAGAAGGATTGACGGTTACTGTCAGCACATTGGAATTAACATCTGCACAGCTGGCTGAACGGGTGATCCTGCGGAAGTAAGTAGTTTGTGATAAAGATGGTGCATATATTAGCCGTAGCACCAGAGATGTCAGAGAAACCAGCCGTTGTACTGGTAACAGAACTTTGCCACTGATAAGTAAATGTACCATTACCACCAGTCGCGGTGCGGTTGTTGGGTAAATGCAGCCGGGTCACCACTCGTACAGAATGTCTGATTACCAGCAATCACACCCGGGGTCAATGCCGCGTTCACCGTTACTGTCAACACATTATGATCATATCCGGACAAACTCCTGAACGGGTAATTCTTCTGTAATAAGTTGTCTGGTTGATCACCGCTGCATCATAGGCAGCTGCAGTAGCTCCACTGATATCAGTAAAGCCTGTGCTGGCACTTGTAACAGAACTCTGCCACTGATAAGTATAAGTTCCGCCGCCACCTGTAGGAGCCGTTGTCTGTGTGAATGCCACCGGATCGCCGGATACACAGAACTCCTGACTGGCGGCAATAGCGCCGGCAGTTAGCGCACTCTGTATGGTGATAGTCACCACATTACTTGTGCTGGCATTCGAACAGGCACCAGATGTTACCTGACGACGATAATAAGTGGTCGCACCTGCAGCCGGCGGATCATAAGACAAACCAGTAGCTCCCGCGATTAGTAAACGTGGTATTATCTGTACTGCTCTGCCACTGATAAGTAAACGTACCACTACCTCCCGCAGGAGTCGCACCGGTAATAATAGCGGCATCGCCTGTGGAACAGAATGTAGTCGTCGCCGGCGCTGTAATTGTATTATTAGTAATGGCAGACTGTATCGTGACAGTCACCACATTACTTGCACTCGCCGTTGTACATGCACCGGATGTGATCAGTCTGCGGAAATAGGTGGTCACACTTTGCACAGGCGGATCATACGACTGTGATGTCGCGCCACTGATATTTGTATAGGTTGAATTATCTGTTGATTGTTGCCACTGATAGGTATAAGTACACTACCACCAGTAGGTGTAGTACCGGTAATCACGCCGGATCTCCCGATCCACAGAAAGTGGTTGTGGCAGGAGCAGTAATCGTATTAGCTCCTAAAGCTGCCTGAACGGTAATGGACACATCACTGGTACTGGGCGTACAACTACCATTAGAAATGGTCCAACGGAATACATAGGTGCCGGTCACAAGACCGGTCACTGTAGACGTTGGCGAACTGATATTAGAGATCACTGCTGTTCCCGGTCCGCTGACCTGCGACCACGCACCTGTACCAACAGCAGGTGTATTAGCAGCCAGCGTCGTAGATGTAGCAGCACACAATGTCTGTGCAGGACCTGCCACTGAAGTTGTTGGCGTCTGTGATACGGTAGTCGCGTCTGTCTTAATATTATTACATCCTACACCAGAAGGCAAGGCATCACACTCCGACTGTGGATCAGTCGGAACTGCTGCATCCGGATTCGTCGCATCCGGATCTGTGACGTCCTGTGGACGCATAACGGCAGACGATACACTGAGTGTTCCGCCTGTCGGGAAAGAAGAGATTGTACCGGTAATAGTGAAAGTAACTACCGCAGCATTATTCATAGACAATGTAGCAGAGTATTGTGTAGCTGTAGTAGTACCACCAGTTACCACAGCGATCCCGCTTGTCAGTGCGGGTGTAACAGTCACATTAGTCAGATTAGCGGGGAAGTTAAACTCATAAGTTGCACCCACCACATTATTAGGACCATTATTCCTGACGGCTGTTGTATAAGTCACCGTTGCTCCTGACAAGGAGTAGCATTCGACTTAGTAATGCTGACCACTTCCAGGTCTGCTTCGCGCAACGTAATAATCAACGGCGTTGAGGTCGGTGTACTTGTCAGATAAGACCACGTATCAATGCCGTTCTCATTACCAAAGTCAGTACCACTATAAGCAGTTGAACCAAACTTGTGTCCGTTCGTATTACTGGATACACCTGCAGTGGCTGTACTGATAGGGTTTGATGGAGTACCGTTTACTGTCAGCTGGGAATCATCCCAATACACGATATCACTGGGAGATCCCGACCCGTTTGTACGCGTAATAATAATACCCGTCGGATTATTCTCCACATCAATAAAAGGGAAATGGACCTCACCGCAAACAGTACAACGCGGGTATTATAGGTCGTCGTTCCTGATAATACTTTTGCCCCCTGTCCGTTATTACCATCCCAATAAGCACTGTTAGTACCCACTACTGCACTACCTGTAAGACGCCTGTCTACCGCGTCCGTATAAACGCCATTGCCGTTGATGTCTATATCAACGGCGTAGTTGCGGCATATGTTGCGGTGAAGGTAATGTTCCCCCCTGCGGGATTTGTTCCCGCTACCCCCGGGGTCCCCTCTACCCCCGTAAATGTGAGGATAGAGGCCGATATGACCGGAGGTGTTGTTAAGAGCCACGTTGACCGGAGACACTGGATGCACTCGCGGGTAGATCTGCAGCAGGTGTATTGAAAAATATCTTGTGTGTAATATCTGTTTCTGTATCGGCTGTTCGGGGGTCTTTCAGACGCAGATTAGCCAGATCATCCACGCTTTTGTAGGAAGGATCACCGGAAGTGGTACGAAAACCTTTGTTGTTAGCTACGAAAGAAAAACCAAAACCTGCCTGACCATTATTATTTACAGTATAAATGTAACCATCGTTTGTCAGTACTCTTAAGATTGCATTGAAAGTGGCATTGGCAGCGCCGAGGTTTGCCGTAAAGATGTTTGTATAAAGGCGGCCGGGATAAATGCAGTATTTGCCGTATTTCTGACACTGACATCGAATGCTGCTATCATAGAAGTACCGGTAGGCTGTGTCCAGTTACCGGTGGAGACAATTGCAGTCGGATTGGTGGCTGAAGCAGCATTAGGTGGCACAAAGTCAATCTCCCATACACCCGCCTGTCCTGCACCTACAGTGATGATCGCCGGTACATATCCTGTCGTCAGCGAACCAACATTAGGTCCGTTTACTTCCTGCGTGCGGTTATTAATACGTCCCGTCGTGGTGCTCGTACCTGTCGTATACGTTACACCGTTAGGAGCCCGCAAATTAATTGTGCCGCTACCAATACCTTGTGCACTGGATCCGACGTAAATACGTTCTCCTACGTTCACATATACCTTCATCGTTCCCGTTGTGGGGAAAAGATTGTTCACGCTTACAGCGGATGCAGAATTGAGATAAGCACGATAACCACCACTCTGATTCAACTCTTTACTACCTTCTGCTCTCGCGACAGTGCGCGTGAAAATCATTGCTGTGATTAGCAGACACCAAATTTTCAGCCTTCGTAGAAGGCCGCGACAGTAAAATTCTACCATGCAGATGGATATAGGATTATATTATGACGTTTGATTGTTTGCAACATAGCATGACAACACAGCACGATTTCTCGCAATGCACAATTCATATAGGTTGTACTCTGAAGTAGGACGGGTTATGAGAATAAAATAAGGATTTCAACAGGATATACCTGGTAAAATAAAACTCGTGGGAAGGCTAAAGTTATGAATGGGAGCGGTTATGAGAATAAAGAAGATTTCCGGAGGGTCTACATACAACTTTATCACAACATGGGACATCTTTCTCTATAAGCAATTCAAATATATGTTAAAAGAATCAAAAAATCCAAAGTGAATAATTTATCTTTTATTCTCAAATAAGATAATTTACTATCATGAGAAAAAATGACCATGATAGTAAATTTTAATCCTTTTGTGGCAGAGATTGGTGGAATCGTAGGCCAATGGCCGTGAGCAACCCGGTTGACTTTCAGGTCTTAAACAGGTCTCGAAAATCTGATGGTTTTAACAATATCGATTGCGTCAGGAACGAATTTTTTGACGGTCGAATCTTTTGGGGGCACAGTCATGTTGAACTGAAACGCGATACCCTGACCTCTGACGAGCGTTACAGCAGCAAGCTCCAAAAAAGTGACACCTGTACGGGGAATATAATGACGGGTTCCCATAATCGCAATGGGTCTGTCATGTATAGTGAAACAAGTATCGATCAACACATTCCCTATTGGAGTACCCTCCGCATTCAATCGCTCCCTGAAACGTTTACTTTCAATACGTATCCTTGTAGTATCCCCATCCCTTAAATCATATATATGTGAAGGATAAACAATCGTTAATTGATCTACCGAATCATATGGCATTCCCATTGAGAAGAAGCCAGTCTCCTTAAAAATGCTGTTTCCCTTTGGCTGAAAACGACATTTTGTACGATCAGAAGGAGCATTATCCGTCTCATGCTCCCACACAAACGCCGTGTCATATCGTTCAGGCACATGCATCGTCACTATGCCCAGACTATCCATTAATTTTATAACTACTTTCTTTGAATGAGCAGGAATGACCTGCTGTTCTTTCCTGATATCACGGCAGGCCGATAAAAATAATATAATCGTTAACAGGGCATTTCTCATATTGAAAGGGATATAAGAAACAATATCTGTATTAATCGTCACATTTCCCAACGCCGTTACCGAAGACAACAGTTCCCCTGTCAAGATTCCAAAGAATATGTAATTTGCAGCCAAATAATTTTATGCCCGGAACTGTCCTTATAATAGATGATGAAGAGAAACTGCGCAGCCTGACGAAAAGGATTATCGCACTGGAAGGTTTTAACGTACTCGAAGCCGGTAATATCAAAAGTGCCCAGAAAATAATCGAAAAAGAAGAAATAGATGTTGTCCTTTGTGATGTAAAATTGCCTGATGGCAGTGGCGTAGACTATGCAAGGACAATCAAAGAGAAAAATCCTTCCATAGAAATTATCCTGCTTACCGCCTACGGCAATATTCCGGATGGCGTGCAGGCCATTAAAAACGGCGCCTTCGACTACCTTACCAAGGGAGACGACAACAACCGCATTATTCCCTTGCTTAACAGGGCTTTGGAAAAAGTGCAGCTTCAGAAACGTATCGAAAAACTGGAAAGTCAGGTAGGTAAAAAATACAGCTTTGACACGATCCTCGGTACCTCCCGTCCTATCCGGGATGCGATCGAACAAGCCAGTAAAGTAGCCCCGGCTGATACCACTGTACTATTGCTGGGTGAAACGGTACCGGAAAAGAAGTGTTTGCACAGGCGATCCATAATAATAGTAAACGTAACGGCAAGCCGTTTGTCGCACTGAATTGCAGTGCGTTCAGTCGTGAGTTACTGGAAAGCGAACTGTTTGGCTATAAAGCGGGCGCTTTTACCAATGCCAACCGCGATAAAAAAGGCTTGATAGAAGAAGCCAATACCGGCACCATCTTTCTGGACGAGATCGGGGAAATGCCACTGGATCTTCAGAGCAAATTACTGAGAGTACTGGAAACCGGCGAGTTTATTAAAGTAGGCGATACGAAGCCCACCAAGGTGAATGTCAGGATCATAGCAGCTACTAACCGGGACCTCAAGGAAGAGTCCCAAAAGGGGCATTTCCGTGAAGATCTGTACTACCGTCTGAACGTTTTTGCCATTACCCTCCCACCCCTGCGTGAGCGTAAAAAGGATATTCCACAACTGGTTGAATACTTTGTAGGGATCTTCTCCGCCAAAATCAATCAGCGCAAGCAAAAAGTCACACCAGCCTTCGTTGAAAAACTGCAATTGCATGAATGGAAGGGAAATATCCGCGAACTCAAAAACGTGCTGGAAAGGGCCGTTATTATGGCCGGTGGAGATGATCTGGCCGTGGAGCACCTCCCACTGGATTTGCAGATCGCAGATAAAGCCAGTACACCATTGTCGGCATTCGACTTAGCCAGTGTCGAAAAACTACACATTATCAGGGTTTTACATCATACCAAAAACAATAAAACAGAGGCTGCCCGCCTGCTGAATATTGGTCTGGCGACACTCTATCGTAAAATAGAGGAATACGGGCTTAATCATCAGCCATAAACGGCTGACTGAAACGCTTTATATCCTACCATTATACCCTCATTATGCCGTTATTTTTCCGCCATCAGTGGCATTCCCAGCCGCCTCTGAACGAAGAAACATCGTAGAAATGGTGGACAAATCTGGCTATAATGTCGTTATAATATAAAAGAAAAGACTCCTGCCTTCCGGCAGGAGTCGTCGCAGGTACGCCATTCTAACCTACGATTCAGACCAGGCTGATGTTCACATCAATATTGCCCCTGGACATTTTGGAATATGGACAAGTCTTATGCGCTGTATCTACCAGTGACTGCGCAGTTTCAGTATCCAGACCCGGTAAGTGTACTTTCAAACGGGCCTGCAACTGGAAGCCATTCGTATTTGAACCCAGATCCACTTCTGCATCTACATAACTACCTTCCGGCAGCTTCATATGTTGCTGTCCTGCTGCCAGTCGCATAGCACCAATGAAACAAGCAGACCAGCCTGCGGCAAACAGTTGCTCCGGATTCGTGCCATAACCCGGGAAGCCCGGGGAAGTCAGCTGAATATCCAGTTTGCCGTCATCACTGCGGGATACACCATCCCTTCCACCTGTTGTATGCGTTTTACCAGTATATAATACTTTTTCTATCGGTGTGAATACATTTGCTGTGGTTGTGTTGTTCGTTTCCATATATTAGAATTTTTGCTTGTTGCTTTGTTTTAGATAATTAGTTATTTGTCTGAAAATCAACTTTTGTTGCTGCAGTAATATGTCCATTACTGCTGTTCTGCAGAAAACCGATCAGCTCCCAGCCTTTTGTATCAAAATCCGCTGGCAACTCAAGTGTTACCTCTTTATTATTACCTGCAGGTACTTCTTTTAAAGCCCTTACAATCTGTACATGAGATAATTGTCTGCCTGCGTTTTCGCCTGCTCTTACATTACTCTGTCCATTTTTCTGTACCAGCGCCAGTACAAGCTTTGTGTTTTTCTTTACGGCCGTCTCCTCATGACTGATGATAAGTTTACCGTCCTCTTTTACGCTATGCAATGTCAATGTAGTGGCTGATTGCTGGTTAAGTGCATCCGCAATACCTCCTACTACAGAATGTTCATCAGAACCTATATATTCATTCGCGCCATTCACGACCAGCTGGGGGGTATAAACACCTGAGAGACTCAGCCAGTTGGCATACGCTTCCTGTCTTTGTGAATAGGCATGATCGCTGAACTTGTCCTTCCAGCCTTGTCTGTCCCAATAGTCAACATGATACGCCAGTATATATATGCGCTCATTTTTATTGCCTTTCTCAATTTTACCCATCAGTTCATCTGCTGGCGGACAGCTTGAACATCCTTCCGAAGTAAAGAGTTCTACCACGGCAAATCCCTTACTGTCGGTTGTCGTCTGCAAATGCCTGATTACCTTCTCATTCCGCAGATTGGAGAAAGCTACCATTGCGATAAACATTCCAATAAGTCCTGCACTGATAAAAAACACGCTAACTAGTCTCATATTCCTGCTATTTAATACTGTGAGTGTTACAATTAATTACAGTACAAATGGACGCCAAAACGGAAAGAAAGAGAAGAGGAAACGGGTAGTTCAGGCAAATTGAACTGTCAACCGGACAAGTGAAGGGACGAAAATCAGTCTCCCCCAAATTGATAAACCCCTCTCTCAAAATGAGAGGGTTTTTAGCATGGCATAAAGGGCAAAAAGCCCCAGTCAACTTTCACAACTAATTGATATAAAGCAATATAAAAGAATCCGCAGGGCTAAATTCAGGATCGGGCATGCCATTCGCCTTATCAGGGACGTAAATCAATTTTTATGAACCAATATGAAGCCGCCGCTCAGATAGCGGACGAAATACCAGAAATACAAAAGGAAATTGTACGTGCCCCTGTATTTGGAAGTGCATATCTCTCTGTAAAAGTATTGGCTAACTATACGGCGAAGATGTTACAACAACATCAGCTGCGTCAGGTACAGCTTTGTATGCTGCTGGCTGAAAAGATCTACAACCGTGGTAACCAGCTGGTAAAGACGGCAGTTGAAAATGTTTTCATCTTCTCTTTCTCCAGTTTCAGGATGTCCTGCAGTCGTCAGGAATGGCTGGAAATACAGCGCGTAATGCCCGCTGTACTCTTCTCCCTCTACATCCAGCAGGTGTTAAAACCGGGCGTTTAATCAATTACTATCAATAAAAACACAGTTATTATGTTGATCGCAATCTACCTGCTCATTATGCTGGTCTGCTTTTATCTCTTCTATAAATCACTGGATTTCTTCGAAAACATATAAATGAATATTTATGATGACATTATTGCTGATAATATCCATCCTCGTTTTTATATACCTGGTGTATGTTCTCCTGAAACCTGAAAAATTCTGATCTCAAACCATCTTAATAAATGAACAGCGAAATAACAGGTGTCATCCTCACCTTTATCATAACACTGGTGATTGCATTCCCGCTCGGAAAATATATCGCAAAAGTTTTCCACGGTGAACGCACTATCACAGACTTCCTCAATCCCGTAGAGCGTTTTATCTATCGCATCTGCGGTATAGATCCTCACAAAGAGATGAACTGGAAGCAACACATGGCAGCCATGTTATCCATTAATCTGGTATGGCTCATATACGCCTTCTTTATCCTGTTGTTTCAGTCTCATCTCCCACTCAATCCGGATGGTAACCCGGACATGACGCCGGATCTTGCTTTTAACACGGCCATCAGTTTCCTTGTAAACTGTAACCTGCAGCACTATTCCGGTGAAACCGGTGTTACCTATCTTTCCCAGCTGATCGTCATCACCTTCCTGCAATTCGTATCCGCAGCAACAGGTGTTGCCGCTGTAGCGGTACTGTTCAGAGCTTTTGCTGAAAAGACCACCGAGAAACTGGGTAACTTCTTCGTATTCTTCACCAAAACAATCACCCGTATACTCTTACCGCTCAGTATCATTATGGCCATCATACTGGCATTTAATGGTACACCTGCCAGCTTTGACGGCAAAGACAGTATTATTACGCTTCAGGGCGATTCTGTACAGGTATCAAGAGGCCCTGCTGCAGGTATGATCGCTATCAAACACCTTGGTACAAACGGTGGCGGATGGTTCGGCGCCAACTCCGCACACCCGCTGGAAAACCCGAACTATTTCACCAACGTCGTAGAGATCGTCGCACAGGTGATGCTGCCAATGGCGCTGATCTTTGCCTTCGGATTCTTCATCCGCAGAAAAAAACTGGGATATGTCATCTTCGGCGTCATGACAGCAGGTATGCTGACTCTCATGATACCCAATATGATCTCTGAAATGAGCGGTAATCCTTTACTGCATCATCTCGGCCTGAAAGACGTCACAGCAATGGAAGGGAAAGAAGTACGTCTGGGCGTTCCGGCATCTGCCTACTGGCAGGTGATGACGACCATCATCTCTACCGGTTCGGTGAACTCTATGCATGACAGTTCCATGCCACTTTCAGGCGCTATGCAGATGCTCGGTATGATGACTAACTGTTTCTATGGTGGTAAAGGCGTGGGTTTGCTCAACTACTTTATCTTCCTGATCATTGCGGTATTCATCTCCGGACTGATGGTAGGACGTACACCTGAATTCATGGGACGAAAAGTCGAAGCAAGAGAAATGAAAATTGCTGCTATCATCGCTTTGTTCCATCCATTCCTGATACTGGTAGGTACCGCATTATCTGCCTACTTCGCAACACACCATCCACAGCTCGCATGGTCCGTTCAACCGGCCAACTGGTTCAACAATCCATCTAATCATGGATTCTCCGAGATGCTGTATGAATATACTTCTTCCTCTGCCAATAACGGCTCCGGCTTTGAAGGTTTAGCAGACAACAATATCTTCTGGAATATTACAACGGGTATAGTAATGATACTCGGTCGTTTTATCCCTATTATCGGACCAGTAGCCATCGCCGGTATACTGGCCAAAAAGAAATATATCCCTGAGTCCGCGGGGACTTTGCAGACAGACACCACCACATTCGGTATCATGACTTACGCAGTCATCATGATCGTTGCGGCACTGGCTTTCTTCCCTGCACTGACGCTCGGTCCTATCGCAGAATATTTCCAGTCATATTGACGCCCTCAGTTATTATCCTATAGCACTATTGAGATTGAAAGTGCCTATCCTGTGAAAACCTTGTTTCGTAAAACTTTGAATTATCATGTCTGAAAATAATCATCAAACTAAACTACTCGAACCCGCTCTGGTAAGCGGCGCCCTGAAACAGGCATTCGTGAAATTGTCTCCGAAGAGCATGTTTCGCAATCCGGTGATGTTCACCGTAGAGATAGGCACCGCTATCATGTTGGCCGTTACGCTATATACTGCTTTTACCGGCGATACTAAGCAAGGTTCTTTCGGATACAATCTGGCAGTATTTATCATCCTGCTGCTGACCCTTCTCTTTGCCAACTTTGCAGAAGCCATCGCGGAAGCGAGAGGTAAGGCACAGGCAGAAAGTCTGCGTAAAACAAGAGAAGAAACACCGGCTAAAAAAGTATTGGCCATCGGTGAGGTATATACCAATGAAATCAAAATTGTTCCCTCTTCACAACTCCGCAAAGGGGACTTCTTTATCTGCGAAGCAGGTGATATGATCCCGATGGATGGAGAGATTATACAGGGGCTGGCTACGATCGATGAATCTGCTATTACCGGTGAATCTGCCCCGGTGATCCGGGAATCTGGTGGAGATAAATCATCTGTCACCGGCGGTACAAAAGTACTGAGCGACAAGATCAAAGTACGTGTAACAACCGATCCCGGCGAAAGCTTTCTGGATAAAATGATCGCACTGGTAGAAGGTGCCAGTCGCCAGAAAACGCCCAACGAAATTGCTTTGACTATCTTACTGGCAAGTTTCACACTGGTCTTCACCATCGTTTGCGTAACCTTAAAGCCCTTTGGTGACTATGCCAACACACCGATCACCATTGCTGCATTTGTGTCATTATTCGTGTGCTTAATACCTACAACTATCGGTGGTCTGCTCAGTGCGATCGGTATCGCCGGAATGGACCGCGCACTGAGAGCCAACGTGATCACCAAAAGTGGTAAAGCTGTAGAAACAGCCGGTGATATCGACACCCTGCTGCTTGACAAAACAGGTACCATCACTATCGGTAACCGTAAGGCGACTCACTTCTGGCCGGCTTATGCAATCGGCAAAAAAGAATTCTTTGAAGCCTGTGCATTAGCTTCTCTGGCAGATGAAACACCCGAGGGCAAATCCATCATCGAACTGGCCGCTGAAAAAGGTATTAAGGCCAATCAGCTGCAAAGCGAAAATGCGACCTTCATCGAGTTTACCGCAGAAACCCGCAGTAGTGGTATCAACCTCGATGGTATCCGTATCCGTAAAGGCGCTTTTGATGCCATCCGTAACATCGTCAGCAAAGCAGGCCACACATTCCCACAGGAAATGGAAGAGAAAGTAAAAGAAATTTCTTCTAATGGTGGTACCCCGCTGGTAGTGAGTCGTAACGAAGAAGTAATCGGTGTGATCGAACTACAGGACATCATCAAACCCGGTATCCGCGAACGCTTCGAGCGCCTGCGCCGTATGGGTGTAAAAACAGTGATGGTAACAGGTGATAACCCACTGACTGCAAAATATATTGCTGAAAAGGCAGGTGTAGATGACTTCATCGCGGAAGCAAAACCGGAGGATAAAATGATCTATATCCGCAAAGAACAGGAAGGCGGTAAACTGGTCGCCATGATGGGTGATGGTACCAATGACGCACCAGCACTGGCACAGGCAGACGTAGGTGTTGCGATGAACAGTGGTACGCAGGCAGCAAAAGAAGCCGGTAACATGGTGGACCTTGACAATGACCCTACCAAACTGATTGAGATCGTGGAAATCGGTAAACAGTTGCTGATGACCCGTGGTACACTCACCACCTTTTCTATCGCAAACGACGTGGCAAAATACTTCGCCATCGTACCAGCGCTCTTCGTAACCGCTATTCCGGCTCTGCAGGGTCTGAACATCATGCACCTTGCTTCTCCGGAAAGTGCTATTCTTTCCGCTGTGATCTTTAATGCAATCATTATTCCTGCATTGATCCCACTGGCACTGAAAGGCGTCGCTTACAAACCTATCGGTGCGAGCGCCCTGTTACGCAGGAACCTGCTGATCTATGGTTTTGGCGGTGTGCTTATACCATTTATCGGTATCAAGATCATCGATCTGTTCCTGTCTCTTTTTATGTAAAATAAGTTCAAAATAATTACCATGAAAAAGTATATCTGGCCTTCTGTAAAACTTTCCATTTTTATGATACTTGTACTCGCCGTACTGTATCCGTCACTGATCGCAGCCATATCCAAAGCAGCACCGGGACAGGGAAAGGGAAAAACAATCTCTGTAAATGGAAAAGTGGTTGGCTATGAAAACATCGGACAAAAATTCACTGATGACAAATACTTTAACGGTCGCCCTTCTGCCGTTGATTATAACGCTGCCGGATCTGCAGGCTCTAACAAAGCGGCCTCTAATCCGGACTACCAGCAACTGGTGCAGGACCGTATCGATACCTTCCTGATACACAATCCGGGTATCAACAAAGAAGACATCCCTGCCGAACTGGTAACAGCTTCAGGTAGTGGCCTTGATCCGGACATCTCTCCTGCCGCTGCAATGATTCAGGTAAAACGTGTCGCAGCAGCACGTCACCTCTCAGAAAACAAGGTCATTACCCTTGTATCTGACCATATCCGCGGCCCATGGCTGGGCATAGCAGGACCAGCAAAAGTAAACGTACTCAAACTTAATATCGCACTCGATACATTAAAATAAACCAACCCGAAATGGACAACGATAGAGTAATAGTCAGAAAGGCGGTGCTCTCCGACTGTAAATACGCCGCTATGATCACGGCAGAAATGGAAGCATCCGCCAAAGTAAGAGGTACCGGCATCAGCAAACGTTCCGTATCCGCTATTATGAAAAAGATAAGGGAGGGAAAAGCCGTTATCGCACTGACAGTAAATAAGATCTGGGTAGGATTCTCTTATATAGAGAGCTGGAGCAACGGCGCATTTGTATCCAACTCAGGTATGATCGTTAATCCGACATTCCGCGGACAGGGAATCGCCTCCCGTATCAAAAGGAGGATATTTCAGTTGTCACGTGAAAAATATCCGGAGGCTAAATTATTCAGCATTACAAGTGGACTGGCCATCATGCGCATGAACAGCAAATTAGGTTTTTTACCAGTCACCTTTAATGAAATAACCCGGGACCCGGAATTCTGGAAAGGATGCAAGAGTTGTGTTAACTTTAATATCCTGCAAAGAAAGGGTGCCAGAACTGCCTCTGTACGGCAATGCTTTATACGCCTCCTGCCGTACAAAAAGAAGAAGAAAAAGAAGGTCTGCTGTTAGCAGCAGGTGCTTACTAAACTTCTTACATGATTGATCTCACCTCTTCCGTACCAGGTATCGGGACACTTTTCTCATGATGAGAAGACACGCCCGGGCCCGGACGGAAAGTGAGTTTTTGAATAATACAGCCAATGAGCGACAAAGACAATAACGCCCAACACTTCCTCGACCTGATCCGTCAATCCAGAAGAGGGAAGTTTAAAATATACATCGGGATGAGCGCCGGTGTAGGCAAGACCTACCGCATGTTGCAGGAGGCCAGAACATTGTTACGCAATGGCGTCGATATCAAAATCGCCTATATCGAAACGCACAACCGTACTGAAACACACGCCCTGCTGGACGGATTACCCCTCATTCCCCGCAGGGAACTTTTCTACAAAGGCAAGGCACTGGAAGAACTGGATATGCAGGCCGTCCTCAATCTCCACCCGGAAGTGGTTGTTATAGACGAACTTGCCCATACCAATATCGAAGGTAGCAAAAACGAAAAACGCTGGCAGGATGTGATGGAAATACTGGAAGCCGGCATCAACGTGATCAGCGCCGTCAATATACAGCATATTGAAGGGCTACAAGAGGAGGTAAAGCACATCACCGGTGTCGATGTGGCTGAACGTATTCCCGATCTCGTGCTGCAACAGGCAGATGAAGTCGTGAATATCGATCTGACGGCAGATGAACTGGTTACCCGGCTCAAAGAAGGTAAGATCTATACCGCGGACAAGATCGCCGTAGCCATGAAAAACTTCTTTCAGCCGGAAAGGATATTACAACTCAGAGAACTGGCCCTGAAAGAAGTAGCCACACAGGTAGAACGTAAAATTGAATCCTCCCTCCCCCGGACCGCACATCCCCGCAATGAACGTTTTCTCGCCTGCGTCAGCAGCAATCATGTAATAGCTAAAAAGGTGATCCGTAAAACCGCCAGACTGGCTGCCTACTATCAGTCCAAATGGTACGTACTCTACGTCCAGACACCCAAAGAAGACGGCGACAAGATCGGTCTTGCAGCACAAAGACACCTGATCAATAACTTCAAACTCGCGATGGAACTGGGTGGAGAAGTCATAAAAGTAAAAAACAGTAATATTGCTAAAAGTATTATGCAGACCGCCGATGAGAAAAAGGTCACTACGATCTGCCTCGGCAAACCTCATTTGAATGTAATGGGTATGCTGCTGAATACAGCCGTTTTCTCCCAGCTGTTAGGTAAGCTGTCAGAATCGGATATTGACATTATAATTCTTTCCTGACATGCGCCTCAAGACGAAATTAAGTATAGGCATCGGATTCTTATTTATAGCAATTCTTATCTCCGGCATACTGGGTATCTACTCCATACACCAGCTGAAAAAAGACGCGCGCCTTATATTAGAAGACAACTACGAAACGCTCGTTTACAGTAACAACATGCTGTCACTGATGGATCGTGTGCCTTTTGATTCAGCGGTACTGCGTGAGTTTAACGACAATCTTGTTAAACAGGAAGCCAATATCACCGAACAGGGAGAAGCCGCGGCCACTGCAGCTGTCAGAAATATCTTCGAACAACTGAAACACGATCCTGATAACGACTCTTTACAAAGTATTATCCGCCGGAAAATATACCAGATCAATACCGCCAATCAGCAAGCCATCTTTCGTAAAAACACCCTTGCCGAAAGTAATGCCAGACGTTTCAGCAATTTCACCATGATCATCTTTGGCTTTCTGGCGCTGATTGCTTTTACGCTGGCTGTGAACTTCCCCGGTATCATCAGCGAGCCGGTAAAGGCGCTTGCTGACGGTATAAAGGCGATTGTAAACAAAGACTATTCTAAAAGGATCCGTATCTCCCAGCACGATGAATTCGGAGAACTGGCACAGGCATTTAACAGCATGGCCGAAAAACTGGATGAATACGAACATAGTAATCTGGCGAAGATAAAATTTGAGAAAAGCCGTATTGATACTATCATTAATCAGATGAATGATGGCATCATCGGACTGGATGAAAACAGGAATCTGCTTTTTCTGAACAAGGTTGCGGAGAAACTACTCGGGCTTCGCGAAGTTGAGATCATGGGGCAATATGCACCTGATATCGCGGTCAACAATGACCTGATGCGTAGTCTCCTGAAAACGGATAGTCCGGCGAAAGAACTAAAGATCTTTGCTGATCAGAAAGAAAGCTATTTTCACCTCGATATACTGAATGTTACCAATAATGAAAAAGTGATCGGTCAGGTGATCGTATTGCGGAATATCACCCCATTCCACGAACTCAATGAAGCGAAAACCAATTTCATTGCCACTATTTCACATGAACTGAAAACACCGATCGCTTCCATCAAAATGAGCGCCCAGCTGCTAACCGATACCCGCGTGGGAGCCGTGAACAGAGAGCAGGAAGAACTGGTAAAAAGTATTACTGATGATGCCAACCGCCTGCTGAAGATCACCAGTGAGTTACTGAATATCAGTCAGGTGGAAACAGGACATATACAATTAAAAATTGAACCCGTATCCCCTGATATCATTATCGACAATGCCACCAATACGGTCAGTGCACTGGCGCAACAAAAGAATATCGCCTTACGCATCCATAATAACACCCACGCATACAAGATCATGACCGATCCGGAGAAAACAGCGTGGGTACTGACTAATTTCCTTACCAATGCTGTCAAATATTCACCTGAGGATGGTGAAATAGAACTGACAACCACTATCCGGAATAACAGCGTTGAATTTTCCGTGGCAGATCATGGCCGGGGTATTGAAGAAAAATACCTGTCAAGGATCTTCGACAGATATTTCAAAGTACCCGGCACACCGGAGAAAGTAGGAACCGGATTAGGGCTATCTATCTCCCGTGAATTTATCGAAGCACAGGGAGGAAATATCTGGGTGGACAGCACACTGGGAGAAGGCAGTACGTTTGGATTTACATTGCCCCTGTTTACTGCAGAATGAAAATAAAGAAGCCACCTCTCCTGAAGAAAGATGGCGCTATAAAAATCCCGGACCGCTTTCGCCATCCGGGAATATAATTGTAGCAAAACCTTCTATTTCAGTGTTGCGATGTCCAGTTTAGGTGCATCTTTCACTTTCTCCGCCATTTCAGCCGGCAGATAGGGTCTGCCACCGGTAGCGGCCACACAGGTACCTGTGAATACGGCGCTTGTCATCACTTTACCATTCATGATAATGGACTGTTTGAAATGCAGTCTTGGCTGACCACCGGCATCTGCATGCAGTTCGCAGGTGACAGTGAATTCGTCATCCTTTTTCAGGGAACGTAAAAACTTCAGGGTATACTGAGACAATACCATGTGCACACCTTTCGCCGCTTCTTCAGCAAAATCAAAACCCAGTACTTCTTTAATATAGTCGTGACGGCACCACTCCATGTAAAAAGGATAGTATAAACCATCCATGATACCCTGCACGTCAATATGTTCCTCTTTTACCTTATAGTTTTTTGAATACTCCATGACTTACTACCGTTTTTATGTGGCCGCAAATATAAGTACTGATCCGTTGATTTCATTCATACTGCCAATCCCCGAAAACGGGGATAGTCGCCTTTACCCTATCAAAATCAATAAAAGCCTTCTCAAAACGAGACGGTTTTGAGGATTGGCATAGCATGTAAAATAAATACAAAACAATAATAACCAATGCTTTAAGAAGAAAGGGACAGCTCAGGCATTTCGTTTGGCTACAGAGGTCCGAACAAAACATCATAACCTTTTGTATGAAAAAGCATGTATTTACGACTGCCTTCATTTGTGCGTCAGCAATGGCAATGGCTCAGGACACCGTTCAACCCGCTTCGAAAGTTCCTTTTGAGGGCATGAATCTGACCTGGGTCAACGGACAAAACAGGCAGTCATCTTCTCCGTTACAACTGAAAGATAAAGACGGAGAAGTTATTCTCACCGGAACAGTACTGACAGACGCGTATTTTAACTACAACTTTGCACGCCCAAAGGACAACACACAAACTATTTCTGCCGCCACCGGCCGTGCCAATGAATTTTCCATTAATCAGGCGAGCATTGGTATAGAAAGTAATTATAAAAATGTGATTGGCCGTCTCTGGTTACAGACCGGCGGTATGACACACATTGTACAGGAGGCCGATGGCTCCGTGACAAGGGGTCGTAATACCGGTACAGGTAACCTGAAATTTATCCGCGAAGCCGCAGCCGGTTACCATTTCAACTACAAGTACGGACTGAATATCGAGGCAGGTATCTTTATGAGTTATATCGGACTGGAAAGCTATGTGCTGCAGGAAAACTGGAGCTATCAGCGTAGTATGGTCTGCGATTTCACACCCTTCTATTTTCAGGGAGCAAGGGTACAATTTTATCCTACCAAAAAATATAAAGTTGAACTGTGGTTGCTGAATGGCTGGCAAACCTATAACAGCTGGAGTAAAAACATCGGATTCGGTAACTCTAACTATTACCGTCCTTCCGAAAACGTACAGCTGGTTGCCAACTTCTACTATGGTAACGATACCCATGTAGCTGGTTCGACATCATTGTCTAAAGTACGTCGCTTCCATCACGACAACAGTATCGTGGCTCGTTACTTTAAAAACCCCGGTTCGAAAGGAATATCGCAGGCTGCATTTAGTCTGAACACCCACTATGGCTTCCAGTCTGGTGATGGTGTAAAGGCAAAAGACAACTATATGACCGGTAGTTCTCTGACCAACCGCATATGGTTCAACAAAAACAAATTAGCGTTGACGATGAGAGGTGACTTTGTGACCAACCCCGGCGGTTATCTGGCATTCGTTCCTGCTGCACCAAGTGCAACACCTAATGCTTATGATCAGGCAATTGCTTCCGGTAAGGATCTCAAAATGACACAACTGAGTGCCACCTTCGACATCATGCCGAACGATTTCGTAACATTCCGTTTCGAATTTGCCCACAGAAATGCCAACGTGCCTTACTTCGCAGGTCACGGTGGTACCACCTCACAGACTGGTTTCACTTCAGATCCGGTAGATCCGACATGGTTACCTGACCTTGTGAAAACAGAAAATCGCCTGATCATGGCTGTAAATTTCAGATTATAATACGTAGCGTTTGCTGTTCTTAAGTGTTAGCTAATCGGCCGGAGTACTTTGTACTTCGGCCTTTCATTTTATGAACCTTACCCATCATCATGTCTAGCTATACAGAGAAAGTGCCTGTCTTTGCTGCACCAGCAGTTTAAGGTTTTTCAATTCCTGTCCGAAGGGATTCATGATCATATGTCTCGTTGACGAAGACGAAGGTGAGAGTATTTTGGTAAGCAGATGATTACAACTGCCCGAAGGGCTACAATCCACATAAAAACAAGGGCCGCTTTCTTCCAGCTGATTCACGGCTGCTGTAAAACGGATCGGTTCCCGCACCGCATCCCAGAAATAAGTGGCATCTACTTTGGAGATTTGTCTGGCCTGCACACCCGAAAAGAAAGTAATAAGGGGCTGTGCAAAACCAACATGACGTAAAGTATTCAGAAACTGATCCCGGGCACTGTCCAATAAAAGGTTATGAAAAGGATACTTTACGGGAAGTACACTATAGGGCAATCCTTTACCATCCAGATATGCCTGTATGGCAATAAGTGCCCCCTGACTCGCTGACAAGGTGAAATGCCCTTCATAGTTAACAGCAATGATCGCTGCATTATCCCGCAACAGAGGAATGCTATCATACATTGCAGGATCGCCAAGAATGGTGATCATCCCACCTTTACAACATTGTTGTTCAATAATACGCGCCTGTTCGATCAGTGCATAAAGCATATCTACAGGACGCACAGCACCACTTACTGCGGCAGCAACTGTTTCTCCGAGATTGCTACCTAATACGCAGTCCGGCCGCATATGCATCTCTTCCTGCAGGTATCTGGCCATGGCATACTGCACCATGAAAATAGCGGGGTTAGTGAATCTGATATCATCAAAGGTGTCTTCACGATGATGGTATTTGTCATAAATATATTCGACAACAGAAGCGCCCATCATTTTACGCACTTCTTTATCAAGGGTTAACAGGGTGTTGCGGAAATGCACATTGGTATTGAACAGTTCAGCGCCCATGTTGTAATACTGGCAACCCTGTCCGGCAAACAGGAAAACAATAGCAGGCATAGTGGGAAATTTGAGCTTTTAAATAGGGCACATAAAATTTTGTGTCTGGCTGCTGATATCCGGGGTTTCCATTTAAGCAATTTTATGGGTTATCAATCACCGGGTTACAAATCTCTTAAGTTATTTCATTGCTTTAAACTGAGGATATCAACTGAAACTAAATTTAATATAATAAAATCAAACAAACAAGTAACTGCGGCGGAATGACGGGTAAATTAACAGCAGGTATTTTAAAACTGCACACTTTTAAATAAAATTGTTTTCATCATGAAAAATGACCGCACTTCACACGTATTTATCTAATGTTGAAAAGTAGCTATTGAGAATGTAAGTGTTAACATTCAGTTAATCTACGAAGGTTATCTTTAACACTCAATGTAATAGTATGATTTTGTCCTTGAGCCCCGCCAAGAGAAAAGAGTTCAACGCTATTTACCATGCCACTCATGGAAGACTATACAATACATTTTTAAAGTTGACCAAAGATGAGACACTTGTAAAAGATATTCTCCAGCAATGTTACCTGAAGCTCTGGGAAAACTGGGAGCAGATTGCCGACAAAACAGACGTATACCCATTACTTTTCACCTATTCGCGTAACATCTTTATTGACGAGTTACGTAAAATAAAAGCCAGAAAGACCTTGTTGCAGCACATCGGGGCAACGGGAGAAAGCAGTGCCAGTTCTGAAGACCATTATATGCTGAAAGAATGTCTGGCTACCGTCAATACTGCGGTAAAACATATGCCGGCAAGAAGAAGAGAAGTATATAAACTGGCCTTGGAAGAAGGCATGAGCAGAAGGAATATTGCCGACCTGTTGTCACTGTCCCCCAATACAATTGACTGTCATTTACAGGAAGCCATGAAGACCATTCGCACCATTGTGAACAGCTAACCAGAGGAAGATCCCTATATTATTATTTTTCTTATTCCATTGCAGGTAGTTTATTACCTGTAGTCCTATTATTTTTCTGCTAAAAAATATTAAATTTGCGTAACAGCTTATAGCCAAATGCTGTGATAAATACGCAAAGAAATGCCGCTACCAGGAATAGCGGCATTTTTTATTCGTTATAGTTAACAGAAGATGAAGGCTTACAATCGTTTTTAAATATAAAAAACAATGCCGCTCTCAGTACCAGCGGCATTGTTATGCTCTTTATCATAAAGCAGGGATAGGTTGCGTTTGCTATCGCTTCAGACCGATCAGTGGTTCAGCACTGATGAAAGTCTGCGATTCGCCACCGGCATTATAAATCTTCATCAGATAGACATTGTTCTCGTCAAACGGGAATATCATGTTTCCCGCGTAGCTATCCACCGGAAGTATGATCTCTCCGGTGCTATGATCAGCAACTTCGAGGAAAAAGATGCCTGCATCCGGCACTTTCAACTCGATGTAATCAGAAGGATTCAGATACTGAACACCTTTCAATTCGCCTAACTGTTTAAAAGACCCGTCATTAAGATCGATATCATAAAAGCGGATGTCAATGACACGTCCTTTCATGGCGCCGGTTGTATCAATATTCAACAGTGCATATTTCCGTGTACCTTCAGCAGGGGCCGTTGTTTCAAGATCAGATCCGGAAAGTATCAATGGTTTGGAATCTCCACCCAGGTCAATTAAAGTAAATTCAACACCGGGACGATCAATATTGATAAGCGTGTCGATCACATAATCTTTCTTTCCTGCTTCCTTTATTTTCAATGCCTGCTTTCCGGTCACTACATATCGGGACAATGCGCTGGCCGAACTGAGACTATCTTCCAGCACACTATCTCCAACTGTGATTTCGTAGAAATGTTCCACGCTGGAAGAAGTAAGTCTGAAAGTAGCATAAGACGGCAGTTCAGGAAGATCGCCACGTTTCTGACAGGCAGAAAAGAAAGCAATTGCCAATAAAAGGAAGAAGATCTTTTTCATTTATTCGTTCATTTAATTTTAAAAACAGGTGCTGCCGTAGCAGCACCTGTAACCTGTATAGTCAATACGTTTACATCAAATAATTAATAAGTAGATGCGTTAGGATGGTAAGAAGCCCAGTTGTCATCCCAACGTGCAGTACCTGCTGCACCGAATGCACCTTTACCAGCACTGGCAGAACCAGCTGTGTAACGGAAATCAGGCGCAGTTAAGTTAAATGGCAGTACCAGACTGATGAAGCTGTTAGCTGTAGCTGCGATGCTGGTTGTGTTACCAGTCCATCCTACCCATGCACCAGTCGGGGTTGGAGATACACCAGCGATAAAGCTGTGTACAAGGCTGTTGCTGAATATGCCATCACCTGCAGTTGAGATGTGGGTAACAGCACCAGCGCCATCAAAGATCACACCTGCTTCATCGTAACCAGCGATTACTGAGTTAGTCAGGTTGAATGAAGAGTTTCTTCTCCAGCGTGCACCGTAGAGCAGGCTGTCTCTTTTTGTGTTGGCACCCAGGATGGTGAAGTTAGACAGTGTAGGACGGGTGATAGGAGTTGCACCTGTACCGCCTGCGTTGTTGTCAGACTCGATACCATTAGGATCTGCAGTTAAAGGAACACCAGGGTGTCTCAGAGACACTGCGTACTGGATGTTACCTACATAACCCAGGTCAAAATCGAATTCATCATCGTTGTTAGCGAATGCCACCAGGTGTTTAGCGTTAACTGTACCTCCGAAAAATTCGAAAGCATCATCAGCGCCAAAAGATACCTGAATGCTGTCCAGTACAGTACCGCTACCAACACCGCCTAAAGTCAGACCGTTGATTTCGTTACCGTTACCCAGGTCACGGCCTGCATACTCGATACGTACGCATTTCAGTGTACCACCATTGTGAGATGAATTAGCACCACCGTAAGTGATAGAATAACCAGCAGGAATTTCAGCTGCCAGGATACCTTCGATCTGAGAACCGTTAGCGTTGGTTGGAGCATCACCCAGGATAATGATACCGCCCCAGTCGCCTGGTTTACGTTGACCAGCTGGTTTGTCAGATGTGAAAACAATAGATGTTGTTGCGTCACCATCCGCGATCAGTTTACCACCTTTGGTAACGATCAGGTAGGAAGTACCGCGTGTAGAATTAGATTTTCCCTTGATGAGGGTGTTTGGCTGTATCAGCAATGTGGCGCCACTCTGTACATAGGTAGGACCGTCAAGGATCCATACTCTGTCATTGGTCAGCGTGAATGTACCGCTGGCAATGGTAGAAGGAATAGTGGCCGGAGGGAAGGTAGTAGGCCATACACGGGTATCAGCGCCTACACCTGCGTTTACTGAACGATCAAACTGACCTTCTTTCTGGTCAATTGCACCTTCCTTTTTGCAGGAAGTAAAGATAGCCGAAGCAGCGATAGCTGCAATAAATACGCGTTTTAACATGAGGTTCCTTTTAAATAATGGTTAATAAACAATCTATATCGAGCTAAACAGGTTTTCAATAATTAAACTCAGAAAGTATAACTGGCGCTTACCGTAAAGTTCCTTCCGTACCAGAACTTACGTCTCAGTTCATCATAGCGGCTGTCATATCTTTTGCCGCTGGGGTCTTCCGGAATGATCAGGTTTCCATACTGGTCAAACTGACCGGGAACTCCTGAAGCGTCGGGCCTCCATATATTCTTGTGGTTATTGTAGTATCTTATTACCGGCTGATTCAGCATGTCTGCCGCATTCAGCTTGATCTCCGCTTTGTTGTTCTTCATAAACCGGTAGCTCAGCTGCAGATCCACTACATCTCTCGCCTTCTCATATTCATTATACTCGTCCAGTTCTGAACCATAGATGATACGCTCCCCTACCCTGTTGTATACCAGATTAAATCCAAGATGACTGCCGGTATAGATCAAACCACCATTGATGATGTAAGGCGCCTGACCAAACAACGGACGATTACGCTTGGCGGGTTGTATAATCTCTTTGTTGTCGTCAACACGTATCCTCACTTCCGCATCATACTCCACCTTTGCATTCAGATATGAGAAGTTACCGGACACATACAGGTTTTTCAGGAACTCAGATGTCTCATTAATGAAGCCTGCCGACTTGCGGAAATTCAGTTCGAAACCCAGATCGGTTGCTGACTTCATATTTACATACTGCATAGCCAGTACGTGGGACGGTATCATAGCTGCTTCCAGCTGTAACTCTATCGGATCCTTGAATTTTTTATAGAATGCGGAGAACGAGATCAGTTCCTGTGGAGATGGATAGAACTCTACGCGCAGGTCCACATTTCTGATAGCCGTCGGATGCAGATCATCACCACTGATCCACGTGTCTTCTTCCGGCTTATAGTATTCAAAGAATGATAATTCTCTCAGGTCAGGTCTTGCTACTGAATGATAATAAGAAGCCCTTACATTGAATTTCGGGGTGATCTCATAAATCAGGTTGACAGACGGTAACCAATCAGTTTTGTCTATTGTCACTACAGTATCTGTCAGACTGATCGTACCATCTCGCTTCGCACGGGTATCCAGTGTCAGAGAACTCATGTAATTCTTTTCTACACGCAGACCACCAGCGAAACGTAACTTTTTAGCGAGATGGCCATCCAACATCAGGTAACCTGCATGCAGACGCTGATATGCATCATAACCATTCGCACGTCCACGATCCTGATTCTCAGAAGCCAGCATGGAAAAATAGATCAGCTTATCATATCCGAAATTTTCTCTGGAATACACATTGTAATAAGGGAGGCCTACCAGCTTCCCCTGCAGGTCAACAGCCCCTGCATCTGGTCTTATGCTAAATTGTTCTGCCTCAAAATCAGCCTTCCTGTAGGTACCCTGATAACCCGCTTTCACTGTTTGCTGCAAACCACCTAATGTAAAGGGTTGAGAACCTTCAGCGCTCCAGGTATATCTGCGCTCTTTCAGGTCAGAGAAGTAAGTACTGGTACGTAGCTGGTTGGCATCATTATACACATATCCGAAGATATCTGCTCCCTGTGCCCTTTCCCCCATCACACGTTTATTATCCGGCTCCTTCCTGTTGGTAAGGGAAATGCTCCATTCCAATTAAACTTGAAACCTTTCTTTCCTGGCGTATGTTCTCCTTCCAGCTTGCTCTGGAAGATGGTATTGTATAATGGAAAATTGGAAAAGGCATCGATATCTGTACCTGAATAAAGGTTTTGTCCTTTGTATAATCTTGTTCTTTCCGTAAACTTCTGGGTGAAGATGCTCTTCATGCCCAATTTGTGTTTGCCAAAAGAATAACCCAGATTCAGCAAACCACTGAGGTTATTTTCGAAGAGATATTCTTTCCCTTCATAATAATGGATCTGAATAGGCGCATGATCGATATAGTCCTGTGCCGTCTGCTGGTTTCTGTAGGTAATAGCAAAGATGCCACCGAAGCGCTTACCATCCTTCAACTGTTTTACCCTGCCGATGTTCAGTTCATAGTCCTGTACAGGTCTTCCGCTAAAACGATACATGGTAAATCTGTTCGGGAATTCCGCACTGATAGCGCCATACTTTTTACGGCTTTCGTCATTACCTCCATAATAACCCTCTGTGATCAGCTTTGCATATTCGCCCGCCTTATAACTAACAGGCAATTTGCGGGAACCATCATCAAAACCCAGATAATCATATTTACCTCTTTCCGGTCCGTAAAAATCTTTACCGGTAGTTTTCGTATTAAAGCCTGTGCCCAGCTTAATACGTACAAAGTTCTCCACCGGAATATCTCTTGTCGTCATATCCACTACCCCACCGGAGAATTCGCCCGGCAAATCAGGTGTAGCCGTTTTATATACCACCACATTATCAATCAAAGCACTAGGTATCACATCAAATGCAAAGTTGCGGGCATTCGGCTCTGTACTTGGTAACAGCGAGCCATTCAGCTGCACGTTATTATAACGATCGCTCAGTCCGCGTACAATCACAAAACGGTTATCCTGTACATTCAATCCGCTTACACGATTCAGCACCTGCGCCACATTATTATCCGGCGTCCGCAGGATCTGCTCTCTCACAATACCGTCAATCGTAGCGGCGCTACTCTTCTGACGGGCGAACATACCTTCAATAGAAGCCTTTCTGTAATCTGCCGTGATCACGACCTCATTCAGTGACTTTGAGGAAGGTTTCATAGATATATCCAGCGGCGTGTTTTCACCAGCTTTTACAGTGATACCCGTAATGCGACGGCTCAGATATGAGATGAAACGAACTTCCATGGTGTATGTACCAGCCGGTATTTCTATATTATAGGTACCGTCCACACTACTCTGCATGCCTTTATTCACTTCGATGATGTGAATAGTAGCTCCCGGCAGCATCTCTCCTTTTTCGTCTATCACACGGCCACTGATCAATCCCGGTTTAGGCTGTGCTACCGCCTGACGGGGAGTCATGCTTATTCTTACCGAGATCTGTCTGTCATCTACATCATATACCAGCGTTGCCTGTTGTTGCAGATCCGTCAGCACTTTACCAAGCGGCTGTTTATTAAATACAGCATGCCTGATACTCGTATTGGCAGCAGCATGTTTATCGTAAGAGAATGTATATCTCGTTTGTTTACCTATTGCCAGCAATACTTCGTCGAGCGTGGCACGTTCCATATTGCAGGTGATCGCATCCCTCAATGCACTGACTCCCTGCTGGGCATAGGTAAATGGCAGGCATAAGGAAATAAATAAGACAGTTAAAAAGAATTTCTTTTTTGTTGTTTCAGATGCGACTTTCAAAGTAAGGAACATAGTTTCGTTTAATTTACCCTTTGGACAATACACTACAGTTAAGGTGCACGAGGTGCCCTTTTTATCTATAAATACCGGAATGTGTTTTTTATGGCCTGATGATATACTTTCCTGCTTTTTCTTCCAGGTGCAGGCCGTGTACAAATAAAATTTTTCTTAACAGCTCAGCCGGCGGTTTCCGCATATAGGTGCCGGTGAGCCTCTTTCCATTCAGGATTGCCGGTTGCCGGCAAACAATATCTACTTTATAGGTTGTAGCTACTCTTTTTAAAACATCTTCCAGTGGCAGATCATTAAATACTATCTGACCGCTAAGCCACTCTTTTGTTGAACCGATATCCGTACTACGTACCTCCATGGAATGCTTCTCAACATCATAACTCATCAGCTGACCGGGTGAAAGAATGTATTTTTCCTTGTCTGCCGATATCTCCACCTTCCCCTGTACAAGTGTGACGCGTATATCATGCTCGTTTTCGTAGTGTTCGATATTGAATGCGGTACCCAATACCACTGTTGTAACATTCCCCGTCTTTACCCGGAAAGGCCGGCCCGGATCTCCTGCTACGTCAAAGAAGGCCTCCCCTGTTACCGTCACCTCACGTTCCCTGTCATTATAGGCGCTTTCATTATAAGAAAGTGCCGCCCGTGCATTCAGCCAGATACTGGTACCGTCCGGCATGCTGACTTTCTTTACTTCCTGTCCGTCGTTGCGCAGCGAAATCCATGCATCCTGTTCCTGTTCTTTCAGTTTCGGTCTGGAGGACCAGAAAGCAATACCGGACACTGCGATCAGGATCGTAATACCTGCGGCTACCTGCCAGCGTTTGATCTTCGACACCATTCCTTTTCTGCTACGGGCATTGATACTACTATGAATATTTTCCAACAGCGACTCACTCACCCTATCCGGCACGTGGCTATCCACCGTCTCTTCCAGTGAGAGGATATGCCTGTGTACTTCCGCTTCATTTCCTTGTTCCAGGTACTTTAAAACCTCATTTTCTTCCTCCGGTGTACACTGTCCATCCAGATATTTTTTTAACAGGTCGCTGTTCATTGATGATGTTTATACATATTAACTACGGATGAGAAAAACAGTTTTACTAGTCCGGACTATCTTTTTTTTATAATTGGAGGAAAAAACCGGCTTCTCGCTTCCGAAGAAGTAAACGAAGGGCGGCCGGGCAATACTTTTCCGGCTATTCTTCCTCCTGCTTTTTCCAGTGCCTGTTCAATCAATACGTCATTTTCATCTCCCAACGCCCGTAATGGCAACCGGGAAAACTCATCCGCCAGTATTCCGGGCGTCAATCCGGCACTGTAATCTCCCTTGCCTGCCGCATTATATAGTTTAAATACCAGCGGATAAAGGGTATAATTGACCTTCGGTGCAGGACGCTGGTCGCTGATGGCAAAACTGGCCATGTCTTTTCCCATGGTCTTCCCACCTATCTGAATGACGGTCATATAAGGTGACAGATTATTCACCAGTAATTCCGCCGCTGAAGCCGTACTGGCAGTTGTCAGGATGATCAGTTTCTCAAGGTTCAGCCGGTACGGCAACAATGCATCAAACGTATATCGCTGGTAAGGAGCGTCATCAAGCGCATCCTGAAAGGTATTTTGAATGATACCACCGTTCCGGTTGGCTTTATAAGTGACGAATTGTTCGTCCGCCTGTACCGGTGCCACTACAGCTCCTATCAGGGCTGCAGACGAGACGTCTCCTCCCGGATTATAACGCAGGTCCAGTATCAGATTACGTATTCCTGCCTGTTTGAGTTTATACAGGGAGTCCAGCAACTGCTGATCAAAACGACCATCAAAGTAATTATAAAAGAGGTATCCGGTATTTGAGGCCTCTGTTGTAAATACCTTTGCCAGATACACCGGCTGCTCCGTAAAATGGGTAGGCGGCAACATAATACCGGCTACTTCCTGTAAAGTCCCGTTTTCGATACGAACAGTCTTCAGGGTCACTCCTTTCCCTTCTTTCAATAGCTGGTGTAAGGCATCGGCAGAAGATGGTGTCAGCTCCCGTCCATTGACAGCGGTAAACATATCTCCTCTTTTCAGCCCCTGTGCAGCAGCAGATCCTCCCGGTACGGCAAGGGTGACAATGCCCACCCAGCGGTCCCCGGCTTCTTTCACCTGCGTAAAGGCATATTCCAGACCGTAATAGGCAAACGAAGAATAGGCCGTTAAAGGATGATCAGGATCCAGCAGATAGGAGAAACGGTCTGCCGGATGCAACAGGCCTGACAGAAACTGACGGGCATCCGGATCCGGGGCAGGACGTGCCGGTAACTGGTCATTCCAGTAATAATATACCCGCATGCTGTCCAGTATCCACTGATTTCCCTCAGAAAGGGGTGTAAGAGGCCCTGTTTCTTCCTTACGGCAGGACAGAGCACCGAGTATCCAGAAAAGCAGTAAAAGACTCCAAAAATGGCTATATTGATGATCCTTCATATACAGGAGCAATTGAATCCCCTTATACTACGTTTGCAAAAACAGATTTTACTAGCGGAGCATGAAAAAAACAACAGGTTCCATAATTTTAACTACAGAATGCGCGATCTTTAATTTATTTGTCAATTACCTTTAACATATGCAGCAGAATTCAAAAATCACCACATTGTTCCTCGATATAGGCGGCGTACTACTGAGCAATGGATGGGACCGGGCCGCCAGAAGAGAAGCAGCAGCCACGTTCTCATTGGATCTTCCCGAACTGGAAGAACGCCATCACCTTACTTTTGACACTTACGAAGAAGGGAAACTAACCCTCGACGAATACCTGAAAAGAACGGTTTTCTACGAACCGCGTACTTTCAGCGAAGAGGAATTCAAGTCGTTTATGTACTCCCGTACGACCCCTATCCCCGAAATGATAGAGCTGGTTTGTAAGATCAAGGAGAAATACGGTGTTAAGATTGCCATTGTCAATAATGAAGGCCGGGAATTGAATGAATACCGTATCCGTCAGTTCGGTATCAACAAATTTGTAGACTTCTTCATTTCCTCCTGCTTTGTTCATTTCAGAAAACCGGATGCAGACATCTGGAAAATAGCACTGGACATCGCCCTTGTGAAACCGGAAGAAGTATTATATGTTGATGACCGTGCCATGTTTGTGTCTGTGGCAGAAGGACTGGGTATTAACGGCCTCCAGCACGTCACTTATGCAGCTACAAAAGAGAATCTGGCGAAGTACGGATTTGTAGTAGAGTAGTTTTGTATTTACCGGGGAACGCCCCACTTTCTGATAGCCCTGTATGACATATTGCGCCGGCAATTGTCATACAGGGCCTTTTAATGTTCAGCCGTTTTGTTCCTGTTCCGGTATTCCGAAGGCGACATGCCCATCAGCTTGGAAAACATCCGGGAAAAATAATATTGATCCTCCACGCCTAGTTTCGCTGCAATCTCCTTCACGGTTGCCACCGAAAACAACAGGTACTGGCAGGCCTTCTGTATTTTCAGATGATTGAAATATTCTATGGGTGAGTAACCGGTTTTCTCTCTGAAAACAGCGGAAAAATGTGACACCGATAAACCCGCATACGCTGAAAACTCCTGTAGCGTGATTAACTTATCCAGCTTCTCCTGCATCATGGTGATGGTCTGACCGATAATATCCTGCCGCTCCTCCTGACCGGCATGATTGAATTGCTCCTCATACAATAGCGAAGAGAGGAAATGATTGAAAATCATGTTTACATAACGCAGGTTATCATCTCCATAGCCCTTCTGCAGATTGATACAGATGTCTTCAAAAAGACGGATCCTGTTCTCATTATAGGTAAGATGCAGTCTGAAGTTTTTGGCCCTTTGAAGGATCAGTCCGACAATATATGCAGCGATCTCTCCCTTGAAATGGATCCAGTATATTGTCCATGGTTCCTGCTCCTCCGACATATATTTATGCGGCGTATTGGCCGGAATAATGACAAACTGCGAAGGCAATATATCCACCCGCTTTTTATCTATCTCAATCCATCCCTTCCCTTCTATACAGTATATAATAATGTGCTGGCTGATACCCGCCGGCCGTTTAATATAATGATACCGCGCTTTAGGATAATACCCGATATCTGTAATGTACAGCTGGCGCGTGATCGGATCCTGGGTCAGGAAATCAGCCGATATTTTTCTGGGCACTACAATCAGTTGCTGCCCCTCAAACCCCTCTCTTTTCTTTAATATCTTTTCCTTCATGACGCTGGAATATTACCCAAGATACAAAAACCAGAAAATAATCCATCATTTTCATAAGATACCCTATTTCCCCGCTTCTCCCCAAGAACGAAATTTGAACTTATAAAAATCAACACAGGAATCCACGTTATCAGCATTACCGACAACGTAACGGTCACTGGTTACAACCATCCACAATTACAAATACAGGTCAGCAATCGATGAATTATTTCGGCAAAATATCACTGGGCAGTCTGCTATGTTGCATGACAGCAGGAGCAGCACAGGCACAGAAAATCAGTATAAAACCGGATAGTACGGTCATATCTAATGCGTATGTCCGCCTGACGGTTCATACCTATAGCGGTTATATTGATTATCAGTTCAGCAACGGCGTACGGCTACAGCATACCGTGGCGACGATAAACGAGACACAGGCCGGGCAATTGTCAAGCACCGACTTTTCCCGGCACCAGTGCAACACAACACCTGTTCAGGATGCGAATGGCCGGGGGATATTACTCCACCTGACCCACCGTGATCCTGCCAAAGCACTACAACTGGAACAACAGATTACCATCTATGAAAAAGCCGCTCACCTGCTGCTGAAAGTACAGGCGACAGGCAATACTACGCTGGAAACGCGTAACATCTCTCCATTAACCATACTCCCGGGGCAACAGAGTTATCTGTCTGTTCCAGGCAGTAATTCCCGCCTCCTCGATGTGCCCTTCGACAATGATAACTGGGTACCGATTGTCACCCGGCAGTGGCCATCTCTGTCTGGCATCAGTTATGAATTCACTTCCATCTACGACCAACAGACCCTTTCCGGTCTGGTAGCCGGTAGTGTCACGCATGACTTCTGGAAAACAGGCATCCGCTACGGAGCGGGAAAAGTAAATGGCCGTATTGATTCCTTTATCGTATATGGTGGCGCAGCTACGCCGGATGATCGTAATCTGCCACCTGCTTATGGTGGTCTTGATGGTACACACGATCATTTCCCACACGGCGCCATGCAGGGCCGGACGGTCTCCTCTCCGCTGATCTTCCTCTCTGCCACAACGGATACCCGTCTGGCATTCACGGCTTACGGAAAAGCTAACGTACAAACAGCCGGAAAAAGTGAATGGAAAGGGAACGCACCGTTCTACTGGAACAGCTTTGGCGTGGAGAATGTATTAGGCTATACAAAGATTATGATGCCGCCAGATGTATTAAAGACATCCGATTTTATAGCATCCATGAGCAATTTCAATAAATATGCGCCGCCGGTGCTTAGTATTGACTCCTATGACCAATCGATTTACACCACTGAAGTATTGGCAGCTATCGGAGAACATGGTCGTAAAAACAGACAGCAGATGGGCTTCTATTTCATCCCCTTTGCCGTATGGACCTGGAAGAACACCGTTGAAACGCAACAACTCTCCGGCACACAAACACCGCTCAGTGAAGTAGTACTACGCGATGGTAACAAACAACCCATCATGTACAAGGAAGGCGATTGGGCTGCTTATGCCATTGACCCTTCCCATCCAGCTACCAGACAATCAATCATACAGCAGCTGCTAAAAGCAAAAGCCATCCATGCCACTTTTATCAAAATTGACTTCCTGACAGCAGGAGCGCTGGAATCCAGTACACGCTACAATAAAGATATCCGTTCGGGAATGCAGGCCTATAGTGAGGGAATGAAGATGTTGCGGTCTCTCGTTGATTCCATCATGGGACCAGATATTTTCCTCACTATGGCCATTTCACCCATGTTCCCGCATCAGTATGCACACACGCGTTTCGTTTCTACCGACGTCTATTCTCATCTGAGAGACGATCAGCCGGGATTCCCACACTATGGCAGTACCGCCGCATCCTTAGCTGCCGGTTCTCATATGTGGTGGATGCAGGGTACTTTATGGCCCTTCACCAACCTGGATGTTGTTGTGATGAAGAACTTCCAGCAAAATCCGGATCTCAGCGAACAGGAGATCAAGGTACGCCTGTATGCCATGATGGTAATGGGTAGTATACTCGGAGATGGTTCTGACCTGCGTCAGCCTGTTGCGGCAGAACGCTTCAGAAAGTTCCTCGATCATCCCGCTCTCTGCGCATGGTTCAGTCATCCTGCCGCCTTCACTCCCATCAGCATGTCTGAGGGTGATACGCAGGACCAGCAGCTTACCTTCTATCATAAGGGAGATACCACCTTGCTGGCAGCATTCAATTTCCTGCAGGATAAACCATTCGAAAGCAGCTGGCAAACCGCCACAGTTTTAAAAGATAAACGAGACTATGAGATCAGGGATTTCCTGAGTAACGCATTGCTGGGTGAGATCCGTAAAGGACAAGCATCCTTTACTCTCAGTATTCCGGCAAAAGATGCATTACTCGTCAAACTGGTTCCACGTAATTAAATGAATAAAACATAAAGAGAGACTATATGGAAGTGACAGTCCGGATTGAAAAAGTATCCATTCCTACCTACAAGACCGGCACACCGGAAAAACATCCGATGTTCCTTGAAAAAAGAGTTTATCAGGGCAGCAGTGGCGTGGTGTATCCACATCCTGTTATCGAGCAGATAGCAGATGAGAAAAGTTCGCAGGAATACAATGCTGTGTTCCTTGAAAATGAGTTCCTCGAGATTATGATCCTGCCGGAACTCGGCGGACGTATCCAAAGGGCATATGATAAGATCAGACAGCGTGATTTTGTGTATTATAATCAGGTGATCAAGCCGGCCCTTGTAGGACTGGCAGGTCCGTGGATCTCTGGTGGTATTGAATTCAACTGGCCGCAGCACCATCGTCCCAGCACCTTCCAGGCAGTAGACTATGCTGTAGAAGAAAATGCAGATGGCAGCAAAACGGTTTGGGTGAATGAAGTAGAAGTAATGTTCCGTACCAAAGGGATGGCAGGTTTTACTCTGTATCCTGACAAAGCATATCTCGAAATAAAAGGTCGTTTATTTAACCGGACAATGTTCCCTCAGACGTTCCTCTGGTGGGCTAACCCGGCAGTAAAAGTAAATGAGCACTATCAGTCAGTATTTCCACCGGATGTATATGCTGTATTCGATCACGGGAAAAGAGATGTATCTGACTTCCCGATCGCTACAGGTACCTATTACAAAGTAGACTATGCACCGGGTACAGATATCTCCCGTTACCATACCATTCCTGTACCAACCTCCTACATGGCCATCCGTTCGGAATACGATTTCATGGGTTGCTATGAACACGATACACAGGCAGGTATGCTACATGTGGCAGACCATCATGTATCCCCGGTAAAAAACAATGGACCTGGGGGAATGGTGACTTCGGTTATGCATGGGATAGAAATCTGACAGATGAAGACGGTCCTTACATCGAACTGATGACAGGCATGTTCACCGATAACCAGCCCGACTTCTCATGGTTACAACCCAATGAAGGCAAAACCTTCGAACAGTATTTCATGCCTTATGCGCAGACCGGCGTAGTGAAAAATGCGACCAAAGAGGCCATGCTGAATATGGAGTGGGAAGGACAGCAATTACATATCAAAATATATGCAACAGCCCTCTATAAAGATGCCAGCGTTCGTATATTACAGGATGGTAAGGAAGTAAAAACATTTGCGGCGGCACTGTCTCCATATGCGCCTTTTCAACTACTTACGACTGTAGCACATCAGTGGTACCAGAACAATGGAAGGTCATCGTTGCAGATCAAAACGGACGTGAACTGGTATCCTGGCAACCAGAGAAACCAGTTACGCATGAAATACCACCGCCTGCATCCGCAGCAAAATTGCCAAAGATATTGAGCAGGTGGAAGACCTTTATCTGAACGGCCATCATCTGGAACAATACCGTCATGCAACTTTCAATCCGGTTGATTACTATGAAGAAGGATTGAGAAGAAGTCCGGGAGACATTCGCTGTAATAACGCGATGGGCTTATTATTGCTGCGTCGCGGACAATTTGCCAAAGCGGAACCTTACTTCAGAATGGCAATCAAACCATGACCAGCCGTAATCCGAATCCTTATGATGGTGAAGTATACTATAACCTTGGTTGTTCTCTCCTCTTACAGGGAAAATCCGCTGAGGCATATGATATCTTCTTCAAAGCCACCTGGAATGACGCATGGCAACATAGCGGCTTCCTGATGCTGGCACGTATCGCAGCCGCCAATGGTAAATGGGATGATGCTTTGTCACTGGTAAAAAAATCACTCGTGCGCAACTACCACAACCATACTGCCCGTCATCTGCAAACGATCATCCTGCGGGAAAAAGGTTTGCAGGAAGATGCAATTGCCTTTGCACAGGAATCATTGCAGATCGATCCGTTTAACTACGGCTGTCTGTTTGAATGGTATCTGCTCAGCAACGACAGCAATGTATTACAACGCATGCGTTCATTGATGCACGGTTCCATCAACAATTATCTTGAATTGTCACTGGACTACGCCTCTGCAGGCGCTTTTGATACTGCGATCACATTGTTGCAATCTTATATCGATACCTACGACAGTGCTTCTCCGCTCCTGTATTATTACATGGGATGGTTTGCCAGTCGTAGTAAATTACCAGAGCAGGCGCTGGGCTTCTATCGTAAAGCAGCTACACAATCCCCTGATTACTGCTTCCCTAACAAAATAGAAGAAGTACTGATCCTGCAGGATGCATTGGCACACAATCCGACCGATGCCAAAGCAGCTTATTATCTGGGTAATCTCTGGTACGATAAACGTCAGTACACGGAAGCCATCGCCTGCTGGGATCAATCCGCCACACTGGACGATACCTATGCTACCGTACACAGGAATCTCTCACTGGCTTATTATAACAAACTACATCAGAAATCGGCTGCCGTCAATGCAATGGAAAAAGCATTTGCGCTGGCGCCGGATGATGCCCGTATACTCATGGAACTGGACCAGCTGTACAAGATTACCGGCCGGTCTTCACAGGAAAGATTGTCTCTGTTGGAAAACAATATGAAGCTGGTGGAAATGAGAGATGATCTGTACCTTGAAAGAGTGACGCTCTATAATAACTTAGGTGAATTTGAGCAGGCACGCAGACTCCTGTCGCAACGCCAATTCCATCCATGGGAAGGCGGTGAAGGAAAGGTGGTAGGGCAATATATCCTTTGCCATACAGCACTGGCAAGAAAGGCGATTGATCAGGAACAATACGAAACTGCGCTTTCTCTCCTGCAGGCACTGGAAAGTTATCCGGAAACCTCGGTGAAGGAAAACTCTACGGCGCACAGGAAAACGACCTTCATTATCTGATGGGTTGTGCTTATGCAGGTCTCGGACAACATGAAACTGCGAAAGAAAAGTTTATGGCCGCTACCCTTGGTATCAGCGAACCGGTACAGGCGATCTATTACAACGATCCGCAGCCTGACAAGATCGTCTATCAGGCGTTGGCCTGGCAGCAGTTGGGACATCCAGAAAAAGCTGCACAGATCTTTGATCGCTTCATACAGTTTGGTAAGGCACATCTGCATGATGAGATCCGCATAGACTATTTTTGCCTTTCCCTGCCGGATATGCTGGTATTTGACATCGACCTGAACCAACGCAACCGTATTCACTGTCTCTATCTGATGGGATTAGGTTATCTTGGTTTACAACAGGAGCAACAAGGCCAACACCATCTCGACGAAGTACTGATGCTGGATGTAAATTCAGGGCGCTACCTTTAATCCATTTACGAGGACTATTCTATGCTAAACATACAAAACCAGACACTCTCCGCTACCCGCTCCACTTATGGAGAGGCTGGCGGAGAGCCGCTGGAGCAGATCATACTTGAAAATGCAGCCATCCGGGTAGAACTCATCAACCTCGGTGCTACCATTACTGCCATCTATGCACCCGACAGAGATGGCCTGCGTAAAAACATTGTAGCGGGTTTCAGTCACCCGGATGCCTACTGGCAAAACCTGGCTTACTTTGGTGCTACCGTAGGCCGTTATGCCAACAGGATAGCCGTGGAAAACTGACGATCGACGGTGTCAACTACCAATTACCAGTCAACAATGACAGTAACCATCTGCATGGTGGTTTTGATGGATTTCATAAAAAGGTCTGGCAGGTGATACAATGCAGTGAAAACGACGAACAGGCCAGCATCACAAATGGCTTATACCAGCCCTGACGAAGAAGAAAGCTATACCGGGACACTCAGTGTGCTGGTCCGTATCTACTCGACCGTCACAACCGGCTGACGATCACCTATACTGCTACCACAGATAAAGCAACACCGGTAAGTCTGACGAACCACTCTTATTTCAATCTGACCGGGTTTGATAATCCGCTTGTCACAAAGCACCTGCTGCGTATCAACGCGGATAATTACACCGAAAAGAACAGCAGCAACACCCTACCGGACAACTACTTCCGGTAGCCGGAACACCGCTTGATTTTCGCATAGTCGTGCGGTGGGTCAATATATTGACCTCCTGCCAGCCGACATGGGTTTTGATCATAACTATGTACTCCGTCCTTATGATGCTGAGAATATTCCTGCTGCAGAACTGGAAGATCCGGAAAGCGGTCGTGTGCTCCGCGTCTTCACCGACCAACCCGGTATACAGCTTTACAGTTCGAACTATTGGGATGGCAGTATTACAGGCCCACAGGGTGTTCCTTATCTTAAGCATGGTGCCGTAGCACTTGAGACACAGGCATTTCCTGATAGTCCGAATCACGCGCAATTTCCTGAAACGATCCTCCGGCCGGGAGACACCTACCGCCGGAAAACGGTCTTCGTTTTTGATGTGCAATAATTTCTTTACTTTAATTTACCGCAGCGATATTCCGTTATGAAACAATCATCATTCAACAGCTCCTACATACTGGGTATTTCTTTTATTTCTGCCCTTGGAGGCTATTTATTTGGCTTTGACTTCGCTGTGATCGCGGGAGCGCTGCCTTTTCTGCAGCAACAGTTCGGACTGGATGCTTATTGGGAGGGATTTGCTACGGGTAGTCTGGCATTAGGAGCGATCGTCGGGTATAGTCGCCGGTACAATGGCTGACAAATACGGCCGTAAAAAGGGCCTTCTCGTGGCTTCTGCTATCTTCGGCATCTCTTCTCTTGCTATGGCGGTTGCCCCTGACAGAAACGTCTTTATCGCCTTCCGTTTCGTAGCTGGTATTGGTGTTGGTATGGCATCCATGCTGTCACCGATGTACATTGCAGAAGTATCTCCTGCGCATCTTCGCGGGCGTATGGTGGCAATCAATCAGCTGACGATCGTTACCGGTATCCTTGTTACCAATATTATCAATTACGGTCTGCGTAATCATGGTGATGATGCATGGCGGTGGATGTTTGGTCTCGGTGTCCTTCCTTCCCTGCTCTTCTTTCTGGGGGCTTTATGGTTACCGGAGAGTCCACGCTGGCTGGTAAAAGCCGGAAGGTCAGCGGAAGCGCGGACGGTGCTGAACCGTATTGGTGGTGATCATTTGCAACTGAGTCTTTGTCTGTTATTCAAATTCTCTGACGGGAATGAACGCGTCAGCTATGGACATATCTTCCGTAAGGCAGTATTGCCTGCGGTTGTAGTGGGTATTATCCTCGCGATCTTCCAGCAATTTTGTGGTATCAATGTGGTGTTTAACTATACACCGCGGATCTTCAAAAGCATTGGTGTATCTCAGGATGGTCAGCTGTTACAGACGGTATTCATTGGAGGTGTCAATCTTGTCTTTACCATTCTGGCGATGTTGCTGGTGGATAAATTGGGTCGGAAGCCTCTGATGTGATTGGTGCTGGTGGTCTGACGGTCCTGTATATTGTTGTTGTGCGGATGTTGTCGGCGGGTTCCGAGCATGTGTCGTGGTATTTGTTGGCGGCTATCGGTACTTATGCGATGTCTCTGGCACCGGTGACCTGGGTGTTGATTGCGGAGATCTTTCCTAATAAGATCAGGAGTGCAGCGACGTCGTTTGCGGTGTTGTGTTTGTGGGCGGCTTACTTTGTGTTGGTGTTTACTTTCCCGATGCTGTTTGATAAGCTGAAAGATGGTACGTTTTATATTTATGCGCGGTGTGTTTAGCGGGGTTTGTGTTTATATGCGGAATGTGCGGGAGACGAAGGGGAAGACGCTCGAAGAGCTGGAAGGTGTGATGATGCATTAACAGACGCTTTTATTTATTGCTGGCTGGCGGAGTTCATTCTGGCCAGCTTTTCTTTTTTTTAGGCTTGCAGTGGTTTCAGACGGCCGGCGAACTGACGCCCGTTAAATGCGTGATTGGGTTTGGGGTGTAGGGTTGGGGCGGCTTTTGCTGTGGTTTCAGATAGCCCGGCGAACTGACGCCCGTTAAGTGCATGATTGAGCTTTGGACAAGGGGTTCAGGGGTGAGGGGTGTTGAGCGGTAGCGGGGTGCAGGGGACGGGCTAGGTTCGCCGGGCCGTCTGAAACCTCCGCTGGAAGCGGTGGTCTATTTATTTATTGGAGGAAGAGGGAATTGTGATTCGAGGTTTTTTCTGTGGGGGTTGGGGGGTGGTTGGGGCGGCTTTTGCTGTGGTTTCAGACGGCCCGGCGAACTGACGCCCGTTAAGTGCATGATTGGGCTTTGGGCAATGGGGTCAGGGTGTTTGAGCGGCAGCTGGGTGCAGGGGACGGGCTAAGGTTCGCCGGACCATCTGAAACTCCGCTGGAAGCGGTGGTCTATTTATTTATTGGCGGAAGAGGGAATTGTGATTCGAGGTTTTTTCTGTGGGATTGGGGGGTGGTTGAGGCGGCTTTTGCTGTGGTTTCAGAGCCCGGCGAAATGACGCCCGTTAAGTGCATGATTGGGCTTGGGCAATGGGGTCAGGGTGAGGGAGTTTGAGCGGTAGCTTGGTGCAGGGTGTTCTGGAAATGTTGGTTTATTGTATGTTGTTTTTCAGGCATGGATCTCCCGGAGATGCGTCATATATGCGACGTGTCCGACCTGTTTTTTGCTGTTACAAGGGGCATTCAGGACAAACTAGCTTAGTACCGTTTTAGCTTCGTTTCGTAATTTGTTATAAACCATTGTGTTCTCGTAGATAAGCCGTAGATAAGCCGTATATAATCCGTATCTATAGGAAGGGCTTATATACGGGTATCTACGGCTTATCTACGGGAAATCTATGAATCATGTTCCTGACACAGTAAAATCCAGATCGAATGAGGGTATAGTCCTGATATAGGTTTACATGAAGCGTATTATAAATAGGAGAAATATGGGGAACATGAAAGGTAATGAAGGTAATGGTAGTGATGGAAGTAATGATAGTGATGGAAATGGTGGAAATGATAGAAGTGATAAGTGATATAAGATGACAGAGATGATTGATATGCCGGAAATGGTTGGCATAGTGGTATATCTGAGGTACTCAGCTGTAATCTTCTTGCTAATTAAAGGGGGCGTTGTTTACTGTACCTGTTCTGGTTTATGGCCAGCTTTTCACCAATCTTCAGGAGCAGATTGTACATATTATTGTAGGTCATAGACTTATCTTTTCTGGCAGATAATGCTGCTTCGAGGTATTGATAATAAGGAAAGGTACTGGGATTACGGCGAGTGCTTTGATAATCAACCTTCTGTGAATGGAGGTATTACCTTCTCCATAAATGAAATAGTCGGCTTCTTTATCGGTAAGATCGGACAGGTGACAATCTACCTGCTCAAGGTTGGTATATTCCTGAAAAAAGGGTCTTGCACAAACTTCATAAAACTGATGCAGATAATTGATAAAATGCATTTTCTCTTCTTCTGTATTCACCGCCAGCATGTAATTCTTCATATTCAGATGGGTATTTTCATCCAGCATCTGACGAAGACAGTTACTCTGAATAGTATGATGCATAAACGAAGAAACCTTCGTTATATCACTCAAGACTTCTTCCACTTTATGAAAGCTGATCTGCACCTGCGGCAGGGCAAACTCTACGAAAGCCTTGTACTGACCTTCTGTATGTGTAGTCTGATAGAGATGAATGATCTCATCCCTGTCTCTCCATTGTCGCTTAAAAATATAGCTGGTCGTAAACCCATCTGATGCGATCTCACAGCTAAAACCGTATTTATTAAATGCATTTTCCAACGAATCTGCGCATGCAACTGCAAGGTTGAAAAACACGATACCATAGCAAGGACTAAAGGACTCTTCATAGGTACATAAGCTTATTACATCAACTATCGCGCATCACCCTGCGCCATCCGACCTGTCCGCAGACATTAAACCTGAACTGAAACATAACGTAAGCGTAAACACTGTCACCATTATTACCAGACACCGCTAACCACACTCCCCTACCTACCAGACAGATCTTTTTCCACTCCCATAAACACTTCAGCCCGAAATAATAGACAGCGTCAACAAATATACGTAGTTTTCATCCACTTATACATGCCTCCCTCAACAATCCCACAAAAAGACCATACGACAACAACTACAGTCTCAGTCACTTATACCAGACATCCGATTCCCCAAACCCAAACGCAGGTAAAACGCCGCACATACAATACATGTAACAAAACACACCCACACCGCACACAACGCACACAACACAACACAACACAACATAACACAACACAACACAGCACAACATAGCACAGCACAGCATAGCGCATGACCATAAATAACCCTATCCAACACCCGCAGTACGCCCTAATACCTCAACCCTCCCTTCCCCAATAGAAACCCGGGAATAAAGCGAAGGCTTTCAGATGGTAAAGCGGACCTTAGCCCGTCCCCTGCAAAAAGCTACCGCCCAACAATGCCCCAACCCACAGCCCATGACCCAAAGCCAAATTATATCCTCAACGGGCACCAGTCCGCGACACCATCTGAAACCGCAGCTTATCCCCGGCATACAACTCAAAACCTCCCAATAAAAACGCAGAGACTAAGACCATCTCCAAAAGCTAAATCATATCCTCAACGGGCACCAGTCCGCGACACCATCTGAAACCGCAGCGTATCCCCCAGCATACAACTCAAAACCTTCCAATAAAAACGCAGTGGCTAAGACGTACGCCGATGCTAAAAACTACAGCGGCCCCGGTATGCCCGAAGCCGCTGTGCCATAAACAAAAACCAATTAAACTATTACTTCCAAACCAGTGTAACCACAGCACCCGGTTGTAATCCATAGTTGACGATATCCCCCTCCTGTACAGAGAAAGTACGCTCTTCCTTAGTCGTGTTAATCACCACCATCACACGCGAACCATCCGCATTCAAAAACGCCACATTCTCCACCCCTTTATCCGCCAGAGCAGAAGAATAAACCCGCTTCGCCCCCGGCCGCACAAATTTGCTAAAATGCGCAATAGCATAATACTCCACATTACGCGTCACACCACCATCTTTAGAATTCACCGTCACCACACCACGACAAGTCATACAACCACGATTCTCTTTACCAGCCCCTGGCTTATTCGTAGTCGGACCATTATTCTCATCCAATGCCATATTCCATAACAAGACATTCTTCGACCAGTTATTCATCGTCCCGATAAACAACTGACGCACCATATACTGCAGGTTATCCGCAAACTCCGGAGACCAGCTGCCACCAGAACACTCCGTAAAATATAAACCCTTCTCAGGATGCGCATCATGTACTTTCGACATCGCACCTACTGCTCCTTCGTAGCAATGAAACGCCGCACCAGCAGTATACTTAGCCATAGCACTATCATCAAGAATAGAGATCGGATACTCCGGACTATTCCAGTTATGATCAAACAACATCACCGATACCTGCTTATTCAATCCTTCTTTTTCCAACACAGGTCCCAGATGATCTTTAATAAAAGCTCCCTGCTCAGGCGCTGTCATTTTCATACTCGGATAAGCAGCTTCATATTGCGGCTCATTCTGCATCGTCAGGGCGGTAATTTTCACCCCTGCTGCTGCAAACGCCTGAATATATTTCACAAAGTAACGCGCGTATACGGCGTAGGCATCCGGACGTAAAGAGCCTCCTTCCAGTTTACCGCTGGTCTTCATCCATCCCGGCGGACTCCACGGACTACCCATGATATGAATATCGGGATTGATACCACTGATCTGCTTTAACACAGGAGCTACATCTTTCTCATCATGAGCGATCGTAAAATGTGCCAGTGAATCATCCCGCTGGCCGGCCGGCATATCATCATAGCTATATGGATCTGTAGAAAAGTCAGACGCACCGATAGACATACGGATATAGTTGATGCCGAGGCCATTTTCTGTGCCGAATAACTCTTCCAGTAAAGCCTGACGCTTTTCGGCGGACATATAATTTTGCATCACATAAGCAGAAGAACCTGTAACAGAAGCGCCAAAGCCTTCTATCTCCTGAAACTGACGCGTAGTATCCATCACGATATTGATAGCGGAAGTATCTTTAGTTTTACCTAAAGCAGCCTGTTTAACAAACAACTGCTGCTGATCAGGCGTTGTCAGATAAACGGCTACAGAATCATGCTGTCCGCCACTACCACTTTGCTGCTGCCCGTTGTTACAAGCAGCCAGAAAGGCCCCAGACAACAAGTGTACACCCATAATTTCTTGTTCATACGTCTATATTTTCTTGTGAAGCTGATTTTTCAGGTAAAAAGAAGGCCCCGTCTCCGTTGAGACGAGACCTTACATTTGTTCGTTAACGCTATCTTATATCCACATTTAATAGCCGGGATTCTGTATCAGATTGGTGTTCTGGTCCATCTCACTCTGCGGAACAGGCCATAATAAGCTCTGCTCTGTCAGGTGATAGCCCAGGTTTACACCTTTTCCATCTGTAACGGCCTGCATTACAGGGATCGCACGATCTGTACGTACGAGGTCCTGCCAGCGGTTACCTTCGAAAGCGAGTTCCAGACGACGCTCTTTCTCAATAGCCAGACGCATGGCTGCCTGATCTGTGATGTTGAGTTGTTTCAGTTTGACACGCTCACGGATCTGTGTAACAATAGTGTTCGCACCAGCTACATCTCCCTGTTCATTCAACGCTTCTGCTTTCAGCAACAGTACATCTGCCAGACGATACATGATAATGTTCTGACTGGCGTCAGTCTTACGCATTTTATAAAAGAAAGGGAAACTATCCAGAGGCAGACGGGCATCACCCCATTTACCATTTACGTTTGCAAAAGTGATCGTTGATCTGAAACGTACGGTATCTTTTTCCAGCTGATAGGCACGGACGAGGTCATTGCTTGGATTACAGAACTTCTTCCAGTCTGTACCCAGGAACATACTGGTACCCCAGTTACCACCCGTATCCCAGCCATCAAAGTTCAGTTCGAAGATGGATTCGGCAGAGTTCTCATGCGCACCATCCCACAGATGATCATATACAGGTAACAGACTGTAACCTAATGCAATTACCTGATTAGTATAGGACTCAACTTCTGCCCAGTTAACCGGCTTTTGAGTAGCGGCTACTTTTGCCAGCAGCGTGTAAACAGCCCCTTTGCTTACATAACCCTTATTTACACCGGAAGTGGGTACCACTTCTACAGCCGCTTTCAGGTCAGCATTGATCTGTGCATAAATACTGTCTACACTTTTACGTGCAGGATACAGCAATGGATATATCTGTTCCAGATTATCAGCAGTGATCGTAGGCAACTCCGTTAATACTAATGGTACATCACCGAAGATCCTTACCAGATCAAAGTAAGCACGTGCGCGGATGAACTGCGCCTCGCCTATGATCTGTGCTTTACGACCCGAACTGAGCGCAGGGTCGGTTACGTTTGGTACGTTTGCGATCAGGGAATTACATGCGGTGATCTGGTTGTAGAGATATCCCCAGTCACGGCTTGCCCATGCATTGGTAGAGAGCATACGGAATTCGTCAATCTCAAAACCGGCAGCGTTGTCCGCACCTGCATAAGCATTATCAGACTGACCTTCGCTTATATTGAAATAATCCAGTACGTAATATTCTGAAGAACCACTACGGAAATAAGAATAACAGCTGGCAAGTGCCGCTTCCGCAGTAGTCGCGTCTTTGATATAAGAACCCGCAGTACCCTGCCCCTGATTACCAACAATAGTGTTGGAAGGAGGTGTCAGATTCAGGTCTTTGTTACATGCACCCAGCGTCAGTGTCGCCAGTGCAGCAGATATAATGAAGAGACGATTCGTTTTTTTCATAACTCAAACGTTTAGAAAGACAGGTTTAAACCGAGGACAAAAGTTCTTGCTACCGGATAAGTACCGTAGTCAATACCAATGTTACACCATTCGCAGGATCACCTGAATAAGCATTCACCTCCGGATCAAAGCCTTTGTATTTGGTAATAGTGAACAGGTTCTGTGCAGTTGCATACACCATCAGACGGCTGATGTGCATCGCGGATAATGCACTCTTCGGCAGATTGTAAGAGAGCGTTGTACTCTTCATACGCAGGAAGGAACCATTTTCCACGAAACGGGAAGAAGTACGGGAATTGGATACGCTGGTATTCGTTGAGCGCGGAATATCAGTAATCTGACCTGGTGTCTTCCAACGGCGTAATACCTCAGTAGATTGGTTCTTACTATCGTACATACCTTCTGTTTCCATACGGGAAGCGTTGAACACTTCATTACCCTGAGAACCCTGAAACAGGAATGACAATGACCAGTTCTTATAAGACAAATTGTTGTTCAGACCATAGGTGAAAGTAGGTTGTGCATTACCGATCACTGTACGGTCGGATGGAGTTACACTACCATCATTGTTCACGTCTTTATAAATCATATCTCCCGTTTTAGGATCAACACCTTCCGCTACATATCCATAAAAAGTACCTAATGGTAGTCCTTTTCTCAAAGTGATGATATAATCTCTGTTCTCCGGTGCTGCATAGTTATATACCTGTGTCAGCTGAAGGTCAGTCAGACGGTTACGATTGAAAGCGATATTAAAATCAGTGCTCCAGCGCAGACCGTCCGTCTTATCAACGTTTACAGATGAGATCAGGAACTCCAGACCTTTGTTCTCCAGTGCACCAGAGTTACGTGCCATGTATTGGTATTCCGCCGATCTTGGGAATGGTACATTTAGCAGCAGATCCTTTGTTTTTTTGAGATAGGCGTCAGCCGAGAACGTCAGACGGGATTCAAAGAGACTCAGATCAATACCGATATTGGTCTGCGTAGTTGTTTCCCATTTCAGATCAGGATTAGGAGCGCCCGGAGGAAGCGTGATACCGGGACCTGACAACGGATCGGTAATTGGCTGACGGGTGAAGTTGTTTAATCCTAATGAAGCATACGGACTCAAGCCTTCTACGTTACCATTTTGGCCCCAGCCTGCTCTTAGTTTCAGGTCATTGATCGCTTTCACATCCTGCATAAATGACTCGGAAGAAATACGCCAGCCGGCAGATACAGAGGGGAAGTAACCCCACTTATGTTTCTTGTCCAGTTTGGAGGAACCATCCGCACGGAAGTTTACTGTCAACAGATATCTACTGTCGTAGTTATACATTACACGCCCCAGATAAGACATCAGGAACCATTGAGATTCGTAAGTGTCACCCGTGATCTGGTTTGCAGCGTTCAGTGTTTTTACAGTTGGATCAGCAGGGAAATCGCGACCTGTCTGATTGCTTACATTATAATTATTCTTTTGAGAAGTTACACCTGCCAGTGCGGAGAGATTGTGTTTCTTCCAGCTCTTGTCGTAATTCAGGGTGTTCTCCCACAGCCATGTCAACGTGTTATAACGTTGAGCAGTAGCATAACCATGGTCAAGGCGACCCGGTGTAGTCATGATATAATCGAGATAGTAATCAGCGCTGTGATTGGCATAGTCAATACCATAATTGGTTCTGAACTTCAAATCTTTGGTAAAGTTGATATCCAATGCAGCGTTACCCAAAATACGATTGTCTTTTGTACCCTGAGTAGGACCTTCGATCGCTGCCAGCGGGTTATCCCAACCGGATTTATGCGGGTTCATGGTGTAGCGCTGATGACCGTTAGCGTCAGTCTCATAAATTCCCATGATCGGAGGCGCATTCAACGCACCCAGAATTACCGCATTACGTCCCGCATTCGCATTATCTTTCACATCTTTGAGATCCACATTGGAGTAGCTGATGTTGGTAGTTAATTTCATCCATGGCTTCAGCTGATTGTCCAGGTTTGCACGGAAAACACGGCGGTTGTACTGCGCAGGTTTTACCATACCATCATCTTTAGTATAAGCACCAGAAATGAAATACTGGGATTTTTCGCTACCACCGGAAGCTGACAACTGATAATTCTGGTTACGGCCTGTACGGAACACTTCATCCAACCAATTGGTAGTTACCGTTGGGGTTATTTCATTGTAACCCATTTCCTTCATCAGGTCATTGTATTGCGCAGCATCCAGTACATCGATCTTCTTACCGATCTTAGACACACCATAATAAGTATTGAAGTTGATCACCGCATCACCGGAACGACCTCTTTTGGTGGTGATCAATACCACACCATTGGATGCTCTCGCACCATAAATAGCGGCACTGGAAGCGTCCTTCAGTACGGTAATCGTTGCGATGTCATTGGTATTCAGATCCCTTGTATCGGTGGTTGGCACTCCGTCGATCACATATAAGGGTTCGTTACCAGCCTGTACGGAAGTAGCACCACGTACTCTTACTGAGAATGCGGCACCCGGTTTACCGGAAGGCTGTGTCACCTGTACACCGGCAGCTTTACCCTGAAGGGCTGCAGCTGTCTGTGTGATGGGACGCTCTGCGATATCTTTGGTATTAACGGCTACTACGGCAGTAGTAACATCTTTCTTTTTCTGTGTACCGTAACCGATAACCACTACTTCGCTCAGATCTGTTTTGGTGTCAGACAGGGTAATGGAGACCTGGGTACGGCCCTCTAATGAAAAATCCTGTGTTTCGTAGCCCACGTAAGATAGTTCAAGGATGGCATTGGAAGGTGCCTGAATGGTGAAGTTACCATCCGGCTGGCTCGCCGTTCCTTTTGCTGTTCCTTTGATCTTGATGGAGACGCCGGGAAGAGAGTTGCCCTGCTTGTCCTGTATGTGTCCCTTTACTGTGACGTCCTGCTGTGCCATAGCAAAACTCCACAGTGCCAACAGCAATGCTGTCAGGAATGTTCCCCTTTTTTTCATAATGTGCTTTGGTTTGTGGATAAGGATAACCCTTGTATCAGTTTTAGATTTTGAACTTAGATAAAAACAATAGCCGGAAATGAGTCACTCATTGTATAGAGCGGGATAGTCGTTTCATAACCTCTCACATAACATGAATCTCCATTTCATAACGATGACCAGGCGTCCTTTCATTTGTATTGCCAGGTTTCATATTGTAAAGATATGGTGAGTTTCACACATGACAATGGAAAATATTTACACAAACAACTGATTATTAAACTATTATATAAAATTTGATACGCTTTAATACCAGAACACTTTTACCTCGGGAAGCCTTGATAATGAAGCATTACAGGCATTTATAAAGGATATATTATATAAATACCCTGATACGCTTCGCTACCTTTCAAAAAAATTGCGTTTTATTTCATTTCAGGCTTCTTCCCTTTCATCCAGCACCAGCAAACTCCAACCCTGCCCATTGGCCTGTTTGAGTTCTTTCTTTCGCTCTTCCATCATTTTGAGGATACGGGTGGCATATGACCAACAGGTACTTTGCCTGATTTCCAGAATCTCTGAGAGTTTATGGGAGGAGATCTTACCCTTGGTAGAGTAAATCAAAAAGGTGAGATAGAAAGCTTTGTTGATCGGAATACGGATATTCTGGTAAATAGTGTACGCTGTTGCTGACTCCTCATAACTGCATTTACTACACCGGCGACTAAATGGCTGATGACCAGCATAATAGTGATCATTACCACATTTACGGCAACGGAACTGCTCCGTCCACTTCAGATCAGCCAGAAAACGCAGACAGCTTTCTTTATCTGGATATATTTTGCTAAACTCCTCGAAATCAAGGGTCGTTGATAATGCCCTCGCTCTGGTTACCTTCTCAACATTTGTCTGCAGCTGACGATTGTCCTGTTCCAACAGGGCATTCATACGCGAGATCTCCTCCGCCTGTGCTTCCAGCAAGGCATTCGTTTTGATCAGTTCTTCATTCTGCGCAGCAATGACATCTCCCTGTTCTGACAACTGTCTGGTTCTTGCCTGTACCTGCGCTTCCAGTTCCTTGTTTTGATTATCCTTCAAACGGGCATTCTCCGTCATCTGTCTGATCATCTGACGGTGTGCCTTATCCCGCTTTTTCTTCAGGAGACGTACCTTATCCCCTACGGCGAAAGAAAGGAAGAACATTTCCAGAATAAAACAGAAACTCAGGCTATAATAGCTGATAATACCGAAATTCAGCCAGGTATAACCCAGCATAATGAAGAATTTCAGCATAAACCCGACAAACAGAAAACTATACCCCAATACAAAAAAACGGGCCGGCCGGTATCCCTTCAGCCAGATATACATACCGGTATGGAATGCCACCGCAAGTGGAATAAGCTCAATAAATTTATAGTTGAACCAATATGGATTGATCAGCAGACAGGCCAGAAAATAGACACAACGGGCAACGATCACTCCCATGATCAGTTTATTCAGGAAAGGCGCCCTCGCCTGCACATGTAAGAGGCTACGGGTAAATAAAAGGGCAAATACACTCATACTGAGCAGCGGCCATGCAAAAGCGTACTGATTCCAGACCGGCGCATTGGGCCAGAGCCATTGATAAGCAATGCCATCTGTACACATTTCATATAGTACTACACTCAGGTTGTACAATACATAATAGAGGTATTGCCGCTGGCGCATGGCGATAAACATAATCAGGTTGTAAAAGCTGAAGATGAATATCATCCCATAGAAAATACCAAAAGTGAGATATTCGCTGAGTGCATAAGACACAAAGCGGTCAATAGACCGGATCACAATAATCACGTCTGCCGTCTGGGCAGAACTGATTCTGAAATAATAGACCGCCTCATCCTGACGGTTATTGTCCAGCGAAAGTTCGAAATTCTTATGATGGAACCAGCGTTGCGCGAATGGGTACTTATCCCCTATCTTTTCCTCCCGATATACCCCGCCGGAGTCGGGCAGCCACGCTGTAATGTCGTCAATGGTCTGGTCAAAGAATTCCAGCAGGTAATATTTATTGGCGGCCGGGTTGTGCCGGATCTTCACCCGGAACCAGACAGGAGCACCCAGCTGCTGATTTTGTGGTGTACTGACATTGCTGGGTTTGAACCGGGCAGACATACTATCACTCCTGACCTGATCGATCGTCAGTTGAGCTCCCGGATCTTCCAGATACTCAATTTCATTGTACGTGAAAATGTGTTCGCGTAACGTGCTGTCTATGTGCACCGCCTGTTGGGAGTAAGCAGCATGACTGAACAGGCCTGCGATCATCAGCAGCAGGTATAGGGCTGTCAGTCGTACTCCCTTTTTGATACTATTCATTCACAATTTCAAAAGTCCGTATTTATACAGCGAATTTACGGGTTTATTGTCCCAGAAAAGCTCGAAATCCTCCAATCCGGCGGCATCGTAACTCTCCATGACCTCCTTCAGTGTATATGTTTTCTGCTGGCGGACAGACAGCTTTTCCAACATATCAGCCAACCAGATCCCCTCCTCTTTATTAACGCTGATACTCGCTTTTTCCTTGCGGTTCTGGAAGGTAAGTGAAGTCACTTCCCAAGAACTGCCCTTTTTTGTTTTGGTGAGGGTCTGTACATCGGGTGTTTTTCCGAGCCATACAATCTTACTGGTCGGTTTGGAAGGTGCATACTGATCTTCCAATAATGCCTTTTCTATATAGTCAGGTGTGATCTTTGTCTTTGGTACTTTGAAATCGAACCATTTCTGCAAAGGATCATCCAGACAAAGACCATGCATAAAGTTCAGCAGGGACTTCTTCAGTCCGTAGGCAAACAGTTCATGCTCTGCCCCCGTCTCATCAATATGTACGATATCATTATTGGCAAAAGCGCCAATCACTTCTGTTTCTTTCTTTACACTGAATTTCTGCGGATCCTGTCCTACCGGACTATGCGCCGTCATAGTGAACTGATGCCAGAAAGCAGATTGCAAGACACCTATCTTGAACATCTGCCGCACCATTTCCAGTGAATCGATGGTTTCCTGCGCAGTCTGTGTCGGGAATCCGTACATCAGATAAGCATGCACCATGATACCCGCATCTGTAAAGTTGCGGTTCACCTGTGCGACCTGTGCAACTGTAATACCTTTCTGAATGAGTTCCAGCAGCCGGTCCGAAGCGACTTCCAGTCCGCCGGAAACAGCAATACAACCAGACGCTTTCAGCAACAGACACAGATCTCTCGTAAAGCTCTTCTCAAAACGCACATTCGTCCACCAGCTCACATTCAGTTTACGCTTCAGGATTTCCAATGCCAGCGCACGCATCAGCGCAGGCGGAGCAGCTTCATCCACGAAGTGAAAACCATTCTGCCCTGTCTGCGCAATGATCTCTTCCATTCTGTCACATAAAAGCTGTGCTGCAATAGGCTCATATAAACGTATGTAATCCAGCGAGATATCACAGAAAGTACACTTACCCCAGTAACACCCGTGCGCCATGGTCAGCTTGTTCCAGCGACCATCACTCCACATACGATGCATCGGATTGACCACTTCTATCGCAGATATGTAACTATCGAGCAGAAAATCGCTGTAGTCAGGCGTGCCGACCTGCGATTGTTTATAGTCAGCACAGCTTTTATCATTCACATAAGTCACCTGATCTTCCACCATGGTGAAAGTACGCTTCAGTTCAGTCAGCTCTTTCTTCCCTTCTATATGCGCTACGAGATTTTCCAGTGGCGCTTCCCCATCATCCAAAGCGATAAAATCATAAAATTCAAATACCCGCGGATCTGAGAGCGAGCGCAGCTCTGTGTTGGCGAAGCCGCCTCCCATAGCAATCTTAACATCCGGATAATTGGCTTTGATCCATTGTCCGCAGCGAAGTGAAGTATAGAGATTCCCCGGGAAAGGCACTGAAATAGCAACCAGCTTGGGCTGGACATTCGCCATGTGCCGGGAAAGGAGATTGATCAGCATCCGGTCGATGAAGGTATACTCCTGTTGGAGGGCCGTATACAATTCATCAAAACTATTCGCGGAGCGGGCCAGCTTTTCCGCGTAGCGGCTAAAACCGAAATGCTCATCCACACATTCCATGATCAGATCGGAAAGATCCTCGAGATACATGGTCGCGAGATGTTTGGCTTTATCCTGTGTACCCATGGAGCCAAAGGCCCAATCCAGATCTTCCAGCTGGGCAAAACGACCGGCTTCCGGCAGGAAGTCGCGTTTGCAGATACGATGTGCAAGTGTTGGATTCTTTCCCTGTAAGAAAAGGATGACGTCGTCAATTGTTTCGATATAGTCTTCCTGCAGGGCAATAATGCGGGTGATATTCCCGGAACGTTCGGCAGACTGACCATTGACCAGCGCAAACAGTTCCTGCAGACCCTGTTTACAGAACAGCGCCAGGGTTACCTCTATGCCGAGGTCGGACTGGAAAGAGGTAATGCCTTTCGTATTTAAAAAGCCTTTCAGATAAGCTGTAGCCGGGTAAGGCGTGTTCAGCTGCGTGAAAGGCGGTGTAATCAGGAAAACGGATGCACCCAAATCAATCTAATTTTGGCTGCAAAATTATCAATAAATAACCGAAGGCGGCAAATTATCAGGATGGACGTTTGCAGCACCTATTGTCTGGACAGCTGTTTACGGATCCTGCTGAGCGATGATTGCGTGATTCCGAGGTAGGAAGCGAGGTAAGATAATGGCACTTTATTAGCCAGATCCGGGAACTTTTCCATGAACATCAGGTATCGGCTGGTGGCATCTTCAGTCAGCATAGGGGCGATCTTCTCCAGTTTCTCAATCATTGCCCTTTCCCTGATTTTAGCAATGATACGGTCCCAGTCCAGAATAGTGGAAGATAACAGCCGCAGGGTATTTTCCGAAAAAATGATCATTTCACAATCTGTAATGGCCTGAATATATTCCGTAGAAGGCATTTTGCTTTCCATGCTATGTATATCAGATATCAGCCTGTTCCCGTCCACAAAGTACCGTGTGATCTCCGTGCCTTTGTTATTGAAATAACACACCCGGAGAATACCGGAGCGGATAAATCCGATCTCCCGGGGTATTCTGCCCGCTTCTGAAAAATACTCATCCCTCTTCAGACGTCGTTCAGTCACATTATCCAGTATCAGCTGTATCTGCTGTTGGTTCAGCTGTCCGTACTGCAGCAGATAATTTATCAGGTCATCCATAATAGTCTGTTTCGAAAACGTTTGTCCGTCAATGTTTTATTGCCGGCTTTACGCTCCAAAGATACACATTCCTCTTCCAGTCAACATTTGTCATTTGGCAAATAACATTTGAATATCTTTGCAGGCGAAATTTTACCTATGAAACAAATTTTTCTATCCATGCTGCTACTGGCAGCGGCCCCTGTTACGGCACAATTAAAAGGCAGTATCGAATACAACCTATGGAGAGCGCAACAGGGCGATACCCTGACCGTTTTCGCAGAAAAGGCTTATATCAGGCAGTCAGCTTCTCCCAAAGCAACCATTCAGGACTCCCTGACTACCGGCCAGACGATCATTGCTGCTAAACTGATTGAAACTGAATTCACCATGAAAGGCATTACAGCGCCATGGTATCAGGTAAAGTATAAAATAGATGGCAAACAGAAAGAGGGCTTTGTCTGGCTCGGACTGATGGCCTTCGGTAGTTATCAGAAAGATAGCGTACAGTTCCTCTATGGTATCGATAAGGTAGTTCCTGCTGAGATTAAAGAAGCAGACCCTAAATATGTCATTCTGGTGAAAGCCCTGAATGCAAAACATGCCCTGCTTGATAAGAAATCAGTCACTGTGGACGGTGGTTCTTTTGCCATCACTGCTGATGCAAAATTACTCGGCGGAATGGGTCTTGATAAGATCAGTACAATTGTTCGTCTTTATTTCAGTGGTGAATCCTGTGGTATACCAGACAACTATATTTACTACGGATGGAACGGATCAAAGCTGCTTGAACTGCCCGGCAAAACCAATATGTTTGATGCCGGCGCCGTAGGACACTCGGAAACACTGTTGTTTCCAAAAGAACCCGGCGGACAGGCGGGTAAAATTATCAGACTCACCGTTGATGAAGAATTCGGAGAAGATGGCGAAACCGTTGCCAAAAGCAAGAGTACCCGCGAAGTTTATATCTGGAACGGAGAGAAAGCGACAAAACAGTAAGCTTAAATCCGTAAATTCAGGTAAAAAAAATGCGACGTCTTACCTGCTCCCTCCTGTTCATTTGCTTTGCTCTTAGCCTTCGCGCACAAACAACGACAGATTCTGTCAAAACAGCTGTCAATCATTTGTTTACCGCTATGCTGCAATCAGATAGTGTCGCCCTGACAAACTGTTTTGCGCCGGGCGCCGTGTTACAGACAGTGGTAAAAGATAAACAAGGGGTCGTAGGCGTTAAGACGGAAGCAATCAGTGAATTTGCATCCAGTATCGGAAAGCTGCCAAAACAGGCAGTTGACGAGCAGATCACTTTCGATGTCGTAAAGATAGACGGTGATCTGGCTATTGCATGGACGCCTTATAAGTTATATTTCAAACAAAAGTTTGCGCATTGCGGCGTGAATTCCTTTCAGCTGGTAAGACTGGCAGAAGGATGGAAGATCCAGTATATTATTGATACACGGCGCAAACAAGGTTGTGAATAAGAAAATGCCCGGGAGCTGACTGAGTCAATTCCCGGGCATTGTTGTTTTTATAATAACTGCTTGTATTTCGGCTGCTCCTCCGCCTCTTATTCAACGGATGATTTCGCATCAGGGCCATAGCTTCACAGGCGCCACTGTATACCACGGAATACCCAATGCCCCTTTATGGATGTTCTTCCTTTCGTTTCTCCCCTATTTCATACCACGGGATGCCCAATCCGCCCTTATGATAATAAATACCTACTTTTTCATTTACATTAAGCTTATCATACAGCGGTGCTTTCACATTTACATAAATCCCTTCAGGCGCATGCTCCCATGGTTCCAGATCAAGATGATAAGACTTAACAAAGTAATGATCTATCGTAAGTATCTTCTTTTTGACGCCTGTTTCATAGTATACTATCGCCGAAGTATCCAGACATCTGTTCAGCACGATCGTCAGGAAAAATCCATTCGCTATAAATAACACCATTAACAATGTCACAGACACATAAAAACGTTTTCTTCGTCTGTTAAAATCGCGGGTACATTCCCACATCATTAATGCAAGGGCAGCTACTATTATAGCAAAGGTTGTCCATACCTCACTATAATCAGTAATCTCTATAAAATACCACCCGCCTAATAGTCCACCTGCTGTAATAAACGAAATAAATGTACTTCCGGGCAAACCGCCGGCGGAATTGTCTATCAACTGTATAAAACCTTTATGACGCAATGTAAGATATAAGGAAACAGGCAGGCAGAAAAAAAGCACCAATCCGAACCATGGGAATGAGGCGTTATAACGCCATGTCATTATAGCTAGTAAACAACTGATAACACCGAGTACACGGAGTTCAATCTTCGCACGTTTTCGTCTGCCGGCACTTTCCTGTTCATCATAATGCTCTGTTACTTCACTGTATATTGCTATTTCCTCCATATGGTTGATATCCGGGTACCGGCCGGATAACCATTGCTCGAGTTCACTTACGCCCTGCATGTATTTAGACATATAAATACGTTTGCCCGTATTGGGTATTATCCAGATCCCATTGCCATCTGCCTTATACCCCTTTACATTGCTTAATAGTATCTCCCTGTTGATCAGGCGGGACTCTTTACGGATACTATATTTATCCAGTACCACTCTCTCCTCCAATTGTAAAAAAGCGCAGATGATCAGTACTATCGGAATAGCACAAACCGGCCACAGATAAATCAGGGGAATATCTACCTTAGGATCATAAAACGGGCCTAGCGCTATCGCTACAAATGTAAATAACAGAATAGCCAGCAGAAAATACATCAGGGTCTTAAGGCCGCGGGATAACGCAAACACTTTCATAACAGTACAGGCGATTGTCTTAGTCGCTGTAAATATATGTTGAGAAATCCATCCGATGAAACGTTTTATGTTATCTTCTGTGTACGATTTCAAACCAGAGGATGCCCGGGGCATTATTCACCCTGCAACATCTTCATCACCTTCCACAAATGCTCGCATTGCTCCAGCTCTTTTACGGGTGAGAGATCCAGTACTGACTGCCGGATATGATTCAGGACCTGCAGATCTGGTTGCGTACCGGCCGGCAATATAGCCATACAGGCCAGTGCTGTTTTTAATACGGTTGCTTTCACCCGGATACTGTGCGGGGAATACCTTGCAGGATGCAGGTGCACATAACGGCCCGGTTCGATGCCATGTAGTAATATCCAGCGGGAGGTGTCGGAGAGCGTAATTTCTATATAACCGCCACTGGCTTTTAAACGTTGCAGATACCCTGCTTCATCTGACAGTCCTGTAGCGTTTAGCTGACCGGTCACTTCGTGAAAGACGTCCGGCAGATCCAGTACACCATAATAGATATCCATCTGGGAGTTACCCAATACCTTTAGCCGTTCAGGTAAAGTATGCGGTGTTACGTCCATTAACTGCCGGCGTATAAATCCCCGGTGATGTTTCAGGGCATTGAACAGGATATTGTCTGCTTTTATCAATGGTGCAACTGGATTCATCATAAAATAAAAAAAAACGTCACAAAAATATGTGACGTTTTTCCCAATATACAATTTCTTGTACATCTATCGCCAACCGCCCCCGAGGGAACGGTAAAGATCTACTACAGCGTAGAGCTGATCTCTTCTGAGATTGCTGACTTCCAGTTCACTCTGCAGTACATTACTTTGCGCGATGATCACTTCCAGATAACTGGCGCGACCGCTCTCAAACAGCTGGCTGGCATTGTTTACCGCCTGATGGAGCGTCTGCACTTTATTAGAAGCGATATCATATTGCGATTTGAGCTTTTCTATTTTCACCAATGCATCTGCCACCTCTCCTGTCGCTTCCAGTACGTTCTGACGGAAACGGAGCACGGATTGTTCTCTCTCTATCTTCGCCACTTCAAACTGTGTCTTCAGATTTTTACGGTCAAACAGTGGTTGTGCAATCGCACCTGTTGCCAATCCAAAGAGGGAGGTTGGAATCTGAAACCAGTCGCTGAATTTTACCGCATTGACACCACCGCTGGCTGTGATCACCAGAGATGGATACATGTTAGCCTTTGCTACACCTACCCTTGCATTTGCGATGTTCAGGGCGAGTTCGCTACGTTTTACATCCGGACGACGGCTCAGCAGATCAGAAGGGATACCGGCTGACAGTTTTTCTGTCAATGGATATTCATTCAGTCTGGTATGCCTTTCTATCGCTGCTGGCAATTCTCCTGACAGGATACGGAGGGCATTTTCCTGTACAGCCATGTCCTGCTCGATCTGTGGGATCAGCTGGGCAGCTGTGAGCTGCTGCGCTTCTGCCTGTTGTACAGCCACGAGGGTGACCTGTCCGGCGTCATACTGTAAGCGGATAATACGCAGGGTGCTATCGTTCAGTTTCAGGTTATTCTGTGCCACTGCCAGCTGTTCATCCAGCATCAGCAGATTATAGAACGCCTTTGAAACGGTAGACACGATATCTGTCTGCAACAGCTTCCGGGATTCGTCTGTCTGCAGGTAAGCAGCCAGCGCTTCTTTCTTCTGGTTCTTAATCTTACCCCAGATATCCGCTTCCCATGCAAACTGGATATTGGCGTTATAGTCTTCCAGATGTTGCGTACCGAGGAACTGACTCAGACTGATACCATTCAAACTGTTATCGGAAGGACGGGTAGTACCTGCGGTAACGTTCAGTTTTGCGGACGGAAGATTCAGCAGTTTAGCCTGTCTCATCTGCAATCTGGCAGCTTCCACACTCAGGATGGCGGCCTGCATATCATAGTTCTTTTTGATAGCGTTATCGATCAGTGCTTTCAGGGTGGCATCTGTAAAGAAGTTCTCCCATGGAAGATCTGCGATGGTGGTGGAATCAGCTGTTGCACTGTTTCTGAATGCAACAGGTAACTCGGGTTGAGGCGCCGGCGTATCTTTCGACACTTTACATGCCTCCAGTAGACCGGCACTCAACAAACCTATAAGGAAATATTTATTTATCTGTGCTTTCATACTAATTCCGGTTTAGCGACTTTCGCCTGTTCATTGTTTATCACGGCAGTGGGCGTACCACTCACTTTTTCCTGCAGGTACTGGAACATCACGAAGAGTACAGGGATGACAAACAATCCGAGTATTACTCCGCTCACCATACCACCCGCAGCACCGATACTGATAGAGTGGTTACCGATAGCAGATGGACCGTTGTCGCTCATCATCGGTATCAATCCCACTACGAAGGCAAGGGAAGTCATCAGGATAGGACGTAATCTCAGTCTCGCCGCTTCAATCGCAGCAAATACCAGGTTCTTACCAGCCTTTCTTCTTTGTGAAGCATATTCCACGATCAGGATAGCGTTTTTCGCCAGCAATCCGATCAGCATCACCAATGCTACCTGTACGTAGATGTTGTTGGAGATGTCTGTGAAACGGATAGACAGGAATACACCGAGAATACCTGTAGGGATAGAAAGGATCACCGCCAGTGGCAGGATGTAGCTTTCATATTGTGCTGCCAGCAGGAAGTATACAAACAGCAGACAGAGTGAGAAGATGATCACAGATTGTCCGCTGGAGGAAATTTCCTCTCTGGTCATACCGGAGAACTCATAAGAATAACCGGTAGGCAGGTATTGCTCACCCACTTCCTGTACTGCCTTGATCGCATCACCGGAGCTATAACCCGGTTTCGCAATCACGTTCAGACCGATAGAGTTGAACAGGTTATAACGAGAAGTTGTTTCAGGACCAAATACACGTTTCAGGGTTACCAGTGACTTCACAGGTACCATTTCACCCAGTCTGTTTTTCACAAAAATACCTTCCATGGAAACAGGTGCTGCACGTTCATCTTTTTCTGCCTGCATCATTACCCTGTAGTATTTACCAAAGCGGTTGAAATCACCCGCCTGACTACTACCAAAGTAAGCGCCCATTGTCTGTAACAGGTCTTTTACGTTTACATTCAGCTGTTCTGCTTTTTCCGCTTCTACTTCCATTTCGTATTGTGGATAGTCTGCACGGAAGGAAGTGAATGCAAATGCTATTTCAGGACGTTTCATCAGTTCACCGATAAAGCCCATCGCGATACCACTGAATTTATCCAGTTTACCACTTGTCTTATCCTGCAATACAACATCTAATGCATCTACGTTACTGAAACCCGGTACTGTCGGGAAGGTGAATACGAAGAAACTACCATCTTTGATAGTAGCCAGTTTACCTCTGACCTGATCCATGATAGCGTTGATGTCTTTTATCTCACCTCTCTCCTTTGCTGGTTTCAGCAGGATGAAGGCCACACCCGCGGAAGGGCTGGAAGACTGTGTCAGGATGTTGAAACCAGACAGTCCCATGAGTGCACTTTTAGATGGCAGATCTCCCAGTGTTTTCTCTACATCCTTGATCATGGTCGTCGTTCTGTCCAGAGACGCACCCGCAGGCATAGACATGGAGATTGCAATAAAGCCCTGGTCTTCGGATGGAATAAATCCAGTTGGGGTTTTCCTCACCAGGTAAATTGTTGAAACAATGACGATGATCAGGCCGGCAATACTTACCCATTTATGACGGATCAGGAAACGCAGGCTGTTCACATACTTGCCCGTCATGCGGTCAAAACCTCTGTTAAATCCGGCAAAGAATTTCTCTTTAAAGGTTGCTTTATGCGTGTTATCATGCGCACCATGATGTGTTTCTTTCAGGAAGAGTGCTGCCAGTGCAGGGCTCAGTGTCAATGCGTTCACCGCAGAGATCACGATGGCAATAGCCAGTGTGAAGGCGAACTGACGATAGAACACACCGGTAGAACCTTCCATGAAACCTACAGGCAGGAACACCGCTGACATAACGAGTGTGATGGAAACGATCGCACCACTGATCTCACTCATCGCAGACACGGTTGCTGCTTTCGGAGGCAGGTGTTTCTTTTCCATTTTCGAGTGTACCGCTTCCACGACGACGATAGCGTCATCCACCACGATACCGATAGCCAGTACCAATGCGAACAATGTCAGCAGGTTGATAGAGAAGCCCAGCAGTGATATGAAGAAGAAGGTACCTACAATCGCAACGGGTACAGCGATAGCAGGGATCAGAGTGGATCTGAAGTCCTGAAGGAATATAAATACCACAACGAACACCAGAATAAACGCCTCGATCAGCGTGTGTTTAACCTGCTCTATAGATAGGTCAAGCGTATCTTTTGTATTATAAAGGATCAGGTATTTAACTCCCTTGGGGAAGTCTTTGGATGCCTTTTCCATGAATTTCATGATAGCGATCTGGATCTCGTTGGAGTTAGATCCTGCCAGCTGGAAAGAGGCAATGTTCACACCCGGCTTTCCGTTTACACGGGTATAGTTACCGTAGGTATATGCACCGAATTCTACTCTGGCTACATCTTTCAGACGCAGGAAGGAACCGTCACCATTGGATTTGATCACGATATTCTCGTAGTCTTCCGGTTTGGTGAGTTTACCTTTATACTTGATCACATATTCAAAAGACTCTGCACTGCTTTCACCGAATTTACCGGGAGCGGCTTCCAGACTTTTATCCTGAATAGCGGCCATCACTTCTTTTGGTGCAAGATTATAAGCGGCCATCTGTTTAGGATTCAGCCACACCCTCATGGAATAATCTTTATTACCACCAAAGATGAGTGCCTGACCTACACCGGGAATCCTTTTGATATCCGGAATGATGTTGATCTGTGCATAGTTGGCCAGAAAAGTCTGGTCGTATACTTTCGGATCTTCGGAGTACATGTCTACCACCATCAGCAAACTATTCTGCTGTTTAGCGGTGGTTACACCCGCCTGTACTACTTCAGCCGGCAGCTGGGCTGTTGCCTGTGCCACCCTGTTCTGTACGTTTACGGCTGCCTGGTCAGGGTCAGTACCCAGTTTAAAATATACGGAGATCACCAGTGAACCATCGTTACTGGCAGTGGAGTTCATGTAGATCATGTTCTCCACCCCGTTGATGGCCTCTTCGAGTGAAGGAGCCACAGAACGCAGAATCGTTTCTGCGTTGGCGCCCGGATACAGTGCGGTTACCTGTACTGCGGGAGGAGCGATATCAGGGAATTTCTGGAGGGGAAGCTTCCACAAGCCCAGAACACCCAGTATCACCATTATGATAGAGATCACCGTTGCTAAAACGGGTCTTTGAATGAATTTCTGCAACATAAATTTTTATTTTAGGAGGAAGGACTGCATGTAACGATCAGCTCTGTGGTGCTGCTGGTTTAGCCTTCTCCGGTTTGATTTCCATACCCTCTTTCAGACGGTCAACACCAGATACAACGATTCTGTCTCCGGATTTTACGCCCTCACTTACCAGATACTGATTGCCAGTGCTACCGGTTACGGTGATGGCCTGACGAACAGTTTTGTTATCCTTATCTAAAGTGTATACGAAAATCCTATCCTGTATTTCGATAGTAGCAGCCTGCGGTACGAGGATCGCGGACTTATATTCACGCAGTAATCTTACTTTACCGGTATTACCTGTACGGATGGTACCTTTTGCGTTAGGGAATACAGCACGCAGTGTGATAGCGCCTGTGTTCTTCTCAAACTGTCCGTCGATCATATCTACTCTACCTTTTTCTTCATAGATATGATTGTCTGCCAGTACCAATATTGCCGGTGGCAGGTTTTTCAGTTTCTCTTCCAGTGTAGAACCTGCGTAATTGTCTTTAAAGCTGAAGAAATCGCCTTCACTCAGAGAGAAGTAAGCGTAGATCTCATGCACGTCAGACAGTTTAGTCAGAGGCTCAGGATCGCTCAGGGAAATCAGTGCACCTGCTTTCTTTGGAATGCGGCCGATATAGCCACTTACCGGAGCGGTTACATTCGTATAGCCCAGATTGATAGCAGCAGATGCCACCATTGCTTTCGCCTGTTCTACATTAGCGGTAGCTACTTCATGTGCAGTTTTAGCGGTACGCAGCTGCATATCAGACACCACTTTGTTATTCACCAGCGGTGTTACCTTGTCTATTTCCAGCTGAGCGTTCAGCACAGATGCTTCTGCTGCGTGTAAAGCTGCTTTGGCATTGTTGAGCTGTTCGCGGTAGCGGTGTTCGTCTATCTTAAATAAAGGTTGACCTGCTTTCACATAAGCGCCTTCATCTACATATACTTTTTCCAGGTAACCATCTACCTGTGAACGGATCTCTACATTTACCTTACCTTCAAGTGATGCGGTATAATCATTCTCTGTGTTCGCATCAGCTGCGCCGATCGTTACCACTTCCGCCGGAGTAGCAGCAGGGGCTTCGTTGTGCGCAGAGGAAGACTTACAGCTGTACAGGCCTACGAGGACTGTCAGGACAAGCATGCTCCGAATTAATACATCTTTTTTCATGTTTATGTTTGTTGAGTGTAATTGACAAAAAGTTTCCCCGGTTGCATAGCTGACTATGCAAGCAGACATGAACAGTAAATACATGTAATACCCTGGTCAATGCGAGGGATGCATTGATTACAGTGCGTTGTTGTTGTTGAAGGTAAAGCGAGCGTTCACACAACGATCGTCGGCGGATCGTGTGGATAATACGAATCAGTGAAAGTTTTGTCGTACGAACAGTAAGATGGTATATACCATCTGGATACGACAATCATAAAAAGTACCTGTTCACGGTCCTTTCGGGCAGATAAGAAAGCGTACGTGCCTTCTGCTGCGGTTGATTTCTTTTTTATCTTGTTACCATCATTTCTGACGGCAACAGATTTCCTAACATTGTTAAAGGTACGTTCTGAAACGATCGTTTCAAAATTTGCGCAAAAAAAAGCGAAATTTTAAAATGGACTTTTCAAATGTAACTTGGTATATCCTGCCATCTTCTTTACAAGATGGGCATCTTTAAACTGGAGATATGATTGTTTCCAGCCACAAAAGCCATTGAATATAATATGTGCCAGTACAACAGGATCCTTGTCATCTGACAGTTCTCCCTGTTCTTTTGCTCTTCTCAGCAGATCGGTAAAAATACCGATGGTTCTGTCACTGGCTGTTTTGATCACCCGGCGTACTTCGTCATCATCTCCTGCCAGCTCAAAGGATGATTTCATCCCCATACAACATTTGCAGTCGTAAACGATACCGGCCACATACACATCTATAATCTTTTCCATTGTTTCCAACGGAGACAGTTCCTTTAAGGTCAGGACCGACTCATAGTCCTTTGCCGCCAGATAACCGTAAGTCCGCAGACATTCCAGAAAAAGGTTATGTTTATCGCCGAAAGAGTTATAAAGACTGCTCCTGTTGATCTGCATAGCCTCCACCAGATCCTGCATGGAAGTGGCATTGTAGCCCTTCTCCCAAAACACGTCCAGCGCTTTCGCTATCTTTTCCTCAGGAATAAAATCTTTATCTCTGGCCATAACGGGAACAAAGTTACATTCTGAAACGATCGTTTCAAAATATTTTTTTCTTTGTCCCCGCAAGATGGCATGAACATGTTATCTGAAACGTACTGAGAATCCGACATTTATCACATAGTCAGCAAAGGCGGCATCGCCATTCACCTTATTGGCGGGCGTACTTCTGGCTTTGTCTGTGTTGCTCTGCGTCCTGTCCCTGCGTAAAGCGATGGGCACTCCCGCAAAGACGTTCATCTTCTTAAATGCATAGGAAACGTTGGGTTCAAGGGAAATCACGTAGCCCGGGCGGCGGAAATCACCGCTGCCACCGATCAGGTCGTTGACCGGAATCCCTTCCAGTCGGACGCCTAAAGCGGCGCTAAAACCCTTCGTCATATAATTCACCCCTGCCCGCGCCATATATTGGTCAGGCACACTGCAAATGGCCTCATTGGCCAATGCCGGGGTCAGTGTTTCCCTATAGGTACGCACGCCATTCTGTTCCCTCGGGTTGCTCAGGTAATAGAAATTACCATATACACCGAAATGCCGGGAAAAATACTGATAAAGGTTCAGTTCTGCGGTAATACCGGTACCCCCATCTCCCAGCTGAATAGACTGGTCAACGGTACGCAGTTGTTTACTGCCATTGGGCCCTACGTTATACCAGTAGTCCTGATAGTCATAGTCGCCGGTAGCAAATTTAATCCCCAGCCCTGCCTGTATATTTCCCTTTTTATGTTTCTCAGGGTCCAGCAGCCAGCGGTATACCGCAATACGCATATCGCCCAGACCATAGGAATGCATACTATGCCGCTGGTTATAATTATTCACCCCATTGATCAGACCATGCTCATACAAGGAGGATCTGGCATTTGCCAGTAAAGGTACATCCAGCATAACGCTCCAGCGGCTGTTGATAAGACGCGTCAGCGTCAGGTCAATGGCCGTCTGATGATTAATCACTTCTGTGCCATTCAGCACTCTCTCTTTCTGTTCTTCGGAACCCTTGAAATGTTTGTAAGATTTAAAATACCTCGCACCCATACTGAAGATCCATTTGTCTGAGCGATCTTCATCCGGATGAGTGATTGTACAGGTAGCCGGCCCGTTACCGCGTAAAGCGACACATCCCTGTGCCTGAACGCGTGAAATCATAGCTGTACAGATAACTGACAGGAAAGCAGCTGATAAAATTCTGTTCATAGACTGTTCTATTTACGTTTAGAGAGGACATAAATTCATTGTTCAATAGTCACTTCATTGTTCAGATAGCAGAGTGGAATACGTCACTGTTCACATAACAAAAACAAAAGGTATAGTGTACTTAATAACTCTAATGTGTGATCCTGGTTGAATGCTGTACTAATACTCACAGAAATTTAGACAATAATCGTGATATAAGGAAATATATTTTCCCCATCCAATCGCAGTCTTTTATCATAATATTGCTGTAAATATTGCCTTCCCAATTACAATAAAGCAAGGATATGAATCGTCTACCTATAAAACAGGGTCTGACTATAGTCATCCTTCGTTAATGTTACGTTGAAAACGTAGCATCAACGAAGGATGACTATAGTATAAAAGGTATCAGACACCGGTTTCTTATGTACCAATACAGGGGTTATCCATGCAATATCAGTCAATACAACCAAACAGTATGCTCCGGGAGCAGGTAGGGCACTTCTGGGTCACCGAAGGAGAGATTCCCGCGGGTCAATCCATAACATTCCGTTCAATGGTAGATGCTTATCCGGGGATGATATTTATAGAGGACCCTGCTGCCTTTTTTACCGGACAACATAGCGCTAAAAAACAGCATATCTTCCTGCATGGCGCCAGTACTTTCTGTTTTGAGAAAAACTGCAGGGAAATGTAAAAATCATCAGCGTACATTTCAGGCCGACTGCTATCTCTGCTTTATTCGGCATCGCCGGACATGAACTGGCCAATAATGTGACCGATCTGGATAGCATCTGTAAGAATCATCTGAGCGAGCAACTCCTGCACGCAGATAGCACGACTGAAAGAATTGCCCTGCTGAATGATTTCCTGACGGAACAATGCCTGCAGCATCAGCAGGTGAATACAGAGAAAACGAGATATGCACTACAGCTATTGCAGGAAGGAGATACAACCTTATCACTCCAACAACTACAACAGCAACTGCATATTACAGAACGCTCACTGGAACGCCTTTTCCGGGAGCAGATCGGACTTTCTCCCAAACTCATTTCCCGGATCACCCGCTTTCAGAAAACCCTCCATGCACTGAGTCAACCGGATGCTGATAGTCTGGCCGCCATCGCCTATAAATACGACTACTCCGACCAATCACATTTCATCCGCGAGTTCAAAACATTCTCCGGCACTACCCCACAACAATTCCGGCAACAGGCAGGTATCGGCGTAGAGAATTTCGTAGAATGGCATGACTAAAATTGTCGGTTTTATACTATACCTCCCCTTCCCCGCACAATAACTTTGCCTTGCTAATCTGATAACAAAGAGACTACACATGGCAAAAGTATTATTGCTGAGCATTCCTTCACATGGACATATGAATCCGACGCTGGGACTTGCAGGCGCATTGGTTAAACACGAGAAGAAGTAACCTTTTTCAGTTCAGAGAATTCAGGAAACCGGTGGAAGCGACCGGCGCCACTTTTATCTGTTAAAAGAAGACCTCAATATCTTCAAATTTACACAAGGACAGGCTGCTGCTGCCTCCGGGAAAAAGAAACCTGCTGCTAAACCGGGCTTTATCAACGCCTTACTGCAACCAGAGCGTTTTGTCGATCAGCTCATGGAACAGATCAAAGACATGCAGTTTGATTATCTGGTTCATTCTGCCGCCTACCCCTATGCCAGTGTTATCGCACAGGCACTGAAAATACCGGCGGTTTCTTCTTTCGCTGTTTTTGCCACTATGAAGGATTTTGAAAAAATGCGAAAGGGTAAAACATGGACACCGGCCAACCTGATTCCTTTCAAATGGAAGCTCCGTTTGCTGTACCTGCTTTTCTACCGTAAAAATTCGGTAAAGTACGCAGGTATTTACAGGACAATATAAAGTGCGGGTATCCACAGATCTGCTTAGTCACTTCTTTAACAAAAGCGAATTGAATATCATTTATACCTCACGTTATTTTATCAGGATATCAGCCACTATGACGACAGCTTTATCTTCATCGGCGCACCTGTATACAAAAAAAATATCAGGTAGATTTTCCTTTTGAAAAACTGGAAGGTAAAAAGGTATTGTATATCTCTCTTGGTACTGTTTTCGGCAATTACGCTGCAGGCGTATACGAAGTCTTTTTAAAGCATTCGCAGATATGGACATCACTGTGGTAATGACAGCATACGGGGTCGATCTGTCGAAGATGACAATACCGGATAATTTCATTGTACGTGATTATGTACCACAATCAGCTATACTGGAACGGAGTTCGGCTGCCATTACACATGCGGGTATGAATAGTATTGGCGACCTGTTATACGCGAATGTTCCGTTTGTATCTATTCCTATGGGTGCAGATCAGTTTTTCCTTGCGGAGAGAGCCGGGGAACTGGGCGCCACCATTGTACTGGACGTCCATACAATGACGCCGGAAGCGCTGAGGGCAGCCACAGAAAAAGTCATGACTGATAAAAGTTATGTTGTCAATAGTCGTAAGATCAGTGATTCTTTCCGCGAAGCGGGCGGATATGAAAAGGGGTGGAAGAGATATTCCGCTGGAAGAAAACAAAAGGAATCTGGTCATAAAAGAAAGCCCGGGAAAATCAGATTCCCGGGCTTTCTTTTTAGAAGTTGAAAAGACAGGTAAGTCCGCCGATATGAGGTTTGTGTGAAGTCACACCTTTCATATAGAAAGTGTTGATCTCAATATTATGCCGTTTTTTCCACCCACCGCGATACGTAAACCGATATTGCCGGCAGGTCCCACTGTGCTGGTAGTCTTGTAAGGGTCTACATATTCCACCCAGTCATAATAAGTATCGGGAAATTTCTGTTCTACAGTACCAACATTATACGCAAATCCGGCACCTACAAAAAAGCCCATCCGGCTCTGGCAACCCGCAGCAGATCCCGCGCCGATATTGAAATTGACCATTAGCGCACATTCACCATAAACAGGTCACCATAGGAATAATCACCGTATAAT
>NZ_VOHS01000033.1 GCF_007896845.1 Chitinophaga pinensis | reverse complement strand
ATTGATAAAAAATATCAGGAGGAATTGCAGAACAAAATAGACATCTTCCGGGCTGCAACACGTACCAATAAAGCCATTTTTTGACTATGATCTCTACTTTTGGAATAGTAAAAATAGCTATGCTAATGATATAGTTCAGAATAGTTTAACTATGGACGATTTATTTAGATGATTAAACACTAGGTAATATGCTCACATTGAAAAATTTTGAATTACAGGTTAGTGACAAGATCATACATCGCGGAAGGGAATACTATGAGAATGGTGCTGTTGTAGATCTGGATGAGGCAGAGAAAGGTGTATGGCATGCAGAAGTGATGGGAAACGACACATATGAAGTAGAGGTAACGCTTTTCAGAAGGAATAAGATAGAATCATATTCATGCGATTGTCCCTATGACGGAGATGTCTGCAAACATGTTGTTGCTGTCTTATTTGTTTTGAGAGAAGAATTAGTTAATGTACCCGTGCCTAAAAAGACTAATCCTAAAATTGATTTTAGAGAATTAGTACAAAAAATCAGCATTGAGGAATATCAAACGTTTATTCTCACCCATGCAGCGGGAGATAAAGAATTTAAATCGTTCTTTGAACGTTATTTTTCAGATAAAGATAACAACATTGACGTAGGTAAAAGTTATACTAAGCATCTAAAAAAGTTAATTCGGGATAATTCGGATGGAGATTATATCGATTATAGATCTATCCACCGATTGACCAATGAAATTAATAGATTGCTCGATGAAGGACGCCAGCTTATACAAAAAGGTCATTTTCGTAATGCTTTTCTTTTAGTCCGATCAGTATTGACGGAAGTTATTGAACTTGTTACCTACAGCGATGATTCGAGTGGATCTATTGGGGACATTATTTTTTCCTCCATAGAATTGATAAAAGAGGTAGCGGAAACTGAAGGTGTAATAACGGACTTGCTGGAAGAACTTTTTAATTTTGTAGGTTCAGCAATAAGTAATGCTGTATATTTTGAGTATGGTGACTTTGGATATAGCATGGTAGATGTGTATCATACACTTGCCATAAAAATTGGCAAAGAGAAATTGTATTTGAAATATATTGATGAGCAACTTAAAGCGTCATCAGTAGATGAGGAATCTTACAGTGAGCGTTATTTTCTTGTACGAAAAATAGATTTTTTAAAATCAGCCGGCAAGACTAGCGAGGCTGAAATGCTTGTTCGCAAAAACCTACATATTGTAGATGTAAGGCAGGGAGAGGTGGACCGTTTGATAGGAGAAAAGAAGTTAGAAGCGGCGAAGGAATTAATAGTGGAGGGGATAGAAATTGCAAGAAAGAATGAACATCCGGGAACGGTTGCGCAATGGGAAAAAAATCTGCTGGATATTGCTGTTTTAGAGAGCGATAAGAAAATAATCAGGTACTATACGAAACATTTTGCTTTTGATCGGGGTTTTCATCTAATTTACTATAATCAGTGGAAGAGCACCTTCACGATAGTTGAATGGGAAGAGGAAATAGAAAATTATATCGCGGAAAAAATAGCTCTTATAGAACTGCAATACCAAAAAAATAAGGGCAAGGCGTGGTATTCGCCAGATATATTGCTGCTTGATCTGTTAGGCCCAATCTATATTGAAGAAAGGTATTGGGACCGGCTACTTAGCTTAATGAGTAAAGAGCCCGATCTGAATCGGCTAATACAGTACCATCATTATTTAGTGAATATATATCCATTGCAACTGTTAGCATTATATCTTCCGGCATTTGAACGTAGAGGTGATATAGTAGGAAACCGTCGTGAATATTCAGATTTGGCAATCAAAATGATAATGGTAATGGAGACCATTCCCGAAGGAAAAGATGAAGTCATTGCTGTAGCAAATGAACTCAATCGGAAATATTCTCGCAGGCCTGCTATGATAGAAGAACTAAGTAGGGTCATTAACATGCGAGGCTAAAATAGACATAATGTCTAAAAGAAGAAAGTGGATATAATCAAACAGTTTCCTGCTCAAATATATCCACTTTTACTTTCTGCGGACCAGACGGGACTCGAACCCGCGACCTCCGCCGTGACAGGGCGGCATTCTAACCAACTGAACTACTGATCCAACACTGTGTGTTCCCGTTCGTCGGGGGTGCAAATATATGAATAATTATTTCAATTGTGCAAATAAATTATGCAGAAATATTTACAACTCTAAAAAATTCATCTCCAAACCCTATACGAATATGTGTACAAAGTACCCTTCCAGCCTGTACAGCTAGTCAATTTGTACATTTCCTACTTTTCTTTAGTTTTACAGCTTTAGGGGGTTCCCGCTACTAATTGTTCAAACTGATATGGATCGTATGCCATCCGAGGAAGAGGTGTTGTTAAGGATGATGCAGGGAGATGAGTCTGCGTTCACGAAGATTTACCGACACTATCATGCCTCGCTCTACGTTTACTTGCTGCGTTTTTGCAGGGTTCCTTCCCTTGCAGAAGATCTGGTGCACGATGTCTTTCTGAAAGTATGGGAGATCAGGGACCGTATTAACCCCGAAATGTCCTTTACAGGATACTTATATAGGATAGCTCGTAACCACGTTATTAAGACCATTGAAAAACTCGCTACCGACAAAAACTTCCGGGACCAGTTATTTAGTCAGCTCGATGATGTTTCCCCGGTTCAGCCGGAGCAGCAGGTACGGACGAAGGAATATGACCGTCTTTTTCAGGAAGCCCTCGTCAGGATGCCTCCCCAGCGCCTGAATGTGTTCAAACTATGTCGTCAGGAAGGGAAAAGCTATGATGAAGTGGCTCTTTTGCTGGGCATTTCCAGAAATGCCGTAAAAAAGCACATGGTTTTAGGGATGCGTTTTATATACGATTATGTGCATCGCCATGGCGATATTTTGCTCGCCATTTATCTCGCCGGAAAAATATTTTAACTTTTTTTAAAGTTGAGGTACCCTACCTCTTCACTTTTGGATAATATATATAGGTAGCCCCGCAAATGGTGCTCGTAACTTATGTCATTATCCACGGAACGTAACGAAGAACTTTTACAGAAATACCTTGACGGTCAATGCAATAGGGCCGAAATGGAAGAGCTGTACGCCTGGCTGCAATCGTCAGGATCCAATCGTTCTTTGCTCGCCGCCATGCAGCGGGAGTTCGAAAAGACAATGAGTGAGCAGCATGAAATTCCTTCCGAACTGAGCGATCGTATCGAAACAAGACTTTTACAGGACATTTCTCAGGAAAAAGTGATCCGGTTCCCGCAACGTACGCGTTTGCGCTGGATAGCGGCAGCGGCTGTGTTATTGCTGGCAGGCAGCGGCTATTATTACATGAGTAATGTCTCCTCCCGCAAGGCCCTCACCGCAAATAGTAACGCACTGGCAGCTGATACCGGAGATATTGCGCCTGGTACTAATAAGGCTATACTGACACTGGCCAATGGAGATGTCGTAACACTGGATAGCGCGGGTAATCAGGTGATCAATCAGGGTGAGACGGTTGTCCGTCAACAGAATGGTCAGCTGCACTATGCTGCACAGGGAAACAGTGATGCTGTTACCTATAATACGCTGACTGTTCCAAGGGGAGGTCAGTTTAATATTGTACTGTCAGATGGTAGCCATGTATGGCTGAATGCCGCATCCAGTATGAGATATCCAACTTCTTTCAATGGAGATCGCAGAGAAGTCGAAATTCAGGGACAAGGTTATTTTGAAGTGGCACCTAATGCCAATAAGCCATTCTTTGTAAAAGCAAATAATACAGAAGTACAGGTATTGGGTACCCAGTTTGATATCATGGCCTACGCCGACGAAAAGAGTATAAATACCACACTGATTGAGGGACTCGTCAATGTTAAGTATGGAAAAATTGAACAACGCCTGAAACCGGGCCAACAGGCAGTTATTGATCCTGCCAGTGGCGTTATGGTGGTTATGAAGGCGGATGTAGATCAGGTAATTGCATGGAAAACAGGTTTTTTTGAATTTGATAATGCCACGCTGGCCGACATATTACGTCAGTTGGCCAGATGGTACGATATAGATGTTAGTTACAACCAGACGGGAAATGAAAGGCTCTTTGGGGGGCGTATAAGCCGGAGCTTACCATTATCCGATATTCTGCATATGCTGGAAGCAAATGGACCTACATTCTCACTGTCAGGGCGAAAACTAACTGTTACATCGGGTAAATAAAGCCTGTGCTGTACTAAATCCACGTGAGACAGACAGGGTATTAATTAAGTAAAATGAATTACGTTATGGAAGTAACCGGAACAAATTAAAGGAGCAGCAGGCCCAGATAATAAAAAACCGGAAGCGCTTGCAACACTTCCGGCAGAAATTGTCGGGGCATCCTGAAAACCACGTCACGTTATTAACTATCGATCTTCTAAAATTCCCAAACACTACAAAAGTATGCAATTAAACTTTAGTGGTAGGACTTTCCGTACCCGGAAAAATCTATCAACCAAAATTGTCACCGTTATGAAACTGACCACCTTTTTGTTGCTAGTGGCATGTCTACAGATCAGCGCAAAAGGAGTATCTCAGCAAATCTCTATATCGGAGAAAAAGGCGCCCCTGAAAAAAGTACTTCGTCAGGTGGCCCGTCAGGCAGGAATTTCTATAGTTTATGATGAAACTTTACTCGCAACTGCAAATCCTGTAACTATTGATATAAAAAATGCATCCGTTCAGGAAGCACTTGAGATTTGTCTTGACAATCAACCTTTCGATTATTCTATAGATGGTGCCCGCATCATTGTAAAAAGCCTGCCTGCTGGTCATAAAGCAGCTGCAGATTCTATCATTACCGTTACCGGTCGTGTAGTAGACGAAAAAGGAGAAGCCGTGCCTGGTGTAAGCGTACGTGTGAAAGACGGTACTACCGGTACTGCTACTGATGGCAATGGTAAATTCACCTTAAAAGCCCCTTCCAATGGAACACTGGTATTCAGTGCGCTGGGTTATACTCCTTATACACAGGCTGTTGGTAACGGCAATCTGAACATCAGACTGAAAACTTCTGAAACTGCACTGACAGAAACAGTAGTAGTAGGTTATGGTGTACAGAAGAAAAGTGTTGTAACTGGTGCTATCTCCAGCGTAAAAGCTGCGGATCTCGAAAACCAGCCTATCACACGTGTGGAAAGCGCCCTGCAGGGTAGGACTTCCGGTGTGACCATCGCTTCCAGCTCAGGACAGCCAGGTTCTGGTTCTGCGGTGAGAGTGAGAGGTCTGACCACCTTCAATAACAACGACCCTCTGTGGGTAGTAGATGGAGTGGTGGTAGATAACGGTGGTATCGGTTACCTGAACCAGTACGATATCGAGTCTATCGAGGTACTGAAAGATGCGGCTTCTCAGGCGATCTATGGTGCCCGTGCTGCTGCCGGTGTTATCCTCGTAACTACCAAGAAAGGTAAAGCAGGTACCCTGAAAGTAAACTACAATGGTTATTATGGTACTTCTGCTCCTGCCCGTAAACTGAAACTGCTGGACGCAACACAATATGCTACTCTCAGAAACGAAGCAGCGAAAGCGGGTGGTGATGCAACGCTGCCTTACGCTGACCCTGCATCATATGGTAAAGGTACCGACTGGCAGGATCAGATCTTTAACAGCAGTGCAAAACGCCAGAACCATGAAGTAAGCATCAGCGGTGGTAACGACAGATCTACCTTCTATTCTTCCTTCGGTTATCTGAAACAGGATGGTATCGTAGCTACTGATATCTCTAAATATGAGCGCGTAAACTTCCGTCTGAACTCTACACACAAACTGTCCCAGTGGGTAACCTTTGGTCAGAACGTGGGCTACGCTTACGATAAATCTATCGGTCTGGGTAATACGAACAGTGAGTTCGGTGGTCCGTTGGCTTCTGCTATCAACCTCGATCCTATCACTCCGGTGATCGTAACTGATCCGAATGAAGCAGCCAACTACGATCCAAGAACACCAACAGATGGTAATGGTCATTATTATGGTGTTTCCAGAGCACTTGCACAGGAAATCACCAACCCTTTGGCTTATATCAAAACCCGCCTCGGTAACTATGGCTGGTCTCATAATATCGTAGGTAACGCCTACCTGGAAGTATCTCCGATCAAAGGACTGAAATTGCGTTCAACGCTCGGTTCCAAGATCTCCTTCTGGGGAAGTGAGTCATTTACCCCTATATCTTACCTTAATCCTTCTACTATTTCTTCCCGTACCAACTTTAACCGTAGCTCTAACTCCGGTTATAACTGGAACCTGGAAAACACGATCTCTTATAACAGAGAGTTCAACAAACACAATGTTACTATATTAGCCGGTCAGGGTGCCTATCAGGACAACCATACCCGCGCACTGAACGTAACATACTGGGATTTACCTGTTACCAATTTCAAAGACGCGTCTCTTAACTATAATGTGGCGCAGGATCAGAGAAATGCAGGTGGTAGCGAAAACCCTGATCACAGAATCTCTTCCCTGTTTGCACGTGTGAACTACACTTATGATGAAAAGTATCTGGCAGAAGCGATCGTTCGTCGTGACGGTTCTTCCCGCTTTGGTTCTAACAACAAATATGGTGTGTTCCCGTCCTTCTCACTGGGTTGGGTAGCTTCCCGTGAGAACTTCTGGGCTGACAATCAGATCGTAAACTTCCTGAAATTCCGTGGTGGTTACGGTGTGGTTGGTAATGATAATATCGGTGACTTCGCTTACCTGTCTACCATCGGTGGCGGTCGTAACTATAGCTTCGGTACCGGAGATACATACCTGATCGGTTACAGCCCTAACGCTCCATCCAACCCGGATCTGAAATGGGAATCTACCAGCCAGACCAACATTGGTTTTGAAGCAACTGTACTCAGAGACATCACTGTGTCATTTGACTGGTACAAAAAAGCAACCAAAGACATCCTCCAGAACCCACGTATCCCACTGTATGTAGGTGCTATTTCTAACCCTGCGGCTAACGTAGCGGATATGGAAAACACCGGTGTGGAACTGGAACTGGGTTACCACAAGAAATTTGGAGAATTTGATTTCGGTGTAAATGGTAACGTGTCTTATTTGAAAAATAAAGTAACCAACCTCGGTCAGAATATTCAGTATCTGTCTGGTGGACAGACCCTCCAATCTACCAGCTATCCTATCACACGTACTGCTATCGGACAGCCATTCAACGCCTTCTATGGTTTCAAAACAAATGGCATCTTCCAGAATCAGCAGGAAGTTGATGCATATGTAGGTAAAGATGGTAAAAAACTCCAGCCAAATGCTGTTCCTGGTGATTTCCGCTGGGTAGATGTAAATGGCGACGGACAACTGACTGACGAAGGTGACCGTACTTTCCTCGGTAACCCTACTCCAAGCTGGACATATGGTTTCACCCTGAATTCTGCTTACAAAGGTTTTGACCTCGTATTATTCGTACAGGGCGCTGCAGGTAACAAGATCTTCCAGGGCTTACGTCGTCTGGATATCGGAGCAGCTAACTGGCAGACCAAAGCATTGGGTCGCTGGACCGGCGAAGGTTCTTCCAATGATTACCCACGTCTGACTACAAAAGACAACAACAGAAACTTCACAAACCCTTCAGATTTCTATCTGGAAGATGGCAGCTACTGCAGAATCAAATCCCTGCAATTGGGTTATTCTCTGCCTTCTTCACTCTTAAAGAAAGCGCATATCGAGAGATTCCGCGTGTATGTAATGAGCGAAAACCTGCTGACACTGACCAAATACACTGGTTATGATCCGGAAATTGGTGGTGGCGTATTCAGTATCGACAGAGGTATCTATCCTCAGGCACGCTCATTCATGTTAGGTGTAAATGCTACTTTCTAATTATTAAAAGCTGATTACAAAATGAAAACAAGACAAATTCCATATATCATCGCAATGGCCCTGGGTTTACAACTGGCCAGCGGTTGCCGCGATAGCTTTCTCGAAGTAAAACCAAAAGGTACTGATCTGGAGGCCAACTATTACCGTAACGCAACAGAAGCTTTTAATGGTCTGATTGCAGTATATGATGTAGTAGGCTGGCAGGGTGGTGGCTATGTCACCAAAGTAGGAGCATTGGATGCTGGTTCTGATGACCATCTGGCCGGCGGTGGTGGCCCTAACGACGTGTCTGCCTTTCAGGTGTTCACAAACTATACAATGACCCCTGCACAGGGTCCACAGGAAGAATTGTGGAAAAAGGGTTATGCCGGTATCTTCCGTGCGAATACCCTGTTGGGCAAGCTGCCTGATATCCCTATGGACGAAAATCTGAAGAAACGTTTTGAAGCAGAATGTAAATTCCTGCGTGCGTTCTTCTATTTTGATCTGGTACGCTTATTCAAGAATATTCCGCTGCTGACAAAACCTGTATCTACATCTGAAATGTATGATGTGCTGCAGGCGCCTCCGGCTGATGTATACAACCAGATCATTGAAGATCTGAAAGCAGCTATCGCTGAGCCTAATTTCCCTGATCAGGTACCGGCAGGTTCTGAAGGAGGCCGTGCTACAAGAGGAGCTGCACACGCACTGTTAGGTAAAGTTTACCTGTGGCAGGAGAAATGGGCAGAATCTGCAGCAGAATTTGCTGAAGTAAATGGTGCTACTCCGGGTCAGACAAGTGCAAAATATGGTTACAAACTGATGGACAAGTTTGAAGATCTCTGGAAATTCAGCACTAATAAATTCAATTCTGAATCTATTCTCGAAGCTGCCTATAGCTCCAATTCAGGTGGTAACTGGGATTGTGTGGCATGTACTGAAGGTAACGTGCTGAACATCATGGTAGGCCCAAGAGGTTATAAAGTATTAAATCCAACAGCTCCTGATATGGTTTCCGGCTGGAGCTTCCTTGTGGTAACTGAAAGTCTGTACAACGCATTACATGGCGATCCACGCTTCAGCGCAACTATTCTGGATATGGATAGCCTGAAAGCAGCTGGTATTGCAGATTATGCACCGGGTCATGATAACACCGGTTATTTCCTGAACAAATTTGCTGCAAAAATCGGTGATCAGTCTCAGGGTCCGGGTAACAAAGAACTGAATTATCCACAGAACCTGTATGAGATCCGTCTGGCAGATACATATCTGATGGAAGCAGAAGCACTGGTTAAAAGTGGTCAAAGCGGTGCCGCAGGTACACGTGCATATGCACTGTTGAACGCTGTGCGTCATCGTGTAGGTCTGAATCCGATTGAGGCTACTGACGACAACATCTTCAAAGAAAGACGTCTTGAACTGGCTGGTGAAGGTCATCGCTGGTTTGACCTGGTACGTACCAAGAGAGCTGCTGCTGCATTGGGTGGCCGTGGTTTCGTAGCCGGTAAAAACGAAATTCTTCCAATTCCATTATTAGAAATGGAAAACACCAAGATCGAGCAGAGCGCCGAGTGGAAATAATCAAGGGGTATACAGCATTCATGATTTAACAAACAGCATACAATGAACTTTCACTATATCAGAAATACACGTACAATAGCAATGGCAGCTCTGCTGGCCGGCGCTGTTTCAGCCTGCACGCCAGAGTCATCTGACAAGGCACTGGGTCCTTTACCAACTGCCAGTTTTACCGCAGAACCTCTGGCAGGTAATGCAAATAAAATAGTCGTAGCAAACACTACTCCAGGTGGATTCCTGTTTGAATACAGCGATGACAATGGACATAAATCTACCCGCGAGAGAGATACACTGAGCTATTTCCAGAAGGGAGAATATACGATCCAGTTCACGGTTTTTACCAACGGTGGTTATGCCAAAGCGGTGAAAAAAGTAACCATTGCACAAAATGCGCAGACCCGCGATATCCTGAAAGGTGGCGATATGGCAACTGGTAGTGAGCAATTCTGGACTTTGCTGAACACAGGGGGAACGCAAACAGCTATAAAAATTGAAAATGGCGCAATGCATTTTAGTAATACCGGTGATTCTAACGGTGCTATCTATCAGAAAGTAAGCGTAGTAGCTGGTAAGTCATACATTTTCTCAGCACAGGTAAGTGGCAATGGTGCCAGCAATTCCTGGTTTGAGATATACATCGACACAGCAGTACCTAAACAAGGTTCAGACTACAGCGGAAACAAATACATTTCCCTGAATACATGGTCTGGTTGCGGCGCTGTAAAATTTGCCGGCGACCTGTCTACTATCGGTTGTGATGGTACCGGTAAGAACAAAAACGGTGTTATGTCGTTTACTAAAACAGGAGATATCTATATCGTTGTTAAAGCTGGTAGTGCTGGTGGTACACTGGGCACTGGTGGTGTTGTATTCGACGATGTAAAGTTCCTGGAAGAAATATAATTTAATCAGGAATCAGGAATTAAGAATTAGCAATTAAGAACCGGAAAAGCGAGCAATATTTAGTAAATGTCTGCTTAGTTTAAGCAACGAAATTTGCTCAGATAGCCTTATATAATAACTGTATGGCTAACCAATTCTTAGTCGTTAATTCCTGATTCCTGATTTTTTTAAAATCGCGTTTATGAAAAGACTGAAATATCTCCCTTTTATTCTATTGGGCATCAATATACTTTCCTGCTCGGGAAAAGGAGACGGTGGTGGAAGTTCGCCTGATCCTGTCAGGCCGCAAGGACCTGTTGACAAAGGCTGGACATTTGAAACAACTCCCGTATGGGCGGATGAATTTGATTATACCGGACTACCCGATAATACCAAATGGGGTTATGACCTCGGCGGTGGCGGATGGGGGAACAATGAACTGGAATACTATACCAACAGTCTTGATAACGCATCGGTAGCTAATGGCAAACTCACCATTACTGCCAAAAAAGAAGCAAAGGAGAACCGTAATTATACTTCTGCCCGTCTGGTAACCAGAGGGAAAGGAGACTTCCTATATGGACGTTTTGAGATCAAAGCAAAGCTGCCTGCCGGTAAAGGTACATGGCCTGCTATCTGGATGTTGCCTACCGACTGGGCATATGGCGACTGGCCGAAATCAGGTGAAATCGATATCATGGAACATGTAGGATATGATCCTGATGTTATCCACATCACTACACATACGGAAGCCTATTACTTCAAAATAGGTACACAGAAAACAGCCACAAAGAAAATAGCGAACGCAACGACAGAATATCATTTGTATCGCATTGACTGGACGCCTTATGCCATTAGCGGATATATCGACAACCAGTTGATCTTCAAATTTGTAAATGAAGGAAAAGGATATACCGTGTGGCCTTTCGACAAGAAATTCCATCTGTTGCTCAACATCGCCGTTGGTGGTGACTGGGGTGGTGCACAGGGTATGGATGATTCTATTTATCCCGTTACCATGGATGTTGATTATGTCCGTGTTTATAAAATGATTGAAAAATGATATTGCAATATAAAACCCGTATCAGCCTGACGGCTTTGCTGTTGTCAGGGATGATCGCTTTTGCCGGTTGTAAGGATAATGGTAACGAAAACCCGATCAGACCTATAGATCCAACTGTAGAAAAAGACACAACTGATGTATTGATGTGGCTGACAAAAGGAGATAGATCCGTACTCCTGAAGCAGCAAAAAGTCAGTCTGCTTTTTAAGGATACGCTGAATGTATATCCTACCATTAAAGTGGATCCCTCTCAAACTTATCAGTCAATAGATGGCTTTGGTTACTGTCTGACCGACGGTAGTGCCATGTTGATCAATACACTGCCAGCTGATGCACAGGATGCATTGCTGAAAGAATTATTCCTGCCTGATACAGCGCATCTGGGTGTGAGCTACCTGCGCGTGAGCATTGGCGCCTCCGATCTGAGTGTGGCGCCGTTTACCTATAACGATCTGCCGGCCGGTCAAACGGATGTGGACATGACGAAATTCAGTATAGAGAAGGAAAGAAAAGACCTGCTGCCCATTCTGAAGAAAGTAGTGGCCCTTTCTCCCAACATTAAAATACTGGGTTCTCCATGGTCCGCGCCTTCCTGGATGAAGACTAACAATGCCTCTAAAGGTGGTAGTCTGAAGCCGGAATACTATGCCGCCTACGCTAAATATTTCGTGAAATACATTCAGGCCATGAAGGCCGAAGGTATCACTATTGATGCCATCACCCCGCAGAATGAGCCTTTGCATGGAGGTAATAATCCAAGCATGGTAATGCAGGCCAACGAACAGGCTGATTTTGTAAAGAATCACCTCGGACCAGCCTTTAAAGCTGCAGGGCTGACCACTAAAATCATTGTATATGATCACAATGCAGATAAACCTGAATACCCGGCTGCCATACTTGGTGACGCTGCTGCATATCCTTATGTAGACGGTTCGGCTTTCCATCTTTATGGTGGTAGTATCACGGCGCTGACACAGTTGCATGATGCTTATCCGGAGAAAAATATCTACTTCACTGAACAGTGGGTAGGTGGTCCCGGCAACTTCGGCAATGACCTGCAATGGCATGTGAGTACCCTGATTGTCGGTGCTACCCGTAACTGGAGCCGTAATGTACTGGAATGGAATCTGGCTGCTGACGCTAATTATGGTCCGCATACAGACGGTGGTTGTACAACCTGTCTGGGCGCGCTGACAATTGGTTCAGGAGTAATTCGTAACGTTGCATATTATATCATCGGACATGCGTCTAAATTTGTACGTCCGGGTGCTGTCAGGATCGCTTCCAATATTACCAGTCAGCTGGACAACGTAGCGTTCAAAACACCTGATGGCAAGCATGCACTGATCGTGGTGAATAGCGGGTCTACGCCGCAGACGTTTAATATCCAGTACAACGGTAAAGTCGTAACTACTTCCCTGACCAATGGTGCGGTAGCTACTTATATCTGGTAACATAATAATTCAGTATTCATAGATGAGAAAGTATGCTTTAATGGGCTTTTTGCTGGTAGCATATACCGGCTATGCAAAAAGTGAGGCCCTGAGTAACAGGAAAGATTCCACTCTCCGCAAAGGTGTGACGGTTTACACGACCGCTGAGAATACCAAACTTCGCTTGTCAGAAACAGCTACGCTGTCTTTTGCACCAATGAAGCAGCCACTGGAGACAGAAGTCTGCATCTTTGTAGATCCGGCGAAGAGTTTCCAGACACTGACAGGTATCGGTGGTGCTCTTACAGATGCTTCTGCAGAAGTATGGGCAAAGCTCCCGAAAGAGAAACAACAGGAACTGCTGAAGGCTTATTACGATCCCGTGAATGGTATCGGTTATACTTTGGCCAGAACCAATATTCAGAGCTGCGACTTCTCCAGCGGTTCTTACAGCTATGTAAAGGAGAATGACAGCCTGTTGAAAACATTTAGTATTGAACATGACCAGCAGTACCGTATCCCTTTTATTAAGGCGGTAATAGGCGCTGCAGGTGGAAAGATACCATTGTATGCAAGCCCATGGAGCCCTCCGGCCTGGATGAAGGACAACAACGACATGCTGCATGGCGGTAAACTGTTAGCGAAGTATTACCAGTCATGGGCCAACTTCTATGTGAAATTTATCAAAGCTTATGAGGCACAGGGTATTCCTGTATGGGGCCTGACCGTGCAGAATGAACCAATGGCTGTACAGAAATGGGAATCCTGTAATTATTCTGCTGAAGAAGAAAGAGATTTCATCAAACGTTACCTTGGACCCACCTTACAGAAACAGGGTATGGCTGCTAAAAAACTGATCGCATGGGATCATAACCGTGATCAGGTATATCAGCGTGCCAGTACCATTCTGGAAGATCCTGCAGCTGCAAAGTATGTATGGGGTATCGGTTATCATTGGTATGAAACATGGACCGGCAGTTCCATGATGTTTGACAACGTACGTCGCGTAGCAGAGACATTCCCGGGTAAGAACCTTGTCTTTACAGAAGGTTGTGTAGAGGCTTTCAAATACAATCGTATCAATGAATGGTTCCTTGGAGAGCGCTATGGTCTTTCGCTGGTGAATGATTTCAACAATGGTACTGTTGCATGGACTGACTGGAATATTCTGCTGGATGAGAATGGTGGTCCTAATCACGTCGGTAACTTCTGTTTTGCGCCTGTACATGCAGATACAAAAACCGGAGAACTGATCTACACCAACGCTTATTATTACCTCGGTCATTTCTCCAAATTCATCCGTCCGGGTGCTAAACGTGTAATCGCTTCTTCTAACAGAACAGATCTGCAAACGACTGCTTTTATCAATAAAGATGGTAAACTGGCGGTTGTTGTGCTGAACCTTTCTGATAAGGAGATCCCTTACAAACTGTGGATAAAAGGCGAAGCAGCTGCTGCAAACAGTCTGCCGCACTCTATTGCCACTTTGATCGTTGACTAAATAGTGGACAACATCATACATACAAAAGGCCCGCCATATGGCGGGCCTTTTGTCATCACTCTTTAATCCAGTCAGTTATTCTTCAACTCAACTGATGGTTTCCGTTTAAAACTAAACTTTCACTTTTTGACAATCCTAACGTCCAAGCGTTATCGGTAAACTATTGTACATCCCACCATACTCTTGTAGCACCATTATCGGGACCGTTCAGCAGAGTAATTGCTTTCTGTACTTCCGGGTTGTTGGTGTTATATTCGTTTTGTGGGAAAGGTAAACGTCTGATCTGAGTGGTTGAGTTAATTACACCACCACTGAAGTTGTTCACAACAGGGAACAGTTTTGGATAACCGGTACGACGGAACTCGGTCCATGCTTCCTGCCCTTCAGGGAACATCGCAATCCATTTCTGGGTGATGATACGTTCCATTTTAACCGCTTCCAGTGCACCATCGTCCCATTTCACAGTGATCTCAGAAGGAGCAGGCGCATTGGCAGCACTGTTCTTCGGATCTGTAAAACCAGCAGGCTTGTGTGTATTGTCATTTACATAAGTACCGGCATTTACATTCCATTGTTCCATGGAAGTGTTGATACCCTGTTCATATAATGTCTGTACAGATCCGCCGGCATTTGCCCAACCACGCAGGGAAGCTTCTGCCCGCAGGAAGTATACTTCTGCTGCTGTCATTACCTGTGTCGGTGTTGTCAGGGTAAATGAAGGGTTCGTACCTGTTACATCCAGATTGGAATAACCGGTATAGTCTCCTTTAGCTGCGTTACCGCCTACAGAACCGATACGGATACCCTGATATCTGGAAGAGAAAGTGGTATCTGTAGACATGTCGAAATATTTGCTGATACGAGGATCAGCATAGCCGGTCATGTAGCTTTGGATAGATGCACCGATACGGATATCTGCCCAGTTTAGTGCAATAAACACCAATGGGTTACTGAAACCGGAGCCGGCTACTTTTACTTTCATGTTGCCGGTATTCGAAGTGATCAATCCTCCGTTAGCAGGATCCATTGCTTTTTCAGCCTGTTCTTTTGCCACTGCTGGTGCAACTTTTACAATGTGCATCGCAAGGCGAAGGCGTAAGCTGTTGCTGAACTGTAACCATCTGGAGAAGTCACCGTCGTATACCAGATCAAATTTTGCAAAATCGAAAGGCAGTGAATCAGTTACATGATTGATCTGATTACGCAGATTGATATTTGCGCTATCCAGTTCAAGGAAGAAACGTTTGTATACGTCTTCCTGACTGTCATAAGGAATAGCGCTTTTGCTTGTACCTACCTGGCTGTAAGGAATAGGACCGTAGATGTCAGTAATACGGCTCATACCTGCCACCTGCAGTATCTGGGCGATGCCCCATACTGCAGGGTAAGAGGTGTTTACTCCATTTACACGCAGTCTGTTAACGGATGACATGATATTCAGGTAACCTACCTTGAATGGTTCGCCGTTCCAGCCGCTGATGAGGGAGTAGGAGAGGTTGTTTTGTCCGCCGTTAAATGGATTCGGAGACATAAAGTAACCTGAATAGCAGTCTGCATTCAGATTTTGTTGTAACTGATAAGAGTTTGGATCTCCACCATCTGAGAAGTTGATAATGGAACGCTGTGCCCTTGTCAGGAAGGCGCCAACGTCATTAAAATCTCCTTTCAGATCGTCAGGAGAGATACCGGTATTATCTGTGTTGTATAATTCGAAGTTCTTGGTACATGCGCTTGCGCCGAGCAATACAGCTGCTGCGATCACACACATGCTTTTTTTATAGTAGCGTTTCATTTTTTTCATTTTAGTGGCAACAATGATTAGAAGGTGGCATTCAGAGTCAGACCGTAGTTACGGGTTGCTGGCGGCATGAAGATATCCACACCAGACAGGCCGTTGGCAGTTGACATTGTCAGCTCAGGATCGAATGGTGCTTTCTTGGAGAAGTACAGCAGGTTACGACCTGTCAGGGACAGTTTCATCGCTCTGATGAAGCTTGTGCCTTTTACAGGAATTGTGTAACCCAGTGCAACTTCACGCAGACGTACGGTGGTTGCGCTATAAATGTATTCACCGGAAGCCGCTTCACGACCACCTACAGAAGAATACCATTTCTGTGCGTCTACCATAGAAACTGCGTTACCGTTAGGATCAACACCATTTACTGCTACACCACCTGCATCTCTTGCATCACCGGTTGCTTTGGATACACCATACTGGTCCATCACAGATTGTGTGATAGACATTACTTTACCACCGAATTTGCCATCGATCAGGAAAGACAGGGTGAAGTCTTTGTACTCCAGGTTGTTGTTCCAGCCAAGCTGCCACCTGGTATTGGAGTTACCCAGATATACGAAGTCACCACCCTGTTTGATTGGATTGCCATTTGCATCGATCATCACACGGCCCTGTGCATCACGTTGTAATACGGTACCGTAGATGTCGCCGAAGGAGCCACCTACTTTGAACTTGGATACATAGTTGGATCCGGATGCGCCGCTCAGTGTAAATTCTGGTGCGTTAGGAGCCAGTTCTTTGATCCTGTTCTGGTTGGTAGCAAAGTTGAGACCTGTATTCCATTTGAATTTGCCGTCACGCAGTACGTCGTAGCGTACTACTGCTTCCACACCCTGGTTTTGAATGTTACCGGCATTGATAAAGAAGTTATCATAGAAAGAACCCTGAGGTGCTCTTATCTGTAATGTCTGATTCTTTGTGTTTGTTTTGTAGTAGGTCACATCAGCACTCAGTCTGTTGTCGAAGAAACGCCATTCAGTACCGAACTCCAGTGAGTTGGTCTTTTCAGGTTTCAGGTCAGTGAATGGTGCGGATGGGTTGATGCTGAAGCCGCCGCCTGCGCTGAATGTATACACAGCTGGATTAGACTGGTAAGCCAGAGGAGAGTTACCCACCTGTGCGAAGGAACCACGTACTTTCGCGAAGCTGATAAACTCAGGCAGTTTTGCCACGGAGCTCAGGATCACGTTCAGACCTACAGAAGGGTAGAAGTAAGAACCTGATGGTGTGAATGCCAGATTGGAAGCCCAGTCATTACGTGCAGTCAGGTCTAAATATGCCCAGTCTTTATAAGAGATATTGGCACTACCGAATACAGACTGTACCTGGCTATGGTTTTCCTGCAGGGTACCGGTATTGAGCGGATTAATCGCTTTGAAGTTCTGCAGTACAAAGATGTTTGGAATATTCAGACCTTCCTGGCCGGAGTTATATTTATCACCTTTGGTCACCACGTCTCTTATGCTACCACCCAGTACACCCGTGATGCGGATTTTGTCTCCGATCGGGATGTTGAAGTTGGCCAGTACGTCACCATATTGCTGACTTGTAGTGGTATTGCTATAGATATATACACCATTCGCAGGAGACAGGGTTGTTACTGTACCGGCATATACTTTCTGCTCGTATACGTCATTGATTCTGTCGATGCTTCCGCGGCCCTGAATATTCAGCCATTTGTTTACTTCATATTTCAGGCTTGCATTTAACAGCAAACGGTTACGATCAAGAGAGTTTGGATTGCGGTTGGTGATCCACCATGGGTTCTGCTGAATGTCTTCGTTGAAAGCCCAGTTTTGTGTCATCAGTCGTCTTGCCGGATCGAATACTTCGAAACCGTTTTTATACGGTGCGAGGTCTTTACCACGAGGGAACAGATACAGACCACTCAGCGGATTGAAATAGAAACCACTCAGAGGAGTATTGTCTATTGTCTGTGTGATGTAGTTAACATCTGCTTCAGCAGTCAGTTTATCGTTCAGGAAATGGCCTGTTTCTTTGAAGCTGATGTTATTACGGGACAGTTTATTTTTAGGCTCAATACCTTTTGCAGTGGTATTGGCATAAGAGAAGTATGTCTGCATCTTATCAGTACCACCGGAGAGGCTGATAGAGTTGGTCAGGTTGTTACCTGTCTGGAAGAAAGAACCCAGATTGTCCTGTGCGCCACCTGCCAGTTTGCTACCCCAGCTTTGTGTGCTGGTAGGCGTAGACTGACCATAGCTGTTCTGGAATTCAGGTTTGTAGGCAACCGTGTTCAGTGTCAGACTGGAAGAGAAGTTTACAATAGTACGACCGGCTTTACCACTTTTTGTAGTTACCAGTACCACACCATTTGCACCCTGGCTACCATATAACGCAGCTGCGGACGCACCTTTCAGTACGGATACGCTTTCGATATCGTCCGGGTTCAGGTTGGAGATCGGGTCACCACCATCGTATGAACTGCTACCACCATAAGAGCTGTTAGGCTGAGAGGTGAGGGAGTTGTTCATCGGCACACCATCGATCACATATAATGCCTGATTGCTACCGAGACCAGACTTAGCACCACGCAGGATCACCTTTGCAGAACCACCTACACCGGAAGAGCTGGAAGAGATATTCAGACCGGCTACTTTACCGTTCAGGGTGTTCATCAGGTTTGGATCTTTAGCTTTGGTCAGTTCCACACCGCTCACCTGCTGCGTAGCATAGGTGATGGATTTTTCGGTTCTTTTTACACCCAATGCTGTTACGACTACTGTGTTCAGCTGTTTGTTAGACTCCTGCAATACGATCTGCAGGGAGGTCTGGGTACCTACAGGCACTTCCTTTTTATCATAACCAACGTAGTTGAACACGAGTACATCAGTGCTTTCTACCTGAATGGAGAAGTGACCTTTTGCATCAGTTAATACACCACGGGTAGTACCTTTTACCTGAATGGCAACATTAGGTAAAGGCTGGCCTGCACCATCCACCACAGTACCTTCAACCTGAGCAGCAGGTTGTTCTGCAGTGGTAGCTGCTTCTTTTTGGGCTGCTCTGGGACGGATGACAATAATTTTGTCGGTGATGGTATAAGAAAGTGGTTTGTTTTTCAGGCAATTGTCCAGTACTGCTGCAATGCTGGCGCCTTTCAGGTTAATATCTATTGTACCTGTACCCTGTAACATTTTCTCATCATAAACAAACTCGTAGCCGGTCTGCTTGCTGATGCTGTTGAATATGTCGTAAAGAGCGAGGTGTCTGCCTGTAATAGTAACAGATTGTGAATAAGATCTGGCGCTCAGGTGGAGTGAGAATACCAGGGTCAGAATAGCAGTTAATTTCATAACTAACAATAATTTTCTGTGCAAGAAGCCTTCCTTCGGAAAGGCCTTGCAGGTCTCGCGTAGTTCCATACTTTTGTGTTCTTGGCTTAATAATCGATTTTCAAAAACGTTAAGGAAATTGGTAGCCATTTCGTACCGGGTTCCGATGGCAGTCGGAATCCGGTTTTTCTACCGGGAATTTGACAGACGTTAATTTCTTACGTGGTCATAACTGGAAAAATTTAGTTTTTACATAATGCGGTCCCCTTCTGACAGAAGGCTTTACCGTTGTCCCCAGGGTCGTACGGTTACATTGTTTCCGTTGACCTCGAATTGTACCCTTTGAGTGGCTTCCAGCGCGGTCAATAAATTGCCGGCTTCTTCTCTCCGGGATATTACCCCTGTCAGATCAATATCAGACACATCTCCCTGATAGTTCACCTGAATGTCATACCAGCGCGACAGTTGTCGCATAATGGTCCGGATATTTGTATTCCTGAAGCGGAACTTGCCCTCTTTCCAGGCAAGTGTCTGTTCCATATCAGCAGTAGAGATCACAAAATGATCGTCTTTCGCTGACAGGCTGGCCTGAAGGCCCGGTTTTAGCAAACTGGCGTCGTTGCCGTGTTTTAATTGCACTGCACCTTCGACCAGGGTAGTTTTGATGGCCTGTTCGTCCTGATAGGCCATTATATTGAAACTTGTACCCAACACATTCACCTGCACTTCGTTCACTTTCACATGGAAGGGCTTGTCTGCCTGTTGCATTACTTCGAAATAAGCTTCGCCGGTAATTTCTACCTCCCTGTCACTACCCGTAAAGGCAGTCGGGAATCTGATACTACTGGCCGCGTTCAACCATACGCGGCTGCCATCGGCGAGTGTCAGTTGGTATTGTCCGCCGTGTGGTGTAGCCACGGTATTGTACATCACCTTTTCTTCTGTGGCGCCTCCGTTATAACTAAGCCTGCCGTTGGTATTCGTGATCTGTGTATTTCCTTGTTGTGCCAGTGCGCCGTTTTTTGCGCTGTCCAGCGGTATCACTGTACCATCCGCCAAAGTCAGCATAGCTTTGTCTGAGCCGGGCAACAGTGGTTGCTTTTTTACTGCTACTGCCGGTGCCACCTGTTTTTCCGTCAGGGACATATAATACACCCCGGTGGCGATCAGACCGGCTACCACAGCCGCAGCTAATGAGCGATATACCAGTCTTCTGCGTTTCACCACTCTCAGGTGATGGCGTTCAGCCAGCCCCTCGCTGAAAATACCCTCCAGCATAGCGGCAGCCTGGCCTTCATCCCACCCCATGTCGGGCGTTTCGCCATATAATGTGTCCATTATATCAGCTTTGATGGCGGCGGTATAGGCGTCATCCTTCACGGCCTGCATTAGCTGCAGGTGTTCCTCCGGGGTGATCTCACGACGTTTATACTTTTCTAGCAATCGCTTTATCTCGGATATTGTCATAAACGATTAGTTTGGCACTGGGTTGATAGATATAAAGACGATCGTCAAAATCGAAAGGAGTATTCGGGTGGAAATTTTTTTTGGCGATGATTATCAGTTGCTTAGGAGGGAGAGGGGGAATTATTTTCAGATTTTCGGGGGAAATAGGGGCGCCACTCAGATATGGAGCTGCTGTTTTACAAAACTTCTGACAGTTTGTACGGCAAGTTGCATCTGTTTCTTGACAGTATGAATAGAGATATTCATTTTATGGGAGATCTCTTCATTGCTCAGGCCTTCTTTACGGGCGATATATACCTTTTTACGTTCAGGGGGAAGGCTGGAGACTGCTTTATTCAGGAGGTGGTCGTATTGGTGCTCCTGTAAGCGATGGTCGGTATCTGCAATGACTGCCGGCTGTAACTGGATGAAGTTATCCAACGCTTTCAGGAGGTTTGCCTGTTTTTTGAAACTATCATATATATGATTACGGGTAAGAATGAAGAGATAGCCGGTGAGGTCTTCCACATCGGACATAGCTTCCCTTTTCAGCCATATTTTCAGAAAAACTTCCTGTACGGCCTCCCGGGCCGGTGTGGTGTCTTTCAGATAAAGCATGGCCACATTGAACACTTGTTTACTATAATGATTGAATACAAGTGTATATGCAGACTCGTCACCCCTGGCAATCTGCCGTAATAATTCCCGCTCCTCTGGTAAGGATGAATATGACAATTTCCTATCGTTTGAATGCTGCGGTAAAAGTAGGAACAAAAAATGATATCGAAACTGCCCGATGTGATGAGCATATTGGCAGAATAGCGGTTTTCGATTGACTATTTGCGGATATATTATTTAATAGTTTTATTCGTATGCTCTGACCTCCGGAAGGGGGGGTAGTCATTCGGGATGGTTTAAGCTGTTGTTTGTTAATCGTTTATGTTGATTTCGGGACTCGGGAATGCCTGCTTTAGCCAGAGAAAGCCAGCCGGTGCATACAACCTCGGGACTCAATTATTATATTGTGCCTCAAACTGGAAATATATTATGAGAAAGGTCTTAACATTATTATTGCTGGCAGCAGCTGCTTCTTTACCCGCGGCAGCGCAAAAGACGTCCGGTAACCCTATCGTGCAGGGATGGTATGCTGATCCTGAAGCAGTTATATGGGGAAAAGAGTACTGGGTTTATCCTACATTTTCTGACAAATATGAGAAACAGGTGTTTTTTGATGCCTTTTCTTCCCGGGACCTGATCAAATGGACCAAACATCCGCACATTCTGGATACTGCAGCCGTAAAATGGGCTAAAAAGGCCATGTGGGCACCCGCTATTGTAAAGAAAGACAATAAGTATTACTTCTTCTTTGCAGCCAATGATATCCAGAGTGATAATGAAGAAGGGGGTATCGGTGTGGCAGTAGCAGACAAGCCGGGAGGTCCTTATAAAGATCATATCGGGAAACCACTCATTGACAAATTTTATAACAAAGCACAGCCAATCGACCAATTCGTTTTTCACGATAAAGACGGACAGTATTATATTATATATGGTGGATGGCGTCATTGCAACATCGCAAAACTGAACAATGACTTCAAAGGATTCACACCTTTTGAAGACGGTAATACCTTTAAAGAGATAACGCCTTCCGGTTATGTAGAAGGACCGTTTATGTTTATCCGCAATGGTAAATATTATTTCATGTGGTCAGAAGGTGGCTGGGGAGGTCCGGAATATTCCGTTGCTTACGCTATCGCTGATTCTCCGGTAGGTCCTTTTAAACGTATCGGTAAGATCCTGCAACAGGATACGTCTGTAGCTACGAGTGCAGGTCACCACTCTGTGATCAATGTACCTGGCACTGACCGTTGGTATATTGTTTATCACAGACGTCCACTGACAGAAACAGCAGCTAATAACCGCGTAACCTGTATTGACGAAATGCATTTTGACGAGAACGGATTGATCGTTCCTGTGAAGATCACAAAAGAGGGTGTTAAAGCAGATAAACTGAAATAAAGTGTCACACATACAGGCTATACGGTCTGCTGAATAAGTGTATAAAAGACGCTGTACTGAATATCGGTACAGCGTCTTTTTTTCAGGCAAAATAATATTAGTAATCGTTTACCCTGAAACCCTTTGTGATCAAGAAGCTAAAACGGTTTACATACAACCAATAAGTGTTAAAATAGTATTTGGTGATGCGCGCAAATGGTTATAATTATGTACAACGCAATTGTTATTGTACAAAATGTTAAAATTAAGTACATTCATTGTGTTAAATAAAAGTGAACAATGAGCGTTAACTAAGAAAGTGAACTACGAGAGAAACGTGAACTACGAGAAAACGTAAGCGGTATTTGGTTATGAAATTCACGGTTTGACAGCCGTCCATGTATAGAAACTTGTCATTTATCGATTTTTTGGAACAAACAGTAACAGTGAATTGTATTTACTCGTAAGAGTATAGAGCGACTTTAGATAAATAAACTATTGAACAGCTAACTATTTGAACTTTTTTCTTTCTGCAATCAAATCAAAAAAGCCAAAATCAGATTTGCAAACGGGAAGTTAGAACAATGAACAATTATTAATCATCTCAAATTTCTACTGAGTTTACAGCTATCTGCCTGCTATGGAAGGCATAATAAATGTGTTTGAAAGAGAATAAGTGTCTTTTTAACATGGTAGGTGGATAGCGTTGTGAAAAACATAAGCGAGACCAAAATTTATTGACAATGAAAATGTAAACATTGCTATGAATTAGCATAAGGGGGAAGTATTTTTTTTCGACAACCAATTTTTAACTGAACGAACAATGAAACGAAACAATGTCGCACGGCGACCAGAGCTTCTATGCCCGCAAGTGTCAGTCACTTGTCTATTCTCTAACCAAAAACTAAATCGATAATGAGACATCTACATTTGCTGTTTGTTGCGATGCTTCTTTCCACGGTTGCATTGGCTCAGACAAGGCAGTTGCAGGGAACTGTCAAAGATTCAAAATCCGGTGCTCCACTGGGTTCTGTAAGTATTAAAGTACAGGGTAAGAACATCTTTGCAATCACCGGTGCTGATGGCGCATTTACATTGAAGAATGCACCGGACGGAGAAATTACACTTGAAACTTCACTGATAGGTTATACTTCAAAGGGAATTAAAGTAGCTGCAGGTCAGACTTCTGTTGACCTGACCATGGAAGAATCTTCTTCTCAGTTAGGTGAAGTAACAGTCACCGCTTTGGGTATTTCCAAAGAATCCAAAAAACTCGGTTACTCCGTGACCAAAGTGGATGGTGCTTCTCTCACACAGGCGCGTGAAACGAACGTGGCTTACTCTCTCGGTGGTCGTGTGGCTGGTTTGAGTGTAAGTGGTACAAACGGTGGTCCCGGTTCTTCTGCACGCGTGTTGTTGAGAGGGATGGCCAGCTTTGGCGCCAGTAGCCCGCTGTATGTTATCAACGGTGTGCCGATGGATAACTCGCAAAGAGGTGCCGCTGGTGAGTGGGGTGGTTCTGATAATGGTGATGGTATCTCCAATATCAACCCTGACGATATCGAAAGTATGACCGTACTGAAAGGTGCGTCTGCATCTGCATTGTATGGTACACGTGCTACAAATGGTGTAATCCTCATCACCACCAAGAGTGGTAAGAAAGGAACCATGCAGGTGGAATATAACATGAACTACACGCTGGATAAAGCGATCGACTTTACAGAATTTCAATATGAATATGGTCAGGGGCAGCATGGTGTAAAACCTGCTAACGCTACGGATGCACTGGCCAGCAGCCGTTTGAGCTGGGGTTCAAAACTGGATGGATCACAAACGCCACAGTTTGATGGTAAATCATACGCTTATTCCGCTGTTGATGATAACATCAGCCGTTTCTACAGAACGGGTCCAACCTTCACCAATACAATAGCAGTATCCAGTGGTGGTGACAAAGGTACCTTCCGCGTATCTGCTTCCAGCATGGATAATCATTCTGTTTTAAGGAACAGTGGTCTGAAACGTAAGACTTTCAACCTGAACCTGGATCAGAACCTGACCAGCAAACTCAAAGTAAGCGCAATGGTCAACTATATAGATGACCGCTCCCAGAACCGCCCTCAGTTGAGTGATGGTCCTCTGAATGCGAACAACGGTGTCTTTCTGGCCACAAATATCAATGAAGATCTGCTGAAGCCAGGTTTTAATCCTGACAACAATGGTCGTGAAATCGTATGGACAGATGATAACTATGTTACAAACCCATGGTTTGTTGTAAACCAGTATATCAATAACATTGACAGAAGACGTTGGATCTCCGCGTTGACTGTTCGTTACGATTTCTTTGACTTCTTATATGCACAGGGACGCGTTGGTTATGATAATATCAATGACCGCAAATTTAAAGTAACCCCATGGGGAACTGCTTATTCAACCAGCACACTGCCTAATGGTACAACTGTGAGTGGTGATCTGGATCTGCGTAATGAACAATCAACTGAGTTCAACGCGGATGGTCTGATCGGCTTTAAAAAGAACATCGTTGAAGACCTGCAGGTAGATGTGGCTGTGGGTGGTAACCTGCGCAAAAGAACCTGGGAAATGGTAGGTGTAGCTGGTAACCAATACATCATTCCTTATGTATATTCTTACAGCAACGTGACCAATTTCAGCAGGAACTATGATTATGAATCCAGAGAATCACAGTCTGCTTATTATACTGCGGACTTCTCTTACAAAGGCTTCCTGACTATTGGAACAACCGGTCGTTATGATGTGTACTCAACTCTGCCTTCTGATAACAGAAGTATCTTCGTACCATCTGTTTCAGGTAGCTTTATTTTCTCTGAGCTGTTGAATATTCCTAAGATGACCTACGGTAAGTTACGTGCATCTTATGCAAATGCGAGTGGCGAGCCGGTGGATGCCTATATTACGAAATCTTACTACAACGTGGGAAGTACTATTGGCGGCGTCAGTACTGGTGATTTCTCTTCAACACTGCCTAACCTGTTCCTGAAACCATTTACGCTGAAAGAAGCAGAAGTTGGTCTGGAACTGAAATTCTTCAATAACAGACTGGGCGTTGACCTCGCTTACTTCCACCGTAAGACGAAGAACGAGATTATACAGGGTACGATCTCTCCGGCCACTGGTTATGAAAAAGCTTACTTCCCGACCGGCTCTACCCAGAATACTGGCTTTGAAGCACAGATCAATGGTACAATCGTATCCAGCTCTGCTTTCACCTGGAATGCTTCTGTGAATGGTACTTATATCAAGAACAAGATTCTTGATATCTATGGTGACAATAGTAGCAGTACTATCCTGACACTGGGTACTTACCGTCCTCTGAATGCGAATACGGCGCTCGTAAAAGGTCTTGCCGGTCCGCAGATCCTTGCATATGATTTCAAACGTAACGACAAAGGTGAAGTGCTGCTGGATAATTCCGGTCTGCCGATCAATGATGGTGTGCTGAGACCAATGGGTAGCGTATTGCCTAAGTTCTTTGGTGGTATCAATAACGACTTCTCCTTCAAAGGTTTCAATCTGTCATTCCTGATCGATGGTAAGTTTGGTGCAAAGATCCTGTCTGCTACAAAAGACTACGCTGTATTCCGTGGTCTGGATAAATCAACCCTTGAAGGCAGAGAGTCAGGTATCGTAGTAGATGGTATCATCGAAAGCACAGGATTGAAAAATGCTACAAGAGTAGATGCGCAGTCTTATTATCAGGCATATGCAAATAAGATCTCTAAAAACAGTGTACTGGATGCTGACTTCATAAAACTGCGTCAGTTGACATTCGGTTATACACTGGGTAGCAAAGTAATGGGTAAAACGCCATTTGAATCTATCGGTATATCACTGGTTGCGCGTAATCTGCTTACACTCATGCGTAAATCTGACAACATAGACCCAGAATCCGGATTTTCTTCACTCATCAACTACGCCGGTATTGAAGGTACCAGTTTACCAAGTACCCGTACCTATGGTGTGAATGTGAACGTAAAATTTAAAAAATAATGAACATGAAAAAAGGTCTGCTATATATAACACTGGGTCTGACACTGTTCTCGACAGGTTGTACCCATGACTTTGATGAGATTAACTCTGACCCTGTTGCTGTAGATGGTTCCAAATATAATGCGAACCTGTTGTTGGCCAAGTCACAGTATCAGTACGCTAATACCGGATATGCACAATTGCTGTTCCAGAGTATGTGGGCACAATTGCTGTCTTCCACTTATAACTACTATAGTAATGGGGATAAGTATGTGGCTTCATCCGGTATCATTGGTTATCAGAACCAGTTGTGGAATGATGATTACAAAGGTGCCAGCTTTGCTTATGAGATGGTTACATTGGCCAATGAAAAGGGCCTGACCAATCTGGCAAGCGCCGGAACGATCATGAAAATATTGCTCATACAGCATATTACTGACTGTTATGGTGATGTACCTTATTCTGAAGCTCTGAAAGGCAAGACCGGCTCCTTTACACCGGCTTACGATACACAGGAGTCTATTTATACTTCTATGCTGTCAGAACTGGAAACCGCTATTAATGCGTTTGATCCGGCTGCTGATAAGCTGACTTCAGACCTCTTCTACGGTGGAGACATCGCTAAATGGAAGAAGTTTGGCTATTCGCTGATGCTGCGTTCCGCAATGCGTATTGTGAAAGCAAATCCTACTCTGGCTCGTCAGTACGCTGAAAAAGCTGCAGCAGGTGGTACGTTTGCAGGTATTTCTGATAATGCAGTTTGCCCTACAGACAACTCCACCGGTAATGGTAACGGCACAAGCGGTGCCCTGCTGGTGGTAGAAGATTACAGAGAAGTAAAATGGTCCAAACCACTGATCGATTACCTGAAAGCCAACAATGACCCTCGTCTGAATGTAGCATCTGAGGTGCCTCCTGCTGGTCTTAAAGATGGTACAAACAGTGCACTGGCAGGTAATAAGACCCCCGCTCTGCAGGTAGGTATGCCTAATGGCTATGATCTGGCGGGTGGTACAACAGATATCACCAAAAGATCAGACTATCCCGGCAGTACCGGTACAGGAAGCGATATATATCCACTGGGTAAATATTCCCGTCCTACTACCGCTGTTTATCTGGGACGTAGTGCACCGGAGTTTGTACTGACTTATGCTGAAACAGAATTATTGCTGGCAGAAGCAGCGGTACGCGGATGGACTGTAACAGGGTCCGCTGCTACACACTATGCAAATGGTGTATCCGCAGCTTTACAGTCACTGGCTACTTTCAGCTCTGCCGCGGCTATTTCTGCTGCTACAGCTGACGCCTATGCGACTGCCCATCCTCTGGATGTAAGTTCTACCGCTGCATCAATGAAACAGATCAATGAACAATACTGGGCCACAAATGGTTTATTATTTAACTTCATTGAAGCCTGGACTAACTGGAGAAGATCTGGTTATCCTGTTCTGACGCCGGTTAACTACATAGGCAATTTCACGGGTGGTACTGTACCAAGGAGAATTGCTTATCAGTCAACCGAAGGGTCAACCAATCCTGTTAACTATGCAGCTGCCGTTGGCCGCCTGCAGGGTGGGGATACCTACACCGCAAGGATATGGTGGGATGCACAGTAATATAACTATTGAACTTATGCTAATGCGACCCTTAGTGGTCGCATTAGCTTTTATCCTACATACCGCCCTCAGCAAAAAATTACCCGAATGATAAGCTATTCCACAGCAATACACCAAAGCAGTCCACGCTCCGCAATTCAACAAGGTATTTTTCTTACGCTGTTATTCACATTCATCACTGTCGCTACAGTTGCCCAACAACCTTTGTTTCAGCAGTTGCCGCTAAAAGCTACCAATATTAAGTTCAGCAATACGCTGAATGAAACGGAGAAACTGAATGTACTCGCCTATGAATATTTCTATAATGGTGGAGGGGTGGCCGTCGGTGATATCAACAATGATGGCTTGCAGGATCTGTTTTTTACCGCCAATATGGCCCCCAACAAACTTTATCTGAACAAAGGCAATATGGTCTTTGCAGACATTACCCGTAGCGCCGCAAAAGAACTGGAAGGCAGACCAGAGGGATGGAAAACAGGCGTAACCATGGCAGATGTAAACGGGGACGGATTACTGGATATCTATGTCTGTTATTCCGGTAAGAAGAGTGACGAACTACGCCGGAACCAGCTGTTTATTAATCTTGGGAATTCAAGATTCGCAGAAAAAGCAAAAGAATATGGTCTGGATGATCCGGGCTACAGTACCAATGCGGTGTTCTTTGACTATGATAATGACGGAGATCTTGACATGTTCCTGTTAAATCATAATGTGGTCAAGATCGATAATATGGAGTTTGCCCGGTACAAAAGTGAAACAGACCCTTTTGCAGGCAATAAACTATACCGGAACGATAATAATCACTTTACGGAAGTCAGCAAACAGGCTGGTATTATACAAAACCCACTGACATTCGGATTGGGTGTGGCCATCTCTGATATCAATCAGGATGGCTGGCAGGACATTTATGTTACCAATGATTACAATGAACGCGATTATCTATATATCAATAAACACGACGGTACTTTTGCAGAAGATGCCACCAACTGCTTCAGTCACCTGTCTCATTTTTCCATGGGCGTTGACATTGCTGACTTTAACAATGATGCATTGCCGGATGTCATGACACTGGACATGCTGCCGGAAGATAACCAAAGACAGAAGTTATTACAACTACAGGAGAATTATGAATCCTTTGAACTGATGATTTCTCAGGACCTGTATAAGCAGTACATGCGCAATATGCTGCAACTGAATAATGGAGATGGTACTTTCAGTGAAATAGGACAATTGGCCGGTGTGTCTAATACAGATTGGAGCTGGTGCCCGCTCATTGCAGATCTGGACAATGATGGGTATAAGGATATTCTTGTCACCAATGGCTATTTAAGAGACTATACCAATAAAGATTTCCTCCGCTATTGGGGGGATTATAAAGTAAAGAAGGCTATTGACAGAGAACCCGTCCTGTTGATGGATCTGGTATCAGCCATGCCATCCACATCGCTGCAGAACTACGTTTTCCGTAACAACAAAGACCTTACTTTCTCCAACATGCAGCAGAAATGGGGGTTTGACGCCGGTGGTATTTCCAGTGGTGCAGTATATGCGGATCTGGATAATGATGGTGATCTTGATCTGGTGATCAATAAGATCAATGAACCGGCAGCTGTGTACAGGAACATGAGTCGTGAACAGGGGAAGTCCGCTGCATATCTTTCCCTGCAATTAAAAGGAACAGGTATGAATACGGTTGCCGTAGGCGCCAAAGTGTATGTGTATAGTAAGGGGAATACCCAATATCAGGAGGTCAATCCTAATCGTGGTTATCTTTCGGCGGTATCTACCCGTTTATTGTTTGGATTGGGAGATAATACACAGGTAGACTCTGTGCGTATCGTCTGGCCTGATAACAAAGTACAACACCTGACAAATGTAGCAGCCAATCAATTGCTGACCGTTGCTTATGCGCCGGATGCAGCTCCTGAAATACACAAGACAGTTCCCACGTGGTTTCGTAATGCAGACAGCCTCTTTACTTACAAGCATAGCGATATTGCGGAGAATGACTTCAAACGCCAGTTACTGATGATGTTCATGTATTCGAAAACAGGACCTGTGTTTGAAAAAGCGGACGTCAACAAAGACGGACTGGAAGATTTATATATCGCGGGAGATAATGAACAGGTTGCCATGATTTACCTGCAAAAAGCAGGTGGTGGTTTTACGCCGGGCACTAAGATCGTGTCAGGAACAGATATCCCTTCTCAGGTAGCGGCGGCAGCTTTTTTTGATGCAAATGGTGACGGGGCTCCTGATCTCTATGTGGCAAAGGGTGGTTATAGCCTTTTTGAGCCCAATACGCCGGCTTTACAGGATGAACTGTACCTCAACAACGGGAAAGGTAATTTTATGCTCTCTAAAGGCGCTTTACCCTATGTAAGTGCAAGTAGTAAGTCCTGTGTACGTCCCTGCGATTTTGACAATGATGGGGATATGGATCTGTTTGTAGGAGGAAGGATAATTCCCGGTAAATACCCTGTACCGCCGGCATCCTATCTGTTGGTAAACAATGGGAAAGGCCAGTTCACCAGCGCCGGTGTTCCTTTTGCCAATAGTGGTATGATCACAGATGCCCGCTGGACAGACATCGATGGAGATGGACGAAAGGATCTTATTATGTGTGGAGAGTTTATGCCACTGACTGTTTTTCTCAATAAAACGGACGGTTTTCAGCATGCCACAGCACAGTATTTTGATCAGCCGGAAGGAGGTTGCTGGTTTGGTCTGACGCTGGCCGATGTGGATGGTGATGGCCATGACGATATTATTGCCGGTAATATGGGTGAGAATACACAGATCCACGCATCTGTGAGACAGCCGGCCGAATTGTATTATGCTGATTTTGACAAGAACGGTTCTATTGATCCTTTTTTGAATTTCTATATTGAAGGAGTCAGTTATCCCTTTGTGAGCAGAGATGAGTTGAATGATCAGATTTATCCCATGCGTCGTAAGTTCTCCTCTTACCGTCACTATTCCAATGCGACTATGAAAGATATTTTTTCTGCGGAGGAATTGAATCAGGCGGGTAAGTTGACGGTTACAGATACAAAGACCCGCTGTCTCCTGTATCGGAATGGTAAGTTCGTCTCAACCCCATTGCCCGTAGAAGCGCAGTTCTCTGTTGTATCAAAGATATTGCCGGCCGATTATGACAAGGACGGTAAGATGGATCTGTTGCTGCTGGGTAATCATAGTGATAACCGTCTCAAACTGGGAAGTTTTGATGCAGGCTATGGTTGCCTGCTCAGGGGAGACGGAAAAGGAGGTTTTACATATGTTCCGCAGACACAGTCAGGTCTGTGTGTGAAAGGAGATGTGAAATCTGCTGTGGTGATGAATATCAGCGGCCAGCCTTATGTAATGATTGGTATCAATAATAAAGGAATAACCCTGTTTAAAGTTAACTAAGCTATGAAGAGATGGATCATCATACTGCTGATATTTTGTCAGACAGGATATGCACAACAACATAAAACTACGTTTACGGACTATATACAGCCTGCGGTATTTTCATTATCGATGGTCATGATGCATGATGTAGTGAATCCGCCTGCTGCCTGTCGTTTCTATAGTTACGCGATGATGTCAGCTTATAGTATTGTTGCCGCACATAATCAGCAGATCCCTGATGCGAAGCGCTTTATTGCTTCTTATCCCGGTATTGCTGTACACGACAGTGGCCGGGTATATGATTATCGTATTGCAGCAGTATATAGTATTCTGGAAACCGGAAAACTGATGCTGCCATCAGGCTTTATGCTGGAGAAGGATGAGGAGAAGCTGGTGTTATTGTTCAAAAAGGATAAAACACCAGACAGTATTATCCGTAATTCGATTGCGGTAGCTGTGGATGTGGCAAAACAATCGGTACAGTGGGCCCGTCCGGATGGTTATACCAGACTCAGTACAAGGGTGCGTTATACGCCTGTGAAAGGAGAAGGGTATTGGTATCCCACTCCACCAGCTTATATTGAAGCTGTGGAACCCCATTGGAAAACGATCCGTCCCATGGTGATCGATTCCTGTAATCAGTTCCTGCCTTTACCCCCCGTACCTTTCAGTAAGGATACAGGCAGTGCTTTTTACGCGCTCAATAAAGAAGTACATGACGCGGGTGTGAACCTGAATATGGAACAACGCGTTATTGCGTCCTTCTGGGATTGTAATCCGTTTGCGGTGAGTACCTATGGGCATATGGCTATTGGTTTTAAAAAGATCACCCCCGGCGGACATTGGATGAATATCACTGGTATTGCCGCCCGGAAAGTGCAACTGGATTTCGATAAGACTGTATTGGTCCATGCGGTAGCGGCTGTTACCATGATGGATGCTTTTATCAGTTGCTGGGATTCCAAATATACCAGCAACCGTATCCGTCCTGAAACCTACATCAACAAGTATATGGATGTGCGCTGGAAACCGTTGTTGCAAACACCGCCTTTCCCGGAATATACCAGCGGACATAGTGTGGTATCTTCTGCAGTAGCAACGGTACTGACTTATATGATGGGCGATCATTTTGAATATGAAGACAATACGGAAGAGATGTTTGAAATAGCGACCCGCAAATTCAGTTCTTTTCAGGCAGCCTGTAATGAAGCGGCTATTTCCCGTTTATATGGCGGTATCCATTTCCGGGATGCGATAGAAAATGGTGTTGAACAGGGACACAAAGTAGGGGAGAAGGTGGTGGAGAAGATCAAAAATGCGGGAATCACCCCTGTATACGGTAGGTGAGTGTTGTCTTGATTGAATTTTGTAACTTTACAGAATGGAAAGTGTAGAAAGTATTGAAACCTTTTATCGTTCCAAACTGAATTGGATGCCTGACAACCTCAAGAAAGAACTGGGGCATTTCAATGTATTCAAACTGGAAGACTTTGCGGGGAAGAAATGTTCCGCGCACAACCGGAAAGAATATTACAAGATCAGTCTTATCAGGGGGCGCAACAGGTATGAGTATGCTGACAAGGTGATTGAGACTGAGAAAAATGCACTGATCTTTTCAAATCCGCAGGTACCGTATCACTACGATGTTCCGGATGAGGAACATGACGGTTACTTTTGCATCTTTACAGAGGCTTTTTTCAGCAATTCGGCGCCAGCCGGCTTCATGAATATCCGGTGATGAAACCGGGCGGGCAACCGATCTATGTGTTGTCTGACGAACAGTTTGAAAGGGTACAGGGTATTTTTGAGAAGATGCTGAGAGAGATCGCTGCTGATTTTGCCTACAAATATGACGTATTACGAACATGTGTCTTTGAACTGATGCATGAAGCCATCCGCCTGCAACCTGCTGCTACATTATATACCAATACCAACGCCGCTACGCGTATATCTTCCCTTTTTACAGAACTGCTGGAAAGGCAGTTCCCGGTAGAATCTCCTGTACAGCAGATGAAACTGCGTTCAGCGAATGACTTTGCCAACCAGTTATCCGTCCATGTCAATCACCTGAATAAGGCACTGAAAGAAACCACGGGGAAGACCACTTCCCGGCTGATCGGGGAACGTATGTTACAGGAAGCCCGTTCCCTGCTGAAGCATACTGACTGGAACATCTCAGAAATAGGTTGGAGTCTGGGTTTCGAAGAGCTACCTCACTTTATCAATTTTTTCAAAAAGAACACTACTGTCAGTCCTGCTGTCTTCCGGAAATCAATTGATTGATTTTTGTAGCTTTTAGTTTGTTTATTATAGCAATTTACGTGGATATACGTGCTAAGTTTGCAGTACCATTCAATACGTAAAAGTTATACAGATGAACATAACAGATATCAATGGCACCGTCACATTGGCTAATGGCGTGAACATGCCTTACCTGGGACTGGGTGTTTATAAAACGAAGAACGGACAGGAAGTGATCGATGCAGTTACTTATGCATTGGACGCGGGTTACAGACATATAGATACTGCGGCTGCCTATTACAATGAGGAAGGTGTAGGTGCAGCTATTGCAAAACATCCGATGGACAGAAAGGACATCTTTATCACTACCAAGGTCTGGAATTCAGATCAGGGATATGATACTACGATCAGGGCTTTTAATGATTCCCTGCGTCGTCTGGGGACGGATTATCTTGATCTTTATCTGCAGCACTGGCCGGTCAAAGGGAAGTACAAGGAGACGTGGCGGGCTATGGAGACCTTATACAATGAGGGAAAGGTCAGGGCGATAGGGGTATCCAACTTTCTGCAATTTCAGCTGGAAGATCTGATGGGCAGTGCCCATATTACTCCTATGGTAGATCAGGTGGAGTTTCATCCGTTTTTGCAGCAGCCGGATCTGGTGGCTTTCGCTAGGGCAAATCATATACAGTTTGAGTCCTGGTTTCCGCTGATGCACGGTCGTGCATTTGGTGTTGAGCTATTTGCAAGAATAGCCGCGAAGCATCAGATTACAGTAGCGCAGCTATTGTTGCGCTGGAATCTGCAGAGAGGTATTGTTATCATTCCCAAGAGTATCCGTCAGGCGAGAATTATAGAAAATGCGCAGTTGTTTGACTTTGTGTTGCCGCAGGAGGATATGGAGATATTAAACAGTCTGGATGAGGGTGCCCGTATGGGACCAGATCCTGCAAACTTTAATTTCTAGCAACATACATCCAAAAAAGGATTTTAACGAATCAGAATCTGTGTTATACACCCGGAATCTTCGGGTGTCTTCATTGTGGGGAGTTCATGGTGTCTCAAAAATTTTTTAGCGTAACTTTGCGGCTCATAAAACGGGAACTTCAGGGAAAATGAGAAAAAAAGTAAAGCGCCACATGCGCAGGGTACGTTATGTCCTGTACAAAGAGACCTTACTGGACTTCAGGGAACATTTATGGACATTTCTGGGTGCATTTACCGGAATTGGACTTATTGGCTTTCTACAGAGTAAATTCCTCGACCCAGCTGACAATATCTTCCTGATCGGCTCTTTTGGCGCTTCTTCCGTGCTGATTTATGGTATTATCAATAGTCCGCTGGCACAACCCAGAAACCTTGTAGGCGGTCACCTTATTTGTGCGCTGGTCGGCGTGACCATCCATAAACTGGTGCCGGATGAATTATGGCTGGCGGCAGCACTTTCCGTAGCGTTTTCCATTGTTCTGATGCAGATCACTAAAACCCTGCATCCTCCCGGAGGGGCAACGGCACTGATTGCCAATATCGGTACCCAGCGTATTAAAGATCTGGGGTACATCTATGTATTGAGCCCTGTTTGTCAGGTGTATTGATCCTGCTGCTGGTCGCCCTGATTTTCAATAACATGACTTCTCACAGAAAATATCCCCATCGCCGTATCTGGCATATCAGGAGGAGAAGGCATGCACATTAAACCTGTATATGTTCATGGATCTTATTAGGTATGTATATCAATATATTCTAATTTTATAGTCTCATATCGTATCCATGCCTAAGAAAATAACCACGTTATCCCTGCTTATCGGATGTATTACCTGTATTTACGCCTGCACGGATAAAAGAACTGCCCGTAAGGCGACATCAGATCCATCTCAATTGAATGGTGACAAAACATATGTTGCCAGTACGAAAAGCATGATTGTCTTAAAGACGGACGAGGCGAAAGCGCGTCAGCGTATTGAGCCGGATACCTTGACGGAGTATATAAGAAAGAGTGAGAATCTGGTATTGGATCATCTGGAGAGTAGCAGGGATACGGGGGAGGTACTGATTCAGTTTACGTTATTGCCCCAAAAACGTCCTGATATCAAACTTACTTATAAAGGAAAACTGGATGAGCATATGTTGAGTCAGTTGCTGCTGGACGTGACGGCGTCTTCCAGTTGGTTCAGGACTATAAAAGACAGCTGTGTTTACCACATGTACTTCCTTGTAAATGAACAAAATGAATACGATCATAAAAAATGATCTGAAATGACCAGCCCCTGAATATAAATAGCTGCTAATTTTAGCCTCCTTACTAAATAACCATTCAGATTACCAATGATAAACACCACATCCCGTAACCAGTTATTCTTTTTAATGCTGCTGATCTGCCTTGGTGCTGTAGCATGTTCCAAAGATGAAGAAACGCCGCCTACCCTCACCAATGAGCAGTTGTACGCTAATTCTATCCTTGATGCGATGCATGCAGAAGCATCTGAAGCAGTAGATTCTTTGTGGCCCATCACAGCTGCCAATACAAAGCTGCAGTGGAAAACGATCAATGGGCAGTCTTATGTACTGATGGCTTCCTTTATGCGTTTCCCGGCCAGCTATCCGGAGGGAGATTCTATTACCAATACATGGGGCGAATCATGGTTGTTCATCCCCTCGCAGATGAAAAGCAGGATCGGACAAAGCTTCAATGCTTCCTCAGATACGGTGATGCGTATCTGTCAGCTGCTGGGTTTACCGCCTAAAAACAGTCGCAGTAACACACATATTGCTGAAATATGGGTACCTGCTTCCCGTCTGAACCGTCCTGCGGGCAATCCTTCTATCACCACTACCACTGCTACTGCAGATCTGATTGAAACGGTGACACCGGAGTATGAGAGCTGGTTTAACAACTATATTATATATGCTTATTACCATACACTGACCTCTGAAACTGATTTTCATTATCCATGGACCAGAATGGGCTATACCTATGACTGGGCGCCGGGATCGAAGAAGGTAGGTTTAAGTGAATATGTCCTTCAGGCGTCTACCGGTTGTTGGGTGGAAAAAGTGCGGACCGCTTCGGAGTATTTCAAAAACTAGCGATCCGTCAATTGATCATAGCAAACAAAAAAGCCTTTTAAGACTTACATCTTAAAAGGCTTTTTTGGCATTTATCAGTCTGTAGGGCTCTCAGGGGCCTTAGTGACTTTCTGTGTATTTCTTAAAGTTATTCAGGATGGTCTGCCAGCCTTCGCGCTGCATTTCAACCGGATTCTGGTCTTCTGCCTCAAATGTTTCTACTACCTTGGTTGCGTCATCAATAGTAGTGAAGAGTACGCTTACCTTTCTGCCATCTCCCATGGTATATTCTATCAGTTTATGTTCTTTCACGTCTGTATACTCACCTCCGAAATCAAAACTGAAGCTGCCATCTTTGGCTGCCATGGTAGTACTGAATTTACCGCCGGTGCGCAGATCATTTTCTGCTTTTGGCGCATGCCAGTCGTCAGAAGCAAACGCCCATTGTGTGATATGCTCCGGTTGGTTCCAGTAATCCCAGACTTTAGCTACCGGTGCCTGAATAGTACTTTCGATGGTGATTGCAGTCCTTATTTGCGTTGTCATATCAGTGAGTTTTTAGTGTGATTGTCCGTTGTTGTTAACGATACAAACTTACGCTGAGAACCTCGTTCCAAAGAGGGGTGAAAAAGACAAAGAAGAGGCGTTTTACGACCCCGGCCATTGTTTATTTACTACCGCCTACTGCTATATCATTCAACACCGGATTGAGTCGTACATATTTTTTACCGTCAAAACTGATCTCGTAATCAGAAGTGAAGTGTGTGCTCTTCTTATAATAGTCGGTGGTGATAATCTGTGCACCGGAATTGCAGGCTGATATGAAATTGGATTTATCGTTCAGACGCGCTTCTCTTGTGTCCGCATCTGCTCTGGTACGGATAATATATCCTTTCGCTACAAGGTCTTTGATTTCTGCTGCTGTAGGCGTGTTTCTGAATAACATGGCTGCTTCAGGTTTACCCGGATCTACATTGGCAAACATTACCCTGCCTTTCAGTGAAGGATGGCCGGCAATATACATGTCTCTTTTAGTGTCTTTATCATCCAGCAGGAAGGCAAATTTACCTCTTGCAGCTTTCAGAGTAGGCCAGTTGTCATGCAGCACCGCATCTTCAAGGGTCTTATATTTGCCTCTCACCATATCTGGTGTGATGATGTGTTCTTTCCCGAGTCCTTCAATCAGGGCCTTATCCAGTTCTTCAAACGTTTTTGCCGTGAATGGCTCCGGAACGGTCATTTCTGCGTTTTTATGTGTACCATCCTTTGGTTCGAGGGTAATGAAGATCGGGTAATGGTCAGGATGTTTATCGGACCAGTTTTTCAATTCAGCCAGTATATTCTTCAAAGTCAGGTAATCATTACGGAAATCCAGATCCGGTACATGCAGTACTTTGAAACCGGGTTCTTTCATCACACCTTTTTCGTCAAATGGTGCTTGTCCGGGTGCCCACTGCAATCCTTTCGGATGTGCAAAACGTCCCCCTTTTTCATCCGGATAAACATCAATTTCAAGATTTAATAAACCCATATCCAGCTGTTCTGCAATGGAGATGTGTTCATAATCCAGTTTACTGGCTGACACTGAATCTTTTTGCTGAAATAACTTAAACAGGGCCGGATCTATGGCTCTTTTGTAGCTGTTATGAGAACCAATCACCTGTATCCTGTTCATTTTCAGGTTATCAGGTATTTCGTCATGCATCAGGCAGATGCTAAGTGCTAAGGCAATTCCTCCTAAAATCTTCATATTGAGTCGTTTATGCAGGTAGGCGACATCGCCCGGTATGTAAATATGCTTTGATGATACTTAGACTATACTCATCCTACCTTAATGCTACGATTATAACGTAGCATTAAGGTAGGATGAGTATAGTCTGACAAATGTATTTACAAGGAAGATAAGAAGCAAAGGGCTTTACAATAGTATAACATTGTACTGCAATAAAAAGGCCTGTTCACTGCAAAGTGAACAGGCCTTTTTATATTATTTAATAACTGAAGTCTGATTAGAAGCGGTAGCCGACTGTCAGACGGAAGTTACGACGCGCTTCCACGATATAGCTGTAGTAACCTGCAGAGAAGGAGGCTGCTGTCAGCAGTTTACGGTTATCTGCCACGTTGTTTACCAGTGCAGAGATAGAGTATTTACCTTTCAGGTAGCTCAGACCAGCATCACCACGGAAGTAGTTTGGCATATTATATACTTTGGTAGTACCATATGCGCGATCTGCCAGCCACTGAATGCCACCCATTACACCAAAACCTTCTAATACACCTGTACGTAAGCGGTAAGTTAACCATGCGTTGGTAACGTGTGCTGCTGTGTTAGGTGTGATGTTACCTACTGTTGTATTAGCTTCAGTTTTGTTAGGAGCATCTTTGGTCACTTTAGATTTTGTATATGCGTAGTTGATGTTAACGTTCAGACCCGGAACGATCTCACCGTTGATATCAGCTTCGATACCTTTGGTAACTGTTTCACCCAGTGTTTCAGATACATCTGCACCACGGCTGTCTTTAATACCCAGTGCTACTTTCGCGTTCTGACGGGCAATTCGGTAAGCCGTTACGGAGGTCATCCAACGACCCTGGAACCATTCTTTCTTGATACCAGCTTCGAGGTCATTACCTTTTACCGGTTCAAATGCTTTCAGGTTAGAATCCAGTCCTGTCTGAGGAACGAATGACTGATCATATAAAGCGTATACAGTTGTAGATTTATTAACGGAGTAGCTAAGACCTACTCTTGGAGATACAACGTTGTTCAGGAGGCTTGCAGTTTTTGTCTGACCAACTGTTTCTGCACGGGTGAAACGAATACCCAGAGACAGACGCAGGTTGTTGTTGAAAAAGGCCAGCTCATCCTGTGCATAGATAGAGGTATAGTTTACAGAAGACAGATAAGCACTTGCACCTGCTCTTGTTCTTACACTCTTAGAACGGTCGATAGTAGGAATAGAATCAAATGGAATACCATAAACAGGGTTATACACATTGAACTTCTGACCACCTTTCAGGCCGAGGCTCTGATCCAGCGTACGGAAGTCACCCCAGAATTTCTTGTTACCCATGTCGATACCGGCCAGAATTCTGTGACGGATTTTACCAGTGTATTCTTCACCAGACAGGGATAACTGTCCGAATCTGTTTTCACCTGCTTCATCACCGATGCTGAAATAACGATCCATATCGCCGCTTTGTGTTACGCTGTTAGCCCATACGCTATTGGCCACCATGCTGAAGTTGAAATAAGCTACCTGCGCATGCGCCTGCCATTTGTCATTCAGTTTGTGATCAAGGTATACATAAGCACTGTGGTCTCTCAGACGACCCGGTTCCAGTGAAGGATCACCATAGAAGAAGTCATTGTTTATACCTTCATCCAGCAGTTTTTTTGCGGAGAACTGATAGTTACCATTACCGAGGTATTTAGAGCCCTGGAAAGTATATTCCAAAGTGATGGAAGTTCTGTCGTCAACCAGATATTTCAATACCGGAGCGATCATATAACGATTGCTATAGTTGTATTTGGTATAGAAATCTTTCTGCTGGGCGGATGTGTTCAGTCTGTACAGCAGTTTACCGTCTTTGCTCAGTTTACCATCAAAGTCCAGCGCTGCACGATAAGTGCTGAAGCTACCCATGCTCAGGTTAACAGATCCTTGTGTAACACCGGTAGGTTTTTTGGTTACCACATTGTAGAAACCACCCGGTTCGCCAGCTGCGAGCATAAAGCCTGCAGGGCCTTTTACAAATTCAATACGATCGATCATACCTGCATCTTCAGCAGTAGGACCCCAGCTTGCTTCGATATTCATACCGTTACGGAAGGCAGGAATCTTGGAACCTCTCATACGGATCTGTGCGTACTGGTTATCCCAGTGACCAACGCGGGTAGCACCACTCACGTTACGGGTAACACCATCAACGATATCAAAAGCCTGCTGATCAGCGATCAGGGAGGAGGAGATTACCTGAATATTCTGAGGAATTTCCATGATAGGCGTTTTCAGACGCAGTGAACCGGAAACATCTTCAGTTTTGTATTTATTTCTGTTACTGTTGATGATCACTTCCTGCAGCTGCTGGTTAGTAGCTTCCAGCTGAATGTCTACATGTACGATCTGGTCCTGAAGCACATCTACTTCTTTGGTAATGCTCTTGTACCCCATTAACATCACCTGAATGGTGTAGTGACCCGGTTGCATTCTTTTGAAAATGAATTCACCTTTTTCATTGGTCACTGTTCCCTTATTTCTTTCTTTGATCTGTACTGCCACATAAGGAACAGCAACACCATCACCTGTAACTACTTTACCCTTGATAGCGGAAAGGGGTTCATCAATTGAAAAGGCTGGCATAGCCACAAACATTGCACATAGGAGACATAACAGCCCCAGAAGTCGGTTAAATTTAGTATGCATATAAGCTGATTAGCTGATTAATATTGTAAACGCGCCGCAAAATTAAGTGGAATGCGGAGGGGGCTGTTTATCAAATTGGGAAAATGGTTTACGCAATGCGGAAAAAATGCAGTGCTATTAATAAGGTAGCTGCAATATAGTATAGGTAATGTGGTAAAATAGTATGATTATGAACGCTTCCAGTCGAGATCATGCACATCAAACTCCAGCACAAAGCGACCGGTATTGGCAATATCGACTTCTATGAGCATCGTTTTCGCCTTTTTCAGTTTTCCGAGAAATCCTTTTGTAGAAGCAAGATAAAGGACGCGTCCGGTTTGTGCTTTATCGCCAAGTGTTGGATAGTAGGCATCTTTATCTTTATCAAAGCGGATATGAAGACCTTGTCCGCCATTAAAATAACCGGGATTGAATGCGCCATCTGCAATATCAATATAAGCATCTGTATTACGTCCTGCTTTTTTGACCAATGTAAAAGTCAGATAGGCGGATGCGTAATTCGTAGATGAGGTGACGGTCGTACGCTTTTTGGGGGTACTTGAATAAGAAGTAGATCGTTTTCCCCAGAAACTGCCTGTTTTTCTTTTGGCGTTGTTGTACCCATTTCTGTAACCATCGTCATAAGCCCTACTGCTGTTGTTGTTATCGCTGGTTTCGGTAACGGAAACGTTCACTATTTCCCTGTTTGTCCTGACACTGATATTTTCCTTCGGACTTACAGTAGCGTAAAAGGTCGTATCTGATGTCATAGGATCTTCTTCGGACCGGTAATACCAGTTCTTTGGATGTTTCTTTTCTTCTTCCGCAGCCGCCCACGTTGCAGCCTGTATGCTATCACGTCTTATTTTTAATGAATCAGCTTTTGAAATTGTTGGGGGAGGGGCATTTTTAATGGCTTTACGGATGCTGAGTGTAATGCCGATTATAATGGGAAGTCCGATAAAAACGAAGACAGCTATTGATGCCCGCTTAAAAAACTTGGTCATAGGTAAACAGGGAACATTTTGCACAGGCAAGATACTAAAAAAGCCGGATTGCTTACAAGGAAGCAGTCCGGCTGAAGTTGCCCTGTCCGAATATATGTCAGCTGATGCGGTTAAGCGTTTTGAATGCCTGTTCTGCCTGACTGAAGAAGTGCTGATGCAAAGCGCCGGTAGTACCTACATGAATTTCATACAGGTCTTTTTCAATACCGTCCAGTGTAGCTGTGGCCACTTCCTCCGGTGTGATCTTTTCTTTAGTGGGTATATCCCGGGTAAATTCGGTATCCACCAATGAAGGCATCACTTCAAATACCTTAATATTTGTCGTTGTTGACAAGCTATAACGCAAGGATTGTGAATAAGAATGTAAGGCGGCTTTACTGGCAGAATAGGTGGGTAAAGTAAAGGCAGGTACAAAACCTGTAATCGAAGACATGTTGATAATCCCTGCTTCCGGCTGTTGTTTCAGCAGGGGAAGGAATTGTGCGGTGATGTTGACAGCTGCCAGATAATTGGTCGTCATTTCTCTGGAAGCATTTATAAACGTGGCTGTATCATCGTGTAACTGATGCAGATAAGACAGTCCCGCATTATTCATCAGGAAATCCAGTTTGCCGTATTTGTCTTTGATAAATTGTACCAATGCCAGTACATCGCTTTCACTGGTCACATCACAGCTGAAATAAGCCGCTGCCCCTATCTCTGCGGCAGCATGCTCAAGTCTTTCCTTATTCCTGCCGGTAATGATGACCTGATTACCTTTCTGTACAAATAATCTGGCTGTTTCCATACCGATACCAGAACCACCGCCGGTGATCAGTACTACTTTTCCTGCTGTTTGCATGCTTGTAGAATTTAAGACGAAATTCCGGCTAATGTGTCTGTATCACAATGTATATATCGGACTAAAAGATGTACGGATCACATATTTTCTATTGGCATGATTTTCAGACTCTACTTATAAAAAACGTTATGGATAGTATTAACCGCCAGCAGCCTGAACAAAATCATTCTGACCTGCAGGGTACAGAGGCTGCCAAAAAATTGAAAGAACTGGTAGATAAGTCCGCTACCTGCTTTTTCTGTACGGAAATCCTTACGGGAAAGCCATTTGATACACGGCCCATGGCCGTACAGCAGGTAGACGACAACGGGAACTGCTGGTTCCTGAGTGCTACTGACAGCCATAAGAACGCGCATATTCAGGCAGATCCTGCTGTACAATTATTGTTTAAAGGAAGTGAGCATTCGGACTTTATGACCATATATGGCCATGCTACCATCAGTCAGGATAAAGCTAAGATCGCAGAGTTATGGGAGCCTTTATTCAAGACATGGTTTACTGAAGGGGAGGATGATCCACGGATATCTGTTATTAAGGTGACGCCTGTGGAAGGGTATTATTGGGATACCAAACATGGACAGATAGTGGCATTTGCGAAACAGTTAATGGGTGCTGTCACCGGACAGACGCTGGACGATTCAATTGAGGGCAAACTAGAGCTTTAGCAGATGAAAATATTAATATCAGGTGGATATTATTAGTGTCCACCTGATATTATATAAAAGAGTGTTTAAAACGTATACTCAACCGGATCGGTAACGATTGCCTGTTGATAACAATTGATACGCACTTTTGTCGGCTTCTCTATACAGGGGCCGATACAGATAGTATCTATATTATAATCCCGTTTGATGTAGAAGAGCGCAAATCCTGTATTCTTTTCTGTGCGGCTGATTTCTCCGTTATCAGCATTGTATAACACAAACGAGTTCCGGGATTTACCATACAGGTTTTCCGGTTTCACGTCATCCAGCAGGTCATCTTCTTTAAATGTCTCACTGGCACTGGCTTTAGCTAGTAGTTTATTATCCAGTACCATCTGTACATAGTAACCTTTTCCTGATTCCGGCGCCACTTTGCGCATACTTTCAGGTAATGCATCATACGTATACACGATGCTACTTTTGATGAGTCCTTTCGTGTAAATTTTTCCTGTCTCAGCAAATACTTCTTTGGAGATCTGCTCGTCTGTTTTACGATATTTACTTCTTAATGCTGCTTCATCAGCAAGTGTTTGCGCGGTTCTGGGCGTTCCGGGAAACCAGATATTGGCAATCAGTAAACCGACGGCAAAGATGAATGCATAGATCAATGAAGACCTGAGTCTGGTTCTGTTGCCTTTGAGCCAGAAAAGCGCATGTCCGGGAGAGATCAATCCAAGTACAAAAAGTAACAGACAGCTGCTGAGGACGGAAAATAACAATAGTTCCAGGATAAATTTGGTAGTTGAGACCATGGGGTATATTGAGATTTTGGTTGATGATGCCGGGGTATGATAAGTATATACGAACAGGGAGGAAATAAAGTCTTAGCGCCGGCTATATTTCTTGAAATTATTTTCCTGACCGGAAGGGGCTTAATAATTTCCCCATAAGACGCTTCAGGCGGTTTGATTTCCGTAGTGTCAAAACAATAAAAGACCAGACGGCAACCAGTAATGCAGCTATCATGTTTATTGGTTTATGTGTTTTATGAAACGGTGAGATCAGATGGTTACGACAATGCGTTTGCCGTTGGTTAATTCCATGTCCCAAAGTGAGGCGACATCTTTCAGAGGGACGGTGGTGCTGGATACTGTTAGTTTTCCTGCGGCTGCCAGCCGGAACATTTCAGGTAGTATTTCGCTGAACAGTTGCCCGACCTGTTCACGGGACCATGCGCCAAGTCCGGAGCCGGTTAACTGAAGGTCTACACTTCTCAGGTTGGCAGCTGATAGTTGTATCACATCGCCGGACATACTACCGATGGATACATATCTGATACGGTTTGTAAATGAGCCATCACCTTTGAAACAGGAAAGAATCATCTCTGCGCTATGTCCCCATAGATAATCCACCACAATGTCAATTGGTGTGTCTGCGTGGATGGTCTTTATCTGTTTGGTGAAGTCTTCATCTTCCTGTAACAGGGAGATGCTGATGTCAGCGCCCAGTGTTAATAACTCTTGTAGGGATTCCTTGTTTCGTCCTGTTACAATAACTTTTCCGGCGCCATAGTGTTTGGCAATCTGTACGGCGGCACGTCCGGTAAATCCGGTTGCACCATTGATCAGTACTACATCTCCGGCTTGTATATCTGCCTTGAATTTTAGTCCCATAGCCGACCCGAATACGGCATTTGGCAGGGCAGCCGCTGTTGCATCATCCAGATTGTCTGGCAAGGCTACAAATCTGTTTTTATCTATAATGGCTTTTTCCGCCATCATACCTTCGCCAATACCATATACTCTTGTTCCGTCGGGCAGCAGACAAACACCGTCACCTCCGATTAAGCGTCCATTGGTTTGTGGTGTTTCTGCTGAATAATGTGTACCAGCTGCTCTTCGTTTATCAAAATGTTTGATGGCCACTGCTTTTACAGTCACCAGTATTTCATCTTCCTGTGCAACCGGTTCGGGAAAGTCCACGTATTTAGGAAGTGCTTCCTGCGGGTACATTACTGCTGCTTTCATCATTTTGTTTGTTTTACACAAAGTTAGTGGGGAAGCAGGGGTTGGGACGATAACATATGTTATCAACTTCAGAAACGGGTTTTCCCTTTAGCCAGTTTGCTTTTAATACGGCTGAGGTGTACGGTGCTGACACCCAGATAAGAAGCGATATAGTGTTGTGCTATGCGTTGCACGATATGCGGCCGTTCCTGCAGCAGATGTTGATAACGTTCTTCCGGTGTATCGCGGATAAAGGACACGAATTCGTTAATGTAGTGGGTCTGCCGCTGTGCAGACATATATAGTATCATCTGTGTGAAGTCCGGCTCATTACTGAGTTCTGTAATCAGTTGCGCGACATACTGTTTGGGTAGTAAGTAGATAACTGACGGTTCGATGGTTTCAATGGTGAATTGGCTGGGGATGTTATTTACAAAACTATCTAAGGAGCTTAAGCCCTCCTCTTCAAAGAAAAACTGGACGGTTTTATCTTCGCCGTTTTTATTGAAGTAACTTCTGACACATCCCTTTTCGATATAGATGTAGTTTTGTGATACTTTGCCTTCGTCCAGTAAGATGGTCTTTGCAGGAACATCCAGTCGCTGCTGAAATTCCAGATATTTATCCCAGTAGACGTTAAGGCGGGGAAACTTATTTCTGAAATGAAAAAACATACTTATCAGGTAATGGCTTTTGCGAAGATAGGGGAATAAATCTCCGAAAGATTGTGGATAACTACAATAAACCTTAAATTCGATCATTAAATCCCTAATCTTTTGTACATGAACAGAAAGTATTGGCTGATTTACGGCGTCATTATATCATTGGCCCTGTTGATAATAGCCACAATTGTTTACCCCGGCGGTTCTTATGCAAGCGACACTACTATCGGTTTTGACTGGGGGAATAATTATCTCTGTAATTTGTTTAGCCCCAAAGCCATTAATGGGGCAGGCAATACATCCCGCATCTGGGCCATCAGTGGCTGGTGTTTGCTGTGTGCATGTTATGTTGCCTTTTTTATTGATTTTTCGAAAAGGATTCCGGCAAAAGGAGCTGCCAATATTATTAAATATACCGGGATCGGGGCTATGGTATTTGCATTTCTGGCAGTGACGCCTTATCATGATATCATGGTGACAATTGCAGATACACTGGGTTTGCTGTGCGCATTTTACATTATGGTATTTACATTCAAAGCAAAACTGCATCTGTTGAGTATCCTCTCTGTGATTACTTTACTGCTCTCTTATCTGATGACTTATATTTATTATAGCCAGCAATTTATGCAGATATTACCCGTAGTACAAAAAGTCGGTATTGTGATGGAGGTGATCTGGGTATTGTCATTGCATTATGGCGCGAGAGCAGAAGATTTTCAGGTAAAGAAAGCAGCGTAGTGTAAATTATTGATCATGGATGCTTTGTTGAGATTTATCCATGCGATGACAACCTTTTCTGAAGAAAGCTGGATACGCTTACAACCAGCTTTGTCAACGCAGGAGTTTAAAAAGAATGAATTTTTACTAAAGGAAGGAGCGGTTTGTCAATCGCTCTTTTTTATTGAAAAAGGCTACTGCCGGAGTTTTTATGAGATAGATGGGGTTGAGAAGAATACAGCTTTTTATCTGGAGAATGAGATTGCCACCAATATCAGAAGTTTTGGGAGCGGAGAGAAGTCCGCTGCCGGTATTATTGCATGTGAACCAATAAAGGCGATTGTTTTTGATAAGAAACTACTATTTGAAGCTGCTGCACAGACAGCGGAAATAGAGGCGTTGGGTAGAAACTGTATCCGGCTTTTTGCAGCGAAGCAAGATGAGTTTGCCACCTTGTTTAATATTTATGCTGCTAAAGACAGACTTGCTTATATAGAGGAGAAGCATCCACACCTTTTACAAAGAGTTTCCCAGACACAGCTGGCTTCCTTTCTTGGTGTTGCAAGGGAAACGCTCAGCAGGATCCGGAAGAGAAGAGTTCCCTGATTATATTTTGTGATGATCGTCACAGGTGAAAAACAAACCGGAATCAGACATTTGTCCTGTATTGCGGGGCTGTGGTTGCATTGGTCACAGGCCTGTTTTTTGAATACCTGTAGATAGATCACATCAATTATAAAATATAAGAAAATGGGAAAGCTTAAAAGATAGATGCAGAAACGAACATTGTTACCTGGTTTGAAATACCTGTCACAGATATTCAAAGGGCGAAGCAGTTTTACGAAACAATACTGGACATCACAATGACAATCCGTAATGACGGAGGGAATGAAGCAGTCTTTTTTCCCTATGATCCAAATACTGTACAGGCTACTTCTGGCAGGGTGACTGGCGTTTTATCAAAATCAGAAAAGAATAAACCTTCTGCTACCGGTACGATGGTGTACATTAATGCAAGTCCTTCCTTACAGGCTGTATTAGACAGAGTAGAAGGGGCGGGAGGAAAGGTAGTTGTACCGAAAACACAGATTCCGGCGGGATATATTGCTGTAATTATAGATACTGAAGGAAATAGGGTTGGATTGCATGCTGAGGAATAGAGGGAATAGTCTTAGCTTATATACACGGATAACGTCAGACTGTTGTCAGCGGATTTCCAATTCCGGCCGACTATATCAAAAGCATGTATATGAAATTCTCAGCTAAGCGTGCATTCATTGTATCATTATTCCTGATAATGGGCAATACACTCCTTTATTCTCAACACAAAGACGATAAGATGGAACAATCGCAAACTGCAGGTAATCATCCTACGGGTAATAATACCAGCACTGTTTTATATAAAACGGTGTCAGTTGGTAACTATAACATTTTTTACCGGGAAGGAGGAAGCAGCGATCAGCCAGCTATTGTCTTTCTGCATGGTTTTCCATCTTCTTCACGGATGTGGCAACCTTTATTGGAAAAGCTCGCGGCTGACTACCATGTTATTGCGCCTGATTATATTGGCTTCGGGCATAGCAGCCAGCCACCAGTTGATAGCTTTGATTATACTTTTGATAATCTCGCAGATTATACTGACAGGTTTATCACTCAGTTAGGCCTAAACAGATTTATACTGGTACAGCAGGATTACGGTGGACCTATTGGTATGCGGATCGCGGAAAAGCATCCTGAAAAAATACAGGCTATCCTTGTACAGAATGCCGTTAGCCATAACGAAGGACTTTCACCATTATGGGAGACCAGAAAAGCATTCTGGGCGAATAAGGAGAAATACTATGATGCCGTAAAAAAGAATTTTATCAGCTTTGAGGCGACCAGACAAAGGCATATTGGTAGTACACCCATGCCGGAAAGGATTAATCCTGATAATTATACAGACGAATACCTGTTCCTGAATAAACCGGGTATGGCAGATATTCAGCTGGAATTGTTTTACGATTACCAAAGTAATGTCAGGTCATACCCGAAATGGCAGGAATGGCTCAGCAAACATCAGCCCAGCATGCAGGTCATATGGGGGCAGTATGATCCTTCTTTTACTGTAGCCGGCGCGTGGAAATACAAGGATAATGTGCCGGATGCGGAGGTACATATTGTAGAAGGAGGACATTTTGCGTTGGATGAAGCTGAGCCGGTTATCCTGAGTCTGATGCAGGATTTTCTGAAACGGGTAACGGCGCAAAAAAAGTAGCCGTTGATTAACGTGCTTTCTTTTGTCGGAGTGTTAAAATGACTTCGTACACATACAATGGTACTGCCCATCCCATCCAGAAGAGGGAGGGCGTGATCTCTTCAAAACTTCCCAGAGCCTGCACAAACGGTAAGCGGAAGCTCAGACCGGAGATAACGAATGCAATTGTCACGATGTAACTTCTGGTCATCCACTCCTTATGCAGTTTGATCTGTTTTTTACGTACGACCCACCAGGCAATAAAGGAAGCGGAGATCCAGACACTTACCCATACCTGAAGAGAAAACGCATAGGCCCAATTGACTTTATAGGCGGTGGTAAAAGAGAGGATGACAGCGCAGCAACTGCTTGCGAGTATGGCTAATAGATAAAGTGTACCTAATATGCGGTGAAGCAGCCAATTTTTGGCATGTAGCCTTTCCCAGAATTGTAATGGACCTAATATTAATGCACCACCCGGCAGTAATATGCAGGAGCAGGATCCATTTTAATTTAAAGTATTTGCCAAGTGCTGCAGGTGTAAGGGTCAGGAAATGATCGGCGCCATGCATAAAATACCAGGTGATATATACAATGACCGCCCATAGTGATATTTTAAATATATCGTTAGGCCCCCATGGTGTTTGTGCAATTAAATTTTTCATGTTCGATACGTCGTTGATTGAACACAAAAATCAGTTGCGGGGAGGACTGAATCAATAACCGAAAAATTATTCGGTAACAGGATGCAGACAGGGTAAGGATTGAGGAATGGTTATTTTTCCGCCGACTACCTTTTAACCTTATCAGAATAAGGACTCCCATTGGTCCATGGACATGATAACAGGCAAGATACTTTGTCCCATCACTGTCAATGAATATTCTACGTGTAAGGGGAATCCTTATGTACTTTTTACTCACAATACCAAAGGCTTCCAGTTCACTTAGCTGCATTTCTACTACCTTGGGGTA
>NZ_VOHS01000032.1 GCF_007896845.1 Chitinophaga pinensis | reverse complement strand
TCTATCCATATGTAATGAGGAATATATCTATGTGGAAACATGGAAAATATCTATCATTCGACCCTTACTATCATTTGTGGCAGTGACTATTTTAAATCCCTGATAACTGATTTATCAAACAATTGTCTGACTGTCTCCTGACGATCACTTGTAATAGTAATTATTTGCAGTTCCTTCCCGAATTTATCCTGCATAGCCTGAAGCCGCGGAAACTGTGCCAGACAAGGTTGGCAAAAGGATGCCCAGAAATCATCAATACAGCCTTTCCTTTGAATTCAGACAATCTGAATCCAGACTTTTTATAGTTCAAGACATTATGGAAACGGAGATCAGGTATTTTTTTGCCGCGCATGGGTCGGGCAATCAGGTTACTGTATTTGTCAATGGTTCTTTTTCCTGCGCATGCGCTTCTATCGCTAAAAAATAGGCAAACAATAAAAATAGGTATTTCTGCATAACTATTTTTTATCTCACATTTTGTTCTATACCACTTAATTCTATTTTCATCATCCGGAATAGGAAATACATAACGGGAATCACCTGGTAACAATTGATAAGTGCACCATTTATTTTTCTGACAATTGTTTTTGCAAACCGCGGATCTTTATTGAGTCGTCTCAGATCTGTCCACCTACGACCACGAAATATCAATTCTTTCCGTCTTTCTCTCAGCACTTTTAACAATGCATCGGCCCCGTCAGTGGCTGTCATATCTGCATATGTGCCAGTCACCCACCGTGATCTCAGCAGTGTGTTCAAATCTTTCATAGCGCCCGCACGTCTCCGATTCTTGCAAGACATTCCGCCCTGTTAAGTATTACTTCATCAACGGCAAGACCGCCAAATTGCAAAAGCGTACTACCTGAATATGTCCCTTTAAAAGAAACATTCCACTTGCATTTTGCCGGAAAAAAAGCGTCTTTCTAAGATCATTCGCTTCAAATTGATTATACAGCAAAGTGTCTATAGGGCTATTTGTTGCACTCAACAGACCACAGGTTGTCATAGCAGCAGTGAATAACACATCAGCATTAAACTGATCAAAAGGCAGATTCGATACATTTTCCACAGTATTATAATCGAGCAGATTGTGATAAATGGCCAGCGAACTGTCTGCAAAATCTTTGCTTTCCCGTAGTTACCCAGGCCAAGATAAATTCTGCTCAATAAAGCAAAGGCGGCCACACGAGAGGGCCGGGTTTATACATGGGTGTATCAGGCAGTAACTTAGCGGCCTGCGCCAAATCATCAAAATCATTTCATAAGTCGCCCTGAGGCTGGCACGTGGAAATACTTGTTGAGCGTCTGCCGTTGTTCTTAGCGGTAAACCAGGATCAGAAGAAGCCCCTGAACTATCATATGGTTTTGTAAATAGTTCCGCCATTGTATAAAAAGATAGTGCCCTCAGGAATAAAGCCGACCCCTTTACGTTATTATAAGCCTTCGTTCCCGGCGTGGTGTTAATGCCCGTAAGTGTTTCCAATACAAGGTTAGAATAATTGATCCTTGTATATCCTCCCCAGTCTAATGTTAGATCAGTTGCGGTAAAGATCTCATTTCCCCATATGTATGCATTGCGTTGTCCATTTGTTGACAATGAATTAAATCGTACATCCGTTATGTAGTAGTTGTCAGCGCCAGCTTCCGTATATGCCGGTATGTTATTATTATTAGCATCTGTATTATCCAGCAATGCCTGCAGATCTTCCAGGGTCTCTGGAATAAGCCTCGACTCATCAGGTTTGAGATCTAATTTTTTCGTACAAGCCTGAAGAAACAGATACATAAAGAGAAAGAAGAGGTATTTGTACATGATCCTATATTTAAATTAGAAACTGAGCTTACAGCCCAGCGACAAAGTACGGGAGACCCGGTTTCCTATAAGGTAGTCAGGATCTATATCTGATTTATTAGCCTTCCAGATAAGCCCGGGATTATTGGCGTATAGGTAAACCTGTATATATTCTGCTCCGATTCGTTTTAACAGAACGTTATTCATATTATAACTCAGTCTGATATCCTGTAATCTGATATGATCTCCTTTCTCAATGAGGGCAGCAGAATACTGATAAAACACATCTCTGTTTGCATCAGCAGGATATACCATTGAAGGTACATTTGTATGGGTTTCATCTCCCGCCTGCTTCCATCTGTCAATAAAATCTTCATGTCCGGACCAATTGCCGAAAAGGTTACTGTATGCAATAGAAGTACGTCTGAAGTAATACCTCATTTTAAATGCAAAATTTATTGACAGCGTTAATCCTTTATAGGCGATCGTGTTACGTAATGCACCAAATATGGTTGGTCTTGCCGGACCATAATACTCAATATCAGCAGCGTTATTCGTACGGGTGATATTATTGTATTCTTTACTGATCTTTCCATCCAGATAGCCTAAAGGATCACCGGTTTGCGGATCAAGCCCCGCCCACCTGTAAGCATAAATTCCATATACCGGTCTTCCCAACACAGGATATATAGTGGAGATAGTGCCATCACCACCTGCAATGGCTCCCCTATATGGTCTGACGTATTTAAAGCCGGTAATCTTATCCCAGTTATAGTTAAACAAAAAATCAGTAGTCCATGATATCCTACGGTTAATATTTATAGAAGATAAAACAATGTCTAACCCGCCTCCCTTCATGTTTGCTGAATTGTTGGTGATCACTGTAGTACCAACCTGACTTGGTAATAATTGATCTCCTATTAATTCTTCTCCCTTCTTTTTGTAAAATTCAATGCTTCCGTTTATAACATTATTTCTGGTTTCAAAATCGACTCCTACATTAAACATAGCCGACTTTTCCCAACGTAGATAAGGGTTAGGTTGCTGGCCGACTACCGCTGCAGGTATTCCAACTATAATGGGATTCTCATAATAACTAATCACCAGTTTACCAGACATATTCGGATCGTAATTCCCATTCTTACCATACGTTGTCCTTAATTTGATCAAAGGCAAGGCTTTCCATTTATAAAATTCCTCATTGCTGATATTCCAACCCAATCCCGCCGACCATAAAGGCACTCCCTTCTGATTAGTAGAGACTCCCCAGATATTACTCTGGTCCAGACGGGTGCTGGCAGTCACTATGTATCTGTCATTCAACTTGTATGACGCATCGCCATAGTAAGATATAAATACATTATTGTATCGGTTTATGCTCCTCTGACGAGGAATATAACCTGCTTCGCCGAGATACATATATCCATCATAATAACGGGAGTAATCCAATGCGGAACTATACGCATTTGTTTCCTTATTATAACCGAGATAATTGAAGCTTCGTCCCTCATTTATCGTCTCACGCTGTTCTACTCCAGCTATTGCAGCAATTACATGACGACGCCTGAAACTTTGGTTAAAATTCAATTGTGCCCGATAGTTATTGGTAGTAAGCTCATTACTAATCTCATCCAAAATAGCACCAACAGGTATAGGATGTAGCACTGTACCATTTTCCACCTGCGTAAAAATATTGATCATAGATCGGGGGCTATAACTGGCAAGGCTGTGATACTCCTTCGTTCTGGATAACTGTTTTTCAAACTGGTACCTGATCTCCGCAACCAGGCCTTTAAAGATGTTAACCTTCAATCCCGGATTCAGACGAATGTGGTATTGTCGTGTCATATTATCCGCCAACTTTAACTCGTCTAATGGTCTGTATGTCCAGTCCAACAATCCCTCCTCATGCAGATTACTGATAAAACTATAACGGAAATCCTTTGGTAAAGCCAGTGCATTGCCGTTAGCGTCTGCCAGTTGCGCATAAGGATAGTATACACTTTTTCCTCCACCCGGCGATATCAGATCCATCAGTCCCGCATTACTATTATTCATCACAAACGATACCCCTGTCGATAACTCCACCCTATTCCAAAAATTAAACGTACTGTAGTTATTCAGCGTAAACCTATCTGACGAAGCTCCCACCTTATTACTTAGATTCCTGTCATATCCTACCGACAACATATACGCGCTTCTGTCCCCTCCTGAAGTGATATTCACCGCATACTGCTGACTCACACTATTCCTGTACATATACTTTTCATAATCCTTTCTGATGTCCAGATGTCTATATTTATCAATGGCAGCATCGGCTTCCGCTGCAGATATTAATCCACTTCTCTTTTTATCCAGTAACTCTACTACCGGTGAGATAACAGGATAAGTAAATGTATTAGACAAATCATCATCGTAGAATCCCTTATCAAAAAGGAATTGCTCCACATCTATAAATTCATTCGCAGGCAGAAAAGCACGATTGTAATAAAGATCAGGCTTCGCGCCGACAGTAATGTTCATATTGGCTTCCACCTTAAGTGGCTGATTCAGTTTACCTCTTTTAGTCGTAATCACGATTACTCCATTTCCTGAAAACGCGCCCCAGATAGATGCGGCAGCCGCATCCTTCAATACGGTGATATTATCCACATCATTAGGGTTTAGCAGGTTGATATCGCCTGTGTAAGGAAAATTATCTACGACGATCAGTGGTTGCGCATTGGCAAGAATAGTGCTTCTGCCACGTACAGAAATATAGGCTTCATTGGAATAGGGAGGAATATTTTTATTGGGGAATAACACGCCACTGGCAATACCTTCCAGCCGTTCCAGTACAGTGGCACCTACTCTGCGGTTGAACAACTGATTATTGATCTGCACAAAAGATCCTGTTGCCCTTTCCTGTGGTATCTTCTCATAACCGTTGCTTCTCACAGCGACTACGGCCAGATCTGTGATCATGGGCTGTAGTACAACATTGGTTGAAACCCCTGATTTCAGGTTGATCTCCTGAGACTTAAAACCGGTATAACTTACGCGGATCAGCGTATCACTGCCATTTGTATTAAAGAAGAAAAGTCCTTTTTCATTGGTTCTTGTAATGGCTGCACCTGTAGCTGCTACACTGATACTGGCGCCTTCCAGTGGCGTACCATCGGACATACTGATGATACCTCTGGCAGTATACACCGGTGTTTTTACATCTTTGCGCTCACGTTTATTATCGTTCTCTCCTTTATAAATGAAGATCTTACCAGCCTTCACTTTCCACGCATATCCTTTTTCAGGTAAGATCTTTTCCAGCACCTGTTGTAACGGTACATTATCCATATGTACGGTCACTTTAAGTTGCCCGTTAACAATTTGATTATCGTAGAAAACAATATATCCTGTCTGTTGCGAAATGATATGGAAAAAATCAGCGAGTGGGATGTTATCATATTGCAGGGATACTCTCTGCTGGCTGCTTTGGTCCTGTGAATGTGCAGGATGAATAGGGATGATAAGTAAAACAAAGACCCCGAGGCTGTATAAAATACAGTCCCAACAACGGTGATACATAATTATCAGAAATTAGAGTGGTCAATAAAATCGTTTACTCCACAATTGCACTGGTCTGATCTGATGATACTTTACATGGTAACAGTGTGTCAAGTAGTATTGTGACATTTTATCCAAAAAAGCTTTAGCGAAAAAAATTTTCTTTTTTTGGGCAAACCTTAAATCCAACTCCGGTGTTTTAACGTATATATACTCAGTGCCATAACAATCTCAATAAAAGACATCCACGATTACTAGCTTTACCCAAAGAATTAGAAGACAAGCATTTACAAGACTGTAGCATTGTTAACGTACTTACATCAGGATCGTATTTACAAATCATTAACATGAGTACCCATAAGTTAATTTCAAAATAACATCTATGTGTTTAGTACTTTCGCCCCGCTTTTTAAACAGCAACATCAGCATACAACGGGCATTCAGCATCACATTCGTAAATAGTAAAGGGGTTATATAATGCGTCATGCGAATACTAACGATCTGCAAATGGCAGACGATAATGTCACATACGAGACTATATTCCAAAACCATGCAAAAGCCCTTTGGGCAGAAGCTTACAGGCTATTGAAAGATAGTCAGGAAGCCAAAGACATGGTACAGGACCTGATTATTGAAATATGGGAAAAACGTTCATTGGCAAACGTACAAACCAATATAAGGTCCTACCTGTTCCAATCTCTTCGTTACAAATGCTATAGGCATATCAGAACAAAAGACTCCGAAGAGCATAAGAAAAATGCATGGTCATTCTTCCAGGATTTTGTCACCAAAGCAGAAAGCAGCCTGGAAAGGGAAGAACTTAAACGTTCCATCTCAGCAGCAATTAAAACATTGCCGCTGCAATCCTCCAATATCTTTACACAAGTATATATTGAAGGAAAGAAAAGAAAAGAAGTTGCACTCGATATGGGTCTCTCTATTAATACTGTGAATGTACATATTCACACCGCCTGCAAAAAACTACAAGAGAAATTAAAAAAAATCTTATAAGTACTAAAGCTTTATTACTGGTATTGTCACATTGAGAAGTACATGCGCGAAAGAAATGACATATACGAGTTATTATTGCTTAAGCTTACAGGCGGTTTGAATGCCGAAGACGAAGCCAGAGTCGATGCGCTCATCCAAAAAGATGCAGCAGTAGCCGACAAATGGAAAGAGCTTCAGCAGTTCTTCCAGGAAGATGAGCAGCGCAGGAAAGATTTTGAGACAATGTCCTCCGCCGAAATCATGGAGGGCGTAATGGAAAGAAGGGCGTATTACAAACCTACCCCCTTTCCATTTAAAAAGCTATTAATCGCAGCCGCTCTCCTCGGAGCAGGGGCATTTGGAATATACCAATTCACAAAAACCAACCATACCTCTAAAGTCCTGGCTGACAGTCATAAGCAGATTCCGCCGAAAAGTGTCTACCTTGAACTCGAAAATGGTGAGATCTGTGATCTCTCCCGCAATGAGCAGCACTATAGCATTGAAGAAGGAAACGTGATACTCAACACCAGTAATAATACGCTGACTATCATTGCGGATAAAAACAACAGCGGACTAAATAAACTGATCGTACCTCCCGGTAAAGACTATTCCATCGTACTTGCAGACGGCACAGTAATTCGTATGAACGCAGGTAGTACCCTGCAGTTCCCCTTCGGATTCAATGGCCACACCCGTGAGATTACACTCAGTGGAGAAGCATATGTGAAAGTAGCCACAGCAGCAGAACAGCCGTTTACAGTACACACACCCACAGCCACCATACAGGTGCTTGGTACTGAATTTAATGTAAATACTTATAATGTGGATAAAGCGGCCATTTCCCTCGTACAGGGCGCCGTTAAAGTCCTGGCAGGTGAGCAGGAAGTAGTACTCAAACCCGGCTTTGAAGCAGAATATACTACTCAAAAAGGCATCAATACGCGTCCATTTGATAAAAACAACGTACTTTCATGGCTCGAAGGGAAATATACGTTTAACAAAACACCTCTCAAAGACATCATTCCTATATTAGAGAGGTGGTATGATGTTAAAATCGTACCTGACAATCCCGCCGTTGCAGAAAAGACCATTAATGGACAAATCGACAAGTCTGAAGGAATTGAGTCATTCCTGGAGACACTGAAGATCATCCGAAGTGCAGAATACTATTACAAAAATGATACTATACATATTAAATAGTAACTCCCGGTGTTTTACGGGGCAGATACTATAAACTTCGTTTACGAACAATGCAAAATGAAATACCGGTACTTTATTCCTTTAGTGCCGGTTTTTTTTATGCCCCTTCGTAAACGGATCTATATCAATCAATAAGCTGGTCGCTTTCTTTTGGTCTTCTTTTCAGGATTCTCTAATCGCTCGTCCAGTTGCTCATCTGTCATCTCCCACTCAGCTTCATCAGCGGCGGATTCAGTTTCATCAAATGCACCTCCCGATCCGGTATGTAGTATCTCTTCCTCATTACCGGTTGCGGATTTCTGCTCATTGTCCCTGTCTGAATATAAATAAAAATCTGTCATACACATATTGAATGGGCTATTCCTATCATTCAACTATTAATTTATGCTTTTTTTTCGTTACCTGAGCGCTTTTTTATCTCCGCCACTGAAAATGAAAACTACTTCCATGCCCCAATATGGACTCTACCCAGACCTTCCCACCCTGGGTTTCTACCAGTAATTTCAGGATGTTGAGCCCGATACCAGTGCCTTTGTCGTCCTCATTATCCACCTTTTCAAAAAGCTTAAAAATGCGCTCATTGTCCTTTTCCTCTATACCCGGACCATTATCCTTAACGTAAAATTCATAGAAATCCCCGTCCGGTTTTCCTCCGATCGTAATCTCTGTCTTCTCCTTATCATTGTACTTAATCGCATTACTCAGCAGATTCTGAAAAACCTGCTGTAACTTCTGGCGACTTGTATGTATCACCGGCATTTCCCCTTCCACCTGTATCTGCACCTTCGCAGGCGGGAACAACAGTTTTATCAGCTGCTGTAACAGCTCGTTCACATCCACATCCTCCTCCTTATGCCGGAACTGTGTCTCGCGACTGTAATCCAGTATAGCTGTGATCATATCTGCCAGCTGGGTAGTGGCGTCGATCGCCATATCCGTATATTCTGACAGGAATGTTGACCTGATAATCTCTTCTTCTTCCTTCATCAACAGTAAAAGACCGGCAATACCGGATAAAGGCGACTTCAGATCATGCGCCACCACATGCATAAAACGCTCCAGCTGACCATTGATCAGTTCTTTGTCTCTTAATGCCTGCTTTAATTCATGTTGAAAGAAAAAGAGTCGCTCGAAAACGTCTACCTTGGCACGGGTCACGTTAATATCTAAAGGCTTGGACAGGTAATCCACCGCTCCCTTCTCAAACCCCTTCAGCACATAATATTCGTCCTTATTGATCGCTGTAACGAAAATGATCGAAATATCACGGGTTTTCGGATTCGCTTTTAATAACCGTGCTACCTCAAATCCATCCATGTCGGGCATCTGCACATCCAGCATAATCAGTCCTATATCTTCATTCTTCAATACCTGCCTCAGTGCGTCATTTCCCGATGTAGCCTGCAAAAAAGCCCTGTTATCAGCAAGCAGCATCTGTTCCAGAGACAGCAGGTTTTCCATCCGGTCATCCACCAGCAGAATAGTAAATTTCTTAGTCATCCTTCTAAATTCTTTTAACGGCTATTTTGATCCTATATACGACGATTTATACATTTACGTTTCACCAATTATAAATTTTTTAATATCTTCCACCCCCATGGGCAGCACTCCCGGACACATATCTATAGCAGCCTGCGGCATCGCATCAAAAGAAGCCGTACGCGGATCCTGTACCAATCCGGTTCCTCCCGCCGCCATTATCTGACAGAGCCCTTCCGCTCCATCTTTATTGGCTCCGCTCAGCAAGATACCCAAAGTCCTCGCTCCATATACTTCAGCGATACTACTAAATGTCACGTCAATGGACGGACGACTATAATTCACCAGTTCAGAATAATCCAGCATAAAGGTCCGCTCCGCTTCCACCATCAGATGATAATTCTGTGGCGCAAGGTAAATACAATGCTCCCGCACAGGTTCTTTGTCCTCCGGTTCCACGATCTTCCTCCTGCTCGATAATAAACGGCCCATTTCACTCTGCACATTCCGGAGACGATGCAATACAATCACAACCGGAGGCGCCAGTTGATGAGGTAATGCATCAAGGATCTCAGTCAGCACTAACAGGCTACCTGCCGATCCACCAATGACTATAACGTCAAATCTGTTGTTCATACACGGTAATAATCTATAGTCTGCTACTCTTTACGCCGGTATATCTTATGCTGGGCATGTACTACTTCAAACTTCCGGTGAATATCCGCAAAACGCATCGTTTCCTTGATGCCCATCGCCAGATACCCACGGGGAGATAAACTGTCGTAAAACAACTGCAGGACGGCGTTCTGCAATTCCCGGTTAAAATAAATAAATACATTCCGGCAGCAGATCAGCTGAAATTCATTAAATACTTTATCTGTCACCAGGTTGTGCTGGAAAAATACGATATGCTCTCTCAGTTCTTTTTTGATCAGCACATTGTCATATCTGGCGGTGTAATAATTAGAAAAGTCTCCCAGTCCGCCGGACTGAATATAATTCTGTGTAAAGTCTTTCATGTTGTCCAGCGGAAGAATCCCTGTGACAGCTTTTTCCAGATTAACAGGATTTAAATCAGTCGCGTAAATCTTCGTACGGCTTAACAGCCCGGCCTCCTGCAGGAGGATGGCCATGGAAAACACTTCTTCCCCGGTAGAACAACCAGCATGCCATATTTTGATATTGGGGTAAGCTGCCAGTTTAGGCAATACCTGTTCACGTAATGTACGGTAGAACTGGGGGTCCCTGAACATTTCCGTAACATTCACTGTGATGTACTGTACCAGTCTTGAAAAGAATTCCTGGTCATTAACCAATCTGTGCTTCAGATCAAAAACGGAACTTAGCCGCATATGCCCCATAAAACGGAGTAAACGCCGTTTTATGGATGCCTGTGCATAGCCGGTGAAATCGTACCCGTATTGTAACCTGACAATGTTAATGATATCCAGGAAATCTGCATTTGAGATATCCTCTTTCATAACAAACAATAAGATTTACACCATCCACACACGCATGAGTGATAAAAGTTTACTGCTATCAATCGGTTTGGCAATATAATCAGAAGCACCTGCTGCAATACATTTTTCCCGGTCGCCGGCCATTGCCTTCGCAGTGAGGGCTATCACCGGCAACGACTTATAACGGGCATTTGCCCTGATCCTGCGCATCGCTTCATAGCCATCCATTTCAGGCATCATAATGTCCATGAGCACCAGCCGTATGTCATTGTGCTCTTCCAGCCGTTCCAGTGCTTCCTTGCCGTCTGCCGCTGTGATGACGTCGATTCCCTGTTCACCCAGAAGGGCACTTAGAGAAAAAACATTACGCATGTCGTCATCTGCCAACAGTATTTTCTGTCCTGACAATGTGTTTTCTGATGCTAACAGTTCTGCTTTCAACTGAGGGGTCGTCTCCTGCAACTTATACAGGAACAGTTCCAGTTCGTCCATTAGTCTGTCGGTCGAAAACGTAGAATTTCTTACAATAGCTGCTGCTTCCTTTTTCAGTTGCAGTTCATCTGCTTCTGAAATATCATGATCAAGATAAACAATAATAGGCATTCCTTTATTTGTAGCCAGCTCTCTCAGCCTGTGCAGTTTATTCAGACCATCGGCTATGTTGGTCCCTGCATCCAGTATGACCGCATCATAGCTCTTCTGCTTCAGTTCCCGGCCCGCCGCCTCCAGATCACTTACACGATGATACTGCGTATGCAACTGCCTTTCATCACTCATCGATTGTAAGGATGGATGATGCAACAATACGCCATCAGAGACAACCAGTACTTTCTTAAACCTTGCCTGCAACCGCTCACTGATACCAGTAAATACAGACTCCATATCTGTCACCTGCAAAGGCTTCTGCGTATAGCCTTCCACTTTGTCTCTTACCTGCAGAGAAACCTCCCCGGCCGATATGACATGAACGAGTATATGCTGCAGATCTTCATTGCTCTTCAGGATCTTCAGAATGCTGTTGCCATCTATCAGAGGTAAGGTCATATCTAATAATATGGCCGCCGGCAGATATTTACGGGCAAAGAACAATCCATCATTTCCGTTTAAAGCCACAATCGTCTTATATCCTTTCTCTCGTGCAAAGTCCCGCAGGATCGTTGCAAAACTGATATCATCTTCAATGATCAGTACCAGCTTATCCTGCTTACTCAGCCTATCCCTGTCATCATCCACCTGAGGCGCCTCTGTTGCAGGCGGCGGTGTTACTGTCACTGGCAGGGGTGCCGGTACCTCTTTTACAGGTGGCGGAGCCGGAACAAGGGGCTTGTCAGTTGTTTTTTGCACCGGTACTATCCCATCCATTTTCAACACAACCGTGAAGGTACTGCCCTGTCCTTCCCTGCTTTCCAGTCTGATCTCCCCTCCCAGCCTTTTCATCAGCTCTTTGCTGATAGAGAGGCCCAGACCGGTACCACCATACTTGCGGCTCGTAGATCCATCTGCCTGACGGAAGGCCTCAAAGATCAATTGTTGTTTTTCCAGAGGAATACCGGTACCGGTATCACTTACCGCAATATGTACCCCATCTGCTGCTGCTGTCACCCGCAACTGAATAGTCCCATTTTTGGGCGTAAACTTGAATGAATTGGACAACAGATTCTTAACCACCTGTTCCAGACGTTGCCTGTCCGTCTGCACGGTCGCAGGCACACCTGCGGCTATTTCCGTAGAGAAATGTATACTCTTTTCGTCTGCCACCACCCTGAACAATTGCTCGAGGTCACCCACCATTGCGCTCACAGATACCGGTTCTATCTGCATCTCTACTTTACCGGCTTCTATCTTCGAAAGATCAAGAATATCATTGATCAGTTTGAGCAGGTCTGATCCCGATTTGTGAATAATACCGGCATAATCCACCTGCTTGCTACTCAGATTACGGTCTTTATTCTCTTCCAGTAACCGTGCCAGTATCAGTACGCTATTCAGCGGTGTGCGCAGCTCATGCGACATATTCGCTAAAAACTCCGATTTATAGCGGCTGCTCTGCTCCAGTTCCTCCGCTTTCAGGGAAAGCTCCTGTCTGGCAATTTCCAGCGCCTTGTTCTGTACCGTCATCTCATCATTGATCTGACGCAATTCTTCCTCCTGTACGCGCAGCTCTTCTTCAGAAGCCTGTAATATTTCCGACTGACGGGTCAGTTCTTCATTAGATTGTCGCAATTCCTCCTGCTGGGTTTCCAGAATCTCCTTCTGCTCCTGTACCCGCTCCAGCAGTTGCAATATGCTGGCGCGGCTGTCTGCCGCATTTATCGCTACAGCGATAGCATGTGAAGTCGTTTTCAGCAAGTCAGGAGTACCGGGATATAATTCTCCAAAAGCCACCAGTTCCATCACACCTATCAGTTCCTCATTGTGCCATAACGGCAAATAAACAATCGATCCCGGCTGGGCACTGCCGCCACTTGTTTCGATATTCCAGTAAGTGGCCGGAATACGTTCTATAATAGTGATATCCCGTTTAGTAGCCGCATGACCGGTTATGCCTTCACCCAAAACATACTCTTTTTTCACATTTGCCGGCAAAGCGATACCCGAACACAACTTTAACGTATTGTCATTCTTTTCAAAAATATAAAAAGCACCCGCAGGTACTTTCAGATACTTTACCATTACTTCAAGACAACGGGTCGCAAGGACACGTGTCTCCATCTCCCCGGTCAGACTATCATTGATATCAGATACTCCTGTCAATAACCAGTTCTTTTCACTTGTCTGCTGATTCAGATCTTCCACATCTTTCAGCCGTCTGCGCAATTCCTGCTGGATCTTCATCCTGCTGGATAACTCCCGGAAAGACACGATCATCAGGGCAGCAGCGATCAACAGGATCAGCACCGTATTTACAATGAGCATGGTCATCGCCCTGCCAACAGACACTTCGTTGGAAGCTGTTCTGCTGATCAGCAGAAAACGCTCGTCTGATATGATTTCCGTGATCTGTGCATGTACACTGTCCAGATGCTGACGTTCTTCCTGTGTTACCTTCATCGGATTGCCGAACATATTCACGGTATCCTTCCGAAGCCCCTCCCAATAATTCAGCAATGATATCACACTGTTCTCCAGTCTGCCCGCCTTCCTGTACTGAGGCGCATTATCCGCAACCAGCTTCCGCAGATCACCCGCCATAGGCAGCACCTTGGGACTCGTCTGAAAATAAGGTTGCAGAAATTTATTAACACGGGTACTGCGGTAAGCAGCCCCCGCCGACTCGATTTCATAGATGTACCGGTTAAGGCGCTGTGCAGTAGTGATGACCTCGTAAGAATGCTCTACCCACTTTCCCTCAGTTCGCTGATGGTTGAAAGTGACATATGAAAAAATACCCCCGGCGGTCACAAAAATAAGCGCTAAAGCGAAGCCAAGATACAGACGAAGTTTTAAGGTATTTTTCATATCAAGTAAGCGTGCAAATAGGATGATGACAATACGACCGGACAAATATAGGGAATAGTCGCTGGCTGTGCTACTCCACCTTATGTGCCATATATATTTCTAAGGATAATATGGATATCTTTAAAGATAGCCGCGTAACTTTGAAGTCTGATTAACGCAACTGATACATCCAATACCTCCAATAAGTTATATTTTTTTACAATGTAATTGTATTATTAATTTTTTCGTTTTGGTAAATCCCTGGACGGTGTTTTTCAGTATATATAGGGATTAAGCCATTAAGACTTTTTGAAAGGAATACTCCCCTGTAAATGACAGATTACAGCAGATACTTTCAGCCACTAACATTGACACTTTAATACCTTTGAACAATGCTGAAGGATCAAAATTTCCACCAGCTGCTCTTTACACAAAAAGCCAATTTATGAGTAACAGAATTCTGCTCGTAGAAGACGATGAAGTAATGCCTAAAATCATGGAGAGGATACTTCATAAAGAAGAATATAAGATAGAACATGTAACAAACGGAAAGGAAGCTTTCCAGCGGCTGGAAGACAATAACTACAACTATGATCTGATTATTACAGACATCATGATGCCATATGCCAATGGTTTCGAAATTCTCAGCAAAGTAAAAACAAGGAAGGACGGCAAACCAATTCCCGTAATAATTGTTTCAAATGCAGGGAATGAAGAGATGATTCTGGAGGGTTTTAAACTCGGCGCAGATGACTTTCTTAAAAAACCGGTTATTCCCGGCGAATTACTGATACGTGTAAAAAGACTACTTATACAATATGCCGCTAAATAAAAGCGGGCACTCATTCATTGTTTACTCTCCTTTGTGAAACCTTTTACCAATTGACCAGTCCTTTATGGAATACAGCCTTTATGACTTCAGGGGTGCATCCCTGAACATTCAGATTGCCATTATTTTTATATTTATTGCAGTGACATGTACGGCAATAGCTTACTTATCTATCCTTACAGGCAGGTACCGGGCCCATAAAAGGGAAAAGAAACTTGCCGGACTCCACCCTATTATTGATAACCTGCTCATGGAGCATATTTTGCTTAATGACGAACTGGCCAGTAACACACCAGCTGATCAGGTAATCCTGCCCATAGAAGTGTTCCGCCTGCCCGTATTTGAAAAGAAATGGGCCCGTGAGGCCCTCATCGACAGACTAATAGAATACCGTAACAACGTAAGAGGTTCTATGGGAGAACAACTCAGAAACCTCTATATCCAATTGGAACTCGACAAGGATTCTCTCAGAAAAATGAAATCCCGTAAATGGGATAAGAAAGTACAGGCACTGGCTGAACTCAGCAACATGAACATGTCCATTGCTGACGTGACCATTCTGCCACTGACCAATAGCCGTAACCGTGAGTTACGTGCCGCCGCGCGTCATGCCTATATCAAACTCAGTAAAAACGAGCCCTTCAAGTTCTTCGACGTCGTAACAGAACCTCTGCTGATGTGGGATCAGGTGGAGCTTTTCAAAATCATCTCTACGACCGAACATATCGCCATTCCCAACTTCGCACAATGGATCACCTACTCCTCCAATAAAAGTATCGTATCCTTCTGCCTGAAACTGGTTGTACACTATAATCAGGTCAGCGCCGTACCGGCCGTAGTAAGACTGCTCGATACAAAAGATCACTATCTGCGGGCAGATGCCATCAATTGTCTGGGCAAACTGAAGATCGAAGACGTAGAAGAGAAACTCCTGCATATGTACAACAGCCAGCCATTGAACTGCCGGCTGGAAATACTCAAAGCCATCGGCCGTATTAACAGCGGACGTAATGTAGACTTCCTCCGGCAGGAATTCCTGCATGCGACAGACTTCGATGTACGCAAGCACGCCGCCAAGTCACTCATCAGAAATGAATGGGCTGCCAAAGGACTTATCCAGGAACTGATTGATACCGCTACTGCAGAGAACAAACTGATCCTCAAACATAGCATGAACCCGCTAATTAAATTCTAATCGTCGAGATGGAGCATAATATCTGGGAAACGATAGGGAAATTTTATGAAAGCACTGTTTTCATTTACGGCACCGTATTGCTGATCACTTACGCATTGCTGGCAGTGTTCTCGATGATAACCGTGCGGGCCTATGCAAGAAAAGACAAGTTTCATCAGGAAAATGTCCTTCTCAGCTCTCCCCTTGCGCCCGGCATTACCGTACTGGCGCCTGCCTTCAATGAAGGCCTTACCATCATCTTCAACGTACGCTCCCTGCTCACGCTCAACTATCCGCTGTATGAGATTATTATCGTCAACGACGGAAGTACGGACAACAGTCTGGAGCAGATGATCGATGAATTTGAACTGGTACCTGTCGATTTTGCCTACAACGCCAAGATACAGACCAAACCTGTCAGAAAGATCTATAAATCCACCAATCCTGCATATGCCAAACTGATGGTCATAGACAAAGTGAATGGTAAAAGTAAGGCCGATGCCGTAAATGCCGGTATTAACGCCGCTCTCTATGACCACTTTGTATGTACAGATGTGGATTGTATCCTCGATAAAAATACCCTGCTGGAACTGATTAAACCGGTCATGCAGGAAAAAAAGAAACGGGTGATCGCTACCGGCGCTACCCTCCGTATTGCCAATTCCTGTGAATTTGATCAGGGTGTGATGACCCGTATGCGTCCGCCGGCCCAGCTATTACCCCGTTTTCAGGAGGTAGAGTATATCCGCGCATTTGTATTGGGTAAAATGGGTTGGAGCCTGCTGAACTGTGTACCAAATGTGTCCGGGGGACTAGGCCTTTTCGACAAGGAAATTGCCATCCGTTCCGGTGGATATGACCACAGTTCTTTTGGAGAAGATATGGAACTGATGACCCGCATGTGCCGGTATGCAAAAGATAACAAGATCGATTACGCCATCCGTTATATACCGAAAACACTTTGCTGGACAGAAGCGCCTGCTTCCGTAAAGATATTCAACCGTCAGCGTACCCGCTGGGCAAGAGGTCTTGCACAGCTGATGTATGCGCACTTCGGTATGTTCATGAATCCCCGCTACGGAAAAATGGGCCTGATCATTTTCCCTTATAACTTCTTCTTTGAACTGCTGGCACCGATCATAGAATTTACCGGTATCATTTATTATATCGTCATGGCATGTCTGGGTCTGATCAACTGGCCTACGGCATTACTGCTGCTCGTATTTGTGTATACCTACTCGGTAATGATCACCACAATAGCCATCCTCTGGGATCAGCTCACCTTCCGGTATTACAAGACCTGGAAGGAAGTGGCATTACTGTGTACAACGCCTTTCATGGAGTTCTTTCTCTATCACCCTCTGATAATAATATTCGCACTACGCGGTTATTATTACTTCCTCACAGGTAAAAAAAGCACATGGGGCAATATGCAGCGACGCGGCTTCCAGACAACACAAAAGGCAGCGGCTACGGTCACCGCCAAATAATCATATAAAAACTCAAGGCAGATACTGTGGAACTGTTTAGAAATTTTTACGAAGGCTTTGTATTTGTGTATGGCTGTACGATGCTGTTCATGTATGCATTACTGGCTATCCTGTCTCTGCGGGGCATCATTAAGTTCCAGCGGAAGAACAGCTACGTGGATTATAATAAAATGCTCCAGTCACCACTGGCTCCGGGTATATCCATCATCGCTCCTGCCTTCAATGAAGGCGTAACGATCATCTCCAATGTACGCTCCCTGCTCACGCTGAATTACCCCCGTTTTGAAGTGATCATTGTCAATGATGGCAGTACAGATGATACCCTTACAAAACTGATCAATGAGTTTCAGTTACAGGAAGTAGACTTCGCCTATAATGAACGTATTAAATCCCAGCCCGTAAAGCGTCTCTTTAAATCTACCAATACTGCTTATGACAAACTGGTTGTCATCGATAAAGTAAACGGTAAAAGTAAAGCCGATGCTTCCAATGCCGGTATCAATGCCGCTGCATACGACTACTTTCTGTGTACGGATGTAGACTGTATCATTGAAAAAGATACTCTGCTGCGTATGATCAAACCGTTCATGGATGAGGAACATAACAAGATCAAAGAAATAGGAGACCCTTGTCCGGAATGTGGATATATACATGTCAGGGAAGATAGTGTACGCGTGATTGCCACCGGTGCTACCCTGCGTATCGCTAACTCCTGCGAAATTGATGAAGGGGTGATTACCCGTGTGCGTCCGCCGGAAAAATGGTTACCGCGCTTTCAGGAAATGGAATACCTGCGTGCTTATGTACTCGGTAAAATGGGCTGGAGCGTGATCAACTGTGTACCCAACGTATCTGGTGGTCTGGGTTTGTTTGATAAAGAAATTGCGATCAAGGCAGGTGGTTATGATAGCAAGTCCTTCGCTGAAGATATGGACATCGTAACGCGTATGTGTACCTACATGATCGACAACAAACTGAAATACGCCATCCGCTATATTCCGACCACCCAATGCTGGACAGAAGGTCCGCCTAATATGAAAGTATTCAGTCGTCAGCGTACCCGCTGGGGACGTGGTCTCGCAGAGATCATCACCATCCACCGTAAGGTGATCTTCAACCCGCGTTACCGTAAACTCGGACTGATCGTACTGCCTTATAACCTCTTCTTTGAATTCCTTGCTCCGATCATTGAATTCACCGGTATCATCTATTATATCTATCAGATCATCACCGGCAATATCAACTGGCATAATGCGCTGATCTTACTACTGTTCGTGTATCTGTACTCTGTGATGATCACGACGCTGGCGGTATTATGGGACCAGATCACCTACAAACATTATAAAACCTGGAGAGAAGTGATAGGGCTTGCCTCAATGGCATTTATCGAACCTTTCATTTACCATCCATTGATTGTATTCTTCGCGCTGCGCGGCTATTTCAACTTCATCACCGGTAAAAAACATACCTGGGGAAATATGCAACGTCAGGGATTCGGACAGAAGAAACCAGCAAATACTTAAACATGATGTCTCTTTTCAAATATATACTATCCGGAACAGTACTTTGTCTTTCATTACAGGTACAGGCACAGATTTTCAGCAAAGGAAAAGATGCTGATGAACTATACAGCGAAGCAGTAAAAGAAACAAAGCTGAATCATTATCAGAAAGCGATCCAGCTATCCAAAGAAGCACTGGAGAAAAGACCTGATTTCGTTGATCAGCAATTATTGCTCGGCAGATTATACATGCTGACGGGTAATGCGGACCTGGCAAGAAGGTATGTAAAACAAGTACTGGCGAAGGATCCGATGTACAAAGATGCATACCTGTATGCCATCAATATTGAACTGGGCGCAAAGAAATATGAAGAGGCTGAATGTTATGTAGATGAGGGCCTCTATCATTATCCGTCTGACAAGGAACTCATGCTGAAAAAGCTGGGTATCATGGATGCGGCAGAACGTTTCTTTCAGGGAGGTGTTTATGCCAATACCCTGTTAGATAAATATGCTGGTGATACCACAGTACAACGTGCCTATACAGGACATTACCTGCTGGCCGGACATTATTATCAGCAAAGAAACAACCAGCTTTTATCACAGGAAAACTATGAAAGAGCTCTGATGCTGGATCCGGATAATGAAGAAGCCAAAGCAGCCATCAATAGTATGTATGTAAAAAGCGGCAGCTATACCCGTGCTATCGAGCAGGTAAATGCAGCACTTGCCGCTAATCCGGGTTCCTATGACCTGATGATGCGTAAACTGGGCCTTCTGGGGGATATGCACGATTATGCCGGTGCTATTAATCAGCTGCAACAAATATTAAAACGCTGGCCGGGCGATGCAAAAGCGCGTAGTACTGAAACCGCTTTACGTATGGAAGCAGCTGCATGGTATTCAAATACAGATCCTTTCCTCTTATATGCAGGTATCGCAGAGAAGAACCCCGGTAACAGGGAGGCTCTGGATAAGGTGATCGGTATGAGTATGTCGCGTGGCGCGTACCGGGAAGCACTGGCGTGGATCAACCGCGGACTGAAAACCAATCCGAATGACCAACGCCTGTTATCACTTAAACTGGATGTACTGGAAAGCGATCGTAAATTCACAGAAGCAGCTCTGCTGGCTGAAAGATTGCGTTATAACTCTGCCGGCTCAGCGGATCAGAGAAGTCGTTATACTAATCTTAAAATAGCCAGTGGACGTGAATATCTGGCACAACAGCAGTACGACCTTGCACTGGCTGAATTTGACAAAGCCCTGCAGGCCGATTCCCGTGATACCACAGCCATGGACCTGATGGCCAATACCTATATCAATCAGAAAGATCACATACATGCATTGGAAGTATTGGACAAGGCACTGGCCGTTTATCCCGACAACAGCAGGTTCCTGCTCAAAAATCAAGCGTACTGGCAGAAACTGGTCAGTATGATGAAGCCGCTGAAATCGCTGCTCAGCTATTGAGTCAACACCCGCAGGACGCAAAGTACAATGCCAATCTGATAGACCTTCGTCTTACTGCAGGGCGTAAACTGATGCAGGCAGAAGAATACGATATGGCAGCCGGTGAATTCAGAGCCGTGCTGGCACAATCCCCCAACAATATTGAAGCACTCAATTACCTGATCAATCTGGAAACAGCCGTCGGTCAGTCAGACAGCGCTCTGGTGTATGCAGATCAGGCTTTACAATACTATCCGGATAATAAAGACCTCTTACTGAAAAAAGCAGGTATCCTGACTGATATGCAGAGATACAATGAAGCGAATGCTATTTCTTATCAGCTGATGCAACGTTATCCGTTCACGATTAAATATCGTACAGCCTATACCGATGGTCTCATTGCCGAAGGCAATACTTATCAGAGGAATAATGCACCGGATAGCGCACTGGCTTTATATAGACAAGTGTTGAATATCAACAGAAAAGATTCCCTTGCGTTGCTGTACAGCATCAATCTGTTGAATGGTAAACAGTCGTATGACAGCGCACTGGTGTATGCGAATCAGGGTATCCGCTACTATCCGGATAATGAATCATTTATACAAAAACGGGCAGTTACTCTGGAAAATAAAAAGATGTTTACCGAGGCAGCTTTGGCCGCAGATTCTGTAGTAAAACTGAATGGCAATCCGGTGAATGTGGATTATGCTGATTATCTGCACAGCAAAACCATGAAGAACCAGTTTGGCATGTTCTTCCTCCATTCCAGCTATGATTATCAGGATACTAAGTATAATATCGCCACCCTTGAATATCGTCATTTCTTCAAACGTGGTTCTTATGCGGCGCGTCTGAACTATGCGGGTCGTCAACAGGGAACAGGCTTACAGGGAGAGGCGGAATTGTATTACACACACAATCCAAAACTCTATTCCTACGCGCTGGCCACCTACTCAAATGAGGTAGTTTTCCCCAGAACAAGGCTGGCTTACTCTATTTTCAAGACATTCAAACATGATATCGAAGGTGAACTGGGCATACGTTATCTGAATGCAGACAGCTCCAACAGTATCTCCGGTGTGGCATCCATCGCAAAGACGTGGAAGGATTTCTGGGTGAACTTCCGGGCTTATTTCATCAGTGATTCTCCTGAATTCTACACCTCCTACAACCTGACGACCCGCTATTATATGAACCGTCAGCAGGATTATATCTCATTTACAGCAGGTCTCGGTACCTCTCCGGATGACCGCAGCCGGCTGATACAGTTCCCTAAACTGGCAGGATTGTTGACAAGAAGTGTTGGGGCAGGTTATCAGAAGACGTTTAAATACCGTACCACCGCCGGGATTTTCGGCACGTGGATCAATCAGAAAATCACTACCAGTGAATTTCAAAATCAATACGACATCTACTTAACTTTGCAACGAAAATTCTAATCACTTTTTCATTCAATGTTCAGAACAATGTATCACTTACTTCTTTTACTGACTTTTCTGGTACCAGGTGCTTGTCAACCCGGATATGCGGATATCGGTATTGTTTCAAACGGTTCTTCCAGTTATGTGATCGTACTGCCGGATGACCCGACCCAGAATGAAACAAAAGCAGCTAAGGTATTACAGGATTATCTGAAACGCTTGTCAGGTGCAAACCTGAATATAGTGGCTGAAAAGAATTATCGCCAGCAATCCGGCATCTTTATAGGAGCGACCGAACACACCGGCGATTTCAATGCTACCAAACTTAAAGCAGAAGGGTTTTTCATTGCCACTGACGATAAAAATCTTTATATAAAAGGAGGAAGCGGTAAGGGCGTACTCTATGGCGTGTATACGTTACTGGAAAATTACTTCGGATGCCGTAAGTATGCCGCAGATCCGGTGGTGGTACCTGTCAGCAAAACCCTCCGGCTGCCACAACGCCTGATGGACAAACAGGAACCAGACTTCGTTTTCAGAGAAGTATTGTATCCTTCCTCCTTCAATGATGAATTCCTCGAATGGAACAAATTGCACCGTTTTGAAGATCTCTGGGGATTATGGGCACATTCCTATTTCAAAATGATCCCTCCTAAAACATATTTTAGCAGTCACCCTGAATATTTTGCACTGGTTGGTGGGAAACGTCAGGCGACACAGTTATGTCTCAGCAATGATGATGTATTCAATCTGGCAGTAGCATATCTGCGTAAAGCAATGGCTGCCCGTCCGGATGCTATGTACTGGTCTATCAGTCAGGAAGATAATGCAGGGTTCTGTCAATGCGACAAATGCCGGAAAGCTAATCAGGAAGAAGGCGGCTGGCAGGGACCAGTGATCAGATTCGTCAATCGTATCGCAGCACAGTTCCCCGATAAACAGTTTGCTACACTTGCTTACGTGTATACCTCTCATCCGCCAAAGAAAACCAAACCGGCGCCGAATGTCTACATCATGGTAAGTACGATCAATGCCTCCAGACATGAGCCATTGTCCTCCTCCCCTTCAGCTGCTGAATTCAGACAGGATCTGGCAGGCTGGAAGGCACTCACAGACAAGATCTTCATATGGGATTATACGACGGAGTTCTCCAATTTCCTCGCTCCTTTCCCTGATTATGATAATCTGCAACCTAATATACAATACCTGAAAGCGCAGAATGTAAAAGGTATCTTCTCTCAGGGTAGTGCAGACACCTATAGCGATATGGCCACCTATAATTGTTATCTGCTGGCCAAGCTACTCTGGACCCCATCTCTGGACGAGAAGAAACTGACAAATGACTTTCTGAATGGTTATTATGGTAAAGCAGGTCCGTATATCGGTCAGTATATGGATGCTTTAAGTAACAATGTACGTCGTACCAATGCACGTCTGGGAATCTATGATAATCCGATTAATAACTATAAGAATTATCTGTCTTCGGATGCGATGGATCAATACAAGAGTATCCTCGATAAGGCCGAGAGTGCAGTAGGCAATGATAGTGTGCTGGTAAAAAGGGTACAGACAGCCGCCTTGTCTGTAGAATATACATCTTTACAGCAATCACGTTTCTACGGTACTGAAAAGAAAGGCTACATGGTAGCTATGGGAAGAAGTTATGCGGTAGATCCGAAATTCCCTGCCCGTGTAAACAAATTTATTCAGAGAAGTAAAGCTGCCGGTGTAAAGGAACTCTCAGAAGGAGGCGCCAATCCGGACGATTATCAGCGTCAGTGGCTGGGTCTTTTACCCGTAAATGGGAGAACAGCATCGCTTTACATGCGAATGTAAGTCTGAAAAATCCATTCTCTGAAGATTTTCCGGCCAAAGGACCTGCTACTTTAACAGATGGTATGCTTGGTGATAAAGATTTCAGTACCAACTGGTTATTCTTCTATGGAACGGATATGGTAGCAACCATCGACCTTGGTGAGAACAAAACCATTAATCAGGTACAGATGAATTTCCTGCAGGATGCCAAACATTTCATCTTCAATCCTACAAACATCATTGTAGAAACTTCGCAGGATGGCAGGAATTTCAAAACCGTTGGCAAACAACAACCGGATCCTTTACAGGATGGGGATTATAATATAAAGCCTAATAACTACAGTTTTAAAGTTTCAGCAGTACAGGCGCGTTACGTACGCGTTACCGGCACCTGCCTCCCTGCTCTCCCATCATGGAGGCTCTGGGGTAATAAAAAACCAGCCCTTTGCTGTGATGAAATAATCGTGCTGTAATAGCCATACAGCCCTTTCAACGCTATACTTTCAAAAGATTTTTACGGAAAATTTCCGTTGTTGCATTCCTATTTATATATTTGTCTACAAATTCACTAGACTAATAAGCATTCTGTTGCCTATCATTGCCATGAGCCACCAGCATGTCAATTCCGCGAGCAACAGGAATGCGTATCAACCTGTAGTATGCAGTCTGCTACATAACTAATTATTGACATGAGCCACCAGCTTGTCAATTTCGCGGATTAAAATTAAATACATACTGTAAGCCTGTAGCATGGCAGTTGCCTGTATGCTCCGCTATCTGCATGTCTGTACCCAAAACACGTTTGAATTACTATCACCTAATATGTTTTAATTATGCGAAAATCATTACTCTTCCTTATGCCAATTTTACTTTTGGCCGGCACGGCATTTTCTCAGAATGCTGTTGTAGGCGTGATAAAAAATGGTGAAGGGACCTCAGTTGTGGGGGCAACTGTAGTAATCAAGGGCACCAATGTTCACGCTATTGCAGATACAAGCGGACGATTTAGTATTCCATTGCGCAGGGCATTTCCATTCACCTTGTTAATCAGTTCTCTGGGTTATAAACTGGAGGAAGTAAAACTGACCAGTCTTCCTGCGGGACCGTTGGCCATCACCTTATCCAGTGACAATAGTCTGTCGGAAGTTGTCATCTCTTCCCGCCGGCGTCTGGAAACAGCTCAACAAGTACCTATTCCCATCTCGGTAATCAGCGGATCACTGGTGGCAGATGCTGGTGCATTCAACGTAAATCGGCTGAAAGAGATCGTACCTACTGTACAATTATATTCCTCCAATCCCCGGAATACAACCCTGAATATCCGGGGTGTCGGTTCTACCTTCGGTCTGACGAATGACGGTATTGACCCCGGTGTGGGCTTCTATGTAGACGGAGTCTATTATGCGCGTCCGGCGGCTACCACGCTTGACTTCATCGATATAGAACAGGTTGAGGTATTACGCGGACCACAAGGTACGCTCTTCGGTAAAAACACCACCGCAGGCGCCTTCAATATCACTACAAGACAGCCCGGTTTTACGCCGGAAGCCAATTTTGAAGTCAGCTATGGCAATTATGGATATATACAGGCAAAAGCGGCTGTATCCGGCCCGCTCAGTAAGAAATTTGCTGCCCGCGTATCCTTTTCAGGAACACAGCGCGACGGTACAATCTATAATGTAGTTACACAAAAGCATATCAACGACCTCAATAACCTCGGTTTGCGCGGCCAGTTATTATATACGCCTTCAGATAAGGTAAAGATCACCCTGACTGCCGACAATTCCGAGCAGCATCCGGAAGGTTATGCACAGGTAGTCGCAGGTGTAGCGCCTACCTTACGCCCTGCTTACAGACAGTTCAAACAGATCATTGCTGACCTGAATTATAAACTGCCCAGTGAAAACCCATTTGATCGTCTGGTAGATCATAACACACCATGGCGCTCTGGCAATGAACTGGGGGTGTAGCCTTAAATGTAGACGCTAAAATAGGTGGTGGTACACTGACTTCCACGACCGCATGGCGTTACTGGAACTGGGATCCATCCAATGACAGAGATTTTACGGGACTGGCGGTATTACAGTTATCACAGGCAACTTCCAAACACAAGCAATGGACACAGGAGATACGTTATGCCGGTGACCTGACTTCGCGTCTGAGCGGTGTTATAGGCGTATTTGGTATCTGGCAGGACCTGAAAACAGATCCGGCGCATATTGAGGAGTCAGGAGATGCCCAATGGCGTTTCTCTCAAAGTACAACCAGTGAATTATGGGCTACCCCGGGCTTATTTGACGGTTATGGTATAAAAACTGTATCCCGTCTAAAGACATTTGGAGGTGCTGTATTTGGTCAGTTAGACTGGGCGATCACTGATCAGATACACGTATTACCCGGTCTGCGCTATAATTACGATAAGAAAAAAGTAGATTATGACCGTAAGACATATGGTGGTCTGCAGACAGACGATCCGGACCTGATCGCGCTAAAAAACATTGTATATACCAATCAGACCTTCAATGCAGATGTGGATGAAAGCAATGTCTCCGGGCAGTTGACACTTGCGTATAAACCTACAAAAGCCATTAACGCATTTGCGACTTATTCTACCAGTTATAAACCAATCGGTGTGAATCTTGGTGGCTTACCAACGTCAGGAGGTAAAGTGATGACAGAACTGGCGAGAATCAATCCGGAATCGGTAAAACACTTTGAAATAGGTGTTAAAACATCTCCGGGTAAGAATGCCACAGCAAATATTGTCTACCACAGAACAGATATCAAAGACTATCAGACGCAGGTGCAGACCGCAGAAGTGGGTGTAAACCGTGGTTACCTCGCCAATGCTGAAAAAGTAAGAGTACAGGGTGTGGAACTGGATGCAAGTCTCCGGATACGCAGTGCGGTGTCTCTCTATGGTTCACTGGCTTATACAGACGGGAAATACGTGTCTTTTAAAAATGCACCGGTGCCATTGGAAGAAACAGGCGGCTCTGCTGCTTTTAAAGATATTTCCGGCGGAGAATTGCCCGGAGTTTCGAAATGGGCGGGGTCTATTGGTGGAGAGATTGTTTCCAATCCGGGTATCATTCTGGGTCAGAATGCCCGCTTTTTCGTAGGAGCAGATGCCTACTTCCGTTCTTCCTTCTCATCCAGCCCCTCACCATCCAAATACCTGAATATTGACGGTTATACATTATTCAATGCCCGTGCAGGCTTCCGCGCATTAAACGGACTAACTGTTTTTGTATGGGGACGTAATCTGCTGAACAAAGACTACTTTGAACAATTACTACCTGCAGCAGGTAATGCCGGTCACTATGCCGCAGTATTGGGCGATCCACGCACTTATGGCGTCACGATCCGTTACTCTTATCATCAGTAATACCTTCTGGTCAATTATTCATTATAAAAGAAAGGCTGTCCGCATTCCGCAGACAGCCTTTCTTGTTCTCTGTGCTACCCTCCAGGGTAATATCTATACCGATTTATTTCAGTTCCAGTACGACAACAGATGCAGGCGGCAATTCAGCAACCAGCTGATCACCCTGTTTCTTTGCGCCGTTGAATTTCTCTATATGAATTTTGTTGGGCTGATCGAATGTATTCACATCTGTTACTTTGCCGGAGGTCAGTATCTGACCACTCACTGTTTTCCACTTTACATCCTGTAAACTGGTAGATACAGTGATTTTCTGGTTAGGGTTCAGGTTCACCAGTGAGATATGTACAACACCCGTTGAATCCAGTGAAGCAGATACATTCACAGCAGGTATCTGCTCATTGCCGGAGGTATATGCAGGGCTATTCAGTTGAACCGGCAGGTATTGTGCATCATGATGCACTTTATACAGATCAAATATGTGATAGGTAGGCGTCAGCAGCATCTTTTCCTTGTCTGTCAGGATCAGTGCCTGCAGTACGTTAACCGTCTGCGCCAGTTCTGCCATTTTTACACGATCACTATGATTATTAAAGATATTGAGCGTGGTACCGGCGATCAATGCATCACGCAGGCTATTCTGCTGATAAAGAAAGCCCGGATTTGTACCCGGTTCTACATTCGTCCAGATACCCCATTCGTCCACGACAAGGGCTACACGTTTTTTAGGATCATACTTATCCATGATAGCCGAATGCTTAATGACCAATGAATCCATGGCAAGGCATTTCTTCATGGTGGTAAAGTATTCCTTTTCGGAGAAGCTGGTCGCAGAACCTTTATTATTCCAGGTCAGAGGTACTGTATAATAATGCAGACTAACACCCCACATCTGATGCAAAGGCACCTGTTTCATGATCGTCTCTGTCCAGTTAAAATCAAAATCATTCGCGCCGCTGACAATCTTCTTTAATGGAGCTCCGGGATAGTTACGCGCATAGGTGGCGTATCTTTTGTATTGGTCTGCATAAAATGCAGGCGTCATATTGCCGCCGCAACCCCAGCTTTCATTCCCTACGCCCCAGAAACTTACTTTCCATGGTGCTTCGTGTCCGTTCTGTTTACGGATAGCGCTCATCGGACTGATACCATCGAAGTTGAGGTATTCAACCCATTTGGCCATTTCTTCTACGGTACCGCTACCCACATTCGCAGAAACATAGGGCTCACATCCCAGCAGTTCGCAGAGTTCCAGAAATTCGTGTGTACCAAAGCTATTGTCTTCTGTTACACCACCCCAGTTGGTATTCACCATTTTCGGACGTTGTTCTCTCGGACCGATACCATCGCGCCAGTGATATTCATCTGCGAAGCAGCCACCCGGCCAGCGCAGGTTAGGAATATGAATCTTCTTCAGTGCATCTACAACATCGAGGCGGATGCGGTCTTTCTTTTGTACGTTCAATGCAGGATCAACCCAGAAACCATCATAGATACAGCGGCCGAGATGTTCAGAGAAATGCCCGTAAATATGACGGCTGATCGTATGATCTGACTTAGGCTGTATGACCAGACTGGCTGTGTTTTGTGCCTGTGCGGCGAATGCACACAGCAATAATAACAGGAAGGACAACTTGCTCTTCATAATATAGAATTTATGTACAATTGACTTAGGCAGATCTTTTGTGAAGACGTGGAATGCTTGCTAAGATAGAGAAAATAAATGTCAATCATACAACTATTTTATTCCCTCCGGTGTATCCATATCAGCATGCATCACGTGGTTTTGACGGATGGGTAAACACAACCTATTTGTGTTGCGCAACCATGCAGGATAGTCAGATAAAACATTGATAATTTTCAGGTCTGGTATACGAAAACGTTGTCGTCCTTTAAAAAATATCATGAAAGATAATATCCCTGACTCTGTCATACATACGCCTTCAAACACTTTAGGGCTGAGCATTTCAGCCGGCAAAAGAACAAACATTGCGATAATCAGTCCGATATATATTGCATATTTTTCTGAAAAAACTGCACAAATATTTTGTGGTTTCAAACAATGTTGTACATTTGCAATCCCAATCGCGAACAACGCGAACGGAAAACGAAAAAAGCTCTTTACAAGACATTCAGTTTTAAATACGCAATCGCTATATTAAAATTGATTTTTTCACCCGCGGAAGTAGCTCATTTGGTAGAGCACGACCTTGCCAAGGTCGGGGTGGCCGGTTCGAGCCCGGTCTTCCGCTCTCTCTTATAAAAGTTCTTACAAATAGTAATCAGTTCAGGTAGTTCATCACTACATAAAATTGATTCTTTTACCTGCGGAAGTAGCTCATTTGGTAGAGCACGACCTTGCCAAGGTCGGGGTGGCCGGTTCGAGCCCGGTCTTCCGCTCTCTTTTAAAAGTCCTGGTGTTGTACATCAGGACTTTTTTATGCCCTTAAAGCGGCCTTTACTCCTTTCCTGACGGGCGTCTCCCCTATTACTGTTGCATACAGGTTTCCTGCTGAGGCCAGCATTTTCCAATCACGTAAACTATTGGTTGAATATCAATCAGATAGTGGAATGTGTTTATTTATGGGCCTGTTGTATATCGTATTGCCTTTATTCAGTAACAAAAAGATTGCGTCAGGCACTTATCTCCTTTGATAAAGCTCCCGTCTTCGTAATAAGCTTATTTAAATAATTATCAGTCTTTGTGGCCCGCTGCATGTACATCTCTACTATGAGGCTCTTCCATAGCATTATATCACGCGGTCTATAAGAACTTTACACTTATGTAAGGACCAGCCCCTAACGTTTTTCTGTATTAAGACACCTGTAAAGCGCCCGCTGAAACAATCTCTCACTTGTAAAACAAATACTGCATTCAATAGGTCAACCTTAAGATTTTTCCGGACTAAAACAAGTCGTTCTTATCCCGTTTGCATCAGGAAGATTTTTCGGAGATGACCCGTAGATAAGCCGTATATAAGCCGTATATATTCCATACCTATAGGAACGGCTTATCTACGGGTTATCTACGGCTTATCTAGGGATCGTCTGCGGGAAGCCTTCCTGATAGAACTAATACCCGGGCGAAATAAAAAAATCCCGGAAAACAGTATAATAAACCTTCATATGAGAGGATAATTCACAGGCGAAAGCTTGTTATACAGATCACCCGGCTCATACACGGCGTATACATGAGACATACACGGGACATATACGACGCATCCCGCTATTTATAGATTGATCAGTATGCGGATATACGGCGATTACCCGGATGTTCCGGGCGATATAATGAGAAGATTATCAGTACTATACGTGAATTTCGTGTGGACCAGACGTGGACTTGATCAGAAGATCTTTTGAAATGATGCGGGACTGGTGTATTCCAAAGGCGGGGATATGCAAAAAAAAGCCTCCCGGTAGTACCGGGAGGCTTTCACCAATATAATTAAGTCTCTTATTTATATTTCGGATTGTACAGTGTATTCTCTGGTACAGCAACTTCAGGTTTACCCTTATAACGATGCTTGAACAGATTATAACATCCACCTAAAACAAATGACAGCAGGCAGAAGATTGTCACGTAAAACAGGAAACGGGAAGATGATACCCAGCTACCGGTAAAGTCGCTCTTATTTTCAACAGTATTGTGTTCCATAGCTATTTATTTCGCATTGCAAACTTACATCATGTCAAATAATATTGCAAGTTATTTTTCCAAAGTCCCGAAAGTCTTACGATTCAGGAAGTAATAACGCCATATCATGATACCATGAAAAACCCCTGACAGTTCCAGCAAACGCTTCTGTGGCAGCCTGTCAGACGATAATTTATACGTTCTCCGCCAGCGACGGTAATCCATATAAGCTTTGAATATCGCCTTCATATCGGCAGGTTTACCTGCTACCAGACTCTTCACAGCCGCCAGCAGGTCCAGAAAGAAACGTTGGGATAATACAATCCAGCGATCAGCCGGATGCAGGTTTTTCCACAACATCATCAGGTTATTCCGGAAATTGAGGTATAGTTTACGGGGATTTCCCTGCGGCAGACTCCCTCCTCCCACATGATATACAATAGAATCCGGACAATAGCAGATCCGGTAACCGGCTCTTTTCAGTCGCCAGCAAAGATCCACCTCTTCCATATGGGCAAAGAAGCTGGCGTCAAAACCACCTACTTCATGAAAACAGGCCGAACGGATAAACAGGGCTGCTCCTGTGGCCCAGAAAATATCCTGTGCATCATTATATTGCCCTTCGTCCAGTTCCGTTGTATATAGTATTCTGCCCCTGCAGAAAGTGTATCCTAAAATATCCATCCACCCTCCTGCTGCTCCGGCATACTCAAACTCCTGTTTGTTATGATAAAAACGCAATTTAGGCTGACAGGCGGCTACGTGGTGATCGCGCACCATCTGGGCAACAACCGGCTCAATCCAGCCCGGTTCCACTTCTACATCCTGATTCAATAATACATATATATCAGCCTTTACGTGCTGCAGGGCCATATTATAGCCTCCTGCAAACCCGTCATTGGTGGGATTCTGAATAATGCTGACCTGCGGAAATTTTTCACGCACAAATGCCACACTATCATCTGTCGATGCATTATCCGCCACATATAACTGCAGGTTCCCATAAGTAGAACCGCACACCGATGGCAGAAATTTTTCCAGAAAACTACGTCCATTCCAATTCAATATAACAACAGCTACCGATGGTAATACAGACAAAAGCACTCTTTTACGCGTGAATAATATTTTTTCCCTTACAAATATGCAACAAATTATAATAGCTTCTGACTACACTACACTTATTGCACATTATACTTAATTTAGACCCCAGTATGTTTAAACAGGTTATAGGCTGGAAGTTTGTACTGGTATCCACAGCGGTGATCATCATTGTGGGTACGATCTGGTACGTAAGCAGCATCGCCAGCAAACTGGAAGAAGAAGAAACCAAGAAAGTAGCCACCTGGGTGGCTGCCAACCGGGAATTGCTCCAGGCTTCCGATGAAGCGAACCTGAATCTGGCTGTAGAGATTATCACAAATAATACCAGCATTCCCGTTATTATCACCAACGAGAATGGTCACATCATCGACTCCCGTAATCTTGATACTACCAAACTGGCTGGTAATCCCAAATACATGGAAGACCAGCTGACTACTTTTAAGAATCAGCACCCGCCGTTTATTATGGAGATCGACGCTAAAAACAATCTCTATAACTACATCTATTACGGAGATTCCCTGATCCTGAAACAGGTACGTTATTACCCCTATATTCAGCTGATCGTTGTAGCTCTGTTTATCAGTATCGTACTGGTCGCACTGTCTACCTCCAACCGCGCCACCCAGAATCTGCTCTGGGTAGGTATGGCCAAAGAGACCGCCCACCAGCTGGGGACTCCCCTCTCTTCCATAGAGGCATGGATAGAGATCCTGAAAGACAATGAAGGCAATGAACTCGTAGCAACAGAATTGCGCAAAGATGTTGACAGACTGAAACTTATCACCGAACGTTTCTCTAAAATAGGCAGTGTACCGCAACTGGAAGAACGTGATGTAGTCAGTCAGGTGGAATCTATGGTCACCTATATCCGTAAAAGAGCACCACAAAAAGTAATACTGACCATGCATTGTCAGGAACATGAGATTCCTGCGATGATATCGCCGTCATTATTTGACTGGGTCATTGAAAATCTGCTGAAAAATGCGCTGGATGCCATGGAAGGAAAAGGTACCATCGATCTTTATATAGAAAATCATCCTACAAATATCGTTATTGACATCACCGATAATGGAAAAGGTATCCCGAAAGCTAATTTCGACAAAGTGTTCAAACCCGGCTTTAGTACCAAAAAAAGGGGTTGGGGCCTCGGATTATCCCTCGCAAAAAGAATTATTGAAGAATATCATAAAGGGCGGCTAAATGTACGCTGGTCGGAGCTTAACAAGGGAACAACCTTCAGAATTCTGCTAAGAAAATGATGTTAATTACTAATTAAATTTGTTCGTTATCAAAAACCGATTAATTTTGCACCACTTCAGAGCTGCGGAGGTGGCGAAATTGGTAGACGCGCTACTTTGAGGTGGTAGTGCCTGAAAGGGCTTGGGAGTTCGAATCTCCTCTTCCGCACGAAAGCGAAACGGTTTAGATCGTTTCGCTTTTTTATTTTAAGCCGGGATGGTTATTGGCCTGTTTACCCGCTCTTGCGGTTTCACTTCCGGCCTCATTAACAGCCATTTTTATACACCCGGCTCTTCTTTATCGTTGAAATAAGGGTAAATACTCCGCATCAATCTGAAAACATTGTACACCGGCACCTTTTAGCGCGGCTGCCTGCTCCGCTGATCTGGATACCGCTTCTCCCGGTTGAAATGCCCACGCATTGATCACACCCACCACCAGCATATGACGACGGTGTGCCCATTCATAATCCTCTCTGCTGATCTTATCGGAAAAAAGATAATAATTGGATGCCTTGTAGTCAGGTCTGTTGATATTGGTTTCCAGCTGCTCACGGGTACAACTGAGCCTGATCTTCCCGGTGAAGTATTCGGTGGATTCGTCTGTACCGATCATCAGTGCGCTTTTGTACAGGTCATATTGCTGCAACAATGTGATCAACCGGGTCCAGACAGCTGTATCATTTCCCTCCAGCTTATTATCTATCATGACTCCCAGTTTCCCTTTACATTGTGCCAGCACCTCCTCAAACCGCTGTACACGATAGCCATTGGCATTGCGTAGTTTACTGATAGCCTCCCAGGTCATAGAAGAAACGGTGGCATCCAGACCAAAAGAATGACGAAAATTCTTATCGTGGTGAGTGATCAGTACACTGTCTTTAGTCATCCGCAGATCAACTTCGACCATCCAGTAGCCTTCGGCAATTGCCCTGATCAGGGCCTCTTTACTATTCTGATCGGTTGTACTATCTACAACGCCGCCCCTGTGGGCAATCAGACGCCAGGATTTTGCAGGGGGCTGAGATTGGGCATATAACTTTACACTTGCCAGTAAAAGCACAATAAACAGGAGAGATTGAACTGATTGTTTCACATCGTAGTTTTTGAACATTCACGATCATGCTATACACAATAAAAGTAAACGCATTCTTCCTGCTATGCAATACCGCAACATTTAATTAACGTTGGCGGGGATTAGTCACTTACACTATAATTTCTTCAAATGATACATTTCAACATTACAGGAAATATCCACCGTGTCATTCACCCCTATATCTTTCCGGGCTGATTTTAACCGTAACATACCACTCTCTACCTGTACGAGCACCTCTCCATTCGCGGCTACAGCTACTACCCTTCCCTTCAATCCGGAACTATCTTCACTATTCATAAAGAATGCTGCCGGAGACGCCTGCTGCTGAAACCTGCCATTCTCGAGGTGAATCACCGTATCTGCTAATTTCACCATTTCCTCTGCATTATGACTCACCAGAATAGTAGTCAGCCCATAACGTTTATGTACGTCCAGTAAAGTCTCCTGTAATTGTGCACGCATACCACTATCCAATGCAGATAAGGGCTCATCCAGTAATAATAAAGCCGGCTTTTTGGCGATAGCCCTTGCCAATGCGACACGTTGTTGCTGTCCACCGGAAAGGGTCTGTATTTTTCTCTTTGCAAGATTCTTCAATCCGGTTAATTCAAGCAGTTCATCCACGATAACACGGGACTCGTTCTTTCGCAATGCGAAAGCAATATTCTCTTCCACATTCATATTGGGAAACAGGGCATAATCCTGAAATACAAAGCCGATACTCCTATGTTGTGCCGGCATATGAAACGCTTCTTCACCATAAAACCAAAAGTCGCTCCCCACTTTTATATAACCATTATCCGGTTTCATAAACCCCGCCAGCATACGCAATACGGAAGTCTTTCCTGCCCCTGATACCCCATACAAGCCTACAAATTGCCCTCTTTCAATGCGTGCGCTGACATTGAATGGCATTTCTCCCTCTGCAGTATGTAAAGTCTTCTGTAAAGCGAAATCAATCATAAGCTGTATATAGCTATTGGAAGATTAATAAAATTTTGACTGTCCTGCCTTCCGGTTGAATGCATAGAGCACTAACAGGATAGAAAAAGACAAGGCCAGCAGGATACCGGCATAAACATTCGCATTGTGGTAATTGAAGGCTTCTACTTCGTCGTAGATAGCGATAGAACCTGTACGGGTTTTACCGGGTATATTCCCTCCGATCATCAATACCACACCAAACTCACCCACAGTATGTGCAAATGTCAGTACGATACCTGTTAATAAGGATGGTTTGATATTAGGTAACAGTACTCGTAAGAAAGTCTCCCATTTCGACTTGCCCAAAGAGTAACTGGCTTCTCTCAGACTTGGTGGTAATGATGAAAAACCCGATTGAACAGGATGCACCATAAACGGCAGACTATAAATAACCGAAGCAATCAGCAAACCACTATAAGAAAACACGACACGTACGTCAAACGTCTCCTCCAGCCAATGACCGAAAAATTTGCAGGGCTAAACGCCAGCAGGAGATAAAAGCCGATCACTGTCGGGGGCAATACCAGCGGCATACTGACGATGGCTTCAATCAGGAGACTGAACACCGTCTTCTTCACAGCTAACAAATAAGCTAAAGGCACTGCCACAATGAACAATATCAGTGTCGTGTTCAATGCCAGTTTTAAGGTAAGCCATATAGGATCCAGTTCTATCATTTTACGATATATCCAAACTGATGATAAATTGCTTTGGCTTTCGCTGAATACAGAAAATTATAGAACTTCTCTGCGGCGGCCTTATTGTTCTCCTGTGCATGTTTGAGTAAGGCAGCTGATTGTTCAATAGCCGGATAGTCTTTCGTATTTAATTCCACCCAGATACCCTTCCCTTTCATTTCTTCAGAAATGACAATCGACTTTGCAGTAAAACCAATATCCGCATTTTGTGTGGCAATAAACTGGCTGGTCTGGGTAATACTTTCTCCTCTTATCAATCTGGTGGCAACTTTGTCATAGAGGCCATATTTTTGCAGGATTGCTGCTGCGGCACTGCCGTAAGGAGCCGTCTTCGGATTGGCGATCGCGATGCTTTTAATGTTTGCACCCAGCAATACTTTCATAGCAGCATCCGGACGAATACCGGGCTTTGCACTCCATAACACCAGCAACCCCTGCGCATATACTTTTGGCGGCAATAGTGTAAAACGGTTCTCAGCCAGTTTTTGCGGAAAGTCTTTGTCCGCCGATACAAAAATGTCAAAAGGAGCCCCGTGCATGATCTGTTGGGTGAGACCACCGGAAGCGCCTGTCACCACATCTATCTTTGTTTTGTCTGTCTTGTTATATTCTGCTATCAGGGCCTTGATCGTGTATTGCATATTCGCAGCAACAGCGACGGTTAGTTTCGCCTGTGCGGATAATTGTATTACAGCAAGGCTGAGTATAAAAACAAAGAATAGTTTCTTCATAATTTGTAGTTCTGGTCAATAAATCGGTTAGCATACCATGTTTACCGGCCATTTATATACCAAATTTAACAATATTAATAACGACAAAGCAACTCATTACTTCAGGAGTCAGCATCCACGACATCAACGACGGTGCAGGCATCAGGCTGTAGTTATGCATTATTGCGCGTAGCGCTGATAAAAATCGTAATTTTCAGTATGGAAAAAGATGTGCCGCGCCTTGGGCTGGAAAGTTTTGCAAATGAAAATTTCAAAGTTCCCTTTCTAAATGTGGAACTCTATCCGCTTGATGCAAAATACTTCAGTGTGGAAAACAGGGAACGTTATCCTGTAAAGGACTACATCTCCCCTAACCGCCGGCAGTTTTACAAGATCTTTCATATGACAGCAGGAACGGGTGTTCTTACTGTCGGCCTGCATCAATACCTGATGAATGCAGGGGAGATTGCCTTTCTGCATCCTGATGAAATCATGTCATGGCAGACAACATCCGCAGAAACGGGCGGACACTTTTGCCTGATCCATCCCGCATACTTTACACAGGAAACACATTTACTGCAACTGTTCAGGAATTATCCTTTCTTCCAGCCAGCCAATGCTGTCATTCAGCTGACGGAGCAGCAATCGGTCAATATCAACAGGTCATTTGAACTGATATGGGAAGAAGACCGTGGACAAAACGAAGATAAAAAACAGGCCATCCTGCTGCATCTGCAGATGATATTGCTGGAAAGCCAAAGGGCGGGCAGAAACCTCGTCAATTCGGCCGTTCCGGATAATTATCGGTATATACACGGTTTTCTGTCGTTGTTGGAAACCAATTTTCAGGTAAAACGCCGGATGACGTTGTTAAGATGAAAACAGCCGGAGAGTTTGCCGACCGGCTGAATGTACACCCTAATTACCTGAATACGCTGGTGAGGAACCAGACCGGCAAGACCCTGCGGGAACATATTCAGGACAGATTACTATATGAGGCCAAAGTACTGTTACTGCAAACAGACTGGGATATCAATGCCATCAGTTATGCGCTTGGGTTCTCAGAACATGCTGCCTTTACCTCCTTTTTCAATAAAAAAGCACATGTCTCTCCTTCCAGATTCCGGAAAAATGCCCTGTCGCAGGTGAATATTTGAAACTCACAAGTATTGTTACGGTTTGATCAAGCCCCGGCCGGGTGAATGTCTGTTCCTTTGTGTCATAAAATTAAAACATCAGAATTATGGACACACAAAGAAAAACATGGTTTGTAACAGGCTGTTCGCAGGGTATTGGTCTTGAACTGGTGAATCAGTTACTTGCAGCAGGATATAACGTAGCCGCTACCGGCCGTCACCTCGATACATTAAAAAAAGCGGTAGGGAATAATTCCGCACAGTTCCTCCCTTTACAGGTTGACCTGAATGATGAAACAAGCATTGCAAAGGCGGTAGATGCCACTATCGGACAGTTCAAATCTATTGATGTACTGGTGAATAATGCAGGTTATGGTCTGATAGGTGGTATAGAAGAAACGTCTGCCAAAGAAGCGCAGGCTATTTTTGATATCAATGTGTTTGGGCTGCTGAACGTGACCCGTGCCGTATTACCACACATGCGTGCGGCAGGCAGCGGTCGCATATTCAATATCTCCAGCGTATTTGGATTGATTGCAGGTGGTGGCTGGGGCCTCTACTGTGGCAGTAAATTCGCTGTGGAGGGTATTTCTGAAGCACTGGCACAGGAAGTACAACCATTCGGTATACAGGTAACCATTATCGAACCCGGATATGTACGTACAAACTTCCTGAGCAGCGGTTCTATTACGGTTCCGGAACATCCGATAGCAGCGTACAGCGCTATTCAGGAGGAGAAACGTAAACATAAAGAGGAAGTACCCGGTACACAATTGGGCGATCCGGCAAAACTGGCAGCAGTCATGATTGCTACCTCAACAGCTGCAGAAGCCCCTTTGCGTCTGCTACTGGGTTCGGATGCACTGCAGTTTGCCAATTATAAGATAGATATGCTACAGAAGGGCATTGCGGCTAACCGTGAAGTAACCCTTTCTACAGATTTCAAATAACTTTCCTTTCGGCCCAAAGCCGCTGAACCACCCGCTGTACGACTACAGCGGGTGGTTTTATTATAGAGATATCCACACGAAAAAAAAGACTACTTTATATTAAAAAATAGAATATATTTGTTGAGTACTAGAGAGTAAGGTCGCATTTATACCGATATATATTCACGTATGACAGGTCGTTTTACCCCTTTTGTCATTGACGACGATCAGCACAAGGCAAACAACCTGCAGCATAATATCTGGCACGTGTTGCTCCTGAAATCCATCAACAATTCGTTTACTCAGTTGCAATGTTGATATAGCCTCGTGTTCCTTTGAATGCGGGGCTTTTTATCAATTATCAACTATATTCATGCAATACTCCCATTAAATACCTATAGCTTATGGCTGTAATTACGTTCATCCTGCTAATTGTAATCCTGATCATTGTTATTAACACGGGGAACGCTCTCAAAAGTAAACTCGTGGAGCTCGAATATAAACTGGAGCGGCTACTGCGACAACAACAGGAAACAGGTCCACCTTCCGCCAGCGAAGCGTATACACCACGCCATGATTGGGACAGACAAGCAACTGTCAGACCGGAGTCCAGACCTTATACACCACCACCTATTGTTGAAGATGTACCCCCTCCGCCTCCACCACCGGTAACAGTAACACCTGTCATAGACATCCCGGCTACCCCGGAACCAGTATCTGCTACTCCTGCATCAGAAGCAGCATTTACTGCTTATGACGCAACGCCGGTTGAAAACGAAGCATCCGGCACTGCAGATATTTCCGGTGTATCAGAACAGGCCGCCGCCTTTACGCCCGCGCCACCGATGGAACCTACACCATCCTTCTGGGAAAAAAATCCGGATCTGGAGAAATTTATCGGGGAGAACCTGTTCAACAAAATTGGTATTGCCATACTCGTTATCGGTATCGGTTTCTTCCTGAAATATGCGATAGATAACAACTGGATCAATGAAACCGGTCGTACCTTCATCGGTATTCTTTGTGGAGGTATCCTGATCGGCGTTGCACATCGTTTGCGCAAAACATTCAATGCTTTCAGCTCCGTGCTGGTAGGCGGTGGTGTAGCTGTGTTATATTTCAGTATTACTATTGCTTTTCAGCAGTATCACCTGATCAGTCAGACACTGGCTTTTATCATGATGATACTGATCACCGCATTTACAGTCGTACTTTCACTCAGCTATGACAGAAAGGAGCTGGCCGTATTTGCTATATTAGGCGGATTCTCTTCTCCTTTACTGATAAGCACCGGTGCAGGCAATGCAACTGTTTTATTTAGTTACATACTGATCCTGAATGTGGGTATGCTGATACTGGCATACTATAAGAAGTGGAATATTGTTAACATTATCAGCTATGCGGCGACCATCATCCTGTTTGGTAGCTGGTTATTAATCGGAGCCGTCAAACAGGCAACACCTCCTTATATAACGGCGCTTGTATTTGCAACACTGTTCTATATCATATTCTTCCTGATGAATGTGGTGAATAATCTGAAGCAGCGCGTACCATTTAAGGCGACGGAGATCATAGTCCTGCTGAGTAACACCTTCCTGTATTATGCAGCAGGTATGCTGATACTTTCACACATACAGCATGGCATGTTCCAGGGTTTGTTCACTGCATGCATTGCCATATTCAATTTCATTTTTGCATACTCTCTGTATCGTAATCAGCATGCTGATAAAAACCTGATCTATCTGCTGATTGGTCTTACCCTGAGCTTTTTGAGTCTTGCGGCGCCGGTACAGTTGAATGGCAATCATATCACCTTATTCTGGGCAGCGGAAGCAGTATTACTACTATGGTTATTCATGCGTTCACGCCTGCCTCTGATGAAATACGCAGCCTGTATTGTATTTGTGCTGATGACATTCAGTCTGCTGATGGACTGGGAACAGGTATACGGCGACTTACGTTATGCACAATCCCACAATATGTGGCCATTCCTGAATCAGGGCTTTATCACCGGGGCTGTATGCACAACAGCTGTCTTTATGATCAGACATTTGCTGAAGAAAGAAACGGAAGAAAAGTTCCTGCCTGAGATACCGGCATCTGCGGTAAGATATGCCTTTGGTTTACTGGCAGTGATCCTTATTTATACCACAGGCATACTGGAACTTTATTACCAGACAGATGTGCACTGGCCGGCCATCAACCCTATCTGTTCGGGGATTTACAATTACGCGTTTCTGGCTTTTGTATTGTACCGTAGCAGGAAAGAGCATGCGTTGCTACAGCTGGCAGGTATTATACTTTCAGCAATATCCTTTATCGTATTTATCGCATATTATAACTGGGTGATCATCGATGTGCGTACCGCCTATCTGGAAGCAAATAAACCACTCGCACATTTCCTGCTGTCTTATCTGTTGATGGTGGGTCTGCTGACCATGCTGTATCAGGCATATCTGACCGTAAAGGCATCCGGTAAGAAGGACGTTATACACATATTTCAGTGGGTAGCCACCTTCGTATTATTGTATGTATTGAGTGCTTCACTTGATCATATAGTGGCGCTGGCAAGCTACCGTCCGGGCATACAACATGCAGAACTGGAGAATACCAGTCAGCGTATGGGATATAGCATATTATGGGGTGCTTTTGCCTTTGTCCTTATTTACCTCGGATTCAGATGGCAGTCAAAACAGGTGCGTATTATCTCTATCAGCCTTTTCGCACTCACATTACTGAAGCTTTTTGTATTCGATCTGCGCAATCTTTCAGAAGGAGGCAAGATCGCTGCATTTATTTCCCTTGGTATACTGCTGCTGGTCATTTCATTCATGTACCAGCGCCTGAAAAAAATACTACTGACAGATGAAGACAAGACAGCCAGCTAAGTTCCTGCAGTTATTTATCTTATTACTGACGATAACAGGTTTGTCTGCCACCGCTCAACAATTTGCGTGGCAGGCGGACCTGCCGGTCACACCCGATTCAGGGTTTTATAACATCCCTGTAACACCTGCATTGGTGGCTAAAAGTAATGGCGCCGATCTGCGGGATATCCGGATCTATGATCAGCAAAAAGTGGTTTCCTATATACTGGGCTGTGACAGCAACCAGTTCATTGCTTTACCGGCTCCTGTCATCACACCCGTAAAAGAAGCGCCTGCAACAAAGACAGTGCTGCATCTTCAGTTTGCCGCAGCATCCCTGATCAAACAGTTACAATTCCAGATCAATACGCCCGGTTATTACTACCGTATAGCCTATATTACCGACGACTGGCAATCAGGTATTGCATCCGGCGAGCGGTTTGCACTGGCTACGGGACAAGCCAATACCGTTAAACTGCGTACACCTGTAAAAACGACGGAGTGTTACATCGTGATAGAAAACGAGGACAATCAGGCACTCAAAGTACAAGCGGTTCGTGCGTGGCAGGCGGCTTATCACCTCACCACTTGGCTGGAAAAAGGAAAAAGTTATGTCGTAAAGACCGGTAATCCGGCGCTGAGCGTACCAGTATATGACCTGCCTTATTTCGCAGGAAAACTGCCCGCCCGTATTCCTGTATTAAAAGCAGACAATATCATTGCTGCTCCCGGCGTTATAACTGCAAAGCCAACTACAGTTGCGAACGAAGAACCTACAATCTTTAAAACCAAAGGATGGATCTGGGCCGGAATCATAGGTATCATCATACTCATCTCATTGCTTACCATCAGATTACTCAGAGATATGCGTGAAAACAAATAAGCCTGATTTCTGCATCATTGCAACAATTTATATTTTTCCCTAATTTATAAAATACATTACCTTTATCCACATGAATACTGCTGCTACTAAAAATTATTCCAACCTGGTCTTTGATCTTGGCGCCGTGCTGATAGATTGGAACCCGCGTTATCTGTACAACAAGATATTTGCGACAGCAGCAGAAACTGACTTTTTTCTTTCTAATATCTGTACTTCCGCCTGGAATGAAGAACAGGATGCCGGCAGAAGCCTGCAGGATGCCACAGAATTGCTGATTACCCAACATCCGCAATTTGAGGCCGAAATAAGGGCCTTTTATGGTCGTTGGAAGGAAATGTTAGGTGGGCAGATCGAAGAGACCGTAGAGGTGCTCAGAGAGCTGAAAGAATGCAATCAGTTTAAACTATACGCACTGACAAACTGGTCCAATGAAACTTTTCCGCTGGCTTTGGTAACTTATCCGTTCCTGCAATGGTTTGACGGTATTGTTGTGTCAGGAAGAGAGAAGATCCGTAAACCGGATGCGGCGTTCTATAACCTGCTGCTGGACCGTTATGATCTGGATCCTTCTTCGACTTTATTCATTGACGATAACGAACGTAATATCCGTGGTGCAGCTGCCTGTGGCATTGATGGTATTCATTTTACTTCTGCCATGCAGTTAAAAAGTGAGCTGGCAGAAAGAGCCGTTTATTTATCCGCAGTACATTCATAAATTTTTATAGCTGATAAACGGCGATTCAGGTTATACCTGAGTCGCCGTTTTCTTTTATAGAACTTTACTGTATTCACTGTACTATTACCTTGCTCAGCATTATCATGCAACCGGCGGGCCGTCCGATATCCTTGTGTTATCCTGCTCTCAACACCCAATCCGTAACAACTCATCCCCTGTTGTGCGGTCAATTGTGCTCATTCTGGCAGCATGCTCACCTTATATCTGAAGAAATTTAATACCAACTGTACTTCCTGTAATTTTCAATTCTTATGCGTTACCAATGCTGAGCGTGTTTTATGAATACCTTAACATTTCCCGGATAAACCTCATGTAACATCAGTTGTTCAAATACGTTATACAATTGTGCTATTACAAACTGCGGAAGCCATTGGCACATTTCATGTATCTGTAATTTACAGAAGGTCTCATTTCCTCCCTTTACCTACTGAGAGAACAACAAAATAAAACCCGTGAATATGAAAAGAGTCATGTTATTAATGTGTGCCGCATTAGGCGTACTGTCATTCAGCAGCTGCAGTAAAGATCCGCTGAAAGATATGACAGAAGAAGAATCAAGGATCTATGTAACTAACTACGACGACAGCGTAAATTTCTCATCCTATAAAACGTTCAGCATCGTCGATTCGGTGGCCGTGGCAACGAATTCCGGCGAAGGGCGTGCGTCAACTGACTATGATAAGAAACTGATCGCAGACGTAGCTCAGGCGCTGGAAGCCCGGGGTTACACGCGTATTGACAGGGCTGCAAAACCAGACCTTGCCATCAATCTTACCCGTATTGACAATACTTACAGCGCTATTTATTATGATCCGGGTTACTGGACAGGTATTGGTGGTTATTATGATCCGTTTTATTGGGGCTATCCCGGTTATGGTTATTACTGGCCGACTTATTATCAGGTCTATCAGAAAGAGCGTGCCGTATCAATCGATATGGTTGACCTGAAAAATCCGCATAACAATCAGCTGGTAGCGGTATGGAACGCGATGTTGCGCGGTAGTGGCGTATGGAACATCAACAATGTGGACAGTATGGTATCGGCTGTTTTTGCACAGTCTACCTATCTGAAAGCAAGCAACAATTAATGAATTCACTTTAAAAGAGACTGAGATGAAAAGTATAAAGCTCTGGATATTGCTGATGATTGCCTCTCTGGGCGTACAAAGCGCTTTTTCGCAGGTACGTTCCCCTTTATCCATCAACGTAGATTATTCGATCGCACAGCCTTTTGGCTCCCTGAAGAACTATACCGATAAAACCAGTTTCCGCGGCTGGCGGGCAGGTCTGCAATATCAGCTGAACGATCAACTGGCTATTGGCCTCAGAAGCGGATTTCAGGAATTTTATCAGCGTGTGCCACGTGCCGTTTATTCCGATAAAGGAACAGATATATCTGCTGTGCAGACACGTACTTTACAGGTAACACCGATACTGGCAACCGTGCAATATCAGCTGACAAAACCTGATGCTGCTATTATTCCTTATGTAGGTCTGGGCGTAGGTACCGTGAACATGCTTTACAATAAATATTACGGTCAGTTTACCGACAGAGATAACAGCTGGCAGTTTGCCGTTTCTCCTGAATTAGGGATCAACATTCCATTTGGCAAAGGTTCTCCGTTATTGTTTAATGCGAGTGTGCAATACAGCTACTCTCCTTACAAACAGCAGGAGATTACAAGTTATAACGTGCTACAGGCAAATGTGGGGCTGAGATTTCACATCAACTAAGTATGCTATATACTATAAAAAACCACTTTTCAGGGAGGTTCCGTACATGCACGGAACCTTTCTATTTATAATGTGATCATGTTCTTATACCCGGCGGAAAACGCAACACTGATTTTACCTGTTTCGTCTTTGTAGATGAAATACGCCTCTAAACCGTATGCCGGGTGTTTGCTGACAAATTCGAGTCCTTTATCCACACCCATCAGGATGAGTGCATTGTCAAATCCATCTGCTGTGATCGCATCTTTCGCCATTACTGTCACTGCAATAATATTACTATGTAAAGCCTCTCCGGTAACCGGATCAATGCTATGGGCAAAATGTGTTCCTCCCTGTTCAAAAAATCGACGATAGTTGCCGCTGGTGGTGATGGCCCGGTTATCCAGTTCAAGTAAGGCCTGCGCAGGGGCGTCCTGTACCTGTGCGGATGGTGTTTCTATACCGACTGTCCAGATCTTCCCCCGCTGGTTCTTTCCGTTAGCAGCCAGTTCCCCGCCTACATCTACGAGATAGTTGGTAATACCTTTCTGCTGTAAAAAACGGGCGATGACATCAGTGGTATATCCCTGCGCAATACCATTACAATCAATCTGCACTTCTTTCTTTGCTTTCGTAAGGGTGCGGCCGTGTACTTTCAGATATTTGTAGCCGATATAGTTGAGTATACGTTTCAGGGTGTCAGCAGAAGGTACCGTCCTGACAGCAGGTCTATGCACGCCAAACCCCCACGCATCTACCAGTGGTTTCACCGTAATATCAAATGCGCCTTTGGTTGCTTTACTGATTTCTATGGAACGATGTACCACATTGGCCATGTGTTCGTCCATCTCAACGGACGTCTGTTCGTTGAAGCGATTGATCAGCGAGCCCGGTTTGTAGAGCGAAAGTGAATTATCGATAACGTTGAAGATGGAATCTATCTGCGGCCGCAGACCAGCAGTGTCATCTGAAAGATATTTTACAATAAAATAGGTACCCTGTGCAGGCCCTGATAATTCCTGTAATTGTTGTGCGGATGCGGGTACACACGTACCTAAAATAATACACAGGAGGATATTCCATCCTGCAAAAGCCGATCTGCCGGTCATTATAGTTAGCTGTTGTTTAATAAATATCGGAAACTGTCATCAGTGAAATGCGTCCAGTCCGGTGATATCCTGTCCGGTGATGAGCAGATGGATCTCATGTGTCCCTTCATATGTGATCACACTTTCCAGATTCATCATATGGCGCATGATCGGATATTCTCCTGTGATGCCCATTCCTCCTAATATCTGACGTGCATCTCTGGCAATACGGGTGGCTATTTCACAGGCATTCCGTTTGGCCATGGAGATCTGTGCAGCGGTAGCTTTCCCTTCATTTTTTAATACCCCCAGACGCCAGTTCATTAACTGTGCTTTGGTGATTTCGGTGACCATTTCCGCCAGCTTTTTCTGCGTCAGCTGAAAGCCGGCAATAGGTTTACCAAACTGTATGCGTTCTTTCGCATAACGCAGGGCCGTATCGTAACAATCCATAGCGGCCCCTGTTACTCCCCATGCAATGCCATAACGCGCGGAGGAAAGGCAGCTAAGGGGCCCTTTCAGTCCTTTTGCGTCAGGCAATATATTTTCTTTCGGCACTTTTACATTGTCAAATACCAGTTCTCCGGTAGCACTCGCACGCAGACTCCATTTGCCTTTTGTTTCCGGTGTGGTAAATCCTTCCATTCCGCGCTCCACGATGAGTCCGCGGATCTTACCTTCCTCATCTTTTGCCCATACTACCGCAATCTGCGCGAAAGGTGCGTTGGATATCCACATTTTGGCACCGTTCAGGATCACATGGTCACCGGCATCTTTGAAGTGGGTGATCATACTTCCCGGATCAGAACCAAAATTGGGTTCTGTCAGGCCAAAGCAGCCCATCCATTCCCCGCTGGCCAGTTTAGGCAGGAACTTCCGTTTTTGCGCTTCGCTGCCATAGGTAAAGATCGGGTACATGACCAGTGAGCCCTGTACAGAGGCGGTAGACCTGACCCCGCTATCTCCTCTTTCCAGCTCCTGCATCATCAGGCCGTAGGCAATATGGTCCATACCGCCGCCGCCATATTCCTGTGGAATAGTCGGACCAAAGCAGCCCAATTCACCTAAGCCTTTGATAATCTGGGAGGGAAAACTTGCCTGCTGACAGGCATCTTCTATAATCGGGGATATTTCTTTTTTCACCCATTGGCGTACGGCATCGCGCACCATGAGATGTTCTTCGGTCAACAAACCATCTACGTGGAAATAATCGGGAGATTGAAACAGGTCTTTAAGCATGTGGAACACGTTTTAAGTCTGTCTCAATTTAATGATTCACTGACAAAAAAAGTCCATAGTCTGCGAACATTCCATGAAAGGAGATGAATGCTGACTATGGACTGCTATATTTCAGCCGCTGACAGGGGCACTGTCTACCGGACTGAATTAAGGAACGATGGTCTGTTTTACACTAAGATATTCGGCCATTTCCTGTTGCAGCTGTTGAGCGGCATTACGGGCATCCTGCGCGAAATCTTCGCCGTTACCGGCATAAATGATGGAGCGGCTGGCATTTACCAGTAATCCGCAGTCTTTGTTCATCGCCTGTGCGGAGATCTCCTGCAGACTACCACCCTGTGCACCTACACCCGGTACCAGGAAGAAGTGATCAGGTACCAGTTTTCGGATATATCCCAGCTGAGCGGACTGTGTGGCGCCTACCACAAACATCAGGTTGTCAGGCGTACCCCAGCTCATACCAGCCTTCATTACTTTTTCATACAGCATCTCGTCGCCTGCTGACTGTAACTGGAAGTCCTGACTGCCTTCGTTGGAGGTAAGACCCAGCATAATGGTCCATTTCTCGTTGAATGCCAGAAAAGGCAGCACGCTGTCACGTCCCATGTAAGGCGCAACGGTCACTGCGTCAAAGTTATATGTCTCGAAGAATGTTTTGGCGTATTGTGTGGAGGTATTGCCAATGTCTCCACGTTTTGCATCTGCAATGGTAAACAGCCCGGAAGGGATATATTCCACCGTACGTTGCAGGCTCTCCCAGCCACGGATACCCATACACTCATAGAAGGCAGTATTGATCTTATAGGATACACAGAGATCCTTTGTTGCATCAATAATGGCCTTGTTAAAAGCAAATACGGGGTCTGGATGGGAAAGTAGATGGCGGGGGATCTTTTGAAGATCAGTATCTAATCCCACACAGAGATAAGATTGCTTCTCTTTAATCAGATTCACCAGTTCCTGTCTGTTCATAAAAGATTGATTTGGGGCGCAAAGTTAAGTAAAACTTAAGCAATGCCGTTTGAAATGAAAATATTAATAAAATATGGAATACAGTATACAGTTCCCGGACTAATATAAATATAGGGAAAAAGTATCGGAAAGCGGCTGGCGGGGCGAATCTGCTCTTTTTCAGTCAGATAGGTGCCGGTGAATGGCAGTATCCTATAGTGACCTTTTGGATTTATAAAATATTGTTCCTAACTTTTAGCCTTCCCGTTCATGAAAAAGAAATTATGAAAAACTATTCCTGGCTGCTATTTTTTGCGATATTCCTGCAAGCTTTGCAATCGAATGCACAAACCGGATTACCAAAAGTTGGTGTCTGTACTTCCCGTGCAAATGACAGTTTACTACACGCTTCCGGCTATGTATATATAGAGGAAAGTGTACAAAAGCTCCTGTCTCCTGCCATACCGGAGGATACATTTAATGTACAACTGGCCCAGCTGCGAAAGATGCAGTGTCAGGTACAGACCTGTAATAGTTTCTTTCCGGCTGAAATCCGCCTGACGGGTCGGGAGGTAAACGAGAATAAGGTGCTGGACTATGTAGAACACGTCATGACAAGGGCCAAACGGGCTGGTATTGAACTGATTGTATTAGGAAGCGGTAATTCGCGTAAACTGCCGGATGGCTATAATAAAGACACGGCCACCATGCAATTTGTCGATCTGTGTCGCAAAATGGCGGTTGTAGCCGGGAAATATGGTCTGGTGATCGCGATAGAAAACCTGAATACGACGGAGACCAATTTCGTGACCACACTGGAAGAAGCGAATGCCGTCGTAATGGCGGTGGGTCATCCCAACTTCAAACTGACCGCAGATATCTATCATATGCTGAAGGAGCATGAATCGCCTGAAATGTTGAAAAAGGCGGCTAAAAATCTGGTACACTGTCATATTGCCGAAAGAGAAAAACGCACTGCTCCCGGCTCCACCGGAGATGATGTAAAGCCTTATATCGCAGCACTGGGTAATATCGGCTATACCGGCCGGATTTCACTGGAATGCCGTTGGGACAATATGCAGGCACAGACCCGCCCTACTCTGGTGTATATGGAGCAGCAGATCAACAACGCTTACAAAAAACAATAACCACTTTAAATCTCATATAGAATGAAATCACGTCGTGAATTCCTGAAAGATTCCCTGCTTACCTCCGCAGGTATAACACTCAGTGCCATGGGCCTTCCTGCCAGCAGCTATGCCCGTATTATGGGCGCCAATGACAGGGTCAATGTAGGATTGGTAGGCTTTTCTGACCGTGCAAGACAGACGTTACTGCCCTGTTTCTTTTCCAACCATAAAGAACTGAATTTTGACATGATCGCGGTATCTGATATCTGGAGCCGCAGACGTGAAGAAGGAAAGGCCTTCCTGCAGCAGAAGGCAGGTCATGACATCAAAGCCTGTGTCAATAACGACGAATTATATAAGATGAAGGATCTGGATGCGGTGATGGTTGCAACAGCCGATTTCCAGCACGCTTATCATACCATAGAGGCCGTAGGTAATAAAATGGACGTGTACTGTGAAAAACCATTTGCAGAAACCATGGACGATGCCCGTAAAGCTCTGAAAGCGGTAAAAGACTCCGGTAAGATCTTTCAGGTAGGTACACAGCGCCGTAGCGGTGATAGTTACCATGCAGCCAACAATTTCATCAAGGAAGGCAAATTCGGTCCGATCACCATGGTGGAAATGACCTGGAACGTGAATCAGCCCGGTCGTTGGCGCAGACCAGCACTGGTAAAAGAGATCCGTCAGGAAGATACAGACTGGACACGTTTTTTGGCTGGTCGTCCGAAAGACAACTGGGATCCGCGTAAATATCTGGAATATCGTCTGTTCTGGCCTTATTCTTCCGGCATTTTCGGTCAGTGGATGACACACCAGATCGATACTGTACACTGGTTTACCGGTCTGCAGCATCCACGTTCAGCAGTTGCCAACGGCGGTATTTATATGTGGAAAGATGGTCGTGTGAATGCGGATACGATCACAGCGGTATTTGACTATGGTCCGCAGAATGATCCATCCAGCGGCTTTCAGGTATCTTACAGTTCCCGTTTCTCCAACTCTTCCGGAGGTACCAAAGAAATGTACTATTCCAACGGTGGCACTATTGATATAGACAAGAACAAAATTACTCCGGCGGGTGGTTTAACAGAAAGAGAAGCGCAGGAAATGGGCCTTCATGCCAATCTGCTGCCGGAAATGACATTGGCGACCAACGAAACCAAAATAGCTACTTCCGCTAATATGGGCGGCGATCCGCTGACCAATGCCCACGTGCGTAACTGGATGCAGTGTGTACGTGACCGCAAACCGGCCAATGCGCCGATCGAAGCAGCTTACTCTCACTCTATCGCGCTGATCATGGCCAATGCGGCTTATCGTACTGGTCTGAAAGCAACTTTCGACGAAAAAACGCAGGAAGTGATGGTAGGTGGTAAGCCATTTATTATGTAGTGGTATCAGATGCGCTATAAAAACGAAAAAAGCCATCCGCTGAAAGCGAGATGGCTTTTTTATATAGAAGAACATTGATTGCTTATACAAAGACCTCAACGATCTTGGTAGGCGGCACATTCGCATTTCTCATAGCGATGTTACGCGCCACGATGCTGGCAGTACCCATAAAGGACAGTTTGGTTGGATTATCTCCACCCACCATCGCCGGAACACCATCATCACCACCTTCACGGATGCTTTGCACCAGTGGTATCTGACCCAGGAACGGTATTTCCAGCTGTTCTGCCAGACGTTTACCGCCTTCCTGACCAAATATGTAGTATTTATTATCAGGCAGCTCGGCCGGGGTAAAATAGGCCATATTTTCAATCAGACCGAGGATCGGTACATTGATCTGACCGCCACCAAACATAGCGATACCTTTTTTGGCGTCAGCCAGTGCCACATCCTGCGGAGTGGTCACCATTACCACGCCTGTTACCGGTACGGTCTGTACCAGTGTCAGGTGTACGTCGCCTGTACCTGGAGGCGTATCTATTACCAGGTAATCCAGTTCGCCCCAGTTTACGTCTGTGAGGAACTGTCTCAATGCGCTGCTGACCATAGGGCCACGCCATACAACTGCCTGCTTCTCATCTATCAGAGACCCGATTGACATCAGTTTGATGCCATGTTTTTCTATCGGGACAATCATGCCTTTTCCTTCTACAGTTTCCATCATCGGGCGTTCTCCGCGAATACCGAACATGATGGGCACGGACGGACCATAAATATCTGCATCCATCAGTCCTACCTTTGCACCGCCTTCGGACAGTGCCAGGGCCAGGTTAGCTGCTACAGTGGATTTACCTACGCCTCCTTTACCGGAAGCTACAACGATGATATTTTTCACGTTAGGTAATACACTCCGGGCATCTTTCCTGTTGGAGTTTACGTTGGCTGTCATATTCACTTGAACTTCCGCTTCCTTACTTACAAGGTGGTGAATTGCATTCACACAAGCATTCCTGATCAGATCTTTCAGCGGGCAGGCAGGGGTAGTCAGGACAACGGTAAATTTCACCTTATTACCATCAATCTCAATGTCTTTCACCATATTCAGTGTTACCAGGTCCTTCCCCAGATCAGGCTCTTCCACATTGCTCAAAGCCTTCAATATCTGCTCCGTAGTGATCATAAATAGTTGTTAATTTTAATTCCAGGATGCAAAGTTAACCCAATTGGGAGTTAATTTGTCCCCGCTGTCATAGTTTTTGTCGATCTCGTTTCCATTCATCCTCTATATTGACTGGAACACAATCCTATGGCCAAGGTTTTAAAACAAATAATTTATCTTAGAGGCGGCATGAATAAAAAATGTACCTACATACTGTTGTCTTTCCTGTTTCTTCCTTTCCTGGTGAAGGCCCAGCTATCTCAATTTAAAGACAGCATCATCCAGATTTCCGGTATTACCATGACAGCAGACAGCCTCCGGGCAGTACCTGCAGTAAGTGTATTGGTAAAAGGACAACGCCGTGGTACTATTTCCAACAGCCAGGGTGTGTTTTCAATCGTTGCTTTTAAAGGAGATACCCTGACGTTCAGCGCTGTAGGTTTTAAAAAGAAAGACTATAAGATCCCGCTGACCCTGCCGGGAAACAATTATTCCATGATACAACTGCTGGTGGATGATACCACGTATCTGCCGGTAACCATTATCAGACCCTACCCTACCAGAGAAGAGTTTGATAAGGCATTTGTAAGCACCGACATTCCGGATGACGAATATGAACTGGCCCGTAAGAACACCGAGAATGCCCGTATGCGTGCACTTTCCCGTTATACACCACCGGATGCGCGCGAAGCAACCAACATGTTCCTGAACAAACAGGCGCAGTCACTGTACTACGCAGGTCAGGTCCCTCCACAGAATATCCTCAACCCTATGGCATGGGCACAGTTTATCCAGGCCTGGAAACGGGGTGACTTCAAAAAACAGAATAATAACAACTACAGCTACGGCGGTACCGATTATGGTTATTAGCCGGATGGCCTGAGTACCATCTCTTTAAATCAATACACCATGCAACAAATTGCTGTCATCGGCGCAGGTACCATGGGAAATGGTATTGCACACGTATTTGCACAGAACGGTTTTAAAGTGAACCTCATTGATGTTTCTGCCCCCGCGTTGGAAAAAGCGCTGCAAACTATTGACAAAAACGTGGAGAGACAACTGAGCAAAGGAACTATCACAGAAGAGATCAGACAGCAGACCCTGCAGAATATCGCTACATTCACCGATATTCCTAATGGCGTGAAATCGGCTGAACTGGTTGTAGAAGCAGCTACAGAAAATACAGACCTGAAGCTGAAGATCTTCCGTGAACTGGACCAGCATACAGCTCCTGACGCTATTCTGGCGACTAACACCTCTTCCATTTCCATCACCAGCATCGCGGCTGTTACCAAAAGACCCGAAAAGGTCATCGGTATGCATTTCATGAACCCGGTGCCGGTTATGAAACTCGTAGAGATCATTAATGGCTACGCCACCACCAGAGAAGTGACCGACGCCATCGTTACACTGTCTGAAAAATTAGGCAAAATACCTTGTGTCGTCAATGACTATCCGGGCTTCATCGCCAACCGCATCCTGATGCCGATGATCAATGAATCCATCTATTCGCTGTATGAAGGTGTGGCTGGTGTCGCTGAAATTGATACCGTGATGAAACTGGGTATGGCCCATCCGATGGGACCATTACAACTGGCTGATTTCATCGGACTGGATGTATGTCTTTCTATCATGCGCGTACTGCACGACGGCTTCGGTAATCCGAAATATGCTCCTTGTCCGCTGTTAGTAAATATGGTGACAGCAGGCTATCTGGGGGTGAAAAGCGGTGAAGGATTTTATAAGTATGAAAAAGGCAGTAAGGAGCTGGTAGTCAGCAGCCGGTTCTTAACTAAGCATTAGGAATCAGGAATGCAGCAGAGATTACCGCGAATGTTACATAAAATAAGAGGCGTCCATTACTATGGGCGCCTCTTATTTTATACTCATGACTTATAAAATATAATTCCTACTTCTTCTCTTTCATCTCCTTGATCTCCAGTCCCCTGATATCATTCAGCTTCAGCAAAGTATGCTCCTGTACAGCTTTCGGCACTCCGATATCCATCGAACAAAACAGCTGTAATTCCTGTGCGTATATTGTACAGTTCTGTTGTTTCACAACTGTCATAATTTCGTTCAGAATCGTATAATCAAAAGTGAGATGATATTTTGCTTCAACATTCTTTTGCACTGCCGGTATAAGTTGCAGGACCATTGACGTAGATGCTTTATAAGCATTGATCAGGCCCGGGGCACCCAGTAATGTACCACCGAAATAACGTACTACCACGACCAATACATCTGTCAGTTGCTTGCTGTCTATCTGTCCCAGAATGGGTTTACCTGCCGTACCTGAAGGCTCTCCGTCATCATTGGCACGGAACTGTAATCCGTCAGTTCCCAGTCTGTAAGCAAAGCAGTGATGCGTTGCCTTCGGGTGTTCTTTCTTGATCTCCTGCAGGCATTCCTTCACCTGATCTACTGTTTTCACAGGCCAGGCATAGGCCAGGAACTTACTGCCCCTGTCCTTGAATTCTGCCATTGCAGACTTTTCTATTGTATAGTAAACTTCCATGCGTTATTTTTTTCGGGGTTTCCCTTTTTCGGGTTTGCCGGCAGAAACAGGCTTCGGCTCATATACGATCAGCAGCATATTATTCTGCTTCATATTTGTCTTAATGCTCACAAATCTACGTAAAGCACCGGCTACAATCCGCAATACTGCTGTATTAGGAGGAATACTGCCCAGATTATCTGCTACCATAATCAATCGGTTCTCTCCTTCCTGCAGCGTAACTTTCAGTAGCTGGCGTTTCTTTTTTACCGGAAATCCAGTCACCACTTCCTGCCCATTCAGACGAATAGAAATACTGTCTCCATCTTCTGCCGCATCATCCCAGAGTTCCAGTAATATCTCTGATTCCTGTACTTTAAATGTCTTTTCCAGCAGACTGTTCTTACGCTCTGTGATACGCTTATCATCAATAGGTTTCAGCAATACCGGTTTAACCGTATCCCATGCCGGATGGGCAGTATTTTTGCCTCTCAGAATGGTCATATCTCCATGCTGTGTGACTGTTGTTTCTGTTGAAGAGGATGGCTGTCCGGTAGTATTGGCTGTTGTATTATCGGTCGGACTTACGATCTTCCCGTTTACTATAGATGACCCTTGTCCTGTTATATTCGTATTTACATCATTCGTGGCTTCCCGGGCATCAGCACTTAGCTTATTAAGATGAATCTGCTGTGTGCTATCAGTAACAGGCTTACGTGGTATACGGTTCAGCTGCGCGACCAGGAAAGTGGCGTACCGGTTAGGACGATCAGTAAAATCGTATATGTACCGGCCAGTAGAACTCTTTATACGAAACGAGCCGGTATTAGGCGGAAGACGGCCATAATTATCTGCAAAAAAAGTAACGATGTTAATACCTGTATCCAGCGGCAACTGAAACACCTTACCTGTTTCATTGATGTAAGCTTTATCCAGTAACACTTTTCCGTTGTGCAGCAGTGTTACAGTATCTTTATCGACCGCATCTTCATCCCGGATAGAAAGCGGTACAATGCTATCGTAAATATCTACTTTATCATAGATGCCGAAATAGATGGAATCGCCTTCCGGATGCAGTATACGTTGGATGTCCTTGTGTTGCCAGGGGATATTATTGATTTTCTTCAGTGCAATTTCCTTTCGGGAAAGCAATTCTCGCAGCAGGTCTTTCATGTATGCATACATCTCATCATCATCATATAGTCCCTGCATGTACAAGTCCTGCGAGTTGATCCACATACGCTGTACGGACAGTTCCGGTGTACTCTTTGCCTCATAGCTCAATGTACCATTCAGGTAGAGCATCCATGCGCCCAGCCGGAAAGGCACCTCTGAAATGGGATACTTATTGCGGCCAATACCCAGCTGTTTGTCATTCTTCTTTGCCAGTAATACCTCATAGGTGCCTGAGAAAGGCGGGTAGATCACTTTCAGTTGAGCAGGATACAAAGTATTATATACAGGGTTGCCGATCTGCAACTGCATTTTTATGCCACCCGTAGTTGGCCATGGTTTATAGTCCATTGACCAGGTACCCACCCATTTATCTTTCTGGGCGCTGGCCGTCAGCATACAGCAACAAAATATGGTCAACAGGTATACAGGACGCAGTATATATCTCATGCCGTCTTTTCCTCCTTTATATTCAGGTAAAACAGTATCTGATCACCTTCCAGTGTTTGTGTTTTTTTCAGCAGTGAATGCGATAATACAGGTGCTTTTACACTCTGCGCCAGTGGATTATTACCAATGATAACACGGGCTTCATCCCACAATCCAGCTCCTGTCATTTCTCTTAACACATGTGCACCACCTTCTACCAATACACTAAGCATGCGTCTGTCATGTAAGATCTTCATCAGCTGTGGCAGCAGAGGTTGAGAGAAATCGGCTGTCACCATTTCTGCGTCAGTCTGTTTTCCTTCTGGTTCACCAGTAACAAATAGTGTGGCAGGTCCATGCCATAAATGATAGTCACGCGGTGTTTTTAATGTACGGTCTATGACAATTCTGACAGGATCTTTGCCTGTCCAGAGGCGATTATTCAGTCGGGGGTTATCCGCAACAGCGGTATTTGTTCCTACCAGTATACCCATTTCTTCACTACGCCAGCGATGTACCAGTCTGTCAGTCAGCGGATTAGAAATACGTACCGGTCTGCCGTCAGCACCTGTCATAAAACCAGCTGCATTTTGTGCCCATTTCAATATGATATACGGCCGTTTTTGCTCATGGAATGTGAAAAAACGGCTGTTCAATTCACGGCAGGCTGCTTCCAATATGCTCGTCCGTACAGTAATCCCTGCGGCCTTCAATATCTCAATGCCTTTACCGGCCACCTGAGAAAAGGTATCCACACAACCGATCACCACGGTGCCTATTTTCTGCGATACGATCAATTCTGCACAAGGAGGCGTTTTGCCATAATGCGCACAGGGCTCCAGACTCACATACATGGTAGCTGCGGGAATCAGGTGTTTATCTGCCGGTTTTACGGAATGCACACAATTTACCTCTGCATGTGCAAAACCATACTGCCGGTGATAACCTTCACCAATAATACGGCCTTCATATACCAATACAGCCCCTACCATTGGGTTGGGCGCTACATTTCCTGCGCCCAGCTTTGCCAGTTGCAGACATCTTTGCATGTAAAATTCATCGGAAGAGCTGTCCATGATCGCGTCTGATATTATACATTTGTGTGCAAAAATATCGTTTCAGCAGGGATTTTCCCTGTAAGACCCATTTTTATATGACTATACAGACCGCCTTTACACATATCGTCACCTCACTGGAACCTATACAGGGTCAGCGTGAAGCTGCCAATATTGCACATATCGTCATGGAGTATGTAACCGGTATGTCTAAGATGGACAGGATCGTATACAAAGAGCGTATGCTGACAGCTGAACAGACTACACAGTTAACAGCTGCAGTAAAAGCCCTCCTGGCACATGAGCCTGTACAATATGTAATCGGCAGCAGCTGGTTTTACGGTATGGAACTGCAGGTGAATCCGCATGTACTGATCCCCCGTCCGGAAACGGAGGAACTGGTGGAATGGATCGTGCAGGATGTCCGTGCTACACATGCCTCACAGCCACGGATATTAGATATTGGTACCGGCAGCGGCGCCATTCCTTTGGCTATTAAGAAAGAACTGCCACAGGCACTTGTGCAGGCAGTAGATGTAAGCGAAGGCGCTATACAAACAGCGAAGGATAACGCTGCAAAGCAACATCTCGATGTTACTTTTGAACTGGTGGATATTCTTAATAAAGCGGCATGGGCGCATTTACCGATATTTGATATTATCGTAAGCAATCCACCGTATATATGTCAGCGTGAAAGTGCGGATATGCAGGAACAGGTGGTATCTTACGAGCCTTCTCTGGCGTTGTTTGTACCAGATGATGATGCGATGTTGTTTTACAGAGAGATCGGGTTGATGGGTAAAGAGAAATTACGGGCTGGCGGAGTCTTGTACTTTGAGATTAATGAAGCGTTTGGCAAAGAGACAGCCGCAGTGTTGGAAGGTATGGGATATGTGGAAGTGGAGATTAAGAAGGATTTGTTTGGGAAGGAGAGGATGGTGAAGGGAGTGTGGAAATAAGGAATAACGGAATTTATTCGATAAATTTATCATTGAACGAAAGAACACGTATGCTGGACAATATCAGGATCAGAAACTTTAAATCAATTGACGATCTTTCCATTGATCTGGGACGGTTCAATGTTTTTATCGGGGAAAATGGATGTGGGAAGAGTAATATTGGAGAGTATAGTATTTGCGGCAGCAGGATTAAATCATAATGTTGAAAATGAACTCCTTTCAGCAAGGGGGGCCAGAGCATCTGACCCACAATTAATGAGAGGCGGTTTACTGAGGATAATAGCAATCAGGATATTTTAATTACGCTTAAAACTTCTGACAAAACTATAGATATCACCTTTCAGAATGATAATCTTCCATTTTCAAAATGGAAGACATCTTTATTAGCAAATGATGGGGCATTAAACGTCGATTTATCTGAATTAAATGATAAAAAAGTTGCAAGCAAAACATATGAGTTATATAGGCAACTATTACAGAGTTTCTTAAGTCTGGAAAAAAATAGCACAATATCTGAAAATGACATTAACGATATTCGCAAACAGCTGGAATTGCTCTCACCCTGGCTTGATCCTACAACTACGCACATTGGACACACTGATATAAGTGGATTTATAATTTTCTCACCTGAAAATTATTTTCTCAGGAACTTCCATCAGGAAGAAACATATGTTGAACCTCTCGGTTCTAAAGGAGAAGGACTGTTAAAACTTCTTAAGGTTATCAAAAAGGAGAAGCCGGTACAATACGAAAGTATAAGAGAAAATCTTTTACTGATTGACTGGTTTGATTCTTTTGATATAAAAGAAGATGCTTCTTTCGGAGATACTGAATTCTATATAACCGACAAATATCTGGAAGATGGTCTGAAATCTTTGACATCAGAAACGCCAATGAGGGTTTTCTATATCTGCTTTTTATATAACTTTATTCACAAGCGACTATACGCCGTCGTTTTTCGCTATCGACAATATAGACACTGCATTGAATCCCAAATTATGCAGTAAATTAATTACCATTTTATCCCAGCTTGCTGTTGAACACAACAAGCAGGTGATCATCACAACACATAATCCGTCAGTACTGGACGGATTGAATCTAAATGATGAAAATGAAAGACTGTTTGTTATCGCCAGAAATGCAAATGGCCACACACGTGCAAGAAGGGTCGAAAAAAAGACACCACTTGATGGGGAACATCCGTAAAGTATCCGAACAATTTCGAGAGGATACATAGGAGGATTACCCAAAAAATTTAAGTGAAAACATTCGGCA
>NZ_VOHS01000031.1 GCF_007896845.1 Chitinophaga pinensis | reverse complement strand
AATCGTGCCGAATCCTGAAAATTTATCCTTCGGCTGGATACCGCACGCCAGGTACCAATCAGTTGCATAGCGTCAGCTATATACATCGATGTGTCCAGTTGGGCATGAGGACTGGCCGATGGCATACACCACCATACCTGAACGCCCTCTTTCTCATATGACATTCCCATTTGGGTCTTTCGTACAACGGGGGTCATAAAATGGTTGTATGCATGTAGTCATGATCCCAGTATTTAACATCAGGTCTGGGCAGTGATACAGCATAGTCTAGTGGCAGCGTAATATTTTTTCGGCGTTGTAGCCAGTTTTTCTATATCAGTCTTCGACTGTGCAGCAGTAACTGGTGACAATAATAACAGTGGAAATGCTATACAATAGCGCAAAAACGCAGGCATAGGGGTGAATTTTAAGGTTGGAATAAAGATAAAGTATTCCGCATTTCATAAAAAAAGTGTGACGCAATGCAGTGCTACTACTCCCTCTGTCGTCATTTCCACTTCAGATCCGGCTTATGCAGGCAATGCCTAAAGCAACAGATAAAAATAAGGAAAAACCAACGAGCAATACCATGACTATTCTATGCATCCTTTATCCTGTTCAAAACCGTTCTGGCGGTAGTGTTTCCACACTCCTGTTTAAATCAGTGGATAATATCTCCGGTTCTCCTATCAATTCCACCGGCAGACTATCGTAATTCATATCCACTCAAAATACACCAATGGCAAGACAAAACACTTTCATCCTTTCACCGGTAAACTCGGTAATAACATCGGCTATGAGCGTAACGGGAAACACCTCCTTCGCAGTGCGCCTAAAGCCATCAGACAAACTCAGGCTACCCGCCGGCCGCCCGACGCTTTGGCATCTGCAGCGCCAAGGCAGATTAATCCGCCATGCCTTCTACCCTGCACTCGACGTAAGATGTGACAGTTCACACATCAATCGTCTGAATAAGCTGCTTATTCAGGCAGCCGGTGACCACACCGCAGTAAAAGGCTTCCGGTTTAATAAAACTGCAGGAATCGACCGCTTCTTCAGTATAAGCCCTGAAATACAGGGAAACGACGTCCTGCATATTCCTGCACAACACATCTCACAACAACACCGTTTCACAGCCTTAGAATTAAAGGTGATCGCTGTCCGCATTGATTTCAATAGCCAGCAGATCACCGGAACAGATACTGTTACCATAATGATAGATTCTCAGGAGCCTTTTAAAGGAACAGATATCCCCTTATATGTAGTGGGTGAAGGTACCCTCCTGCTGACTTTACAGATAAGAGCTATTCACGATAATGGTCTTTCCTGTAACAAACAATTCCTTGCCGCTGATATCATTGCCGTAGTGCCACCATCCGCTCCAAAACGTATCAGACTGCTACACATCCACAGCGGATAATGCGGCAACGACTGACGCAGGCAATAAATCTGCCCGTACCTGCCCATCAGGATATCATCCAACGGGAATAAAGTTTCCCTGCCTGAAAGTGTATTTTGCTGATGAAATATCCCATTAAACTTAAAGATATCCACACTGATCGCTACAGTTGACGCTGAAGCGGCTATCCTATTGGCCGAAAGATCCTATACATACAAACATCGGGCATTTATCCCCAACACCCCTACAGCAGGTCATCACCACATCAGTCCACGTTTTCTTCTGGTACAGTACCCTTTCCCCCCTCACAACAGCAGATCTACTGCTGACCAGCGCCTGCCGTATAAGGACCAGACATCTGCTTCACCTGCTGTCCTTTTTTGAAGGAGTCCAATACAAAAATGCGATAGCTGTTACCATCCGTGCCACTCTTATTACAATATGTCCTGATGTACTTTTATACGCATTCTCCAATGCCGGTCCGATAACCAGCTTATTTGCCTCCAGCATATTCGTCGCAAACAGATCATGTGGAAAAGGATTAGTCGCGCGGAGCTAAGACGATTCAACACCTCATGCCCCGGATGATCACTCGACCATACCTGTTCTATCCATACCCGCGGGCGTAAGGTCTGTATATAATTTATGTTCAGGGCATTCCTGTTACCATGATGACTGACGGTTGCAATATCTACCTTACCTACCGCAGGTGGCTACTGCACTTTCCATATCGTCACAGGCAGGTTCGCCATAGTTTACAATCCCCTGAATATCCGCAGCAAAGAATATACTGAAATTCCCATATTGCACCCGCACACCACAACCGGCATTATTCTCATCAGGCAATACACCACCCGTATCAGCAAAATGATTATAGACACCCTCTCCTTCCCATTCCAGACAAATCCATTTGACATAATATTCCGGACATGAAAAGCGGGATACGCTTTCGCATCTTTTAGCAGCACAAACTGATCTTTACTGCCCGTCTTAAAACGCTCTGCTTTCATACCCTGATGTGTAGTCTGGTATTCAATGAAATGGAAATAATTCGCCACTTGCTGTAACTCGGCATCTTCCTGTTTTACATCTTTGGCAATCTCCTTTCTGAGGTCAAGCGGTAATTATAATCCGGATAACCACGGTCTACTAATTTCCGGATGGGAATCTGATCGCCTACTCCTGTGATGCCTGTCAGATAATATTTCCTGGCGGCCGCACTTTTGCCCCCTTATACATTCCTCCAAAATGATCATCATGAAAAGTGTGATCATCGCATAATCTATCCATGCGGATGGACTGACAGCCTTAATATATTCAGCAATCCACGCATATGCCTGCTGACTGGTATCCGTTGCAAAGGTGCAGTACGGGGCGATCTGGTACGTGCATCCATCGGGTTTAGTTCGCCGGCATCAATCAACATGGTCGTACCATCCGGCATGATCATAAACGCACAATCTCCTCTGCCTGTATTTATAAAATGAATATCAAGATTCCCTTTATTCCACGGATCCAATGTCTGTGCTTTCCCATACTGTATTGTTAAAAAACAAAACAGAGCGATCACGGTACTTTTATAAAGTCTGTTGAGCTGTATCATGATGATTGTTATTACGCCGGAAACGATGTTTTCCACATGGCCATTCAGATGGCACAATATTAACAATGCGCTTCCGCTAATTACATTACCAAATTATTAACAAAAGCCCCCGGTGGCATTGCACTGACAGAAATATAGCGCTATCTTTGAGCCTTAGAAATAAATTTTAACCATGGAGTTTGATTTCCCTATCCCACACTTTCTCACACTGAAAAAAGAGCTTAACACAATACGTAATGATATTGAGAAAGAAAAAGCAATCTGGAAAACTATCCGCGACACTCTGAGTGAGGCAGACATCAACCAACTCGACAACGATTTTTTGATGCTTTCGATAGCATGTATTCCAGTGCCAATAACATGTTACAGGCTGAGCAAACACTGAAGGCACTTGTGCAAAAGGGCGCTTCCGCAAACCTGATGACCACTCATGAACTGGAATCACATAACGTAGCCATGCTGGCGCAGGATATCCCGGTTTACAATAGTGAGCAGCTAAAAGCAACCGTACTCATTGTCAGAACAGCAGTCATTGCCGGTGCAGCCGTCGATCAGCAAAAAGCATATGTATTAAACGGAGGGATGAATGCACTGAACTATGTCTGCTCCTATCTGGGAGGGGTACTGCGGACCGGACCTACCACATGGGCGAGATAAATTACCATACCCCGGAACAGATAAAATGTTGCTATGATATATTCCCCTTACTGGTATCCGGACCGGGATTTGTTTATCCCTATCACATGTTTATAGGTTCTTTGAAATATGCGCCGGAAGTCACTACATTGCAGGAAAATACGATCTTAAGGATCATAGCGCTGGGCTGGACGCCATTTTCTGTGGATATTGAGTACTTAAACCCGGGCATTTTTAATAACATTTTTAAGATCAATCCCAAATGGCTTTCCCTGCTTTTCCCATACGAACATGAACAGTTGAAATACTACATAGATGCTGTAAAACGTGAGGCCAACGCAGCTGCTGTAAAAATTATGATCAACGGCGTTACCAGCGATAACAAAGCCCGGAAAGTCTTCCGCAACTTCTTTTCACAAAAACCACATTGGTTCCTCAAGCTGATCATCACTGAGATACCAGAGATCGTTTTTAATCTTGTGCAGCGAAATGAACGGGATATCCTGATCCCTTTTCTGAAACATTTTAAGCGGGAAATTGCTTCGCTACGTGATGAAAACAAGCGCTCGTTATTGGAATTTGCCATCAGCTCCAAACGTGTAGTAGACAATACCGTTCAATTGATACAACAGGCCCTACCTGCCGGTAAATAAAAAGTCGTCCGGGTATATCTGATCATCAGATACCTCACATGATCAGATATACTTTATGGGCGATACGAAAAGCTTAGCCCTCTTCACACAGCAATGCAACAGCCAACTTACCTTGACGCAAATTCCCCCGCAACTTGGCCTATCCACCGCCCCTCTCATTAAACAATTCTGCCTAAGTTTGCATTATCAGTAACCGGCATATTACGTACAACAAATATCCTTGATACAAATCCGCAGGGCTGCCATGCCACAACATCCCGCGTGAAGGATACAGTCATCGTGATACATAATTCGATTCCATCGGCTTTCAATTCAATTATATATATGCAAACAACCAAGCAGTCCGCCATTGGCTTTATTTTTATCACCCTTTTAATCGACGTAATGGGATGGGGTCTCATCATCCCCGTTATGGCCGATCTTATTGCCCAGCTAAAGCACATACCGGTTAATCAGGCCAGCACTTATGGAGCGCTCCTGCTGTCTGTATTTGCGGTTACACAGTTCATTTTCGCGCCGGTAGTCGGCAACCTCAGCGATAAATATGGTCGTCGCCCTGTGCTTTTACTCTCCTTGCTGGGTTTTGGTATTGACTACATTATCTTAGCCCTCGCCCCTTCATACGGATGGCTTTTCATCGGTCGTGTTATTGCTGGTATGACTGGCGCCAGCTTCACTACCGCTACAGCCTATATTGCAGATGTCAGTGTGGACGAAACTTCCAGAGCCAAAAACTTTGGTATGATCGGCGCTGCATTCGGTCTTGGTTTCGTACTCGGGCCCGCACTTGGCGCCCTGCTTGCCAACTGGGGCATCAGAGCACCCTTCTACGCAGCTGCAGTACTCTGCCTCCTGAACTGTCTGTATGGCTTTTTCCTGTTACCGGAATCTCTCAAAAAGGAAAACCGCCGGGCTTTTGAATGGAGCCGCGCTAACCCCCTCGGATCATTAAAATTCCTGACGGCACATCCTGAGATTGGCGGACTGGCATTTGCCTTCTTTCTGATCTATCTGGGCGCTCAGTCCGTACAGGGTAACTGGAACTTCTTTACCATCTATCGCTTCCAATGGTCGGAGAAAATGGTCGGTATTTCACTGGCAATAGTAGGCGTACTCGTTGGTGCTGTTCAGGCAGGTCTTACCAGAATCATCATTCCTAAAATCGGTAATGAAAAAAGCATCTACCTCGGACTATCACTATATACACTCGGCCTTGTACTCTTTGCATTCGCCACACAAAGCTGGATGATGTTTGCCTTCCTCATCCCTTATTGTTTAGGTGGTATCTGCGGACCATCACTTCAGTCCGTGATCTCTGGTCACGTACCGCCCAATCAACAGGGAGAACTACAAGGAGCACTAACCAGCCTGATGAGTCTCACAACTATCTTCGGCCCCCTGATCATGAATGGCACTTTCGCTTATTTCACGACAGATAAAGCACCTTTCCATTTCCCGGGTATCCACTTCCTGATTGGGGCAGTATGTATGTTGCTGAGTATTGTTATTACGAATAAAGTATTAACAAGAGAAAAGAAAGAGAATCCTGAACTGAGAAATATAATTGCCGGTGCCGGAGATCTGAAAGACGCACCTATGCATTGATATACATATCATACTATAAAAAAGAAAGGATGGAAGTGAATTCCATCCTTTCTTTTTTATAGTACGTTTAAGGTAAAATTTAATTGCCCAGTCTTTCCTTTTCCAGTCTCTCCTTTTCCAGTCTTTCCTCTTCCTGTCTTTCTTTATCCAGTCTTATAAGACAGTTCACCTGAGCCATAAACATTTCTGCATCTTCCTTTGAGCGAATTACTCTCGAGAGATTATCTTCACGCGGCGGAGTAGAAGTATCAACAGTATCAGTCTTTTCAGTATAATGTGTAACAAATGTCCTATACTGCCTGATTTTTTCTTCAAGGATTGGATCCATAATATTAGTTTAATGAATTATTAATAGTATTTATTTTAGACGAAACATATAGTATCTATACAAATCGTGCCTCGATCTTTGATGATTAAAAGATTCCGGTTTAGGTTTAGATATAAGGTGTCCATTCTGGTCTATTTCATAGCTACCATCCCTGAAAACTCTTATATACCAATCGACACCAAGGATTGCAAGCGAACCAGTTAAATAGTCATGATTAAACTTTGCTATAAGATGATACAACATTGCTCTCACATCGTCTGATCCGTCAATCCCTAAAACCAATGATGGATTTCTCTGCAAGAAGCCAACTCCATGAAATAAAACTGTTGACAGTACCTTTCCTAAATCAGCATGTTGCAATTTCACATCGTCTCGAAAACCACCTTTCATATTAGGGGGACCAAAACCCAGATTATAAACATTCGGCAAATCCAAATATGGATGCCGGACAATTTTGACGACCATAGTCTCCACAGAACCATCTGCCTGAGGCGATTCAAAAGTCATTTTGAATAGTCATCCTTCAATGAGGTCGGATGAAATGTCTCCTTGAAATTTAATTTTATCATTCCCTTTTATTTGAATAGAAAAATCTTGTTCGTCTATACGAATATTCAGGAGATAAACTTTAACATTGTACAACAGCATTCCCGGCAAGACACCAGTATAATCAGCTGTTTTCTAACGCAGATATTCCGAAAGTACAATACATTTTTCACATCAAAAAAATCTACAATTCCGTTATCACTATTCAATTTTCAGTAACATTTCACCTTGAACATTGTCATTTCGCATTCTCTCAAAACCACTATCTTTATCAAAATAAATATTTGCATCCATTCACCACCATACGCCATCTCTACACACCTATTCAGCCTGCCATCAAACAGTCAGCTGAACACGTCACCTATCACGAATTCCTTCCCCACCCGAACCTCCAACCCTTCATCTATTGTTACTGGCAATTAAAAACTACGGCCCCTCTCTCCGACCAGTTCAATTACCGTGTAGTTGCTGACGGATGCATCGACATCTTCTTTGAACTCAACAACCCTACAGAAAATTATATCATGGGCTTCTGTAAAAAGTATACAGAATTCCCCCTTGAGAATAACTTCAATTATGTAGGTGTTCGTTTCCTCCCCACCATGTTTCCACAGCTGTTCAAAGTGAACGCCGCCGAATTAAGCAACCGTTTCGAACACCTGAGTGCCGTGCATCCGGAGACGTCTGCATTTATCTCCGCGCACCTTCATGACGCATTGCAACCAGCCGATATCAGCCACATCTTTGATAACTATTTCTTAAAGACAATAGCAAAAGCAGATATCGATGAAGACCCAAGACTATATAATGCACTGGCCCTGATTCTGGATAAGTGCGGCGTTGTAGATATAGAGAAAGACCTGAATACCGGCATCAGCGCCAGACAACTACGCAGACTGTTTGAATTCTACATCGGTGATTCTGCAAAGACCTTCAGCAAGGTCGTCCGCTTCCAGAACATTCTGAAAGCAAAACCATCCGCACAAAGCCTGCGGCAGAATAAACTATTCTTTGACAGCGGCTATTACGATCAGGCACATTTTATCAAAGAATTCAGAAACTTTTACGGCGTCACTCCTTCCAAAGCTTTTGGCAGATAAGTTGTCCGATTTTTACAATGTTTCACACTACTGATTCCTGAATTTTACAGGACTAAATCAGCAAACATGAAACACCTGTTAACGTTATTGGTCACCCTGTTATTCACAACAGGCACTTATGCACAAAAACTCACTAAAACAAAACATACTATGAAACTGAACGCAGGCATTATTACAAATAAGCTCGCAGAAAGCAAAGCATTTTATACGGAAGTACTCGGCTTCGGCGTCACTTTTGAAAATGAATTCTACCTGTTGATGCACACGCCTGATAAAAGCACAGAGATCAGCTTCCTGTTACCAGATCATCCTTCACAGCAGGCCTTGTTCCAAAAACCTTTTCAGGGACAGGGTATGTACCTGACCATAGAAGTTGAAGATGTCGACAGTCTGTACACCACCATCAAAAAGAAAGGAGTTCCTGTTAAAATAGACATCAGAAATGAAGCATGGGGCGACCGGCACTTTGCTATCGAAGATCCTAATGGTGTAGGTATAGACATCGTACATTACCAGACACCCGAAAAATAAAAAAAACCACACCTGTCACGGTAACTTTTAGGTTTCCTCAGCCGTTGAATATTTTTTATTATTTTAAGCCCGTTCCTGTCAACGGCAGGGGAAATCAACCAACATCTATATCCAAGACACCGTGTGGTAATGAAGTATCTAAAACACCTGATAGTAACAGCTATCCTGTTACTGACTGTGCTGCCAACCTGTTACGGCAGCCGCTCCTATTGCGATTCTCTTATCCAACAGGGAATTGACGCTATGATGTCGAAGAAATTTGTCTCCGCCATCACTCTGCTGACCGAAGCACAACATCAGTCTGCTGATAATCACTGGCCCAGACAATTATTCCTGGCTACCAACAACATCGGACTTACCTACTATTTCATGCTGGACTACGGAGAAGCCCTGCGCAACTATCTCGACGCCTACAAAATAGCCATGGAAGAGAAAGATGCGACACTCGAAATGACCGTCCTGAATAATATCGCCATTCTCTATTCCAAAGAGAAGAACTATGACAAAGCACAGGAGTACTTCCTGAAAGCCTATACCATCGCCAAAGAGAAAAATGATAAAATAAGAATAGGCAACTACGCCCTGAACCTCGGTATTGTACATACTGAGATCCATCAACTGGAAAAGGCACGGGAATACCTGCGTGAATCAGTCAGCTATCTGCAAAACGAACCCAGAAGACTGATCAGCGCCCGCTACGCCTACGCCCAGAACCAGTTTCAGGAAGGCAATATGCCCGAAGCCGATCGCCTGAGTCTCGAACTACTCCAGACAGCCCGCGATTCTTCCTATAGGGATGAACGGATCTCCCTGCTGACACTGATCAGTTCTATTAAATTAAAACAGAACAATAGCGCACAGGCCCTTCAATATGCCAATGAAGCCTTATCTCTCAGTCCCAATCTGGAAGAAAGGATAGAACTCTTCCAGACCTTGTCTGCCATCCACCTGAAAGACCATGCTTATGCGCTCGCCATGGCGGACAAAGATTCTGTGGTGTATTACCGGGATTCCATCAATACCGTCAAAAACGGCCAGCAGTTCGAAACAGGTAAACTAAAGTTCGAGCTGCTCAATTCCCAGCACACCCTTTCCCTAAATAACGAGCAACTCTCCAACCAGCGCCGCCTGTTGTACATCGCACTGGCATTCATCGCCATTATCGTCACCTTTTTTGTCTGGCTGATGCGGATCAAAGCAGCCGAAAACAAACAAAAGGCCGTCCTCACCGAACGCAGCCATCAGATCATGGCGCTGGAAATCGAAAATGAAAAAAGCCAGAAACTCCTGCTGGAAGAACAGCTAAAAGAAAAAGAAACAGCCGCCCTGCTGGAACAGGAACGATTGAAAAATGAGATCGAAATACGAAACCGGAAACTCTCGGCCAAAGCACTCTACCTTTCCGGCAGAAATGAACTGATAGATGATATCATTACGGCCATGTCAAAAATTCCGGATCTGAATAAAGACGGCGTAGTCGTAAAACACATTTCTCAACTCAAAAGCTACCTCCGTACCGACAGTGAATGGGACGACTTCAGCACCCATTTTCAGGAAGTAAATCAGGGATTCCTGAATGCACTCCGCGAACATCACGCAAATCTGACTTCCAATGATGTCAGATTCCTTTCCTACATATACATGAATTTAAATACAAAGGAGATCGCCTCCCTGCTAAACATCACACCGGAAGGTTGCAGGAAAAGAAAGGAACGCATCACCAAAAAGATGCAGCTGGCCGAAAACACCTCCCTTTTTGAGTATTTATCAGGACTTTAAGGGGAATGTCACACTTTGTCCGGCCGCTGTCCTGTTAATTACATAGGCGCTTTAAGAGAAGGGAGGTACTTTCACACAGCACCCAATCGACCAAAATTCATGAGAAAAATTTTACTCGTTCATCTCTTCCTCTTACTGTTTTTTTCAGCCAACGCCCAACTCTCTTTTGAGTCAACCGGTGACTTCGGAAGACTATGGGACGTTACACCCGACCCGTCTATACCCGACAGGATCTATGCGCGTACCCTGAATAACCATATACTGGTTTCAGACGATCGTGGTAAAACATGGACCATCTTCTATTCCTTTGAGAATAGTGCAACCGCTATTTCACAATTCAAATTCCTGCCCGGCCATAAAGCCTTCTCGGTGATAGCAACCGCACCTGAGATCAATGACAATGGCCTGTACGTAATTGATGTTGAAAGTAAAGCGGTTGTCAGACATTTTGTCACACCCGATCAGGAAATGAAAGCATTTGTGGTCAGCTATGATATCTCAGATGAGCAGGCTAACAGGGTAGTGATTAACACCGCCTATAGAGATCCGGATACCTGGGCGCAATTCACGGAAGTATACTTCACAAAAGATGGTGGTAAACACTTCAACACAATATATTACAGTACCGAACATGATGGTGTGCATATCCTCAACAGCTTTTTCCATCCGGATGATCAGAAAAAGATCTACCTCGCAAGGGGACTGGGAGCATTGGGGGTAAACGGAGGTTTATATATCTCTGCCGACGAAGGACAACACTGGCGGGAAGCACTCGCCGGCAAAGGCGCCCTGAATGCCGTTGCCTTCCATCCTAAAAATCATAATGACTTCTTCCTCTGTAGCTTCATCAACTTCGGTGAGGCAGCAGAAGCCGTATACCATACACAAGACAGTGGCCATACTTTTAGTCAGGTACCTGTTACCTTCACGGATCAGACACTCAACAATATCATTACCATCCAGTACGATCCGGGTAACCTGCAGCGTATGTGGATGCTGGAAGAAAATGAAATACTGAAAAGTACCGATGGTGGTCAACACTGGACATCTACCGTATTCGAAAGCAGATCACAGGTATATGCCAGTGGCGTCTCTTTGGTGATCAATCCTAAAAATAGTAATGATATCCTCGTCTTCTCCGATGCGTGGCCGCAACATTCCCCTGATGGCGGAAAAACATTTGAGAAACTAAAAACACCCTCCTATCTGGTTAAAAGTACCGGATTGGCAGGCAGCGGTGCAGATCAACGGCTGTATTATTCTACACAGGGGGGCTATATTGCCAGAAATCTGCAAAATGGCGAAGTCATTATGCACGATACATTACCCGTATATTCCTTTACCTATGAGAATTATTATGTAATACCCGATACCGCCACGCAGGGACGTGTCTTCTTCTTCAGACCCTGTGATGACTTCCTGAACCCATCTGAGCTCTATTTCAGTGATGATTATGGCGCTACCGTAAAACGACTGCCTTCTGACGATTATGCCACAGGTATAGATGCCATCAAACGTGACCCTAACCACAAAGACCGTTACTGGGTGTCCTATTCCTATTATAATGCGTTTTCAGCCTTGTTCAGACTCGACTTCGCTGATCGCACCCAACCAGCACAAACACCGGTAGCCGCATCCGGCAATAGCCTGATCACAGATGTCTATATCCCCAAAGGAGACGGACAACGCTACTGATCACAAGCGGTCACCGCGTATATACCTCGACAGACGGCGGTATCACATGGGGAGAAAAATCCAAAGGACTGGACGATCTTGCCGAGGGTGTCGATATGATCTGGGATATGGATACCAATCCCTTTGATGAAAAGAAATAGTAATAGCGACTACGCGCGGTATCTATCAGACAGCAGATGGCGGCGAGAACTGGTCCCGCACACTGGAAGCAGGCGACCTGAAAAAAATTGCTTTCTCCAATATGGTGAACGGGCATCTGCTGGGTGCATCTGCTACTGATATTTTTGGTGACACCAGACTGGTCTTCAGTACCAACAAAGGAGTTAAATGGTCGGGTGTACCCGCCTCCGCACTGGCATATATCCCCTGCAACGCATCTATGGACTTCCGGTTTTTTGAAGATCATGCAGATATTTACTTCGCTACGGCTGATCTGGGTGTAGTAAAATATCAGCTGACAAACCTGCTCACACCACAGCTGGTGTTCCTCAATTCCTTCACAGGCCGCCTGCAGGGACGCAATGCGCTCCTTGAATGGAGAACGCAGAATGAAGAAGGACTACTACATTATGAACTGGAAAGAAGTACCAACAACAAAGACTTCTCATTGATCAATACACAACAGGCGACCAACAGCAATGGCCGTTTCTACTATAATCATGAAGACCTGGATTTCTATGATCTCGCAGCGAAATCAGGTAATGTCTATTACCGGTTGAAACTGGTCAGTCAGGATAATTCTTTCGCTTATTCAGACACCGTAAAACTGAATGCCCGCGATATGTATATCTATCCTGTACCAGCTGCCGATGTGATCAACCTCCATGTACAGGGTGTAACAGAAGCAACGAAATTCAGGGTATTGCTGGTCGATGTCGCCGGCAGACAATATTCCATCCAGCAGTATAATATCCCAACCGGACAAACAACCATCAATATGCCTGTCAGCCGCCTTGCAGGAGGTGTTTATTTCATGCTGGTGGAAACGAAGCCGGGGGGAGAAGTCAGGAAATTCAAGTTTGTAAAATTATAATCTATCCTCCCTAAACCCTATCCTGCAACAAAAAGCGTTTCGCCTCCGGCGGACGCTTTTTGTAATTAAAAAACATCCCTCTGGAAGGTAAAAATTATGGCCGTATTATATACTAAGACTTCTTTGATCGCATCGCCTTTACCTGCTTCAGCGACCTGTCTTTCGCAAACTGTTGATACTCGTCTGACTCAACCGCATAGATCGCCATCCTGCCGTCTGCATCAAAATGAGCGCCCCAGCCATAACGCTTGGTTAAAGGAGAAGAACGGAAACAAGCCTGCCCTTTAGAAAAGAACTGCTCTCTTTCTATCTCAAACTCCTGCGTTCTCAGCTGGCGTTTGGCTGCATGCACGTGAAAAAGCACGTCGTCGGAGGTAAATTCGTACGGGTTATCAACCAATAGCTCAAATTCTATGTTAGCAATGGTCTTTTCTCCTCTCACAGGGGGCACTTCAGCTGTCTGAACGGGGCAGTCATCAGCCACTTCAATAAAGGTGTTGTAGTAATTGGTGGTCTTCATTTCATAAACTGTTTACAGGTCCCTTTGATATTATATTACCTACAATATAAAAAATCCTGGTAACTTTTGTTACCAGGATCAGAAACTCTCTGTAGAAAGTACATATTAATTATTTATCGCTCATCTTACTTACACAGCCAGTCCGCTATATACTTTTTCGAGTTCCCTGTTAATAAAGCCTATCTCATCTGTAGTCAGTTGTACGTTCATGGCAGCTGCATTCTGTACAGCCTGTTCTACGTTTCTGGCGCCAGCCAGCACAATAGTGATACCCGGTTGTAAAGTCGTCCAGCGTAATACCAGCTGTGCCAGTGAAGCTTTTTTACTTTCCGCCAGCGGTGTAATGCTATCGAGAAATGCTTTCACTTTATCTGAAGAGAACTGACCGAAATAACCATTTCTGTGGTCATCTGCTTTCAGCGCTGCCTCACGGAAATATTTACCGGTCAGCAGTCCTCTTTCCAGCGGACTATAAGCAATGATACCAATCTTATTTTCGATAGCATATGGTACCAGATCCTGTTCGATACTTCTGTTCAGCATGCTGTAGGATACCTGATTGGAAGCCAGCTGTATGGTCTTTTCTGCTTCCTGCACCTGCGCAAGGTTATAGTTACTCACACCAGCCGCTTTGATCTTTCCCTGACGGATCAGGGTTTGCAATGCTTCCATGGTCTCATCGATGGGTGTTGTCGCATCCGGCCAGTGCAGCTGTAACAGATCCACATAATCAGTACCCAGTCTTTTCAGACTCTCTTCCAGCTCCTTGATGATATTCGCTTTGGAAGTATATTTATACACAGGGATATTCCTGCCATCAGCAGCAGCATCAAAGAAATATTCACCTTTACCCTGATTACTGCCATCCCATACCAGACCGAACTTGGTCAGTAACTGTATCTTACTCCTGTCCTTTCCTTTAATCGCTTCTCCGATCAGTTCTTCACTCAGCCCAAACCCATAAAAAGGAGCCGTATCGATCGTTGTCACACCATGATCCAGTGAAGCATGCACTGCTGCAATTGAATCCTGTTTTTCATTTCCGCCCCACATATTACCGCCAATGGCAAATGCGCCATAAGTAATAGTGGATAACTGCAGGTCCGTATTGCCTAATTTTCTGTATTCCATATCAGTTTAACTTAATTCAGGTTTGTAAATACGTTTTCCAGATGAGCGGTGTACTTACCCAGATCCCTTGGGATATCCGCATTCTTTTCTATATCATGAAAATGCATACCCGGTAAAGGCTTCATCCCGATAAACGCATTCATCCGGTGAAAACCAAACAGGATCCCATCGTCCACGCTGGTCTGCTGGAAGAACTCATCCGGTAATGTAAATGCCTCCTTAGGCGCATTCCAGGAAGTGGTGACCATGTACTTTTTACCATGCAGCATCCCTCCTGTTCCATAATTGATGGTAGGATTAGCAGAAGAACGGCCATCGCTTTTATAAATCCCCTTACCATGCCCTTCTGTAAATACCTTGTCTATATATGCTTTAAAGCCATGCGGCAATTGAAACCACCAGATTGGTGTATGATAGATCACAACGTCTGCCCATTTATACTTCTCTACTTCTTCCTGCAGATCGTATGCGTGATTGATATTGGTGGTTTTCACCTCAAAGCCCGGTCTGTTAGTAAAAAATTCAGCGGAAGCTGCCGAAACAGTTTCATTGAAACGGCCGCCGGAATGGCCGAACTGCTGACCTCCATTGATGATAAATACCTTTGTCATATTGTGTGTTTTTCTTTTGACAACACAAAAGTAGACCGGCTGACGGTATTATTAAAACAAGTTAATTCATACCTTTGTATCAGAATTATAATAGCTATTGTTATGGTAAATCTGGAATGGTACAGAACATTTAAAGCAATATATAAGACCGGCACCCTTACAGGAGCTGCCGAAAGCCTTTTTATCTCCCAGCCGGGGGTTAGTCTGCATTTAAGTTCTCTGGAAAGCTATGTCGGCTACAAACTCTTTGAAAGAACCGGACGGAAAATGATTCCGACGGAAAAAGGAAAGGTCTTCTACAACTTCATCATAGAGCCGCTGAACAAACTGGAGGACGCAGAAAAGAACTTTCAGAAAAGCACAGAAATACACACACCGACCATCAGTGTAGGAATGTGTTTTGAAACGTTTCAGATTACACTGGAACAATATATTTCCACACTTCCATTCAATGTGATCATCCGTTTCGGAGAATATCCGGAGATGCTGGACAACCTTGACAAAGGCATTCTGGATCTTATTATCACCCCACATAGAGGTACATCAGCCAATATAGAACATGAAGCCTTTTCTTCAGAAACCATCGTACTGGTAGCAGGAAATGATGTGGATAGCAAAGCCTTTAATAAACTGGCAAGGGGGAAAGATATGCAGGTGATAGAAGACTGGCTGAAACAAGAGAAATGGTATGGTACAACAGGAGATATGGAGCACCTGTTTCGCTTCTGGAAATTGAATTTCAATCATCATCCGGACTTCCGTCCCAATTACATTGTACCCAATCTCAATTCAATCGTACGCTGTCTGAAGAGTGGAAAAGGGGTTGCTGTGATCCCTGATTTCCTTTGCAGAAAAGAAATTGAGGCAGGTGAAATCAAACTGTTGTGGGAAGGGAAAACCAAACTCAAAAACACCTTACACTTTGGCACCCGGAAGAAAACAATGTATGCCGAGGAAATCGATGTGATCAAAGACTTATTCAGAAAAGTAATGTTACCGGTATGATATTAAACAGCAAGCGCCCTATATATAGGGCGCCTGCTGCATTTATAAATGACGTTTGCTGTTCAGCGCATAAGAGATCTTAAATTCAGCCGCCGGATACACCTTTCCTCCCGCCGGATCAATAGAGTTAACAGCATTGTAAGCCCATCCTATGCCCGCATGACCGTTAATAACCCACTTCCTGCCTATCGGCCTTTGCATACCCCAATGTATATTCGCCAGTATCGCATCACTTACAGAACCGCCACCGGTAATCTCAGCTGAAGTATACTTTAAACGCAATCCAAAATAATCGCCTGCATTCAACACAAGACTTTTCCCCTTTGCAGCCCGTTTGTCCCGGTTATAATAATACCGGCCATTGGCTGACAGATATGCACAGGGATTAAGCAATCCCCAGTCATAGCTGAAGCTACCATCAGACAAGTCATATCCCCCTCCCAGACCACCGGAAAACTCAATAGTATATTTGCTGCTGACAGGCACCTCAAGAGAAATACCTACTCCTTGTAAACCCAGATCCAGCCGGGTTACCGTACGCAATGACGGTGCTTTTTTACGGGTACTGTCCGCGATAACACCCCTTGCTACGGCTGTTGTATCCTTCGGATAAACGACCGTTTTATTGGCAGTAAGCGTGACATGTTTATCAGGTGCAGGCATTTCATGTGCAGGTATACGGCGCAATTCGGTCTTACTCAATACTTCACTGAGCAGATCTGATAGCGATCTATTTTCTCTTACATAAACCGAATTGTCTGAAGCCGTCTCATTCTTAGCGCCCGACTGATCAGACGCAAGAGAGTCAGTCTCATATGACGCGTAAAATTCAGCTAAAGGCTCTTCCCCGTCCGCGGCAGTATCAGCCTCAGGCCTGCTTCTTTTACGCCCTGCAACAAATTTATTATTTGCAGCTACGCCGGAGGATGTATGTTCCTTCTCTGTAATCGCCTGTCTTTTACCACTATTGCCAGCTAAGATATCATTCCTGTTACCCTTCTCATCTACCGTTCTTGTACCTACTGACCGCCTGCCTTTGTATCCGGCAGGCGATAGATCATCTGCCGCCACACTATTTACAACAGGAGGCGTATCCTGCAGGATAATATGATCGCCCTTCACTTTCACGTGAATACCTGTTGACAGCTCCAGTTCTTTCAGCCACGCAGATAATGTCTGCTCATGATGAGCGACAGCTATCACCTTTGACGGGCTCAGTTTTTTTGAATTAAAAGAAAACTCCAGATCTGTTTCCCGGGCGAAGATCCCGAGCAGATCAGCAACACGGATAGTATTACTGTTAATAACGATACGCTTTTCACTTTTCTCTTTAGTTAGCTGGGCTTTGGAGATAACAGGGAGTTGCGCCATTCCGATCAGGAATGGAAGATAGATTACGCGTTTCAGCATAGTACAGAATTATAGGTTAATTACAGCCGTTTCCGCTGATATGAATGATACTGTCCTTTGTGGTGTATTCAATGTCTAATGTAGCCGACATGATATCCATGATATAACTAAGTGGTCTGTCTTTGAAATGAGCCGACATACGGCATTGCGATAACTGTGCATTATTCAGTATAATCTGCACTCCAAATGTATTTTCAAGATGGTGACAGATATCCGGCAATGACATATCCTGAAAGGAAAAATCACCGGTGGCATAACTGATACTGTTGGCATCCACACTATTGCTCAACAGTAACTCATCCGTTGCCGGCAGATAAGTGCCTGTTTGTCCTGCAGCAACGATCAGTTCATGATCTTCCGTATATAATTTTACTTTCCCGGCAGTAACAGTGACGATAGTCCTGCCTGTATCTTCTTTCACATTGAAGGAAGTACCCAGCACCTGTATTTTCAATGCGCCATTATGCACTATAAAAGGTCGTTCCTTATCTGCCACAACATTAAAATACCCTTCTCCTTCCAGTAATACTTTCCGGTCATCTTTATTATAATCCGCCGCATACTGCAGGGTGCTGTTTCTGTTGATAACAATACCTGATCCATCCGGTAATACACCCTTACGCACATCACGTGCCGCTCCGGCAAGCGCTTGCTGCCATACCGGTCTGCTGTAATGAAGATAAGTATACAATCCCGCCCCCAGCAGCACACCAGTGATCAAAGCTGCCACTGCATAACGTACGACCATCCGCCTGAGGCTACCATGCTTTTTTGTTGCGGGTAAGGCAGCCTCCAGCGCCGCCCATTCCTGATCTTCCTTTGGCGCCTGATATGCAATGGCACCATAAATAAGTTGCCATGACTGTTGCAGGCGTTCAAATTCCTGTATATGCGTACCTTCTTTCAACCAGTCATCTATTGCCATCGCTTCGTCCGGGGTCGCTTCGCCGGCCAGATATCTGGTCAGTAGAGTGGTATCTATTGCTATCTTTTGATGTAAACTCATGATGAAGCGCTATTTGAAATATGCAATGAGAATAATGGAAATTGTGATGATATCTGCCAGCTGCTCCCTCATAATCTTCAAAGCCTTGCCCATCTGCACCTCTACAGTCTTGACCGATATGTTTAACTCTGCGGCGATCTCTGCGTATTTCTTTTCTTCAAAACGACTCTTACAGAATATCTCCCGGCATTTTGGCGGCAAAGCATCCATAGCCGCACTGATCCTGTTACTGATCTCCCGGTTTTCCAGCTGATGATCAGTATACTCCTCCTGATGCGTAGCCAGTACCGAATCTTTATAATGCCTCCTGACTTTATTATGCCTGTAAATGTTGATACACAGTCTCTGTACCGTTGTATATAGGTATGAACGGCCGGCCAGCTCAAGATTGATCTCGTCCCGTTTTTGCCAAAGTTTGATAAAAGCCTGTTGCACAACATCTCTGGCTTCCTCATTATCCTGTAACAGTGTAAAGGCATAGCGGTGCAGGCGCTCAAAGTTATCGTGAAAGCACTGCCTGTAAATATCCTTCGCACTTTGCGGGTTGATCAGTTTATTCAATGTGTACAGCTTTTAGCATGACCGGTTATATAGAAGACACGCCAGCAGATCAATACCCTTATGCGGCCGGAAAATATTTTATTTTTCCCAATGGTACAGTTTGTCACTGTTCTAACCCGCTGATTAAGTTATTTTTGCATCCTGTTCAATCATTCCCTGAACAGTATACGCCATGCCAGTAACTATAAGAAACATTAGCCCGGCTGATAATGCAGCATTAGCAGCGATCATCCGTAACACGTTTGACGAATTTGATACCGTACCGAAAACCGGCACCGTTTACTCCGATCCGGAAACAGATCACCTGTCCGACCTTTTCCAGACGCCCGGTAGTGCTTATTATATTGCAGAAGAGGACGGCGTGGTGCTGGGTGGCTGCGGTCTGTTCCCTACAGCCGGCTTACCGGAAGGATGCGTCGAACTCGTTAAATACTATCTGAGCAGTGCCGCCCGTGGGAAAGGACTGGGCAAAACCCTGATGGAACAGACCTTTGAAGGCGCCAGACAATTAGGTTATAAAGAGATCTATCTGGAATCTTTCCCAGACTTCACAAAAGCAATCAGCATCTATGAAAAAGCTGGTTTCCAGTACCTTGAAAAGCCACTAGGCAATTCCGGCCATTTCGCCTGCACCGTCTGGATGCTAAAACCACTTTGATCTTCATCAGTTTTTACCATCATCCCCATATAACTTCATGATTACGCCGTTATTGCTTCGTACCACTACGAAGAGATGACGGCGTAGTCATGAAATACCTTCGTTATACATCGGTGAAAAGCCTCCTCCCCGTTTTCGGGGATTTTCCAATCCACTGAAAAGCCGCATCTTTCCAGTCGGAAAAAACAACCGATATTAAACCAATAAAAGACACAACGGAAACCATATCCATATCCTGATAAAACACGATTTGCTTAATTTCCACGTGGTAAAAAAGACCTCCACATCACCGTGGAGGTCTTTTTTACCACACTATCTATAAAAGCATCAATTCTTTAAATATCCTTACTATGGATATTTATTTAACTTTATGGTATGCAGACGGCTAACATATTAAACATAGATATCAACCCTGCGCTGAAAGATTCTTTTTCAATAGCGACGATAGATGGTCGCCTGTTTGAAGATGATTTCCTGCGACGCATTTCCTTCAACGAACTGATATTCGTGCAGGAGGGGCATGGTACTATGACCATTGACGGAAAAGCCCATGCAATCGCCCCTCATAGCCTCTTTATTATCTCCAAAGGACAGATCTATTCCGTCAGCGACCACAATCAGATCAGCGGGTATATACTCCGCTTCGGAGACTGTTTCTGGGAGAAAACGCCAGCCAGCGCGGCTAACTGCAAAGCGGTACTCTACAATGATCCTTCCGGTCATCAGCAGATGCAGTTAAACGCAGCAGACGAACTGGCTATCGACAGCCTGCTTGCCACAACACTTGAAGAATTCAATAGTCCTGATTATGTGAATAAAGGCGACGCATTGGCAGCCTATCTTAAGATCATCATGATCAAAGTAGCCAATGTCAATAGTCTGCTACACGCAGGACACAGTACAACAGAAAACAAAGTATACCGCCAGTATGTAGAACTGGTCAGCAAAGAATATCGTAATACACATGAAGTGAATGACTACGCCGGAAAGCTGGGTATCAGCTACCGGCAACTGGCCGACCTTTGTAAACGTTGCGGAGGCAGAAATGCAAAGGATATTATCAACGGACAACTGGTGGCAGAAGCCAAACGTATGTTGCAGTTTTCCACAAAACCAGTGAAAGAGATTTCTTATATACTCAACTTTGCCACACCTTATCAGTTCAGCAACTTCTTCAAAAAAGAAACACACATTTCTCCCATAGAATACAGATCCCAGTTTGTTAAAATTGGTATCTGAATCACCGATTTTAGCATTTCCTCCGCTTTCCTTTCCCGGTAATTTTGGGGTATAAATTTTAACATTATGCCAGTAACCAGATTATCAAAATTAGCAGGAGTAGACATTCCGGACAGTCAGGTAGCGAAGCAGGCCACAGAGTTGCTGCTGGAACATGGTACAGAATTTCTCTACAACCATTCGCTCAGGGTATTCCTCTTTTCCTCTCTGAATGCAAAACGTAACAACATAAAACACGATACAGAACTACTGTATATCAGTTCCATTTTTCACGACCTCGGACTGGTACCGCATTACAGCAGTCCGGATAAACGCTTCGAAGTAGATGGTGCCAACGCAGCAAGAGACTTCCTGAAAAGTCATGGTTATCCGGAACAGTCATTACAACGTGTATGGGATACCATTGCCCTGCACACCACCATTGGTATTGCCGAATATAAAGAACCGGAAGTAGCATTGATGTATTCAGGCGTAGGACTGGATGTGATGGGTGAAGGATATGAGCACCTGAGTACAGAAAACAGGGATGCAATCATTAAAGCATTCCCAAGAACGGATTTTAAAAAGAAGATCATCCCTGCTTTCTTCGATGGTTTTAAGCATAAAACAGACACCACCTTCGGGAATATCAAAGCAGACGTGTGTGCTTTTATGATACCAAACTTCGAGCGAAAGAACTTCTGCGATTGCATTCTGCACTCACCATGGGGCGAATAAAGCAGATTGGCGCTTCGTAAATGAAGCGCCAATCCTGTCTCTTACTGCTCATCCTGCGGTCCTTTCTCCAAAAACTCCCCCAACGCATCCAGTCGCTGCTCCCAGAAAGAACGGAATTGCGCCGTCCATTCCGATACCTCCTGCAACTTCTGCAGGTCCGCACGACAATATCGTTCTCTCCCCTGCTGGGTGATCATCAGTAGTCCGCATTCCGTCAGTATCCTGATATGTTTGGAGACTGCCGGTCTGCTGATGTCAAATTTATCCGCAATCGCATTCAGATTGAGGGTCTGATGCGCCAGTAAATTGATGATCTCCCGCCTCGTAGGATCTGCTATAGCCTGAAAAACATCCCTTCTCATGATATGAACAACTGATTTTAAGCAACCGTTTGGTTACAAAATTACGGAAAGCCAGTCTTCTTTCCATCAATGCTGTTTTTCAACATCGCATACACATGAAAAACCCGCTTATAATCACGAAATGCCCCTTCCGGACATGGAAAATTTTCGTTAACTTCAGAGAAAGCACCTTTGTAACCCTTGTTGAAGTTTATCCTTAATAATGAAGATGTTGGTACCACCCTGCCCCCTGGTATGCCGCTGCTGGATTTCATCAGATATCATCAGCACCTGACCGGTACAAAAACCGGTTGTAATGAAGGTGACTGCGGCGCCTGCACTATCCTCGCGGGAGAACTGAAACAGGGCGTATTGGTATACCGCGCGTGGACATCCTGTCTGACGCCACTGGGTAATGCCCATGGCAAACATATTGTCACTATAGAAGGCATTAATATGTTGCCGGCACTCAATCCCATACAACAGGCAATGGCTGACAACTGCGCCACGCAATGCGGTTTCTGTACACCCGGATTTGTCATGTCGCTGGCTGGTTTCTGCCTCGACAGAAAAACACCTGATGCGGAAAATGCCATTGCAGCCATAGATGGAAATATCTGCAGATGTACCGGTTACAAATCTATTGAAAGAGCAGCCGGCACAGTAGCAAAACTACTGATCGACAGAAATGGCGAAGAACCGGCCATATTTGCCGCCGGACAACAAATACTCCCGGAATACTTCGCAGGGGTAAAAGAGCGCTTAAAGCGCCTTATTATGTCCTTAAACGGCGAATTAAACCCTTCTCCCGACAGTCATCCAATATTTGTCGGTGGCGGTACAGATCTGTATGTACAACAACCTGAAACCATACAGGAACAGCCGATCCGCTTCCTTCTCGGACAGGAACTGCTGAAAGGCATTACCCGCGAAGATAATCGCTGTGTACTGGGCGCCTCCGTCACAGTGAATGATCTGCTGGAATCATCTGTTATGCGTAACTGGTTTCCTGCGCTTGGTAATTATCTGAAACTGGTCTCTTCCACCCCCATCAGGAACATGGCCACCATCGCCGGTAATTTTGTCAATGCCTCTCCCATCGGAGACATGACCATCTTCTTTCTGGCACTGGATACTATATTGGAACTGAGCGACGGACATACCGTCCGGACATTGCCGCTGCGCGATTTCTATAAAGGATATAAACAGCTGAACAAGACACCGGAAGAATATATTACCCGTTGCTGGTTTGAATTGCCGGGAGACAGCACCGGTTTCAATTTTGAAAAGGTCAGCAAACGTACACATCTCGATATTGCCAGTGTCAACAGTGCTGTCAGTATTACGATGGCCGCAAATCTGATCCGGGAAATACGCATCTCTGCCGGCGGCGTTGGTCCGGTGCCATTAATGCTGACAGATACTGCCGCTTTCCTGACAGGAAAAGCCCCCGGTACAGCGACCATCAAACAGGCATGCGCCATTGCACAACTGGAGATCACGCCTATCAGCGATACGAGAGGTACAGCAGAATATAAACGACTGCTGCTCGAACAACTGATAAAAGCACATTTCATCACCCTGTTCCCCACGCTTCAGGTGGAACGCTTATTATAGTGCTGTATGAAGAATATTGATTCCAACACCCATGTCAGCGGTACCTCTGTGTATCTGGATGATGTACCCGTATTGAACGGAACATTGTTCGGAGCCGCATATGGTTCCCCCTGCGCACATGGCGTGATCAGGGAATTAATACTCGAAGAAGCCCTGCAGATACCGGGCGTCGTACGCATCTTCACAGCCGCTGATATCCCCGGACACAATGAGATAGGCGGCATCATCAAAGACGAACCCCTACTGGCCGATAAACATGTACACTTCTGCGGAATGCCTGTCGCCTTTGTTGTAGCCCGGACAAGAGAAGCAGCACGTGCTGCAGTCAGAAAGATCCGTATAAAAACAGATCCGCTCCCCGTCATCACTGATCCAAGGGAAGCACAGGCAAAAGGGGAACTGATCATACCACCACGTACCTTCCAGCTGGGAGATACAGACCATGCATGGCAACAATGTGCTTATATCATAGATGGAAATGTGGATATCAACGGACAGGAACACCTGTACATTGAAACACAGGGGGCATACGCCATTCCACAGGAAAATAACAGTCTGCGGATCTATTCCTCCACACAGGGACCAACAGCAGTACAACGTGCCGTATCCGGTGTTATCGGGGCGCCTATGCATCGTTTTGAAGTCATTGTAACAAGACTTGGTGGTGGCTTTGGTGGCAAGGAAGATCAGGCCAATACATGGGCTGCTCTGTGTGCACTGGCTGCATGGTTACTGAAGAAACCTGTTAAATACGCCCTGCACCGGATGGAAGATATGGCTATGACAGGTAAACGACACCCCTACGCCGCCGACTTTAAAATAGGTCTGGATAAAGATCTGAAGATCCTCGCCTATGAAGCATCCTTCTTCCAGAATGCCGGCGCCGCCGCAGATCTTTCGCCGGCGGTACTGGCCAGAACATTATTTCATTGTACCAACGCCTACTACATTCCCAACGTAAAAGCAACAGCGTGGAGCTGCAGAACACACCTGCCACCGAATACCGCCTTCAGAGGCTTTGGCGGTCCACAGGGTATGTTTGTGATAGAAGCAGCTATCGCGAAAGCAGCATGCGTATTAAAAGTGGAGGCCGCGATTATCCAGAAGCGAAATCTGATCAGTACAGGTCAGGAATTTCCTTACGGACAAACAGCCGAAAGTGAAGCGCTTAACTCATGGGAAAAAGCAGAGGCATTGTATGATGTCATCGATCAGCAGAGAAGAATACAGCAATTCAATGCCGACAACAAACTGTTTAAAAAAGGACTGGCATTTATGCCCATCTGTTTTGGTATTTCCTTTACCAATACCATGATGAACAATGCCCGTTCACTTGTACATATTTATTCCGATGGCAGCGTAGGCATCAGTACCGGCGCTGTTGAAATGGGTCAGGGTGTCAACACCAAAATATTGCAGGTAGCAGCACAGACATTTTCTATTCCTCCGGAAAAGATCAGACTCAATAATACCAGCACCTATACCATTGCCAACACCTCTCCTTCTGCTGCCAGTGCTACAGCCGATCTGAATGGGAAAGCCACGCTCATTGCCTGTACGGCTATACTGGACAGATTGAAGAGATTGGCTGCGGAAGCCTTTCAGGTAAGTACTGACAGTATCTCATTGTCTGACGGAAAGGTACTTGTGAATGAGATGCCCTCCCACTGGGACTGGCAGGAACTGATCACTACCGCCTTTGCAAGACGTATCAGCCTGTCTGAACACGGACATTATGCCACGCCGGACATTCACTACGATGCGGTAAAAGAAAAAGGACATCCTTTTGCCTATCATGTGTATGGCACGGCAATACTTGAAGCAACCGTTGATTGTCTGCGGGGTATCTATACCATTGATACCGTAAAAGTAGTACACGACTTTGGCAACAGTATGAATACAGACATTGACCGTGGACAGATCGAAGGTGGTATTGTACAAGGTATCGGCTGGATGACCATGGAAGAAGTTGTGTATGATAAAGAAGGCAGACTGCGATCGAACGCGCTATCTACTTACAAAGTGCCGGATATCTATTCCGTCCCTAAAACAATTGATATAGCAGCTTTACAAACTAACAGGGAGAACCTTGCTATATTCCGGTCCAAAGCGGTAGGAGAACCGCCTCTGATGTACGGTATAGGCGCATGGTTTGCCCTGCATAACGCCATACGGGCTTTCCATCCGTATGCTGATATCCCGTTTATCACTCCTATGACACCTGAAAAAGTGCTGTTGGCATTATATTCTAAAACCAATCCGGAAAAGAATCAACAACATGCAGAAACAGTTAGTCACCTGGGAATTGATCAGTAAAAGCCTCCGGCAGAACATTCCCGTTATGCTCCTCTATGTACTGGAAAGTAATGGCAGCAGCCCCGGAAGAAGAGGCTTCTTTATGGCAGTCAATCAGTCGGGAGACATAGCTGGCTCCATCGGTGGTGGAATTATGGAACATAAATTTGCCGAGATGGCCAAAGAACAATTGGGACACTTTGCCACCTCTTATTCCATTCATCAGCAATATCACGACAAAACCGTTCCCAAAAACCAAAGTGGTATGATCTGCTCAGGCGATCAGACCATCCTGTTGTATAAACTGACGCCGGAAAGTATTACCCCCGTCAATAAGATCATTGCCTGTCTCACCCTGCATCATCAGGGTATACTTGAATTGTCGCCTCTCGGACTACAATTCAGCACGGATATACAAGGCAAGCCCGATCAGGTATTTCATATGCAATCAGAGCTGGACTGGCACTATCAGGAAAAGATCGGATACAAAGACTATCTGTATATCATTGGTGGCGGACATTGTTCACTGGCACTCTCAGAACTGATGCGCAAACTGGACTTTTATGTACATGTATTTGAAGACCGTCCGCATGTACATACTCTGCTGGAAAACAATACCGCGCACGAAAAGACGATAGTACGTGATTATAGTCAGCTAAAAATAATGATCCCCGGCGGAGACCATCACTATGTAGTGATCATGACGGTAGGTTACCGTACAGATGATATTGCCATCCGCGCCCTGATGCACAAGTCTTTCGCCTATTGCGGCGTTTTGGGCAGCGCTGCTAAAATTGACAAGATGCTGGAAACATATCGGGCAGAAGGTATAGATGAAACACTATTAAGCAGACTTTGTGCCCCTGTCGGTATCGAGATCGGCAGTCAGACACCGGAGGAAATAGCCGTCAGTATTGCGGCACAGATCATACAGGTAAGACATCTTGCTAATCCCGTACAACGGTTGCCGAAATCAGACCATAAGGCTCATCCGTCGCAATAAATATTTCGTTTTCGTGCGGAATATTGAATTGTTCCAGATTAAAAGGGATATGATGTTTATTGGGCATCTCAAGAGAAATCTCTTTCACGCCGGCATATGCTTCCAGTACTGCTTTCCCCATGGCAAACAGCGTCTGTTGCACAGATAAGCTTTTATGTCCGGCAAATGTACGCAACAGCACGTCCCGGATACCGTCGAACTGTTGATTGTAATCAGCCGGCAATTTATCATATACCCAGTTCACCGTACATTTTGTGGCCAGTATGCGATCACTTGTTTCTTTCAGGGTGGTATACCGGTCTTTGATATACTTTTCAAAAGCAGAGTCAGTGGTTTTAAGGATCAGCAGGTCACTGATACCCGAACTGACACTGACATTTGCAGCATCTTTTCTGACCAGCGTGGTATGCTTTTCCTGGCCGCCGCTGATATAGGCATGCGGATGACTTGTACCATCCAGTAAGAGACGGTGATACGCATGTTCCGCTATTTCAACAGTCGCCTCCGTTACCTGTGGCTGTGTGGTAACAAAGTGATGCACCAGATGCAGGGCAAAGTCTTCTATGGAAGTTTTAAAGTGATCTTTCGCAAGAGCATACACGGTATTTTTTTGTGTATCGGTGGGCAATATTTTAGTATTATCACCCACTGTATGCGCCTCTTCGAAATCGCCTTTCAGCGATACGTTCACTGTTATTTGTCTGAATTCATGATAAGCGGGATGACGTATAATTTTGGACAGCTGTACCGCGTTTTTTCCATAGCAGTTTTCTCCGAGTCTGATTTTCATTTTGAGGCATTTTATTTGGTGGTCACATACCCTAATATAAAGAATTAATTGCCTATTTTTACTTAGAAGCCCCCATATATGTCTGACCTCATTATAAAAGGAAATAATATACTCACACCTGATGGTTTAAGACCTGCGGTGGTAGTAGTGAGAGATGGTTCCATCTACTCAGTGAGTGAGACGCTGCCTGAAGATGCCGTTACCATTGTAGACATTGGTAACAGCATACTGATGCCGGGCATTATCGATCCCCATGTGCATATCAACGAACCCGGCAGAACAGACTGGGAAGGTTTCGAAACGGCTACGAAGGCAGCTGTGGCAGGAGGTGTTACCACGCTCATAGACATGCCGCTGAATGCCTCTCCGGTAACCACCAGTGTAAAGGCATTTGAAGAAAAAATACAGGCAGCCACTCCGCAGTTACATTGTAACTGTGGCTACTGGGGTGGTATTGTACCCGGTAATACACATGAAATTGAAGGACTCGCACATAGAGGTGTTACCGGTTTCAAAGCATTCCTTACCCATTCAGGTATTGAAGAATTTCCCAATGTTACAGCAGCTGATCTGGAAATGGCCATGCCCATTATTGCCAGACATAACCTACCCCTGCTGGTACATTGTGAACTGATGCCAGATTTACAATATCCGTTACAGGATAATAAGCGTTCTTACCGCCAATATATGGCTTCCCGTCCTCCCTTATGGGAACAGGCAGCCATTGCACTGATGATTCATTTCTGTGAATTATATCAATGCCGGGTACATATTGTTCATCTGTCTGCTGCTGCGGCCATAGAACAAATCACGATCGCCCGGCAGAAAGGCTTACCGCTGACGGTCGAAACAGGCCAGCACTACCTCTATTTTAACGCAGAAGAGATTCCCGATGGCAATACCAGTTTTAAATGTGCACCACCTATAAGGGAAAGGGAGAATAACGCACAGCTGTGGGAGGCTTTAAAAGCCGGTATTATAGACTTTGTTGCCACAGACCACTCTCCCTGTCCGCCGGAACTGAAACAGCTGGAAACAGGCGATTTTACGCAGGCATGGGGAGGCATTGCTTCCCTGCAACTGGCATTACCCGCACTATGGACAGCCGGAAGAAGCAGGGGTATCACAATTCCACAGATAGCCCGCTGGCTCTGCGAAGGTCCTGCTGTATTAACAGGACTTCAACATAAGAAAGGAAAGATCGCTGAAGGATATGATGCCGACCTCGTTGTCTGGGATCCGGAACAATCATTTACGGTAAATGCAGAAAGTTTGTATCATAAACACAAACTGACGCCCTACCTGAATGAAAGATTATATGGTGTAGTGGAACAGACGTATCTGAAAGGAGTAAAAGTATTCGATCAGGGAATTTTCCCCCATACACATCAGGGGAAAAACATTTTCAGACAATCGAACGTATAGATTAAATACTGCCGTATGGAAAACTACCTGCACCGCGCAAACAGTATCCTTGCCAGAGTTCACGAACTGGCAGATATCAGCGAGGACACAACCTGTATCACACGCACATTTGGCTCGCCCGCATTTATCAGCGGCTGCAGTAAAGTATTGTCATGGATGCAGGAAGCAGGACTGACAGCCAGAATAGACAACATCGGTAATGTAAGAGGCAGATGGAATAGTCAGGTACCCGATGCACGTACATTGGTGATCGCTTCCCATATCGATACCGTCAGAAATGCAGGCCGCTTTGACGGACCTCTGGGTGTTATCATGGGCATAGACCTGATCCACCATCTGCAGGAGGAAAATGTACAGTTACCTTTCAACATAGAACTGATCGCTTTCAGCGATGAAGAAGGAGTACGGTTTCACACTGCTTATCTGGGCAGCACGGCTGTAGCCGGCACATTTGATATCTCACTGCTGAATAAAACAGACAGTGACGGCATTACACTCCGTGATGCGATCAAAACCATTGGCGGAGATCCGGCATTGTTATCCGATGATGTAATTCCCCGGGAAGAATGGCTGGGATATTTTGAAATACACATTGAACAGGGGCCTGTATTGTACGAAGAGAAACTGCCGGTAGCCATTGTACAAAGTATCGCCGGACAACAACGCATCCGTGTAAAGTTCAATGGCGTATCAGGACATGCCGGCACCGTACCGATGGACATGCGACATGATGCATTGTGTGCAACAGCTGAATTCATACTGGCAGCCGAACACTATGCATCTACACAGAAAGATGCACTACTGGCGACAATAGGCACCCTGCATATTGCTGATCAGGCCAGTAATGTAATACCGGGAGAAGTGACCTGTACACTGGACCTGAGAAGCAGTGATGGCATGATCCTTAAAAAAGCGAGAAGATCACTGAAGGATATTGCCTCCCAGATCTGTCATGAAAGACAACTTACAGCAGACTGGGACCTTATACAAAAACATAAACCTGTCGCGTGTGATACGGCTTTAAGCCATCTGCTCGCACAGTCCGTTACGGCAGCAGGCTATGACCTGAAGAACCTGCATAGTGGTGCAGGACATGACGCCGTGACCATTGCTGCAGTTGCACCTGTGTGCATGCTGTTTGTCAGATGTTACAAAGGTATCAGTCACCAGCCGCTGGAAAATGTAGAAGTACCCGATATCGCCGCCGCCGTAAAAGTATCAGATCATTTTATTCATCGCCTCACCGAGGTCTATAAAAAGCGGTAATATGAAAATATCAGCATTGACGAGATCAGTAGTAACACGTAGCCATGCAGTGATATCTCCGGATGGACATGTCAACAGCGTAGTACCCGGATGGACCAATTGCCGCGTGAATGTGCTCATTAATGAAAAGATGGGCGCGCACCTCGCACAGACATTGATCACCGCAGAACCAGACACCGTTATTTCCGGCAATACAGAAACCGGACAGATCTTTTTTTATGTCATCTCCGGTCAATGCACCGCAAAAGTGGATGAGCAGGATAAAACATTGCTTGATGGACATTTTGTATACGTACCTGCCGGACATTCCTATCGTCTGGATGAATTTACAACAGGTACCCAGATCCTTACTTTTCATAAAGTATACGAACCACTCGAAGGATATAAACGTCCGCCGTTCATCTTCGGCAACGCCGAAAATGTAGACGGCCCTGCCTTTCTGGGTGATCCGGCGCTTCGTTTACAGGTCTTATTACCAGAAGATCTCTCTTTTGATATGGCGGTGAACATCTTCACCTACGATCCCGGCGGACATCTGCCTTTTGTAGAAACACATGTCATGGAACACGGATTACTCTACCTACAGGGACAGGGTATCTATATGCTGGATCATGAATGGTATCCGGTTAAAAAAGGTGACGCCATCTGGATGGCACCCTATTGCCAGCAATGGTTTACTGCTATGGGAAAAGAACCTGCCGTTTACATCTATTACAAGAATGTAAACAGGTTCCCCACTACTCTATAATAAATTCCACCCAATGACTTTGACAGCACTTAATGCACTACCACCAGAACAATTAAATGAAGCGCTCAGTAAATGCTGTGGCGCAACCGCATGGATTCAGAAAATGAGCAATGAATTTCCCGTACAGGATGAAGACAGTCTGCTGGCAGCCGCGGCCCGTAACTGGCATTCCTGTACAGAAAAAGATTGGAAAGAAGCTTTTACCCATCACCCGAAAATAGGCGACCTGCATGCCCTGCAACACAAGTTTGCAGCTACAGGACAATGGGCCGCCGGAGAACAGGTGGGTACAGTCGACGCTTCGACCGTAATATTGCAGGCCTTTGCAAAAGGGAATAAACTGTATGAAGATAAATTCGGCTACATCTTCATCGTATGCGCTACCGGTAAATCAGCTCCCGAAATGTTATCAATCCTTACCGAGCGACTGAAAAACAATGAAGGAGAAGAGATAAAGATCGCAATGGGTGAACAGGAAAAGATCACCGCTATCAGACTCAAAAAGCTGCTGAGCGCATGAGCCGGATCACCACACATATACTGGATACTTCCGCAGGCCTTCCTGCACAGGGCGTGGCCGTCCATCTTTTCCGGCAACAGGAAGAAGACTGGACGGCCATCGCTTCCGGTCATACCAATCAGGATGGCAGGGTGACTGATCTGCTGCAGAAGAAAGAAATATTAACCGCCGGTGTGTATAAACTCAGGTTTGAAACACAACCCTACTTTGATACCCGAGGCATCAACAGCTTCTACCCCTTTGTAGAAGTTGTTTTCTTTATCAACGATCAGCAACATTACCATGTTCCCCTTTTGTTAAATCCATTTGGTTATTCCACTTACCGTGGTACCTAAAACACCCCCTGACTATGCAACTCGCTATAGCTGAAAATGAAAAAGAACAGCTGCTGCAGACATTGCAACAAGCAAATCTGAAATTCCAGCAGATATATCCCGGTGATAAGCCTGACAGACAACCCGTACATACCGTCTATGGCGGTGCTAATCTTTTCAAAGCCGATACCTGCACCCGTATGGGAGAGATTGCGCTGAAACACCTGCAGACATATGCACCTGATTTTGTTACGCTGGCAAAAGCCTTGCAATTGGAGGGACACCAACAATTACCTGATAAAACGGCAGACATTGCCGCCTTACAGCAAAAACTGGAGCATCTGTCAGATCAAGACCGTAAACAGGAACCAGCCTTTTTGTATTATACGGTTTACAATAAGATAGTCCGCAAGTTATCCACAGAAGCCGTGGAAGATTTCCGCATAGATTTCGAAGACGGCTTTGGCAATCGCCCGGATGCAGAAGAAGATGCGACGGCCATTGCTGCCGCAAAAGAACTGGCGCTGGGAATGCAACAACAGACAATCTCCCCTTTCATCGGTATCCGGATCAAGCCGTTTACAGAAGACCTCAAATATCGTAGTGTAAGAACACTGGACCTGTTTCTCACGACGCTCCTGCAGGAAACGAAAGGAGTATTACCTGCGAACTTTGTTGTCATGCTGCCCAAGGTGACTATTCCCGAACAGGCAACTACACTGGTCAGACTATTCGAACTACTGGAAAAAGCGCATGGCCTGCCGGCAGGTGCATTGAAAATGGAAACCATGGTAGAAGCAACACAGATCATTATGGATGATGAGGGAAGGAATCCTCTGATGCGTATCATCCGCGCCAGCGAAGGACGTTGCATTGCGGCACATTTTGGCACTTACGATTATACGGCCTCCTGTGGTATTACAGCAAGATATCAGACGATGGCACATCCGGTATGTGACTTCGCGCATCATATGACGAAAGTCGCATTAGGAGGTACAGGTATATTTCTTTCCGATGGTGCTACCAATGTTATTCCCATTGCGCCCCATAAAGGCGATCATCTGAGTCTGGCGCAGTTACAGGAAAACGCGGCAAGTGTACATCATGCCTGGCGTACAGGTTATGGCCATAGCCAACATTCACTGATCAACGGGTTTTATCAGGGATGGGATCTGAACCCGGCACAACTGCCTATGCGGTACGCAGCAATTTATCTGTTCTTCCTGAGTAACTATGAGGATGCCTTATTCCGGCTGAAAACATTTGTAGAACGTGCCGCAATATCCACATTAACGAAAGACATCTTTGATGATGCTGCTACCGGACAAGGACTCCTGAATTTCTTTCTGAAAGCCATCAATTGCGGGGCGATCACTGAAGAGGAAGTAATGGCGACAGGCCTGACGCTTGACGAAATAAGAAGTCGTTCCTTCTACCGGATACTGGAAGGCAGAAGAAAACAGCACTGATCCATATACAGCTGACGCTGCCGGAACTGGCGCGGCAATTGTACACAGATCAGTGATGCCATCGTCTGTTGTATATAAAATGCATTATGACCATGAGACAGCTACTTTGCGGGTCATCTTCGTTTCGGGTATGGTCTATGACTACAAGAACGTACCGGAGGAAGTATATCAGGCGATGAAAAGCTCCGGGTCTAAAGGCACTTATCTGAACAAACACATCAAAGGCCATTATGCTTATGAGAAAGTAAGCTGATCAACGACCTCCCAGCCACAATAATGCATCCAGTATAAAGCGGCTTTGTATCTTGTTGTCAAAGGTATGAGACAGGTCTTTATTGGTATGATGCTCATAATCAATATCATTATGCCCCATATTCATATAGATCATCTTGTAACGTTTGTTTGTCCACGCAACAGGGTAATAGCCGCTATGCCATATCTCATGTGGTTTAGGACCGGTACCCAACGGAAAACTCGCCGGATCAATAGATAAGAGTATCTCTATATCTTTATTGGTTTTCAGGTCATTAGCCCATCTGTACCATTCATTCGGGGATGCCTTGAAAGTAGCCGGCAGGTGTTTCATTGCAGGATGCTCCGGGTGTTCCACACGTAGAATAGCGGACGTTGGCCGCCAGGTATTACTACCATAGGAACCGGAGCCGAGGAACTCGTTATGGTACCAATCCCAGTTCTGCGGATAATCAGATGGCGTCAGGGCAAAAGCGGAGAAATGGAAGCCCATCCATGCGCCACCATTTTCCATATACTTCCTGAAAGCCTCCCGTTGGGCAGGTGTATCTGGTCTGGTGTCAAGGAAGAGAACCACCTGATATTGCGCCAATACATCTGTATTCAGCTTATTCCAGTCATTGGTGGAATCGTAAGTGAAGTGATACCGTTTTGCCATATCGGCAAACCAGCGGTTGGCTTCATGTACAAAACTGATGTGCGCCTGATCGTGTAAGGCGGTGTAGAAACCAAGTACTTTAAAAGGTTTATTTTTCTGGGCTTGTACGGAGAGGAGGGTCAGAGAACAGCAACAGATCAATATTCCCTGCAATAATCTTTTCATGATACGTGAATTTATATAATCCCAAAATATAACATTATCTTTAGGTTCACAACATAGCCCAGCCGTCTTCCCAAATCTCAATTCACATGAAAAAATTGCTTTGCCTCGGGCTTATCCTCGGCTCATTGCACAATGCATTTGCACAGGACACGACTGCAAAAATGGACTCACTTGTCAGCGCGTACAGCAGGTTACACAAGTTCAATGGTACCGTATTAGTGGCACAGAAAGGCAACATATTGCTGGATAAAGCTTATGGTTATCAGCGTACTGCAGACAGTATCCGCAATGAAACCAGTACTATTTTTCAGCTGGGATCTGTTACCAAACAATTCACAGCTACTGTCATCCTGAAACTGGCAGAAGAACATAAACTCAGCATACAGGATAAGCTGTCTAAATATTTCCCGGATTATCCGAAAGGAGATAGTATTACCATAGAAAATCTGCTGACACATACTTCTGGTATATTCAACTATACCAATGACAAAGACTTTATGGATAAAGAAGTCAGTAATCCGGCCAGCAGAGAAAAGATCATGGCCCTGTTTAAAGACAAACCGCTGAACTTCTCCCCCGGTACCAAATGGGATTATTCCAATTCAGGCTATTCCATGCTCGGCTATATCATCGAAAAGGCGACTGGTAAACCTTATGAGCAAGTTGTAAGAAAGTACATCTTTACGCCATTACATATGGATCATACGGGCTTTGATTTCAAAAACCTGAAGGATAGTAAAAAGTCTACCGGTTATTTCAACATCAACGATTCCAGCAGTACACTGGCTCCGGGTGTAGATTCAACGGTGTCGTTTGCAGCCGGCGCGATGTACAGTACTACTGCCGACCTGTATAAATGGCATCAGGCGGCCCAGCAGTATAAGATTATCTCTAAGGCCGACTGGGAGAAGGCGTACACCCCGTTTATGAATCATTATGGCTACGGATGGGAGTCAGATTCCATTGCTGGTAAACGGAAAGTTTCACATGGCGGTGGTATCCACGGATATATCACCAGCATCATGAGAGTACCGGAAGATGATGTCTGTGTGATCGTACTCGATAATGCCTCCGACAGAGACGTTAGTAAAATAGCTTCGTCACTACTGGCCGTATTGTACAATCAACCTTATAACATACCGAAAGAAAGGATCACGATCAGACTACCAGAGGCAACACTGCAACAATATACAGGAGAATATAACCTGCGTCCCGGTTTTAACATCGTCATGAGCGTAAAAGAGGGTATGCTGATGGGACAACCTACCGGTCAGCGGGAATCACCTTTATTTGCAGAGAAAGAGGATTTCTTTTTCCTGAAAATAGTGGATGCACAGGTGAGGTTTACCAGAAACGATAAAAATGAAGTAACAGGCATGATCCTGTATCAGAATGACAGGGAATTGCCCGGCAAAAAGATAAAATAAGGCTTGCTGAAGATATTTACTGGCTTCCGGAATGATATTCCGGAAGCTTTTTTTTATTCTCTCTGACCAATAAACAATTTATATATTTTTAGCATTTGTTTGCATTAACTTTGCAACCTTCATTAATTCTATTGACCTATGAAACTTGTTAAACTCAGTAATGTACTACTGATCGTGGTTACACTCACATTGTTTTTTGCCTGTAAAAAAGACAAGATAAATATCATCGAACCTGAGATCGACCCAGGTAAGCCAGCGGAGACGATGCCCGGCAATATACTGTTAAGAAAGACGATCCATTATAACAAATTCAGAGACGGTATAAACGGCCCTTTGATGCGCGACACACTTATTTATAATGAGAAGGACCAGCTTATAAAAGTTGAACATGTAAACAATTTATCTAAAATTGTATATACATTCTCTTACAACGAAAATGGCTCGCTGTCAACTGTACTCACCAGTTCGTCGCTGGCTGAAGGGTATACGAATACCTACTCTCTGATGTATAGTAAGGGCCTGCTTGACAGTATTATATTGGGATCTAACCTTCCCAATGATCATGGTGATGGCGATCATGTTATCATAAACCCAACAAGGAACGATCAGGGACAGGTAACTACAGTGAAGTATACCCTCTATACTAAAACCAATTCATCAGTTTACTCAGCACAATTTGATTTTTTATGGACCCCGTCAAACAATTTAGCGTCCATGCAGGGAAGAACTTATGATTATACCAGTTATGCTGACGTCCAACGTGCAACCTTCCCTTCCATACAAAATAATGACGCAAATATAGGCCTGTCCAGATTACCTGCCGGGTACCTGTTCGTACTGGCGTTACGCGAGAACGGCCTGTCATACCAAAATGCAATGGAACCTTATCTGTTCACCACTTATCTGTATACATCAGCAAAAAATGTTTTCAATAATGGAACAGGCAGACTGTATGAAGTCGGTACAGTAATAAAGGATGAGTTCATAAAGTACGTAGATTATGAGAACAAAGCGACGTTTGACCAGAATGGCATACTGAAAACATTCAACTACTTTGAAAATAATATCTACCCGGTGTGGGACATGGTCGGAATAGAATTCTTTTATGAACAAAAGAAATAATCCGACAATCTCACTATTATAAATAAAGCGGGGCGTTCCAATACAGGAAGCCCCGCTTTATTTATAACTATCTGTATCCTGCTATTGCTTCACAAGCTTTCCTTTAAATTGCTTCTTCCCATCTCTCAGCTGCACGACGTACAATCCCTTCGCAAAACCACCTATTACGGCATTTAAACCGTTATTTAACTCCGTGACACTACCAGTACGCCTGAACACCACACGGCCGTCTCCTGCGCTTATAACGACGATTAAACGCGTACTCTCACTTTTATAGTCGAGGTAAGCGGCATTATCCACAGGATTGGGGCGGATGACCAGTGTATTAGCATCCGGTATTATGGCTGTGCTCTGTACGGCTGTCCTTGCCGCCTGACTATTAGGGATATAGATATTTGGTTGCGGTGGTGTGCTCATACCAGTACCAAGATAGTAATCAGGATAAGGCGGCTGATTATAGGCTGTATTCTGCCACGCAATAGCTGTACGGTACTGTGGATTATGCATCAGGGTATACAGTCTGAAGCTGGTATGCGTTGTCGTTGTGAATAACAACAGACTGGTGTTATCACTGCTTCTCAGGAGTATTTCTTCCCGCCAGTCTCCCAACAGATCTGCTGTTAAACATGGGTTGGCCTTTGTGCTGTTATTGGAAGTGGCGCCGTAATCAGACAAGGTCAGTATGCGATTCAGTGTTTTTGAAGTATAGTTCCATTTATCCAGTTTTACACCATCCAGCAGTTCCCGGCACAGATCACCATCCCACCAGATACCGAAATTGTTACTGGGTTTGGCGGTACCGATGGAAACGCCTTTACAGGTATATAGTTCGCCGGCAGAAGCCCATACCTCATAACCGGGGTAAGTCGGATCTACATCTCCCGCCATCGCTCTGCCAATATCTCCGGAAACACCCTGAGAAGGGCCTCTTCCCCATATCGGCGTACCACTGCCTGCATCCCTGAATTCAATACCATAGTTGCCATATTGGGATTGCGTCTCATGGCACTGCCATAATTCCTGTCCGGGTCTCTCAGGATCGAGATCGGTCATATGCATAGCATCCCCATGTCCGAGTCCGTTGGCATAGAGGCCGCTCCCGTTATCGTTAATAGCACTGGAACCATTGATCAGTTCCTGTTTACCGTCGTTATCCACATCTCCGACAGTTACCTGATGATTTCCTTGTCCGGCGTAGGCACTATTACCGGAGGTATTACTGTCAAAAGTCCAGCGTTGTGTCAGTTGACCGTTACGCCAGTCCCATGCCACTCTCACCAGACGGGTATAATATCCACGTCCCATGATCAGCGAAGGACGGGCACCATCGAGATAGGCCACAGCATTGACGAATCTATCCACACGATTCCCGTAGTTATCCCCCCACGAAGAGACGGTGCCACGTGCAGGCAGATAATTGGTAGTAGCCATTGCAGCACCTGTTTGTCCGTTGAAGATGGTCAGAAATTCAGGTCCGCTCAACACATATCCGCTACTGTTTCTGTAATCTGCGCTGGCGGTACCGATCACAGTACCGACACCATCAATAGTAGCATCAGCAGTTTTCATTGCAACTTCCGCTTTCCCATCACCGTCCAGATCATACACCATAAACTGTGTATAGTGTGCACCTGCACGGATATTACGGCCCAGATCAATACGCCACATGCGTGTACCGTTCATCTTGTAAGCGTCTATATAAACATTACCGGTATAGCCACCCTGACTATTGTCTTTGGCGTTGGTAGGGTCCCATTTCAGGATGATCTCATATTCACCATCACCATCCAGATCACCTGCACTACAATCATTTGCAGTATAGATGTATGCTTCACCAGCTGGTGTAGTACCACCCGGCGGGATCTGTAGCGGGATGGTTTTATAGATGCTTGTCCACACGCTGACAGCAGCTGTAGGAGCTTGTTCCGTTCCGTTAATAACCGGACGTATGGTATAAGTGCCATTAGTGGTAACGTTATCTACATAATTCGTGGAATTGGTAATAGGGCTTGCATTGAGTTTTACACCGTTTCTATACACGTTAAAACTGATGGCAGCAGGGTCAGTCCCCAGCATACGCCAGCTGACAAAAACAGCACTGCTGCTTTGCCGGACGGCTACGGGGGCTCTTGAAAGAAATTCCATTTGTTTGGACTGTGCCGAAGTGGCAAAAGAAAAGAACAGGATACTGCAACATAGCAGTAGATGTGTAGCGGGCATTTTCATACGGGAAAGTTTTAGGGTGACCGGATACTTAAACAATTACGAATCAGGAACCGGTTAGTTGCAAGTTAACAACAGAAGACTATTTTTATAAATGTCTAAAAGACTATTAACACTAACTAAACCCTTTACTAAAAGGCAATTCCCAATTCGTAATTTAAATAAACGCTTTCCCCTGCAACCTCCCTTACAGGCGATGAATATTTTCAACAACGGCATGCTCAAGCGCTCTTCCTTCAAATGTCCTGATGACATTTTTGGCGGCTATGGCTGCCATAGCATTACGGGTATCAACGGTTGCCGAACCGATATGCGGTAATACGGCTACATTATGCATATTGAGTAAAGGATTATCTGCTGCCATCGGTTCAGGATTTGTTACATCCAGTCCTGCGCCCCAGATGGTTCCGCTTTCCAAAGCGGCGATCAGATCAGCTTCGTTATGGATGCCACCCCTTGCCGTATTGACGAAGATGGCAGTTGGTTTCATCTTACTGAATGCGTCTTTATTAAAGAGCTCTTTTGTTTCAGGTGTCAGGGCTGTATGTACGGAGACTACATCACTCTGCTGTAACAGTTCGTCGAAAGATACGCGGACAGCCCCCAGTTCTCTTTCTGCTTCCTCATTTGTACCGCGGTTATGATAAATCAGTTTCATACCATAGGCGCCGATACATCGTTGCGCCAATTCAAATCCTATTCTGCCTAAACCAACTATTCCCAGTGTTTTACCTTTCAACTCCAGACCAAGGTTAGCCGTAGGATCCCAGAAATTCCAGTTTCCCCTGATAATCTCCTTGTGCATATGAAAAGCTTTACGGGAGGCGGCCAGTAATAGCAGAAAAGCGGTATCAGCAGTAGCACCGCTCAGCACTCCCGGCGTATTGCCTACAGCAATACCCAGCTCTTTTGCAGCGGCAACATCTACATTATCATACCCTACCGACATCATGGAGACAATTTTCAGGTGGCTGCATGCTTCCAGAAAAGCGCGGTTTACTTTGAGCGGACCGGACACAATAATGGCATCATAATCCTTCAGAACAGGTATCAGTTCTTCTTCCGACTGATGACGTCTTTCTGTCCATACTGTATAATCGATACCATTCGCTTTTAAATGTTGCAACGCAATCTCAGGAACTGTTCTTGTTATGTACACTCTCTTTCGCATAGCTATATTAAATTTCAGGTTATCCACCCACAAAATACATAAATGACGGTTTTCAGGGATATTTTCAACAAAGTCTTTCAGATAATTTTGCACCTGAACAAAATTTACCTTTTCCCTCGTACCCATTAAGAGCAGGTCAATTTGGTTAAAGCGTTAGTTTTATTGTTTATTTTAGTCTAGTCTGATAAGCCTCTCAGGATTTACCCGGGAGGCTTATTTTTTGCACCCGATCCGCCTATATTTGTATGGTAAACCCACAATCTATCCTGCTCTCTCCCGGTAAAGTAAACCCTAAGATAGATGTATGAGTAACTACCAAAATCTGTAAACACAATGAAAAGACTATGTTTGCTATTGCTTTGTGGCACCATTCTATTCTCAGCCTGCTCTAAAAATGATAAACCTGCCACAACAGACAACAACACGCCGGAAGAACAGCCCGCAACCCTCGGAAAACGTTGCGCTTCCATGGAAGTATTACAGGAACAATTGAGAAAAGACCCTTCGCTGGCGGCAAGAATGGCCCGTATAGAAGATCTCACCGCACGTGTAGCGAAAGACAAATCTGCATTTCGTCTGCTGCCTGATGGTTCTATTCTGATCCCTGTAGTTGTTAACGTATTATACAGAACAACTGCTGAAAACATTTCCCTTGCACAGATCCAGTCTCAGATAGACATTCTGAATCAGGACTTTAACGGACTCAATCCTGAGTATGATACCATTACTACTTTCGGTTCTGTGAAAGCCAGTATAGGTGTTCATTATGAATTGAAATCCGTAGTAAGAAAATCCACTACCCGCACCAGCTGGAGCACCAACGATGCTATGAAGCAGGTATCTTCAGGTGGCATTGCCGCTACTACACCAGATTCTGTACTGAATATATGGATAGTGGGAGCCATGAGCGGTGGTGTGATCGGTTATGCACAGTTCCCGGGTGGCGCAGCTGCCACAGATGGCGTAGTCATCGCAGATGATTGCTTCGGTAATACCGGTACTGCTACCGCACCTTTCAACAAAGGCAGAACTGCCACCCATGAAATAGGCCACTGGCTTAACCTGCGTCATATCTGGGGTGATGCAACCTGCGGTAATGACTTTGTTGGCGATACGCCTACACACAACGCGCCTAACTATGGTTGTCTTTCCTATCCACACCTGAGCACCTGCGCAGGTAATCCGATAGAGATGACCATGAACTACATGGACTATACTGATGACAGGTGTATGTATATGTTTACTGCCGGACAAAAAACCAGAATGCTGGCGACCTTCCTGACTGGTGGTGGCCGTACTGGTTTTGCCCAGTAAATAAAAGTTCCGGGAGAGAGCTTTTATGTAATTGAATGTTGTTAAGACGATTATTCATCCTTCGCTTTTTTTGTTTGCTTAAAGGCAAAATTTCTTTCGTTTCACGTTGCTAAAATTGACGAATAATAATATCTTGCAGCAGGGCGAAACGCCCGCCCCTACTGCATTAACAATTCATTTAAGATAATAACAATTCATTAAAGATTCGTCATTATGCGGATGTTTCTGATAGCACTGGTTATCATCCTTACGAGTGGTAAATTACTATACGCACAACAGACAAAAACAGAGAGTGAAATTCTTTCTCCATCTGTCACCGAAAAGACGTTTGATGATGCTGTAAGAAATACCTATTTCCAAAGCCTGCCTGTACAGCGGGCTTATCGTTACAAAGATGTTACGGGAACTTATTATCTGGCACTTTGTGAAAGCAGAGACGAGATCAAAGCAGATGATACTGTGCATTATAAGATCAAGGCTATATTTCTGCAACTATCCACCACAGGCGGATTTACTAAAACGGGGGAACTGAATGACTTCAGAAACAGTCATGATCCAAAAGAGGGGGTAGAAACTTCTAACTGGTTCTGGACAAAATTCTGTGAGCTGAAAGACCTTGATAATGATGGTACCATCGATCCGTTATTGGTATACGGCACCAATGGCATGAACGGATATGATGACGGAAGAGTGAAGATCGTCCTGTACTATAAAGGACAAAAGGCTGCCATCAGGTGTCAGAACTCCGTAATGGATGAAGGACGTAACATACAGGTAGACGCAACATTTTACACTCTGCCAATGGCGGTGCAACAACATGTCCGGAAGTTGATGCATACACTGGCGGAGAAAGATCTGATCATCTATCCGACAGACTATGAAAAAGGAATGAACAAAAAACAAACACAGATATATTAAGCAACCAGAATCGAGGTATGAAACTACATTTTTATAAATCAGCAGCCCTGTTGGGCGCACTATGCCTTCCGCTTTGCCTGTCAGCTCAGCAAACGCCGCAGGATACGGGTCATGTCGTGAGTAAAGAAGATGCACATGAAATTATCGGAAAAATCAGCAGACAACTGGAAGAAGGTTATCCATTTCCGGAGATCTCCAGGAAATATATTGCTACCCTGAAAAGTCAGGAATCAAAGAAAGCTTATCAGGATCTCACACCGGCAAAACTGGCCCGGAAGATCACCTCAGATTTGCGTGAAACGCATAAGGATGTGCACCTTACCATCTTTCATAGCAAAGACTATTATGAACAACTGACCAGATCATTTTCCAATACACGTACGCCAGAAGACGACCGGCTGGAACTGGAAAGAAAACGTCAGAATAACTACGGCTTCGATGCTGTAGAACTGAATAAGAAAACATCTACTGCCTATATCAAGATATCCGGTGGTTTCCATGGTGATCAGGAAGCTTTTGAAATGGCCGCTAATGCTATGAATATGGCCGCTTATTCCAAAAACATCATCATTGACATCAGAGATAATGGTGGTGGAACTGGTATGATGGGACGTTTCCTCGCAGGCTATTTCTTCAATGCCGGCGATGAACGCTATTACCTGCATGGCTATCATAAAGACAGGACCAAAGATATTCAGGAATGGACATATCCCTTTGTACCGGGCAAAAGAATGCCGGACAGCAAAGTATATACTCGTTAATAAACACACTGCCTCCGCTACAGAAGGTTTCGCTTTTGCATTACAACAAATGCACCGTGCTACAATCGTAGGTGATACAACTGCTGGTGCTGGTATAGCTGGTTCAATGATCCCGCTGAAAGAAAACCTCGTAGTATTTATGCCTGTTAAAATGGTGGCAGCTCCCGGTTCAGAAGAAGGCTGGGAAGGAAAAGGTGTGATTCCTGACGTGGCTGTAAAAGGAGAAGATGCAAGAACCGAAGCAGAAAAGCTGATAAAGAAAGAACAGGATGATATCGCTGCGGCGAAAACCAAATAGTACTACTATATACACTGAGATAAAAACGTCTGCATGGATCATGCAGACGTTTTTTATTGTTATGGATGCTGTGAATAACCAACAATAGACGCCTTAGCCAATAACTGCTGATTCAGCATCACACCCACAAATGCAGCTGGCGTACTTTTATCAGGACTGATTTTTGTCTTTAAGGCATATACCGTGATGATATACTGATGTGGTAAGCCCGGCAGCGGACCGGGCCCCAGATAACCCGGCATACCCGCGTCATTGATACCCTGAGCGGCACCGGCAGGCAGTAATTTACGCTCAGTAGTCCCCGCACCAGCTGGCAGTTCGTGTACATCTGCCGGAATATTATACACTACCCAATGCCAGAAGCCACTACCGGAAGGAGCGTCCACATCATACATGGTTACGGCAAAACTCTGCGTACCCGCAGGTGCATTTTCCCATGATAGCTGCGGGGAAACATTACCTCCGTTATACCCCATCATTCCATTCAGTAACTGACTATTGACAAACTGACCTCCGAGGTCATTACTCTTCAAGGTAAACGTCTGCGCCATAGCAGAACAGGCGAAGACCATCAATGCCAGCAAAGTGCTCGTTCTTTTCATAGTACTTGTTTTAAAGTACTGCAAAGCTACTATGCGAGACAGGGGAAGATATAGGGCTAACAGCTCAGAAGTTGTTGTTAAACGGTCAGTTTCTGTTGCTGGTATTCACTGGGTGTCAGACCATACACCTGCTTAAAGGATTGTGTAAAGCTGGAATGATTTTCATATCCCAGTTTATGATAAATCTCGCTGGGTTTCTCCCGCTGTACCAGTAACATGCCTACTGCCTGCTCCATCCTTTTTTGCAGGAACCAGCGTGTGGGAGATGTACCATATATCTTTTGAAACTTTCGCTTGTAAGTAGACAGGCTCATGTTACACAAAAAGGCCAGTTCCTCGATGGTTACATTGTTATAGAGATTGGATTCGGCTGACCTTCTGATCACAGCCTCTTCCTCATTACTATTCACATTTGCCCGAAGACGCAATAACTGTTGTGGATAACGATCAGACATATACAACAGCAACTCTTCAAATTTAAGTATCCGCAGGTCTATTGGCAGCGGTTTATCTGATGCAGCCATCAAACACAGGGACTGTACAAAATTTTGCAGAAAGCTATCTGTCCGGAAAACAAGGAAGGGTTCTTCTGTCTGGCCCTTATGGTCTTTTTCAACACACAGATGTGGATATTTCAAAAAGAATCTTGTGAGTACAGCCGGTTCGAAAGTCAGCACGACACTTTTATAAAACCCATCTGCTGAGATCTTTTTCTCACTCATGATGCAGTTACCGGCCGATAATAATACAAACTGTGTGTTATCAATCACGGCGTGCTTTTCCGCATAGAACACGCTCTTCTCGCCTTCTACCAGAAAGCTGAAAAGATGTTGTTCTAATGTGACTTTACTTTTCACCCAGCTGTCCGTAAACTGATGCGCCAGTATATGTATCTCTTCTTTAACCACATTCGCAGGAAGCATGAATGAGGGAACGGAGTAAATTTGCTGCTTAACCATACCTGCACTAAGATAACCAATATTACAGGGACGCGCTATATACTCATTGCTACCTGTGGCTGTATTGATAAAAGATCCCCTTGTCAAAAGGCGTCCATAGACAAGCTTTTTGTCCGCCGCTTTTTAAACCGCTATTTGCCCATGTATTGCAGGTATGAAACAGGCTATAACTGCCTTTTGCTTCGTAAAATGCATCTGTTTTACCATAATTGGCATCCGTTACAATATGCATGATACGCCCCTGTTCATCCCGGTCAAAACTCTCTTGTATGTACCTGATCAGTTTTGCGTAATGTGCGCTGTCTGTACTCAGTTTTATACAATCACTACCTGCTGACATACTGTAATAGTAAGTGGCATGAATAGCGGAGGTACTAAGTCCGGTAGCGGCCTTAAAAGCGGTACTAAACTTCAGATCTGCCCATGTGGGCGTTTCCAGATAAAAGCCTTTATCCCCCCATCCAAAAGCGATCCACTGTGCAGTGGTATCATTGCTTTTAGTATTGGAAAATAACACCTCTTTACTCCAGTCGATCTGTGCATTTCTGACAGGCATTACAAGGTCAGTATGCACGCCATTGGTAAGGATGAACAATGTGATGTCATTTCCGGAAGGTTCTTCTTTATCGACGGAAATGCGTGAAAGTACATAAGCTGCTGACAGATACAGGGCTACGAGTAATACCGGGGTCAGAATGGTCCACCCAACAATCTTGATAATTTTCTTCAATGCTGTTTTATTTACCGGAAGCCATGCTTCCATCTGCTAAAATTAGTAATCTGTCGGTAGATTGTCAACTATTCCTGTAGTCAGGTTATGTTAAAAAACAGCCAACACTTTGTTTCATAAGCATATTATTATACATTACAGGAATTAAAATACAACTCCAATGAATACCTACGAGGAACACTTCGAGGCCTCCTGCAAATTAAGGGACGAATACTGGAATACGGTTGGCAAATTGGACCCTGATGTGATTGCCCATGCAATCAATCCTTCCTTTATGGGCGGTCCGAGATGGCCCTCACTCAGACAGGCATACGCCACTATCCGCCGGGCTGATCGTACGATCATTGCCAGCGATGGACTGAGCGATCCTTATGATGATATGGAGACAAACAATGCGAATGCCCCTTACAACGGATTCGGACTGGAAGTCTATGTAGCCTCCGCTCCTATCGAAGGACAGGCAAGCAATACGTGGCAGTTTCAGATGGCCTACCAGGCAGCACAGCTAATGGCCAATCATGGAAACATCGTAGGGCTGCTGGAGGAAATGACCTATATTACCAGTGAATTCTACGATGTGGACGTCCCTGCTGAATTTGTGAATGAGGAAGGAAGAGTGGGTGTAATTATGGGACTCCCTGATGAAGCTGTACCCGATACCCTCGAGCTTACAATCGAACCGGTTAAAATCGTCAACGTAAAATTACTGACACTGGCAGAACTTGAATACGTAACCCAACATGGTGCAGAAGGCCGTATGAAACTGGCCGAACTGCTACTGCAACAAGGGAATGCCACCATTTCTGACATTGACAGACCATCAGTAGTTTAGTACATTACGATCGCGTAGAAACTGCATTGTATACTGCTATAAATGTGCATACCTGTGAACATCTCCATGTACACAGGTATGCATGTATTATATCTTGAGAAACAATCAAAACAAACCCTCTATGCGAAAACCCTCAGCATGGTCTTTAGTGTTCACGTTACTACTGACCATCACACTCCATTCCAACGCGCAGGTAGCGCCTGCAGCACAATCAGTGACCGGTAAACTGATGTGCGGATATCAGGCATGGTTCAATTGCTACGGCGACGGCTCGCCCATTGAGAGATGGTCTCACTGGAGCTCCGGCCGATATCGTTCAGACACACCTAAGCCAGCACCCGGACGTATCACTTTTGAAGCCTATCCGGATATAACGGAATACCCGGCTGCCAACCTGTTCCAGACCGCTCTGGGCAACCTGAACGATGGCCGTAATGCCCGCTTATTCACCTCATGGAAACAGACAACCATCGACCTGCATTTTTCATGGATGCAACAAAACGGAATTGATGGTGTCGCACAACAACGCTTTCTGGGCCCTACAAGAGACGGCGTCTATAAAGCAAGTATGGACAGCCTTGTACTCAGAATAAGACGTAGTGCCGAAAAGTATCAGCGTATTTTCTATATCATGTATGATATGAATGCGGACGATACTGCCTTCTTCAAAGCAGACTGGCTGCATATTGAAAATGATCTTCGTCCGCAGGAGTCCCCTTATTATGCCCATCAGAACGGCAAACCTGTTATCTGTATATGGGGCTTCGGCCTGAATGAGCGCAGCAACCAACCTGCTAACAGCCTCGCCATTATCAACTGGCTGAAAGGCAAAGGCTATTATGTCATCGGTGGTGTACCTGCCGGATGGCGTACAGGAACGCGCGATTCCTATGCCGGATATGAGCATGTATACAAAGCATTCAATATGCTGTCTCCATGGGCTGTAGGCCGGTTTGGCAACATTGAAGGTGCTGATAATTTCAAAAATGAGAACCTGGCACCTGACCTGGCGTATTGTAATGCAAACGGACTGGATTATCAGCCGGTTATATTTCCCGGCTTTGCCTGGAGCAACTGGAATGGTGGTACCAGCAACCAGATTTCCCGCAGCAAAGGTGAATTCTTCTGGCGTCAGCTTTACAACATCAAAAGTCTGGGGATGAACACGGCTTATATCGCCATGTTTGATGAATATGATGAAGGTACTGTTATTGCAAAAATGGCGGATAGCTACTTTGCGGTACCTAATAATCAATATTTCCTGACAACCAGTGCAGATGGTACCTATATCGGCGCCGACTTCTATCTGCGACTGGCAGGACAGGCGACTAAAGTACTGAAAGGTACTGCGCCGCTGACCACCAATGTCACTATCCCTTATTCCACTGCACCACTCTGGTTCCGTACCAGTATGGAGGCACAATATGACGCTACACTTACATGGACAGACACACCCGACCAAAGTGTTATACCTACCAATGTTACCGGCGATAATGGTACCGGCACTCCTATCTGTGGTATTGTGCAGAATGAGGTCAGCCGTACGGGGCCTTCTGCCATCCGTTTTGCTGGAAGGGCCACTTCTGCTACTGCGAATGCTTACTGCGCCTATAAAGTGTTTGACGTCAATATTCCGGTTACCGCCAGTACCGGACTTAGTTTCTGGCTCTATCCCACCAATAACATCTCCCGTTATGTTACAGTAGATCTGATTATGACAGATGGTACTTCGTTGCGGGATGCAGGCGCGGTTGACCAGAATGGTGTATCGATGCATCCCGGTGCCGGACACGGTACCGTAAACAGCTGGTCACAGGTAAGTTGCAACATCGGCAGATGGTTAAGCGGAAAAACAATTGACCGGATCATTGTCGATTATGTACATGGCAATGAAACCGGCAATTTTAAGACCTATATAGACGATATCATCATCAGTGATACAACAGCGGCCAATTTTGGGGCAAGAACAGCGGCTGTCTCTAAAACAACAGCAAATGAAGCAGGCTTCAGTATCTATCCACAGCCTGCCAACAATCATATTACTTTACAGTTTGATAAAGGATGGCAGGGAAAAATTGCCTTATCCATTCTCAGCACCGCGGGTCATCTCATTGAAGAGAAACCTTTGCAGGTAGCAGGAAACAGTGTTCAGTATCCTGTTTCTCAACTGAAAAGCGGCATGTATTATCTCAGGTTGAGTAATGGGAAGAAAGTAGTCACAAAAGAAATTGTAGTTGTTCACTAAAATATCCATAAAAGAAAAGCGCCTGTATCAAAATATGATACAGGCGCTTTTCTTTTATGGATACCTGAAACTATCAGGCAGTCTTTGAAGCGAAGGTCAGGAACTGGCTTTATCACACCTCCTCAGAGTATTTCATCAGCATATCCCGCTCCTTTCTGGTCAGGCTTTTCATGCCACGTTTATGGATCTTTTCCAGCAGATAATCAAGATCATGCTGCTGACCGGCACGTTCCAGATGATACCTGTCGTCCAGATCATAATCGCCGACATGCGCTTTAAAATACTTATTGTCGATAAACAGTATATGCGGACATTGGGCAATCACATAAACGAAAAGGGAGCCCGGGAGGAGAATAGACAGTATGGTGCGATAATTTTCCGCAATTACTTCCGGTACCATACACAATGCCACAATCATCCCGATCAATGCACCACCAAGGTGCGCCTCATGTCCTATATTATCTTTCTTAGATTTGATTCCGTAAACGGAGTATAAAACGAATAACACGCCATACGCCCAACCGGGGATAGAGAAGGGTATTCCGAAGAAACCCAGCTTCATAGCAGGATACACGGCGATGGAAGCGAAAATAACCCCGCAAACAGCTCCGGAAGCACCTACCGCACTGTAGTCCCCATGGTTCCGGTGAATCAGCAGGGACAGCAGGTTACCGCCAATCAGACTGGCAAAATATAAAGTCAGGTAAGCCGTAGGCCCCAGCTTTAATTCCAGACTACTACTGAACAGGTAAAGTGATACCATGTTGAAAAACAGGTGCATCCAGCTGACATGCAGGAAACCGGAGGAAATCAGTCGTTTGTAGTCCTTTTCTATCAGGATACGATCCACTTCAAAAGAATACTTGTTAAAAAAGGAACGATCCTTTAGTCCTTTGTAAGACACTGCAATGTTTACAACAATCAGTAAGAGGTTAATAAGACCAATGTATGCCATTCAATGCGGGTTTTAAAATAACTATAGGGAACGTCAGCCGGATATATCGTTCACTCGGATATTGCGATTACTACAAATATATCCAATTCTGCCGTCATGAATTCGCGCTTTCACGGAATTTTAATTAATATTAGCAAAAATCGCACCCATGATTTCAAGACCTCAACCTGGCGAATTTGTACCCTACCAGGAAGTTTATCTTAACTGTGTCGGTGATGCGGAAGTACCGGCTATCGCAGAAGAACTGAAAGACAGTACGTATGCGTTCTTTACGAAGATTCCTGAAGAAAAAGGAAGTTATGCGTATGCTCCGGGGAAGTGGACGATCAAGGAAACTTTGGGGCATATGATCGATACAGAGCGGGTATTTGCTTACCGGTTGATGTGTTTTGCCCGTGGAGAACAACAGGGCTTACCCGGCTTTGAACAGGACGATTACGTCCCGAACTCATTTGCCAATGACCGCACATTGCAGGACCTGGCAAATGAATTCAGGGTAGTACGGGAATCTACTATATTCCTCTTACGTAATCTTAAAAAAGAGCAGGAAACCGTGATAGGCACCGCCAGTGGGAAACCAGTCTCTGTACGGACACTGGCTTATATCATTCCCGGACATGAACTACACCATCTGCGGATACTGAAAGAGCGTTACTTACCTGGACTTGGCATCCAGATCTAACCACGTATTCACAGTATTAGCATCTGTTTCCAGTACGATCTTATAAAAGCGGGACGGCAATTGCCCAACGTTTATCAGCGCATGACGGTCCTGTACGGGTACAGTTGCCAGCAATTTGTACTCGTCAGTACCTCCCGTTTTGAAATTGTTTGTGGTGGTCACCCATATCTTCACCTTGCCTGTATCCTGCAGGGCTGACCATTTCAGGTCGATCTGCTCCTGTATGAAATTGGCATTTACATTCGCTACCGCTACTTTACCGATCATAGGGATACCGTCTATCTCACGGGCCGTACCTACCGGAATATCCATATGAAGGTAACGGGCAATAGTAGGCATGATATCCACAATACCCGGCTCATAATAACGGGCATACTCATTGGCAGGCTTATAACTGCTTACCATCCATGTGCTCCGCTGACGCGCAGATTGTCCGCCGTGATCACGACCGGTCTTTTCATCACGGCCATGGTCGGTAGTTATTACCAGCATCCAATCCTCCTTAAAATGTTGCTGTCTGTAGGTGATCGCTTCCCAGAGACGCCCCATCTGTTTATCCATCAGTTCAACTGCTTTGTAGAACTCCGGACTGTCACCATAGCCGTGTCCCATATCGTCGGTATACTCCAGATATACCCATGACAGGGATGGTGCGTCTTTTTTGATACCGGCGCTTGCCTCATCAATCACCTTTTCGTCAATAGCATGCATAAAGTCCCTTTTCCTGTCATGTGGAAAATGAACAGTATCGAGTTCATAACCATCTGCATGCAGATCGATATGCACATTTCCGGCCTGTGCCAGTCCATCTCCCGCCAGTTTGGTACGATTGTCCAGCCAGCTGGAATAGATCGCGACCTTCTTTGCCGGATACTGTGTTTTAAACAGGCGGAAAAGGTTATAATAATGATAGTTAGGATCAGTGATGTCATTATCAGGCACATTGTGTTTGTTCACCCAGGTACCCGTCAGCAGACTATTATACCCTACCGCCGATATGGTAGGCGTCTGGTTATAGGTATTCTTATCCCCGCCTACATGCATACGCGTATACCTGCCCGCATCAACAATACGGTCAATCGCAGGCGTCTGCAGTTTTTCCAGTACATCTGCCGGAATACCATCTGCAATGACAAACACCACCTTCTTTTCTCTTTGCTGTGCCTGTGCTGCTCCTCCCAGCAGGAGGCATAAGCAGGAGGCCAGGTATATTTTCTTCATCATGACTTAAAATTATAAAATACAACTTATTCTGCTTTCAGTAACCACATAATTCCGTTGATATTATCATTGCCGGAGAACTGACTGCTGATAGCTGCATTTACATTCGTCTGGTTATTCTGTAATTCAGACACAGGATACATCCAGCGTTTAGGTACTTTCTTATCGTTCAGCACACCGCCGCCGGAAACATCAAAAGCAGGTAAACCGGTACGGCGTTGCTCATAGAAGAAGTTCCAGTCACTGTTCATGAAAGAAGCGATGTATTTCTGGGTCATGATAGCTTTCAGCTGATCAGCAGCAGGGAAAGGATTTGTGGTCAGGTATTGATCTATAGAAGTCTGGGCGATACCATAAAACAACATAGAAGCCTGTATACCTTTCTTATAGTAATCAGCTGCACTACCGGTGATCCATCCGCGTACAACCCCTTCGGCCAGAATAAACTGCAGTTCTGCATAACCAATAGCGATACTTGGTTCATTCACAGGATTGTTGAAATAACGGGATTTGATCTTGGATACTTCACCTGCCAGTACTTTCGTACTGTTATCATTCAAAGGATCGCTACCTTTCGCACCACCATAAGCTGCAAAATTATTGTCCGGCAATGCCGCAGAATCAGGTGTTTTTTCTGCAAAACTGAATAAACGCGGATCTTTCAATCCTTTCAGGAGATCAACAAAGGTTGCATCCATATAGTAAGCTGTCTGCAGGTCATTGTCATTGTAAGTAGGATAACGGGTACCCAGTACATCATGGAACACCAGTTCACCATTATCATCATTACCTGTCATCAGTGGATAGGTCTCAGGATTGTTCACGATTTCTGCGAATCTTGCCTTCACATTCAAAGACGCATTATTCTCTTTCAGTGAAAGACTCATGAGTGTACGCAAAGACAGGGTATTGATCAGTCTTTTCCATTGCTGCATGGTACCACCATACAGGATATCTCCCTGTACTGCTGCAGTAGTATTGGTGATCAGTGCATTGGCTGCTTTCAGATCATCCAGTATGGATACAAAGATATTCTGTTGTTTATCATACACTGGTGACAATCCACCGCTCTCTCCTTTCAATGCATCTGAATAAGGAATATCACCAAAAGTATTTGTCAGCTTCAGAAAGTAATAAGCCTTAAAGAATTTTACCAGAGGAATATATTCCGGCTTATCCATTCTGTTAGCTTCTTCTTCCATTTTCACTACCTGACGCAGGTCGTTATAAGTATCAAAGCCTGCGCGTGTCCAGCCATAATACTGCTCATTAGATACGCTGTTCACAAACACCATCTGTCTGGTAGCCAGTGTAGCGCCCAGCGTAGTGGATTGAAATGCATCCTGTATCACAGTACTCAGCAACAGATCCGGAGTAGATACTGTAGGCTTGTTAGGATCCGTCTGAAAATCTTCGAATTTCTTACAACCTGTTGCTACAATCAGCAGGGCGGCTGCTATGTTGAATATTTTTCTCATTGTTGCTGACATTAGAATTTAAGGTTAAGGTTCACACCCATGCTTCTTGTAGAAGGCGTCTGTAAGTTATCCACACCTGAATCCGGATCAACGTTCGGCATTTTGGTGAACAACAGCAGGTTGCGGCCTACAGCAGAGATATCTGCAGCGCGGAACACACGTCCCTTCAGCCATTTGGATGGCACTCTGTACGTAAGTGTAAGTTCTCTCAGTTTCAGGAAGCTCTGTGAATAATAGTTATAGTTCACATCTGCACCATTGCTGGTATTGGTCATGTAGTCGATATAGTTCACACCTTGTGTATTTGGTGCAAATTTTCTGTCATCACTCACGATGTTACCATCTGAGTCATAGGTGGCCTGACCTGAAGTAACTACCACACCTTTACCTACGAAAGTTGATTTATTATCATTGGCATCATCTCTGAACTGATTAACGGTACCCGGATGTGTACCACCCCACCACATTTTCTGGTTGGTAGTAGAATACATTAATCCACCGAGGCGACCATCTACGAGGAAACGCAGGCTGAAATTGCCATATGAGAAACTGTTCTCCAGACCATAGATCAGATCCGGATCTGAGTTACCAATATAACGCTGAATATTATCTTCCAATGGGAATCCATCCGCTCTGTAAATGATGTTACCGGAAGGATCTTTCTGATAAACTGTAGCGAAGATCCTGTCTGTTCTGTCATTTGCCTTCAGATAACCGAGTTTAGTGCCATCCGTAATTTCTTTCAGATAACGATGATAAGTGCTCAGGTTCAGCATCACATCCCATCTGACTTTATCTTTACGGATTGGCGTTGCCGTTGTTACGAGTTCAATCCCTCTACGCTGATAAACGTGCCCATTTTTCAGTCTGCTGGCAAAACCGCTACCCAGAGATACCGGAATGCTCAGGATATTATTATAGTCTTTGGTCTGGAAATAAGTTAATTCAAAACCCAATCTGTTACCGAAAAACTTAGCATCAACACCAGCTTCCCAGCTATCGGAAGTCTGCGGGCGCAGGGATGTATTTCTGATAACATCTTTATATTTCAAACCGGGTACGCCGTCCCAGATAGTACCCTTATCATAGGAGGGCAGGTAACCATAGGTATAACCTTCAGTCAGTTCCCCGCTGGATACACGGGATACAGCACCTCTCGCTTTCAGGAAAGAGAACCATTCAGGTAAACGCGTCAGCTGAGAGATCACTACCGAACCGGATAAGGAAGGATAAAAGAAACTATTGTTCTCAACAGGTAATCTTGAGATCTTGTCATTACGTCCTGTGAGGGAGAGATAGATCGCATTGTACAGTTCTACGTCAACAATACCATATACACTCGCCGTTCTTCGTTCTTCCAACGAGTTGGCAGATTGTACCGCATTCGCAGAGTTACCAAGATTGTACAGACCTGGAATGGTCAGGCCATCTGTATTGTTGGATACTGATTTGAAATTACGGTAATAGTTGGAGCCACCTGCCTGTGCATGCACCTTGAAGTGTTCGCTGAAGGTATGGTTATAATCTACGATCAGATCAGACACCACATCGAAATAAGTGTCGGAGGTAATTGTATACTGACCTCTTGATTTATTACCATACCCGATATAGCTTTTAGGCTCGTTATAATTACGGTTCAGGCTGTACTGGTTAATACCTGTACGGAATTTCGCACTGAAAGAAGGACTGATCTTATAATCCAGATCCACAGAACCAAAAGTGTTATTCTTATCATATCCTCTGAGGTATTCATATGCCTGAAAATAAGGGTTGTTATAATAAGAAATATTGTAATGACGCTGTTGTATACCTTCTTTACCCGGTACCCAATAGTTACGCAGGTCACGCACATCAATATCCGGCCCTGTCCACAGGATCAGGTTGTACAGGTAGTTGGTAGGGCCATAACCTGTCTCCGGAAAATTATGTGTATATTCTTTGTTGTAGCTCACACGACCGTTAATGCTGAAGTTCTTTGTCAGGTTGTAATTACCTGCCATATTGAAGGAAGTGTTCTTCAGGTCTGTATTGGGTACGATACCCTGCTGGTAGATATGAGAAGCAGAAGCCCTGAAAGTACCGTTGTCGCCTGATTTTGTGAAGCTGATGTTATTGCTGGTGATAACACCTGTTCTGAAGAAATTCTTCACATTGTCTTTACCACGGGACAGGAAAGGCAATGGTACCAGTTTACCGGTTGTAGGGTCAACAGGGCTGTTGAACTGTGGTGTTTCATAATAACCACTTGGTGTGGAAGGATCACGCTGGTCCAGTTTAGGGCCCCATATCCAGCCGAAACCTTCAGGACCGCTACCGGAACCGTCTATATATTGATATTCACCTTTGAAACCGTTACCATAAGTGGTCTGCACTTTAGGGATGCGGATAAAGCTGGTCTGGAATTGTGTAGAAGAGTTAAAATCAACGCTCAGGTCTTTAGAACCACTTCTTTTGGTAGTGATCATGATAGCGCCGTTGTAGCCTATAGAACCGTATAATGCGGAAGCAGAAGCACCTTTCAGTACGGTCATACTTTCGATATCATCTGCATTGATCTTATAAAGATCCGCTGACTGATCAGGGATACCATCTATAACGATCAATGGTTTTGCACCACGGAGGGAAATACCCGGATCCTGAAAGAGGTCAGTGGTATTTCTGATGGTCAGACCCGCCACGCGACCTGTCAGTGAACTGATCACGTTCGGCTCACGCGCCTTTACGAGGTCAGCACCTTTTACTTCCTGTGCAGAATAACCAACTTTTGCTTTTTCCTTTTTGATACCGAGTGCGGTTACCAGTACTTCGGAGAGTTTCTTCTCATCGTCCAGCAGGGTTACCTGATATGTTTCACCTTTACCAACAGTCAGCTGATAAGGTTGAAAGCCCGTGAAAAAGAACTGTAACACTTCTCCTTCATTTGCTTTGATCTGGAAGTCACCATTATCAGTGGAGATCGTACCACGTTTGGTACCTTTTACCATGATAGATACGCCGGGCAAGGCTTGCTTTTTAGCATCCGTTACTTTACCGGAAATGGTTTTTTCAGCGGGATCTCCCGGGGCATTCACAGTACCTGCTTTTACAATGATGTTATTATCCAGACACTTGTAGTTAAATGCGACCTGTCCTGCGAGTTGCTGTAATACGTTTTCCAGCGTTGTATTTCTTGCGGTCAGATTTACTTTTTTCTCCATCAGTCCGGACTGGTCCACACAGATGATGGCGTAATGCGTTTGTTGTTCGATCAATTCGAACACTTCTTCCAATGGTTTATTATGTACGGTCAGGGAGCAGGGCACCTTGTGCAGGTCCGCGCGCATTCCTGCCTTTACGGTTGTAAATGGCAATGAAAACACACAGCAAAGCAACAGGCATAAAACTACCTTACTGCGTGCGGTACTCAGATGTTGGTAAAAAGGAAACATAAATTCATGCATTTAGCGTGATTGATAGGCGTTGTTGTTGGTAAATCGGATCTTTTTTCCGTCAATGGTGTAATCAAGATTGTCCGTTGCTTTGATCACGTTCAGAATGTAATTGAGTGGCTTGTCACTAAACTTTGCAAAAAGCTTGTAATTAGCCATAGCCGGGTCTGCGAAGGTGATCTCGACATCATACAATTGCTCCAGTCTGCGGGCTACTACTGCCAGTGTTTCGTTGCGGAATACGAGTAAACGGGACGTCCAACCGGTTACAGATTCCACATCATACGTTCTGGTGTAAGCATGCTGCGCGTGACTGTCATAATACAATTCCTGTCCTGGCTGTAGTTCATACGGTTTTGGCTGAGCGGGAACACTCACCTGTACCTTTCCGTCTACCAGTGATACGGCAGCGCTGTCTGCACCTTTATAGTGTGCGACATTGAAACGCGTACCCAATACCTGTACTGACAATTGACCTGCCTGTACGGTAAAAGGATGATGTGCGTCTTTGCTGACATCGAAAAATGCCTCACCTTCCAGAATGATTTTTCTATCACCCTTTCCGAAATCGGGTGCATAACGGATACTACTTTGTGGAGCGAGGTGCACGACTGTACTGTCTGGCATTGTCACTTTCAGCACCTGACCGGGTAAGCTCTTCTTTTCCATATAGGCGATAGCGTTACCATCTCCGTTATGGCGCAGATAAAGTACACTGCTTATTATAATACCTGCTACAACAGCTGCGGCCGCGATCTGTGTACGGTATTGATTAATAATAGTGATCAGTCGTGATTGCGGACGTCTGCTGATGCGTTGTTTCACATCCTGCAGTGCTGCATTGACCAATACTTCATCATGTTGCTGATAGCTGCTTTGCCATATGTCTTTCAGTGCGCTGTAGGTTTGTCTGTTCTCTTCTGCGCTCACCAGCCAATCAGCCAAAAAATCTTCTTCCCATGGGGCGGTCTGTTCGTTAAAATGCTTTGTGATCAGTAAATAAAGCTCCTGCTGTTCCAATATTTTTCCGTTTACAAAGACAAGGACGATAAGATTGATCCTGTTCGTGACAGCAAAAAACGAGTTAACATATTGGTAACATTGGGTAGGCTGCTTTGAGGAATTTGAGTGCGCGGAACATGTGTGTCTTAACGGAATTCAGAGATATATTTAATAGACCCGCAATCTCATCATAGCTGAATCCTTCATATCTGTGCATCTTGAATACAAGCCGCATCTGGGGTGGTAACTGAGCGACAAGCGACTGTATTTGTGAGGTAATATCTTTATACATCAGCTGATGATCAGGTTGTTGATAACCAGCATCCGGGGTATCTGCCAGTGCTTCTTCCGGGAGGTTAAAAATCGTCTTACGCTTACGGTAATAGTCAAACACCCTGTTTCTTACAGAGACGTACAAATAAGCGCTTAAAGTGGTGGAAATGTCTATTTGCCGACGGTTATGCCATAAGGTACAGAACATTTCAGCTACAATGTCTTCTGCTTCATCTGTGGGGTATGGCAGAAGTACCTTGGCAAACTGCAATAATCCTTCATAATAACGTTTGAAGATAGCATCAAATGCATCTTCGCTGCCGGAGATGAATAATTGCAGGTAGTAGTTATCATCGAAAGACTGGCGTGCCATTGGCACAAAGCTAAGGGGCGGGCGCGGGTTTTAATGTTAGGTTTTTATTAAGTCTTAGAACGTGTCATCAGGGGTTAATTACTAAACTTTTATACATACCGGCAGCTGAAAACGGCGCGTTTTGTAATCGGAATGCTTTCTTTCAGATGTGATCTGCTTCATCCTATACTCATCCTACCTTAATGCTACGTTAATAACGTAGCATTAAGGTAGGATGAGTATAGGATGAGTACTGTATGATACACATCTCTACGATACCGGATACTTTATTTGCTAAAAATACAACAGTCTGATGTATCATGGTTGCAGGCAGGAATAAAAAAGCGCTGCCTGCATTTATCTGCAAACAGCGCATTTATTATTTCATTTAAATATTAAAAGTAGATATCTACATAATCTACCACATTATTTCCTTCACAGTTATCCATTTCCTGCAGGCGCCAATATTTTCTTGCACCTTTTGCGAGGAAGTGATAAGTACCTGTTTTATCACATACCTCTCCCTTGTTAATATTGGCATATCTGGTCTGTATCTTACCGGTGAATGTCATTTCTGCGAAAGTGACGACAGTGAGTGTACCATCGATCGTAACGAAGTCACCATCATTTCCACGTTGTTCTCCTTTCACGGTAAATGTACCATCCTGCTGTTTCTTTATCTGCACTTTACCGGGTTTATCCCAGCTGATCCATTGCAGCGTAAAATTATGTGTGCCTTCACGCAACTGTCTGGCTGGTTTTGTTTGCTGTGCGAAAATATCTGAGCATACCAGACTCAGGAAAAATGTCATACCGAGGAAAAGCCTTTTCATATTCATACCTGTTAGTTTTATCATTGCCGGAAATGCGCCGGCGATTCCATCGGCCAAAATAAAACTAAATTGGTAAACAATCACAGCACTCCCGTCGCTGGTCTGGTAGAGCACCATACCAGCCGCTTTTTCATCTTCGCTGAAACCATTGCTGGTCTTGCCCTTCAATAGACCAGTGAAAAAAATATGCAAATGTGTTAAAAAAATATCTGCGTCAAAAAATCTGGTGCCTGTATAATAATATATATCACAACACGAGACAATCCATCCCTCCGTGATCCTTTCTGCGCATGCCCCGGTAGTGTTCCGGACTGACGTGCATACTCTTCTTGAACAGTCTTGAAAAATGGTAAGGGTCATCATAACCTATTGCTACACCGACCTGCTTGATTTTCATATCTGTCGTGTATAGCAAGAGGCAGGCCTGTTGCAGTTTCAGGTGGATAAAATAGTTCAGCGGTGACATGCCGGTCGTCTTTTTGAACAGCGTGGAAAAATGAGACGGAGACAGTTCTACCAGCTGTGCAAGCTCTTCTACTGTCAGTACAGCAGTGAGATGTTGCTGCATGTAAATGATTGTTTCATTGATCCTGTCGCGGCTTTGCTGTCGCTCGCGGAGTGTTTTATCCGGAAACAGGAAAGTAGCCAGAAAGTGGTACAGATGCAGGTTTGCCTTGCCAAGATTGTCTTTTCCGAATCCCATTTTCAGGCATTGAAACATAGTGTTCCACAGCTGAATGCCTTTTTCATTTCTGTGAATATGCCTTGGTCCGTCATATAAACCGATATTGAACCCCTGATTAAATGCGGCCATGTCTTTCCCTGTAAAGTGCACCCAGTAAATGGTCCATGGGTTTTCATCATCGGATCCATAGCGTAAAGGAAGCTCCGTTGCAGGGATGATGACGTATTCGTTCATGCCGACCTTGAATGTCCTGTCGTCTATTGAGTACCAGCCTTTACCATGCGTACAGTAGATCAGTATATTATCAACACAGCCTTTCTCTCTGTCTCTATAATGAAAGGCGGCTTTAGGAAAATAACCGATATGGGTAATATACAGCTGGCCCAATACAGGATTGATTTTGATTGCGTTTTTCCAGACTGCCTCGGGGAGACTTATTAACTGTTCTCCTTCGAAGCCGTCCCTTCTCTTCAAAGTCCCCATAACGTGATTGTTGTTTTGATGTTTCTTGTAACTGAAAAATACTTATTCCCGACGAATAATCGTGGAATAATTCATCAAAATAGACGAATTAACTATTTACACCGCAAAGGTGATGAAATAGATTTGCCAGATAATTCCATTTATGAAATAGCATTTTTCACTAACACAATTTCCCAAAAAGCTGGTTTATGCCACGTATCCTCTCCATGTCCCGGTTACCCGGGGCGCTAAAACACGTATACCTATTAACGCTGTTTTCCACGTTCTTTGCCTACAACGCATTTGCACAACAGCCGGCCAAAATCACCGTCACCGGTACGATTACCGATTCGTCAGGCGCAAAACTCGAAGGAGTGAACATTGTTGCGGAAAACAAAAAAAACGTCGCTACATCGACCAACCAGACTGGAAAGTTCATCCTTGATGTTGAACCGGGTACAATGCTCCGGTTTTCCTTCGTAGGTTTTGAACAACAGTTTATCAGCGTTAGTAATTCTACCAAAGTAATCAACCTTGTGTTAAAGCCGACCACATTCAAAGCGGAAGAAGTGGTGGTGGTTGCTTATGGTCGTAAACAGAGAAAAGAAGCAGTTGTGGGATCTGTTACATCGATCGATCCCGGTGCATTGAAAATTCCATCCAGCAACCTGACAAATGCGATGGCAGGACAGATTGCGGGTATGGTTGCTTTTCAACGCGGAGGCCAGCCCGGTCTGGACAACTCCAACTTCTTTATCCGTGGGGTGACCACTTTCGGTTACAGTGCAAGTCCGCTGATCCTTGTGGACAACATCGAACTGAGTGCCAACGACCTTGCCCGTCTGCAGGTAGATGACATCGCCAGCTTCTCCATCCTGAAAGATGCCAGTGCTGCTGCGCTGTATGGCGCAAGAGGTGCAAACGGTGTGATCCTTGTAACCACCAAAGAAGGTAAAGCAGGTAAAGCCAATGTGAATGTCCGTTATGAGCGCTCTATTTCACGTCCTACACAGACGGTTAAACTGGCAGATCCGGTGACTTACATGCGACTGTATAACGAAGCGCTGACTACCAGAAATCCACTGGCCACTCCGCTCTATACACCGAATGACATCATCAATACACAGGCGACTATGGACAAGGCACCCGGCCACAATCCATATGTATATCCGGCAGTAGACTGGATGAAAACACTTTTCAAAGATCAGACAACCACACAGCGTGCGAATTTCAGCGTACAAGGGGGAACAGACGCAGCGAGATATTATATCGCAGGTTCTTATGACAGGGATAATGGAATCCTGCAGGTAAATCCGGTGAACAATTTTAACTCTTCCATGAAGTTTGAAAACTATCAGCTTCGTTCCAATGTGAATGTAAAATTGACAAAAACCACTGAAGCAGTTGTTCGTCTATGGGGTAATTTCAACGAATACACCGGTCCTATTACCGGCGACCGTTCCGGTCTGGCAAGTGATATGTATGACAGAGCACTGCATACCAGTCCGGTAGCATTTCCAGCCTATTTCCCGGCAGATAGTGCCAACCTCCTGACCAAACATATCCTGTTTGGTAATTCACTAACTACTTCCGGCGGATTGCAATCCAATCCATATGCTTCGCTGATGTATGGTTATAAAAGCTTTTCAGAATCAAGATTGTCTGCACAGTTCGAGCTTAATCAGAACTTCAACTTTATCACCGAAGGACTGGCCTTCCATGGCTTATTCAGTACCAACCGTTACGCATATTTTGATCTGACCAGATCTTACCTGCCTTTCTACTATGATGTAGCTAACTACGACCAGCCCAGCAATACTTATTCACTGACATGGCTGAACAATCAACCAGGATCTGCACAGGAATTTCTTAGCTACTACCCTGGTAACAAGGATGTAAACACTTTTCTTTACTTGCAGGGCTCAATCGATTACGCTCGTGCTTTCGGCAAACATAATATCAGTAGCGCCATCATTGCTACCCGTCAGCAGAAGCTGAATGCGGATGCAAATGATCCGGAGACAAACCAACCATCATTACAATATTCACTGCCATACCGTAACCTCGGACTCGCAGGCAGAGCGACCTATTCTTATGCCACGAAATATTTCCTTGAATTCAACTTCGGGTACAATGGTTCTGAACGTTTCTCTATGCAGAATCGCTGGGGATTCTTCCCGACGATCGGTGCAGGCTGGGTAGTGTCAAACGAAAAGTTCTGGAAAGGACCGATCTCCAATGTATTGACCAGATTTAAACTGAGAGGTAGCTATGGTCTTGTCGGAAATGACAATATCGACAACACCCGTTTCTATTATCTGTCCAATGTTAAACCGGATGATGTTAATGGACCTTCTGCGGTATTCGGCACCAACAACAGTGTGAAACTGTACGGTACTACTATCCGCAACTATCCTAATCCGGGTGTAACATGGGAAACGGCCCGCAAAACAAACCTTGCCGCAGAAATGACATTCGTTGACAAACTGAATGTTACGGCAGAGATCTATCATGAATACAGGTATAATATCCTGCAGCAACGTGGTTATATTCCTGTTACCAATGGTCTGGAAGCAGCAGTTAAATCCAACGTGGGTACTGCTTATGCAAAAGGTCTGGATCTGAATATCAACTATAAACAAACTATCAACAAAAACTTCTGGGTATCTGTACTGGCTAACTTTACCGCTACTGCGAATAAGTACGGCCGCTACGAAGAACCGCAATACAAGTATGATTATCGCTTCCAGACCGGTCGTCCGATCAACCAGCCATTCGGTTATATCGCAGAGCGACTGTTTGTAGATGACAAAGAAGCGGCAAACTCTCCTACTCAGTTGTTTGGTTCTTCCCCATTACCTATCGGTGGTGATATCAAATACAGGGATGTGAATAAAGATGGTATTATCAATCAGGACGATCAGGTGCCTATTGGTCTGCCCACTACTCCGCAGATCATCTATGGTTTCGGTTTTTCATTTGGTTATAAAAACTTTGACCTGAATGCTTTCTTCCAGGGTCTTGCAAGAGAATCTTTCTTCATCAATGCAACCTCAGAGGATGACAGATATTGGGGTAAATATGGTACTGCACCATTTATCAATAATGCACAGATCCTTCAGGCGTATGCTGATGACCACTGGTCAGAAGAAAAACAAAATCTTTATGCGCTGTGGCCACGCCTTTCCACCACTGACATCCTGAACAACCAGCAGCAGAGCACATGGTGGCTGAGAGATGGTAGTTTCATGCGACTGAAATCACTGGAGATCGGATATACTATCCCTAAGGACTTTGCCAGAAAAATGCATATCAGAAATATGCGTCTTTACTTCAGCGGTCTGAATCTTTTCACATTCAGCAGCTTCAAACTGTGGGATCCTGAACAGGCCGGACAGGGATTCGCTTATCCTATCCAGAAGGTGTTCAACTTTGGTATCAATGTCAACTTATAAATGATTGCAGATGCAAACCATCATAAAAATATTCATCAGCACAGCCTTATCTATATGTCTGCTATCGTCCTGTAACAAATATCTGGACGTAGTACCTGACGATGTTGCTACGCTGGAAAGTGCATTTGCTAACGCGAATGAAACCCAGGCTTACCTGTTTGGCTGTTATGCCACTATGCAGGCACTTACAGATATACGTCGTAACGCCGGCTTTACCACTTCGGGTGAAGTCATGTTCCCTTATCCATTACAGGATCAGACCACATTAGGTGGTGGCGGTGGAGACGCCGGTTTCAGTATTCTGCGTGGAATACAGAACAGCGCCAATCCTCTTTTAAACTATTGGGATGGTTATAACATGGGACTGAACATGTGGCAGGCCATCCGTAAGTGTAATATCTTTCTGGAGAACGTACACATACCACTTGATCTGCCCGAGTTTCAACGTAAGAGATGGGCTGCTGAAGCCAAATTTCTGAAAGCCTATTTTCACTACTGGCTGATCAGAATGTATGGCCCCATTCCTATCGTGGATGTCAATTTACCTGTCAATGCTTCGATAGACGATGTAAGAATAAAACAACAACCTGTAGACTCCTGCTTCAGTTATGTAGTACGCTTACTGGATGAAGCGATCGTAGATCTTCCGCCGGTGATACAGAATCTGGCTGCCGAACAGGGTCGTATCAGTGCAACAATAGCAAAAGCTGTAAAAGCAGAAGTACTGGCAACCGCTGCAAGTCCATTATTCAATGGTAACCGTGACTATGTAGCGATGAAGAGAAAAGACGGTACGCAGCTGTTTTCAGCAGCTTATGACGAGAGCAAATGGCAACTGGCAATGGCAGCCTGTAAGGATGCGATTGATGCAGCAACTGCTGCGGGCGCCAATTTGTATCAGCTGAGACTGAGCGGAGGTATTGTGCATATGTCGGATGAAACACGCAGGTTGCTGACTATACAAGGCGCCTTTGTAGATAGCTGGAATCCTGAACAGGTATGGACACTCAATCCACAGTTTGGCTGGCAGTACATGGCCTCTCCGAGAGTCACTGCAGATGCAGCTGCGAATGTGTTTGCGGTGTATTCGAACTTCTCTGTACCGATTGGTCAGTCAGAGCTCTTCTACAGTAAAAACGGTGTACCGATCAGCGAAGACAGAACATGGGATTATAAGAACCGTTACAAACTACAGGTGGGCGACGATTCACATGCCTATTATATCAAAAAAGGATATACCACTGTAAAAGGCAACTTTAACCGTGAGCCCCGTTATTATGCAGATGTTGCATTTGATGGAAGCGTATGGTTTGGTTCCGGCAATCTCGATGATAACAATCCGAACTTCGTCAATGCGGTGAACGGATTCGCTGCACCTCCTGATCAGCTGCGTTATAACGCGACGGGTTACTGGGCGAAGAAACTGGTACCTTATCAGACTACCTTCGGACAAACAAGCGTACAACAGAACTATTCATGGCCATTCATGCGCCTGACCAGTCTGTGGCTGCTGTATGCAGAATGTCTGAATGAAGTAAACGGACCGGGTGCTGATGCTTTCCTGTGGATCGACAAAGTAAGAGAAAGAGCGGGTTTGAAAGGAGTAGCGGAATCATGGTCCCAATACTCAACCAGTCCGAATAAGTATAATACCAAAGACGGATTACGTGCAATTATTCATCAGGAAAGAAGAATTGAAACAGCCTTCGAAGGTCAGGCAGGATGGGATTTACGCAGATGGAAAGAGTTACAGAATGTACTGAGTACACCATTACAGGGATGGAATGTGTTCAACAGAACAACCGAAGGTTACTATCAGCTGAGAATTGCACAGCAGACCGTTTTCGGTGTGCGGAACTATCTCTATCCTATTCAGGACTATGACCTGCTCACGAATCCGAATCTGGTACAGACCCTTTACTGGTAAAGCGTCGCATCTATTGATCAACACAACATTCACGGTATGAAATTTAAAATGCGTCATATACAACAGCTGCTGCTGTTATTCTTTATATCAGGCTTACTGCCTTTCTCCTGTAAGGAGATTGACGGTTACAACGAAATCGTATCTACAGACATGACCAAACCGGATCCTGTCAAAGATGTAAAGGTGGTGAACTTTAATGGAGGCGCCTATATTACTTATACGTTGCCTAAGTCTTCCAACATCCTTTATGTACAGGCTACTTACAAGATCAATGATAAGACAAGCAGGGAAACCAAGTCCTCTTATTATTCCGACAGCGTTACCGTAAGTGGTTTTGCAAAGAGTCAGGACTATGACGTAGAATTACGCGTAGTAAGCCGGGCACAGGTATCATCAGAACCGGTGAGTGTCAAAGTACATCCCGATACGCCACCCTATCTGCTGTCCCGTCCTACCGTAACGATGCGTCAGGACTTCGGCGGTGTACAGATAGACGCGATCAACAAGGCGAAAGCTAATCTGGGGATCATTGTTATTGCCCCGGATCAGACCAACAAGTATCAGATCATTGCGCAGAACTATACGGATAAGGATACTATCTCATTCAGTCTGCACGGATATGATACCATTCCACAGAAATTCGGTGTATATGTGACCGACCAGTGGGGCAACATCTCAGACACGCTCCTTTCCACTATTACGCCTGTTTATGAGGCGCAAATGGATAAATCACAGTTCCGTAGCTATCAGCTGGGTACAGACGCCAGAACAGGCTTTGGATGGTCAATAGAAAATCTCTGGAATAACAATACGGGATCTCCGGGATATCATACCGAACAACCGATACAACCATTGGTATGGCCGGCAGTGATCACATTTGACATGGGTAAAGCTGCAAGACTGAGCCGGTATACTATCTGGAACAGAGGTATTGATGGAAGTGGTACATGGTTATGGCAGGCCGGTGCGCCAAGGACATGGGTGTTATGGGGACGAGAGGACAGTCCGGAAGATGAAACAATGCCGGATGAAAATCACCTTCCACCAGTAGGAGGAATGACGCCAAAAGGCTGGATCAATATGGGCTTCTTTACAGCGCCGGATAAACCATCCGGATTACCGAACCCACAGTACACCAATGCAGATCTGCTGTTCTGGAATGCAGGGTTCAGCTACAATTTCTCCCTGACTCTGCCAAAGGTGAGATATCTGCGTTTTGAGTGTGTTTCCAATATGGCGCAGACCAACAATTTCTTCAACGTTACCGAACTGTCATTCTGGGGCGATCCGAGATAACCTTCAAAAAAGCAAACAATGAAACGATATAAAATAGCTAACATATGTCTGCTCGGCGGTTTACTCACCGTCCTCGGATGCAGCAAGAAACCTACGGACTACCGTGAATTTCTGAATGGGGAAGAATTAGTGTATCCCGGTAAAGTGGCCAATCCACAAGCCATGCCCGGTAATGGAAGAATACAGTTGATATGGCAGCCAAGCCCTGATCAGAGTATTGTGCAATACAGGGTTTTCTGGAACAATGGCGCTGACTCGCTCAACATTGCAGCATCGACACACAACACAACAGACACGGTAAAATGCACGATCCCCGGTCTGTCAGAATATGTATATTCTTTTACAGTCTATTCTTATGATGCAAAAGGAAATCGTTCCGTAGCCACGGAGATCAGCAATGCCAGAGTGTATGGATCTGTATATACTGCGACACTCAATAACAGACTGACAGACGCTGATAATCCTTTTACTGTTAATGAAGACAATTCAGTAACACTCCGTTTTGTTGCACCTGATACGATCAATATCAGCACAACATTGAAGTATACCAATCAGCAGAATCAGGAAGTCAGCAAATCACTGGCACCGGCCGACGATATGCTCACACTGACCGACTATAAATTTGGTACTCCTGTTCTGTATCAATCTTCCTATATTCCTGTGTCAAATGCACTGGATACATTCTATACATTGCGTGCTGACACTTTCCCTGATATATACAGGCTGGTGCAATGCGACAAGAGTCTGTTTCAGGAACGCGACATGTGGGGAGATATGGGTATCTATCAGTCAGATACCAGAGTCAGCAGATTATGGGATGGTTCCGTTGGTCCGCAGGGATATCCGAATATCTTCCATGCGGATGGAAACGGCTCATTGCCGAGAACACTCAGCTTTGATATGGGAAAGGTATACAACAATCTTGGCGTGATCGAGGAAACAGGCAGAGACTGCTGTAACAATCCTGATCAATTCGAAGTATGGGGGATCGCTGATCTCAACAATACCATCCCTGAAATGAATCCGAATGACGCAGGCTGGAAAGATGCGATGATCAATAAAGGCTGGACATTATTAAAAGAAGTGATCAGAACAGACAATGGCAACAATGCCTACAAAACCAACCTGATTGACAATCCTCCGCCTGTACGTTATATCCGTATCAGGTTCCTCCATAATGCCAACGGAGAGACAAGTTATGTGAACCTGTCGGAAATTACCTTCTGGAACAAAGAATAAGCATAATAAACTGATGAAGATCTTAAAGAAACACGTTATTACCGCTATTGTCATGATGATGCCTGCTGCCCTTTGTAAAGCGCAGCAAAGTTCACTTACGCTGAAATATGACAAACCGGCGGCCGTATGGGAAGAAACATTGCCACTGGGCAATGGACGTTTGGGAATGATGCCGGATGGTGGCATTCAGACAGAAAAAGTGGTACTGAACGACATCACCTTATGGTCAGGTGCACCACAGGATGCCAATAATTATGAGGCTTATAAGCAGTTGCCCAAGATACAGGAACTGCTGAAAGCGGGTCGTAATGATGAGGCGCAGTCATTAATGGATAAAGACTTTATCTGCACAGGTAAAGGCTCCGGCGACGTTCCTTTTGGCTGTTACCAGACTTTGGGGGAACTGCAGATACAGTTTTCATATGACAAGGCGGACAAAGTGGAACCAACAGCCTATGAGAGAAAATTATCTCTGCAACAGGCCATTGCTTCCTGTAGTTATAAAGTAAATAGCGTGACCTATAACAGGGAGTACTTCACCAGTTTTGGAGATGATCTTTCTTTTATCCGGCTCACTGCCAGTCAGGCCGGCAAGTTGAATTTACGTATCACGATGAGTCGTCCGGAAAAAGCTGCTACCCGCACAGAAAACGGCGAACTGCTGTTGTACGGTCAGCTGGACAGTGGTAATGATGCAAAAGGCATGCAATATCAGGCGAATGTAAAAGCACAACTGAAAGGTGGTACAATCACTACAGAAGAACATGCGCTGGTCATCAAAAATGCGACAGAGGTGATCCTCTATGTGGCAGCCGGTACTGATTTCCATCAAAATGATTTCAGGAAACAGATCAGCACTGTGTTGTCATCAGCTGTAAAAAAGCCATATGAAGCACAGCAACAGGCGCATATCCGTAATTATACGAAACTGTTTAACAGAGTACAGGTAGATCTGGGTAAAGGTACTGCCGGGGCGCTGACAACTGATAAAAGGCTGGCCGCATTTTATAACAATGCTGCTGCAGACAATGAGTTGCCGGTCCTGTTCTATCAGTTTGGACGTTATCTGACTATCTGCAGCACCAGAAAAGGCCTGTTGCCTCCAAACTTACAAGGCTTGTGGGCAATCAGGTGCATACTCCGTGGAACGGTGATTACCATCTTGACGTGAATGTACAGATGAATCACTGGCCGGTGGAAGTATCGAATCTGTCTGAATTGAATCTGCCACTGGCAGATCTCGTAAAAGGACTGGTGGAACCCGGTCAGCGTACCGCAAAAGCTTATTACAATGCACCGGGATGGGTGGCGCATGTTATTACGAATGTATGGGGCTTCACCGAACCCGGAGAAAGCGCCTCATGGGGTGCTACGAAGTCTGGCTCCGGCTGGCTGTGTAACAACCTTTGGGAGCACTACGCATTTACCAATGATAAAAAGTACCTCGCAGACATCTATCCTGTATTAAAAGGATCTGCGGAGTTTTATAACAGTCTGCTGATAAAAGATGAGAAAACCGGCTGGTTGGTGATGTCACCTTCTTCCTCACCTGAAAATGCATTCTATCTGCCCAATGGCAAACATGCCAGCATCTGTATTGGCGCTACGATTGACAACCAGATCGTACGTGATCTGTTCAACAATGTTATCACCGCCGCTACCGAACTGGGACTTGATGCTGATTTCAAAAAAGAGCTGCAACAAAAAGTAACGTTGTTACCACCTCCCGGAGTAATTGCGCCGGATGGCAGGATCATGGAGTGGCTGGAAGACTATAAAGAAACAGAACCACAGCACGACATATTTCACATCTCTGGGGATTGTATCCTGCTTCGCTGATCAGCGCAGAAAATACGCCTGATCTGGCAGCAGCAGCAAAGAAAACGCTGGAAGTAAGAGGAGATGACGGTCCCAGCTGGACAATCGCTTATAAGCTGCTGTTCTGGCGAGATTACAGGATGGCAACCGCTCCTTCAAATTGCTGAAAGAATTGCTCAACCAACAGCCAGAACTGATATCAACTATGGTGCAGGTGGCGGCGTTTACCAGAATATGTTATCGACGGTAACTTCGGTGCAACAGCAGGTATCGCTGAAATGCTGATACAAAGCCACGCAGGATTTAT
>NZ_VOHS01000030.1 GCF_007896845.1 Chitinophaga pinensis | reverse complement strand
TTTTTTCCCCTTGCGTTCTGGATGGAATAGTTGAGATTGATATTGGTACCGACTTTCATCCAGCTGGCCATGTCGCGGTCGAGGTTCATACGCAATGCATACCGGTTCAGGTTTTCATTACTGAGGATACCTTCTTCCTTGTATAAGTAAAAGAGTGTAGACTTTGGTCTTACCAGTACCATCGGAAAGGGAGAGGTGGTATTTCTGTTGCGTAGCAGTGTTATCGGTGATCAATCCGACCCAATCAATCCATTTGCCTTTATTGTAGGCATCCAGTACCGGTTCGGTGGTGAAGATCTGCGACATATCCTGCGGATATTCTCCATTGATGGTGCGGTATATTTCTTTCCGGTACCTGGTGTATTCATCACCTGTCATACCATGAAAGAAATGCGGGCTGCCGAGAGGCCGTAGAATACATCGAGGTTGACGGAAGACTTACCAGCCTTCCCTTTTTTTGTGGTGATGATCACGACGCCATTGGATCCGGCGGAGCCGTAAATAGCGGTAGAGGAAGCGTCTTTAATACGTCGATAGAAGCAATGTCGGACGGGTTGATCTGGTCGTAACTGCTTTGAATACCGTCTACGATAAAAAGAGGGCTGTTATCGCCATAATAGAGCGGCTGCCACGCAACAGAATATTGACGTTGGTACCAACAGCTCCGGATCCCCGCATGATATCCATGCCGGCTACTTTACCCTGCAATGCTTCCATGGCATTATTGACAGGCGTTGCTGTAATATCAGCTTCTTTGATAGAGACAACGGAGCCCGTCAGGTCACGTTTTTTAACAGTACCATAGGCGATAACGACACTTTCCCCTAACTCCTGTACAGCCGCACTGAGGGTGATATTCAGATAGGGCGCAGGACCTTCCGTCAGCCGGATGTTCTCTGCATCCGTTGCTTTTGCGGGCGTTGCGGAAATGCCTTTTTCAGTTGGTTTGAGTGTGAATTCCATGGTGTTGTAACCCATGCTGGAGATGACCAGTACTGCATTGTCAGGAATGGCGGTTAAAGTGAATACGCCGCTGGCATTGGTCGTAGCGCCGGCACCTGAGCCTTTGACACGTATGGTGGCGCCGATAACAGGTGTACCATCCCGGGCTATAATTTTCCCGCTGATAGTGATGGGAGGACCGGATGAGTGGATCGCTGCGAGTGAGATATGCGTATGGAAGGCGCAAATGAGCAGCAGCAGCATTGTCAGTTTTTCATAAACGTTTTTTTATAAATGCGTGAAATGTTCTCAGTGGAAACCGCCTACGGACAGTATGGCTGGTCGGGCTATTCTCGTGGAATTGTAGCAATGAGCGTCTGAACGCGTTGTACAGGTAATGTTATAACATGGAGGCGTCGCTGGTTGTCGTTTTTATGGATATCAGTTTATAAATGTATAAAATAGGTGTTATAATGACACTATTTGATTACTATAATAGTGTAATACTACTTATTTGTAGTTGAATATTGTTATGGGACAGTGTAGGACAGTTGATACTTAATGGTGAGTGTTGGTTGAGGTACATGGATTGATATTGAGTAGGTTGTGGTTTTTCAGCCAGCATTCACAGGATACATTTTATTTGTAACTTGCGGACTGATCCCTGTACTATGATAGTGACTGTAGACATACCCTGCTATTTCAACCCGCCTGAATAGTACTTTAAAGCGATGTAGTTATCATGATTAATTATAGGATGTTGAAGGCAATACGAAAATGATCATACCGCTCCTCATCATATTGTTGCTGATCATTGTGACGGTGTATTCGGTGATGGATATTATAAAGGGGCCCGTTTGCAAAAGGAGCTGGATATAAACGGCCGTTATGTAGTGGCTATGATCAGGTACTACAGGAATGATACGGCGAAGGAAAAGGATAGAGTTGCGGAGGGGCATTTTTATTTAGATGACATAGAATACAGTATGACCTTATATTTTGCAAAGCGGGATGCTCCGCCTGTAGGGAGGGTTGTACTGAAGGTACTGGTATCTCATCCTGAGATATATGAGTGTATATATTATGAGCGCGTACCGTCCTGTTTTGATAATGAAGAGAGTATGCGGCTGATATGGAATGAGATACCGCAATGTCCGAAACCATAAACATGACTGATGGAAAACAAGCAACTTTATATACCACAAACGAAAGGCGACGATGCGGCTGTAGCTTTGCTACAGACCATGACTGTGGAGCAGATCAGGGACGATGTACCTGTGTTGCTGGAGTGGCTACAGGACCTGAACTGGCCTGTCGCTCCGGCGGTAAATGATTACTTTGTGCCGTATGTGAATGAGATAAAAGATGAAATACAGGCGATCTTTCAGACCGGAGATGAGGGCTGGAAATATAATGTATTATGTCTGCTCGGAGATGCTCCGTATAAGTTGGATGAGGTGCTGATCCTGAGTATGCAGAGAATGTTATCAGCACCTACACCCGGCGAAAAAGAAGAGGAAATTGATCTGCTTGCGGCAGACATACTGCAGAGGCAGGCGGCATTGAAGTATAACGGTTAGGATAATACCGACATTATCAGAGCTTATTCCGGAAGGAGTGTATCAAAGTTTTAATGTCGTTGTTTAATTTAGCGATCCGCTTTTTCCAGACATTCCCGAGCAGGACGATCTGAACAGAGAAGACTGAGAGTATGATCAGTAGTAACAGTATTTGTAATGTGTGAAACTGATCACTGATGTAAAGAACATCAAGAGGCAGACAGCGGTTAGTATTCTGCTGCCAACTGATATAAGCGCGTATTTCCGTATGCGTAAAAGCGATTGCCGGAGTGACTGTGTGATGGTATCTGCCTGTAATATTGCAGAGCTTAATCTGTAACCGAGGATGCTGTGTATGATAGCAAACAGCAAAGCGCTGATTAATGCCAGATTAGGTATACAGGCTTTTTATCACCATCAAAGAAATCATAATAGACAATAAGGAAGAGGATAAAGGCGATTGTCTCCATGAGCAGTTGTCTGCGCATTTTACGGAAACCTGTTGCGGACAACATTGTTTAAGTGTTTGTTGATCTTTAGGCGTATGGCCCAGATTATTCCACATTGATTTTAACGGATCGTTTTGCATGGGTCATTTTTTTACTTGTAATAGTTGCTGTAGTTTGTTTTTATCCTGTTGATCTTTACGCCGACATTATTTTCTGTGATGCCGGTAATAGCTGCTATCTCCCCGTAGCTGAGTTCCTCGAGATATAATGCCATGATGGCTTTGTCGGTGTCGTTTAATTGCCGGATGGCTATCCGGAGGCGTTCCATTTGTTCGTTGTCATCGGGAACAGTTGCCGGTATATCGGGGAGGGCCGGGGAGTATCTGATATCAGTTGTTTTTTACGGAATGCGGTCAGGGCTGTATTGATGGCAATGCGGTACAGCCACGAACTGAACCGGGATTTACCTTCAAAAGAGGGGGCTGATTTCCATAACTGGCATACAATTTCCTGAAAGAGGTCTTCTCTGTCTTCCGGCGTATCCCGGTAGAGCCAGCAGATCTTATGGATGATCTGTTGGTGTTGATCAATGAACTGTAAAAACTGCGTTTCATCCATGGTTTTTATTGATGAGGCGATGTGTGATTCTTTCCGGTGGCAGTCATATCTGCTTTCCGGAATTGTTAGTTGCAGCTTTTTCAGAAAACTTACAGGAGGGGGCTAAAAACCGGCGTTATTTTTATCCATGGTCGTTTTATGTTCCACCGCCCATTCCTCTAATTGTTGCCAGACGGGAGCCAGTTTACGGGCACTATCGGACAGTTTGTATTCCACTCTGGGAGGAATCTCGGCGTAGGCGGTCCTGATCACCAGCCCATTCTTTTCCAGTTCCTGCAAATGGAGGGTGAGCATACGGTCGGAGATCTCGGGGATGATGGCTTTGAGTTCGCCGAAACGGAGGGTTTTCTTTTCCAGTTTATACAGAATGACCAGTTTCCATCTGCCTGCCAGCATGTCCACGGCGTACATCATTCCGCAGAAGCCGATCAGTGTTTGCAGGTTGAGCGCATTGCTGGATGTAATTTTTCTTTTTCCCATTACTTACACTTTTGTGTGCTGCATACAATAGGCTGCACTGATACCTCGTAAGGTGCGGCAGTATAATTTTGCTGCTGTCACCATAAAACGGGATAAAAATATGAAAATACTGATTGTATTAGCCCATCCGGAATTGAAGAGCATGAACGGAGCGATGTTTGAAACAGCGATAGCTGCATTGACCACAGCAGGACATGAGGTGAAGGTTTCTGATCTTTACAGAGATGCGTTTAACCCGGTGTCTGACCGGAATAATTTTACGACACCTATGATACTGTCTTCTTTAAACAACAACTGGAGGAGATGCATGCTACGGAAGTTGCCGGTTTTGCTTTGGATATTGAAGCAGAGCAGCAAAAAGTGGAATGGTGTGATCTGATGATCTGGCAGTTTCCGTTGTGGTGGTTTACGGTACCGGGTATATTGAAAGGCTGGGTGGACCGGGTATTCGCAATGGGAAGGTTTTACGGGAATAACAGGTGTTATGAGGCAGGTATGCTGAAGGGGAAAAAGGCTCTGCTGTCACTAACTACGGGAGGATCGGAGGATAGCTATCGGAAAGATGGCTTACATGGAGATCTGGAAGGGATACTGAAACCGGTACACCGGGGGATGCTGGAATTTGTGGGATTCAGTGTATTGGCTCCGGAGGTGGTTTATGCACCGGTCAGACAAGGTATTGAGGAGCGGGAAAGGGTATTGACAGCATGGGGAGCACGTTTAAGCCGGGTTTTTGAGGAGGCACCGATATTGGTAGGAGGGTATTAAGAATTATGCTAGATTTGCTGCCTGATATACCTATGTTTATTTATGCTTCCCGATCAATTAAAAGATGCTATTTATAAGCATCCCGCTGCTGTTATTAATGACTTTTCCCTAAATATAGATAAGCTGGACAACGGTATCATTTTCTTATTTGCCAGCTGGAGTCCGACTTTGATTTTTTAATGTATAGTGCCTGATCAGATGAGGAATAAAAGGTGTTTTTATATTGTCATGCTGCTGCTCATTGCCATGCAGGGATGTAGTCATCGATATATAGTAAGCGGCCGGCTACAAAAGCAGCTTGCCCATGGTAATATTACAAGAGCACAATATGATTCTTCGATTAATACATTTTATAGCACCAACAGAGACAATTTTACAGGAAACGTCAAGGTGAAAAAACAGGGGAGCTATGTGCAGGCACGGCCGGGAAATACAGTGTTTAAGCCTGACTACATTGCATTGAAATTTGCAGATAGTAGTCTGGTATATGCGAGCTATCAGTTTGATACTTTATCTAATGAAGTGTTAGCGAGAGCGCATGGTACGCACCATAGATATACGACAAGTGAAGGGGAACTGATATTGGAGTATTTGCTTACCAGAGATTTTCATGTTTATAATATTTTAAGGTATGCCCGTATAAGTGACAATGGGGATACTTTGACGTTTTATAAAACGCAAACGTTGCAACTCCGACATCCGAAATATGAGCTGGAAAATGAAAGAGTATATATTTATGACTCAACATTGACTGCGATTCCTATAATGCCTGAGTGATCTTTGCTGATAAATAGAAGAAATAGCGTTTTAGAATGAATAAGACAATTTATATAATATTTCTGTCTGGCTATTGTTGGTAATAACTATGACGCTTGCAGGAAAAATAACGTTCGGGTTCGGGATAGCAGATATTGTATATCACATTGGGGCAATCGCTTTTTTTATAATTGTTTCAATTATAAGGCGTAAAATTTCAGGTGATGACCGGTATGACAAGGCCCGGAAGATCCTGTCGGCAGTGATCGTTGCATTTATGATTTACACGACGCTGCAAATGACTTTACTCAGAGGGATCGAATATCCGTGGAACGGTCATGTCTTTTACAGAGGGGGGATGTAGCAGGTGAGTCTGTAGTGGGTTACAACAGATAAATTATGCCCTATGATACTTTTATGAATAAATATCTCTGATGATAAGGATGCGTGTTTTCACTTTACTGATTGTTTCTTCCTTTTATTCCTGTGTCAGTTCAAAGCAGAGGTTGCAGGAAATGAGTGTGTTCTGTAAAAAGCTGGATACGCTGGAACTTGAGCGGATGGCACCAAAGAACAGCAATTATTACGCTAACCTGATCCTGCCGGAGCTGGAACGCCGGTCTGATATATCGGCCAATTGCGAAAAAGGGTTTTTTGGATATATGTATCTGAGTGACAGTCTGTTTAACGCTGATATGAAAAGGTGGAGAGCGTATTTTAAATGTAAATGAAAATAGTCTGAACACACATTAAGTCAGTGCATGTGAATAATATATCAATCGCCATAAAAATCAGTCATTTTTCTTCATCGATAGCGATGATAAGCCAGCAATTGGGCTTAGAGGTCTCTCATAGTCATTATGAGGGAGAGATATATTCGCTGAGGACACCCGGAGGAGTGACCGAAAAGGCATATGCATACAACTATTGGGAATACAGAAAAGAGTTTGTCACAACACAGTGGGTACAGGAGTTGGTCAATGATTTTATTGATGACATTGTCCGTGTAAAGAGGGATGTTTTAAAGACAATTGCTCAGGAGGCCCAAATAGAGTTTTTTGTAGGAATGTATCATTATTCGCTACCTTCGCGCCCATGAAAGACTACAAAAAACACTTCATCATCCCGGCGCCGCCGGAGGACCTTTATAAAGCGCTTACCAATCCAACGACCATCCAGCTCTGGACAGGCGAGCCCGCTGAAATGTCTACCGAGCCGGGTACGGAGTTCTCCCTTTGGGGGGATAGCATCGTAGGGATGAATCTGGAGTTTGAAGAAGATAAGAAGATTGTGCAGGAGTGGTATTTCGGTGAACAGGAAGATGCGTCTATCGTGACGATCATCCTGCATCCGAACAAAAAGGGGACCGATGTTGAACTCAGGCATACCAATATACCAGACGAAGCCTATGAGGATATCGTAGGTGGATGGAATGAAACGTATTTCGGAGCACTGATTGACTTCTATACTGAATAGTGATGAAAGCCGCCAGTGTCAGCGAATTAAAGAAAGAATTGCAGGAGGTTCCACCGGCACAGCTGGTGGAACTATGTCTGCGTCTGGCTAAGTTCAAGAAAGAGAATAAGGAACTGCTGAACTACCTGTTGTTTGAGTCTCACGACCTGCAGGGCTACATAGAATCTGTTAAACAGGAAATGGACGAAGCTTTTGCAGAAGCCCCAAAACAGCATGTCTATTTTGTCAAGAAGCACCTCCGCAAGATCCTCCGCGCTACCAACAAGCATATCAAATACACCGGCTCTAAACAAGCCGAAGTAGAGTTATTGTTGTATTTCTGTACGAAAGTAAAGAAAGCGGGATTCAAGATAGGAGAGAGCGTAGCGCTCACAAAACTATATGTGCAACAGGTGAAAAAGATTGAGAAATCTATTTCCCTGCAACATGAAGATCTCCAGTATGATTATCAAAGGCAGTTAGAGCGACTTTAAGTGCTACTCAGCCTTTTCAGACATATCCATTTCCAGCAATTTACTGACACCCGCATATTCTGCAGCTGCTTCAGGGCATAACATGGCGCCTAAAGATGCTACGGCTTTTCTGGTGAGTGTTTCGATGTCAGAACTCGTAGTCAGGAAAGTTGGCGTATGTTCCTTCATTTGTCTCAGCAGGTTATTCTTATGTTGTATAGAGAGACCGGCTAATGTTTTCAATCTTTCGGAAGTCGTATTATACAATTCTTCGTAGTAAAAAAGGATGTTCATAAAAACACATTGTTTATACGACAAATGTAGCCCTTACGTTATAATGAAAGCCATATGGAAATCTTATGATCCATAAGATTTAATTATAGATGGATTTTGCTAATTTGATGAAACGCTTATTCAGTTCACTGGTTTCGCCCTTCCGCTGGATAAAGTAGAAGCTACGTTCAATACGCAGGCCTTCGAATTGTAAAACTGCCAGTTCTCCCAGCTGTAACTCCTTGACAATCGAGCGGGTAGAGAGAAATCCGACGCAACCGGATTCTACAAGGAAGTTCTTTAAAGCTTCCGTTCCGCCAAGCCGGACATTGATCTTCAGGTCATCCAGCCCTATTTTACTTTTCTTTAAACCCTGTTTGATGGCTTCGAGGGTTCCACTGCCACGCTCACGGATTGCCAGAGGCATATTCAGGATCTCTTTTAAGGGGTACTCTTTCTTCCTGACCAGAGGATTGTTATGACTGCAGACCGCCACAATCTGATCCTTCAGAAAAGGCTGATAAGTCACATTACTGAGCTTGCCCTTCTCTTCTGTTACGCCGATGTTGATTTCATTGTTTAAGAGTGCATCGAGGACTATCTCGCTGTTCCTGTTAAGGAGGGAGATTTCCACTCTTGGGTACTCCTGATTGAACGCCGACATAACTCTCGGAAGAATGTACAAGGCCGCTGTTGTACTCGCACCCAGGTTCAGCCTGCCCGTGGCCTGTAACTTGTCTTTCATGACGGAGATATCGAACTCCGTTTCCTGCTGGATCATCTTTACCGTCAGCAGACGCTTATACAGTAACTGCCCCGCCTCTGTCAATTCTATGTGCAGTCCTTTCCGCTCAAAAAGCTTGGTTTGATACTGCTCTTCCAGACTCTTAATATGACTGCTCACAGCAGGTTGAGAGATGAATAACACTTCACTTGCTTTTGAAAAGCTCCTTTCCCGGGCCACTTCCATAAATACCAGATGTCGGGTCGATAACATAGGCTTTTATTTGTATCCAAGGTATTTAAAATACCAGTCTGTTCCAAAAGCGTTCAAAGGAAGAAAAACTATCCAATAGAATATCAGCTACTTATGATTTTAACACAATGAAACTTTCAGAATATTTTGAAAGTTCGAATATTAATGCCTAGGTTTGTATCACAAAAGCAACCTTCTGCCAGTCACCTGAAATGTACCCGGTATGAACACACTCGCTTACATCATTTATCTCCTGATCACCTACCTGATAACTGTGCGTGTTGGCCTTGTTTTCTTTCGGAACGGTAGAATTTTTATACTCGGTCTCCTGAAGGACGATGTATCTCTGACAGACGCTATTAACCGGATATTACTGATCGGCTACTACCTCGTTAATCTGGGATATGCCGCATTGATGATCAGTACCTGGAACACCATTCACAGCTGGATGGAACTGTACCTGTCCATCACCGTGATGACCGGAAAAATAGTCATGACACTCGCTGTTATGCACTATATCAATATGCTTGTTATTTACTTTATCAGTAAACGTAATAGAACAATTCTTCAACCTTAAAAACACTGTTGTATGGCTAGCACGCTCAATTTCACTGCTTATCTGATCTATTTACCGATCGTTATTTTCCTGACATGGTATGTTGCACATACTTTATTCAAAAACAGTAAAGTATTTATGCACGATATCTTTAATGGTAAAACAGATATCGCATTAGCAACCAACAAACTCTTTGAAACAGGATTTTATCTGATCAATCTGGGTTTTGCTTTCTGGGTGATGGAAATCACCCATGGTATTCTTGATAACCGGGATATGTTAGAAACGCTTAGCGCTAAAATAGGTGGTTACTGTATTAGCCTTGGACTCATGTTATTCTTCAACCTTTATCTGTTTTTCAGAGGCAGAAGAAAAGCCAAAGCACGTTTTGCACCACTGAGCACGGTGCCTAAAATAGAAGGATGATCCGCGGTCTGTCATTATCCCTATACACCCGGCCTTCCCTGTTTGTCTAAACTCCGGCTTCAGATGCTACGGCGCATGCCCTGGCATCTTTAGCGTTTCCATACATACAGTAAAACGCCTGCTCCGTTTCCGGGGCAGGCGTTCTTTTTTTAGTGCGGGGCACTTTACTGTATCAACAGTTTCTTTGTAATCACTTTTTCACCATATGTGAACTTCACTACATATACGCCTTTGGGCAACTGTGGAAGATTAAGTCTTACTTCCGGCTGTGCCTTCGCCGCATATACCTGTCTGCCATTCAGATCATATACAAACAAATGTCCCTGACCACTGTAATTGGAGATGAGCACTTTTGCCTGTCCGTCCGTTGCCGGGTTAGGTAAGATCTGTAAAGATGGTTCCTTCAGCTTAGCAACGACTTCATTGGTAACCGCTGCTGCTATTGCTGCCGGCGAACTGTTGGCCAGTATCACCGTACCATATCCTGAAGTGTTTTCATAGTTGAAGAGCGTACCAAACCATACTGCCTGACCATCACGCGCCCCACCGTTATCATCGTCGTCATACGCGGCATCAAAACCAAAGGATACACCTGCCGCAGGAGTGATGTTCAGCTGTGACCATGGAATGCTGATCTCAACTGTATAGCCGCCGGTGATAGCTGCATAAGCATGTTGTACACCTGTTACGGCTGTCTTACTAAACAAAGCGCTGCTGTTGTATGCTTTGATGAACTGGTTGTCGCGTCCATCAAAAGTGGTTCCTTTGTTATTGTTGGCGTCGATGAAGATTTCAACGGCGTCATTATCCCACGGATCAGGAGAATCTGAATAGAGCGATCCATCCAGTACTCTTACACCGATATATAAATTGTTCGCATCCCAGAGCACACCAAAGGTGGCCGTGTTATTGGGCGAACCGGTTGTTACTTTGCTGATCGTCTGTGACAGATTCCAGCTGCTTTCACTCAGGCTACCATTCACCGTGATCGTACCTGAAGCAGGACGCGCCTGTATGGTACCCGGTTGATTCGGATCAACAACGGTACCTACTGTTACCTGCACCTGATCGCTGGAAGAGAGTGTTCCGTCACTTACTGTCAACTGGAATACATAGGTACTGCCATTTGTGAGTCCGGTGATAACAGGATTGGCAATTGTTGTATTACTGATCGTGGCAGCGGGACCGCTTATTTTCGTCCAGCTGTACGTCACGGCATTACCTTCAGGGTCTGAACCGGTACCCTGTAATGTCACCGTCGTCGTATTGGCCGCCAGTGTGACGTCTGCGCCGGCATTCACTACGGGCGCCTGATTCTGTGGTCCGCTACAGGTGGTCAGGTATACCGTACCAAATACAGCCGGATTGGAGAATGCGGTCGTATTCGTCGCAAATGATGCGATCTGCGCATCACGCGTACCATTGTTGTCATCATCGTCAATCTGTATATCCAGTCCGATAGGTTTGCCTACAGATGGTGTTGTGCCGATAGTGGTCCATGGTATCGCCACTTCCAGATTATAACCGGTAGCAGTAGCGTATTGTCTGAAGTTGATACCAGTTGTTCTGGTCACCGAGTTAGATCCGGTATGCACCACATTATCATTCCAGCGGAAGCCCAGCTGGAAGTCGTTAGCACCATCGTATGCGCTTCCTTTACTGTTGTCACCGTCGAGGAATATTTCTACCACATCATCTTCCCACCAGCTCGCGCCGGAATCTGAAATACGGGTAGCGTCATTGACTTCAACCAACAGATAGAGGTTAGTGTTATCATACATTGCCCTCCATTTACCGGCATAGTCGGATGGTAAACCACCTAACACTAAATTGCTGATATTCCTTACGGGTGCAATGGACCACGCTGCATCGATCGTATTGTCTATCACAGGCGCCGTGCCGGATACCTGTGCGATGACAGGTGATACACAAGGAGGGTTATCATTATCAGCAATCGTAATGGTCGCAATGGTATCTCCGCCCAGCTTGTACGATGCGTCTGGTTTTAATGTCAGGCGTAATGTTTCCGGACCTTCAAACACGGCGTCATCTACGGCCGTGATGTTGATCACTGCGGATGGTTGTGCCGGCGTCAATGTGATGGTACCACTCAGTGCAGGGTTGGCATTGTAATCATTGGCACTGGCTGTACCGGATACTGCGTATTTCACACTGATACTTTGTGACAGGGAGGAGGTGCTGACCGTAAATCTGCCGGCTGCACCGCCTTCCGCTGCATTCGGTAAAGTTGCTGCGATGTTCACGCCGGGTAGTATTGTTACTTTCCGGGTGGCCGTGAAATTACCACTGGCCGTTGTCACCGTGATGTTGGCAGTACCGATACCCACTGTGGTTACTTTTCCGCTGGCGTCTACAGTAGCTACGGATGGATTAGAGCTACTCCAGGTGACGTTTTTGTTGGTCGCATCCGAAGGGATGATATCAGCAGATAGCTGCAATACCTGTCCTTCTGTAAGCGTGGTATCATTCGCCGGTTTAATGTTCACGCCTGACACCGGAATGTTGATGTTCTGGATGATCAGCTGGAAACTGTTATTCCGGTTGAGATAAGCGCCTGATTCAGCATTGGTGACTGTCAGGTTGTTGAAGGTAGCTGTCTGGGATCCTGCCTGTACATACAGACCGAAACCGCCGTAGACGTCGGAAGGGACGTCTCTTACAACAGGATCAAGCCCTGTGCCGTCGATGGTGGTGTTATTGAAGACGAGGTGATGCAGGTTATTGCCGTAGATCTGGATACCATCGCGTTGTGAGCGCAGAATGGTGTTGTTGTCAAATTGCATATTGAAAATGCCGGTGCCACCTGCATAGAATTCAATCGCACCTCTTTTCTGGTCCCACAGGTCATAACTGGTTCCACAACCGATCATGGTATTTTCATATACTTTGATGAGATCACCGGGATATTCGAATGTGAAGCCGGGGAAATCATTGGTGAAGCGGATCGCAGAACCGCCTACGCCGTCTTTGATCAGGTTATGATGGATCTCATGTCCGGTACCGCCAAATAATGCGATACTACCTGCACGCCAGTTGTTTTCGATAGTATTATACCTGAAGATGTTATTACGACAGGTGGCGTTATTACCCGCCGCATTAGCGGGCCATACTGCGAGACCGTCATCGCCGTTATTCCGTACACTGGATTGTTCTACTACGGAATTCGAGGTGCCCTGACAGAAGTTTACACCATCTGCATAGTTGTTGCGGATACGGCATCTGGAAATAACGAGGTTATTAGTGATGTCGATCGGATAAGGGGGATCGTAACCAGCTATCCAGAAACCGCATTCAAAATGCTCCACCCATATATCATGTATACGGGAACCGGAGCCATAGGTACCCATAAAACCTTTATAGGTCTTATACATTTCGCCGGGGAGTCTTGGATTTGCTTCGTCGTATTTCAGGCGGTCATTGTTGATAGTACTGAGTGTAAAATTAGAGATCTCTACGTTGCTGGCACGGCCCATAAAGCCGCCATAGAATTGTTTGTCGGTGGAAAAATTAACATCTGTGTACCAGATACCTGCACCCTGTATTTTCATGTTGCTGACATTCAGGGCCAGTTTATCACTTAACAGAAAACGACCAGCGGGGATATATACATGTTTACCCTGGGAGGCCGCTGCGGCGATACATGCATTGAATGCGGCAAAGTCGTCCGTCTGATCGTTGGCGGTAGCGCCATAGTCGGTAACAGACAGGAAGTTGGCTGGTAGCGGCAGTGCTGCAGGGACAGCTTCTACTTCCACAAAGTCAACACCATAGGTGATGGCGTCGTTGTTGTCTTTGCGGATACTGAGTTTGTCGCCTGCATTCATAGGCGCATCCAGCCGGAAATGGATTTCGTCAAAACGCATGAATGTCTTTCCTCCGGGAGTCTGCACCGGATCGGCAGCAGGAAAATACTGGTAGGCCCAGTAGGAGGAGAGGTTGATCGTACGTACTTTGACGCCGTTGACGTACAGTCCGAGCGAACCGGTTCTGCCGGCGCCTGTGTTGTCATCAGGCATAGTGAAACGCAGGTTGACACCTTGTGCGGGCTGTGTGAGTGTCCATTCCACGCCGGCGCCATTTGTTGCAAGACTAACATACTTCTGGTCAGATGCTTCTGAGGCGATTTGTGTCTGAATGAACTGAGGCGATTGCTCGAGGGCTGCACCTCCACTTAAGGCTGCATTTTCTGCTTCATAACGGGTGTAAGGCATCTGGTATGCGCCGCGGGGTAAACCATCGCTTTGCGCCAGCAGTACACTACTTTGCATCAGTAATAGCAGACAGCATATTGTCCGGTACCAGCAGGGAATTTTCTGCAGGTACCTTAGCCGGGCAGGACCAGCCTGCGTAATGGACGCGGAACGTTCCGCTTTCGAGGGAAAAGAAACGGGTTTTCTCATTATGGTAGGTATTTAGAGACAGGAATGTTTCCCAGGGGCCTCTCATTTTCAACAACGTGGTAATATTTTCATCCGTGGTAATCTCAAAGGAAAAGAAGTCGGCTGAAATGGGCAAGTAGTACGGAGAAAATATAGAAAATACGGCGGTTTAAAAGGAGCTTGTTTTCTTTAATTTTCTCATTATCAGTATGCTGTAGATATATGAGCAGCTTCATTGATATAGGCGTCTTAAGGAGGATCCGGCTTCATGAGCCTGATATTTACCCGGGTATTTCGTGTCATTTTTTGGCCGGATATTTTGTTTAATTTAGCGCTACCTATGAAATACCTATACCATGGAAATTAAAGCTCGTTTCTCCCAGATCGGATATGTCTTGTTAGGAGTGTGGGGCCTGTTTCTCGCGGCGATGACATTTTTGGAATATAGTCCCTGGGTGTTATTCACTTATATCGCATTAACAGTATGGCTGATCGGCGTCAGACCATTTATTTTTACTATTCAACTGGATAAGGAAAGAATCACCATTACATGGTTCAAGTTCTTTATAAAACGAACGACCAGCCGCGATATCCAAAATATCAGACTGGAGGTGATTTATCCCGATGCGGAGGAAAATCCGGAAGAAGCTATTCTGCACATATTCAATGGAGCGAAATGTATACATCAGGTATATGCGAATCGGGGATTTGAAGAGCGGGATTTCAGAAAACTGATCGTTAAACTGGAAAAGAATAAGGTTGCCGGACAGGCGGTGGGCAATCAGGCATTGAATAAGTAGGAATTGTAATGCGGTGGGGAATGACGCGTATGGTTAATTAAAATTAAAAATAGATGAAGCTTGGTACTGAATATAGTGTTGTGAAGCACTGGCTGAAAGTGGGCATGGGGGTTGCATCGATAGTGATGTACATTTATTTCCGAGATAGCTCGTGGTTATTCTTTCTGCTATTTACTCTTTTGTTGATGATTGCCAGCAGTCAGCAGAAAACGTATGCTATCGTATTGGAAAATAATATGCTTATGCTGACAGGTGCAAGGTTGGTGGTCAGGAATGTGGTCACTTATAATGTGCAGGACATCTGGCTGGAATTGATCTATTCCGGCTCAACGGGTAAGGCGAAGGACGCCATACTGAATGTATTTGAGGGAAAGAAATGTGTCCGGCAGGTACATGTAAAAGAAGGGTATACAGAAGAGGAGTTCAAAAACCTGATCACTGCATTTTATGTGATGAAGACCTCGTCAGCAGCCTGATATTTGTTATCGGGCCTGTTTACAGGAGATTTACAGGACGCATCGCCGCTATGTACCCGAGGTATACGTGGACTTGATCGCGAAGTGATGCTTTGTTTATCATCAGTGTGGAATGAGTCATAGTTGAAATGTATGGGAGGGCAGGAGGCAATAAATATCTTACTGCGGGAAGCTCCGCAGATATCCGGGATACCGGGCATTGAAAAAAATAAGGCGACAATCTATCATAATAACCAGATAATATCTTTCAGGCAAGGCATCACCTATTCCTTTTGAATAAATACGGGCGACTGATGCAGACAGGCATCAGTAAAAACGATCTCAGGCACATTATAGGATAAAGGTTGCTGTACCCGGGCAGTTTTATGGAAGGTACTTTTTCTTTCAGGCGTGAGTACCGCGATAATATCGGCAGCCATATATTTTTTATCACAAATAAGCATTCCCTGCCGCAGGGCTCTTACTTGTATTGTTACTACAGACATACCTGTACTACTCTGGTCTATCTGTAACATTGTACCCGCAAAATATTCACCCGGCTTCAGAGTCAGAATATGTATATTAGTATGTATAATGCGCTGTGTGCCGAAACTCACATTAGCCGTTATCACTTTTAATTCAAGCGCTGTACAGTTTTTGAGCACAGGCAGCAACTGTGCAGGAATATGTAGTAGGCCGCCTGATGAACATACAGGACTTGCTGCAAAGAAGCGGTCAATGCCTGTCTGCTGATTGAAGCGAAAACCCTCCAGTGCAGAGGCATGATCTCTCCCATTCGTGATGAATGCCTTATTAAGACGGTTAACGTGTGTACCGTCCGGAACCCCCTCCATTTGACTATATAAAGCGTGACGGATGAGCGCGCCCTTTTTGCTCGCAATGCCGAAGCGTTGCGCTGCACGCCGGGTATTTTCTGTTTGCCGGACTGTCTCCGGTGCGCTACGCAGAAAATGATGGTTCTTTCGTTGATAGCCGATCATGTTACCGAGTTTACCGGTGAATGTGATCAGAGAAGTTTGTTTTGCCATAAAGCTATATCTGGTTATCTATAAATATACGATAAAGCCAGAACATGCGCCTGTGGGCTGATTTGACCATATTGCAACAGCTATCGCATCGGTTGTCGTACTTCTTCAATATGCTTATGCGCGTATTAGATAATTGCAAACATCACCCGGATACAGATTGAAGAATATCGAAAAGAATCACTGCCATCATGCCGCTGCTACATCCTATAAAAAACTCCGAAAATAAATAACTGTATTTTTGACATTTATATTATATTCATTTCTGAATTTCACCGTTAGCATGAAAAACGCCGGAGGTACTGACCGGCCAGGAACTGTAGTGTAATTAACAAACCTCGAAAAAAACACACAACTAAACCCAACGTTATGAAAACGCTCTACGTACTCGTAGTGCTGCTGCTATTTGCCTTCCTCCATGGCTTTTCGCAGCAGACAAACAACGTTACTTACTCAGGAACAGTAACAGATTCCACAGGCATCCCCATTCCGGGTGCGACCGTATCAGTGAGGAACAGTAACAAAGGAGTGGTCACGAAGAACGATGGTTCGTTTGTCATTCAAGCCACGCCCGGCGCTATTATTTCCGTCAGCATTGTCGGTTTCCAGACCAAAGAACTTGTTCTCGGGAAGGAAACAAAATTACAGATCACTGTCTCGTCACAGGCCAGTAATCTGACAGACATCGTAGTGGTAGGTTATGGTACACAACGAAAGGCCTCCGTTACAGGCGCCGTTAGTACGCTTAAATCGGACGATCTTGTACGTACGCCTGCTACTACTACCTCTGCCGCTCTCGTGGGGAAAATGCCGGGTATAACAGCCCGTGCTCCTGATTCCCGTCCGGGCAACGGGACTAATCTGCAGATCCGTAACCTCGGTACACCACTCTTTGTTATTGACGGGGTACCTTACACGGGTAACACGGCCACATCTGCCTTCGGATTAACTACCGGTTCAGGACAGGATATCTTTAATACGCTTGGTCTTGAAGATATTGAAAACATTACCATCCTGAAAGATGCTTCTGCTTCCATTTATGGTTTACGTGCCAGTAATGGTGTGGTGCTCGTAACTACCAAAAAAGGGACAAAAAATGAGCAGCCGCGTATTAACCTGTCCGGTTATTACGGCTTCCAGAATTTTACACGTTATCCTTATCCGGCGAATGCCGGACAGTACGTACGTGCACTGGTAGAGTCAGAGCAAAACCTTGGCCGTGATCCGTCATTGCTGTATTCGCCCGGTGAACTGGCGAAATGGGAAGCGGGTACAGAGAAAGGGTATAAAAGTTATGATTACTACAAGGAAGTGCTCCGCCCTAATGTGCCTCAGTACTACATTAGTGCGAATGCTTCCGGTGGTTCACAACGTACCAGCTATTATATGTCTGTCAGCAGACTAAGTCAGGACGCGCTCGTCAAAGATTTCACCTACGAACGTACCAACCTGCAGGCCAATCTGGAAGCCAGTCTGGCGAAAGGATTAAAGGTCGGTACGCAGATCAGTGGTCGTCTGGAAAAGCGCCACAACGTCGGTGTACCGGGTCTGGATGATTACTTCAATCCCTTCCTCAGTATCTTCAGTATGTGGCCGACAGAAAGTCCTTACGCTAATGACAACCCGAATTACATTCACCAGACGCATAACGTAAACGTTAACCCTGTTACCTACAGAGATGACGTTACCGGTTATCTGGATGAATGGTGGAGAGGAATGAACGTTAATCTGAATGCACAATACGATTTCGATTTCGGTCTGAGTTTAAAAGGTGTATACTCCTACAACTATCTCAATGAGGAGTTTGATGGGTTTGAATATACCTGGAATGCCTATAAATACGACGCGAATACAGACAGCTACTTTACCGAACCGGGCTTCGGTAACCAGAACCCATGGCGTGAGAGACATAAACGAAATGTGATCTCCCGCTATGCACAGTTCCAGATGAGCTATGCGCGTAAATTCAATAACCACAATATCTCTGCAATTGCGGCGTATGAGTTGTCTGACTATGAGAACTCATACTATGTAGTACATACCATTCCTACCAATAATTACGTACCTGTACAGTATCTGGTAGAGCAGGACTATCTCTCCGATGAATGGAATCTGGAAGCCAGAGCTGGTTATATAGGGAGGATCAACTATGATTATAAATCAAAGTACCTGTTAGAAGTATTGGGCCGTTATGATGGTTCTTATCTCTACGCTGCGGGCAAACGCTGGGGCTTCTTCCCGGGTATATCACTTGGCTGGAGAATCTCCGAGGAACCATGGCTGAAAGGAAAGTTTGGTGGTGTACTGAATGACCTGAAACTAAGGGCTTCCTATGGTGAAACAGGTAGCGAGATCGGCTTTTCAAATGGTAATGCCCCCAACGCCTTTGACTATCTCGCCGGTTACAACTTCAATCAGGGCGGTGCTGTCATGAACGGCAGTTATGTGATCGGTCTTCGTCCACGTGGTTTGCCGGTAACAGAATTGTCGTGGGTCAAGAATAAGAACTTCAATCTTGGTCTCGACTTTACATTGCTGAACAACAGTGTCAGCGGACAACTGGATGTGTTCGAGCGCCGGCGCTCGGGGTTACCTGCGGCGCGTTATGACGTATTGTTACCAAGTGAAGTAGGTTATTCTTTGCCAAATGCCAACCTCAACAAAGATGCTACCCGTGGTATTGAAGGTATGGTGACGTATACCGGTATTTCCGGTGATGTGCGCTATTCTATTGGTGTCAATGCTACTTATGCACGACTGAGAAGCGTCAGTACTTACAAACCACGTTTTGGTAATGCATGGGATAAGTATCGCAATTCCATTGAAGACCGCTGGTCGAATATCACATGGGGCTACCACGTGACAGGCCGTTTTGAATCGGAAGAGCAGATTAAAAACTATGGCATTGATAACGACGGACAGGGTAACCGTACCGAATTGCCCGGTGATTTATGTATGAAGATGTCAACGGTGACAAGATCATCAACGGGCAGGATCAGCGCCCTATCGGGTATGCGCAGGGTGCACAGCCTTATGTCAGCTTTGGCATCAACAGCAGTGTGTCGTGGAAAGGCATCTCCCTGCGCTTTGATTTTGCAGGTGCAGCCATGCAGTCTTTCCTGCGTGACTGGGAACTGCGTTATCCTTTCCAGAATAATGGTTCTTCTCCGGCTTATATGCTGACAGACCGCTGGCACAGAGAAGATCCTTACAATGCAGACAGCAAGTGGGTAAGTGGTAAATATCCTGCTATCAGAAAAGATAATACTACTCACGTGAACTATGCTGTAAACGATTTCTGGATCACCAACGTAAGGTATATCCGGTTGAAAAATCTGGAACTGGCTTATAACTTCTCCCGTGAGTTTGTCAGGAGGATCGGTATTTCCGGACTGCGTGTGTATGCCAATGGCACGAATCTGTTTTCTATCGACAATGTAAAAGAGTATGAGATAGATCCTGAGATTGGCTCTGCAAATGGTCTGGTATATCCGCAGCAACGGCTGTACAACTTTGGTTTTAACGTATCCTTTTAATGCATCTTAACCCGCTAATCATGAAACGACTTTATATATACTGCCTGATGGCAACGGGACTGTTCCTGCTGACCAGTTGTATGAAAGACTGGCTGGACAGAGAACCACGCACCATCCTCTCTGACGAGCAGGTATGGAATGATCCTAAACAGATCGTCGCATTGCTGGCGAATTTTTATGACAGGATACCTGCGGAGAGCGGGTTGACTGATGTCAATAATGAAGGCGCCGACGGACGGCTTTTTCAATGGCGTAATCTGGCAAATTATGATGAAGCGATGTGGAGTGGTCAATCCAATGAAGATGGCCGTAATAACATCACTTCCTATGGTTACGATAGCTGGTATCTCTGGAATTATACCTACATCAGGGATATTAATCTGGCACTTGAGAATATCGAAAAATACGGCGTAAAGCTGTCAGAAGCTTCAAAGAGACAGTATTCAGCTGAATTACGTTTCCTGCGTGCACTTAATTATTTTAATCTGGTGAAAAGACTGGGCGGTGTGCCATTGGTTACCAAACAGCTGATCTATGATTATTCCGGTAATGTAGAGAGTCTGCAACAGCCACGTGCGAAGGAGTCAGATGTATATGACTTCATTGCTTCAGAAGTAGACGCTATCAAAGATCTGATCGGTAATGATGGTAGTACTACCCGCGCCAACAAATACACTGCGCTTGCGCTAAAGAGCAGAGCGATGCTGTATGCAGGATCGCTTGCAAAGTATAATGGTCTCATGGCTGCACCTATTACGACTGCCGGTGGTGAAGTGGGCATTCCGGCGTCTATGGCGAATGGCTATTATCAGAAAGCGCTGGATGCATCCAAAGAAATCATCAACAGCGGTCCATACACCTTGTATAAAAATAATCCTGATCTGGGTGAAAACTTCTATGAAGCAGTGACCAAGAAGGCGAATAACAGGGAGGTGATCTTTGTGAAAGACTTTCTGCTACCTACCCGCAAGCACGTGTTCTCTTATGACAATATTGCCCGTGGTATCAGGGAAGACAATCTGGGTTCTTCATCTGTTGTGCCTTCTTTAAATCTGGTGGAAGCCTATGAATACAAAGACGGAACAAATGGCGCCCTTAAAACCCGTACTGCTGACAATACAGACTACATCTATTACAATAATGTTGCTGATATCTTCAGCAACAAAGATGCGCGGCTGTATGGTACGATTATTTATCCGGGTACTTCTTTTAAGAGTTTGCCGGTATCTATTCAGGCAGGTGTACTTGTATGGAACAGTGGTCGTAATGCGTATGATATGGTAGAGGGCAGTGATCTGGGGACTACTTATAGCGACGGTAAACTGCTGACCGGTACTTCCGGTCCGCATCGTTCTATTCAGGAGGTTTCCAATACGGGTTTCTATCTGCGTAAGTTTATTGACGCCAATGATAAGACCAGTACCCGTGGTGTGCAAAGTGATGTGTGGTGGGTATGGTTTCGTCTGGGTGAAATTTATCTGAATGCGGGAGAAGCCGCATTTGAACTGGGGCTGACAGGAGATGCGTTGCTTTATATCAATGCACTGCGTGAAAGAGCGGGCTTTGGTCCTAACAGTCTTACAACATTGACGATGGAGCGCATCCGCAATGAGCGCAGGGTAGAACTGGCTTTTGAAGATCACCGCTTGTGGGATCTTAAACGTTGGAGGACGGCGGATAAAGTATGGAACGGCAATTCATCCAATCCGGATGCGATGGTCTACGCATTATATCCTTATCGTGTGATTCGTCCGGGAGACGCTGCGAGAGATGGAAAGTATGTATTTGTGAAGATGGTAGCGCCCCGTTTCAGAGCGCCCCGCTTTTTCCGGTTGGGGAACTATTATACGGCCATTAATCAGTCGGTGCTGAACAACAATCCGAAGATTGTAAAAAATCCATTCCATTAACCTGTTAAAACGAACTGACATGATCAGATTAATATCATCATACGTCATTACACTGTTGCTGTTGGTAATGGTGAATGGCTGTAAGAAAGACAACTACGAAAAACCGTCCTCCATACTTTCCGGTAAAGTGGTGTATGATAAGGAAGCGGTGGGCCTCCGTTCGAATGGTGTGCAGCTGGAGCTGTGGCAACATGGCTTTGAGCTGTTTACAAAAATCCCTGTCTACGTGGCACAGGATGGCACCTTCTCCGCCTCTTTGTTCAATGGAACCTACAAACTGGTCCGCTTACCCGGTAACGGTCCGTGGGTGAATAATATCGATTCTATTGATGTTACTGTCAATGGTAATACAGTGATAGAGGTACCTGTACAGCCTTATTTTGTGATCAAAAATGCGTCCATCAGTAAGTCCGGTACAACGGTGACCGGTACATTTTCTATAGGAAAAATTGCCAACGGTGGTACACTTGAATCAGTAACGTTGTTTGTCGGTAAAACCAATATAGTTGACGCCGTAAACAATCTGGGATCTGCAGGCATCAACGGCAGTGATATTACTGATATCAATGCACCAGTTACTGTCAGTCTGACAATTCCGGGTAGTCTTTCGGGACAGTCATTTTTCTTTGCACGTGTAAGTATCAAGACAGCAGGCGTTGCGGAGCATATTTACTCACAACCCGTTAAAATTGAATAGATAGGAGTCATAATCAAAAACGATAAGCCCATCCGGAAGATGATCTCTTCCGGGTGGGCTTTATAATGATCTGTAAACCAATTGAACAAACCAAGTAGCATCTTTTATTTTAAAATATTAATTTTATTCAAAATGCCGCAGATGTACCTGGACTTATTGAAGCAAAATATCCTATCCCGATGGAAACAAGCCTTTATTGAATTTGACCTTTTACAGGAATTTAAGACTCAAATAGCCACTGAAAAATATATCCCAGGTTACAGATACGATCTCGATGATTATGGTACTCCCGCTTTTTTACAGCCAGATGAAAAGATATTTCCGGTAGGGAATGTACGTGAGTTGGGCGATTATCATTTCTATGGTCTTGCGGAAGACGGCATGCCTTGTTATACATCTTATGGGAAGCCGGCTAACAATGTATTCTGGGCAGGGTATTATTCGTATGGTAAAGAATGGGTGGAGTATATAGAATACAATCTTGAGACGCAGATACCATCCGGCATTAAACGCATCCGCTTCGATGAAAACGGACAAAAAATAGCTTATCAGTCGTTAATGGTGAATGGCAGAGGGATCGGCGAAGAGTATGCTGATATGACCGCAGAAGAGAAGATGAGCAGCATTGAGAGTTATGAGCACTCTTTGTTCTGTAATATCGAACAGTATGAGATCATCGACGGTCGTATTGTGAAAGCGGATTGTCTGGGAATTGTGCCGGGCGTGGGGGAGATCAGATACGAGAATTTGTACAGATACGGGGCTGATGGTATTCTTGATGAGATCAGGATGGTGTATGAAAACGGGGAGAATGAGCTGGCATATGTAAGGCCGGATACGAATCTGGATATACAGTCGCTGATGAACACGGTTGCGGAGAATATGGCGCTTGCAATTGTTGATACATTGGAGGAGCAGGAGGTAGAGACACCATTGTCATTGCTTGAATTGAGTTATCATTATGCAGATACTTATATACCGTCTTTATCACCGCGTTCAGTAGCTGTAACGAGAAGGATTTCCCGGCAGCATCCTGATGAGGATATCTTTGATCTGATCTTTTTAGCTACGGAGCTGGATCATGCTTATCTGGAAGTCAACCGGGAGAAATTTGAGCGTCCTTTTACACAGCTGATAAAAATCATCAGCAAGGAAGAGAAGTGGGAGATGGGAACGCTGATGTTGCGCAAGGTAGGGCATATACTGACCACTAGTAAATTATTCGGCCGTATACCCGTAGGAGATGAGTTTGCGGCTTATGCGGTAGACTGGGGTGTAGAAATGGAGGATTTTGAGGATGTATTGCGTGAATGTGGCGCAACGAATGCGACGATTGCTGTCTGGAAGGAACAGGGCTGGCTATAGCGGAAAATATTGTTTTAAGATTTCTTTCATCAGGGAAGGAGTAAGGGGTTTGTTTTTGAAACCGGCAACGCTGGGATTAAGACTGGCTCTGTGTTTATCTTCGGGGTTGAGTGAAGTGGTCAGCATTACCACAACGATCTTTCCTTTTTCTGCTGGCTGGAGCTTTTCATATTCGTCCAGAAATTCCCAGCCGTTGAGGCCTGGCATATTGATGTCCAGCAGTATCAGTTCTGGTTGTTGACAGGTTGTCCGTTCTACACAACCTTTCAGGTAATCGAGGGCGTCTGCGCCGTTCCACGACACATGTACATGATCGGTACAATCCAGACGTTTAATCACCATCTGATTAATAAAGTTAGTTGCTTCATCGTCTTCGATGAGCAAAATGGAGTTGAGTTTCCTGTTCATGCCGGGTTGTTGGTTGGTTGGTTATACCGAAATAATAAAATAGAATCTGCTGCCTTCACCGGGAATAGAGTCAACCCAGATCCTGCCATTATGCATCGCTACAATCTTCTTACAGTGGGCGAGACCAATGCCGGTCCCTTCATAAGCTGACTTACTATGCAGGCGTTGAAAGATTTCGAAGATCTTATCACTGAATCTTTGATCTATCCCGATGCCGTTGTCCTGAAATTCGAAGATCCAGCCGTCATCGGTCAGGCAGGCTGAAACGTTCACATACAGTTGCTGATCCTTTTTTCTGAATTTGATCGCATTACTGATGAGGTTCTGAAACAGGAGTTTCAGTTCCATCGGGTAAGCACTCAGTACAGGTAGCTGTTTTACGTTAATGATTGCGTTACTGTCTTTGATTGCTGATTGCAGGTCAGCAAGTACTGTTTCCATGATCACATTACAATCTACCTGAGGATCCAGTTCTGCTTTCCCCAGGCGGGAATAATCGAGCAGTCCTTTGATCAGCTGGCTCATGCGATTGACGGACTGTAAGATAAAGTGCAGGTAGGTATCTGCTGTTTCGTCCAGTTTGCCCTGATATTGTTCTGTAATCATTTCTGCCAGGCTGCTGATAGAACGCAAAGGTTCCTGCAGGTCATGCGAGGCAATATAAGTGAATTGTTCAAGTTCGCTGTTCTTTATTTCAAGTTTTTCAGTGTAGAGGCGGCTGTTTTCTTCTGCCATTCTCCTCTCTGTGAGATCGTGGGTTATTTTAAGAAAGCCGGTTACCTGTCCGTCCCGGTTATGCATGGCGGTGATGGTGACATTACTCCAGAAGAGTCCTCCATCTTTTCTTACGCGCCATCCTTCATGTTGTACCCGTCCATCTTTTACGGCTGCATGCAGCAGTTGTTCAGGTACCAGACTGGCTCTGTCCCGTGCGGTATAAAATAAGCGAAAGTTTTTTCCGATGATTTCGCTGCTTGTGTATCCTTTGATCTTTTCGGCGCCTTTATTCCAGTTGAGGATGTTACCGTCGATATCCAGTAACAATATGGCATAGTCTTTCACTTCCTCTACCATGTTCTGGTAGTTGTCCCTGGTTTGTTTTAATTCCAACCTGGCTGCGCGTAATTGTCGTTCCGTATCCTGAAGCCGTTTACGTAGTGCGCTTCTCCTGTTCATGTTCATGCTCTCCTTACTTCATAAAAAAGGTTACAGCCACAGAGGGCTGTAACCGGATGTTCTGAAATAACCACTCTTCTGGGGGGATGTTTAATCAAAAGTTTACAACACTGCAAAACGAAAAGAAAGACGAATGATTTTATATAAGTATAGATGAAGTATACTGATAGATACAGCTGATGACAAGCTGTCAAAAACACATTTAATATTGTCCCGTTAAAAAAAATGTCCCCTCCAAAAATGCTGCTATATCAGACAGATATAGAAATATTATAATTGATGTTGGTACATACGTATAGCTTAGCAGTATGGATTTGAAAATGGAAAAAATAAATGAACTTTTTTCGGCACACGGTGTTTTGCGCCTATCTTTGGGACCGGAAAAGATTTTAAATCAATCAATCATGGAATTCGCACAACCTGACCGGGAAATTTTTCAGCAGCTGGTAACAATGAAAATGCCGTTTGGTAAATACAAGGATGTATTGCTGTGCGACCTGCCTGTTTCGTATCTGGAATGGTTTCAGAGGAAGGGGTTTCCTGATGGTAAACTGGGGATGTTACTGGCGACGGTCTATGAGATAAAGTTGAACGGCCTTACGGGGCTGCTCACTCCCCTTAAAGGGAAATAGTGGTGATCAATGATCAGTTTATTTCTTTGAATACCACAATACCATTGTGACCTCCGAAACCGAATGTATTGCTCATTGCCACACGTACTTTCTTCTGTATGGCATCTTTCAGCACAATCTGTAATCCGGCCGGGATTGCAGGGTCCAGTTGTGTAGTATTGATAGTGGGCGGAATAATTCCATTTTTTATACTGAGGATGGAAGCAATTGCTTCAATGGCGCCCGCAGCTCCAAGGAGGTGTCCTGTCATGGATTTTGTTGCACTGATAGATAAATGCGCAGGAGCGTCTCCAAAGAGGCTTCTGATGGCTGCCAGTTCGCTCAGGTCACCTACAGGCGTAGAAGTAGCATGTGCATTCATATAATCAACATCTGAGGGTTGCAGGTCTGCATCTTTCAGGGCCAGTTTCATACCCTGTAAAGCGCCCTTTCCTTCAGGATGTGTTGCTGTCATATGATAGGCATCTGCTGTCATAGCAGCACCTACTAATTCAGCGTAGATATGTGCGCCCCGGGCTACTGCGTGTTCATATTCTTCCACAACCAGAGCCGCAGCGCCTTCACCCATTACAAAACCGTCTCTGTCTGTATCAAACGGTCTGGAACCTGTTGCCGGATCATCATTACGGGTAGACATTGCTTTCATCGCGCAGAAGCCGCCTACGGAAGCCTCGGTAATTGGCGCTTCAGAACCACCTGTAATGATCACTTTTGCCTTACCAAGACGGATATAGTTGAGGGCATCCATGATCGCTGTGTTAGATGTGGCACAGGCTGATACGGTGGTATAGTTGATACCCATCAATCCGAAGCGGATGGAGATCATGCCTGACGCCATATTGGCGATCAGTTTAGGTACGAAATAAGGGTTGAAACGTGGTACATAATTGCCCACTGTATATTCCTTTACCTGTTCTTCGAAGGTAAGCATACCTCCCTGTCCGGAACCCCAGATCACGCCACTATCAAACGGATCCATTTTTGAGAAATCAAGTCCGGAATCAGTTACTGCCTGTTGGGCTGCAACCAATGCATATTGTGTGAAGGGATCTGTCTTACGTATATCATTCCGGTCCAGCACACTGGTCGGATCGTAGTCCTTGAGTTCACAGGCAAACTGCGTTCTGAATGGATCCGGATTGAACTTTGTAATGCGCGCAGCTCCGCTCTTACCTGCTATCAGGTTGTTCCAGAAATCAGCCACGTTGTTGCCAATCGGAGTAAGTGCGCCAAGGCCGGTGATGACTGCTCTTTTAAGTGTTTGCATGTATGTTGTTTAATTAAGATTAAAAATTATCAATGAAGCATTTTGCGTGGATTAAGAGATCGGAATTGGCAGCGAATTATTATAGAAGACTTACAATTCTTAATTCTCAGCTGATAATGCTTAATTTTTTTTCAGGAGGTCTTTGTATAACTGAGCGCTTATTTTACCATATGTTTTTGGTCCCATCACCCTGCTCATCAGCAGCGAGGCAAGGAGATTACTAAGCACCAGCAAAGCCCTGTCATAAGCATCGCCATCGAACGCAAAGAATCCTTTTTTGCGACCGTTTTCGAGGCATTGAGAGGTCCAGTCTGCAAAGGCTGTTGACATTTCCGTGACCTTTTCCTGTAAAGGTTCGGGGAAGGTCTTGTAGTCAGGAGACAGGGTACCCATCAGGCAAACCAATCCCTCTTTATGTTTTCTGTTGAATGTCTCAAACAGCTGTTTCAGCTGTTTATCTTCCGGCATGCCCGACCATTTGGCCGTGTGCTCCTTAAAGCGCTCGGTTTCAAAGTCTACCACCGCTATGCCCAGATCGGTTTTGGTGGGAAAATGATAGTGAATGGCGGCATTTTTTATCTCCAGAGGATCAGATATATCTTTATAACTAAAGGCATTGTATCCTTTGGTTCTGATCAGCTGATCTGCCAGTGCGACAATTTTCTCTTTGGTATCCTGCATAGAGTACAAAATTACTTACTTGTAAGTAAGTAAGCAAATATTTTCAACTGGCACTCTTTTGGTGCGTATGTGTACATTTATTATCACGTAAAATTGTCTTTGATATGACTACAACCCGCAATCATGATAAAGAGATTGTAAAGACACTGGAGCAGTTTCTTACGGGCGGACATGCACATGCGACCTTTGAGGATGCTGTAAAGGGGCTGCCGGCTGCACTCAGAGGAGAAGTACCTGCAGGTATGCCTTATAGTATCTGGCAGCTGGTAGAACATATCCGCATTACACAGTGGGATATATTGGAGTTTTCGCGTGATGCGAAGCATACTTCTCCCAACTGGCCGGATGATTACTGGCCAAAGGAAAAAGCGCCTAAAGACGATGCTGCATGGAAGCATAGTCTGGCGCAGATTAAAAGCGATCTGAAAGAATTTGTGGCCTTGTTAAATGACCCTGATGTGGATCTGTATAAACCATTTGCGCATGGAGATGGACAGCATTTGTTGCGGGAGGCGATGTTAATCGTAGATCATACAGGTTATCATACCGGCGAAATCATTGTGCTCAGAAGACTGCTGGGCGCGTGGAAGTAGGAGATTGGTTAAAATAAGAAAGCGGCTGTCCGCCTGAGTGAGGCGAGACAGCCGCTTATTTTTTTCTGCATTATACGCAAAGCCACATATTATCTGCAAACCATTTACGGTTATCGAAGAAGTTAGCGACCGTCTCAAAGCCTGACTGTACTGCCAGTTGCTCTGTTGTTTCGAGGTCATACTTTTGCGAGATTTCCATGTAAATGTATTCGTGCAGACCAAAGTGAAATGTTTGTCCGCCGATAGTTACATCCTGTGCTTCGAGGCTTACCAGATAACTTTTACAGGCGCCTGTACCGGGATCGTAAGTCGGATAATGGTCAAACTTTGTGATATCAAAATTACCTCCCAGTTCGCGGTTAATACGCTTCAGCAGGTTGAGGTTAAAATCCTTCGTAATGCCTGCACTATCATTATAAGCGTCCAGTATGATCTGAGGATGTTTTTTCAGATCAAATCCGATCATTACCAGATCTCCCGGTTGCAGATAGTTTCTTAACTGACGGGCAAATTTTCTTGCTTCTGCCGGTGTGAAATTACCGATGTTACCGCCCATACAGAGTATTACCTTGTTTTTATCAGACAGTACGTTTGCTTCCTGCAGCATGTCAAAGTATTCACCGTGCAGGCCATGCACTTTCAGTGCCGGTAGCTGGGCTGGTAATGATTGTTCCAGCTGGCTGATCACGTTGCCGGATATATCGACAGGGTAGTAGGTAAAGTCTTTTCCTGTGTTCAGTAATTCCCTGAGCAGGTGTATGGATTTTGTGGCATCTCCTGCTCCCAGTTCTACTACGTCAAAGCGATGTGTATAGGAGAGGATCGTCTGGCTGATGGCAGCAGATTGCTCCTGCAATATTTCCATTTCGCAGTTGGTCGGATAGTATTCATGACAACGCATGATCTCCTGGAAAAGGCGGTCGCCCTCGGCATCATAAAAATATTTGGAGTCCAGGTACTTGTTTTTTGCACTGAGTCCGCGGATCACATCCTGTAAAAAGATCTCCTGCTGGTCCTGTTTAACAGGAACTAATACCGTATGCATTACAGAGGTGGTGGCCATAATGTTATGATTAGAGTAATGAGATTAATTTATTTTGCCAGTCTGATACCGGTAAACTGCCATCTCAGTGAAGGATGGAAGAAGTTCCGGTAAGTAGCGCGGCTATGATTGGGAGGGGTGACTTCCGAACCGCCACGCAGTACCATCTGACTGACCATGAATTTACCATTGTATTCGCCAATGGCACCGGGGGCTTTTACAAAGCCCGGATAAGGAAGGTAGGCACTCTCTGTCCATTCCCATCTTTGTCCCCAGGAAAATTGTGCCGATGCTGCTTCCCATTCAAATTCAGTCGGCAGACGGAACCCTTTCCATGCGGCGTAGGCGGTGGCTTCATAATAGCTGATGTGACAAACAGGATCATTTTCATTTACCGGTTGTAGTCCCTGCCAGTTATAATGTTGCCATTTCCCGTCAACATGATGCCAGTAGAGGGGGGCTTTTACTTCATTTTTCTTTACCCAGTCCCAGCCTTCTGCATGCCAGTGACGGAAGTCCGTATAACCGCCTGCTTCCATGAATGCAAGGTATTCTCCGTTGGTCACCAGTTGAGCCGCAATGCTATACGGCTGGAGATATACGGTATGTCTGCCTAATTCATTGTCAAAGCAGAAACCATCTCCTTTGTAACCGATATCGTAGAGGCCTGCTTCCATGTCTACAAATGGTTTATCTGTAGCAGGTGCGATATAGTTGTCAACTGCGGTATCAGAGTAAGCCGGCATCAATGGGTTATGACCCAATATGAACTTGATGTCAGTATACAATAGTTCCTGATGTTGTTCTTCGTGATTCAGGCCCAGTACAACAAGTGTCTTCATTTCCTCTGACAAAGGTGTATCAAGTAATGCCTGCATGGCTTTATCGACGTGTTCGCGGTAACGCATCACGTCTTCTACTGCGGGGCGGCTCAGATTTCCTCTGTCTGTACGTATTACGCGGGCGCCTACTGTTTCATAGTAACTGTTGAATACGAAATTATAGTTCGGATCAAATTCTTTGTAACCCGGAAAATGCGGCTTTAGCAGAAATGTTTCGAAGAACCAGGTGGTGTGTCCCAGATGCCATTTCGGCGGACTCACATCAACGACAGGTTGAACCACATAGTCCTCTGTTTTCAAGGGCGCGCAGATATGCATGGACCTTTTCCGCACGGTGTTAAAATCATTTTTCAATTGCATATACCTTCGTGGTTAGTGATGCTGTAAATATTCCTTTAGATCTGATATAGATGTGATATGCAGTTCAGTTGCCTGCTGTTTGCGCATCATTAATGCATAAGTATTGTTGAAGCCAATAGGAGGTAACCACCTGATCTGGTACTGTTGCATAAACGCTTCAGAGACGTAGTCATATACCTTTTGCTTATCTGCGATAAGGGTATCGATAACAGATTTGTCCGCTTGCAGAATGACCAGTAAACCGGTGCCGGTATATTCCGGGTAAAGGTCTATCTGGCCATTGGTGAGTGCATCAAAACAGATTTTAGTGCCTCCGAGGCCGGTTTTTGTGACTGCTTCGAGGTCAGTATATCCGTTTACCAGCAGTTTATACATATTGGCAAGAATGTAGCCGTCGCCGAATATTTTGGCGCCGATGACAACCGTTCCTTTAGCGCCTTTTCTGGCTGGCTGTAATAATCCTTTAGCTTTTAAAAAATCACCGGCTACAAGTGCAGGATCCTGTTTGAGATGATCTACCCTGTAGTTCAGTTCAGTCATTACACTATCATTAATTATACCAGATAGTTTATTTAATGCCGGTGCAAGTTCCGGATACTTATCAAGTGTAGCCTGCCGCACAATGGGGGCTGCATAGTAAGGCGGGAAAATATGCTTGTCATCTTCCAGCACCTGAAGGTCAAATGCTTTTACCCTGCCATCTGTACTGCTCCCGCTGATCACGTCCAGTGTTTTCTCGTAAGCTGCTTTGTACATGATCATATCGCTGATCACGACGGTGCGCATATTGAGTCCGTATACCTGTTTTAAGCCCAGATTTCCATCTTTCCGCCCCATGAATTCAGGTGTAAAACCTGCTACGAGGCTACTGCCATAAGCGGCTGGAATCAGATAAAATGACGATAAGATGAGCAATAAAAAAGGTAAGATGTACAATGCCGTTTTGACGCTCCGCATCCGTAGTTTTTGCAGGCGTGCCACACCGGCATCAAATAAGATAGCCAATAAGGCAGCCGGAATAGCGCCGGCCAGTATCATATTGGTATTATTAAGCGCGATGCCACCGAAGATGAATTCACCTAATCCACCGGCTGCGATATACGCGGCCAGTGTTGCTACACCAACATTGATCACAGTGGCGGTACGTATGCCTGCCAGTATCACCGGCATGGCGAGTGGTAGTTGTACTTTCAGCAATAGTTGTCGCTGACTCATTCCCATACCTGTTGCCGCGTCAATGACAGTAGGATCTACCTGCAGAATACCGGTATAGGTATTTCTGATAATGGGCAGCAATGCATAGAGAAAGAGCGCCACGATCGCTGGTTTTGCGCCGATACCCAGTAGAGGGATCATAAAACCGAGTAGGGCAATACTGGGTATCGTCTGCAGGACACCTGCAATACCTAATATGCTACCTGCCAGCTTCTTTCTGCGCGTGATCAGTATGCCCAGCGGTACACCGATAACGACGGCTATTAATAAAGAAATAAATGTTAGCCCGATATGTTGCAACGTTTGCTCCAGCAGTTTGCCGGCCTGTTGTTGTACAAATTCAGGAAAGCCGGGTTGATCTTCCATTGCTGCTGATAGTTTGCTTGTATTGTGTAAATGCCTGCATCAACGCGGCGCTGTCTATGCGAATGAGCTTGTCGTCAAAAGAATAATATACCGGTACTGCAAGCGTAGTCATCTGCTCTAAAGCATCCCAGCAGGAAGCATCTTCCGGCAGTATGGGAGAGGCTTTTTCCACTACATGATCTGTTGGCAACAATGTACAGATAGCCGAAAGCCTAACAGCGTTCAGCTCAAGCAGCAGGCGTTGTTCCTGAAAGAAGTTTATTACAAACTCATTGGCAGGAGAGAACAGCAGTTCGGCTGGTGTGCCGGTTTGCTGAATAGTGCCCTTATCCATGAGACAGATACGATCACCCAATTGAAAGGCTTCCTGTACATCGTGCGTGACCATAATAACCGTCTTATTGCTGATCTCGTCCAGTGAGCGGAATTCTTTTCTTACACTGGCCCTTGTCACAGGGTCCAATGCGCCGAAAGGTTCATCCATCAGTAACACGGGAGGATCTGCTGCGAGTGCACGGGCAAGTCCGACACGTTGTTGTTGTCCGCCACTGAGTTGTTGCGGATAAGCATCATAATATTCGGCAGCCGGCAGGTGTAATTTTTCCATCAATGCACGGGTCCTTTCTTCTATGCGTTTTTTATCCCATTTGAGTAAACCGGGGACAATACCAATATTTTCTGCGACAGTATAGTGCGGAAACAATCCATTATCCTGTAAGACATAGCCGATATTACGACGAAGTGCAGTAGTTTCCTGTGTAGTAACTGCTTCTCCATTCACATATATTTTTCCGCTATCAGGCGCAATGAGTCTGTTGATCATGCGCAGTGTAGTGGTCTTCCCGCTTCCGCTGGTACCCAGCAGTACGAGGGTTTCTCCCGTATTGACCTCGAAAGACACATCACTGACAGCTGGCTTGCCGTTCTGAAAAGATTTGTTGACACGTTCAAGCTTTATCATGGCCGGGATTCATTGAGGATTTTAATCCGCACATTGTGCGAGGTTATTTTTCCAATGTCATAAAGAGGTTATTAATGGATTCTGCATACAGCGGATGTGCAAATATCATTTCTCTCAGCTGTGTAGCTGTGATTCCTCCGAGCATTGCCATCTGCATAACAGACATCACTTCGCCTCCTTCGGGGCCCAAGATAGCAACTCCCAGTAATTTATCATCGTTAGAGTTTATAACGGCTTTCATAAATCCCTGTGTGTTACCTGTCTCGATGGCCCGTGCTACCCGCGTCATATCGAGGCAGGCTACTTTTACATCATATCCTGCTTCTTTTGCCGCTTTTTCAGTTAGTCCGATACGTCCCAGCTGAGGGTCAGTAAACATACAGTAAGGTACGGGTCTATCTTTGATAGATGTATCTTCTTTGTTGATCAATCTCTTGTACAAAACAAGGTAATCGTTGTATGAAATGTGGGTAAACGCAGGTCCTCCTTTCACATCTCCCAATGCATAGATACCTGGCACATTGGTTTCCAGTTGATCATTCACTTTGAAGTAGCCTTTGTCATCTAATGCAAGTCCTGCTTTTTCAGGTTGTAAGGAAGTAGACTGTGGCGTGCGTCCCACGGCTACCAACAGGTGAGAGCCGGTAATGACATGATTCTCACCATTGGCGGTGAATTGCAGCCGGATGGTGTCACCGATCTGTTCTACTTTCTGAATATTTGCGCCGCTATGCATGGTAACGCCGGAAGTTTCCATTACTTTTTTTACCGCTGCTGCAACGTCTTCATCTTCATGTTTCAGCAACTGTTTGCCTTTATCAATAATGGTCACCTGACTCCCCAACCTGCGGAATAACTGACCAAATTCCAGTCCGATATATCCGCTGCCCATGATCACGAGATGTGAGGGCAGTCTGGTAAGTTCCATGATACTGGTATTGGTCAGATATTTTACGGTGTCGAGACCGGGAATGGGAGGTATTTTTGGGAGTGTACCTGTATTGAGGAAGATATGAGGGGCGGTGATTTCTTCTGCTCCGCCATCCTTCAGGGTTACTTTTAGGGTCTTGTCACCGGAGAATACCGCTTCTCCGTATATAATGGACAAGCCTTCTGTTTTTTCCAGTCCTTTGGTGGCTCCTCCTCGGAAGGATTCCACTACTTTGTCCTTTCGCCGGACGATCTTTTCAAGATCTACTTTAAAATCGCTGACGGTGATGCCCCATTCCTGACTGTTTGCAATGACATGCGCCGCAGCGCCGCAGGCAATCATTGATTTTGTTGGCGTACAGCCGTCATTGATACAGGTACCGCCGATCCATCTTTTCTCTACGATGGCTGTCTGCCAGCCGGCTTTAGCCAGCTTTTTAGCCAAAGGAACACCACCCTGGCCGGAGCCAATGACAATTGCATCAAATTTTCTCATAACTCAGCTTTTGTGTTTACTTATGCTTAATCTACGACTTCTACTCCCTTCCAGAATGCGATGTAGCCTTTGATATTCTCTGCCGCCTGTTTTGGCGCAGGATAGAACCATGCTGCATCGTGGTTGACTTTACCGTTGATATTGACATCGTAATAAGAGGCTTCCCCTTTCCAGGCACAAATGGTATGTGTGTTTGAAGGATTCAGCAATCCCAGTTTTACCGATGCCGGAGGAAAGTAATGATTGTTTTCGACCACCACTGTCTTGTCGCTTTCCGCAATAACCTCATTGTGCCAGATTGCTTTCATCGTGTTGTCGTTTAATGTGTTATGATTACAGGCCCAAATATTATACCATGGGGTGTTATATGGCAAATCAGAAGATAGTACTTTTTTTTGAATTGGAATTTGCCCGGATCAATTTCTTTTATTTACTTTGTGTTTCAAAGTGAGTGTAAAATCACATAACGGCCTGCTGGCCTTTTTTTAGATAAATCTTCTTTGTAATTCAAAGTGCTTTATAGTATGAATGGACGATCAATACCTTTGAGAATTCTGGACACCCGGCTTCGGGATAATATGTACAATTTCGGACTGGTTATTTTAGTACTGACACTGATCTTTTTTTGTATCGGCGAAGTGATACCTCCAAAAGGAGAATCCGAGTATATGGGCTGGTTCTTTGCCAACTATTTCTTTACCTGTGTTTATTTTGCCGCACTGTTAAGTAGCGGACGTTTAAGAAAGAGGAGAGACGGGCTGCCCCTGATGATTTTATTTCTGTTGATATTCCTCGTGAGTGCCTATTCCCTGAACAGGTTTATAAGCGTCTTTGCGGAGTCTGCTAACTGGTTTGCCGTTACAATTTTACTTTGTTCGGCGAACTACATCGCGTTTGCCTATTTACGCTTCCTGCCGGTATGGACAAGGTTATGCATGTTCTTTCTGTTGGGACTGTCTTTTTGTTGTTTCCTGTATATGGCCGTGTATATATTTCCTATCAGTCTGTTTGGATTAGCAGGCTTCTTTTTATTTGGTATTCCCCTGCATGCGATCCTGCCTTTATTATTCTGTCTGTATACAATCCGGGTATGGCGGAGGAATCGTCAACAGAGGCGTAGTTATGATATTGCATTCTTATCCGGTATCGGGGCGACGGTATTGTTTGTCGCGGTCTATGCGTTGCTCTGGCGCGTGAGTGTGGTGGAGGTGGAAAAGCAATACGAGTCTTCCGCTATTAACAATGATTTACCGAAATGGGTTAATCTCGTATCGAAAGTATCTACGGGGCCTGTTACACAGAAAGTACTGGTGGCAGATGCTGGTTATACCGTACCTGATACATGGGGAGAAAGTAGCTTTTTCCTGAGAGGAGGGAGAAGACAGGTATTGCATGATCCGCTTGTAATGATCTCCGCATGTCTGGGTGGTACAGCTGATATCCCCTGGGAGGATCGGGCAGCTATATTGGAGACTTTTTATGACGATCAGCCAGACAAGGAGTTACATCTCTGGTCGGACGAAGATCTGGTTACCTCACATGTACAAACAGCTACACAGATCTGGCCTGCATTGCGTCTCGCCTATACGGAAAAGACGATTAACGTAAAGAACAAAGGAGCGCAAAACAGGTTCAATCAACAGGAAGCTATTTACAGATTTCAGTTGCCTGAAGGCGCCCTCGTCTCTTCTCTTTCTCTTTGGATTAACGGCAAAGAAGAGAAAGGTATCCTGACCACAAAGACGAAGGCGGATAGTGCGTATACCAGCATCGTAGGGCAAGAGCGCAGAGACCCTTCCGTTGTTCACTGGAGAGAAGGGAATATGATAGCCGTACGGGTATTCCCGGTACTGGGAGGAGAGGAGCGCCAGTTTAAGATTGGTATTACGGCTCCGCTTTCACTGGAACATGGTCAGCTGATATACCGCAACATTCCGTTTAAAGGTCCATCGGCTATCAGTGCAGGTGAAAAGGTAGATGTGCAATTTGAAACGCTTCCTTCCGACTTGCACTATTCAGCGGCATTTAGCCGTGAAGAAAAGAATACACTGGTGAATATCGGCGGATACCGTGAAGAATGGATGCTGTCTATGAAAGATGAGGGATTGGTCCATCAGGTATTCAGTAACAAAGATATGATGTACACGGCTGTTCCTTATAAGAAAGAACTGGGAAATGCCGATATCAAAGCAGTATATCTGGACATCAACAGTAGCTGGACGACCGCTGCGTTCAATAAGGTATACACGCTGTTGAATAATTATAGGGTATGGGTATATGTAGATGATAAGCTGAAAGAGATGACCGTACTTAACAGGGATGAATTATTTACACAGCTATCAGCACAGCGTTTCAGTCTGTTTCCGTTCCATAAAATTACCGATCCTGACAAGGCGTTGGTGATCACCAGCAGCGTTGTAAAGTCACCACGCTTTGACGATCTGGGAGACTGCATTTTTACAAGTGATCTGAAAGAATGGTTGGGTCCATCTCATCGTGTGATGTTGTTTAACATGGGAGGAGCGTTATCTCCCTATCTGCGTACACTAAAGGAATGCCGGGCTTTCCGGTATGATCAGGGAGAGGTGAATGATTTACAATCCCTGCTGCAGAACAAACGTTTTCCGCTGGATATTGAAAATGATCAACGTGTTGTAATTGAAGCAGCAGATATGGCGATCACTGTGCATCCGGGAGCGGGCGGCACTACTGCACCTGATCATCTGCAAAGATTATTTGCTTATAACCATATTATGCAGGCTATGGGCCCACATTTGCTGACGGGTGGAGAGACTGCAGATACGCTGGTCGCTGAAGCACAAGAGGCACATATCGTGACACCGTTGTCAAGTCTGATTGTGTTGGAAACGCAGGCGGACTATGATCGTTTTAACATTAAGGATAGTAATGGCAGTCTGAAGAATGCTGCTATACAAAATAAAGGAGCCGTACCGGAGCCGCATGAATGGGTACTGATCATAATGGCAGTATTGCTGCTGATCGGATTGAAATACCGTTCTGTTTTTTCAAAACGTTTTAACTGGATCAATGGCTAGGCATTTTTATCATATACTGCTGAAGATGATATACGCCGGTCGCTGCTGGCCGGTGTTGATCTTCAGCATTTACGGGTATCTACTTTTCTGCGGACTTGGTGCATATAATGACTGGTTGTCCTCTGGCAGTATATTGGGTGTATTGGTACTGTTGATAGTAACGTCATTCAAACGAAGTGAAAAAGGAGGGATGCGTTTCTTTCTATTGGCGCTGCTACCATTATTTCTGTATGTATTAGTGCCGGCAAAGACGCTGCTTTGGGCTTCGACCATATGCGGGTGTTTGTTTCTTGCGGAAACCTTTTATGGCCGGATTAATCATTTGCCTTTGATGGTGCTGGGGATCATCACGCCTTTATTTAAGAGTATAGCAGATGTATTCAGTTTCCCGATCCGGCTGATGCTGACCAGATGGGCCGGGGCCGCGTTAAGTATGGTGGGAAATGGCATCAGTGTACAGGGAAATATGATTGTCATCAACGGACAGGAATTTTCTGTAGATCCTGCATGTATGGGCTTACAAATGATCATCACATCCCTGTTATGCGCGATTATGATCATCGGTATTTATCAGAGAAGGTATCAGAAGGTATTGTCTGCGCGTATGGTATTACTGGCATTACTGCTGGTCATGGGCCTGAATATAGGTTCAAATCTGCTACGTATTATTTTCCTTGTATGGTTTGGTATCATGCCGGATACTGTTATGCACGATATCGCGGGAATCATGTGTCTGGTGGTTTATGTGATTGCACCTACATTATTTATGGTGCGTTGGGCTGTCAACAGATATGGCTATCCGGAGCCGGAGCACCGCCGTCGTTATGTATTACGTTCCGCACTGAAAATGCTATTGCTGAATGCTTCATTGGCCATCTTTCTGATGCTGGCACTGGTATATAAACCTTTTGCACCTGCCGGAAATCCCGGTTTTCAACAGCTACCCGGTACACCCGGTTTTGCGGTTGCCAATCTGCCCGGGAATATTATCAGATTACAGAATGAGCATCTGCTGGTATACATCAAACATATCCCCAACGGTTATTATTCAGAACACCATCCTATGCTCTGCTGGAAGGGGAGTGGTTACAATTTTTACAGAGTACAGGAAACACCTGTAGAGGGGCACAGGATATATACTGCCCAGCTACAGCAGGAAAAGGACATACTTTATACGGCGTGGTGGTATGATAATGGGTTAGTAGCTACCAACAGCCAGTTACAGTGGCGCTGGGATGCGCTTTTGGGTGCGCATCCCTATTCGCTTGTCAATGTTACGGCAGCTTCTGAAAAGGAATTACAGCTGGCGGTAAAAGACCTGCTGGAGAAACGTAGCTTATCCATGTACTTTTAGCAAAACAGGCCTTTATTAAGTGCCTGAATTGCTTAAGATAATTTCTGTAACCAAATGGTTTCTTATATTTGTAACCGATCGGTTAAATGATGTTTATTCTACTAACATTTTCAAATCCATCAGCAACATGAAAAGCGAGCCATTTGTAATTGAACGTATCTACAATGCACCTGTAAAACGGGTGTGGGAGGCTATTACCACAAAGGAGCAGATGAAACAGTGGTACTTTGATATTATAGATTTTAAAGCGGAAAAAGGGGCAGAATTCCACTTCTACGGTATAGGGCCGGAGGGAGAAAAATTCAAACACCTGTGTAAGGTGACGGAAGTAACCGAGAACCAGCAACTGACTTATAGCTGGCGGTATGAAGGGTTTGAGGGAAATTCCTTTGTCAGCTTTGAGCTGTTTCCTGAGGGGGATAAAACAAGGGTGAAACTGACACATGCAGGGCTGGAAACGTTCCCGCAGGATAATGCCAGCTTCAAAAAGGAGAATTTTGCGATGGGCTGGACCCAGCTCATTGGTACTTCTCTACGGGAATTTGTAGAGCAGGCATAGTATTATTCCAGTATATCATCCAGTTTCGACAGATTATCCATAAAAATAGGGTGATGATAGTCGTCCAGTCGTTGTAAGGTCACTACCAGCTGATACTGTTCGAGGGGGCTCAGGTCTCCCAGTATCAGCCGGGAGATCTTATCCATATTGCCGTACAGGCCTGCCAGCAATTCCTTTCCTTTATCACTTACCCTTAAAGCTTTGCTGCGCTTATCCTCTTTATGCACCGTTTCCTCCATATAGCCAAGTCTGACGAGTCTTTTGATGATTTCCATACCCGTAGGCTTCTCGTGCCTGTTCTGCTGTATCAGTTCCGTCTTATTCATGGGTTCATATTGCAGCAGGGAAACCATGTACCCGAATTCATCCATTGACTGCAGAGGAGACCCTTCTAATGCTTTCTTTATATACAGTTTGGCATAACGGTACATATAAACGATCAGTTTACTGATCAATCCAGGTGTATGTGCATCGCCATATCCCTCTTTTGTAAGTGGTGTATCATGAAAAGGTACCGGCGGCAGTTCCTTTGTTTGTAACCAGGCAATGAAGTCATTTGTTTTTGGCTCCTTACCCGTTGACCGTTCATATTCTTCAGCGAGAACGATCAGGTCTTTCAGGAATGTATAATCCAATGAAAACGATTTTGGCAATAATAATAAGATTATATAGTAAAACTGGTATAAAAACATTTTATACTTATCACTTAATGCTATATTATTGTACCAATTTAGTGTGTAAACATACTTGTTGCCCCTGCGCACAACATTTTAATGATTGAAGAACCCCCATAGCGGAATTGAAAAACGGTTTGAATGGAACATTTCGACTACATCATTGCCGGTGCCGGATGCGCCGGAAGAAGCCTGGCTGTACATCTTATTCATGCCCGCAAACTGGCGGGTAAAAAAGTTCTCCTCGTAGAAGATATCGAAGACAAGGAACGCCGGCAGCACTGGTGTTTCTGGGAAAAAGATCCCGGTCTGTTTGACGAGATCGTATCTCATTACTGGGCTAAATTATCATTTGCTGGTTGTGAAGGTCAACAGGTACTTGACATTGCGCCCTATCATTACAAAATGATCGCTGCTGACCGCTTTTACGATTATACCCAAAAGCTTATTACGGCTGCTCCCAATGTGACGATCAGAAAGGGTTTGATTGGCAAGGCCTTTAATTCACGGGGGAAATCGGCCGTGATTGTGGACGGACAACGTTTTACGGCCGACTATGTATTTAAAAGTGGTCAGCCTCCCATAGCTCCCGATGCGACTGAAAGCAATCTGATCCGGTCTTTTAAAAGCTGGCATGTAGAGACGGTGACACCCTGTTTTGATCCGGATATGGCTACCCTGATGGATTTTAAAGCAGTATCATTACACGATAGCGGTTTCTTCTATACCCTGCCTTATTCTTCCACCAGAGCAGTGGTAACATATACACTTATTGCGCCGGAGATACCTGATCAGGATATGTATGATATGGTGCTGCAACGTTATATGCGACAGCAGTTTCAATGTAGTCTTTATAGCGTGAACCAGTCAGAGTCGGGACATATTCCTCTGTATGAATATGCGCGTAACAGTATTGAAGACAGCATTATCTATCTCGGGACGGGCGCCTATGAGATCAAAGCGGCTGGTGGTCATGCCTTCCGTTTTATTCAAAGACACTCACAACACATCGCTCAATGCCTGCTGAACGGTGAACATCCTGCTACTGCCAGTATACGTTTCGACCGTTTTGGTTTCTATGACAGCATCTTTCTTCGTTTAATCGCGTTGCCTGCTGTGTCTTTAAAAGGGCTCTTTTCACGCTTATTCCAGAGAAATGCACCAGCGACTATTTTGAAATTCCTTGATCATGAAACCTCGTGTTGGGAAGAATTACGTATCTTCACAACTCTACACAAACGGGCTTTTGCAACAGAAATATTCAAGAAATTGAAAGGACAAATTTCATCCACAGCGAAAAGTTTTTAGTGTTTGAATGCAATACTACAGCAGGAACTAAATAGATTGACTGAATTAGCCTCTCTGGTTTGCAATGTACAGGTAGCAACGATCTCTATCAGTGATGATCAACAGCCATCCGTTGTCATTGCATATGGCATTCCTATAACCGTACCTGAACCCCCATTTCTCCGTACATACGATTTAAAGGATAATACCGGCCACCTGCTCGGCATACTGAGTCTGGCCGACATCCATGCACGTGAACTGGATATGCGTCAGGAAAAGGCTATAGCACTGCTTATTCAGGAGATCGTCTCTCATATTACAGATCATTATCATTATGAAGAATTGCTGGATAGCGAGCTTAATTTCAGGGCTTTCTTTGAGAATTCGCATGGTTTGATGTGTACACATGATCTGGAAGGCCGGTTATTGACGGTAAATAATGCCTGTGCGTCCATACTAGGTTATACCTGCGAGGAAATGAAGGATATGACCTTAGCGGATATCGTGCCTGCCCAATATGAAAACGAACTCTATGCTTATCTGAAGAAGATTAGCACAGAAGGAAAGGCTCATGGTCTCATGATCACCATTCATAAGGATGGAACAATGGGATCTGTATTGTTCAATAATGTATTGTTCAGGAATCTCAAAGGGGAGACTTATGTGATCGGAAATGCCATTGATGTAACGGAAAGGCAGGTATTGGAAAGAGACCTCAGGCGTACCCGTGAGATATTGGAACGTACCAGTCAGATGTCCCGGATCGGCGGATGGGAAGCTGACCTTGTCAACCGGGAACTGTTCTGGTCTGACGTTACAAGAGCAATTCATGAAGTCCCTTATAACTATCAACCCACCATGGCGACTGCCATCGGATTCTACAAAGAAGGAGAAAACAGGGAGGCGATTACAGATGCACTCCGGGTGAGTATGGAAACAGGTGAACCATGGGACCTTCAATTGCAGATCATCACGGCAAGGGGGCAGGAGAAATGGGTGAGGGCTATTGGTAATGCCGAATTTGAAAATGGTAACTGCAAACGCCTGTATGGCACCTTTCAGGATATTTCTATTACCAAAGAAGCCGAGCAACAGCTGATCCTGCAGAAGTCTAATCTTGCCGCCGCCAAGCAACAGGCAGAACAGGCGAATATGGCCAAGTCAGAATTTCTGGCCAATATGAGTCATGAGATCAGAACACCTTTGAACGGAGTAATAGGGTTTACAGAACTTGTATTGAAGACTGAGCTGAATGAAACGCAGCACCAATACCTGTCTATTGTAAATCAGTCTGCTAATGCCCTATTGAGCATCATCAATGACATTCTGGATTTCTCTAAAATAGAATCCGGTAAACTGGAACTGGATATCGATAAATACGACCTGTATGAGTTCAGTAGTCAGGTAAGCGATATTGTCAGTTATCAGGCCCAGCACAAAGGGCTGGAAATGTTGTTGAATGTCTCTACGCAATTACCCCGGTTTGCATGGTTTGATGAGGTCCGGCTGAAACAGATCCTTATTAATCTCCTTGGTAATGCCGTCAAATTCACCAGCAACGGAGAGATCGAATTAAGGGTACGTCCGCTGGAATTCCTCGAAGATGACAAAGCAAAGATCCGCTTTGAAGTCAGGGATACCGGTATCGGTATCAAACCGGAGAAGCAGCTGAAAATATTCGAAGCCTTCCGTCAGGAAGACGCTTCCACTACAAAGAAATACGGTGGTACGGGACTGGGTCTGACGATCTCCAACAAACTGCTCGCATTGATGGGCAGTGAACTGCATATTGAAAGTGGTGTGGGAGAAGGCAGCACCTTTTATTTTGATATCGTATTGACCACCGTAGAGGCACCGGCAGAAAATCAGGATAATCTCGAACGTATTAAAGATGTATTGATAGTAGACGACAATGACAACAACCGCCGTATACTGAAAGAGATGCTGCAGATGAAGGGCATCTCCTGTACAGAAGCCCGTAGCGGATTTGAGGCATTGGAACTGTTATCAACGAATGACGGTTATGATATCATCCTGATGGATTATCATATGCCTTATATGGATGGCCTTGAGACCGTCAGAAAGATGCGGCATCACTTCGGTACGAAGCCCCGCGAACAGGGGATCATCCTGTTACATAGTTCTTCTGACGATGAGCGTATCATCACTGCCTGCGAGCAATTGGGAATAGGCCAGCGCATGGTGAAACCGATCAAGATTCATGAATTATATAACAGCCTTTCTTTACTGATCAATAAAGAGAAACGTAAGCGCCATCAGCAGGAACAACAGGCAGAACAATGGATCGGCGGACGTCTGAATATCCTGATTGTGGAAGATAATCCGATTAACATGTTGCTGGCGACTACTGTTGTCAGACGTATCGCGCATGATGCCCGTATCTACGAGGCTCAGGATGGTATAGAAGCGATCCGGATCTGTCGTGCACAATTACCTGATCTGATCCTGATGGATATACAGATGCCTATCATGAACGGTTATGAAGCAACGGGCCGTATCCGTGAAATCAAAGGAGGACAACGAATACCTATTATCGCGTTGACCGCCGGTAATCTGAAAGGAGAAAGGGAGAAATGTATGGAGGCTGGTATGAATGATTTTATTTCCAAGCCGCTCATTCAGGAGAAACTGATGGAACTCTTCCGTAAATGGCTTACTATACCTGTAGAGGAAGAACCTGTGCACCTTATTACCGTCAGGGAGGCGAAGGAAGAGCATTTCAACATCGCCACTCTGGAGACATATCTCATGGGTGAGGACAGGGCTGTATTAAAACAGTTGCTGAAACTGACAATCGATGAATTAAAGTCCGCAGTATCAGAGCTACAGGCAGCAGCAGCTGCTGTTGATATCCGTAAGATCAACCGCATCGGGCATAAGATCCGGGGCACTTCTCAGATTATCGGTTTGAGTAAGCTGGCTCGTATTGCAGATCAGCTGGATACGCTGGCGGTCAAACATGAGCCGGAATTCAGTCAGCTGATTGAAGCGATGCAGGAGGAGGCTTTATTGACGATTCAGCTGATGGAAGAACAGATCGCAACGTATGGATGAGGCATCAATTGAGAATGAGCAGGGAAGGAAGATCAGTGTATTGGGTCGCGTTGGAAAATACTGGATAATAATTACGAATATATGGCCTTATTAAAATAAAAGGAGTTTCAATAATTGAAACTCCTTTTATTTTAAGCCTGATTTCTGATTGAATCAGTCTGCATTGTTCACAAAGAAGTTAAACTTTTTAATGTATGCCTGTTTCAGCTTTTCATCAGTCTCTGTAAAGAAGTATCCGTGATATCCACGATCAAGTGCTGTGTATTTAACACCTTCCAGTTTTAACTTTCTTGAATCGACAACACCGATCAGCTTATCCTTATGGAATACCAATACGGTCCGGAAACCCGGAGACGGATCGTCTGCCGCGCTTTCGTAGTTGTAGTATTCTATATATGGCTTGTTGTTATCCATTGCTTCCAGCTGGAATTGCTGAATAAAAGATTCCATACCCGCTTTTGTTTTCTCCGGATGCTCCTGCATGTAAGTAGCCAGTGCATTTTCAATAATGGTGGACTGTTTCAGTTTATTTTGCTGTACAGCGGCATGGAATACGCCGGTATTCACACCTTTATCGTTTTGAAGGTCATTTCAATGACAACGTCCTGTAGCACCTTTCCTACGGTTTTACCATTTGCGATGATCGGGGATCCTTTTTTCAGTACCTGTCCTTCCTGTTGAGCATCAGTCAGTTCTGTTGTGACGAGGGTAGCTGACCAGCCTTTGGCAGGAATACCTGCTTCCAGTTCTACGTTATCATTTACCTGTGCCATTGGTTTACCATTGACCTCATCCAGCAGTGTAACGGTGCCGGCTGCCCTTTCCCGGATGATCTTTTCAGGAGTTGGCTTTTTTCCCTCCGGAGCTGTGGCAGGTGCAGGTTTTGTTTTGGCAGGTTTTTCTACTTCCTGTACTGTGCTGTCGGCCTGCTGCTCATGTTGTTTGTTTTCTACACAAGCGGTCAGCAGCAACGCTAATAAAAAGTATGAATGATTTTTCATAATCGCTAAAATTAGTGAATATAAACTTGTTTCAAAGCCTCTCTTCCCATAAATACCGGGAAATATTGCATTTCCGCTTTGGCGGGGTTGAGGTAGTATCTTCCTGTATAGCGGGGTAGCAGGGAAATTGTAAAAGTATGTTTACCTGCTGTCAGCTGTGTACAGAAAATACTGACCTTTTCTTTGAAGTGTTCCCGATGTACTTCATTGTTACGCCATTGTTGAGATTTATCTGCATAGGAGCAGCCGGCAGGGATCGGTATTTCCACGAGTACATAGTCAGCCGTTTTTTTCGCATTGACAGTCACTGTCAACGTAACCGGTTTGCCTGCTTCCAGTGTCGCTATTGCCGTGTTACTATCAGAGAATACAGAGCTTACATCAAACAAACCGCTGATCTTTTCCGGTGCGTGATTAATGAACTGCTGATAAGCCGTGAAATAGACAGGCGTTTTACCTTGTTTGCTGATAACGATATTATCTGCAGTCAGCGTATCTGTATAAGGGAACTGTGTAATCTTCCTGCCATTAATGTGAATTGTTGCGGCTGATTGTGCTTCTTCCTGCAGGATATCGGGCAGGATAGTTTCCAGTATCTGCGCTGATTCATAAGTATTCCGCCAGTAACCGGCTTTACGTTGTTCAAGGAAGTACCCTCTTATGCTTTGTAACAGTGCTTCTTGTCCCCCTGCCTTACGAAGTATCTTATACATCTGTAGGTAGACTGGATACTGTTATTGAATAGATGGAGTGTATCTTTTCCCCAGAATGTGTTGCCGTACACAGTCTGCTGCTGACGGGAAAGTAGCGTGGACAGATCAACAGTAAGACCTGTCTGTTGCTGTAATAACGCCAGTCTGATCGTGTCATACCCGCTTTTACCCGATCTTGCAATAAGGCTGTCAATATTGGATTTATAGTCGATGGGAGCATTCAGTTGTGATAATACCTGCATGTAGCCGATGCTGTCTTTACAGCTACGTGCGGTCAATTCCATGGTAAGGTAGTTAATGACGGCCTCCTTGTTGAAATTCGTTTTGTAGCCTTGTGCTGCTGCCATGATCATTGCTTCTGTAACATGGCTGGTGATCCAGAGTGATGCAGGGGCATCTTTCCACCAACCCCATACCTCTGATTTTTTCTGTTGGTTTAATTTGTCGATAATGCGTCTGATATCCTTCTTTTTTGAGAAATCCTTATGGAGATAAGTAGCGATCTTTTCTTCCAGCAGGAAGGCTTTCAGTTTAGAAGCCAGCTGTTCATTGCAGAGGTATTTATAATTTTCCACCTGTTCAATTTCATCTGTCATACTGGTAGTATAGCTGATGATGCATGGACAATAAGCGGTGAATGATAAACCGGGGAATATGTAAAAGCGGTATCATTTCGCAGTGTAGCAAAGGTCCCCGTCGTTTCTTCTGTACCTCTTTCTATGACAGGTGTTTTCCGCTCTTCTCCGTCCATATAACCTTCTTTTTCGATGGTATACCTGAATTGGATACTATCTGTGGTATTGACCACTACATCTGCAGAATCAATGATGGCATTTTTCAGATTGGCGCTGGCGCGTTTGAGGAGCTTATTATTTACAAAGAAGGAGCGGCTAACGGTACCACTATCTGATGCATAGTTCAGTGCTTTCCCTATCGCAAGTATGGCATCACCATTGACAGCAAAAGCCGGGATAGCCAGTGTAGCACTTAATGTTTTGAAAGATCGGATAGACAGTTGTTCCATGCCTGATTGCTTCCTGCCTGACATCGCGATCGCAAATGCGTCCCATTTAGTGATATCATCGGGGTATGTCACTTTAAAAGATGCATTGCCGTTGCATCTGTGAGCAATGAGGGCTGCCAGAAGGCATCATCTCTGAAGTTTGTACGCAGACTATAGGCTGGTACACCTTCAGGCATTCGCTTATATCTGCTCCCGGAATCCCCGGAGCCTTATCCCCGGTCATTTCTATTACATGATCAGGGGATGATGAAGGTCTGGTTGTAATTTTCACACCGGCTGCTTACCATATAATGCGGCTGAAAAATTGTCGTAATGCGAGCTCTGTATTGGTTCGGAAGTAATTGTACTTACAGCATATCCAGTGGTTTTCGTTCTCTTTTTATGCCCAGAGCTGTTACGGCCACTTCCCCCATCTTGTGTTTCATGGCTTCAATATAATGACATAATTGTTGTTGCCATTCACAGTTATCTGCTCCGTTGAATACCCTATATAACTGATGTCAATAGTTTCATTTTTAGGGACCCGTAAACTGAAGTGTCCGTTTTCATCCGTGCAGGTAGTGATATTGCTGCCATATATTCTTACCATTGCCTGAATAAATGGTTCGAGGTTATCATCCATTACTGTACCGGTAACTGTTACTACACTTTTACTATCGATTGGTGTCCGGGATTGCATGATACGTTGTCCGATGTCATGCGGTCCTTTACTGCGCATATCCAGTGATTGTCTGATGATGCTGTCGAGCCTTCTACTGAGACTATCAGCAGCATGGATATGTAAGGTGTCAAATAAATAACAGTGGAAGTAGCCGGTTTTCAGGAACAGACTATCCTGTAGTATATACCTGTTATCATTGAGGAGTATTATTAATTTATAGTATCCGGACAACATATCAGGAAACAGTCGTTTGTCTGCGCGGAAAGCACGGACTGTTAAAGCGCTGTCATATCTGAAGAAGAGGAACTGTTGTATGCTGTTGGCCAGTGTCTGCTCGTTGTTTCCCAGACTGATCTGGATATGACTATTAGATAAACGATAGCCGGGATTCGAAAATTGTTTGCTGTATACAGAGAGCATTTCATCCTGACGTTTTCTTATCAGGCTGTCCACCAGTTTTCGTCAGCGCCAATGATGATAAGCTTGTGTCAGAAGATGCATTGCTGTATACCTCGGAGAGGTTATTGTTTTGCTCTTTTTCTTTTATCAATCCTTCACTGATTTCAAAGAGGTATCCGGATTCAGGATTAAATGGTTGTCTGAAATGGTTTTTTTAAACCAATGTGGCTGCATCTTTTGTAAGAGGGCCTATTAACAAGACTGATTGGCCATATCCGGATCCTCTTCTATATTATTCACTCCATAGAATTGTCCGCCCTGAAGAAGGTATACATGTTCATATTGGCGAATGTATTTTTCAACCGCAACATGTATCTGTCAAGTGTAGAGAGCTCCTGCGGCGTCAGGAAATAGGGCGCATATTGCACCGTATACCCTGGCTGACGAATAGCGGTATCTATGCTTATGAATGTTTTACGCCCTTTTGTGCAATCATTTCAAAGCTGATAGATTGATAGTGGGTGCGTATCCGGACACTATGTTTGCCGGCGTTACTGCAAAGCTATAAGGACGTGAAGGGAATGAACGGGTATAATAGACCGGAATCCGTCTATATAGACTATTTCTGCACGCTGTATGCTTCCTTTTGCAAATACATAAGGTGCTATCTGTGTGACACTGTCCGGGGTCGGCTCTGTAAATATAAAAGCGCTATCCGGGTGTGTGAACCGGAAAAACGGCAAACTGTCCAGTCCCATTTTATACCTGTAAGCAGCCCAGTCCAGCTGGAGGGAAGAGGATGGGTGCATGGCATGCGGGAAGCTGTCTATTAAGGGGTAATATGTCCTTTTTTAGATTGTCGTGCGAAGGCGCTGATATAATATTTTGCTTTTCCGGAAATTTGCTGGTATATCCGAATGCAGTTACATCAACACCGGCAACAGGTTGCTGATACTTGTCAGTAACATTGATGTTGATATCAGCTGTTTGTCCGGGGTAAACAGTGCGGGGTGTTGTTACTTCGACATGCAGTTTTCCGCCCGGATCCAGCAATTCCGCCACTTTCTCATTTATTTTGTTAGCCCATATATAATTAACATATACGACATACTGTTTGTTATGTTTTGTACTGCCTTGCCAGTGAAGAGCATCATTGTATCCGCGTTCAATTACTTTTTTCCCATTTAGTATGCTATACCAAAATGGTAGTTTTAAAGGGTTTTGCACATGTAATCGTGCGGAATCCTGTTGCCAGCTGTTGAGCAACAGGATTCCCGGCAGGAAGTCGTCAACGGTGTATTGATCAGTAGTATTTCCGCTGGTGACAGTATAGTGATCTGAAAAAGGAGACATCTTTATTGCAGAGGGCAGTTGCCTGTAGTATTTTTCAATGGTATCGTTCTGCTGATTGAGTGCGGCGATCAACACATTGCCGGGACTCTTTTTTCCGGAGGATATGTAATGTATAAGGTATCGTGACTGGCGCGGAAATCAACGTGGGTATTATTATACAGGTATGTTGCCGAAAGTCTGGTTCTTTTCTGTTCGTTGTTGCTGTTTGTGAATATACAGTCTATGAAGTATGTCAGATCTGCCTTTGGAAATATACTATCGGGAAGTGTGACTTTCGTTTCTCCTGATATATCCAGAGTGCCGGTGTATTGCCATAGTGTATCAGCAATGGCTGTGTTTTCATAGATTTTTGTTATGCCGGTTACTTTTGCACGCAGCTGGATTTTCCCATCCATCACCGGCAGCTCATTTTCATCTTTTGCGCTGAGATATACAGAGAGTGGGGCACCTGTTCTATGAGTGAATTTATCTGTTCTGGCGGAAAAGGTAAGTTGTTGTAGTTCGTATTCTTCGAATTCGAAACTTCCCTGCAGTAAGACCGTACGTTTTTCAGCATATGCTTCATCTGAAAGATCGCCATCATAGTTCCTGAGGTCGTATTTACGGCTTTAGTCGTTTCAAATGAGATGATGTAGGTGTCGTCCAGTGAGAGGTCCAGATCTTTAATCAGTTCGGGGGACAGTACAAACTGATAATGGTAGTTACCCGGTGTTGCAGGAGCCAGCGTAGCTAATATAGTGTCCACACTTAAGCTCTCATCCGTAAGCCTTATCAGCATTTTTTATTGAGCGCAAGTCCTTTTTTGTTGCTCAGAAAGCTTTAACTTTTACTGTATCACCGGGTTTATAGACCGGTTTACTGAATACGATATAGCTGCCATATCTGTAGGTGTAATCTTTTAAGAGGTTGTGTCGGGATCTCTTACGCAGGATTTTGTATTTCAGGCGCTGAATAATGGTCTGGTGCTTTCTTCCGGAGTAGCCATTGTTGCCACGGGTTAAAGGAATACAGTTTAACACACCTTTGTAAGAGATCTGTAAGAGCTCTTCTTTATTATATTTATCCTTGCGCCATGTTTGTGTTTGCGCGTCATATGATAGTTTACTTTTGCCTATGCGGGCTTCCGCATCTTTTATCAATGCGCCGTGTTGATCATGCAATATCACAATCAGATCCCGTCCATTCATACCGAATTTTACGGCTACGTTATTGACGGCTGTGAAAGCGGTATAGAGGCGATCATCCTTTGCGAACACCCGGAGGTAATTGCCGGCAGGAAGGTTTGCAGGAAGAGGGGAGTCGTGTAGTACAGAATCTCTCAGTGTATGCAGACAGGCAGAACTTATCTTTTTCTGACCGTCTTTTACGATCTCCACGGCTTCTTTATCAGTGAGTTGATACAGGTAATCGTATTGGCTTGTACGGCGTCCCCTGGATAGTGGGTGTTGCGCTGCTGCTGAAAAAGTACATATCAGCAACAATAACAGCGTTAAATTTTCAAAGGTAGCGGATTAAATATCGAATTTTTATTAATGTCCCGTGCTCTAAGATAGCAGAAATAAAAATAGTTTTATTTTTCAGCTACCTTTGTTCTTTCAAATAGGATTCATGCATCTGTTTATAAAAAATATGGTTTGTAATCGCTGTATTCTGGTAGTACAGCAGGAATTAGATAAACTGGAGATACCTTATTCACGTATTCAGCTGGGAGATGTGGAGATGACACAGGCACCGTCAGAAGAGAAGCTGGAGGCACTTGGACAGCAATTGCATGCACTTGGTTTTGAGGTGCTGGATGATAAGAAAGACGCGCTGATAGAGAAAATAAAAACGACGATCATACGGCTGATCCACGGCAATGACAATGAGATGTTGAATACTAAATTGTCCGTTGTATTGCAGGAGACACTCGACGTTGATTATCATTATCTTTCAACTTTGTTTTCGTCAACGGAAGGCTTGACAATAGAGAAATATGTCATCTTACAACGTATAGAGCGGGTAAAAGAACTCCTGCACTATGATGAGATGAATCTCAGTGAAATAGCTGATAGTATGGGATATAGCAGTGTACAACATCTTTCCCAGCAGTTTAAGAAGATCACCGGTCTGACGCCGACAGGCTACAGACAATTAAAGCATAATGACAGAAAGCCCCTCGATAAAGTGTGAGGGGCGCTGCTCATAATTATATACATATTCCCCATCATTCTATAACAATCCTTCTCTTACCCGGTAGTAGCTTTGTGAAAAGTTTGGACAATGGCTACAACAACCGGACATATAACAAAAGAAACTTTTCCTGTATTGGAGATGAGTTGCGCAGCCTGTGCTGTCAGCGTCGCCTCTATGCTGCAATCTGTACCCGGCGTGACGGATGCTTCGGTAAACTATGCCGATCAGACAGCCCGCGTTACGTATGATAGTGATAATGTTACTCCTGAAGGATTACGGAATGTGATCCGGGGTATTGGCTATGATCTTGTTATAGATACGCATAACCGTGAACAGGTACAGGAACAGGCACAGCTGGATCATTATAATTCATTAAAAAAGAGAACGATCGCCTCATTGATATTGTCGGCGCCGGTAGTGCTGATTGGTATGTTCTTTATGGATATACCATATGCCAACTGGATTATGCTGGTGTTATCAACACCTGTTATTTTTTATCTGGGACGGCAGTTCTTTCTGAATGCGTGGAAACAGGCACGTCACCGTAAAGCCAATATGGATACATTGGTGGCATTGAGTACGGGTATTGCGTGGATATTCAGTGTGTTTAACACTGTATATCCGGAATACTGGCATGCCCGTGGATTGCATGCGCATGTGTATTTTGAAGCGGCGGCGGTGGTAGTAGCGTTTATATCATTGGGAAGGTTGCTGGAAGAGAAGGCAAAATCAAATACATCTGCTGCCCTGAAAAAGCTGATGGGATTGCAGCCTGCTACGGCATTTATTGTAGTAAACAATGGTGCGGAGACGAAGGAAATACCATTAAGTGAGGTGCAGGCAGGTGATCTGTTACTGGTAAAACCGGGTGCACGTATACCGGTTGACGGACAGGTACAAAGCGGCAGTTCCTGGGTGGATGAAAGTATGATTACCGGTGAACCGGTGCCTGTATTGAAAGAGAAGGGAACAGCAGTATTTGCAGGTACGATCAATCAGCAGGGTAGTTTTCATTTCAAAGCTGAAAAAGTAGGCGCTGATACCGTATTGGCACAGATCATCCGGATGGTGAGAGAGGCACAGGGAAGTAAAGCCCCTGTACAGCAATTGGTCGATAAAATCGCCGGTATTTTTGTGCCGGTGGTCATTGGTATTGCGATATTGACTTTCGGGATCTGGATGCTGGCAGGAGGAGAGAATGCATTTACACATGGATTGCTTTCGGCGGTTACTGTGCTGGTGATTGCTTGTCCCTGTGCGCTGGGATTGGCAACACCGACAGCGATCATGGTAGGGGTTGGTAAAGGCGCTGAGAATAATATGCTGATCAGAGATGCAGAAAGTCTGGAACTGGCACATAAGGTGAATGCGCTGGTACTGGATAAAACAGGTACTATTACGGAAGGAAAACCTATGGTGACAGACAGTTACTGGTTGTCTGCATCAGATGAGCCGGAAGAACTGCAGCGCATATTGCTTACGATAGAACAACAATCTGAGCATCCGCTGGCAGCAGCTATCGTAAAGGAACTGCAGGGCAGGGGTGTTGTATCATTACCCGGCGCATCATTCACAGCAGTGGAAAGCATCAGTGGAAAAGGGATACAGGCCCGTTATCAGGGTGTTCAATATCTGGCCGGAAACCTTGCTTTATTAGCAGCAAACGGGATTCAGGCAGATGATGTTTTGTTGAAGAAGATAGCAGAGTGGCAGTCTGCGGCAAGGACTGTGATCGCTTTTGCCGGAGATGGAGAAATATTAGCCATTATTGCTATAGAAGATAAAATAAAGGCGACTTCGGCTGCTGCGGTAAAAGCATTGCAGCAGCGAGGTATTACGGTATATATGCTTACCGGTGACAACGAACATACTGCTGCGGCAGTAGCCGGACAAGCAGGTATAACGCATTATAAAGCGGGTGTTTTACCAGCAGAAAAAGCGGCTTTTGTGCAGTCATTACAGGAGCAGGGGAAAGTGGTGGCAATGGCTGGAGACGGTATTAATGACAGCCACGCATTGGCACAGGCCGATGTCAGTATTGCGATGGGCAAGGGAACGGATATTGCGATGGATGTGGCGAAAATGACGTTGATCACTTCCGACCTGAATGTCATTCCAAAGGCACTGCAATTGTCCCGTAAAACAGTACACACGATCCGCCAGAATCTTTTCTGGGCGTTTATTTATAACATCATTGGTATTCCGTTGGCGGCGGGTGTTTTATTCCCCGTAAACGGATTCCTGCTCAACCCGATGATAGCGGGAGCTGCCATGGCACTTAGTTCCGTGTCAGTTGTGAGTAACAGTCTGCGATTAAAATGGTCAAAAATTTAATAATATAAATATGGAACAACAGTTTAAAACAAATATCAAATGCGGCGGCTGTATAGCGACAGTAACACCATTTCTGAATGAAACAGCAGGTGAAAATACCTGGAAGGTAGATACGGCAGCACCTGAAAAAATATTGACAGTATCCACTGATGCTGTAGCCGCAGCAGCGATTATCAGTGCTGTAGAGAAGGCGGGTTTTAAGGCAACACAATTGTAGGCACAGATATATAATCTTTTAGTGTTTTACCGGACTGATCATCATCAGTCCGGTATTTTTATGCAGCTATATAAAGGTGAGTGTTACATAAGACATGTGATAACAACGTAAGATATCAGGGAACAGGCGAGGGATTGTTGCTTCCGTTGGAACTTCATTATACCGTTGTCGCTTCGTTATTTGTACGTTCATGAACGGACTGGTGAAGGTGTAATAGCGGTACAATAAGGTTATGTAACGAACAGCAATTGAATTTTACGGAGAATGTATTAACGGTATAATAATTGCTTTATGGTAACGTTATTTAACCGGACAGTAAACCCAGGAAATATGTTAAACTCCACCTGGAAATCATTTAAACAACCTGCCAGCAGGGCAATTGCATTTTGTGGGCTGGCAGGTATTTTCACTTTTACCGCTTGTAGAACCAATCGTGGTTATGATCCTGCTCCCAGAATGGGAGCAGAATATCGTTTTGAAGAAGGATTAAAAAAGGAGAAGAACCCCCAGTATCTTTTCAGCAAAAAGGAGCGTCAGGATCTGGAAAAAATGGGCTATCCGATAGGCACACCCAATCAGGCAGCTGAGTCTGGGGGAGATACCAAACCGGCCACAAAATCTCCGGCTGCGGGAGCGTTGCAGAAAGCTCCATCTGACAGCCTGCGTACGGACACTGTTTTTAAGGTGAAGCCGCAATAGCAGGAATCGGGTTTGTTTGGTTTAGTTTGAATTACTTACATTTGTGGAAATTTTAAAATATCCTCTATGTTAAAGACCTTGTACACCGCTGGGCTTTTCATGGCAGCTACCTGTATGTTTGCTGGTAAAGCCAAGGCACAGTTAAAAGGTTTCAGTATTGGTCCTTATGCTGAAATCGGCACCCCTGTTGGTGATTTTAAGGACACGCACAACTCTGGTTTTGGTGGTGGTTTGAATGCTGATATTAAGCTGATCGCAGGATTTGGTGTGACTGGCTCTGCCGGTTTCATGTATTTCTCTGGTAAAAGCTACGATATCTTTGATGTAGAGGGCAACCGGGTTAGTGTAAAAGCGGAATCCATTAAGGCGCTGCCGGTAAGAGTTGGTCTGAAATACAAATTCGGTTTTCCGTTATTGTATGTAAAGGCTGAAGGTGGTAGTGCTACATTTGTAGGTGGCGATGCAGATGCGTACAAAGGTACTGCGGCCATCTTTGCTCCGGGTATTGGTATTCGTGTACTGGGCCTGGATGTGGAAGGAAAATATGAGATGTGGTTTAAAGACGGAACCAGTGGTTTCTTTGGTCTGAAAGCCAGTTATCATTTCTAATCTGAGAAAAGTTGTTGCAATAAAAAAGGGCTTCCGGATTCCGGAAGCCCTTTTTCTTTAGACCTGTAATTACTTTTTGTTCACTTTAACGGCTTTTGATTTCTTCGCAGCGGAAGTATCAGCCGGTGTTGCAGCAGCAGTATCTTTCTTAATTACTGCTGTGTCGCGTTTAGCAGCGGCAATATCATTTACTGCGGTTGCTGAATCCAGTTTCGCGGCGAAACTGATAGTGTCTTTGGTAGTAGCAGTGTCTGCTTTAATCGCTACTGTGTCTGCAGTTCTGAACGCTACTGTATCTGCTTTAAAAGCGAAGTTGGTAGTGTCTTTGAAGAATGCAGTGTCTTTTGAAAAGCTGACAGTGTCCTTGCCAAAGGCAGCCGTGTCACTTACAAAATTAGCGGTGTCTAACCTGAAGTTCGCTGTGTCGTACTTAAAGTTAGCCGTGTCCATTTTGAAGTTGGCTGTGTCTGGTGAGAAATTGGCCGTGTCTGCTTTGAAGTTAGCCGTATCCATTTTGATATTAGCCGTGTCCATCTTGAAGTTGGCTGTGTCAAATTTGAAGTTGGCTGTGTCCATTGCAAAATTGGCGGTGTCCGGAGCAAAATTAGCAGTGTCGCTTACAAAATTCGCTGTGTCGAGTACGAAGTTTGCAGTGTCTGCCTTTGATGTCATCGCATTTACTGCGTTAGTCTGTGTCATTACGAATGCTCCCAGGCCAGCCATGAGGCCAAATCTCAATAATTGCTTTTTCATGGTTTTTCAATTTAACTGGTTAAAAAATAAAGATCTCAATAAAAGATGGTTGAATACATTTCAACCAAAATCTTGCAAGAATACTGTAAGGAAATGTTAAAGTGATTTTACTTCTTTTTATTTCATTGATTATTAGGTTATTGTGTAAATTTCTTGTTTGAGTAGTTTTGTGTTGCTTATTAAACTTTACTGGAAAAAGTAAGTCTGCAAATATTTCATAATGTGGACATGAAGTAACAATACCGGGTATACGCTTTCACAATTTATCTATACAGGAAAGTATACACTGAACGTCTTAACATTTTGTTACGATACGGGAGGCAGCACTTTAATTATTGTGAAGAAGAGGGTGCAACGACCTGGCTGTTTATGATAGGGAGCGCTCTTTATATATGATCATATACATGTCTGATTCCCGTAGTACTATAAATAAATGTCATTTTAACACAAAAAGTGCTTATAATTGTTGCAGATATTGATTTTAGAATGTATATTGTTGTAACAAATCCCGTTATGAAACGAATAATCAACTTTGTCGCCACAGCATTTCTTCTGATGAGCGGGTCTGCGTCCTTTTCTCAGACGATGACATTAAAAGTAAACGGTCCGCAGTCGGAGGTGGCACCTACAATGTGGGGGATCTTTTTTGAGGACATCAACTTTTCCGCAGACGGCGGTATCTATGCAGAATTAGTAAAAAACCGCTCTTTTGAGTTTACAGAGCCTATGATGGGGTGGAAGGAAGTGAAGAAAGAGGGGAGTGGGACGATATTGGTCGTAAACCGGGAGACCGGGCACGCGGCTAACCCCAGGTATGCACATATTACAGTAACTGCGGACAAAGGCAGTTACGGACTATCTAATGAGGGATTTCGTGGGATGGGCTTCAAAAAAGGTTTGTCATATAATTTTTCCTTTCTGGCACGCAGCACGGCGGGTAAGGTGAGTGGAAAACTGGTACTGACAGATGAGAAGGGGGCGCCGATAGGCGAGGCCACGGTCTCAGCAGGAGATAAGGACTGGAAGAAATATACGGCTACGGTGACTGCTGAGCGTACAGTGGCTAAAGGGGGCGCACAATTGTTATTTTCCGGTACGGGCGCACTTGATATAGATATGGTGTCATTGTTCCCGCAGGATACCTGGAAACAGCGTCCCGGAGGTTTGCGCAATGACCTTGTACAATTGCTGGCTGACCTGCGTCCCGGATTTGTAAGATTTCCCGGTGGTTGTATTGTTGAAGGAAGGGATCTGGCCAACAGATATCAATGGAAGAAAACGGTTGGTAATGTAGAGGATCGTACGCTGATCGTAAACCGTTGGAATACAGAGTTTGCACATCGTGCACCCGGCGATTATTTTCAGAGCTATGGACTGGGCTTTTATGAATATTTCCAGTTATCTGAGGATATAGGTGCGGAGCCATTACCGATCCTCAACTGCGGGATGGCCTGTCAGTTCAATACGGGAGAGGTCGCAGCAGATGAAGACGTGGAGACTTATATACAAGACGCGCTGGACCTGATTGAGTTTGCAAACGGCAGTACGACTACGAAGTGGGGACAACTTAGAGCTGAAATGGGGCATCCAGCGCCATTTAATCTGAAGTTGATGGGCGTGGGCAATGAGCAGTGGGATAGTCAGTATATCGCCCGTTATCAGCGTTTTGAAGAGGTGCTGAAGACGAAGCATCCTGAGATAAAGCTGGTATCCAGTGTGGGGCCTTTTTCCAGTGGTGAGCGATTTGATTATCTGTGGTCTAAGCTGAAATCTTCAAAGGCGGATTTCGTAGATGAACATTATTATATGCCGCCGGAATGGTTTCTGAAGAACAGCGCCCGTTATGATAAATATGAGCGGAAAGGACCGAAGATCTTTGCAGGAGAATATGCTGCACATGTTAAAGTGCCGCAGGGTAAAAAAGAGACAGATACGGCAGAAGGAAGAAATACGTGGGAGAGTGCGTTGGCAGAGGCCGCGTTTATGACGGGACTGGAGAGAAATGCAGATCTTGTACAGATGGCTTCTTACGCGCCTTTGCTCGCGCATGTGGATGCGTGGCAATGGAGACCGGATCTGATATGGTTTGATAATTTGCGTTCAGTAGGAACACCGAATTATTATGTACAGCGTCTTTTCTCTAATAACAGAGGTACGCATACAATAACAGTGACGTCCGGCAATCAGGTATTAACAGGGCAGGATGGTGTTTATGCCAGCGCAACGATAGACAAACAATCCCGTAAGATCTTGCTGAAGGTGGTGAATACCACGGATAAGGTTGTGTCGTATAAAGTGGCGCTGGAAGGTGCTGTAGCTGCTCAGGGTACAGTTACACAGGAGGCGCTGACTGCGAAGCATAAAACTGACTTTAATACACTGGATGCACCATCTGTCGTAATGCCTGTTACGGCGCAGATCAAAGCGGCAAAAAATAGTGTTGCGATTACAGCAGGAGCGAATTCTCTGAATGTAATTACGATACCTTATAAATAATTATCTATTGGTTTTAAAACGCCGGAGGGCCCGCACTGTATGACAGTAGCGGGCTTTTTGGTATATAGCAGGTAAATAGAAGGAATAAAATTTTGAGAAAAAAGGAAGAAATATTTTTGCTTTAAAAAAATGTGTAAATTGGTTGTAGAATGCTTTGTTAACTGACTTCATTCGTCTCAGATCTGTAGTAACGTTATTGCAATATCTTTTTCTGAGCACAGTTTTCTCCCCTGAATATTTACTTTGATCAATTACCGCCTGAAGGCGGGGGATGATAAATGATCTATGCATTATCATAGTGACTTTATTATTTCATAACTGCTATGTCTTACAAGGAGTTAAAGAGAAAAATGTTAGTGATTTTTTTGAAAAACACTGATGATTGTTGTACTTTTGAACTTAACTGGAAAGTGAAGTTTTTAATTGGTAAAATAAGACCGGTAATGGAAATGAATAAGATCACTTATTATTCATTTCAGATTGATGGAGATGACCTGTGTGAAGTAGAGAAGTTTGTGACCACATTCAATAAGCCGGCATACAGCGAGGACTATCTTAATATCATGTCTGTCATCAGGGAGATGGGCATGACCAGAGGCGCGGAAGTAAAATACTTCCGGCACGAACGAGCTGCAGAGGCGTTACCGCCGCCTTATACATCCGGAGATGTAAGGCTTTACTGCAGCAGGATCAGCAGAGATATCGTTATTCTTGGAAATGGTTGTGTAAAGACAACTCAGAAAGTGCAGCAAAGTAAAGATTGTCTGTTTCATTTTGAGTTAGTGAATGCTTTAAGCACCCAGATCACAGAAAGAATAACAGCTGGCGATCTCAGAATTATTAACAAACAATTTGAAGGTAATTTAGAATTTAAAATTGGAGAATCTTATGAGTAAAATTTTTGAAGATGCAATGAATGCAGTTCCGTTGTATGCGCAGGAAAGAGCTGCAATGAGCCTTGATGTCGTTGATCGTATCGAGGCGATCCTGGAGATGAAAGGCATGTCACACCGGGAGTTGGCTGCTGCCTTAGGCAAGTCTGAGTCAGAGATCAGCAAATGGATGCGGGGTACCCATAACTTTACGTTCGAAACGATCGCAAAAATCAATCTGGCATTGGGCGTAAAAGTTATAGAAATTCCTAAAGGCGGGCGCAGAAAGCCAGTTACGGGGCATTTACAGCCAACGTATGCGACTGTGCTACCACTCAGTAGCATCGTTCGCGGAAAGGATATACAGGAAGTGAATGTACACAGTCCTCTGTATAAAGTTCCGGAAGGACGCATGATGTCCCTGCCTTTTGTATTGAAGAAGCATTAATATCTGTCAACTTATGTCTGTATTCAGCATTACATTGGAATCTCTTTCGATCATTACTTATAAAGCATACAATCCCGTAGAGGAAAAAGAAGATTATAGCGGTGAACTGAGGGTTGCCGCCATAATAAGAGTCAGCGCTGCCAGTAAGAAAGTCGCTGTAGTGATAAAAGCGGAAGGATATATCAGAACCGGTAAAGGCACCCAAATGATCCCGGTGGGTTATATTGAGACGCTGACGGAGTTCCTTACAGAAACGGGAACAGCTAATGTTAAAGCAGGCAGGAAGCCGGTGGCACTGACTGCAGAGATGGAGAACTATCTGATAGGCATTGCCTATAATAGTACAAGGGGATTGTTATGTGAAAGAGGACGTAATGATCTGATGGGAGCAATCGTTCTGCCGCTTGTAGCGCCGGAGAAGATCGTACGGGAGGTATTGCAGGATACATGATATAAGTGAGATAATTTTTTTGTTAACCGGTGTGGATAGCCACGCAGATGACCGATGCTTGTTTTCCTCAATATGTAGGTTCCTTCGGGGAGGTTTACACAACGTATAGCTACGTCGTTTGTTAGTCCGTCATCAACTATTTCTGGTATTCTGCTGTTATATGCCATGTATAGGGTATAACCGGACGCTCATGGATTTTAAGCGATCTTTAAGCCGCTTATGCCCGCTATGGCACGTTTTTTAGGCTTTATCTGAGACCGGACTACCGGAAATGCAAGTATATGTTCAGCAATTATATACATCGGTTCCTCTTTTGGATATTGATTTTCAGAATAGTTCCTACATATGCACAGGATACCTCCAATTTGCAGGTGCAGCTGCCTGAGAAATGGGACTTGCAGGCTTGTCTGAACTACGCAAAGGCCAATAATATTACACTAAACAGTTACCGGCTGAATCGCCTCAGCAGTCAGCAGGATCTGGAGCTATCCAAAGCCGCTGTATTGCCCAATCTTTCTGCCAGCGCTTCCCCTTCATTAATACAGAGTAAAACCGTTGATCCGGCCACCGGTGATTTGAAATCAGGTGTGCGGTTTTCCGGTAGTAGTTCGCTGAATTCTTCGGTGACATTGTATAATGGAGGATACCTGAAGACTGATATCCAGCAGAAAGATCTGCTGGTGAAGATTGCCGGACTGGATCAGGCGACGGTTGAAAATGATATTACACTGCAGATTACACAGGCATATCTCAATATTCTGCTGGCTAAAGAGAATATTGTATACGTCAGAGATGTAGTAGCTACATCTTCCGCACAGGTGCAGCAACAGCAACAGTTTTATGATGTTGGTGCTGTCGCACTAAAGGATCTTGTACAATTACAGGCGCAACTGGCCAATGATAAATATACACTTGTCACAGCTGAGAATACGCACAGGTTAAATTTACTGGTCCTGAAACAATTATTGCAATTGCCCACGGTTACTCCCTTTGAGATCGTGGAGCCGGATACGCTGATGGGAAATGCATTATTGACACCACTGTTGGATGCACAGAATACGGCACTGGCTACGCGCCCTGAAGTGAAAAGCAGCGAACTGGGAGTGCAGGTAGCCACATTGGATGTCAGAAAAGCCCGGGCAGGATATCTGCCGGCATTGACCGCCGGTGCGGGTGTAGGAACCAGTTATGCGCATAATGATAACTACTCTTCTCTACGCCAGCTGGATAACAATTTTTATCAGCAGGTGGGGCTGACCTTATCAGTGCCAATTTTCAGCCGCCGGGCAAACAGAGTAAATGAAGAGAAAGCAAAGATAGGGGTAGGACAGGCGGAACTGACCTTGCAGAATACACGTACCAATCTGTCACAGGAAGTAGAGCGCGCATATATCAATGTGCAGAATGCGCAGGGGCAGTATGATGCAGCAGTTGAACAGTTGCGCTATACCCAGGAAGCTTATCGCATTGCCAATGAACAACTGAAAATTGGTGCGGCAAATACAGTGGAAGTGTTACAGCAAAAAAATCTCTATGTCCAGTCCATGCAATCATACATTCAGGCTAAATATGCAGCAGCACTGTATATCAGGATATATGATTTCTACAGGGGCGTACCTGTCCATTTATAGTATAAAATAACAAGGAATGAAGAGAAAGATCGTCATTACAATAATAGTACTACTGGCAGTGTTTGCCGTCTGGTACTTCTTTTTCCGCAAAAAGGAAAATCAGGTGGTGATCAGTACGCAAAAACCGAGATATGGTCATATATCGACCAGTGTGACTGCTACAGGTACCGTGCAACCGGTAGATACAGTTGCCGTGGGTACTCAGGTATCCGGTATCATCAAATATATCTATACGGACTTTAATCAGCCGGTGAAGAAAGGGCAGCTGCTGGCAGAACTGGACAAGGTATTGCTGCAGGCAGAAGTAGACCGTAATAGAGGGGCGCTGGCCAATGCGCAAAGTCAGCTGATATACCAGCAGGCACAATACAAAAGACAGGACCAGCTGTATAAAGTCGGTGCCATCAGCAGGGCTGATTATGATAACGCAACCTATCTGAATAAGGCAGCTCAGGCAAGTGTAGAGAGTGCCGCCGCCTCGCTGAGAACGGCGGAGAGAAATCTGTTTTTTACAGAGATCTATTCTCCTATAGACGGTGTTGTGCTGAACAGAAGTGTGAGTGTCGGTCAGACGGTTGCCGCGAGCTTTAATACGCCTACCTTATTCGTATTGGCAAAAGACATCACCAAAATGCAGGTGCAGGCCAGTGTGGATGAAGCGGATATCGGTAATGTACGGGATAGCCAGCGCGTATCTTTTACGGTAGATGCTTACCTCGATGAGGAATTTGCCGGAAAGGTGCAGGAGATCCGTTTACGTCCCTCCGTATCGGCCAATGTGGTGACTTATACGACCATGATCAGTGCGTCTAATGAAAGCATGAAACTAAAGCCCGGTATGACAGCAACTGTGACGATCTATACATCTGAAAAAGACAATGTAATGCTGATTCCATCTAAAGCATTGATGTTTAAACCGGATTCTGCGTTGTCGGGAAACTTTAAAGTGATCACTGTTGCCCCGGCAGCAAGCGAACGCAGAAAAAGTGCAACACCGGTAACAGGCGGCAACAGGGATACCGTCAGGAGAAATATGCCGGGCATGGAGAACAAAACAGAAGCGGCGTCTAACTATGTATGGGTAAGACAGGGAGATACACTTTTACAGAAAAAAGTAGTTATCGGATTGAATGATAATACCCGCGCAGAGGTTATCTCTGGTTTGTCGCCCGATGAAGATGTCATCACAGGTATGCAGGAACTGAGTGGTAAAAAGGCACAGCGGGAAGTGGCGGACAAGCCAGTCCTTTCATGCCTCAAAGAAGAAGACGATGAACAAAAAGATACTGGAAATACAGCATATCAAACGGGAGTTCCGGATGGGAACAGAGGTCGTTCGTGCGCTTAAAGGCGTGTCGTTTGATGTTTTTGCAGGAGAGTTTGTTACCATCATGGGAAGCAGCGGTTCGGGTAAAACTACCCTGCTGAATATATTGGGTTGTCTGGATAAACCAACTGAAGGAAATTATTTACTGGACGGTGTGAATATCGGTCAACTATCAAGGAACGAACTGGCAAGATTAAGGAATAGAAAGATCGGATTTGTCTTCCAGGCATATAACCTGCTGCCCCGTACTTCCGCACTGGAAAATGTAGAACTGCCATTGCTGTATAATATGGAGATCAGTCATGAACAACGCCGGCAAAAAGCTATACACTCGCTGGAAGCTGTAAAGTTGGGAGAACGCCTCGGACATACGCCTAACCAGTTGTCAGGTGGACAGCAACAACGTGTCGCTATTGCGCGTGCGCTGGTGAATGAACCCGTGATGATACTGGCTGATGAGGCGACTGGTAACCTTGATACCCGTACTTCTTACGAGATTATGGCATTGATGCAGGAGTTGAATAAGGAACAGGGGAAGACGATCGTGTTTGTGACGCATGAACCGGATATAGCAGCTTTTAGCAGCCGGACCGTGATGTTGCGTGATGGCAAAGTAGTAAAAGATACTGTCAACGAAAATGTGCGTTCTGCAAAAGAAGCGCTGGCGTCATTGCCACCAGCGGATGATTATTGATTATGAATATTCTAAACCTGATACGGATTGCCTTAAAGGCCCTGCAGAGGAATAAGCTGAGGGCGTTTCTGACCATGCTGGGTATTATTATCGGTGTGGCAGCGGTAATTGCAATGGTGGCTATCGGACAAGGCTCAAAGGAAAGTATACAGTCCCAGTTATCCAGTATGGGCTCAAATATGATCACCATTCTGCCGGCCAGTAATGTAACCGGAGGCGCCAGGCTCGAAGGGGCGAGTGTACAGACACTGACCATAGAAGATGTAAAAGCAATTCAGAAACAAGCGCTTAATATCAGTGCGATTTCTCCTGCTGCCAACTCCAGCGGACAATCCATCAACGGTGCTTTTAACTGGCCCACCAGTATACAGGGAGTGGCGCCCGGATATCTGGATATCAGGAAGTGGAGTTTGCAGGATGGAGTGCCATTTACGGATGAAGATGTGCGGGCCTCAGCGAAGGTGTGTCTGCTGGGACAGACCGTCGTCAGCAATCTGTTTCCCAATGGAGAAAATCCTGTCGGTAAGATTATTCGCTTCAATAACATCCCCTTTCAGGTGATCGGTATATTGGCCGCCAAGGGACAGAGTTCATTTGGGCAGGATCAGGATGATGTGATCCTGGCTCCTTACACCACGGTGCAGAAACGTATTCTGGCGACGATCTATTTCAGGACGCTTTACGTCTCCGCAATAAGTGAGGCCGCTACAGATGCCGCGACAAAGGAAATAGAGACCATTTTGCGGAAATCTCATCGTTTGAGAGATGCTGATGAAAATGACTTTCAGGTGAGGACCATGGCTGAATTAATCAATACACTGAGTTCTACCAGTAATCTCCTGACCATCCTGCTGACTGCCATTGCAGGCATCTCTCTGGTCATTGGTGGGATCGGTATTATGAATATCATGTATGTATCTGTAACGGAGCGTACCCGGGAAATCGGGTTGCGTATGTCTATCGGAGCGAGAGGGATCGATATACTCATGCAGTTCCTGATTGAGGCAATCATGATCAGTATCACCGGTGGTTTGATAGGTGTCGTACTGGGCATTACTTCAGCGTGGTTGATCACCTATTTCTTACACTGGCCAACACTCGTGTCAGAGTCTTCGATTATACTTTCCTTCATGGTATGTGCGCTGACAGGTGTCTTTTTTGGGTACTATCCAGCCCAGAAAGCCTCCCGGCTTGATCCGATAGAGGCTTTGCGATATGAGTAGGATAATGGGTACCAGCAATTACTATTTACCAGCTGCGGTAAGGTATTTATTGACAATATCCACCGCGCGCTGTCTGGTTTCCGGATTTCCTTTTTCCATTACTTTCAGCAGCTGACGGCATTCATGTAGAAAGGTCGGGATAAAGTCTGAGTCTGCGCTGGCGATATCGTTGGCATTATCAATAATATCAGCATACTTTATAGTCTGCCCCGCGGCACTTATCTGGCTGAGACGTGTTGCTTCCATTTGTTTGCGTTTGCGCCTGTTCCAGTGCGGGTAATTTTTCTTTGAATAAATATCCGTCAGTTCAACGGTGAGTTTGAGCGTACGGTCAGCATCCGGAGCTGACATGGTCTTGTGAAGCCACTCTGATAGTTCATCCTTTGTAACAGCAGTATCTTCCAGTACGTCATGCAACAGTGCTGCTGACAATACCGGAAGATCTGAAGTATATGTTCTGCATATTTCCATTACTCTTACGGGATGGTTGATATAGGGTTCGTCAGCAAATTTCCGTCGCTGAATACCATGTGCCTGTCCGGCGAAGTCTTTAACTTGTGTAAGTTGGTCCATTAGGATACGAGCATTTTTCTGCAGGCTTCCGCACATTGTTTACAGCTTTCCGCACATTCCTGACAATGTTTATTGCTGTGCTGACTGCATTCTGCGGCGCATGCTTCGCAAATATCGGCACAAATTGAACAAATTTGTACTGCATTTGTGCTTCCAAGGCTCATTAATTGTGCGGTAGTGTAACAAACCGCGGCACATTCCATATCCAGCTGAATACAGCGGGCCATCATAGTGACGTCTTTTTCCTCAGTACAGGAGGACGCACAGTGATTACAGATAGCCGCGCAACGCAGGCAGCTCTCGATACAGTCTTTGTAGAAGTGATAACCGTTTTTCATCTTGTGTATTTATTGGTGGTAAAAAGAATCTAAAGCATTCTTTTATAATCACTTCAAATACCATACAAATCTGAGCAGGCATGCTCAGCCAATATTGTGGCAGAATTTGCTAATTTGCGCTGATGAAACATACTTTTCTTTTCCATTGTTTGATTATTATCTGTTGCTCCTGCTTTGCACAAAAGCACGCACTGGTCTTTCAGACGGACTTCGGACTAAAGGATGGAGCCGTAGCTGAAATGAAAGGAGTGGTGTACAGCCTGTCACCCGATATTCCAATGTTCGATCTTACACATGAAATTCCGGCCTATAATATCTGGGAGGCTGCTTATCGTTTGCAACAGACTGCTCCTTACTGGCCGGCCGGAACGGTGTTTGTTTCCGTGGTGGATCCCGGCGTAGGTTCAGACAGGCGTTCTGTCGTACTTAAGACAAAAACAGGGCATTTCTTTGTCACGCCCGATAATGGCACGCTTACTCTGGTAGCAAAACAGCTGGGAATCGCCGGGATCAGGCAGATAGATGAAGCAGTAAACCGTCGCAAAAACTCAGGTGCTTCTTATACCTTTCATGGCAGAGACGTCTATGCTTATACCGCTGGTAAATTAGCTGCCGGTAAGATTTCGTTTGAACAGGTAGGCCCTAAACTGGCAGACTCAGTCGTAAGCATCTCTTTTCAACAGCCTGTCTATGTGGATGGTACACTGCGGGGTAATATTCCGGTACTGGATGTACAGTATGGTAATATCTGGACAAATATCGATCAGCAGACCTTTGCAAAGATGCAGGCCAGGCCGGGTGATCTGCTGAAGGTAGTGATCAGTAAAGGAAGTGAACAGGTTTATAGCGGTACGATGCCCCTTGCCAACACCTTTGCTGCTGTTCCGGAAGGTAAAGAGCTTTTATACCTTAATAGTCTGCTAAATGTATCATTTGCAGTGAATATGGGCGATTTTGCGACACGTCATCAGGTCAAAAGTGGTCCGGAATGGACAGTGGTGATTAGTCGTCCATAGAGAATTTTGCTTATTTTTGTCGCTTAGCTTTTTTAATCTTACAAATTTCAGATGCCACAACCGGATACTACAAATACGATGTTTCATCTGGCGGCAGACTTTATCAATCATACCAACCGCCACATATTTCTGACCGGTAAAGCCGGAACAGGCAAAACAACCTTCCTGAAATACATTCGGGAGCATACAGCGAAAAATACTGTAGTAGTAGCGCCTACAGGCGTTGCTGCGATTAATGCAGGAGGTGTAACCATGCACTCGTTTTTCCAGTTGCCATTTGGTCCTTATGTGCCCGCGAATGCACACCTTTTTGGTGTGAACAACGGGGTGACTGATACACATGCGCTTTTCCGTAACATCCGATTTAATCATGATAAAAAAGAGCTCCTGCGTGAGATGGAGCTGCTTATTATAGACGAGGTCAGCATGGTGCGTGCAGATACACTGGACGCTATCGATGCCATTCTCCGTCATTTCCGGGGGCAACCACTGCTTCCTTTCGGAGGTGTGCAGGTGTTGTATATCGGAGACCTCTATCAGCTGCCGCCGGTAATGCCGGATGATCAGTGGCAGTTCCTGAAAGACTACTATGAGAGCGTATTTTTCTTTCACGCAAGAGTGATGCGCCAGTCAGCCCCCTTATTCATCGAATTGAATAAAATCTATCGTCAGAATGAGGCCACTTTCATCAATCTGCTGAATGGCGTGCGAAACAGCACACTGGACTGGGATGATCTGGAAATACTGAATCAACGTTATCTGCCTCATTTTACAGGGGACGATGAACAATATATCGTACTGACTACACATAACCGCCGGGCAGATGAGATCAATAATGCACGTCTGGCCGCTATGCCCGGACAGATGCATACGTTTACCGGAGAGATCAGCGGCGATTTTAGTGATAAAGCGCTGCCTACAGATATGGATCTGCGTATCAAACTGGGTGCACAGGTCATGTTTATCAAGAATGATGTGGCAGAGCCCCGCCGGTATTTTAATGGTAAACTGGGCACCGTGACAGATATTCTGCCCGACGACAAAGTCGTCGTGAAACTGGCAGGTGGAGAAGATACGATTGTACTGGAAAAGGAGACCTGGAGGAATATCCGTTACTCCTGGAATAAGACAGAAGAAACGGTAGACGAGGAGGAACTCGGTAGCTTCAAACAATACCCTATCCGACTGGCATGGGCCATTACGATTCATAAAAGTCAGGGGCTGACCTTTGAAAAAGCAATTATAGACGCAGGTAATGCATTTGCCCCCGGACAGGTCTATGTGGCTTTGAGCCGTTGTACATCTTTGGATGGACTGGTCTTACATTCACGTATTCATCCGGAGCGATCCGCACGGATCAGCAGGTGCAGGAGTTCTCTTCCGGTTTCCATAAAGAAGATGAACTGGAACTCCTGCTGGATGGAGAGAAATTGGTTTTCTGGGCGGAACAGCTGCTGAAGTTATTCGGAGCAGAAAAATGCTGGTGGAATTGCAACAACATGCCGCGTGGTTGAGAGACAAGAAAATGAACGGGATGGAAAGTGCTGTCACATTAAGCCGTGGTTTACAACAGAGGGGAGCACAGCTGCATGAAGTCGGACTGAAATTCAGGCACAACTGGATCCATTGCTGAAAGATGTCTTACAGAATGGTAATACAAGTGTGTTGAAAGAGCGTGTAGGGAAAGCAGTGGCTTACTTTACAAACGAAATATACAGGATTTATACAGCCGATCAGAAGAGAAAGGGATCTTGTAAAGAGCATCGCGAAAGTGAAAAAGTACGTGCTGCAATTGTCAGGTCTGGAACATTTCATGTGGAACAGATTACAGCTTTTTGCAGACGCGAGCTATGGAATCTGAAATTCAATGAAGGATTACCTGATTATGCTCACTGCGTACGCCGGCCACTGATGAAAAGCAAAAGAGAAGCCGGAAAAAAACGAGAGGCAGGCGGCAGCAGAAGAGGTACTCTGGAATTGTATCTTGCCGGCAAATCACTGGCGGAGATATCTGCAGAACGTGGACTGGCATTGAGCACCGTAGAGAGCCATCTTGCTGATTGTGTGGCCAATGACGAGCTGCAGGTAAACAGGTTTGTAGATGAGAAGAAATTGGCGATGATATTGCCACTTGTAAA
>NZ_VOHS01000029.1 GCF_007896845.1 Chitinophaga pinensis | reverse complement strand
CGATCTTTGGCTGACTTTTATCCAACAACCTGTTTTCCGCGAGCACCATGATAGGAGGCCACAAAAAACAAAAAGCCTGTTCTACCACCCCATACATTGATCCGGCTCCCAGGGCGGGAAAAACACCTGCAATCATGAGCAATGTTAATGGTATCACGAGCAGCATGGATATTCCAGCTACCTTTCCCCCGTTATCAGCTCAACGTCCGGGTTGACAGTCATGAAGAATACACCTACTAGTATTGGTTATCGCCAGCCCTACCAACCATTCTCCACCAGTGAGCATGTGAGCCTCTCTGTTATCCTCTTTTTAAATTCCGAAATGGTTTTCCTGTATTTCCAGATCCAGCCTATACTTAACGGCAGACACGCCATATAACATCGCTATTAAACGCATTGTCCCTGACGAACGCGCAGATGATCATCAAAAGTATGGTAAGACCGGTAATGATCCAGGCGGGCTTCTTAGATTGTGATGGTATTTTGATTCATAGTGTTGATTCAGTAACCGCATGTATGTTTAGTTACGCTTTATATTTTAATTACCTTTAAATGAAGTATCGAATACATTGGAAAGGCCTGTAAAATAAATATCAGCATTGCAATACTCAGCTGTATATGCAGGATATTCTTCGGGCGCCGGGATAACTCAAATACTTTCATAAATATAGGTCGTAGATATTCGGGGTCTAAATATAGAATTTATTTCATTGTCTCAGGGGATCGGACAGAGACCATTAACACTAAAATAGTATCAGTTTAGACAGTGCCAACAGCACATTTAATCTGGATCAATTTGACTGCACCTGAACGAACAATTAAAGCAATGGAAGTGTTATCACAGAGACTCCCACAACTGTTCAATAATTAGGTATAGATATTGTGATTATAAAAGCAAACAATGCTGGTTGATCGGTTACTGTTTAGTACTAAGAACCCTAATAACACTCAACTCTTAAAGTGATTGATAAATAACATTATGCAAAAACCTCCTCAAATAGAAAAGCTCCAAGTCCTTGAACTTGAAGCTTCTAATTTTCTGTGATCCCGCTGGGACTCGAACCCAGGACCCATACATTAAAAGTGTATTGCTCTACCAACTGAGCTACGGAATCATTCCCGTTGAACGGGGTGCAATATTACGTTACATATTTATAAACTCCAAACAAAAAATAAAAAAGCTGCCTCATACGAGGCAGCTTTTTCTTATAAACCCTTATCAAACTTACATCTTCACGAATTTCTTCGTTACAGGTTTTCCATTATTGGTGAACTTAAGAATATAAACACCCTGTGTCAGTTTGCTTACGTCAAGTATACCATTGGTGGCCTTGATGATGATCGTCTGTGAAGTAGCGACGTTGGTGATAGTGAATAAGCCATCGCCTTTCACGTTACCTACTGTCAGCAGATTCACAACCGGGTTAGGATACATTCTGATAGAAGGTTCCTGTTCTACCACAGCTGTTGTTCTTGCAGCTTGTGTAGTAGCGGCGAACTCAATCCAGTTCAGGTTGAAATCTGCATGGGAAGCATATACACGCAATGTCTGTTTGCCTGCTGTCAGGGTCACAGTTTTGGTGATAGTGCTCCATGCCTGCCATCGCCTGTAGCTGGTACATCGACAGTTGTGAGGGTGTTGGCACCTGATTGCAGTTGCAGCTGACCACCACCTGGTGCGCTGGCTACGCGGAAGGATACATTATAGCTACCAGCAGCGGTAACATTTACAAAATAATCCATCCAGTCGCCGGTATCTACCCAACCGATGTTTTCTCCACCGCCGATATCTCCGCAACCTTCTGTCTGGATACCGGACATGGCGTCAAAGCTTTCTGCTTCGATGTGTCCCGGTACTGTTTTTTCAACAGCAGCAGCGGTAACGTTGATGGCAACAGGAGCGGAGCTTGTCGTCATTTGTGTGTTATCGGTTGCTTTAGCAGTGATGCTGTAAGCGCCGGTTGCAACACCTGTCCAGAGGAACTGGTAAGGAGCAGTCGTATCTTCTCCGAGTTTAGTGGCGCCCTGGAAGAATTCACTTTTCTGATGCTACCATCTGAATCAGCAGCATTTGCTTTCAGCAGGATATCAGCATTGCTGACAAAGGTTTCTCCATTAACAGGAGCAGTGATGCTGACAGTCGGAGCGTTACCTATGGCCAGATCAAAAGTGAAGTAGTTAACGTTGAAGTCATTTGCTTCCAGTACGATACGGAACACATGTATACCTGCAGGCAGTGACTGTGTGGTCGTAGTGGAAACGGTCTGCCATGCCTGGAAACCGCCTGTTGTCGGTACTGTAACAGTGCCGGTGATATCAGTACCATCCATTTCTACATGGAAGGTCTTGGCAGCACCCGGATTTGCTATGCGGGCAGAGAAAGTATATTTACCGGTAACAGTAACGTTGGCAGTGTACTCCAGCCATTCGCCATTGTTTACATAACCGATATTGAAACCACCTTCGGAGCAGTTTTCGAGGTCTACGCCTTCATTGGTACGGTATTGATTACCCTGATTGGCAGTGCTTGCATCGTGATAAGCAATGCCTTCGCCGCCATAGTCAAAGTTTTCGATCTCGATCTTGCCCGGGATAGTAGAAGGTACAGCCGGATCAGGGAATGGATTCTGACGGGAAGCACTTGCTTTGTAGGTAGCACGGAAGACAGTATCCTTTGCTGGTACACGGATGGACTGTAATGCATCACCACCATGTGCCCATGATACGAAATCGTAGGTGGTGTCACCGAGCAACTGTGGTGTAACTGCCTGCAGTGTAGTCAGGGAGTTTACAACCATTGTTTTGGTGAACGGAGCCACTTCTCTTGAACCTAATACAAGGCTGATACCCGCGATATTGCTGGCAGCAGTTACCTGTACTTTATTCGGATAGAGATCAACGGAGTCTACACCGGTACGACCGTTAGAATCTTTCACGGTCAGCATCAGTCTGAACCAGATATTCGGAGAAGATTCACCGAGGTTGTCAGCGGTGAAGCTGCCTGATTTTACCCCTTTGGTCAAGGTCGGACCAGGATGCCAGTGCTCACTGGTAGGTGTATCCTTATGATAGAAACGTGCCTCCCATGTGTAAGCTGAATCAGGTAATGTACCATCTTCTGCATCGGTAGCCGTTGCAGAATAGTTAACAATAGTACCTACATTCCAGGTCAAAGTAGCTGCTGGTGTAAGGATCTTCGGAACCGGTCTTGCATTGAATGGCAATACAGTCAGTTTCGCAGGATTACTGTTGATGGTGCTGATTGGATTGGTCACTACACAACGATACTGACCTGAGTCAGCAGGTGTGGTCTGTGCAATGCTATAAGTAGCAGCAGTTGCACCGGCAATGTTAACGCCGTTTTTCTGCCACTGGAAGGATAATGGTGTGCCACCGGAAGCTGTTACAGAGAAAGACACGGCGTCTCCTGCTGTGACAGTTTTATTTTCCGGCTGATTCACGATAGATGGTGCCTGATTGTTATTGTATTCAACTCTGTACAGACTGCCATCTCCTGCATATGCGATGTAGTAGATGTTGCCATCTATACCAACGCTGGTACCCAGTATTCTCGTGAAGTTCTTCGCAGAGAACTCAGTATACTGAGAAGCAGGCGTAAGACCATTTAAATCAACAAATCTGTACCAGTCACGACACCAGTCTGAGAAGAAGAACTTGTTCAGATACTGTGGCGGATAATTGGTAGCAGGAGGGTTGAAGAACAGGCCTGATGTAATAGCACATCCACCTTTCGTCTCACTATGGTCGTAAAAATAGATCGCGGGGATAGTAGCAGTGGTATCCTGCTGATAACCCGTCTTGTGATTCTGATCCCAGCCATAGTTGTATCCTCTGGCAGGATCAGGATTGGTAACATCGTTAATTTCTTCATAGTCACCGCCTACGTCCACTACAAAGATTCTCTGAGATACAGGATCCAGAGACATTCTCCATGGATTTCTCATACCACGTGCCCAGATACTTCTTTGCTGACGGGTGGCATTAGGGGTGTCATAATAAGGGTTGCCCGGAGCTGGTTGTCCGTCTTCCGTCAGACGCAGGATCTTACCACGGTAAGTAGTCAGTTTCGGAGATTCGATCGCCTCATTGCTCTCGCCGATCGCTACATACAGCAGACCTTTGCGGAACAACAGTGCACCACCATTGTGTGCGCCGTTGATGATCGGATCAAATTCCATTACTCTTCTGACAGAATCAACACCGTTAGACTGGTTGATAAACAAGATGTCCAGATAATGGCGCGTCATTTCTTTATTGGTATAGAAAATGTAACAACGACCATTGCTGGTGAATTGAGGGTGCAATGTGATACCCAGTAAACCCTGTTCTGCATCGGTTACTGTTTGAGTGGTATACACGGTAGATACGGTTCCGTTCTGATAAACTTTAACCTTACCTCCACGTTCAGCCATGAATATTCTGCCATCGGCGGCATGCGCCATAGCAGTAGCTTCAACGATAGAATTGTCAGTTAACTTTTTCAGAGTAAAGCCAGTAGGCACCTGGCTGTAGGCACGGTCAGTGCTCGCTGCGAGCAAGGCAATTCCAAAGCAGGCTGTAAAGAACCGCTTGTGAAATGTAAGCAGCAGGTTTTTCTTCATTGTCTTAAATGGTTTTTTGTTGAATACTAGGTTTCCCAGGTTTTTTAAATTGTTGTTTTGTAGATGCTAAGTCCAAAGGGAGTGACGTTGATCAAAAAGTGGGATAAGGTTTTCAAAAAAATTTAACGATGAAATTTACAAACATTATTGGATACTTCTAGTGATTACTCATATTATTTTTATGTTGTACTTATACAAGTACGCACTGGCGCTCAAATACTATCTTAAAAAATAGCCAGTACGTGTGTCTAACGGAGACACTTAAACGTACTGGCTGTTTAAGTAGTTGATATTTATTGTTTAATAAATTTCAGCAGCAATGTTTGCTGTGCGCTGTTCTTCAACTGAATGAAGTAAACGCCTGCTGGTAAACGACTTACATCTACACTGTAGGTAGACGATACCTTGCCTTCCTGCGACAATTGCTGTGTAGACCACGTACGGCCGTTGAGATCTACCACTCTTGCCTGTCTGACTGCTTCATTGCTCAGTAATTGAACCCTGTCATTGACTACCGGATTAGGATACAAGGTTGCTTTCCAGTTCGTAGCAGCAGCCTGTTTCACTGGTGCTGAACTGGCGAGTAAAGCAGCTCCTGTACGCAGACTGCCATATGCCTCCAGCTCAAAAATGGAATAACCATACACCGTTGTTCTTGCTGTACCATATATACGCAGATAACGCCCATGTCCTGTCAGACCGGTAAACTCATTCACCAGTGTACTGTTGTTGGTCACCGTGCGCAATGGCGTCCAGTTGATCGTATCATTAGAGACCTGTATTACGTAGTCTTTTCCAGCCGCCGTTTCCCAGGTGATCTTCACCCGGTTGATATCATAATCAGCACCCAGATCAACACGGATGGACTGTGGATCTCCAAAACCACTGGACCAGCGGGTATTGATATTGCCATCTACCGCATACTTTCCTTCCATAGCAATATTCTCGATGGAAGTAGTACGTGTAGGTTTGTTCAATGCCAGATTGGTCTGTGTAACCGGAGGATCTGATGTAACGTAATAGATGTTATCTATATAGAAGCTCGCCGCTGCTGCCGGTGCATCTCCGGAGAAGGTAAATGCCTGCGACATCGTCGTCAGGTCCACATTGGTCAGCGAACTCACAGGAATCGTCACTTCATGCCATTGGCCATCTCTGAGCAATCCCAGTTTCTGTTCGCCGGCTGCAAAATTGATAACCTGCTCACCGTTCTGTGAAATAATACTGAAACGGAATTGTCCCTGATAAGACGTTTTAAAGTGGAACTTCAATGACCCGTTGGCAAAATGCGTCAGGTCGCGTACATCATGTGCCACACCCAGACCAAACCAGCTGCCTGCCGCTGCTGTAACACCTATTACCTGTGAACCCTCATACGGTGCCGCACCGCTGATAGTCGCCAGATTATTCCAGATATACAGATTGGCATCCAGTCCGTAGGTCATTTTTTCAGTGATAGAAGCATCTTCACTATAGATACCATACTTGCTGGAAAGGATCTTATTATCCTGTACGGTGATAGTCACCGGTGCTGACGTAGTACTCAGTTTACCATTATCTGTTGCTTTCGCAGTGATCGTATACGTACCCTGCGGAACGTTCTCCCACGTATAATTATATGGTGGTTGTGTCAGCGTCGCCAGTAATGTACTACCGTTAAAGAATTCCACTTTGTAGATGATACCATTGTCGTTGACGTTCGTATTGATCACTACTTTAGCCGGCTTCCGGTAGGGTGTACTAGCCGTAGGGGAGGTGATACTGATCTGCGGCGCCGTATTGCCGGGTGCAGCTACCAGTACTGTCACCGGCTGCGAAGTGGTCATCTTATTCTGATTGTCTGTCGCTTTGGCGATCAGTTTGTAAATACCCTGTGTAGAAGTATTCCATGTGTAATTAAACGGAGCATTGGTAGTGGTACCCAGATAATAGGCGCCATTATAGAAATCCACTTTGCTGATGCTGCCATTCGGGTCACTGGCATTAGTTTGTATCGCAATAGCGGCAGGCGTGGTATACACCGCCTCATTTGCAATATTCGTGATAGCAACCTTCGGTGCCGGATTCGCAGATACGCCTCCGGTGTAATAAATGTTGTCGAAATAGAAGTCAGCTGCTGCTGCCGGTGCATCGCCGGAGAACATAAACAGCTGTGTAACCTGCATCAGATCCAACGCACCAAATTCGCTGACCGGAATCGTGACCTCATGCCATTGTCCGTCTCTGACCAGACCATGCTCATTGCTGCCGTTGAAATTGATCCAGCCTTCCCCGCCATCCGAAGCAATACCTACTTTAAATACTGCCGTGGAACTGGTCTTCATATGGAACTTCAGACTACCGCCTGCATAGTTGCTCATATTTTTTACATCATTGGCTACACCAAGTCCATACCACGCACCGGCATTGGCATGAAATGCCCATACATTGCTACCCTCAAACGGTGCAGGGGCAGGAGAGGTGATGTTGGTGATGTTGTTCCATAGATACAGGTTAGCACCCTGACCAAAAGCAACTCTGTCGCTGACAGTAGTATTGTCAGTGAAAATGCCATAATTGCCCTCAGGTGCATTGTTACTAGCCAGTATCAGTTCTTCTCCCTGCGACCGGTCCTGATACAGTCTGATGTAATCTACTTCCATACGTCCGGGTAGGGGAGCCGTGATCCCTGCCGCGGAATGAATACCGGGATAGTTACCGCCTACAGCAAGGTTCAGCAGTATGTAAAACGGATTGTGAAAGGCTTCAAATCCGTTGCCACCGCTAATCCCTATTTTGTAAAAGGGACTATTGTCAAGGTAAATAGTCAGGAACTGCGGGTCCCATTCCAGCTTGTACAGATGATAGTCGTCGCTCAGGTCAACGCCCGTAGCCACGGTGTCTTTTGCATAGGTGGCATGACCGGTATAGCCCCCCGGATTTTCTGTCCACCAGTGAGTAGCTGCACTCAGTGTGTTGTTTGGTCTGCCCGCCGCAATAGCGCCCGCAAAACCCATTTCGAGGATGTCTACTTCACCGTTGTGCGGCCAGGTACCACCTGTAGCGCCCAGCAACCAGAAAGCAGGCCAAAGACCGTTCCCGACCTTCGGTACTTTAATGCGTGCTTCCAGTGAGCCGTAGCGGAAGGTTACCCTGCCGGCTGTTTTGATACGACCGGAAGTAAAAGGCTTGCCGCCCATATCCTCCCGTCGTGCTTCGATCACCAGGTGACCGTTTTCAATTCTGACATTTTCTGTGCGGTTGGTGTAGTACTCCAACTCCGCATTGCCCCAGCCACAATTGCCCTTGGCACAGCCATCACCTGTTTCATAGGTCCATGTCTGCGCATTAAGGGTTGAGCTGGTAAAACTTTCTTCCCAGACGAGGGTTCGCTGGGCATACGTGGAAACTGGTAAGAGTGAAAGACAGAGCACAGTTGCAAGCCATGGACTCTTTTTCACCTTGTTGTTTGGGTAAACCGGGTTCTTCATTTGGTCAATTTTAAGGTAACGTGAACGTGGTATCTAAAATTTTTCGGTACAGGATAACACTTTTCATAACATGGAGGAGGGTGGATTCATAGGGGCTCAAAAAGCCGCTGTTTGCTATACGAATTTAAGCATAATAAGGCACAATAAGTAATCCTTTTAGTCGAAAATACACGACGGTAACAGATAGCCGCAATAACGCAGCAGTCATATAATAACAGGTAATCTCCAGGATTGAATATTGATATAAAGCCACTTGTATATAAACAAAAAACGCGCGATAGATATCGCACGTTTACAGTTTTAAAATAGAGCTCAGTATACTCGTTTACCATATCTATTTTCTGGGATGTAACCCATTATCAAGCCTGTCGTAAAGATCCTGCAGATGACTGCGTGTCATCTCATCACTGGTCTGCGGAACTGCTGCCCTGATACTATCCGCCAATGCTTTTGCATGGGCTTTGATCTGCGGCAGCGCATCTCCGTCTTTGCTCAGCGCCGTTGAAGGCATCAGCGGGTTCTGTGGACCCGGTGTTATCATCATGAGCAGTCTTTCCACATATACACGCTGTAATCCACGACGATAAGTATCGATCGTTTTATGTGCAGCGAGTTCTGAAAAAATACCCTGTTTCAGTTCCCGTAAAAACTGTGCAGTCGTATAAGCATTCGCCCCTTCCACATTCTCCTGCAATGACAGGCGGTCCAGTACATCAGGACTCAATAACTGAAACAACACCTTTTTCTGTACATTGGTCACAACCGCAAAACTGGTTTTTGTCAGTCCTGCCAATTGTGTGTCATTCAGCCACATCGGCGTCGTGAACAACTGCTCCTGCAGGAATGCCATTGCACGCTGTTGTTTGCTTTTTGCAGGGAATTCGTATACTGGTCCGGCTTGTTCTACTGTTTTCGGTGTTGTCAATATACCACCGATATTAGCCGCCGCATGACCCATATACAGATCAAACTGTTTTACCAGTTCATTGTACATCTCACCGGCCTTGCTGTAGTCCTCATTCGGTTGACGGGTCCAGTCCATGAGATGTTTTTCTATCCGCTTCAGATTGGCGATACCATAAGCACCTGCCTTCATCGCATCATCTCCAAGGTCTTCTCTCTGATTACGTGGATCATAATGTGTGGCTGCTTCCCATGGCACCCGCTCAATACCAAAGAAGTACTGTTTACCGGAGGCCAGTTTTGCCATCACCATTTTGTTTAATGATGGGGTTTCTTCTACTGGTGACTTCGTATCTGGTAATACGCGGTATGCCCATTCAATCGCCCATTTGTCATAAGCACCGATGCGTGGGAAAATACCTTTCGGACCTATGTTATCTTCCGGCTGTGCCACATAGTTGAAACGGGCATAGTCCATAATCGAAGGTGTATGACCATTTTCTTCTACCCAGCGTTTGCTACGCAAACTGTCTACCGGCACTGTCGAAGAAGCCCCCCAGTTATGACGCAGACCCAGTGTATGCCCTACTTCATGTGAAGACACAAAACGGATCAGTTCTCCCATTAAATCATCCGGCAGTTGCGGCGCCTGTGCTCTCTTATCGATCGCACCCGCCTGAATGAAATACCACTTGTACAGCATATCCATCACATTGTGATACCAGTTGATATGCGTTTCCAGTATTTCACCGGTGCGGGGATCTTTAATGCTTGGTCCCATTGCATTGGCCATAGAAGATGGTTTGTATACCAATACGGAATGACGCGCATCTTCTATGCTCCAGGTGCTGTCATCTGCGGGTGCTTCTTTGGCAATGATGGCATCTTTGAAACCCGCTGCCTCAAATGCTGCCTGCCAGTCGTTTACGCCGGCAATAAGATAAGGCACCCACTTCTTTGGCGTTAGTGGATCAATGTAAATAATGATCGGTTTCTCTGGTGTAACCAGCTCGCCGCGTTTGTATTTTTCAATATCTTCCCTGCGTGGTTCCAATCGCCATTTCCAGATCAGACTTTCAGTTTTTATACCCTGTGGATTCGCATCAAAGTCAATATATTCATCTGCAAAGAATCCAACCCTCGGATCAAAAAATCTTGATTGCATCGGAATAGAAGGCAACAATACAATTGAGCTGTTCAGCTCAAAACTGTACGTTTTCACTTCATTCGTAACCGGCATAGGCCGGCCGGTATAAGTACGCACACTCTTGATCTCTATGTTCATCGGATAAGCATGTACATCTCCGATGTAAGAACGATCCGCCGCCATCATATTCAGCCCGCCCAATGCTTTGGCGCCTGCGTCAAAGAAGAAGACAGAATTATCATTGTTCAGATAGTCCGTCATTTCGATCACGCTGCTTTTACTGCTGTCATTCACCGCCTTTACAGCAAATGCCGCCTGTATCGGTTGCAGATTATTGTTCATCAGGGAACGGTACAGGCCATTGGAAGAACTATCCGCCGCTCTTTCTCTGTAAGAGATGGTTTGCAGGAATATTTTATTGCCCGTGCTTTTCTCAAAACGGATCACCTTTTCACCGATCTGATCGCCTGCATAAGTAGGCAGTATCATCGGACGGTAATCTGAAGAACCTTTGGAAATTCTGCTGACAACCAGCAGGTCCCTGCCCAGCAGTGAGTCTGGTATTTCAAAGTAATACTTGTCGGCCGACTTATGCACCTTGAATAAACCATTGCTGGTGATCGCATTCGCAGGAATGACCTCCCTGTAAGGCTTCAGTGCTTCCTGCTTCGCCGGAAAGGCCACTTTTGCCAGTGCTGCCGCCACACTGTCTTTGTTGGGCGTCGCAGTATCTTTTCCCTTCTGATGCTTCTGTGCGCTTGCTGGTACTGCTGCCGTCAGGGCACACAATGCCCCAAGCAAAACATGGGTTGTTGCTGATTTCATTGTAATGAATACTAATTTACTGTGATGATGGCATGTTCCCTTTATGGGAGGGTTATGGTAAAGACTGTGTTGTGATTAATTGGCATACCCCGGATTCTGTTTCAGATTCGTATTGAGCTGCGTCTCACTGTACGGAATAGGCAGGATTTTATAATTGCTGTTCCATACTCCTCCTTTCTGTGGCGTGAGTACCGTCATAATAGAATCTACCTTGTCTGTACGTATCAGGTCAAACCAGCGGTGTCCCCATTCTGCAAACAGTTCTGATCTGCGCTCTGCGGCTACCACCTTCAGCATATCCGGTTGATTTGCCGCCTGCGTATCTCCCAGTCCGGCTCTGCTGCGGATCATGTTGATATCTGATGCCGCACTGTTTGCCCCTGTGATATTCCCCAGATGCGCTCTTGCTTCGGCGCGTATCAGATACTGCTCTGCAAGGCGTAATACGAGCAGCGCCTCGGGCGTAGTACTCAGGTTCTTCTGGTATTTGAAAGGGAAATAGTAATCGGTGTTATTCACCGTAAACGTATCTATCCAGTTTGTACGGCGGGCGTCTCCCTGTTCAAAACTATTAAAGAAAGAAAGACGGATCGCTGTAGCACTCTGTGAGCTGGTACCTGGCGCTACCTTGGTCAGCATAAAAAATTGTCCGTCGAAAGTAGAATAGTTAGTAGCCAGTACTGTCTGTAAATACCAGATCGCTTCTTTACTTGTGCTGATGAATACCCTGTTCAGATCCGTTTCAAGGGAATAGGTACCATTGTTGATCACACTGGTCGCTGCTGCTTCCGCATTCGCCCACTGTTCCATATAGAGATAGACTCTGGCCAGTAAAGCGCTGGCTGCAGCCTTATTCGGCCTTGCTCTTTCGGTTGTACCCGCTGTAATGCCTTTATAGTAATCATTACCCATCAGCGACTCTGCATCTTTCAGGTCCGCAACAATCTGCTCATACACCTGTGTTTTAGGTGCACGAGACAGCGTGTTGTTGATCCTGTAATCAGTGGTCAGTGCCAGCGGCACATCACCATAAGTGTTCACAGCGTAGAAATAGATAAAGGCACGAAAGAATTTTGCTTCTCCAACCAGTTGTCTTCTCACCGCATCTGATACACCGGTGGATGCAGTAACGCCTTCAATAGTGGCATTACAGGTGTAGATACGTTGATAGAATTCATTCCAGAAATAGGGATTGGCAATGTTGTATGTATTGGTATAAAATTCCTGTAGCGTAGCGTCCTGTGAAGCAGGCAGGTAATTCACCAGTTCATCAGATGCCAGTGATTCGCGCATGGTAATACTTCTGTTGCCGGATACAAAGTTCAGATTACCGCTCATGATGTTACTGTACATACCGGTCATTACAGAAGTGGCAGACATGTCATTCACAAAGGCCTGCGAACTTACGATCTGTGTGCTGGGCGGATCTATTTCCAGGGCTTTCTTGCAACTGGCTGTCATTAACAAACCCAGTGTAAGACCTGCAAACAGTGAACGGAGTAGTTGATATGATAATGTCATGTTGTTGCTTTTTAGAGGTTTACTTTAATACCGCCGGTGAATGTTTTCAATGGTCCGAAGTTGATTGCATCTGATTCCGGATCGAAGTCACTGAATTCTTTTTTAGAGAATGTCAGCAGATTCTGTCCCTGTGCAAAAAGAGATACCTGCTGCAGACGCAGTTTCTTCATCAGCGTGGCCGGCAGCTGATATGCAATGGACACATTTTTCAGGCGGAGAAAAGCTACCCTTGAATAAGCCAGGTCGCTGTTCTTACCATATAAAGCCCATGGCAGGAAGCCAAGCAAACCTTGCGTATATTTTGGAATATCAGTTACATCGCCAGGTTTCTGCCAACGCCCCAGTGCGCGGCTTTTCAACTGATTGCCCTGAAAACCGGGAGGATAGCTGCCATTGAGTAAAGGATTCTTCACGGTATGGTCCTCGAACTGGAACAGGAAATCAGCTGTCCAGCCTTTATAACGCAGACTGTTCTGGAACCCTCCATAGTATTTGATCGTTACAGGATCTACTAGTCCCGTTCTGTCTACCGGCGAGGTCACTTTCTTACGATCCTTATCATAGAATGTGTACACGCCTGTCTGTGGATCAACTCCCGCATACTCATATACCCTGATCGTACCCAGTGGTCTGCCAAGGATAAAAGTAGGATCATCTGGTCCTACGCCCGGATAAGACACCAGTTTGTTACGTGGTAAGGCAACGTTCAGCGAGGTGCTCCAGTCAAAATCTTTGGTTTTGACGTTGGTGGTACGCAGCTCAAATTCCCATCCGTTATTACTGATAACTGCCGGTATGTTCTGTCTGATAGAACTAAATCCGGTTACTGCGGATAAAGGCAGATTCTGTAACTGGTTGTTGCTGCGGTTAGTATAGTAGCTGGCAGTAACAAGGATCTTGTCTTCCAGGAAACCGAGGTCGATCGCACCCTCAATCTTACGGGTGGCCTCCCACTGTAAAGCGGCATTAAATAAGGCCTGCGGCTGTAAACCATTGGAACCCTGATAGGGTTAGAAATAGAGCGATACAGGTCCAGGAACGCATAATCGCCCGCAGCGTCATTACCCGTCGTACCATAACTACCTCTCAGTTTACCAAAGCTCAGGAATGGCAACAGTTCTTTTACCGCTTTCTCCTGGGTAAATATCCATGCGCCACCGGCTGACCAAAAGAAGTGGAACCTGTTCGCCGGACCAAAACGGCTGGAACCATCATAGCGGCCATTCAGCGTCAGGATGTATTTACTGTCCCACGTATATTTTATCCTGCCAAATGTGGCATTGTAAGCGTTCTCTGCTATCCCGCTGCTTTCATTGGTCAAGGTAGCTGCTGCTGCCGGATTCTTCAGCAGCGCATCACTGACATAGTTGGAACCGAATTGTGTCAGCGACTCATTCAGTTCATGTCTGAATGTTTCCCCTAGTAATGTCTCTACATTACCTTTGCCCAAACGGAAATTATAAGTGAGTTGTGGTTCTATATTCCATATGTTGTAGTTGTTGGTACTATAACGGGCGGAAGCATTTTTTATACCGGTCAGGTAAGGATTGATGATGTATAATGGAGAGCCGGTATATTCTTTGATTGCCGTGTTCTGATAACCGCCTGCCAGTTTGATATCTAATCCTTTGATCGGTCTGTAACTCAGGGTGATGTTTCCGTTCACGTTATTACTACGTCCCAGATAAGGTTGCAGCAGTGAAGAAAATGGATTACCAAAAGTCCCGTTCTCCCAGTTCAGCGTACCATCGGGATTGAAGGGCTCAGGTGCATTGGGAGCCAGATCTCTCACTGATCCTGTCGGATCGATAGGAGGGATGTCATTGTTACTGGATACATAGTAAGCGCCTGCATTCACGGAGAATTTATTATCGTCACTGGTACCGGTGATGTTAAAATGAGCGGAACCTTTTCTTACAGATCCGTCTGTTGGCATTACCGGACTCTCTCTGTGATAACCACCGCCAACAAGGTATTGTACCTGGTTATTACCGCCGGATACGCTTCCCTGTATATCTGAGACGTGCGCACTACCACCCATTATACGTTCCTGCCAGTTAGTATACCTGGTTGTATCCCAGGTACCGTTTATATCATAGTCCGCCGGACCAGGACGTACGCCATCATTAGCCAGCGCTTCTCTGCGCATCTGCAGATATTCCTGCAGATTCAGGTACTCCGGCATACGGGTTACTTTGCTGATACCGGTATATGCCGTTACGTTGGAACGCATACGTCCGGGTTTTCCTTTTTTAGTAGTGATCAGGATAACGCCGTTTGCGCCGCGTGAACCATAAATAGAAGTAGCATCTGCATCTTTCAGTACATCCACACTGGCGATATCAGCAGGGTTTACAAAGTCCATCAGATTACCGCCATCCAGTGAGTTGTTGATAGAGCCATAAGTACCGCCCTTGAAAGGCACACCATCGATAATATATAAAGGCGCGGTACCACCGGAAATAGAGTTAAATCCTCTTAACTGTACATTGACTGCGCCACCTGGCAACCCATTCACCTGATTGATCACAAGCCCTGAAACGCGTCCTGCTAAGGCTAATAAAGGGTTGCTGACAGGGCTTCTTTCAATTTCCGCAGCAGTAACAGTTGCCACGTTACCGGTACTGAAACGTTTGGTAGTAGTACCATATGCGATCACCTGTACCTGATCCAGTTCGCTGGTTGAAGGTCTGAGTACGATCATTGTGGGAATGAAATAGCGGATACGCGCAACTCTCGTCATATAGCCGGTATAAGTAACTACCAGTTCCGCACTATCGCCGGCCAGTTCGCTGCGTATCTCAAAATAGCCATTACCATCTGTAGTAGTACCTTTACTTGTTCCTTTCAAGGCTACAGTTGCTCCCGGCAGCCGTATACCATTCAGATCGGCTATCCAGCCTTTAACAACCTTTGGAGGATCGGGAGCCACTACCAGTGCCGCTGGTGCAATGGTGAGGCGTTTGGGATCTTTTGTGATGACAATGACATTATTCACCACGGCATAAGCCAATCCCTGTTTATTCAGGAGGTCGGGTAAGAACTCGCTGATATCTTTATTTTTTACGTTCACGTCTACCGGCATCGTGTTGGCCAGCAGGCTCGGATTAGCGATAAACTCACGCCCTGTCTGTTCACTGATAGCCTTGAAAATATCAGTGAATGCCGCCTTCTTTTTGTTGATCGTGACCTTCTGGCCATAACTGGCGCCGCTTACATGCAACACAGCCACGAGTATCAACGGAATGATTAGCTTCATAATCATAAATAATTTGGAAAAAGGAATTGGCATACCTTTGCCAGGTACAATGTTGTTCATACTTGTACATTTAGGGATTTACTGATTAAATGACGTAAGAGACATTTGGAAGTAGCCCGCACAGGAGGGCCCCAGGTGCAACTGGGGTCCTCACTATTTTAGTATCAGGACCTACAACTGCTGTTTTCTTGTTTGCTGATTTTTGGTTGTTGCTTGTTTGCTGTTTCTACTACATATGCGTTTGGTTGGTTGTTGATGTTTAATGAGCGATTCGTTTCGGTTGTTTTGTTCCCTGTTTATTTTTCAGCACCGGGTATGACGCTGATATGATTCCCTGTTATCCGGAAATGTACTTCTCCTGTTGCTGCGATTGTTTCCAGTAATGCCTGTGCCGTTACTTTGCGGGACAGAATACCCTGAAATTCTATATTGTCTACGTTCCCCTCGTAACTGATTTCTACGTCGTACCATCTGGATACCTGCCGCATGATCTGTCTGATGTTGGTTCTGCTGAAACGGAACTGTCCGTTTTTCCACGCCAGTACCTCATCCAGATCCGGTTTGCTGATGGAGAAATTGCTGGCACCTGCTGGCAGACTGGCCTGTGTACCGGGTGTCAGTATGGTTGTTGTTGCGCCTGCCGCAACCTTTACAGATCCGCTCACCAGCGTTGTACGTACAGCATTTTCATCGGCATAAGCCATAATGTTAAATCCTGTCCCCAATACATGTACGTCCAGTTTGCCGGTTTTAACAGTAAAAGGTTGGGCGGCGTTTGGGGCTATCTCAAAATAGCCTTCTCCGGTAAGTTCCACATTTCTTTCAGCCCCCCTGAATGCGGTCGGATAACGGATAGATGAAGCTGCATTCAGCCATACATGCGATCCGTCTGGTAATGTTAGCTGGAACTGTCCGCCTTTCGGCGTAGACAGCGTGTGGTATTGTATGTTGTCCCCTGATCCACTGTAAGCGATAGCGCCGCTATCTGCTTTAATTACTGAGACGCCTCCTGATTCGGCAATAGTGCCTTTTTCGGCGTTATCTAATATGATCTGCTGTCCGTTAGCCAGCGTTAGTACCGCTTTATTGCTACCGGGTGTAAGCATGGTATTTTGTACTATCACAGCCGGTTGTGGTCGCTGTGTACGTATCATCCATACGGCAGTGCCGCCTCCCAGTAAAAGAAGAGAAGCCGCTGCGGCCCACCAGTAATTACGTCCCCTGATCTTCCGGATGTTATCGTCCTGTCCCGTTACTGCTGCCAATGCTGTTGTTTCTTCCTGATAGTAGGCCGTCAGCCGGCTATATATATTATTGACAATCTCCCGGTTATCATACACAGGTATCTCCTGCATGTCCATCAGCACTGCTTCATGCGCACGCGCAAGCTCCTGTAACTCTGCGTCTGTTGCTTCAGTCAGGGTCCATAGCCTGAAAGCGGCTACGCGTTCCTCGCTGACCGGGGTCCCCTCCGCCAGTTTTGTCACAATAGTGATGGCTTCAGTTATATTCATATATGACATATATAGGTAAAGACGGTTCTTAATTCCGAATTTTCACCAGGACAGTAAAAAATTTTAAAAAAAATCTCAGGGCTGGAAGAAAAGTATCAGCAGAAGAAGGGTAAAACTAATACCATTGCGGGCCAGATAGTCTTTTAGCTGTTGGGTAGATTGCTGCAAAGATTTGTGAACACCACCTACAGACATACCCTCCGCATCCGCGATTTCCTGAATAGTCATTTCATCGCGTGTACGCAGCAGGAAAATACGGCGCTGTTTTTCCGACAACAGATCCAGCCCGGAGCGGGCAATAGATTCATACTGATCTGTGATCAGTTTGTCATCAGCACTGTAGTGTGGCAAAACGTAGTCTTTGCTATAGCCGGCCTGTTTCTGGAGCAATGCATTCCGGGCCTTCAGAAAGTCATTCAATGCATTCCGGGCCATGATAAATACATAGTTCTTAAAAGAACGTACTGTGATAAGTATTTCCCGTTTCTTCCAGACTTTCAGGAATACTTCCTGACCGATTTCCTCCACGTCATGTTTGTCAGTCAGATAAACCTGCAGATAATGTATAATAAGCGGAGAATAGGCATCATAAAGGCGCGTGAATGCCTGCCAGTCACCTTCCGCAACATTACTGAGTAGATTTCTTTCCTCTTCTTCCGTTATATGTATATGAACATTAAGCGCTGACAATGAAAATAATGGTAAAGGAGTAAGCCACAAATATAACCGTTTTCCTCAGGATTGTGCCGGTCTTACCTGATCATCCGCTACCGCCAGCAGAAAGTCATATAGGCTGACTTCCGCAGGTAATTCCAGCTTCTTGCGCAGACGGTATCTGCTCGTTTCTACTCCACGTACAGAAATACCCAATGACTGCGCGATTTCTTTAGTGGTAAGATTGATGCGCAGATAGGCACAGAGTTTCAGATCAGTCGTGCTCAGCTCCGGATAACGGCGTTTCAGCTGAAACAGGAAATTGTTATGTACCTCATCAAAATGACGGGAAAACTGTTCCCAGTCCTCTTCATTGTTTTCCGCTTCCTCAAACAGCCGCATCACTTTTTTAAACGCTCCCGCCGGCGACTCCAGTTTCTTCATGGCACTCAACAGCTCTTCCTTGATATTCGACAAAACTTTACCCCGGTGTAACAAATACATCGTTGCCGTCGCCAGTTCCTTATTTTTGAAACGTACTTCCGCCGTCAGCTTTTCATTCTGCAGACTGATCAGGTCCTTCTCTCTTTGCTCTTTTTCAAACCGATGCCGTAAAATCAGCTGCTCCTGTTTCTGTTGATAGCGCCTGCGCTGCCGGATGAATTTTTTCTTTTGATAAATATAGGCCCATAGCAATAAAGCCAGAGCACTCAGCACATACAAGCCCATCGCAATACCCGTCTGATACCACGCCGGTAATATCCGGAAGGCATATACTGCCGGACGGGACACATTACCCAGATTGTCCCTCGCCCGCACAGAAAAGGCATAGTATCCGTGTGGCAGATTGGTATAATCTTTTTCTGTTTTTACTGACCATTCACTCCATCCCTGATCAAATCCTGCCAGCCGGTAACTGTATGATATGGTATTCCCCTGACTATATACCGGAGACGCATACTCAAAATGAAACCCCGAAAATGCATGGGGCATCGCTTTGAAAGAATGCTTTCCCGGGGGATGATAGCCGCCGAATAAAAGACTGTCTTTACTCCCATGTGCGCTGACCTGTCCAATCAGGACAACAGGCAATTCCCTCGAATGCCGGTAATGCTTATAATTAATATGATACATTCCCTTCTCCGCGCCAACGAAAATGTTCTCGTCATCATATGGATACAGAAACTCAAATCCACTGACCACCTGACCTTTCAGTTCCGGGAAATACACAATACTATAAGGATGCTCAGGCAGGGGTTTATGAAAATCAATCACACCGGGCATCTTATCTGAAACAAACCAGATATTCCCGCTGGCGTCTTCCGCAAGATGTTGTAATGGAATATTCTTTAATACAGGATAGAGCCATGGGGAAGGAACAAATCGTTTGCTGCCTGTATCATATTCATATACGCCTGCCTGTGTAGCGATCAGTGTCCGGTTCCTGATCCGGAAGACGAAATTGTTGTAGTCGGAGGGAAGCCCGTTTTTACTGGTGAAAAGCGTATACTGCAAAAGACTGTCTTCTTCCACATGCATCCTGAAAACACCTCTGTAAGGGTGTGAAGACCAGACAATACTATCATCTTCCACTGCCAGAAAGCGGAAGGACTCAAATAAGCCCCTTACTCTGGCCGCACTGGCTAAAGGTGTACCATTTTTCTTTATCAGTTGGAGACCATTATACCCACCTGCGAGTATATGTGAGGAGAAGGGGCGGAACAACCAGCATCCCGTCAGTTTGGAAAGGAGCCGGGCGTCTTGTCCCCCGATCTCGAATGCTCCTTCATGATGGCCCATTAATAAATGCGCATCTATCTGACTCAGATTCCATACCTGTCCCTGCGTATGTCCGATCCGCCGGAAATGTCCTTCCTGAAAACTCAGGTCTTTCTGTGTACCCAGCGGCGTGGCAAAAACACCATCAGAAGTGCCGATATACAACTGCTCCTTAAATATCGCCGCTGTGTAGGAGGTAAGATATCGTTTGCCATCCGGCAGGATCTGTTTCACCGCCGTATTGTAACGCACCATATCGATCCCGTTGTCCAGCGTCAGCCAGATATTCTTCGCAGGATCCGTAAATATCTTTAGTACACTGTTATGCTGGAGGCCCTCATCCACCGTAAACCGCTGGATAATATGACCTGTTGCGCTATTAATGATATAACAACCGCCATAAGAGGTGCCGACTAATAATTGCCGGTCATTGTCTCCCCAGTTCTTCGCACAATAGATCTGTTTTTCGGTGAAGATGGCATCTGCTGCCGTCCGGAATGGAAACAGCTGACCGCCATACATTTTGAAAAGGCCATGTTTTAACGTGCAGATGAGTAAAGTGTCTTGTCCGCCATCAAGGATCTCCCTGACCAATACCCGCTGACTGGCAATGGCTGTACAGACAGATTCCCATTGTCCGTTCCGGAAACGCAATAATCCCCTTGCTGCATCCTGCGCATATATTTGTCCGCCGGTACGGCGTAATACCTGCCATTCCGCCTGCGCGGGATAGATACGTAATGTCTTATGATCATAGTGAAAGATCTTGTTGGTGCTTCTGAAAAAGATACCACTGTCATCGATCACAATATCCCAGATATCGGCAAATTGGTCTTTCCGGTTTCTGACAACAGGTTTAAGGGAGGTATATCTCAATACACCATCCGCATCTGGCAGGTAATAGCCAAAATCATCCTGTGCCCCGATGTAGATCCGACCATCTTTATCCGTCCTGACTGCCCTGAGCCGGGTATGATTAGGAACAGGGAGCAGTTTCCACGAATGGCCGTTGAAGGTCATGAGTCCTTCATTATTGGCAAAGTACAGAATGCCATTCCGGTCCATATCGAGGTCCCAGGTTTGCCCGCCACCCGGATATTGCTGACGGGTATAATTGATCACAGGTGGTAGCCCGATTATTTGTTGTGCGGTGGCCAGATGGCTCCATAGGATAGACAGCACAAGCAGAAAAAGCTTGTTCATTTTCCATAACGTTTCGCTAAAAATAGGGAATAATATAGCGCGAAGTAACGGTGACGTAAATAAGGTTTATTGATAATCAATACACTATGGTATGCTTGTAGTAGATTAGACGTACCCCCTAAAATAAGGTGGATGAAAATTAACCTCATCTTTGCGCTGATCAAATTAACCATTCGTTTCCGCGTTATGACACCTTGTTGCTAAAACAGGCGTATTATTTATACCCTGTCCGGCAGCGATAAGGGTATACCGTGGAAACAATGAAAACCAGAAAATTTAACTATGAAAAGGCAAACCCTCTCCACGTTGCTTAGTGTACTGCTCTTGTCAGGGGCAGTAACATCCTGTAAGAAAGAAAACAAAGCAGAACAGGCACCTAAACTGTCAGCAGATGACAAAACCGTTGGTGCTGTATCGGCTGCCGCCAGATCTTATAACCTGATCTGGTCTGATGAATTTGATGGCACCAGCCTGAATACCTCTAAATGGGGGTATGAAAATGGTAACCTCGGTGTCAACAATGAAAAGCAGTTTTACCAGACCCAGAACGTCGCTGTAAACAATGGTAATCTGGTGATCACTGCCCGTAAAGAAACCGTTGCCGGACAACCCTACACATCCGGTCGTATTAACAGTAACGGTAAATTCTCAACAAGGTATGGTCGTATCGAAGCCCGTATCAAACTACCGGGAGTACAGGGCTTATGGCCTGCCTTCTGGATGTTGGGTAACAGCATCAGCACCGGCGCCGGCTGGCCTGCCTGTGGTGAGATTGACATCATGGAGCATGTAAACACCGGTAACACCGTGTTGGGTACTATCCACTGGTTCAATACGGTTTATTCCTATTATGGTGGTAATACGACCACCACACCAACCGATTACCACGTGTATGCAGTTGACTGGGATGCTTCCGCTATCCGTTGGTATGTTGACGGTGTTCAGTTCCATGAGGCTAACATCCTGAACAACATCAATGGAACAGAAGAATTCCATGCACCTTTCTTTATCCTGCTGAACATTGCCGTAGGGGGTAATCTGCCGGGTAATAACATCAATGATGGTGCATTGCCTGCTTCCATGCTGGTGGATTATGTAAGAGTGTACAGCATCACCGACACACCGGGTGGTGGTACTGCTCCGATCGGTTCAACCATCACTATCAAAGGCAGCAACGGTTTATTTGCCAGCGGTGAAAACGGTGCGCAGGCAATGACCTGCAACCGTCCGACTGCACAGGCATGGGAACAATTCACCGTAGTAGACGCTGGTGGTGGTAAAGTAGCACTGCGCAGTCAGGGCATGTATGTTTCTTCCGAAAATGGCGCTCAGGCGATGACCTGCAGCCGTCCGACCATTCAGGATTGGGAAAAATTTGATTGGATAGATAATGGCGATGGAACCTTCTCGCTCCGTGGCAATAACGGCGCTTATGTTTCCAGCGAAAACGGCACACAGGCAATGACCTGTAACCGTCCTACGATTCAGGGCTGGGAGAAATTTACCCGCTGATAAGATATTATTCTTTTCCCTCGATTTACCCCTTAGCTGGCCGTCATCATGCCGTTATCTCTTCGTTTATGGACGGAGGGATAACGGCTTAATAACGGATCAAGTCCACCTTTACTCCCGGTATACGTCGGGTATACTCCCGGTTTTCTTCAGGTAAATAGTAGCTGTAACTGATTGGCTATCCGGCAAAAAAAAGTGCCACTATTAAAGTGGCACCTATCACAAATATGAAAAAGTTTAATCTGGTTAATGCATGAGTTTCACCCGGATAGCCCTTAAGCCTGAAACTCCCTGAAGATCCTCAATATCAAAGCGTTCGATTTCTCCGTCCAATACTGAGCGCGATTGCAGCGTTTTTATATACCCCAGATATTCCTGCTCCTCTAACGCACTGGAATACACAATAGTCACCTTGCCTGACTGCGTAATACGCTCCGTGGTATCTTTTATAAAAGCTTTATCTATCCGCTTTTTCACGATCTCAAAGCGTGCATTGTAACTGCCATCCACATCAAATCGCTTTTCGTCCATCCTGAACCGGATAGAAATAGTAGAATTATATACTAAAATTAGTGTGGTAACATCCAATGGGTAGGGGAGCTCCGGTTTCAGGTGATGATGGGCAATTTCCATTTTACAGAGCGTTTCCAGCTGCCAGAGTCGTAAAGTATAGAGGCGTTGGATATCAAATTTTTGTTTCGGGGCAATAGATCCGCCAATATACAGGTTGTGTTCCACCCCATCGGTTTTGAACCGTTCAAAGTAATGGGGGAAGGAGCGTTGAGCTGCAACCTGTTGTTTATCAATGATACCGGTCATCCGGTCATTGATAGCGGCGATTGTGGCTTCATATTTCCGGCGATGCAGGTGAAACCGGCCATATGCCTTATCATTATCCGAAAAGTAAGCTTCCACCTGCGGGTCAGCCATAAATGCATGTAATTTGGGATGCACTTCGCTGACCACATAAGCAGTAATATATTGTTCTGTACCCGCCCGTAAGGGGAAAGAAAGCTCTATCAGGTACTCCTTCAGCTGTTCCTGTATGGTATCAAAACCTCCCAGTTGCCGGAGTAAGCGGGATAAAGTCTTTACCTGTAGCAGGAGGTCTTCCTGTACGCTGTTATTACGTACCTCAGACGAACCTTTGATATCAATCTGTCCGTATAGTGGATATACGTCACGAAACACGATCTCATGCGGTTTGTACTCTTTTCCTGCGTGATGATGGGCAATCAGCCGTTCCGCTTCTTTTCTGAATTTCCAGTATACGCTTTCGTGAATGGAGGTATAATTATTCTGGATCACGGCCTGTACCTCGTTTTGCATTTCTGCCAGCAATCTTTCTACCGTGTCGGTCAGGAAGGGCATGACCACCTCCAGTTTATTGGCGTTGATGCTGTTGAGTTCCTTGGGCCGTACAGAGACCATTTCCATAACGCCCAGTAGTTGTCCGTTCTTGACTACAGGAGCGAGGATAAAACTCCTGATGCCTTTTTTGAACAGGAAATTGGCCAGCCGGTTTTCCGGATCGGACGCCAGAAATTCGTTTACGTTAGACACGGCGAAGTATTGCTTCTGCTTCACTACACAGCTATACGAACTCGTACATAACAGTTCACGCGCTTCGCTGTGTTTATGCCCCTGTACAAGGAAACTGTGCATCTGTTGTAAGCCAAAAGGATCGGCGGTGAAATGATCGTCTTCCGGGTTATAAAGGCTAAAACCTACCTTAATATCCGGTATGCGGTAAATGGACCGGAAGATAGACTGTATCTTATCTTCAAACCCTTCTGTATTTAGTCCCAGCAACTTCTCCTTAAAGATAGATACGGCATTCTCCACGGTGGCATCATATAGGGTCATGATGGCAAATCCCTTTAATATCCAGCTTTCCGTCGGAAACTTAGCTTTCCAGAGTGCGAGATCATCGTAGTTATTCAGCAGCAGATCGATTTCTTCCTGACTGAGCGTCGGTGCTTTATCCGTTGGGATAATATCGAGAAAATCTGCATTGTATAATATCCTGTAATGTTTGATAACACCATCCGCAGTAGGAATGTCGTAGAAAAACGGTCTGCCGAAATCCAGTGAGGTGCCATAAAATTCATTGAGAATGATGCAACAGCTCAGCACATAGGCCTGATGTTCGTCAAAATCCCTGATAGCAAAGCTAAAGCCGGGACCTGCGGCCCGCAGGATGTTTTTAAACCGTTCTGTATGATTAAAAATGAGATCTGCATAAGGCAGGTTGATGGCCTTTATCTCATTCATCGTGAGGGCTTCAGGAAAATAGTCGGCCAGCAGGCGACGTATCAGTCCCTCGTTCTTTTCTATCTGATCAGCAGATGTAATACCCTCTACCAGTTCAGGGCTTTGCGCAATTTCTTCCAGCAAGGCTTTGGCACGGCTGGCCACCTCGCCTGCAGGTCCTGCTGCCTGTTTTTCCAGTCGCTCGGCTAACTGGTAAAAACTGAGTTGAATCTTAAACGGGCTGTCCGGAATCGAATGCAGGTTCATGTTCTTGTTATCTTACCGGTATAAAATTAATCATAATTTCCTGGTATTCGGTCGTCACAGGAAAGGAGCCTGTATCCCGGCTTTATTCCCTGCTGCAAAGGCCATACAGGCGGCAGGTCTTTCGATTACCGGCGTAAATATTTTTTACAGCTGTTTTAAATATCCCGTGAATTTGCCGCAATTTGCAGTCAGAAGAAAAATCTTCCTACCTAAAACGCCGATCGATGACCCAACGTATCCTGTTCCTCACTGCCATCTTATTTTCGTTCAACCATTTGTTTGCGCAGCAACAAACGATCAGACGTATTGATTCGCTGCTGCATGCGCCGTCTCAGACACCCTTCAATGGGGTAGTGGTGCTAAGTACCGGGGGAAAGGTGTTTTATAAAAAAGCAGCCGGTTATGCGAATTTTGAGCAGAAAAAAATGATTACCGGTGAAAGTGAATTTATTATAGGGTCTATCAGCAAACAGATTACAGCCGTGCTGGTATTAAGGGAACTGGATAAAGGACGTTTGCGGCTGGAAGATCCCATCCGCAGATACCTTCCCCGGCTGACGGAAAAATGGGCTGATACCGTGACCATCCACCATCTGCTGACGCATACGCATGGTATTACAGCGCTGGATAAACCACTGGCATTTAAACCCGGTAGCCGCTTTCAATACGGTTATATCAGTTATGACCTGCTATCGCAGATCGTAGAGAAAACATCCGGCCAGTCTTTCCCGGACCTTTGCAATGCATTGTTCAAGATGTGTGGTATGCAACATAGTTCGCATCCCCGGGGTAGATCCTACAAGAATCTTTGTAAGGGATATGCACTTGAAAATGGGGAGCGGAAGGAAGAACCTGCTTATCTGGATGTGTTTGCCGCTGCCGGCGGACTGATATCTTCCGGAGAAGATCTGGTGAAGTGGAATAATAATTTACACGGCGGGAAATTGCTGGCAGATACGACGTACCGGCTCATGATCAGCCCAAAGGAAAATGCCTTCCGTGACCATGCTATTTTAGGGACGATCGATTACGGGTACGGTATAACGATCCCACATCAGTCCAGCGTGCCTGAACTGGGCGTAACAGGAGTGGCACAGGGCTTTATATCTATGGATATGTACTTCCCTTTTACAAAGACAAGTCTGGTGGTATTGGAGAATATCGCCACCGATATGCAGGAACTGAAGAATAGTTTTTATTACCACGAACAGCTATTGAAGATAGTAAGGGCGGCACAGTAAACAGCCCTATTCCTCTTTCTTTTGCGCATGCTCCGGACAATCCAGCCGGAGCGTATCAGCTACCAGCGGAATACGCAGCAGGTTGCAGAAGTGCTTATTGCCACTGCCGGAGTAATGTATACAGCTGAAACACATCCGCTGCGTCGTGATAATTTGTTCGCTATGCAGGTGGAAGATAAGATGGAGCAGGACTGTTTTCAGACCAGTTTTTTGTGTGTCGGGCAACTGACCAATATATTTAAGCAGGGTATTGGCAAAGCCACCTGCAGATTCCGCGATCCTTTTTCCTGCTGCTGTTAACCTCAATATCTGTGCACGGCTGTCAGCCGGATTATCTTTTTTAACAACCAGCTTCTTTTCTACCAGCACTTTTATGACATCGCTGATTGTTGCCTTGGTGACATTGAATTCTTTGGACAGATAAGTCACAGTGGCCATTGCATCATCATGGGTGTGCAGGAAGATCAGTGATTGTATCTGTATCGGACTCAAACCGTGTTCCTTTGCCTGTTCCCACAGCATCACACGGAAGGATTCGCCTACCCGCTCAAGCGCTGCAACGATTAAAGCATCATTGGATGAATTCTGTACATCCGGATTGAACGGTATCGTGTTTGTATTACTCATCGTTTGTATAACTGGATACTTCCTGCATAGCCGGTCAGGCATTGCAGGAGCGTAGTTGGTCGTATGTAATTTATCCGTCGGAATACCGGCATGATCGGTCGGCTGTATCTTACACAGAGATGCGGGTAAAAGACCCGCATCTCCGGAGAACACCTGTATCCTGATATCCTTTTACGAGGGATAAAAATACACTCTTTAGTTATTACATCCCTGCATTTCTATAATGGAATATCCCTGACGGTCAATATCGGCTACCACATTGTCATCTGCTTCTTCAATATGACAGAAACGGCATTCACTGGTGCTGAGTGCTTGCCCTTCCTGTCCCTTCTGTGCCAGATATTCGCGTCCGTAGGTATGTATCTTTTCTGCGTCTTTAAGGTCAGCAGGGACTAATATATCGAAGTGCATAACAGCACCGTTTTTCTTCTGGACATAAGTGTCGAAAACTGAAACTCTCATGATTGTTATTTTTTTATGGTAGTAAAAGGAACGCAATACGCTCCTTTTACTATTATGTGATAGTTTATTTTACCTGATAAGGAAGAGACAGATTTTTAGAAAGTACGCTATATACTTTGTATACGCCGAGCATGGGCATATTGCTGCCTTTTATATGTTCACTGCCTTCTCCTGTTACTACCTGCATGTAGGCGGCTACTGCGTCGTATTTAAAATTAGTCTTGAAACGTACTCTGTAATCGGGTACCACAATCCTGATCGCGTTACCTTCAGTGACTACCTGAAAACCCGGAGAGTCCATATACATTGGCATACCGGGATTGGTCTTCGGCAATACAACTGATTTATCCGCAGGATCAAACTCTTTTACAGATAGTCCGCCGGGAACACGTTTATCTTCCACTAATACCACCCAGTGAGGATGCCATACGATCTTATCATTGCTATAATTGCCATCGCCGTCTTCATCCCATAATGGTGTGTCGTCAAAGTCAGGGTGAGCAGTCAGCGCCAGTGCAAGGATGCCGGCTGTTTTGCTGAATCCCACGTCTTCCGGACTAAGCGTAGTAGGGAATACATAACCATCTACCGGAGCGCCATTCATCTTACCGGCAGGCTTTGATGTACTCTTACCAGCCTGTCCTTTAACGATGATCTCAAATTCAAGTTGTCCCCATTTCTTATTGTGTGTAACACTGGCGGAGATGATCTTATAATCTGCTTCATTGACAGTGGATGTTGGCCTTTTACAGGAATCACAATCCGGTGCGGCAAAAGCGGATAATATAGTGAAAAGAACCAGTGCTGCTGTAGCTGTGATGTTTTCATGATGCTATTAATTAGTGTGATTGATTTTGATAATTCAAATATAGGTAGGATTCCTAACAATGTGTTTATCGGAGTTTTCTATCCGGATATAGGAAGGCTCTATATCTGTTAAAAAGAGGGATGAATGTATCTGAAAATCCAAACTGAAGTCATTTACGTAGTGGCAGTTAAAACGGCTGCAAGGCGGCTATTGCTCATATCAGTAGTGAAAATTTCTTTTATGTTTTTAAATCCGCACATATTAATTCCCCGTATCTAATCATGTACCGGTTTTAGCCAATAGCATTGTACAGACTAACTCACTAAAACCGATAAGGAAGCAGATATAATATACATGCCGGTAATCCTGTCAGTGCACATGCACAGGACCTCACGTTAATTAATCAAGACCTTTTATGATCACGAAAAAACTAAAGCAGATCCTGCTATGGGCCGGAGGTATATCCTTGTGTCTCGTAGTAGTGCTTGCGGTGCATATCTATATGGTAACGCGCCCCAAGCCACCGGGTGCTAATACCCGTATCATGGCCAGAATAGACATCAGGCAGGATATTTCGCAACAGGATGCGGATAAGATAGCTGCATGGTTGTATCAGCAGAACGGTGTGGACAGAGTGATGGTTAATCCGGCTACTGATATAGTAGTGTTTACATTCTTTCCCGTGAAAACCAGTGCTGGTAGTATTGTCAGCAATTTCCAGACAGCCTTTCACTATCCTGCACAACGTTATTTACCCAGCGAGGAAGAGATGAAAAGCGGTTGTCCTGCCATGGCGCAGTCATTCACCACAAAGTTATCGGGTGTGTTTAAACATATTTTCTAACGGCTAATCAATATTATCATATGAAAAAATCAGCGTGGTTATTTATGCTCGGGCTTGTTGCCTTCGTCGGACTAATGGAATCCTGTAAGAAAGACGATGATGCCCCCATGGTTACAAAAATGTCCCTTTATGATTCCCTTGGTGGTTCCGCCATGGTGAACGATCCTGCCAATGCCGGCATGAAGATCGAGCAAGGCAGACTCGGTATCCGTTCTGTGGTGGATAGCGCCATCTTCGTGATCGCAGGTGATGCAAAGATCAATGGCTTCTTTACAGTGCTGCTGGCAGAAGTGACTACTGGCAACACCAGTGGTTTCGAAAGACTCAGTAAAAATCTGACAGATTTCATCTGTGTCGCTACCGGTGGAAAAAGCTTTACTTATGGTGGGCTGAATATGAAAGACGCACACGATCCTGTTAAGAATCCGCGTATGAATGGAAAAGCTTCCAATGCAGATTTCGACGCCTTTATCGCTGATCTGGTTGTTGCTGCAAAAAAGAATGGTTTGTCTGATCAGCTGATTGGTCAGGTAGGCGCTTTGGTAGAGACCCTGCGACCAGTAGTGGTGCAGAAGAGTTAATCAATCGGGAACGAGAGAGACAATCGCCGACAGATGAAAATATAGAACGTCTGGAAAAAGAAGTATAACATATAACTCTCAGATTATTCAGGGCTTCCGTCGAATGACGAAGCCCTGAGTCAGTTGAACATAACCATGCCATCCATAACGGCTATCGTCAGCATCATGCTCATAACCATCCTTATAACACTCCGCCGCATTCCTGATTGCTAATTCTTTTTTTTCCATCCGACTACTATATCCTAACTTCATCCGTCACTAAGAACGTCTATGCATTTACATTTGTTTGATGAACTCGTTTACACCAAACGCAGACAAAAGCTCTCCGCTAATGTCGGAAAAGGTCTTATTCTCCTGATGGGAAATGACGACAGCAGTATGAACTACGCGGATAATACTTATCCTTTCCGTCAGGACAGCACTTTCCTTTACTATGCAGGTATTGATATAGCCGGACTGGCACTTGTACTGGATACTGAATCCGGAGAAGAAATACTTTTCGGAAGAGAGGCAGGGATTGATGATATCATCTGGACAGGTCCTTTACCTTCATTACAGGATCTGGCTCAGAAGGTAGGTATTGCTAAGACAACACCTTATGCGCAGCTGGGCGAAGTCTTGAAGAAAGCAAAAGATACCGGACGCCGGATACACATTTTGCCTCCTTATCGTCCGGAGAATAAGATTAAACTGGCCGAATGGTTGCAGCTGTCTGTTGCGGGTTTACAGGAAGCCGTATCTCTGGAACTGATCAAGGCAGTGATCACACAACGTGAATGCAAAGATCCGGATGAAATAGCGGAGATGGAAGCAGCAGTTTCAGTGAGTGTGGATATGCATTTGGCTGCTATGAAATATACCAGACCCGGTATGAAGGAATATGAAATCGCAGCAAAAGTAGAAGAAGCGGCATTAGCAGCAGGTGGACGTTTATCTTATCCTACTATTCTGACGATCAATGGTCAGGTATTACATAACCACTTCCATGGCAATCAGGTAGCTGAAGGACACATGATACTCTGTGATGCCGGTGCAGAAACAGCGATGCACTATGCAGGCGACCTGACAAGGACATTCCCTGTAGGAAAACAGTTTACTACCCGTCAGAGGGAAATGTATCAGGTAGTACTGGATGCACTGGACCATGCAGCAGATCTGCTGAAGCCCGGCATTCAATATAAAGAAGTACACACGCAGGCATCTGTTAAACTGGTGGAAGGTCTGAAAGCGATCGGATTGGTAAAAGGAGATCCTGCAGAAGCAGTAGCAGCAGGTGTACATACCTTGTTCTTCCAGTGTGGTCTCGGACATATGATCGGATTAGATGTACATGATATGGAAGATCTGGGCGAACAATATGTAGGTTATTCCGATACACTGAAAAAAAGTACGGAATTCGGTTGGAAGTCCCTGCGACTGGGCCGTGAGCTGAAACCGGGTTTTGTACTGACAGTTGAACCGGGCATTTATATTATTCCGGAATTGATAGATCGTTGGGTTGCTGAGAATAAACTTAGTAACTTTGTTGATTATAACACGCTCGCAAGCTATCGTGATTTTGGTGGTATCCGTATAGAAGATAACTTTGTGATTACGGAAACAGGTAGCAGGAAGTTAGGTAAAGAGTTGCCAAAAACAATCGCAGCTGTCGAAGCGTTAAGACAATAGACTACAGACTAACCCATATATTATATCGTAAAGGAGTCCGCCGCCGGCGGACTCCTTCTTTTTACAGGTGATAGATTGGCGGTATCACGGGCGATGTAACAACGGAATACGTTCAGCAACGGTCGTCGGACTAACACAAGCCATTACAACCAGTATCAATGCAATGACATTGGCTATTGTACGGATAGTATGCAGATATATCCATGGCTGCTCAAATTTAATCCGCATGTCTGCAAGATCAGTAACGCTTGCCGCAGACAAATTAAAAGCGTCCAGCATATTGTTCAGCGGTACATTGCCAAACATCGTCACGCCAAAAGTGCCTCCCAGATATACAATAGATGCCAGCAACAAGAGCCAGAAGAGGGGAGATAACACGGGGCCGTATTGCAGATAAGTACACAAGGGGAGCAATAACACAGTACCCATAAAACTCAGAAAGAATACAGGGTTTAATATGGCCCTGTTCATCTGTTGCATAGCCTCCAGATAAGTACTGTCAGATACCCGGGCCAGACCCGGAATAACAGAACAGGACCACGCGTAGAATAGGCCGCTGATCAAGGCAGTTGTTACAGCCGTAAGTATCATTATTATATAGGAGAAGGTAAACATGTGATTAGTTTTTCTGCTTGTCATATTCATAGTTTTCTAAAGCTTTTAATATAGTTGGCGATGGCTGTCATCTGATCGGGATTCATCCGCTTTTTGAAAGCGGGCATGATCCGCCTGCCATTGCTGATCTGAATGAAAATAGCACTGTCGGACAACTGGCTTTTCTGCAGATTCTTAGCCCCCAATAAGCCCCTTGTTCCATCTGTACCATGACAGCGGGCACAATGATGGTCATAAAGGGTGCGACCTTCTTCCGCAGGAGCCGTAAATGCGCTTGTCAGCAGCAGGCATAATAGAAAGAAGAGGACGATTCGTATGGACTGCATATCTTTTTTTCTCAAAATTAGGGTGGGGCAGGGGCGGAAAATAGAACAAAACCGTCAGGTATCTGTAAATGCAAAAAAGCAGTCCGCTGACGGCGGACTGCTCTCGTAATACGTCTGTGTATGTGATGTGAGAAGAAACTGATTAATATACAGTAATGGTTGGATCCCACTGGCAGTAACTCCATAATTTCTGCGTCTGCGTATCGGCATCGAATAAATAAAGACCGAATTTGATCACGAAATTCTCTGTGCCTTTAGCTTTCACAGTAGAAGTCAGTGCGTAGATGTTACGGGATTCTGTTGTTGCAGGTAATCCGTTAACGCTGCCGGAAGGGATCACACCACCTGGCAACAAAGTCTTGTTCATAACGAAAGGATTAAATACGTCGCCTGTAGGACCAAGATTTGTATTTCTTTCTATACCGTAGATGATGATAGCATCATGACCATTATTGGAAAGTGAAGATCCCCAGAAAGCTACAGTAGACTGATTCGGTACTGAGAAGGAAAGATCAGCAGTTCCCTGCTTGGATGGTTTATTCACAAAGGAGCAGGCCATTACTTCCGAGTTGTGATCAATAGGCATCGGATTGTTGGGATCGGTGCTGATCTGGGACTGATGGTTCTGATAGATGTACGCAGTGTCTACGAGGAACATTACATGGACGAGCTGGTCGTTCACATCGAGGATATTGCCCTGCGTTGCGCGACTGGTGGCTGTAGCGGTTTGAGACATAAAATGTGGTTTAAAATTATTACCTACTCTTTTTCGGCTTTTCGGTATACGCCATTTAAGATTTGTGTATGTATTGCTATATAGCGGGCAAAAGAAGGACTGTATTCCCCGGCAGGAAATAGCAGATTGCAATGGAGGCAGACAGTTCTCCTGTCAGATAGTATATTATCTGAAGATCAGAGATTGATATGCCATAGATGATCTTTTGAATGATGGAAAGGGGTGCTGCGGTGTACTATGTTTTTCATGATTGTCCTGATGATTGAGGTCTTTTGCGAATAGGAAACTGGTTATCTGAGTAATAGTGGTCTCACGGCAATAATAACAGGACGCGTGGTGTTTTGTTCGATCGTGCAATTATATTTCAGAAAATAGGTACAGGGAAAAGGACATTACTATTCTTTGGCAGGAGTAACCTCATACAATCTGTTCGCAATTTCCTGTTCAAGAGACACCGGTACAGTAGATGCTACATCACCCACCGGGGCATATCGTAATGTTTCTTCATCCCAGGCAAAAATGTATGTCTCGCTGCCATTAAAACTTACATTATAACGTTGCTCATCATTGAAAGAAAAAGGTTCCGCTTTTACCATGTATGGAACACCGTCAACTAATAAGTTAAATGATAATTTATTCATAGTTATCAATTTTCGGTTATGAACACAAGAATCAGACCTTAATGACAGCCCCGGCTGTTATCAGCGGGCTCATTACTGAATTGAGTATTGATATATTTCCTCACAGTGGCACGCAATGCGGGCCGTAATCTCAACAGGTTAATGCAGCAATATTTATACGCCCAAGGGAGATTTTTTGTTCAGTGTTACGGTATGATAATTGTTGAAGGGATTGCGCCCCTGATTTACCGGCAGACGCATTATTGAAACCATCTATCTATTCTATTTGAAAGAACTGTAGCCATTATCCGGCATCGCAGGGGAGGAATAGACATATCAACTGGAAAAACCTTTCTTACCTCAATTTTATTGGAAACACTTAAACCAAAATTTCACTCATGAAAAAATCCTTCCTACAGTTGTGCACAACTGTGACCCTGGTTGCTGCATTGTTTACTGCGTGTTCGAAGCAATCATCTGACGAAACGGTAGACCCTGCAAAGCAAGAGGGCAATGCCACTGTCAACTACCAGATTCAGGCAGTTAATCCGAGTGGTTCTATTGATGGTTCCGGGGGAGAACGCCTCGCCAGAATCATTAATGACCCGTCTGTTGCATCTTTCCCTTCTTTAAGATTTGACCTGACCTGGGATAGCATCAAAGTAAGGTTCAGGGAACTGAAATTCGCGGCTAAAAGCGGAGCAGACGAAATCAATATGAGCATTAAGACAGACCGCTTTATTGATATTCTTGATAGTACATCATTGGGCAGTATCATGCTGCCGGTCGGCAACTTTGATCATGTAAAAGTTTATTTCCGTGTGCAGGGTGACAAGCAGAAACCTGCTATCCTGATGAAAGGCCGGATCACCTGGCAGGGTAATGACATCCCTGTTGAGGTAGTTATAGTAGGTAAAATTGAATTGACAGCAACAGGCAACGATGTGGCTATCGGTGCTGATGGTCTCTCCTTTGACGGTAAACTTAAACTGGACCTGAATCTCGTAATGTCCAAACTGCAGATAGGAGACTTTACCGGTACCTTCACTGGCGGCAAGATCGTGCTGAGCATCGACGCAGATGTCGATACCAACAACAGACTATTGTCTTCTGAAGGTGGTGACATCGGTGGTATGTACATGACTTCGGTTATCTGTTCTTCCGTGCTGACCCTGTAGAAGTAGCCATCCATGGCGATACCATTGATTATGAGATCCGTATCTCTGAAGGTCCGCAGGCAACAATCAAGAAGTACGTATTGCCGGTAACGAAAAAACCAACGAGCACGTAATCCGTCGTGAATTACGTACCCTGCCCGGTGAGAAATTCAGCCGTACTGACCTGATCCGTTCTAACCGTGAGATTGCAAACCTTGGTTTCTTCAACCCTGAGAAAATCGGTATGGACCCCATCCCGAATATTCAGGATGGTACCGTAGATATCAACTATACCGTAGAAGAGAAAGCGAATGACCAGCTGGAATTATCTGCCGGCTGGGGTGGTTACATCGGTCTGACCGGTACTTTGGGTGTGACCTTCAACAACTTCTCCCTGCGTAACATCTTAAGAAAGAAACATGGGATCCTTTACCAAGTGGTGATGGCCAGAAATTATCTGTGCGTGTATCATCCAACGGTAAAGCATATCGTTCTTATAACTTCTCATTCACCGAGCCATGGTTAGGTGGTAAAAAGCGCAACCAGTTCTCTGTCAGCTTCTATAGCAGCTACCAGAACCCGAACGCTTATTCCGCTTATATATATGGTAGCACCCTGTCCAACAATGCTTATTTCAAGGTATTGGGTGGTTCCGTATCATTGGGTAAACAGCTGAAATGGCCGGATGACTTCTTCACACTGATCTACTCCCTGAACTATCAGCAGTATAAACTGAAGAACTATAACTATTTCAATATTCCAGGTTTCTCCAGCGGTACTTCCAATAACGTCAACGTGAAACTGACACTCGCCCGTTCATCTGTTAACCAGCAGATCTATCCGAGCAGTGGTTCCAACTTCATGTTGTCCGGACAGTTCACACCTCCTTACTCCTTATTTAATCCGAACAGGGACTACAACTGGAGTCTATTCGGATCAGTTTAACCTGATCGAATACCAGAATATCGTTTCAATGCGGAATGGTATGTACCATTGAGCAGACCTAAAGGTTCTGATAACAAGGTGTTCGTAATGAAAGTAGCTGCTAAATTTGGTTACATCGGCCGCTACAACAACCGCACAACATTGTCTCCATTTGGTCGTTTTGAACTGGGTGGTGATGGTCTGAGTAACTTCGCTATCTATGACCGTGATATCATCTCTCAGAGAGGTTATCCGGTGTACTATACTTCCGATCCGAGAATGAACTCAGAAACCGGACAACCAACAGGTTACGAAGGTTTCACGGTGTTCAACAAATATGTAATGGAGTTACGTTATCCGTTCAGTCTGAACCCAAGTTCTACCATCTTCGGTCTGGCGTTCCTGGAAGCAGCAAACGGTTATCGTGATGTAAGAGACTACAATCCGTTCAGATTGCGCCGTTCAGCAGGTCTCGGTATGCGTTTCTACCTGCCGATGTTTGGTCTGCTTGGATTTGACTACGGTATCGGTTTCGACCGTCTGCAGTCCGGAAATGGTCTGAAAGATGCGGCTAAGTTCACCTTCATGCTGGGCTTCGAACCGGAATAACAGGTATCCCGATTGGCATAAAAAACGCGCAGGCGTTGATATTCAGTCAGTCGTATGAGCACGGAAGTGCAGTATAATGGACCTAAAGTGGTAGTGCCGAATGATGTTAGAATAAATTTTAAATTATATATTGCAATTTCGAACCCTGGTATCAATTTGGCAGGTATTTTGAAAACGACAAGTATGAAAAAAATATCCCTCATAGCCGCCGTTCTGTTCTGTTGCACATTTACGGCTTTTGCACAGCGTTACTGCGTGATCGACACAAAGTACATTCTGGAAAACGTACCTGACTATAAAGAAGCACAGGGCAAGCTGGATGCTGTCGCAGAACAATGGCAGAAAGAAATCGATGCGAAATTCCTGGAAGTA
>NZ_VOHS01000028.1 GCF_007896845.1 Chitinophaga pinensis | reverse complement strand
TGATTGGTTAGTGGCCGTTGGTAAGTGTGCAGAGATAAACAGCTGTTCTTGACATACTGAATTGATTATCATGCGCTCAGGAGACTCATCTCCGCATCAGGTCCACCTTGCCTCCAATATAGCAAGCAGATGATTGCCTTATAAATACAGAAAAGCTATATTTGAACAATGAGCTATCGTCAATTCAAACCTCATCCAGACCTTGCAAACTACATCGACGCTTATTGGGTCGTTGAGGGAATCCGGGCGCAGTATATTCAATCGAATATACTACCTGACGGTTGTGTTGATCTGATACTTAATCTGCAGGATGACTACGATCAAAGACAGGTGAACTGGCGATGGCATCAGGGAAGGCTTATCTTGTAGGAACAATGACCACTTACAAAACGTCATTCATCAATCCGGACAACAAGTCAATCGGTATCCGATTTTAAAACCTGCCGGATTTTCTGTTTATAGTTTTGCTTCACTCAGTGAAATGACAGATAAAATTATCGAATTTGATGCGGCGTTGTCTCCTGATCTGCATAAACAGAGCAACATTTTCTTGCTTATCTGAATCGATTTTTCCTGCAACGACTGAATCCGCCGAAGCATGCATTAGGAGAGATTATAAAAGATATTGGACGATCAAAAGGCAGGATGTCTATACAGGAGCTGGCGGGAAGAAACACATTACAACAAGGCAACTGGAGCGGAATTTCCAAAGGCATATAGGTGTTAGTCCGAAAGAGTTCACAAACATTGTGCGTTTCCGTTGTGCGCTCTCACAGATAAAACATAACAAACAGGAAGGAAGTCTGTTGTCTATTGCGCTGGATTGTGGTTATTACGATCATGCTCATCTGACAAATGAAATAAAAAGATACACGGATTGGTACCATCTGTAATCTGATTTGTCGTTTTTTTCCAAACATAATTCCTGTCAGCGGCCTACCTTTACCGAAGTTAAAAACCAAACTATGGCACAGAAAATATTAGGACTTAGAACGACTATTTACAAAGTTGCTGATGTAGATCAGGCGAAGGAATGGTATGCAAAGGCATTCGAGGTACAACCTTATTTTGATGAGCCTTTTTATGTAGGATTCGAAGTAGGTGGTTACGAACTCGGCTTGCAACCAGAAGAGACATCAGTAAATGACAAACCGGAAAGTGTACTGACTTATTGGGGTGTGGAGGATATCAATGCAGAGTTTAACAGGTTCATTGCATTAGGTGCGACTGAACATGAAGCACCGACAGAAGTAGGTGGCGGCATACTGGTGGCTACTGTAAAAGATCCATGGGGTAATATCGTCGGACTGATCTATAACCCACATTTTAAATTGCCATCAGGACAAGAATAGGTGTTGCGTCGCGGCGTAGGCGTTATGATTCTTCTGCTAAATGTAATATCTTTCCAGAATTACTATTGTAGCCGAAATCTAAACGCCATTTTAAAACTTACCTATGTCACAACACCTGAGACATGAAAAGAACTGTTTAAACTGTGGAGCAACCGTAGAAGACAGGTATTGTAGTCACTGCGGACAAGAAATATCGTTGTTAAAGAGTCTTTTGGACATCTGTTCAGACATTTTTTTGAAGACGTTACACATTACGATTCCAAGTTTTTTACAACCATAAAGGATCTGGCGTTTAAGCCCGGATTTCTTACGAAAGAATATCTTTCCGGTCGACGGGCCAGTTACCTGCATCCTATCCGGATGTATGTCTTTATCTCGTTTCTGTATTTTTTGGCGGCATTTACCTTCAGGCATTCCAGTCACAAGCTGGAATCATTAACGGAAGAAAGAACCGTTATGGCGGCAAAAAAAGAGGTAGCTGACAGTCTGCTTCACATATTGCAGGAAACGGGAAATAAAACGCCCGTAGATAGCATTAAATCGGCAGCGCTGGCCGGTACAATCAGCAGATTGAAACTGGACAGTATCCATGTGAAGGAAATTGAATTCAATGTAATCGGGAATGTCGATTATAAGCTACTGAAAGAATACCATGAAGAACAAATGGCATTGCCGGAGGAGAAAAGAGATAAGGGCATAAAGCCATGGCTGTATAGCCGCTGGTTTGCGACGATTGAACACCATGGAGAGGCAGCAGTAGAACTGCTGATTGAAAAGACACAGCACGCAATTCCAAAGCTGATGTTCTTATTGTTGCCGCTGTTTGCTTTAATCCTGAAACTGTTCTACGATAAGAAGAAATATTACTATGGAGATCACGCGATCTTTCGCTGCACTTCCATTCAGCTGCATTTCTTTTGTTTTTGTCATTGCATTATTGAATAAAATAGTGCCGGCAATTGCAACATTTCTCTCTTCACTGGAACTGTTCATATTGATCACATACATGACAATAGCATTGAAGAATGCTTATCAGCAATCATTTTTCAGGTCATTGATAAAAGCGGTCGCATTAAGTGTAATCTATGGCATCTTCATTGCTGCCGGGTTTGCCATTATTGCATTGAGTGCCCTGATAATGTAAGAAAGATATTTAAACAGAGAATGGGGTATCAAACGCAATTTGATACCCCATTTTTATTGTTTCGTAGTAGTGCAGTATATTACTATCAATCAGGATCAGAAGGACATCCCTGTGCCGTTCTGAGTGTTTTATAAGGCTTTTCAGAGCCATCACTCCACACATAGCTATAAGAACAAACATAACCCCTTGGCGCCTCAGTAACGTTCGTAAGTTCTATCGTTGCAGTTTCACATACACCATTCACATATCGTTGGTCTACGCGATCGCAGGAACCATACAATGACTGCAGGGCAATGATGTCATTTGCATTGAATGAACGGTTGAGCCCAAAACTGGTACAAGCCAGCATGAAACTGTTAGGGTCTCCTGTAGTTGGTGTACCGGGAATATGTACCGCCCCAACACCAGCTTCACCTTCATTCGGACTTGAGCTGTAGTTACAGCTGTAGTTGCGGTTGGAGTAGTCGGTATGACGGAATCCTATACAGTGACCTATCTCATGCTGCAAAACGGAAGCGAGGTACAACATGTCAGGGCTACTGCCATATGCCTGTGGATGTGTATTTAATGTAATTGAATTATATGGATTGCCTCCGGATGGGAACCCTGAGCTACCTAACACAATGCTTCCGTCCGGATACGGTGCCTGATAGAAGGTAGTGATATTAATGTTACCACCGCTACTAACTCTTTGGAATGAGAGCTTCAGCCCAAGTGCATTATAACGGGCAATGGCTTCATCTACAGCTGTTGTAAACACAGTAGGTAATCCGGCAGCAAGTGAAATGGAGATTACCCTCGGTGTGCCTGTTACCAATGCATACGTATGGTACTGTTCGCTCTCGGCAATCTGGAGAAGAGGAGAATTGGGTTTTACGTCAAGGTAATCATAACGAAGGAAGATATCACCTTCCACAATGTAGCCACTGTCTACATCCATTACATTGTAAGTGCTAAAACCAGCACGGGCAATTTTATCAAGATCTTCAGATGGAACGCTGGACTTAGGCGCGACCCTGGATTCTTGTTTACAGTTTGTCAGAAAGCAGGCCAATAATAGCAGGCATGCAAGGACCATTCGGATGGGTTTCATCGACTTAGATTTTAAATAAGGAAATGTGAGTTAACAGTCGGTATATCGGGAATACCAGCTGAGAGTTTTCAAAATAACGTGCTCAATATAACGGTGCGTGTAAACAGGTTAAGGGCTTAAACGCTGGCATAAGGAGACTGACGATGCACTACTACTTTATACGGTTGACAAATTAATGGCTATTGTTTCTTATCCATTCAAATATAATGAAAATTTCGGCAGAAGTATAGGATATTAACGATAATACCCTGTACGTGTGTACAGGGTATTTGTATAGCAGCTTTTTTCAGTCTGAATAGGAATATAACCAGCTTACTGGTCTCTGAAAATATCCATGATTGCGTTTTTCAGTTCACTCGCCAGTAATGGTTTCTTCAGTAGTTTGAAGACCATCGGATTGGCGTAAGTGCGGCTGAGATCTCCATAATCAAGAGAAGAGGATACCATGATCACATGGCATTGTGACTTGATCTTGGCAGGATAACTATAAAATGCTTCCAGAAACTCAAAGCCATCCATCTCCGGCATCTGTATGTCAAGCAACAATACAGTAGGAGGGATGCGTGGCAGCGAAATATTGGAAGACAGGAATTCGAGCGCCTTGTTTGCGTTATTAAAAGCAAGCACAGTCCTGCTGATCTGTTGCAACGTTATCAAACGTTCATGCAGCAGCAGATCCACTTCATTGTCATCAATCAGTATAACACGTAAATCAGGAATCGAAATCATTTCTGTTGGGAATGCTTATTTCAAATAGGGTACCTTCTCCATACTTTGACTCAACGTTAATAGTACCGCCAATTTTATTCAGCGCTTCTTTCACGATATACAATCCAATGCCACTGCCCGGCTTGTTGTTGTTTTTGGAGCGGAAGAACATCTTGAAAATGTTGTTCAGGTGTTCGCTCAGTATACCGATGCCATTATCCTCAATAGACAGGGTCGCTTTATGCGGCTCTACCTTTACGGACAGATTCACCTGCGGATGACTTTCGTCCGGCTTCTGGTACTTCACCGCATTGGATATAAGGTTATTCAGGATAACACTGATGCGGAACGTATCGCCTTTGAAATCCACCGGCTGATCTACATTTACCTCAAACTGTATCGCGTTGTTCTGGTGACGGAAGGACGCAATACATTCGTGGATCAGGTTTTCGAAGTTGATCTTCTCATACTCTACATCCAGTCGTGAGTTACGGTAGTATTCGATGATCTTCTGGATAAATCCATCCAGTTTCAGAATACATACTTCAATCATATTGAGATAACCGTTCGGATCTGTCACCGAATTATCCAGCCTGCTCAGATTGATAATACCAAGTACAGACATCAGCGGAGAACGAAGGTCATGGGAGGTGGAATAGATAAAGCGGTTTAACTCGTCATTGATCTTTTCCAGTTCAAGGATCTTTTCTTTCAGCTGGCGGCGTGTATTGTAAATTTCAAAGGCGTTGTTGATCGTACGATGCAGCTCTACCTCGTCCCATGGTTTTTTGATATAGGAGAAGATATGACCTTTGTTAATGGCGTCTATAATATCTTCCACATCGGTATAACCTGTCAGGAGAATACGCATAGGATCCGGCAGGGTATCCTTTATTTCATTAAAGAATTCAACCCCTGTCGATACCGGCATCTTCTGGTCCGCTATGATGATATGGACGTCAATGCTTTTAAGTAGTTGTTTGCCTTCCTGAGCGGAATTGGCAGTATAAATTTCATAACTTCTGCGGAATCCGGCTTTAAAAGCATTGAGGTTATGAATTTCATCATCAATGTACAAGATCCTGATACGGTTGTCTTTCATCCATTTTGGTTTTGCCGCAGGTTCAATTTGTCATTGATTACATGGATTTGCCTGCGTGGGTATACTAAGACGCCTGAGCGGTTACGCTCATGGGTAAATATATAATAAATTCTGCACCTTTATCAGGAGCGGTGATCACCTCGATACGTCCGTTGTGCTTTTCGATAATACTGAATACAATGGAAAGTCCTAATCCGGTACCTTCTCCCACATCTTTTGTAGTAAAGAAAGGATCGAAGATCTTTTCTTTTACCTGCTCTGTCATTCCGGGGCCGGTGTCTTTTATACTGATGAGGGCAAGGCCGTTATCTTCCCGGGTAGTGATCGTTACCGCTTCTTCACGGTCCTGGTTATTTGTCTTAATAGCGTTAAATGCATTGGTCAGAATGTTCATAAACACCTGATTAATCTTGCCGGCATAACACTCTATTTTGGGTAAAGAGCCATAGTCCTTTATTACCTTCACGTTTGTCGGGATACTGTTTTTCAGCAATACCAGTGTACTGTCGATTCCTTCGTGCAGATCCACTGATTTAACATCACTTTCATCCAGTCTGCTGAAGGTACGTAATCCGCGGACAATTTCCGAGGTCCTTGAGGCTCCATCTTCAATACCTTTTATCAGCGAAGAGATCTCTTCGTGAATATAGTCAATATCGATCTGTTGTTTAAAGGCTGCAATGTCCTTCAGCGCGCTCTGTATATCCGGGGTGTTTGGTAAGGCATCGTATTTATCCAGCAATGTTCTGATATCCTGAATATCCAGTTTAAGCGGCTTTATATTAGAAGTGACAAAATTGATCGGATTATTTATTTCATGGGCAATACCTGCTGTCAGCTGACCCAGAGATGCCATCTTTTCTCTTTCCACCAATTGGGTCTGGGCATCTTTCAGATTCTTCATGGCCACGTTCAGTTCTTCATTGGAAGTCTGGAGTTCTTCCGTACGCTGGGTCACTTTTTCTTCCAGAATGATATTCTGTTCTTTTACCAGCCGCTCATTCTCCTGAGAAGCACGGAGCGCCTCCGCTTTGAAAAGGTTGATCTTGTATGCCAGTGCAAAGGAGAGCAGGAGGGCTTCCATACCGGAGCCGATCTGCAATGCATAATAAGTGAATTCATTGTAGGGAAGGACATTGGCGTTCCTCAGCACAAATACCAGTACGCTAAGCAGGAATATGGACCATGCCAGCAGGAAGAAACGCGCAGAACTATAGCCCTTCATGCTCATTCGCAGTGATATATAGAATACGCTTACGGCAGCAGCGCCTACTACCATCTGCACCCATATCTGCGCAATGATATATTCATTCATGAGTGCCGGAATAAAACATCCTACGTATAATACCAGCAGGATATTGATCAGGCGATGTCCCCGTTTGTAATACTGTTTCGTCAGCAGGAATTGCTGTATAAAGACCAGCGCGGTCAGTCCGTTAAATATGGGTACCAATACCGTCGCATGTTGTGCTATCCACGGACTGTCTGAATAAAGGAAGCGGAACGAATATCCCTGTAAGGTAGCCTGTGTCAGAGCAACGAACACGTTATATGACACGTAGGTCAGGTAACTGTTGTCCTTGGTTGACAGATACAGGAAGAGGTTATAGAACGACATTGCCAGCATAACCCCGATGTATAAACCGAATATCAGGTCACGATAATCGTTCTTTTCGGATACCTGATCCCGTGTACCTATGAACATGGGGAGCTGCACCTGTTCGCCGGCAATCACCCGCAGATAATACTGCCGGGTGGTTCCGGAAGCGATATATAATGGAAAAATATAGTTCTGGTGGTCAACCGGCCGGTTGTGGTAACTGGTAAATTCTCCCAGTCGCGTACTGTCGTAGGTACCATCCGGACGTAGCTCAAAAAGCGTAATATCATCTATGGTTGGGTATTCCACCTCCAGCATGATTTCCCGGAGATCTGACTTGTTAGTAACGGTAAAGCGTACCCAATGTATATAGGGAGTGATCTGCAGGTTAGGTACATTTTCATCCGGAGAACTGAATGTTTTTTTGCTGACAGCATTGATATCCAGTGCATTTGTCTTATCGGTATATATTTCAAGGTATTTGCCGATCCGGGTCAGGGGCATATTGTTGCGGTATTCAATAGGATCAGCAGCCTGCATTTGCTGGTAACCTAAGATAGCAAGTAGCAATAGAGCGATAAATCGGAACATGCGTTAAATTTATAGAAAATTCATCGTTCGCTCTTCACATCTGAAAATTGTAAGTTGGGAATTTCGAGGTTATAACTCACTTCATAAGAGCCTTTGGGACCAACTTCGGTTTTCGTCTGCACAAGGTTCTCCCTCAGATCATATATCAGTTCTCTCTCTTTGGGGTCGGCATATTCCAGCTTTTTGACGTCATTGATGAGCATTGCGGTGGCAATGAAGTCGTCTTTGGGATAGAAGAAAGTACCCTTATCTCCCAGTGATTCATCTATAACAAAGCCTACCCGTTTGCCAATGCGGGTGGTGATCGGAGCGCATAATACATGGAAGTTGTCAATCGGCAACTGGGCTGCAAGCACTACACCCGCACGGGCTAATACCTGACTTCCGATACCCATGCCGGCTACTTCTTTTGAGTTCCACATCGCGCATATTTCCGCACTACCGGGCCGGATCGCGTCATATATTTTCGCGTCGTATTTTCCGATGGCGGTTTCGATAGGTAAGGGCAACACGCCGTCAGCAAGCTGTACGCGTGCTCCACCGTACGTTTTGGTACGGGTCTCGTCTTCTACAATAATGACGATGCTGTTGTCATGGTGCATCCAATCAGCACTGCCAGAGGTGATCTTGGCTATGCCGAAATAGATTTCCAACAACCGTAAATGGCCATTGTAAAAGCGAAGGCAGGCTTCCGGATCATCTGGCGCCTTAAAAGCCCTTACTGTAATCATGATATTGCATGTGGGTGCTCTTTAATAAGGATCAGTTCGGGGGATGAGTGGATGTCTCATTTGGCTTCGATTGCAAAATGATAAACAGCCGCTCATTCCTGCATTATTAAACAAGAATTTGTTCAAAATCTACGTAATACCTACCTGAGCTTTTGAAATGGTCAAGGAGTATTCTTCTGCAGGTATCGGCTACTACAGCACCACCCAGCACCACGGAAGATGCCAGCTGAGGCCAGGTAGTAATCGTTTTTCCAATCTGGCCTAAAGAGTGTTTCATCCTATCGGACATGTCATCCAGGGCGACCATAGGGCGGAATATGGGTAGTTTCTCTGCATCCGTTAGTCCGCGCAGGCTTTTCAGATCTAAATCGGGTATGAATCCATGAAGTAAAGGTCGGTCGGGTTCCAGATCAAAACGTTCAACATCTACCATGCCTCTGTCGTTTGTATCCATTACTACCGGGATACGGAGGGCTTTGGCCTTCATTCTGCTCAATATCTTAATATCAATACCGTCACATTCTTCTACGAGGATGTCGAGTTTACCATCTTTAGTGAAAAAGTCGTCCAGGTTTTCCTCAGTGGCTCCATCTTTATAGATGACTACTTTGATGAAGGGATCCAGTTCGGCGATCTCGCGTGCAGCGATCACCACCTTGTATATCTGTATACTGTGAATACCCGTGCGGATCCTGTTCATATTGGTCAGCTCCACTTTATCAAAATCAGTCAGCCGCAATTCACCACACACTCTTTCCATAGCAAGCGTCAATGCGATGGATTGTCCGACGGAAAGACCGATAATACCTATTTTCTTACTGCTGAGCAGTGCTATCTCTTCTGCGGTGATCTTTTCCCTGTTGCGACTGGTACGTAATTCAATAAAGTCCTTTTCATCTACAATATGTACCACACGGTGTGACCAGGGATAATAAACCCATACGCCAAAGGCGTGGAGCGGTGTAGTACCAACATATTCCCTGATCTTTTGTTCAGATTCTTCCTCCGTGAGTCTTCTGGTAGGATTGCGGATCTTCATCAGTTCTCTCAGCTGAGAGTATATTTCGTCGTATACCCTGATATGCGGATTTTTTGCCAGTAAAGCCAGTAAATCGACATATTGTTCTTCGTGCTGCAATCGATAAAATACTGGTGTGTAATTATCTGGCTCGGTCCGTTGCTGATTGATATAATGCTCTAGTTCTGTCATTTTGCCTGGCATAAAATTTTATGAACAATGATGGCAATTTATAAATGGTATATGTTAAATATGGTCAATTAGTGTTGTTTGTAAAGTGGCATGGTAAGGGCCCTGGTGACAAAGGCAAGCTCGTTAGTTCTCTATATATATTACATATTCACTATGTAGTCTGGGATAAATTGTTGTTTAGTTAATCAAATAAAGAAAAAGTTAAAGTTTCACATGAAAGCGTATGGTAAAATAACAATTAATTTCAAAAGATTGCGAAATGTTGCGGTTATTTTAGTGAGAATCCGCGTTTTATTACCAACTGTTTGATGACCGGCGATACTTATGCAATAAATTTTTCTAATATTGGTGCAGAATTTGCTGCCCTTGCAGTTATAATTCAAGTTCTTTATTATCATAATTTAATGCCTTAACATATGAACAAGAGAGAATTTATTAAGCTGGCAGGCCTGGCAGGCGTAGCAGCTCTCGGCAACCCATCTGGTATAATGGCAGCTGCTCCGGCAGCCCGTAAAGGAGCGTCCGTACTCAACGGCAACGTAAAAGCTCCTTTCGAAGTCCCGCCTTTACCTTATGGTTATGATGCCCTGGAGCCGCATATAGATAAAGCAACAATGGAGATTCATCACGATAAGCACCATGGTGCCTATGTTAAGAACCTGAATGATGCTGTGAAAGGCTCTTCTTACGAAAGCCTTACACTGGAGCAGATCCTGGCAAAAGTGAAACCTGAAGATAAAGCAGTGCGTAACAACGCCGGTGGTCACTTTAACCACTCTCTCTTCTGGACTTTGCTGTCTCCGCAGAAGACTACGCCTTCAGATAAACTGAAAGCCGCTATCAACGAAACATTCACCTCATGGGAGAAATTCCAGGAAATTTTTAATACCGCTGCTAAAGGCGTGTTTGGCTCCGGCTGGGCATGGCTGATCGTTACACCGGGTAAGAAGTTGTCCGTTATATCTACGCCTAATCAGGATAACCCATTAATGGATAACATCGTTAAAGAACGTGGTACGCCGATCCTCGCACTCGATGTATGGGAGCACGCTTACTACCTGAAATATCACAACGTACGTGCAGACTATGTGACTGCTTTCTGGAATCTGGTTAACTGGACAGAAGTAGATAAATTATACGCAGCGGCTATTAAATAGTATTGCTGTTACCGATAAAAAAGAACGGCGTCCATTATAAATGGACGCCGTTCTTTTTTATCGGTAGCAGTTATTTTCTTTTGAAGAATACAAAGCCGTTCTTTTCTTCTACAATCTCCAGATCCGGATCTGTCCTGAACGGCGCACTGTCGGTTGTGCGGCACACAAACCACGTAGGCTTATCCACCTTTCCACTCAACAGCCAGTCAGTATTATAGTAGTTCTGATTAACAGGCGGCAGCTTCTTTGTATAAAACAGGTGCGCGTAGCTATGATACATCAGCACCTGCACATAATCATCCTTTCCTTCAAATGTTTTGAAAAAGTCTATCGCAGCGCCCTGTGAGTAACGCTCTATTTTCGGGGTGAAATGTACAATCGTGATCTGTATCGCCAGAATGGTGCTGAAGAACACACATAGCAGGCCTGCCTGTGCTTTTTTCTGAAATAGCAGTATTGCTCCGATGATGATCAGCAGCATATAGCCGGCGCCGTAAGCAGCTTCCCATTTTGACCACGGTACCTGTGCCTGCAGATTGGCTTGTGCAAAACGATCGTGTATATGCGGAATGATCAGCTCTTTATATACGCCTACTAATGGTAATAAGGTAATCGCAAGACCAATCATCAGCCCTATAAGCAGCATCAGTACGATATTCCATGCATGCAATTGTAGTTTGTTTTCGGAAATACGATATAACTGCCACGCAGCAAGGAAGCTGAGGGGGAAATAACACAGGGAAGAATAGTGAACGATCTTCGTTTCTACAATAGAGAACAGGATCAGCACTACCCAGAACAATACCCACATCCAGATTTTGAAATCTTTGATTTCTGTACCATAAGAACCGGTATAGATCGATTTCCCCTTGCGGCCCCTGATGTAGGTAAACAACAGCAGACTGGCAGGGAAACATCCGATCAGTAACACAATCCAGTGATAGAAGAAAGAGCCGCCATGTCCGGCGTCTTTTGTGGTGAATAGCCTTATCTGGTAAGTAATGAATTCCTGTACGAACCAGAATCCGTGCGCGATGATCTCATATCCGAACCAAAGTCCGGTTGTCAGGACCGAAGCAAGGACAATCAGCCCTAATTGCGCCCAGCCAATACCGGTTTTTCCTTTTTTATACAACCAGTAGAAGCTAAAAGTCAGTATACTCACGAGGATCGCTACCGGCCCCTTTGTGAGTACGGCCAGTCCGAGGAATATACCACTCAGGATAGCGAGCCGGGAAGGTTTGCCACTGAAGGCGGTACGATAAGCGCAATAGATCGCAAGGAATATAAAGAAATTGAAAGTCGGATCAATAATACCTGATTTGAAATAGAAGTGTGGGAGCCAGGAACCGGCATAAGCCAGTGCCCACCAGAGACCCAGTTTATCATCTGCCAATTTTTTACCGATACCAAACAGGGTCACCAGAGTGGCGATACCGATAATGGCATTGGGAAAACGGGCTGCAAATTCATTTACCCCAAAGATCTGCATACTGATGGCCTGCAGCCATATGAAGAGCGGAGGCTTTTCCCAGAAGGGCTTAAAATCGATCTGTACTCTTGAATAATCATGGCTTACAATCATCTCCCTTGCAGCTTCTGCAAAATTGATCTCGTCCCAGTCAAACAAGTGCACAGCGCCCAGAAAGGGTACGAAAAGAACAGCAGCAACAATGGCAATCAACAGGTACTTCATAATTCAGGCAATCAATAAAAATAATCTAATCAGGTAAGACTGATCGCCGGTTCGCTGATTGCTTCCGGCGAAGCCTTTTTTCCGCTCTGATGGAACAGTGTGTACACTATCAGACTGCTTGTTGTTCCGATGATGCTACCTGTATATACATCTACAAAGAAATGTTGTGCCAGGTAGATTCTCGAATGGGCAGCCAGCAATGCCAGTGTTAAGAACGCGAATCCGGCCAATTTATTCCTGCATATCAGTGTTAAAAAAGTAAACAACGCGAATGCAGTCGTCGTGTGTCCGGATGGGAAACTACAGGAACCGTGTACAGTCACCCACTTTACAGTGTGTATCAATGTACCTGCATCTGCAAAATACGTCGCAGGTCTTGGTTCATTGTAATAATGTTTGGCTATCTGCACAATGATGGTGGTCAGCAGTAATACGGAAACAGCAGTAAAGAACAGCTTGTATTTTCTAAATACAAGGATGAACACCAGCATAACAGCAAAGGTAATACCATCTCCGATGTAAGTAATACCCGAAACAGCAACATCTGCCCATGGTGTGTGTGCGCGATTGATGGCGAGAAACAGATCATCATGTGTAAAATAAGCCTGTAACAGAGCGCCTGCGACAACCCATAAAAGGAATGGCAAAAAGAAAGGGGCATTTTTGCCCAGCAACGTCAATAGTGTTTTCATAGTGTAGGGTGGTGACCCGCCGTTAAGCTTAGCAGGTGCATCATGATCCTTACATTGTTAGTTCCTTTATAGCAGGCACAGGTTTATACTGCCGGGCAGTTGCTGAGTGCCCGTTAAATGTATAGAGATCTTGAAGCTGGGAGCTAGTGGCTTAAGGCTGTCAAGTTGTAGGTTTTGGACTGTTTTTTTTAAAGAGCTTTTTGATATTATTGAAGCTCCTGAAATAAAACTCTTTGTTGAACAGATTTGAATCGTTCAGCGCTTTATAGATCAGGAACATTGCAATAGGCATAAGGACAATGTTGGAGAGCCACATTCCACTCCAGGTGGCCATTACATCTTTTCTGGCCATCTTCTCTCCAACCATGAAAAATATATTGAAGATCACAAAGAACACAACGGCGAAGATCAGCGGGGTACCGAGACCACCTTTTCTGATAATGGAGCCCAGCGGGGCGCCGATCAGGAACATGACGATACAGGAGAATGCGAGGGTAAATTTACGCTGCCATTCTACCTTGTGCAACAGGAGTGTACCATGTTTATCACCAAACTCACGTGCAGGTCCCTCAAGGTTATTCTGTCCGTCGCGGATATTCTGTTCTGTTCTTTCCAGTGTATATCTGAGTGACTTTTCAGGTATTACATCTCTGAAGTTGGTCACGGCCAATGCAGGTGCTTTGGCCAGCCATCCTGTATCCTGCCATTTGTAGAATGCATAGCGGGTAGTGACATATGCGTTCACTGTACGGCTGAATAATTGCTCCTGTTTGTACAGTGAGTCAATGGCTTTATCCAGCTGTCTGACATTCAACATCTGCTGATTGGAGGCAAAAAGGCCCATATCCAGACGGCTGAAGGCGAAAGAGCTGAGGTCAAATGCCTTTTTGTATTCGCGGAATCCGAGGCGGATCAGTTCACCGGGATTGGTTGAACTACGGTTGTTACGTTCTTCGTAACGCCAGCCTTTTTCCAGCACGAAATACAGGAAGCGTTTGTCAGCTGAAAGCAGCATGGTGCCTTTTTCAGCCAGGATTACTTTATCACCACCACCGGGCGTATGATCAATGATCATTACCTGATGAATGGTTTTATTATCTGCTTCCTTTTCTGCTACCTTGATGGTATAGTCAGGAATATCTGTATAGAAAACACCGGCTTTGATGTTGAAGGCGGGTTTTGAATTTGTAATATCGTACAGCAGCGACTTTGCACGCAGATTCGCTACTGGCATGGCATAGTTGTTAAAAAGGAATGCCAGTATTGCGATGGTCGTACATACCGCCAGTAAGGGACGCATAAAGCGTGTCAGCGAAATCCCGGAGGATTTAAGTGCGACCAGTTCAAAGCTTTCTCCAAGGTTACCAAAGGTCATGATGGAGGAAAGCAGTACTGCCAGTGGCAGGGCAAGCGATACCAGGTTGGCGCTGGTATAGGTGATGAGCTCGATAATCACCGGCGTATCCAATCCTTTACCCACGAGGTCGTCGATATATTTCCACAGAAACTGCATCACCAACACGAAGAGTGTCACAAAGAAAGTAGCCACGAATGGCCCCATGAATGTTTTGATGATGAGTTTATCCAGTTTTTTCACTTACAGCGTAGTTTGTTTCGAGACTTTAATGTTGTTTTGCCGGCTTGCCCAGGGGCCCGCACAGGGAACAAATTTAAAGCATACAAATTTAATATGATTTATGGAGTTTAGGGGAGGGGGGCATTAAAATTACCGTTAAATTTCTGGTAATGATTGTGAGCGGCTAAATTTACAGGATGGAGACTGTTTCACTTACCCCGGCAGAGCAGGCATTGGTTGTAAATGCTGATTGGATCTATCTGAAAAACAATATATTAGAAAAAGTAGTGACCTTGATGGGACAGTTACACCTCGCATTGCAGGAGGAATCTGTTACCAGCACGTTTCCATTCCCGGCCGGGATCTTACAGGCCGGGGCAAAGATATCAAGGGGGGAACGCTACAGGGAATTGCCCTATATCATACTTGATTATCCCCGCCTGTTCAGTAAAGACAATATTTTTGCATTCCGCACCATGTTCTGGTGGGGACATTATTTCATTGCTACCCTGCACGTGGCGGGGGAGGAGAAGGAAAAATATGGTCATGTTATTGCTTCAGCCTGGCAGCAGCTGGCTGAGCAACAGTTTCAGGTGTATCTTCTGGAAGATCCCTGGCAGCATGATTTTGAAAATGGGAATTACAAATTAATATCAGCTTTGTCGGAACTGGAATTTAAGCAGCTACTTGACCGACGTTCCTTTATTAAACTTGCTAAACCTTACAGTTTTGAAGAATGGGGAAAGATCGTTCCGGAGATAGTAAGAGATTATACTCTTCTGCTTCGGGGGCTGACCATTACTACTGGTTGATCAGTGGTTGGCTGGTTTAGTTGCCTATTCTGTGGAAAAGGTCTTTCACCTGATAGTCCCACAGCTGGCTTTGGTCAGCTATTTCTTTCTTTTCTGCAAAATCTCTAACAATCAAAATTGTTTCATTGGTCACTTCGGAAATCTGAATGCGGAATTCAAAGAATTCTTCTTTGGGCGCATGTTTCCAATGTAAACGTATAAATTCATCTTCTTCCTGCTCCAGTACTTCTGCTTCTTCCGTGGAACCATTCCATGAAAAGGAGAAGACACTGTCCCTGTAATCTACTTTATCTGCGAACCACTCCTGCAACCCTGCGGGTGTGGAAAGGAATTCGTATAAGATACTGGGTGAGCACCGTACCGGATATTCCAACTCATATTGCACTTTCTTAGACATCGCTCAAGTAATTAGTAAATCAATAGCATCTGGCTGCAATTATAGAAAAATATTTATTCTGTCAAAATTATTTTGCGTTTTTTTTTAATAATTGCCCAAATTCTTTTACACTTTATAAATAACAATTCTATTATGAAAAATATAAATACATTAGCAATCCACACTAATTGTTTTCACAGCTTTTTGTCCGGAAGCCCTATGAGAGAGGTCCCGATGTTGAGTTGTGAATGGTGAAACGTTTTTGCTTGAAAATGGTTTAACAAGTAATTATTTTTTTTGGGAGCTATCTAAAAAAACTTATTTTTGTCTGGCATTCATCAAATAGGGTAACATTTTATTAACCTGTAACTGTTCCGATTCTTTATGTCAATGCGCCAACTCAAAATCACGAAATCCATCACCAATAGGGAGTCCCAATCCCTGGAGAAATACTTGCAGGAAATTGGGAAAGTGGATTTAATTACACCGGAGGAAGAGGTGAACCTTGCTATACGCATTAAGCAGGGGGACCAGAGAGCTCTTGAGAAACTGACGAAAGCAAACCTCCGTTTTGTGGTGTCTGTTGCCAAACAGTATCAGAATCAGGGATTATCGCTCAGTGATCTGATCAATGAGGGAAATCTGGGCCTGATCAAAGCAGCACAGCGTTTTGATGAGACCCGTGGTTTTAAGTTCATTTCCTATGCCGTATGGTGGATTCGTCAATCTATCCTGCAGGCATTGGCAGAACAAAGCCGTATTGTGAGACTGCCACTGAATAAAGTAGGGCTGAGCAACAAGATCAGCAAGGCTTATTCTCAGCTGGAACAGGAATTTGAAAGAGAGCCGTCTCCGGACGAACTCGCTACCATCCTCGAGATCAACACGGAAGAAGTAGAAGCTACTTTAGGCGTTGCCGCCCGTCACGTATCTATGGATGCACCGTTTATCGATGGTGAAGACAATTCCCTGCTGGATGTACTGGCAAATCCGAATGCTGTAAACGCAGACGAAGAATTGGATCACCACGATTCCCTGCGCCGCGAAATAGAACGTTCTTTATCTACACTCACTGACAGACAGAAAGATGTGATCATCCTTTACTTTGGTATTGCGGTGGAGCATCCGATGTCACTGGAAGATATCGGCGAGAAATTTGGTCTGACCCGCGAGCGTGTGCGCCAGATCAAGGATAAAGCAATCACTAAACTGCGTACCACTTCTCGCAGCAAGCTGCTGAGAAATTACCTGGGAAGTTGATTATCATTGCCCGGTCAGGTAATACAGTCACTTAGAAATTAATTGTTTTACATAATTGAAAAGGTGAATATCTGCCGGATATTCACCTTTTTTTGTTATTTATAGCTGCTTACTGGTTTGCATGCTACTTTATATTATTTTTGCAACCCTTGCAGCTGTAAAGTCCCCTGAAAAGGATGAGCAGCGAATAGCTCACAGCTAAAAATTAAACAAGATCACAGATGTTCGAATCATTATCAGAGCGGCTCGACTCGGCGTTTAAACAACTGAAAGGTGAAGGCCGTATCAGTGAAATCAATGTGGCCTCTACGGTGAAAGAAATTCGCCGTGCGCTGGTGGATGCTGACGTAAACTATAAAATTGCGAAGGACTTTACCGACCGCGTAAGAGAAAAGGCCCTGGGTGAAAAGGTAATTACTGCCATTTCTCCCGGACAGTTGATGGTGAAGATCGTTAAAGACGAGCTGACTGAACTGATGGGTGGCAGCGAAGCGGAACTGGATATCAAATCCAATCCGTCTATCATCCTGATCGCAGGTCTGCAGGGTTCTGGTAAAACAACCTTCTCCGGTAAACTGGCTAACTTCCTGAAAACCAAGAAAGGAAAGAAACCATTGCTGGTAGCGGCGGATATTTACCGTCCGGCGGCGATTGACCAGCTGAAAGTGCTGGGTGAGCAGATCGGAGTAGAGGTGTATAGTGAGCCGGAGAACAAAGATGCGGTGAAGATTGCGCAGAACGCTATCGCGCACGCTAAACAGAATAATAACAACATTATCATTATAGATACCGCCGGTCGTCTCGCCGTAGATGAGGTGATGATGACTGAGGTAGCGAATGTAAAAGCAGCTGTAAAGCCAAATGAGATCCTCTTCGTAGTGGATTCCATGACAGGTCAGGATGCTGTGAATACTGCCAAGGCGTTTAACGAGCGTCTGGACTTCAGCGGTGTGGTACTGACCAAACTGGACGGTGATACACGCGGTGGTGCGGCTCTGACGATCAAGTATACGGTAGAAAAGCCGATCAAGTTCGTGAGCATGGGCGAAAAGCTCGACACGCTGGACGTATTCTACCCTGAACGTATGGCACAGCGTATCCTCGGGATGGGTGATATCACTACCCTCGTGGAACGTGCACAGGCGCAGTTCGATGAAGAACAGGCGAAAAAACTGGAGAAGAAGATCCGTCAGAACCAGTTTGATTTCGAAGACTTCCGCGAACAGCTGCAGCAGATCAAGAAAATGGGTAACCTGAAAGACCTCATGGCGATGATCCCGGGGGTCGGTAAGGCCATTAAAGATATAGACATCAGCGACGACGCATTTAAAGGCATTGAAGCAATGATCGGTTCTATGACGCCATATGAGCGTAACAATCCGGATAGTATCGACGGTAGCCGCCGTAAGCGTATTGCTAAAGGCTCCGGTAAAGATATTCAGGATGTGAACCAGTTCATGAAGCAGTTTGACCAGATGCGTCAGATGATGAAGATGATGAACAAATTCGGAGCTGGTGGTAAAGGCTTAAGAGCTTTAGGCCGGTAGTTTGAAAAAAAAATCCACAACCTGTGGATTTTTAACATAAAATATTTTGAACTATTCGTTTTAAAGAATACCTTTGCTGCCCCAATTAAATACTTTTTCATAACTCGCAAAAAAATAACTCGAATTATTTATGCCAGTAAAAATCAGACTGCAACGTCATGGCGCTAAGAAGAGACCTTTTTATTTTATAGTAGTAGCCGATGCTCGCGCGCCAAGAGATGGTAAATTCATCCAGAAAATCGGTACTTACAATCCACTGACTGTGCCTGCTTCTATCAACATCGATACAGACAAAGCACTGCGTTGGTTACAGAAAGGTGCTCAGCCTACAGATACAGTAAGAAGAATCCTGTCTTTCAAAGGTGTTCTCTATCTGAAACACTTACTGAGAGGTGTGAAACTGGGTCTGTTCGATGAGCCTACAGCTTTCACCAAATTCGAACAATGGCAGGCTGAACACGAGCAGAAAGTTGCTGCACGTCGTGACAGTCACAAGAAAGCAAGAGTTGCTGCTCCAATCGTGAGAAGAGTAGAAGATACTCCAGCTCAGCCAGAAGGTGGCGAAGCATAATCTAGCTTTTGAATAAATATTGAAAGGGAAATATTTGTACGCAAATATTTCCCTTTTTCTTAGCCGGAAGGGCATCGTATTATGAATAATTACTTCAGCATAGGAAAACTGGTATCCGTATTTGGTTTACAGGGGGAATTCATTCTCAAACATAGTTTGGGAAAAAGAACAGCCCTGCAGGGAGTGGACGCCATCTTTCTGGAAGAGCGTAAGAACAGTTTTATCCCTTATTTCATACAGAAAGCCAGCGTGAAAGATCATGAACATATGTTCGTCAAGCTGGAAGGGATAGACACTAAAGAAGACGCCCGCAGACTGGTACAAACGCCTGTATACCTGCTGGAGGATGATTTCAAAAAACAGACGTCCGCATCAGCCCCGCTTTCTATGCTGGGCTTTATGGTGAAAGACAAGCAGCAGGGAGAACTGGGTGTTATCGAAGAAGTAATTGAAATGCCCATGCAGGTGCTGGTAAAAGTGATGTATAAGGAGAAAGAGGCACTGCTGCCACTCAATGAGCAATCGCTCATAAAAGTGGATAAAAAGCAGCAGATCGTGCACGTTGATCTTCCTGATGGATTACTGGACCTTTATCTGGAATAGCAGGACATTTATTATTCACTGGGACCTGCACTGACAGGTTGGATGCAGCATTAATTATGAGAATAGATATCATTACAGTACAGCCGGGATTACTGGAAGGGCCTTTTTCACATTCAATCATGAAAAGAGCCCAGACAAAAGGATTACTGGAAGTACATACCCATAATCTGCGGGATTATTCCACGCTGAAGCACAAACAGGTAGATGACTACCAGTTTGGCGGAGGTGCAGGTATGGTAATGATGTTGGAACCCGTAGTAAATGCCATCGAAACGCTGCAGGCAAAAGTGCAATACGACGAGGTGATCTACCTGACTCCTGACGGAGAAACGCTGAACCAGCAAATGGCTAATCAGCTGTCCCTGAAAGGCAATCTCCTGATGCTCTGCGGTCACTATAAAGGTATTGATGAACGCATCCGTACGCACTTCGTTACAAAGGAGATCTCTATCGGAGATTATGTCCTGTCTGGCGGAGAACTGGCAGCCGCTGTGCTGGTAGATGCGATCGGCAGACTCATACCCGGTGTACTGAACGATGAAACGTCCGCATTGCTGGACTCTTTTCAGGACAATCTGCTCGCACCGCCTGTGTATACCCGCCCGGAAGAATTCAGGGGCTGGAAGGTACCAGACGTGTTGATGAGCGGTGATCATAAGAAGATCGATAACTGGAGACATGACCAGGCGCTGGAGCGCACAAAGGCACGTCGTCCGGATCTGTTATAAATTTTGGTTGATTCTCAACCGCTTGTAAAATTATTGTTTAATAAACGGGGTTCTTATTTGGAAGTTGTATATTTCTAAGCTACCTTTGCACTCCGATAAATATTTGAAAGATGAACGCTATTTCTTTTGTTCACGAGCAACTGTCAGGTAAGAAATCATACCCGAAGTTTAAAGCCGGTGATAACGTCACTGTAAACTATAAAATTGTTGAAGGTAGCAAGGAAAGAATCCAGTCCTTCAAAGGTGATGTATTGAAAATCCAGGGTACTGGTGCTACTGTTACTTTTACAGTAAGAAAGATTTCTGATGGAGTAGGTGTAGAAAGGATATTCCCTTTGCTGTCTCCGCACATCGACGGAATCGTGCTGAATAAGGTTGGTAAAGTTAGAAGGGCAAGACTGTTCTACCTGCGCGAACGTGCTGGTAAAGCTGCCCGTATCAAAGAGAAAAGGGTTTAGTATAAATACAGGGAAATTAGTGATAACGGGGACCGTTTGGCTCCCCGTTTTTTCATGTCTATAGGGACCGGACGCTGCAATAAAGAATGCTCTTAAAATAGTATTAAAACTTTGCCGCCCAATCCACCCGAGGATAATTCCCGAATATATTTACCTATCTTTGTTTGCTTAACGTTTAAAACTGAGAAAATGACTGCCGCTTTTAAATCACCGTTTTTATTATTTCAGGAATTAGGTATGACAGAATTACTCTTGATCGCTCTGGTTGTATTGCTGCTGTTTGGTGGTAAGAAAATCCCTGAACTGATGCGTGGCCTGGGTAAAGGTATCCGTGAGTTCAACGATGCAAAGAACAACGTGCGTAAAGAGATCGAAGACGGTATGAAAGATCAGCCGGCTACGACTGACCACAAGAATGCCTAATTAGTTCCTGTTAAAGGAATCAGGTTTTTCTTTTTATTTGATTCAGACGTGAATAGGGGAGTAGTATGCCTGTGAAGGGAGATGCAGTAACCACTGTATGAAATTGCTATATACCATATGCCAACTGAAAACCTTTTCAGTAGCAGTTTTTCAAGTTTGATTTACATTATTTTTTAAGCAATTAACTGGTTTGGCTTTGTCTGAATACAGCAGTATATCGGCTTTTCATGAAGCATTATACGCCGGCAGAACAACCTGTACGGAGATGGTACGGTATTACCTTGACCGTATCGGACAGACAAAACACCTGAATGCTTATCTGGAAGTTTTTGAAGAGGAAGCCCTTGCGAAAGCGCATGCACTGGATAACCGTATAAAAAACGGAGAGTCTGTGGGAGCGCTTGCAGGCATTGTGATAGGCATTAAGGATGTTATCTGTTATAAAGGACATAAAGTAAGCGCCGCTTCTCGCATACTGGAGGGATTTACTTCCCTGTATTCTGCTACAGCTGTCGAAAGACTTCTGGCAGAAGACGCCATTATTATTGGTAATCTTAATTGCGACGAGTTCGCAATGGGATCCACAAATGAGAACTCCGCCTACGGTCCGGTGTTGAACGCACTGGACAATTCCCGTGTACCGGGAGGGTCCTCCGGAGGGTCGGCAGTAGCAGTGCAGGCAGATCTTTGTATGGTTAGCCTCGGTAGTGATACCGGTGGCTCGGTGAGACAACCCGCTGATTTCTGTGGTATTGTAGGATTAAAACCAACTTATGGCAGGATTTCCCGCTATGGGTTAATTGCATACGCCTCTTCTTTTGACCAGATAGGGATTTTTGGCAGGAATATTGCAGATGTGGCAAGGGTGCTGCAGTTTATTGCAGGGCCCGATGAGTATGATAGTACGGCTTCTAATGAAGAAGTACCTGATTACCAGATCGTACACAATAAATCCTGGAAAATAGCGTATTTAAGAGATGCGTTGTTTCACCCCGGCCTGGATGAAGAAATGAAGGAAGGCTATACCCGCTTTTTTGAAGAGTTGGAAGCTGCAGGTGATACCGTTACAGCAGCTGATTTCGCTTACCTCGATTATGTAGTGCCCGCATATTATGTGTTGACCACTGCAGAAGCTTCCTCTAACCTTTCACGGTTTGATGGAGTTAAATACGGACACAGAACTTCATTAAATAATCTTGAACTCGCTGACTTTTACAAGAAAAGTCGGTCCGAAGGGTTTGGAAAAGAAGTAAAACGGCGTATCTTACTTGGGACTTTTGTACTTAGTGCGGGTTATTATGATGCCTACTTTGCTAAAGCTCAACAAGTTAGACGAATGGTGGTGGATAAATTGGATGAAATTTTATCTGAATATGATGCCATCGTAATGCCAACTGTACCGTCTACAGCATTTAAAATTGGAGAAAAAACAAATGATCCGATAGCCATGTACCTGGCCGATATTTATACGGTACTGGCAAATCTGGCAGGGGTTCCGGCAATTTCCGTACCTTTGCAGCGGCATTCAAATGGGATGCCATACGGTGTACAGATCATCACAAAGCAATTTAGCGAAGCAAACCTGTTAAGCATTGCGGAACACGCCATGCAATTACGACAGGTTACTCCTGTTTAAAATAAATATGTGTATGAGGAAAATCTTTTTACTACTGCTGTTGCCATCGCTGGGTGCAGTGCAAATGAGAGCGATTGGTGGCAATAGTGTACCTAAAGAGATGGTTACTCCATATGGGGGACCGGATACTACGGTACTGAACCACAAAGTACGTCTGCCTAAGGACACAATTGTCGTGCCTTCCGCAACGTCACAGGCTGTGCGAAAAAATGCGCAAAGCCTTCCGTCCAGCATCAGCAGCCCGAAGGTCTATGAACAGATCAACAACAACATTGTAGCTGGATACATCAATAACTTTGCCAGCAGGTATAGCCAACACCTGCAGGTAATGGTCTCCAGAGGGCAACCTTACTTCGTAATGGTGGAGAAAATCTTCAGAGAACACGGGATTCCCGAGGAAATGAAGTATCTCGCCGTAATCGAATCCTCCTTTAATACCAATGCACGATCCCGTGTAGGTGCTGTAGGAGCCTGGCAGTTCATGTCAGGTACTGCGCGTATCTTCGGTCTCAGTGTGGGTAAAAAAGTGGACGAAAGAAAAGACTTCTATAAGTCTACTGTAGCTGCTGCCAAGTTCCTGAACGAACTGTACAATCAGTTCGGTGACTGGTTACTCGTAGTAGCTGCTTATAACTGCGGTCCTGGTGGCGTACAACGTGCCATGAACGCAAGCGGTCGCAGCGATTTCTGGGGTATGCAATACTTCCTGCCCGCTGAGTCCCGCAATCACGTTTACAAATTCATCGCTACCGGTTACATCCTCGACAGATTTAACAACTTCTTCGGTGTAGGTAACGATATGAGCAACACAGTTGTTGCAGCTCCTGCCCCTACCGCCGCAGCCTACGCTACAACTGAACTTTCAGAAGAAGAAATGTTCAACACAGTTGAATTCAATATCTCCGGTAAATATCGTCTGGATGCTATTGCGAAGAAACTGAATATGGAACTTTCCGATCTGGAACACCTCAACCCTGATTTCACTAAAATGATGTCAGGACCTGAAAACAGCTACGACCTGAGAATTCCAAAAGAGAAAATGAAGGAATTCCAAACAGAGAAAGAGGAAATACTGAAGGAATCATTACAGATGATGCTGGATGACAAAGCAACCGCCTTCGATAAATCCCGCTTCCCTGCTCCGGCAAAAGTAGCTGCTCCAGCTGAGGCGAAAGCAAAGAAACCAGTGACCACTACTACAACAGCGAAGACCTCAAAAACTTCAAAGACTTCTGCTAAAGCGAAAACAACAGCAAAAGGAAAGGCAAAAGCACCAACCGCGAAAAAGAAGACAGTTGCAAAGAAAACAACTGCTAAAAAACCGGTAACAGCTAAGAAGCCAACTTTGAAGAAAACAACGCTGCATTAATCATACTGAACTAATACAAAAGGCCTGATCATCGATCAGGCCTTTCTGTTTTATAATCGACTGTGTTTATTAAAGAGAATCGGGAATTGCCTTATTTATGAGCTGTAGGCTGATTCAGCGAGTCTACAGTTGACTAAGCAGACCAATGTTATACTTACATGTTCTTTATAAAGCAAAACGCTGCGGAGATAATCTCCGCAGCGTTTTATCTTGAAGAGCGGCATTTTAAGCAGCCCCATTCTTAATGTTAATTCCTGATCCTGATTGAAGTTACCCGATCTGACTCGCCTGTAATCTGTTCTCTTCTACCTTCTTCACCACATCCAGCAACGGCCCCGTCATAAAAGTTGTTGCCAGTGCCATCAGTACCAACATCGCAAAAACCTCCGGTGAAAGAATACCCAGATCATAACCAATATTCAGTACTACCAGCTCCATTAATCCTCTTGTGTTCATCAGTGCACCAATGCCAAGAGAATCTGTCCATGATTGTCCCATTAATTTAGCCGTAAGCGCACTGCCTCCCAATTTACCACCTACTGCTACCAACATAATCAGACCAAATACCGCCCAGAGATTGCCCTGACCCAATAATCCGATCTGTGTACGCAGTCCGGTGAAAACAAAGAAGATCGGCAGCAATAACAGCACACTCACGTCTTCCAGTTTATCTGTCAGCAGTTTCTGTACAGACACTTCTGATGGCATGATCACACCTGCCAGAAAAGCGCCAAATAATGCATGTATACCGATTACCTCCGCAGCCCACGCCGAAAATAACAGCGTCATAAATGCAAGGGCGACAATAGATTTCTCTTTATGCTGCTCCTGAAACCGCGTGATTTTTTTGGCTAACCACGGTTTTAAAACATACAACATGAAACCGACAAAAATCAGTGATAATGCCAGCGTCAATGCAGCCGTCCACAACGTAACCGCTTTTACGATCGCTATAACTACTGCAAGAATACACCATGCAGTCACATCATCAGCCGCAGCACAGGTAATAGCCAATAACCCCAATGGCGTACTGCTCAGCTTTCTCTCCTGTACAATACGTGCTAAAACAGGAAACGCAGTGATACTCATCGCAATACCCATAAACAGCGCAAAAGAGAGGAAACTTACATTCGCAGGTGCAAAGCGTGCATACATATGATACGCTAATCCTACTCCCAGAAAGAATGGAAATACAATGCTAGCATGACTGATCATTACCGCATCATGCGCTTTGTTTTTCATTTTGTCAGTATCCAGTTCCATACCCACCACAAACATGAAGAAAGCAAGACCTATCTGACTCAAAAACTGCAGATTTTTAAAACCTTCCGCAGGGAAGATAAATGCACTTCCTGACGGCCATAACATGCCAAAAAGAGATGGTCCGAGGCAGATACCTGCCAGAATCTCTCCTACTACAGAAGGCTGTCCAATCTTATTGGCAAGCCAGCCAAATATCCTCGCAGTGATTAATATCAAAATAATCTGCAAAAGCAATAAGGCTAAAGGATGATGTACATTTTGCACCATGGAATTCCAGACGCTCTCCGCCGTAGAAACAGGTGCAATAGTCGCTGTAGCAGGTGCTGCCGCAGCTACAGTACTCGCAGGCGTACTGCCATCAGTTGTAAGATGGCTGCCTTTATTGATAATAAACCAGATCAGACATCCGAAAAAGCCGATAATCAGCGGGTAAAACAACAGTCTCTTATTCATATAGTATCGGTTTAATTGGGCGAAAGATAATAATAATACCTCGGAGCCTCACATTAATGTGGTATTAAATTACATTGAAGATTGAGCATATATGGCTTCAGCTTGCAACAGGTTATGTATCTTGTCAGCATTATGGATACAAGGAGAGACTTTATCAAAAAAGCCGCACTACTATCAGGCGGCGCAGGTCTGGCAGGTGTATTGCCAGCCTCCATTCAGAGAGCTATGGCCATCAATCCGGCTGCAGGTACCACCTTCCTTGATGCAGAACATGTCGTACTGCTCATGCAGGAAAATCGCTCATTCGATCATAGTCTTGGTACGCTACGTGGTGTGCGTGGATTTAACGATCCCCGTGCCATCACTCAGCCTGATAAAAATCTGGTATGGCTCCAGTCCAACGCGAAAGGAGAAACCTATGCTCCCTTCCGCCTTGATATCAAAGATTCAAAAGTCACCTGGATGAGTTCACTGCCGCACTCATGGGAAAATCAGGTAGATGCCCGCAACAACGGTAAATACGATAAATGGCTGGATGTAAAACAGTCCGGTAATAAAGACTACGCAGACCTGCCACTCACAATGGGGTATTTCACGCGTGAAGACATTCCGTTCTATTACGCACTGGCCGACGCATTCACCGTGTGTGATCAGAACTTTTGCTCTTCACTGACAGGTACTACGCCTAACAGGCTCTATTTCTGGACAGGTACCATCCGTGAAAAACAAAGCCCGGATGCCGCGCCTAATGTCCGTAACTCGGAAGTGGATTATGGCGTTCCTGCGAGCTGGACCACCTTCCCGGAACGTCTGGAAGAAAATGGCATCAGCTGGAAAGTATACCAGAATGAACTGAGTGTCGGTGTTGGTTTTACTGGTGAAGAAGATGCATGGCTGGCCAACTTCACAGACAACCCGCTGGAATTCTTTGCGCAATACAGACCGGAATTTTCGCTTAACCACCATAAACATGTACAACGGAGCATAGAAAAGCAGAAAGCCGGTATTGCTGCTCTGGAAGATAAAATGAAGACACTCTCCGGTGCACAGGCTGATGCTGCCAAAAAAGAACTGGGAGAGAAAAAAGAACTCCTGCTGAAATTGCAGGAAAGGGAAGAAAAATGGCGTCCTGAGAAATTTGAACTGCTATCAGAAAGAGAAAAGAACATCCATAGAAAAGCATTCACTACAAACGAAAAGGATCCGGATTATCACCAGCTGAGCACATTACAATATCACGACGGGAACACAGAGCGTACTATGCAGGTGCCGAAAGGTGATGTACTGTACCAGTTCCGCGAAGATGTAAAGAATGGTCAGCTGCCGACTGTATCCTGGATCGTTTCTCCTGAAAACTTCTCTGACCATCCGGGTGCTCCATGGTATGGCGCATGGTATGTAGCGGAAGTAATGGATATCCTTACACAGAATCCGGAAGTCTGGAAGAAAACCATCTTCATTCTCGCATACGACGAAAATGATGGCGATTTCGACCATGTACCTCCGTTTGTTCCTCCGCATGGCCCGGGTACTGGTCTGGTATCTGAAGGTATCGATACAAGTGTGGAATATGTAACCCGCGAACAGGAATTGCGTAAGAACGGTATGCAGGAAGAAGACGTCAGGGAAAGTCCTATCGGACTGGGATACCGTGTACCTCTGATTGTAGCTTCTCCATGGAGCCGTGGTGGAATGGTCTGCTCCGAAGTGTTTGACCATACTTCTACCTTACAATTTCTGGAGCGTTTCCTGCACCATAAGACGGGTAAAAATATCGTTGAAAGTAATATCACTGAATGGCGTCGTACCATCTGCGGTGACCTCAGCTCTGTATTCACACCGTATAACGGAGAGAAAATACCATTCCCTTCTTTTGGTGATAAGGACACATTTATCGAGAGCATCCATAAAGCGCAATTTAAGGACGTGCCTTCCGGTTTCAGGAAACTGAGCTCTTCAGATATAGCTGCTATCAATACGAACCCGGCAACGGCTCCTTATATGGCTAAACAGGAAGAAGGCATCCGACCTGCCTGTGCATTGCCGTATGAAATGTATGTGGACGGTCAGCTGAGTAAAGGTGGTTTTGAAATCTCCTTCAAGGCTGGTAATGAACTGGCAGGTAAAGCTGCCGCGGGTGTACCTTTCCATGTGTACGCACCGGGTAAATATCTGTCAGCCGATAACACCACTTTTGAAACAGTCAGGACATGGGCCTATGCAGTAAAAGCAGGGGACAGACTGGCGGATCACTGGCCATTGCAATCATTTGAAAATGGTATCTATCATCTGCGCGTATATGGACCAAACGGCTTCTTCCGTGAATTTGCCGGTAATGATAAGGCGCCGCAACTGGAAGTATGGTGTGAGTACGAACGTAAAGGAAAAGCCTTCACCGGTAATGTCGCATTACAGTTAAATAATCACCATACACAGGCTGTTACAGTCGAAATTATCGACCATGCATATGGCAGGCCTGTACAGCAAAAGACACTGTCTGCAAGGAGCAAAACGGCTGTAATACTGGATCTGCAGAAAAGTCATTTATGGTACGACTTCAGTGTACGTATCACCGGACAATCATCTTTCGAGAGAAGATATGCTGGTCGCGTGGAAAATGGAAAAGCCGGCTTCAGTGATCCTGCAATGGGCCGTGTGAAAGGATAGGCATATATTTAGCCCTGAAAATGTAAATACATCAGATATGGAATCAATAAAAGGAAAAAACGCACTCGTAACAGGTGCCGGAAAAGGCATCGGGAAGGCGGTTGCTAAACAGCTGGCGGCAGAAGGTGTGAATCTGGCATTACTGGCGCGTACAGAGAAAGATCTGCAGGCAGTAGCGGAAGAACTGAAAGGTACAGGAGTGAAAGTAGTATATGCTACCGCAGATGTTGCCGAAAGAAAAGAAGTGGAAGCAGCCATTGAAAAAATGACGGCTGAACTGGGTAGTATTGATATTCTGATCAATAATGCCGGTATCGGAAAGTTTGGAAAGTTTCTGGAACTGGAACCGGAAGAATGGGAACAGGTGGTTAAAGTAAACCTTTTTGGCGCTTATTATGTTGTACGTACAGTACTGCCTGGTATGTTATCCCGTCAGACAGGTGATATCGTTAACATCTCTTCTACCGCTGGTCAGAAAGGAGCTCCGGTAACCAGCGCTTATAGTGCTTCCAAATTCGGACTGATCGGTATGTCTGAATCGTTGATGCTGGAAGTTCGAAAGTCAAATATCAGGGTCACTACTTTAACACCCAGCACCATCGCAACAGATATGGCAATCGACCTGAAACTGACAGATGGTAATCCGGAGAAAGTAATGCAGGCAGAAGATTTTGCCGAGCTCATCGTGATGCAGCTGAAGCTAAACAGACGTACCTTTGTGAAAGAAGCGGGCTTATGGTCAACCAACCCGTGATTTAATCTTATCATATTGTTTAAGCAGAAAGGCCGCTCAATACATTGAGCGGCCTTTCTTATAACTACTTTCTTATTACTACAGCGCTTGCAATAACTGTATCTGGTACGCTACTGCCTGTGATTTCATTTTCCGTAATATCAACGGCCATTGCAGCGTAAGAAACGGCTGAAACAGACCGGAAATCTCGTTCATGAAATAGATATCCGCATCAGCGATATCTTTTGGATGATTGCCGGACAGAACCCTTGCAAACATAGCCAGCAGACCATTGGTCGCTTTGTCGCTACCGGCTGCTGTAAACCACACTTTTTCTTTGATATAGACTGCACGTACCCAGATATCAGAGATCCAGCCCTGTACCTGATAGTGTTCATGTTTGTACTTGTCTTCCATCAAAGGCAACGATTTTGCAATATTATCTATGTATTGCTGGCGGCTTTCTTCATCTTCGAGGTGCATTACATCCTCAATCAGTTTATCCTGTACTTCATTTATTGACATAGACGCTCTTTTAAAGGTGACAATATGAATTTACGCAGATATGCTGGTTGATGGTGAATCAAAAACGGAAATTCTTTTTTAATTTTTAGGATACACCAGTTCCTTCATTAAATGCGCTGGCATCAGAAGATCCTTTTGGGATGCATAAGGATTTACAATCTGGGCCGGATTGATACTGCCTTCAAATTCATTACTGTAGATCGTATCCCGGCATGTCTTTCCCTTATGGTTAACCAGCACATCCGCAATTACGAAGCGAAGTTTCGTTTTAAAAACACCTTCATAAACAGGACTGTCAAATCGCCAGTATTGTTGTGGGGTAAGCGGCACATTCCAGAAACTATTACCACAAGACAACATCAGGTCGAACAGCGTATTTTTCTCAATGGTCATCCATTCATGTTGAGGAGTCAGCGCCTGTAATTCCATCTCAAGGCTGCCTTCATAGACAGGAAATTCCACTGTATCTCTGCTGGTATTCGCAAGTATCAACCGGAAGCCATTGAAGTTTTTATCAATCACTGTTTTCTGGCCCGGTATAGCTATCAGCAGATGACCACATGTATCCAGATACCCCTGATAGTTAATCTTGTCTTTCGGGGATAAACCTTGCTTTGTCAGTTGAGCGACCAGTAGCCCCTCCTGAAGCTTGCCACCAAAATAGGGATTTCCCAATGCCGTTTTTTCCTTCACGAATCTCGTACGCAAATCAGGGCCTATCAACCTGATAGAGTCAGGCCCTGTCAGAAGATAATAGCCATTGCCTATATCTTGTATCCACCTGTAGTGATAAGGTAATGTGACCCGCTGTCCAAGGGTATCAATCAGGAAAGGATATTGTTCATCATGCCTTTCTGCCACCGCATAACCGTTATTGAAATCACTGATGGACCTATATCTCAGATCAGTCAGTATTTTACCCTGCATATCGATCAGGCCATGCATGGAGATCATTGTAGTAACAAGAGCCCTGTTATTGCCAACAGGTGCCAGATAGTCATAATAATCATCAAATAACTTGTTGCCATTTCTATCAATATAAAAAGGACGTCCATCGATATATACCTGTGCTATCCCTTTATTGAATCCCTTCGCATATGCAAAGCGCGCTGGTATAATAAACGTTCCCGTAGTATCGATATATCCATAGTACTCACCTTCTCTTACCGCAGCAAGACCTTCTGAAAAATTACGCGCTACATGGAATTTCGGCGGAATTATCATTTTCCCTTCCCTGTTAATAAATCCATATTTACCTCCTTCTTGTATCAGGAACAATCGTCTGTCTTGCGCAGACGACTGATGCCCTGATATAATCAGCAACAGCAGCAATGCGTATACAATTCTCATCTTACGGTTCATTATTATCTCGTCAGTTGTCTTTGAATATTGGATCTTTTTATTGTTAAAGATCAGTGGTGTGATAACATTTTCCTGTCTATTGCAGCCAGGGCTCATCTATGGGACCACTACCCGTCTGCCCCGGATTTATACTTCCCTCAAACTCATTACTGTAGACCATGACCGCTGGTTCTATCTTATCCGGTCTTGGGAAATAGTACATCGCATATCGCATTTTCGTCTTGAATACACCTTCATATACCGGACTATTCAGCTCCCAATAGCTTTGTGCAGGCAGGGATATCCGCCGGTAGAAATTAGATGAAAATCGATGGTCACCACGCGGAGGAATTTCCACGTTTCTCCATTCATTCTCTTCGCTCAGAGCTTCCAGCCAGATCCGAAGACGGCCGTGTGTCATTACCAATGTGGCCGCCTTTTGTCCTGCATTGACTACAAACACTTTGTATCCGTTATATCTGTTATCGACTACAATCTTAGCCTCCGGAACAGCTACAATACCCAATGTATCTTTAGGAAATAGTGTGTCAGATGGTGAGACTGCATCCGGATAATTTTTCCACTCGTCCGGTCTTATCTCAGAGGACATTCCTTCCTGAATGAAGTATCTGACATCTGCCTCGTAATCTATGTTTTTATTATATGGGGCAATATGTGGTTCATTCCGCGTCAGGTGGCCCGATGAATCCATATAGTAATAAACTAACTCCGGAATTCTTTCTATCACTATTTTGGAGGTATGGACAGCTTCCAGTTCTTTTGTGTTATCAGATGCTTTACGGCCCGTTTTGTCAATATAAAAGATCTCGTGATTTTCATATACCCTCGCCAGTCCCTCACGAAATGGTAATGCCTGAGTAAAGCGCGGCGGTATTACATAATGTCCTCTGGTATTGATATAGCCATAAAGCCCGGCTTCTCTAACCGCAGCAAGACCTTCCCTAAAGTTATACGCCGCGAAAAATCGCGGCGTAATCACTATTTTTTTCTTTTTATTGACATACCCGAATTTTATTCCGTCTTTGATCAGGTAAAGGGAATCACGTTGTGCAGACAGATTACTTACTCCAATCAACAACAACAACGTTAATATATACACTATCCTCATTCTCCCAGTTTTTTCGCAATCTTATTAATCAGCTTCAGTTTGTCAATGATCACTAACAGTACAAACGCGCCACACAGTACGCCTACAGCAGCAAATACCAGATACGTAAAGTAATGTATCGTCCATTCCAATGCTACCCGTACCCTGTGTATAAAACTGATCGGTTTCTTTTCTGTTGCACCTTCATATAAAGACACACGCACCGTACAGAATTCATTTTCAGTATCAAAATTTCCCAGCTCAATACCAAGGTCCTGCAACTTACCTTCTGTCTCCAGAATTTTGTCATGTAATGCCACCAGATCTGTGATAGGGCCCGGTTTTGATTTTAATTCGTTCAGTGATTCCAGTGTTTTAAGCAGGGATGCTTTTTGTGCATTCAGCTGACGGTATTCATTGGTTTTATCCACCTTGGTGATCTCGGTAGATCTGATCACACCGATCTTCTGGATCGCCAGATAGAATGAGTCAAATACCTCCGGATTAACACCAATCATCAGGTGTAATTCGCGGCCTCCTTTTAGTCCCAAAGCCTGTTCATATTGTACAATCGCTTTGAAAGACTCGGTTTGCTGAGAGAGTTGTCTGGCGTCATCTTCAAAATGGGAAGACTTTGTACGGATAGAAGCCGTCTTTTCATACTTCTGACTAGGGGTGGCAGCAGCAGGTGCTGACATGTCTGGCTGAGACATGGCGCTTTTGCTCTTATACTGCACCTTTTCAGACGCATAGTTCTTCCTCAGATTGCTGATATTCTCAAAAAAGTCAACACTATAGTCGTTGGTTTGCCGGGTATCAGTGGCTACATAGCCGTAAATGAATCTGAAAATAAACAGTACAGCGAAAATCAGGGTCGCCCAACGCACCAGTCCCCAGATGCGGGCCTTAAAACTTTTTGTCATATAGGGTAAAAATTGAGTATGTAATTTAGGGAATAGTTGGGTACGATAATCGTATATTTAGTATATGCTTTCCGATCTGAAATCCCGCAGAGTAGCCGTTGTCGGTTACAACCGTATCCCTTTCGCAAGGCAGTATACTTTTTATGCCGATAAAGGGAATCAGGCTATGATGACAGCCGCTTTAAACGGTCTGATAGATCGTTATCACCTGAGTGGTATGCTTTTAGGTGAAGTCGCCGGTGGCGCCGTCATCAAACATAGCCGGGAAATCAATCTGATGCGGGAATGCGTCTTAGGTTCCGCGCTCGATCACGCTACTGCTGCCTGTGATATACAGCAAGCCTGTAATACGGGTATTGCCGCTTCCCTTTATATCGCCCATAAGATTGCCCTCGGTCAGATAGAAGTGGGTATAGCCGGTGGTGTAGATTCCGCCAGTGATGTACCACTCGTCTTCAGTGAGGGATTACGTACAAGTCTGTTGGCTGTACGTAGAGCCCAGACACTCCGGCAGCGTATTCAGGCATTTGCCCGGATCAGGTGGAAAGATCTGAAACCGGTAGCGCCAATGAATATGGAGCCCCGCACTGGTTTGTCCATGGGTGGCCATACAGAGATCACCGCTAAATACTACCAGATCTCTCGCGAAGAGCAGGACCGCTATTCACTGGAAAGCCATCAGAAGATGGCCGCCGCCTATGACAGCGGCTTCTTTAACGATATGCTGACGCCTTTCGCAGGACTGGACCGGGATAATATCCTCAGAAGAGATACCAGTCTGGAAAAACTCGCCAGACTCAAACCCGCATTCGATAAAACGAATGGTTCTCTGACTGCCGGTAATTCCTCCCCGTTAACGGATGGAGCTTCCTGTATATTGCTGGCCAGCGAAGATTGGGCGAGACAACAGGGATTACCGGTACTGGCCTATATTACCTTCGCAGCAACATCCGCTATAGACTACCTCCAAAGTCCGCATAATCTGCTGCTGGCGCCTGTACACGCATCAGTAAAAATGCTGGAACAGGCAGGACTCACCTTGCAGGATTTCGACTACTACGAGATTCATGAAGCTTTCGCCGCACAGGTACTGGCATTGTTGAAAATATGGGAACAGCCCGACCTGATGAAACAGTTCGGGTATGACAAAGCATTAGGGAGTATTGACCGTAGTAAATTGAATGTACATGGGAGTAGCCTTGCGGCAGGACATCCATTCGCGGCTACCGGTGCACGTGTTATCGCCACGATGGCGAAGCTGTTGCATGAAAAAGGATCAGGCAGGGGATTGGTGTCTGTCTGCGCTGCCGGCGGACAAGGCGTTACCCTCATCATGGAAAAATGATCAGGCCTTCTCTACTTCCAGTTCAAATCCTTTATTCAGGATCAGTTTACCTTCTGTATCACCTGCAGCACCCGGTAGTTTCCAGCCTTTGATCTTACCGGTCTTTCCTTTAGCCAGCAGATCAGCAATCTGTTTATCAGTGAGTTTCTTACCAAAGACTTCAAATGGCACTTTGAAGCCACATACATGGAAGTTCGCACATCCATAAGCGGTATTTCCTTTCTTTAATGGATGCGCCTTGCATTTCGGACATTGCTGTTCCGCTATGACAACCGCTTTTTTCGGCTCTTGGGTTTAGCCTCTTTTTTGGGTTTCTCTTCTTTGTCTTTTTCTTTTTCTTCCGGTTGATCCGGCCTTACGGTGATCACCTTATAGTTAGAGGTCTTTACTTCAATCGTCAGGTCTATTACCATCTGGATCAGCTCCTGTTTGAAGGTCTCCATGGCATATTCTCCCTTCTCTATCTGACGCAGTTTACCTTCCCAGATACCTGTCAGCTCGGGGCTTTTCAGCAGCTCTGTCTGAATAGTATCAATGAGATCGATGCCTGTTTGTGTAGCGAAAATATTCTTCTTACGCTTCTCAATATACTTGCGGCGAAAGAGTGTTTCAATGATATTCGCACGGGTAGACGGACGTCCGATACCGTTATCTTTCAGTAACTCGCGCATTTCCTCATCATCCACCTGCTTACCGGCTGTTTCCATGGCACGCAGTAAGGTGGCTTCTGTAAATGCTTTGGGTGGGGTTGTCTTCCCCTGATGGATTCTTGGAGTATGCGGGCCGCTTTCACCTACCTCAAATACCGGCAGGATTTTCTCTTCTTCTTCACCTTCTTTTTTAGGTGCTACATCATTGGCATACACCTCCTTCCAGCCCGGTTCCAGTATCTGTTTACCGGTTACCTTAAATTCTACCTGACCTACCTTACCAAGTATCGTCGTATTGGAGATTTTACACTCCGGATAGAAAGCCGCAATGAAGCGTCTGGCTACGAGGTCATAAATACGCTTTTCTTCCATGCCAAGGTTGGATGGATAGATACCGGTAGGAATGATAGCATGGTGATCTGTCACCTTTTTATCATCAAAAACAGTCTTAAGTTTTGGAATCGGATTAGCCAGTATGGGCGCTGTTAATGCGGCATAAGGCGTCAGGTCCTGCATAATACCCGCAATTTTCGGATGCAGATCTTCAGAGAGGTAAGTGGTATCCACCCTTGGGTAGGTCACCAGCTTCTTTTCATACAGGTTTTGAATGTATTTCAGGGTATCGTCTGCCGAATAAGCGTATTTCTTATTCGCTTCCACCTGTAAGGCCGTGAGGTCAAACAGCTTGGGATTGCCCTCTTTCCCTTCTTTTTTCTCAAAGGAGGTTACTTCAAAGGGATGCTCTTTCAGATAGGCCAGTCCTTTTTCTGCCCGGTCCAGTACTTTGATACGGTCAATCGTAGCGGTAAATTCCACTTCCCGGTATACTGTTTTCAACTCCCAGTATTCTTCGGACACGAAGGCGTTGATCTCTTTCTGTCGGGCGACGATCATCGCCAGGGTAGGAGTCTGTACCCTCCCGATGGAGAGTACAGTCTTTCCCATAGCAAATTTCTTGGTAAACAGCCGGGTGGCATTCATACCCAGTAACCAGTCGCCAATGGCTCTGGCACTTCCTGCTGCGTACAGATTATTATATTGGTCTGCGTCTTTAAGTTTCTGGAATCCTTCGCGGATCGCCTGTTCTGTCAGGGAGGAGATCCACAGCCTTTTTACGGGTGCTGTGCACTGTGCTTTGAGCAGTACCCATCGCTGGATAAGCTCCCCTTCCTGCCCGGCATCCCCACAGTTGATCACTTCTTCACTATGTTGTACCAGTTGTTCGATGATCTTGAACTGCTTCTGAACGCCCGAGTTGTCTATGAGTTTGATACCGAAACTGCTGGGGATCATGGGTAGATCTTCCAGCCGCCAGAACTTCCATTGTTCCGTATAGTCATGCGGCTCTTTCAGCGTACAGAAATGCCCGAAGGTCCAGGTCACCTGGTACCCGTTGCCTTCGTAATATCCATCCTTACGTTCTTTAGCGCCAATGACTTCGGCAATGTCTCTGGCTACACTTGGTTTTTCAGCGATACAAACCTTCATAGTCAATTAAAACAGGGAAGCAAATGTCGTATAAATACCTAAGAAGCTACTTAACTTCTGACAGGTATTTATGCACAAAGCTGATCGCCATCGATCCTTCCCCAACTGCTGCCGCCACTCTGTTCATGGCCTGTGCACGCACATCTCCTGCTGCAAAAATGCCGGGACAGCTGGTTTCCAGCAGATAAGGATCGCGATCCTGTTTCCAGATACGTTTGAAAGCTTCGCAGTTATGCAGGTCGCCGCCTGTTTTGATAAAGCCTTTTTCATCTTTGATAATATCCAATGCGATCCAGTCAGTAAATGGTTTGGCACCGATGAAGATATACAGTGCATCCGCATGTACTTCCTGTTGCTCTTTGGTATCAATATTACAAAGGATCAGCTGGCCGAGGCGGTCACTGCCTTTGGCTTCGGCAATTTCCGTTTTGGGATGGAGGGTGATATTCGGCACGCCGGAGATCTGCTCTATCAGATAAGCTGACATCGTGCTGCTCAGATCTTCCCGGCGGATGATAATATGTACATTTTTGGCAAATTTGGAAAGGTACATCGCGGCTTGTCCGGCTGAGTTACCGCCGCCTACAATATATACTTCCATTCCGGTACAGGCAGAAGCCTCCGTCATAGCTGCGCCATAATAGACGCCTGCGCCGGTGAAATCGGGTACCCCTTTTGTTTCCAGTTGACGGTAATCCACGCCTGTAGTAATGATCACCGCGCGGGTGTTAATCTCAGTACCATCCTCCAGCATCACTTTCTTATAACCGTCTTTCTGTTTGATATCTTTTACAGACTGTGGCGTAATAAACTCTGTGCCTAGTCGGGTGGCCTGTGCAATAGCACGTCTGGTAAGTTCAGCGCCGCTGAGTCCACTCGGGAAGCCGAGGTAGTTCTCAATACGGGAACTGGTACCTGCCTGTCCGCCGGGAGCACGCCTTTCTATCAGCAATGTCTTCAACCCTTCGGAAGCGCCATATACACCTGCTGCTAATCCCGCAGGACCGGCGCCGATGATTACCACGTCATATACGTCCAGTTTCACCTGTGGATTCAGTCCCACCTTATGTGCAATGTCGATAATCGATGGATTGGAGAGATAAGTACCATCTTCAAAGAAAACCAGTGGTACATCTTTCTGACTGAGGTTATTCAGGTTCATTAATTTGCCTGCTTCCTCCGAATTCTGTACATCCAGCCATTGGTAAGGAATCAGGTTGCCTGCAAGGAAATCTTTCACAGAGTGCGATTTCGGTGAGAACTGATAACCTACCACTTTGATCCCTCTGAAGTCAGGTTTGTATACACTCTGCCAGTTGCCCAGCAGATCATCCAGTACCGGATATAAGCGCTCTTCCGGCGGGCTCCATGGTTTCACCAGATAATAATCCAGCTGTACGGAGTTGATGGCTTTGATCGCAGCATCTGTATCAGAATAGGCGGTCAGCAACACGCGACGTGCATCCGGATAATACTCCATGGCTCTTTCGAGAAAGTCAACCCCTTCCATTTCAGGCATCCTCTGGTCTGAAATGAACATTGCCACGGTTTCTCCTTTATTTCTGAGTTCCAGTAAAGATTCCAGTGCTTCACTGATAACGGTTGTGCTGATGATCCTGTATTGCTCACGATACTGACTTTTAAGGTCTCTCACAAGTGCACGTAATACCTGCGGATCATCGTCAATACAGAGAATATATGGTAAGTTCTGATTCATATTAATACTATTAATCTTCGTGGCGTTACGATACTGTACGCTCAATATAAAGTAGCATAAGTCAATCCAAAGTTAACTTATCCGAGAATGGGCAGCGACACGATAAACTTCGTTTCTCCCGGCTTTGATTCTGCCTTCAGATATCCTTTGTGCTGCCGTACGATCTGTGACACAATGTCCAGTCCCAGACCTGTACCTTTTCCCGGTTCTTTTGTTGTAAAGAAGGGATCAAAAACACGTTCAAGGACATGCTCCGGAATACCCGGACCGTCATCTGTGATGATGACTTTCAGGCAATCCTTATCCCGTTCCGTCCTGATAACTAATTTCCCCTTTTTATTCACTTCCATTGCATCGAGTGCATTGTCGATGATGTTTGTCCACACCTGATTCAGTTCTCCGATAAGCGCACGCAACGGGGGGAGATTGGTATCATACTCTTCTATCAGCTCAATATTACCCTTACGGATTTTATATTGGAGGATAGAGATGGTGGTACGGATACCATCGTGAATATTAGTCAGTTGTTTATCATAGCCCTGATCCATATGGGTAAACGACTTCACGGATCCAACAAGATCAGCGATGCGTTTGGATGCTTCTTCAATGTCAGAAACGATCTTTTCAGTGATCAGGTTATTGTTGATCCAGTTGAAGATCGGAGATACATCTTTTTCAACCAGTCTTTGTCTGAACTGATCGAGATGTTGAAGTGTAAAGCCGAATTCTACAAAATTTTCTGCCAGTTCTGCACTGTTTTCCACATCGAGATCGTCCAGCCAGTCGGTCAGTTCGTCTTCCAGTTGCGAACGTTGTACGAGCGTCAGCTGTGATTTGTGGATATTATGTTGTGAAAGGATCTCAAACATTTTCTCTTTCACCAGATTGATAGACGCTTCGTCCATGCGTATTTCCATGATCTTTTTAAAGAACTCCGGCTGTAACTGCAGGTGTTTCTTCATGGAATGTGCACCACGTACAACAGCTGCGGCAGGGTTGTTCAGCTCATGTGCCAGTCCGGCGGAAAGCTTACCCAATGCCATCATCTTCTCACTCTGGCGGATGAAGGAAGTATAATCACGCACACGATTGGTCATGATATGTACCAATGCCTGTGTCAGTTCAAAATGATTCCTGATCATGGGTTCTATTTTGTCCATGGGCAGGGTATATAACGTTACGTCATCAATTGCCTCACCTGCTACGGACGAGGTCATACCACGTGAAAATGGCAGGTAGCCCAGTATGCGGCCGGGTTCTGCGATCATCAGTTCCCGCAGTTCGTTATTCTGCATCTGGCATATTTTAATCCTGCCTGACAAGAGTACATGCGTACCGATCATCGCATCGCCTACATTAAAAGCATACGAGCCTGCCGGTAACTCTTTACGTTCTGAGTTATCAATAAACCACTGGAGCTGGTTATCGGGAACGCCTGTAAGCGTTTCAATGGAGCGCATCCACTCAACAGTAATATTAGTCATGGAAGGATGATTATTGGGCAGAAAGTTACTTATAATTCAGCTAGATTTTCACTGTTATCATTGTACAGATACTGGTAAAAGTAGGATAATTCGAAGGGAAGCTGACAATCAGGATCAACAGACGGGAATAGTTTAATAATAGTCATCCTATACTTAACCTACGCTAATGCTACGTTAAAAACGTAGCATTAGCGTAGGTTAAGTATAGGATGACTATAGAAGAAAGCTTGTTGCTTACTATTTTAAGGCATTTTTCAGCTCATTTGCGGCATATCTTAAAGCTGATTGCACCGCCGGTACATCAGCCAATGGATTCAGCAGCCCGTAGTCATGTATCATGCCCTGAATTCGCACAAGTGTAACAGGTACGCCTGCTTCGTCCATCTTGCGGGCATATGCTTCTCCTTCATCACGAAGTACGTCATTTTCTGCGGTCTGTACCAGCGTTGGCGGCAGGCCTTTCAGCTCTTCCAGACTGGCCTGCAGGGGCGCTGCATAGATCTCTTTACGCTGGGATTTTGGGATGTAGCTGTCCCAGAACCAGATCATCATGTTTTTGGTCAGGAAGCGGGAAGTGGCATATTGATTATAAGATCCGGTTTCAAAGTTGGCATCGGTTACCGGCCAGAACAACAACTGAAATTTCAGCTCGGGGCCTTTCTTATTTTTTGCCATTAATGCGGTTGCAGCGGTCAGGTTACCACCAGCACTATTACCAACCACGGCCAGCCTTTTGCCATCAAGGTTCACCTCAGCGCCGTGTGCAGCCACCCATTTGGTAGCAGCATAAGCTTCATTAAGCGCTACAGGATATTTTACTTCGGGAGAACGGCTGTATTCTACGAATACGGCTGCAACACCGGAATAAACAACCAGATCTCTCACGAAGCGCTGGTGTGTCGGGAAATCTCCTAATACCCAGCCACCGCCATGGAAAAACATAAATGCAGGTAAGGTGCCTGATACACCGGATGGACGTACGATAAAGAGTTTTATCGCTAGTCCGTCTTCTGTAATCGTCTTCTCTGTTACGTCAATACCGGAAAGATCGACTTTCACAGAAGATTGTGCTCCTTCCAGCACCTTACGGGCATCAGTGGCAGCTGTCTGTTCCATGGGTTTGCCGCCTCCGCTGTTCAATACATTCAGGAACGCTTTTGTACGGGTTTCTATCGCAGGGTCTTTGGCCGGGTCCAGCACCTTCGTCTGGGCTTCCGCATTATTCACTACACTTGCAGCTGCTACAGCACCCGCTGCCAGTATGTTCTTCATTGATTGCTTTGTCATTGCTATCGTTTATGATGTTTAGATAATATCGGGCGTATACAAAGCTATCATATGACAGTGCGGGCATCAATGGCAGAATAGTGCGCTCATTTGTACATTTAAGGTTAACTGTTGTTGTCTGTAATGATCAGGAAATAATAGTTGGCTGAATATCTTTGCTTAAAGTGTATTATCTGTCACCAGTTCAGTTGTCAGACCTTTCTTAAAACTGGTAAAGTTCATACCGGAGTTATTCTTGAAGTATTTACTAAAGTGCGAATGATCATCAAAGCCCAGCAGATAAGCAATTTCCTTCATGCTGACATTTGAATGTAAGGCCTGTCTTTTTGCCTCCATGATGATGTGTTGCTGTATATGCGAACTTGCGGGCATACCGGTTATCTTCTTTACAATACGGTTCAGGTGATTGGCCGTTACACAAAGTTCACTGGCATAATCAGCTACAAATTTCATAGTCCTGAATTGTACTTTCACCAGCGATATGAATCGCTGCACCAGCTCTATCTCTTTTGATTGTGCCAGTTCATTGACCCTTATCTGCTGCCGGCGCGAGAAATAGATCACCAGTATATTCAGCAGACCTGCCAGCACTTCTGACCGTAAGAGATAGTGGTTAATGTACTCTTTGGACATCTTTGTCATCAGGTCTTCTATTTCCAGCTGCATATCCTCGTCCGGAGAGATGACAGATAGTCCCACACCATAGATCTGGGTATCCAGCCAGGTCGTACCCATCGTGTAGGTAGCCCAGCGATAGAGGAAGTCCTGCGAGAAGGAAATGTAATAACCTTTGGGGTTTTGCTGAAAACAACAATGCCTGACCTGCCCCGGCGTCAGACAATAGATCATGTTGTTGTTGAAAGGATGCTGAAGGGCGTCAATGGAAATACAACCGTTTCCTTCCTGCATCCAGACGATCTCAAAGTATTGCAATCTTTCCTGTAACCCGTCCAGTAAGGGATGCTTGTCGCTGATTGTTTCCAGTCTGTTGATCTCAAAGTGGGTGGTCTTCTCGGGTCTGCTCTGTTTTCGCGAACTTTGGGTCTCTGGCAATACATCTGTACCTGTGTCGTATAGGATTTTACTGCTCATAATATTGTGGTTTCAGTTCAGGGGATAATATGCTAATCTGGTGCCACTGATTAAGTATTTGATTTATAGTTATTTAGAGGCGGTTTCGGTTTTGTTTGGTATTCATATATCGTCAATTAGCCACTGGATTATTGGTATTTCAGGATTTATGACGCAATAAAGCAGGCACTGCGAAGCACTTCAGCCAACTATTCATATTTCGATAATTTTCTGGTTAATTATTCATATATGAACAATCATACCAGATGAGTTGTTTTCTTAAGATTATAATAGCCAGCTACTTACAGGCATGGCATACAGCTTGACCATATATCCTGTAAGTTTGCCGTATATGTTTACCACCCCGGCGAAAACCACAACTAAAACATGCATCGATCAAAATCAGCCACACGGGAAACGCAAAGGGTAGCATCCGCCGTCTCTGTAGAAAACGACATTGAACTTACCCGACTGCTATTATCGCTTGCCATGGATATTGCAAGAGTGAAGGCAAAAAGCGACCTGATGAATCTTGTGAAAGAGCGCTTCAGCAGCTTTTTCTCTTTCAGTCATTGTACTATTTCTGTGCCCTCCGGCAGACCACAGCATTATAAAGCCTTTATGCTGGATACAAATTCTCTGATAAAAGATCACACTCAATATCAGGAACTGGTCACGGCCGACTGGCCAATAGGGCTTGACTGGATGGTGACCGCTATCGATAAAGGTGAGCCTTTTATCTGCCATCTGGCAAAGATGAAAGCCGCCGGTGAACTGACTGCCAATATGCAGATTGTGTTTGATGCAGGTGTGGCAGAAACACTTAACTGCGGACTGATATTCGAAAATGAAGTCATCGGGGTGTTATCCTTTTTCTCAAAGACACCAGATAATTTTCAGCCATCCATTTTTCCTGTTGTCAGGACTATTTGCAGTCATATTTCTCTGGCAGTAGCCAATATCATGGCAAGAGAGGAGATAGAACAAAAGATCAGGGAAAGAGAAGCCCTGCTGAACATCAGTGACGCTATCGGCCGCTTAAAAGATCGTGCCGGCTTACTGGAACTCATCAACACCCAACTGAAGAAACTTTTCCGTTTTACCTATAGTCTGGTGATCAGACTCAGTGATGACGAACAGTCCTGCGCAGCCTTTCTGCTGGATCCGGATTCCACCAGCCGCTCGCATCCGGATTACGAAACGATTGCCTCCCGCTGGTATTCAGTAAATGACGGTATGATCGATCGCATACTGTCATCTGATGTGCCGGTGGTCATTGATATCGAAAAAGAAGCAACCGCCGCTAATGCGCCTGATTATATGATCATGCAGTTTAACGCCGGACTGAGAGAATGTGTGGGTGTCACACTTCGTGATAATAACCGACGTCCGCTGGGTATGATCCTGTTTTATGCAGACGGGAAAGGCTGGTTTAATACCAATGTGCAAAACCTGATCCATGCGGTATCTTTCCATCTGGCTACAGCCATGGTGAATATCTATCATCATGAGTATATTCAGGCAAGAGAAGCAGAAAACGAAATGCTGCTGTCCATCAGCCATTCTATTGCCAGTATTTCTGATAAGAGTAAACTGGTGCCTACCATTAAAAAGATCCTGCAGACGCGTCTCAATTTCTCCGATATCGCTATTGTCCAATACAATGTGGCAAAAGGCGTGTACAAGGTAATTCTGGAAGACTGTGAAAAGGCCAATCAGCATCAGGATTTTGAAGGGATTGCCTTCCGGGAATATCCACTGCAGGATGGTTTACATAATCGTGTCATGGCGTCAGAAAGCGCCGTATTATTATCCGTATCAGAACTGCAAAAAGTAGGCGGTATACACTTCGATTTCCTTGCAGAAGCTGGTATTAAAGAAATTGCCGGCGTACGCCTGCTGCATAATAATGAAGCCTTTGGTGGCATGACACTGCTTGCGGAGAATGTTAATTCATTTTCTGCGGCTGATATGCGGCTGATAGAGCGGTTCTCCTACCATCTGTCAGGGCTCGTAGCCAATATGCTGGCCAACGAGGCTATCCAGCAACGTGAAAAGAAAAAGAGATCCTCTTATCCTTCAGTGCCGATATCGGCAGGACAAGAGGAGCTGAGGCATTGATCGCGGTGATGCGGCAACGTCTGAAAAGCATCTTTCATTTCAATGATATCACTGTCGGCATCTTCAATGCTGAAAAGACTTCTTTCAGAGTGATGGTGGCTGATGTGGAAGATGGTCGTACTTCACACCCTGAATTTAAAGAAATTGCTTTTGCCGAATATCCGATTGCTGATGGCATTCATGATATGCTGCTACATTCTGATAAACCTGAACTCTTTTACATCGAAAATCTATTGATGAAAAACCCGGGCAGGCATCCCGGGATACAGTTCATCTTCGAAAGAGGAATCAAGGAAATTGCCGGCGTAAAGCTGGTGAATCAGAATGAAGACATTGGTTTTATAACCATGTTATCCGAAGAAAGAAATTCTTTCCGGCATAAAGATCTGTATCTCCTGAAAGGCATCTCCGATCAGGTAGCAGTAGCAGTGGCGAATATACTGGCAGACGAAAAGATTGATCAGCAACTAAAAGAAATTAACGGTTATAAAGAGAAGCTGGAAGAAGAAAAGTTGTACCTCCAACAGGAGATCAGCAGCGTGTATACCCATACAGATATTATCGGCGCAGGACCGGAAATGCAGCGCGTATTTCATATGCTGTCACAGGTTTCTTTTGCACAAAGTACAGTGTTGATTCTTGGCGAAACAGGAACGGGTAAAGAGCTGATCGCGCGGGCGATTCATAATGGTTCTCCCCGTAAGAACAAACTGATGGTGAAAGTGAATTGTGCAGCATTACCGGCTAATCTGATAGAGAGTGAATTATTTGGTCACGAGCGTGGCAGCTTCACCGGTGCCATAGAAAGAAGGATTGGTAAGTTCGAACTGGCTAATCATGGTACTTTGTTTCTGGATGAAATAGGAGAGATGCCGCTGGACTTACAGGTCAAACTATTGCGGGCCATTCAGGAAAGAGAAATAGAGCGTATCGGTGGAAAAAGTACGATCAAAACAGATGTAAGGATCATCGCAGCTACTAATCGTAATCTGCAGAAAGAAGTCGCAGAAGGGCGTTTCCGGAGTGACCTGTATTATCGTCTGAATGTATTTCCCATAGTACTTCCGCCTTTACGGGATCGTAAGGAAGATATATCGCCGCTGGCAGCTCACTTTATAGAACGTTTTGCCAGAAGCACCGGACGTAGGAATATCAGATTGTCCAGCACTGCTATGAAACAGCTGACCGCCTACAACTGGCCGGGCAATGTCAGGGAGCTGGAGCACGTATTGGAAAGGAGCATTTTATTGACACAGGGTAATGTCATCCGGGAGATCCATCTGTCTTCGCAGCCGAAGTCAGAAACAAAAGTCCGTCAGGAAGAAGATTTCACCAGAACATTGGATGAAATGGAACGGGATTACATTTTAGGTGTACTGAATAAATGCAAAGGGAAAGTATTCGGACCTGGCGGTGCAGCAGAGATATTAGGTCTTCATGTATCGACCCTGAATCATCGTATCAAAAAGCTGGGTATCCAGAAAGAACATACCTATTTTCTGAAGAAACCATAAAAGACACAGCTACTCAACAGACGAACAGGCATTGACTCAGCAGACTGTATTAGCATCACAATGAAGGAAACAACGTATGACGGAAAAAATACTGATCGTCGAAGACATTTTTATTGAAGCAAACAACCTCCAGATGATCATGGAGCGCGCGGGATACACAGTAAGCGGTATTGCTGCTTCTGCGGAGATCGCCTTGCAGATGATCGGACAGGAAAGACCTGATTTTGTACTGATAGATATCTATCTGAAGGGAAAACTGACAGGCATAGACCTGGCTAAACTGCTAAGGCAGCAAAATATTGCTTTCATCTATCTCTCTGCCTATTCTACCAAACAGATCCTCGATGAGGCAAAGGCGACCTTTCCTTACGGGTTTCTGGTAAAACCTTTCCGGGAAAGAGAAGTGCTGATTACGTTGGAAATAGCACGTTATCTGCATGCCAATAGTCTGGATGCCATGATGCGTAATCAGGATACAAGAGGAACAGAAATACGGCCTGAACTCCGGCGTTATGGCATTATAGGGGACAGTCAGCGACTGCAGCAAACAATGCAACACCTGACAATAGTGGCGCCTTCTGACACATCCGTACTCATTACGGGGGAAAGTGGTACGGGGAAAGAAAAGATGGCCGATCTGATACATCGGTTGTCCGGCAGGGCATCCAGGCCCCTGATTAAGGTTAACTGTGCAGCTATGCCTGCGGAGCTGATAGAATCGCTCTTATTCGGTCATGAAAAAGGCGCATTCTCCGGCGCTGTGGAAAGACGTATCGGCAAATTTGAACAGGCCAATGGTGGTACCATTTTTCTGGATGAAATAGGAGAGATGCCGGTGGATATGCAGGTCAAATTGCTGCGTGTACTGCAGGAAAAGGAAATTGAACGTATCGGGGCTATGCGTTCGCAGAAAGTGGACGTCAGGATTATCTCTGCTACCAGCAGGAATCTGGAAAAGGAGGTAGCGGATGGCCGGTTCCGTATGGACTTCTATTACCGGCTGAATGTATTTCCTCTGCACCTGCCACCATTGAGAGAGAGGAGGGAGGATATTCCGGCACTGGTAGATTATTTTCTGGAAATGCACTGTCAGAATATTGGCCGGCCATTACTGACTGTTTCTCCCCGGGTAATGGATACCCTCATACTGCACGCGTGGCCGGGAAACATCCGGGAACTGGAACACCTGATCGAACGGGCGGTATTGTTGTGTGAGGGAACGGTCATTACCCAGATCGCCCTGCCGGAAAAGATAGATTATGCACCTGTTGTACAGGAGGAGCGGGTCAAGACGATGCAGGAAAATGAAAGAGAGCATATCATTGATGTGCTCAGGCATTGCAATGGGAAGATCTTTGGAAAAGGGGGAGCGGCAGAGCTGTTGTCTATGAATGTCTCTACCCTGAATTACCGGATCAGAAAGCTGGGCATCAAAAAGGAAGAGCTACGTATGCCGGGGTAAAATATACAGATGAATCACCTGATTTTACATTGATACAGCTCCGGCACTAAGGTAGCTTTGGTAGACCTTAAATTATCAACCGCTATGGAAAAGATCAAATCAAAAACCATTGTATTCATCACCGGAGCATATGTAAGTAACCGTTGTTGGGACGACTGGGGCCGCTATTTTCAGAGTCAGGGTTATACCACGGTAGCACCTGCGTGGCCGCAGAAAGAAGGAGATCCCGCTGCCCTGCGTGGACGTCAGCCTGATATGGCGCTGGCAGCAGTCGATCTGGCGCAGGTACTGGACACTTATATCAGCGCTATCAAAAAGTTGCCTGAAAAGCCTATTCTGATCGGACATTCATTTGGCGGAATGATGACACAGGTTCTTCTGAATAAAGGTTATGGTGTCGCCGGCGTTGCTATACACGCGGTACCACCCAAAGGTGTTTTCCCTTATGAGATCAATTTCCTCAAATCCAATACGGCAGCTTTGGGTTTCTTTTCTACGGTAAACACCACTTATCTGATGCCTTTTAAAACATGGCAGTTTGCATTTACCAATGGGATGTCTCTGGCTGAGCAACAGACCAGTTACGAACAGCTGACTATCCCTGAATCCAGAAGGGCGATCAGAGGTGCATTGAGTAGTGAAGCAAAAGTGGATTTTAAAAAGCCACAGGGACCTTTGCTGATACTGGCAGGTTCGGAAGATCAATGTATTCCGCCGGGTTTATGTGAACGGGTATATGCACGTTATCAAAACGGTTCTGTCGTCGATTTTAAACTGAAAAAGCGTAACCACTATGTATTGGGTCTGCCCACCTGGAAAGAAGATGCGGACGAGATCCTGCAATGGATAGCACAGCATTGAATACATTCTTAAAGCGACCCGATCCATGAAACGATATGCGAAAGCCATATGGCATGGTTCCGGGAAAGATGGCAGAGGACATATGACTACACAAAGTGAAGCACTTGACAAGCATGTTTATTCTTTCAGCAGCAGGTTTACCAGTGAAGGGGGCACCAATCCCGAAGAATTGCTGGCAGCTGCGCATGCAGGTTGTTTTACCATGAAGCTGAGCTTTGTACTCGATGAAGCGGGCTACTTTCCTGAAGCGTTGGAAACCACCGCCTACGTAAACTTTGAAAATGGCGTCATTACAGCATCCCGGTTGGTTGTAGTAGGAAAGGTGTGGGGTATGAATCCGGAGGAATTTGACGCATGCGTCAGGGACGCGAAAAGGAACTGCCCGGTGAGTATGGCACTAAATATTATAATTACAACAGAAGCTAGTCTGCAAAACTGGTGAGGCGGCTGCCGTTCCGCCTCCGGCGGACGGCAGCCGCTGTTTTACGCCGGTTCAAAAATGTTATTCCCTTCTTTCTTGAATGTAGAAAAACACATACCACTTGAATTTTTGAAGTATTTACTGAAATGGGCGGTATTGTCAAACCCCAGCGAATAAGCAATTTCCTTCATGCTCTCATTGGAATAGATCGCTTTGCGCTTGGCCTCAAGGATAATCCTGTTACGGATGTAATGACTGGCGGGGTATCCAAGGATGCTCTTGACAGCTTCATTCAGATAATTAGGTGAGATCCGCAGGCGGGACGCATATTGGGTTACCAGTTTCAAATCCCGGAACTTACTGTCTACCAGCATGCTGAATTCCCTTACCAGTTTCGATTTTCCTGATAAATGAGTGGTCCTGAAAGAACCGAGTTGACGGGACACATACAACAGGATGATGTCAAGATAGCGCTGAATGATGGGCATGCTGGACGTCTGCTGATTGTCGTATTCCCTTGAGATCTGGGCCATGACGGTGCGGAAATTGTGGGCGAAGGGCTCTTCTGCTTCCATCACCGGACAAACGGCCAGCAGGTGTACCAGATTGCCCATCCATGTCATTTCCCAGCCATTCATATTATTTCCCGGGTCTACATCTGAGAGGAAGATCTGCAGGCCCTGACAGGGGGCCGTAGGATGTAGTTTCCATTTTTGTCCGGGTTGTACGCAGATGAGCACATTGTTGCTGATGGCGTATCTTTTCTGGTCAATCTGGCAATATCCTGCACCTTTTTCCACCCAGATGATCTCAAAACCCATTGTTTGGCCGGCAGCACGGACAGGATGGCTGGCAGCGGTTGTGTTTTGTTCAAATTTTGTGATAGTCAAGGATGTCAAAAAAGCGTCGTTGGTCATAAAATAGTGTTTAATGGTTCCAGAAGACATGTCTATAGGGGCGCAATTCTTCTACCCGAACTCTGTGTATGGCCATGAATGTTGTAGTCGTTAATATGGTACAGTGTTAAGCTGGCGACGGGGACGTGTTCTTATCTTAACAGCATATAGGAACAAATGTTCGGTTTCGGCTTCCAATAAAACAGGGGTATCTGATGAGGTATGGGCATAGGGGTACAATCCAACAGGATGGTCAGACTTATACCCTTATGCCGTTTAAGATATTGATGATCGTTTAGATTTTTGGTGCCCAGCCTTTTTCATACTCTCTTTTCCAGAGTTTTGTTGCTTCCGGATTATTGAGGATATGTCCATTGGACGGGTCTGTATGCAGGATGGTGCCGGTACGTTGTGCGATATTGCCCAGCAGTGGCAATAAGGTGCTGCGGTAACCGATATTGATTTCTGCGTTGAGCGTAGCGTTTCCGCGGATGCTTTCAAGGAAGTTATTAATATGGATGGCATCATAGTACTCACCAGCCGGACTTACCACATTGGTGGCTTTTTGCTCAGCAGGGGCTGCCTGTTTTACCTCTTTGACTGTTTTTCCCTGATTGTCGATGATCTTATAGCTGTCATTACCCGGCACATAAAGAGTACCGTTTTCTCCGAATATGGCGAAACCGCGGTCACTGCCTTCCACTTTATAATTACTACAGCTTCTGCCTTCCCATGAGATGGCTTTACCGCCTTCAAACTCAAAATTCAGGGTCTGGGTATCCGGTGTTTCCCAGTCGTCTTTCGGATAGGCATAACGTCCGCCGGCAGAAGTAACTTTTGTAGGGAATTCAAGGTCCATGAACCAGCGCAGGCAATCCAGTTCGTGTGTGGCGTTGTTACAGGTTTCAGAAGTACCCCAATGCCAGCGCCAGTGCCAGTCGTAGTGTACGATATTGTCAAGGTAATCACGACGGGGCGCAGGGCCTTGCCACAGATCCCAGTTGAGGGTATCCGGCACAGGAATTTTCTTACCGGTACCGATAGGCTTACGGTTATTCAGGTACCAGCTTTTGCCATAATAGATCTTCCCTAATACCTGTTGTTCTTTTATTTCCCGGACAGCCTGTTGCATGTTGGGCCAGGAGCGACGCTGGCTACCCATCTGCACCAGACGATTGAATTTCTTCGCAGCAGCGACCAGCATTTCCCCTTCAGCGGGATTGTGGGCACAGGGCTTTTCTACATAGACGTGTTTACCGGCAGCGGTGGCCATAATAGCAGCTGGCGCATGCCAGTGATCCGGCGTAGCCACAAAAAGGGCATCCAGATCTTTCTTTTCCAGCAGTTGCCGGATATCTTTAATGACAGTCGGTTTCTTCTCCTGTGAGCCGGATATTGCTTTCAATCCTCTGGCAATCGCACCATCCTCCACATCGCATACATAGCCGATCTCCGCACCGGGAAGCTTAGCCGCACATTGTGCCAGCCAGTTACCTCTGGAATTGATGCCCATAACACCTAATACCAGTTTGTTACTGGGCGCATTTTTGCCGAATACGGGGAAGTTGAGTATCGTCAGACCAGCACCGAGGCCGGCCAGACCGCCTGTTTTAATAAAGTCTCTTCTTTCCATAACGTTGAACCTGTTTTCTGTTTAAAATGGATTTTATGATAGGTGACCTAATGTATAAAAATTTAAATGGGAGTGAGGGATTTTTTGATGAGAGGAAGAGGAGAGACATTTAACATCCATTAACATCAGTAACCGGGAATAATTTTTAAATTCAGTCATCAATCAGGATCAGCCCGTGAGCAACCCGGTCAACCAACATCATTCCACCAACAAGACAAACCTATACTGCTAATTAACAATAAATGACAGTTATGCCAAGGTATTTTCTCTGCCTCTTTTTTCTGTTTTGTACCTGTTTTGTATTTGCACAACGCAGATCACTGTTCAAAGCCGATACTTTTCGGCTTAGTGGTTATATACAGGGTGTGAACACCTCCGATTATACCCTGAAGATCGTTTATAATATGCCTTATGGCAGTCAGGAACAGACGGTAGCAAAGCTGGATAACTCCGGGCATTTCAAGGTGTCAATACCGTTATTCAATCCGCAGGAGCTGATGCTGTTTATGGAAGATGCAATGATTATGTTATATGGGGTACCGGGAAAGAGCCTTTCGTTTACGCTGTCCGCAAAAGATATCAATCAGGTGAAAACCATACAGGATATGGCCGCCTTTCACGTTAATCAGCAGGTGATCGCTTTTTCCGGTGATGCGGCGCGTGTTAACAGAGACTATCATGACTATATGTACCGATTGAATATGGTGGTTAATCCAATGACGAATTATGAGGCGAATCAGCAGCCGATAGAGGAGTACCTTGGCTGGAGAGTGCGAAAAATGCAGGAACAACTGGATAGCCTGCAACAATTGCGGAAACAGCTACTGCCGTTGTTCTATACACGTACCTTACATTTTATCCGTTATAATGCCGGTGCGGATGTATTGGCTTATTGGTTTGAAAAAGATCAGCAGCAGCATGACCTGCCGCCTTCTTATAAAGCGTTTATTTCTTCCCTGCCAGTTAACAATGACGAGGCGGCGGTACAGACGGCAGAATACTATGAATTTATCAACAACTATTTAGTGTATCTGCAGGTAAAAGGGAAAGCAATGAAAAGAGAGGATGTGCATCAGCTGGCCTACATTGCCAGTCAGGTGCCTGAAGGAACAGGGCAGAACCTGTTGCTGGATAATGAAGCGCAGGATAGTATAAAACGCGGACTGCCGTTACATCCGGCTACTTTATGTTATCTCAGTCAGTTACGGGGGAATGGTCCGCTTACCAAACGTTTGTCAGTCCTTAACAGTGCGCTGACGCACTCAATGAGCAACGCGATGCCTGATAAGGCGACGTTGCTTGCTGCGAATGCGGATACGAGTTCAGATATCCTGCAGCAGTTGGGAGAGAAATATAAAGGGAAGGTGGTGTATGTAGACTTCTGGGGTACCTGGTGTGTCCCTTGTCTGGAAGAGATGAAAGTGGTGCCTGCTGTAAAGAAGATCTTCGAAGGACAGCCTGTTGTATTTCTTTATCTCGCGGTACATTCTGAACAGGATGCGTGGGAGAAAATGATCAAAAGAGAACAGATACAGGGAGAACACTATCGCTTAACAGATAAAGAGTTTGACCGGCTCAACAGAAGGATCAGTGTGCCGGCATTCCCCAGATATCTCCTGATAGACAAAAATGGCACTATTACCCATGTCAATGCGCCGAGGCCAACTGACACAAAGGAGCTGGCGACGGCTATTAACAGGTTATTGAATTAGGAACTATGTACGAAAAGTTATCCGGCCATGAAAGTGGTTACAAAGGTCAGTTGTCCGTTGATGACCTTAAAATTGTACTGATAAACAGCAGGCAAGGGATTATTTTTTTCATTTCTGATAGGGATTGTATTGCAAATTTAGGCTTGTGTTATGCATTTTCCCCATTTATCAATTGAATGCATCTCAGATGCAAAAAAGATCCGACATTTTATAGCCGGAAGGCAGTGGGTAGTATGGAATATTGCAAAACATTTTGGCTTACAATCAGTTATATTGGTGTTTCAACTTGTTGTGTCCGGTGAAAAGAACTTCGGGTCTGATACATAACAATGAATCTTAATTAAATGAAAATGGAAAATATTTGGGATACATGTAAAAATAGGTTATAAATTCGCTTGTCTGGTAACATGTCAGGTGTCGCCAGGCGCCTGTAATTATTAAATTATAAACGAAAAAGTTGTGGTAATCGTCAATAGTTTCGCAGAGTATCAAGCATTCGAGGGCAAAGAAATCGGGGTTTCTGAATGGCATACAATTGATCAGGATCAGATCAATAAATTTGCAGATGCAACCCTGGATCATCAATGGATTCATTGTGATGAGGAAAAAGCAAAAATGAAGGACCATTCAAATCAACCATTGCCCATGGTTATCTGACCCTGTCATTAATTCCTTATCTGTGGAAGCAAATTGCAGATATCCGCAATGTTAAAATGGAAATCAATTACGGGATAGAGCAGTTTAAGTTTGGTCAGCCGGTGCTGGTGAATGATGAGGTGCAACTGAAGGCGAAACTTAATTCTATCGTTGACTTAAGAGGTGTTACGAAAGTAGTAATTGGCGCTACGCTCAGTATTAAGGGAAAGCAAAACCTGCCTATACAGGAGACGTAGTGTTTCTATATCATTTCTAAGACATATAAATCATGTTATAAACAAAAGGCGCCCGGTATTCAACTGAAGCGCCTTTTGCTTATAGCGTGTAAGCAGCTACGTTTATGCCTCTTTAGACTATAACTGACGTTTGTTGTTGGCTATAGCGGATTCTCCTACACTTTACTCCACTTCCCCTTTTTTTCTATTTACAGATTGGCTGGCTAATTTAATTCCTCTGTTATTGCCATTTTAAAGGCTGCCTGCTTTAGCCGGTTATTTGCCCGTTTCCCCCTGATTTTCCCATCCGCCCTTGATGATTGCAGCTTGATTTGCATCATAAATCTGATTAAATGAATTTTTATCTGAAGCAGTTTACCATCTCTGCTCAAAATCCTCCGTGCCCATATAATGCTGACGCGAAGCCCGTACCAAACCCTTATTTATGAAAAGCTACGATGTGATTATAATTGGAAGTGGTTTTGGCGGCGCGATGGCTGCGAAACCGCTGGTTGATGCCGGAATGAAAGTGCTTATGCTGGAACGGGGCGACTGGGTAAAACGCAGTGTTGAAGAAAACTGGGGATCAAGGGGTTCGATTGATCTTTCACCTTATTATGATAAATCCTCCCTGTTGCATGTACCCGTTGGCGGTAATAAACCCACCATGGGGCTATATTCCTGCGTAGGCGGACCATCGGCTTTTTATGGCGGTGTATCTTTTCGTTTTCGTGAGGCCGACTTTGAAAAGAATGAGCAGATTGAAGGTAAAGACGCACAAGGCTGGCCCATTAAGTATAATGATCTGGAAAGCTATTACACGCAGGCTGAGGGTATATTAAATATATCGGGCGAAACGGATACTGATCCAACCGAACCACGCCGTAGTGCGCCACTGCCACAACGTGCACCTCCTTTGGCTAATATATCTCAAAAGGTAAAAGCAAGCGCGCAAAAATTAGGGCTGCATCCTTTTCAGCTACCTTTAGCTATTAATTATGAAGATACAAACCGCCAAACCTGTCTTAGCTGCAAAACCTGCGATACTTTTGCGTGTGCCGTAAGTGCTAAGAATGATCTGGCTACAACTGTAATCCCTCAGCTGATGGCAAAAGGTATGGAGTTACGGCACAATATGGTGGTAACCAGACTAAACGTTGTAAACCGCCGTATTGTAAGCGTTGAGTGCGTATCGAAAACAACAAAACAACAGCATATATTTAAGGCCGATAAATTTATACTGGCTGCGGGTTCATTAGGCACACCGCATATCCTGTTATCATCGGGCCTGCAGCACTACAATGCCGGTGGTCATGTAGTGGGGCGTTATCTCATGCGTCATTTAAATGCTATCATATTTGGTGTTTTCCCCGGCGTTGCCGATAAGGAAGGGCGTTTTCATAAACAGTTGGCTATATTGGATTATTATTTTGGTCATCCCAAGGCCCCGGCATTTAATAAACTAGGCAGTTTACAGCAAATGTCTACCCCTCCCGGAAGTGTGGTTGAAAATGAGTTAAAGGGCGTATTGGGAAAAATGCTTAGTCCGGCGGTAAAGTTGTTAAGTGGTTTACTGGCCATAGTTGAAGACCAGCCGCAATACAATAATGCGCTGACTATTAATACTGCTTTTTCCGATGAATTTGGTTTACCGCGTGTTATTATCAACCACAGCTATAGTGACAGGGACAACGCCGCAATGAAAGTTTTAACTGAAGAGGGTAAAAAGATCATGAAAGGAGCGGGGGCACTAACCCATTATGTACACAAGATCCGCACATTTTCGCACGCGGTGGGCACTGTACGTATGGGTCTGAACGAAAATACATCTGCCCTTAACGAGCATTGTCGTTTCAGAGGGATAGATAATTTATATGTTACCGATGGTAGCGTAATGCCAACATCGGCAGCGCTAAACCCAAGTCTTACCATTGCCGCAAACGCACTGCGGGTTGGAGAACTTATCACTAAATTAAATTGACAATTTATGTCAACCTATAAGAAGGTAGAAGGGCGGGTACGAATAGCTTTTTTAGGCTGTGGAGTGATAGCCGGTAAACATGCCGGAAGACTCAACCGCTTTGCAGATGTCGATCTGTACTTTGCCAGCCGCGCTGAAAGCAAGGCCAGCGAATATGCCGATAAATACAGGGGTAAGGGTTTTTTTGCTTCATATACCGCGGCCATCCAATCGCCAGATGTATCCGTAGTGTTTATCTGTACTCCACCGGATAGCCACCTGTCATTATCCATAGAAGCAATGGCCGCAGGCAAACATGTTATATGTGAAAAACCATCGTTTTTCCGTTCAACAGATTTTGATATTATTGATAAGCTCCGGCAGGAAAAAGGTGTGCAGCTGTTTGTGGCCGAAAATTATTTTTACAAACCGGCCTTAAAAAGACTACGCGAAGTTTTGGCCATGAACCTGATAGGCGACATAAAGTTCCTGTTCTTTAACGCCACCAAAAGCCAGAAAGTAACCGATTGGCGTGCGGATGCCGGTAAAGCTGGGGGGGCTTTATTCGAGGGTGGTATCCACTGGATCAACTACATGTCAAACCTGGGACTGACCGTACAATCTGTAACAGGTTTTCAGCCATCAAATACCAGTAAGCCTGAGCGCAGTATGCAGGTGGTAGCCCAATATGCAGAAGGACCTATTGGCACCTTGTTGTATTCATGGGAAGTCAACGCCTTGTTCAGAGGCTTACGCCATTCCCGTATTTTCGGTAGTAAAGGGTCTATAAAATTTGAATCGAACGGTTTATACATATTTGTCCGTGGTGAAAAATGGAAGCTGATATTTCCCGGTATCAGAGATATCAGCGGTGCAAAAGGGATGCTAACCGATTTTATACATGCGCTGCAAACCGGCGAAGATGCCGCCTTTAACCTGCAAATGGCCAGACGCGATATTGAGCTGATTGAGCAGGCTTACCAAACGAGCGGCAGATTATCAACACATAATTGCAAATAAGTATTATGCTAACAACCCCTTAGCGGTGAATGCTACCATCACTTACTATCCGTGATTGCTGGTATGCACTTTTATGGTATGCGTTTTAAGTAGATTCAATACCACAAATGCACCTATCAGTGCCGGGAAAAAGAGAAGAAAAGATCGTTGTAATAATGTAAATACCGGCAATATTGACGTAGGTACAATCCGTGAAAACAATACTGCGATACCAGCTTCGGCAAATCCACTCCCGCCCGGACTTGGTGCAAAATAGATCATAAACTGAATCAGGATCTGAATGCTTATTACCTGTAAAATATCAGCATGAATACCCAGACCCAGTAATATTACATACTGCATGCAGTATTTATTTAAATAAAGCAAGGTGGTAATCAGCAGACTCAGAGGAAATAGCAAAGGATGGTGCGTTAGTAATTTTTTACAAATTTGTTGGTAATGAAGAATGTTAGCATAAGAAGTGTCAGCCCATTTTGTTATCCCATCTTTCTTCGCAGGCCATATCCTGCTGATCGCCGCGGTTATTTTCATCAGAACAGATCCGATCCATAGCGGCTTCCAGAAAGCAAGAATGAAAACAGCCCCGAAAATGAAAAATACCGAGAAGCCATATTTGAGTAATATCGTTATCAGGCCGCTTTCCAGCTGGTTATTCATTGCCCATATAGCCAATAAGCCAGCCAAAGGCATAAAAAGCAGCGTTGCTCCCATGTTAATCAGACTGACAATAAATCCATCCAGTACTTTCACTCCATGCCGGTTGTATACATACAACTGAGCCGGACCTGCACCACTATGAAATGGCGTTATAGCGCCCATAAACATATTAGCGACATTGGCTTTAAAACTTGCCCAGTGTGATAAACCCGGTTTAAGTTTTTGTATGAAAATATGGTTGCGCCAGCTGCCCAGCATCAGGTCGATAAACACCATACCCAGACATATCGGCATATATTTAAGCTGAATGCTGCTGAACGCTCTGATGGTATCTCCGGTATGTGAATAAAAGAACACAACAGCTACTGACGCTATGGTTAATAGACCCAGCCACATAGCTCCTTTAAGAATCATGCTTTTATTAAAAAGCTGTTTAGTAGAACTTTCAGTTGCTGTTGACGCTTTAATGGACATTGTTTCTTCTGCTATCTCAATTTTTTCTTCTGACAACATGCGTATAGTTTATTCAGCCATTTTAGGACGATCGGAAAAATGATTGCTGTTTGTCAGGCAAATAAAGCTGCAATCATCGGGGCTTGATAGGAAAATGAGCGGGAAACGGGCAAATAACCGGCTAAAGCAGGCAGCAGTCACTATAACTACCCACACATTAGCTCAAAAGAAAAAACGGCAACAATACTTTCGTATCGTTGCCGTTTTCTTCGTACCGCGGAGCGGACAAGTGTCGAACTATTACATTGAAGCTTTCACAAGCCTGTTAAATATCATTATGCTAAAAAGCAGATTACATAAGTTTTGAAGACTTTCTCCAGAACCGAATAGCAAGGGCCAGAAAAACTATAGACATACAGGTAGCAAATGGTAGTATTGACATCCTGTTATTGACGATATAGGGAGCGTTTGAAGTAAGTATCCGAAATGTTTCTTTCAACGCTCCAAATGTCAGGAAGCCCATAACTATTGCATAAATTTTCCACTTATTCATGGGTAGATAGGGATTTATATTAATCTGCGCAAGATATAATAATGCAAATAGAAAAAGGGAACATCATCAGATGTTCCCTTTTCTTTTAGTCGTACCGCGTACGGGAGTCGAACCCGTCATTCCTCCGTGAAAGGGAGGCGTCTTAGCCGATTGACCAACGCGGCGTGTCGCGTTTGGGATTGCAAAGGTAGGCAAAAACTTCAATTCACAAAATCTTTTTTAAAATATTTTCAAAAAGGTCAGAAAATATCACCTTTGTACAACTATGGGAAAATTAAACATACTTATAGCAGAAAACGATGCAGATGGTAAAGTACTGATTCAGGAATCCTTTGCAGATACCGGTTTGTTCAATGTATTAGCCATCGCAGAAGACGGCCAGATCCTTAAAACGATCATGGAAGAATCAGATATCCTGTTCCCGGATGTAATTCTCTCCGCTGCAGGACATGGGTATGATATCCTGTACTATCTGAAAACAAGTGACGCTTTCAGGGAAATTCCTGTCGTAACCTTTTCCGCCTCAGCAACCGGTAATGACGAGAAAAAGTGCGCGCAAATGGGAGCACTGAAACACTTCATTAAACCTGATAACGCCCCTGGCTATCAGAAAATGGCAAAAGAACTGTACGACCTCCTGCTCGGAGAATAAAATCCGTCCAAAGCATCATATTGAAAGGCATGACCATCAGTCATGCCTTTTTTATGTCTTTATAATGACTGGAAAGGCTCCATAATTCATATTTCTCCCGTAGATGCCCCGTAGATAAGCCGTAGATAATCCGTATCTATAAGAATGGATCATATACGGCTTATCTACGGAATATATACGGCTTATCTATAAATTACCTTCCTGATCCAGTAACGTTTTAGCCGGTAACCTGACTGCTCTCATGACAACAATTGGGAAAGTTGTGTAATTTGGCCCCTCCGCAACTACAACAAACAACTAATTATGAATAGGAAACAGCTGTTTCTGCTCCTGCTTGCACTATTTGTCTTTCGCGTGATTTATGGGTTATGCTCCGAATTCTGGTTCGCTGACGAACTCCAGATCTATCTGATTGGATTGAAATCTTATACCACCGGTACCTGGCCTACTTACGGTCCGGATGTCGTGTATACCAATACACAAATCCCGGGTGCGCTTCAGGGACTGTTGGTAAGTATCGGCTTTTATATTGCTAAACTGCCGGAAATGCCGGCCATTGTCCTGAATATCTTTTCTTTTGCCAGCCTTTCCCTGCTGGCTTATTATATCACCCGCCGTATCAAAGGGGTACCTGCATGGATTATCTGGGTACTCTGTATGACAACTCCCTGGACCTTGTACTACAGTACCAGAGTGGTAAACCCTTCCTATGCGATTGCGCTGGCCATTCCTTTCTTTATCTGTCTGCTGGAGGTATTACCTATCACAAAAGATAAATTCATCGCTCCATGGGTCGCTTTTGGCGTAATGGGACTGGTTACTACTCTGATTATGCAGCTGCACATGTCATGGATACTCCTGCTGCCATATGCAGGTATAGGGTTTCTGTTCTATCTGCGCACAGCAGGATTTAAGAAAACCGCGTTGTGTCTGATGCCTTATATAGCAGGACTACTGATAGGTACCCTTACCCTGATACCGACATGGCTGCATCCGGATCCGCAGGCGGGTAATGTGGGCGCTAACATTGTATTTAACTGGAAAAATATAGGCAACGCTGTGACCATTCTGACAAGGTACTGGTCATTTGCAGCGTTCGAAATACCTTATGTAGTGGGTAATTCAGAAGAGAAATGGCAATTGCTGAAAGAACAGATGTGGATCGCGCCATTCTTCCTGTTCCTGCTGCTGGTGGGATTTGCACAGGTAGGCCTGTTTATACTGTCTTATTTCTTTAAAACTGACAATGAAGAGTGGAAGAAAATGAGATGGCTGAACCTTTTTACGTATCTGCTGGTATTCGCAAGCTTCTTCTTTTCTATCAAAGGTCCGTCTTCACATACTTTCTGTATGCTGCTGCCGCTGCCAATGATTTATTCATTCTATTGCTACGAATGGCTGATTACGAAAAAAGCGTTTGTGCTCAAGTTGTTGAAAATCATTGTCATCTGTGGCGTGTTGTTCCACATCGGACTGGGTGTTTTCAATTACCAGCACAGATCTCTGTATAAAGACAGGGCCAAAGTGGTAAAAGCACTCGATGAAATGAATTATAAAGTGTTAGGTACCAGACGTTCCGATGATCTCGGATACGGTTATTGAGCCGGTTGCTCTTTATAACTGTACACTGTATAAGGATAGATCTTTTTGGCAGTATACCTGGCCACTGTACTGGCGATCAGTACCGGCACAGCGAGAATAAAGCCGCCGGATAAACGGCAGGCGAGAGAAGTTGAAGTCAGTGGTGCATGTATACTGCCACTTAATACTGCGGCAATACCCATGATAATGAAATTGGCGACGATCAGCTGGCTATTGAAATAGTGATTGCAGACTGTAGCCAGTAATAATCCTAATAAAGCACCCATTACAATGCTTGGCGCGAATACGCCACCATCTCCACCGGCCCCCAATGTGACAGAAGAAATAATAGGTTTTAGTAACACGATTGCCAGTAGAGTCACCCCAAAAGGAATAGTAAATACTTCATGTTGAGAACGTCCAACCATTTCAGTAACAGCGCTATAACTATCTCCAAATAAAGCCGGTAGAATGAAAATACCCACGCCAATAATAGTTGCACCAACAATAATACGGGTTGAATCTTTTTTTATCGTACCAAAACGGTGTTTAATACCAATCACGGTCCGGGTGAAGAATACAGAGATGATACCAGCTATCACACTCAATCCGATGATATAAGGAATCGCGCTCACCTGCCAGTGAGTAATGCTAAGTTTTAAGAAGGGCTCTTCATGTAACAGTTGCAATAAACCCCATCCCGCCAGTACCGCAGAGATACTGCTGAGCAGGATGGTTTTGGTTACTTTACGGGCAATTACCTCAACAGCGAACAATAAACCTACCAATGGACTGCCAAACAGTGTTGTCAGACCTCCAGCTACACCGGCACATATCAGCTCCGTTTTATAGCGGTTGGCAATGGATGCCTTTTGTCTGGTCATAGCCCCGATTGTAGCAGTAGATACAACCGTAGAAACCTCTACACCGGTTGAACCACCGAAGATAACTGTCAGAAAACCATTGATAAAGTGAGATGGTATTTTATAGCTGGGTAATTCATTGCGGCGGGTGTCAAGGGTCAGATAAATCTCCTTGATGCCTTTATTGGGCTTCTTCCGGAAAGCATATTTGCGAAGTACATGTATCAGTACCAGACCAATCAGTGGAAATATGAGGAAAAGGTAGGAGGAAGCAGAAATTGTCTTAAAGAAATGCTCTTCGTAATGTTCAGTAATATGCTTCAGTACGCTTGCCAGCAAAGCTGATAATAAACCGGCCATAACAGAAGCAACAAAAAGTTTTACATAATTGAACTGAATAATCTTCTTACGCATAGCATTCCCTTGTTTTTGACGCTGCAAAGTTAGGGCATGAAAAACAAATGGAGCGTCTCTTTTGAAGACGCTCCATTAAAATGTGCTTAAATACGCTTATTTGAAGATCACTCCGAAGAAAGCACGCATGTCATTCCATGAAGCGGTGTCAGCAGCAGCATTGTATTCAATTGGCATATTGAATTTCTTGCCATTGGCAGTAGACGCCGGGTTAGTAAATGCATGGGTCGCACCTGCATATTCCTTAAAGGTATAAGGAATGCTCAGGGAATCCAGTTGTTTTTTGAAAATAGCTACATCCTGTGCCGGTACAAATGGATCAGCAGCACCATGACATACCAGAATCTGCGCTTTTGTCAGTCCCTGTTGTGGAGGAACGGTCTGCAGACCGCCATGGAAGCTTACTACGCCATTTACCGGAAGGCCCAGTTTAGCACCATTCAGCACCATGGAACCACCGAAACAATAACCGATCGCAGCAATACGGGTAGTATCAGCCTGTGGGAAGGTTTTTGCCTTTGCCAGTGCTGCCTGTAATCTGCTGAAGCCCAGCTGAGGGTTCATATAAAATGGAGTAGCATATGCTTTTGCCTGATCAGGATTTTCTGCATGTTTACCACCGCCATAAAAGTCAATACCAATGGCCAGATAACCCAGCTCAGCCAGCTGTTTTGCACGACCTTTTACATAATCGTCCAGTCCCCACCACTCAGGTACAATCAGTACGATTGGTTTTTTAACGGTTGTATCGCTGCTGAAAGCGACTACACTGTTGAGGGTTACGCTGTCAGCCTGAATAGTAACAGCTTCTTCAGTAATAGTTGGTTTGGTAATTGTGCTGTCAGCAGTGTGTTCAGAACCAGCCTGCGGATTGTTACAGGCAGCCATGCAGCATGCAATGGCTACAGGGGCGATCATTGTTGCAATGTTGAATCTCATGTGATAGTATTTGAGTATTTGTATTTTATATGGAAAAAACGGCGCAAAGTTAACGAGTTATACTGATAGGCCCGCTTACTGTTTATTTAAATAGGTATTGCTCTCCCGACACAACTAAAATTAACATAGGATTGTATATTTTCAAGACATGGAACAAGGATTTAACGCTGCAATGGCAAACAGGTTGCTGAGTGAAGCCGGCATCTCGTCTGCCGGACTACTGGAGCAATTACCAGTAGCAGCTTATATGTGTGATGTGAATGGTGGCATTATCTGTTGTAATGCACGCGCCATAAAATTGTGGGGAGGAACTCCTTCGCCAGGTGAGACCCTATTCCATGATAGTACAGTAATTGCAGCAGTATTACAGGAAGGATTACCCTTAGATGACTGGAAATCAACGATCAATCATGCGGATGATACCTCTGTAATTGTCAGAGGCAATATCGCTCCGCTAAAAGATCAGGATGGATCAGTGATCGGACTGATACATTGTTTTGAGGAAGTGGCTGTAACCATCGTGCCAGGTGCGGAAATACGTGCTGGTCATCTTGCAGAACTGAATGAACAGCTGCAACAGAGTGAGGAGAGATATTATAAGATGATTGAGGAGGTCGAAGATTACGCCATCCTCTCTATGGATAAATCAGGAATCATTCAGAACTGGAACAAAGGTGCTGAAAAGATCAAAGGATACCACGAATCTGAAATTGTCGGCCGGCATTTTAGTGTTTTCTATCTGCCGGAGGACCGTAAACAACAATTACCTGATAAATTGATTGCGGAAGCGATGAGGAGCGGAAAAGCTGCACATGAAGGATGGCGGATGCGTAAAGACGGAACACGTTTCTGGGGGAGCATCGTGATAACGGCACTACATGACGCGGATCAGCAGATCATTGGCTTTTCAAAAGTTACCCGCGACCTTACAGAAAGAAAACTGGCAGAAGACAGAATCAGACAGTATGCAAGTGATCTGGAATTTCAAAACAGAGAGCTGGAGCAGTTTGCCTACGCCGCCGCACACGATATGAAAGAGCCGCTCCGGAAGGTGCAGTTTTACAATAATTATATCAATGATAATGCAGCAGATGTATTGCCGGAAAAGGCAAGGGAATACCTGACCCGATCGATCAATGCAGCTTCCCGTATGCAGGGACTCATAGATGATCTGCTGATGTATTCGAAGGCGTCTTCGTTTTCTAAAGAACCGGAGGAAGTGGATCTGAATATTATCGTAGATGAGGTATTGCAGGCTCACCAGCCTACTATAGACAAATTGAAAGCGGTTATCCATCTGGATCCATTGCCGGTGATGCGCGTCATTCCATTCCAGTTCAGCCAGCTATTTGATAACCTGATAAGTAATGCGCTCAAATATCATCATCCGGAACGTAATCTTCAGATCACTATCACTGCTATAAAAACGAAGATGCCAGTTGAGGACCTTGTTATCAACGGCCCGGAGCTAAATGCTTATAAGCTGTCTGTAGCAGATAATGGCATTGGTTTCAAACCTGACCATGCAGAAAAGATCTTCGATGTATTCCAGCGTTTGCATACACTACCGGACATAACCGGAACAGGTATCGGACTGGCCATCTGCAAAAAAATCGTACTGAATCATCGCGGGCAGATCAAGGCACATGGCATACCCGGAATCGGCGCCACCTTCGACATCTATATTCCCTGCGAATAAATATTAGTCTTTGCTGATACTGAGCATTTTGCGGGCCATATTATTCAGGTCTTCCGTTTTGGTAGGTTTTACAAAATAGAGATCTGCACCATTGTCGAGGCAATGCCGGACGTGATCAGCCTGATTAGAAGTGCTCCATACAACTTTAGGGATATCCTGTAGCTGCGGGACGCTGGCTATCTTTTCCAATACTTCTACCGCATTGAAAATTGGCATTTTGTAGTCAAGTATAAGTAATGAGGGCAAACAGTTATCCGGACAATTGACCAGATAGTCAATTGCCTGTTGCCCATTCATAACAGAGTAGATATTTGCAGCCGGGTCCTGTTTTAAAATTGCGTCTTTCAGGATCTCCTGGTCCTCCGGGTCATCATCTGCTAAAAAAATAATTTTAGCCTTGCCATCCATAAGTGAGATATAATTTATAAACATCCTTATTGAGCGCTTAAATTATATAATCTTTTTGAAAATAATTTCAATGGATATGTTGACTGGTCAGAATAGCAGTACTAACTATATTTTATATTAGACGGCAGGCAGAGCAGAGACGCGGATATAAGCTCTTTTAGCCGTATAAAGCGCCTGTATGATCCTGCGGGGACTTTTCCATTCGAACAGGCGGATGATCCACATAGTGAATTTGATCAGTTTTCCGGCAGGCTGTAATAATCCAACTGCCAGTTTCCGGATACTGGTATCTCTTGCTGCGATACAGGCAGTATAGTCGGCTCCTTTTTTCTCCGACAGTTCTTCGGCAAACCGCCATGCGCCGTCACGGGCATTGGTCAGACTAAATTGTATCAGAATAGATTCATTGTTGCCGGCATTCAGGCCAAGTAGGGAGAGAAAAGGGGAGATGCGGTTGATTTCTGTCAGTACTTCTCCTGTCAGTGCACCCAGAATATCATTAATGGCATTAAAATCTCTGCGGATAAGCCGTATGTCCTGCGCTCCGGATGTTTCAACAGCGGCAATACCCAGATCCAGATTGATATGGGCATTCATGCCCAGCAGCAGGTGTTGTAAAACTAACACGGACGATTGCTCGGCACCTTCAAAGGCAACCAGCCAGGAACCGGTAGGCGTCTGACCATTTTTATATTGGCGAACGGCTTCAATGTACCGGTTGGCAAATGTGACGTCCAGTTTTTCCATTCTGGGACCGTCTTCAAACTCATTATTGAGGATGCCCTCCTGTACTCTGACGGTTACTTTGTGATAGAGGGCGGCGAAGAAACCAAGTCTGCTATTGGTATCTGTGGAGGTAGTGATAATGTCTTCCAGTTGCCGGATGACTTCATTAATAGTGTGGGCGGCCATAATGTGGTGTTTTTGGGGTAAACTTTGCTGGCCGTAAATCTAACTTAATTTAATAAGAAAAGGGTTAACCAGAAGGTGGAAACCTTCCAGGCGTAACCCTCTCCATTACAAGACTTAAAACACTTACGCTGCCGTAAATGTGAATGAGTGTATAATGATTTCAACTTCCTGATTATTGGACGGAGCACTACCCTGGAACAACCAGAGATTCATGTGCACCGGCAGGGATAACGTACTCACATTATATCCTGCAGGCGTCGTCCATGGGAAGAATGAGTTTGCTTCAACAAGGTTGTGTCCATGGTAACCTTTGTAGGCTACGGACGTCGCAGTCCTGGTGAACTTATACGAAGTGTAGGTGCCATTCAGGGCCAGCTCATAAGTCTGGGATACATTACCTGAACCAGTGGCAGGGTACACTGTATAGTTATAATTAGGCCATGCGTTATTTCCCCAGCGGGCAAATTCGATGTCTACTTCATGATGACCGTCATCACCGGATTTGTAATTGAACAGACCCAGTACGATGTTTCTATCCAGTTTGTCTACAGCGCCTTCTACTTTCCATACATAGGTACCATAGCCGAAAGACTGGGTAGTGGTTACTTCAGCGCAAAGCCATCTGCCTGTAGCAGGGTCTTTTCTTATTTTCAGGTGCAGGTGGCCATCGCTGTCCACCCATACGTTGCTGGAGGCGCTGCTCCAGTAGTTGGGGCCCGGGCCGGAAGTGCCGGCTTCATTCCTTACTTCCCAGGTATAGCCGCTGAAACTGATATAGGTTGCTTCTGCGGCGGGTTTACGGTCTCCGGTATTTACTGTGTTGGCCGGATCTGTACCAGTCGTGGATGCCGCGTCTTTGGCGCAGCTGCTGAATATAGCCAGGATAGCAATCAGCATCGTGAACTTGTGCATAGTTAATGGTTTACTTTAAGGAAAAATGAGGGTTTTGCTATTATGACAATCAGAGAGGAGGTATACTTTGATGTGAGCGGAAGAAATTTTTTAACAGCGTCTGGGGTAATAAAAAAGGCCCTCCGGGAGGAGAGCCTTTATATGGCAGGTAAACTTACTTTCTGAGCTTTTGAAGATTAAACCAGTTCTCTGCTTCTGCTCTCGTTTCGTCTGGTATGATACCCTGAAGTGTTGTATGCAGCCAGCGCAGGTTCCTTGTTTTCAGGAAGGCTTCTAGTTTCTGACTGGCTTCCAGAAAAACCGCATGTACGGTACATACACCTGTCTGACCTCCATTGGTCATACCAATCACACAACCGGAACGTACATCATGGCATTCGAAGAGAGATACTCTGCCTTCCACTGCTACGGCTATATCCCAGAACGAGATATCCTCAGCTGGTCTGGCCAGTACATACCCTCCTTTCACCCCGAGGGCTGAGCGTACAAGCCCTCCTTTCTGCAGACGGGTAAAGATCTTTGCGAGATAGCTTTCCGAGATATTCTGAAATGTAGCCATATCCGCAATCGTCATGGCACTATCCCTGGACGCGTCCACCAGATAATACATTGAATGAATCGCGTATTCAACACCTTTTCCCAGTAATGGCATACAATTTTAAGCTGGTTATCCCCCAAAGATAGCTAAAAAGCAGGATCTGCCGGGATTGCAGCCGCAACGTTTGCCTCAGGGTCAGGAGATGGTACGATCCATACAGTGTTAATTTCCATTTTGATCTGCTTACCCGCTGCTTCGTTAGCTTCCATTTTTCTTTCGAATCCTCTCGTAAATAATGCCTTCTCCGGTCCGAGGTCTACGCAGGTTACATAAGAGGATTGTACATAAGGTAGTTTCTCTCCACCAAACAGATCAGCAACTGCATTATGGCCAGACCACTTGCCCTGAAACAGGGAATACTGACAAGACATCAGTGCATGGTTCACACCATCTGGTTTGGAGAGGGCCGCATCTCCTGTTACCATGATATTGTTGTAACCCGGTAATTTGAAGTATTCGTCAACGGCAAGTCTGTTCATATTGTCTTTGTCGCCATTGAAGAAAGCATGTAGCGGACTCGCTTCCAGACCGGCAGTCCATACCACGGTGCCCGCAGGGATCTGCTCTCCGTTAGCCAGATAGACGATGTTTTTGTCAACCTTTACGGGTAGCGTACCGAGACGTAATTCAATATTTTGATGCAGCAGCACCTCGTTAATATAAGTCCGGGCTTCAGGAGAATAGGCGCCGCCCACATTACCCTGCCGGTCAATCAATACGACCTTTATCTGCCGGTCAGCATATTTATTGACAATATCCTGCACACCTGTCACAATCTCCAGTCCGGTTAATCCACCACCAACTACCACAACAGTATCAGCGCCATTTTCTTTAAAACCACCTGCTGCCAGTTGGGCAATATGCGTGTGTAACCGCGTAGCACCCTGAAAATCGTCAATATGATGGATGCTTTCTGCTCCCGGAATATCAGGACGTTTTAATCTGCTACCTGCTGCAACGATCAGATAATCATACGTTAATGTTTTTTGCTGACCATCCTGTTCCAGAGTCAGACTATGCTGTGCCGGCTGAATATCTGTTACCAGACCGGTCAGCAGTGAGACACCCAATGGTTCCAGCAGGGGCTGGATATTGGTTCGTACAGTATCAAGATGTGCTTCGTACAATCTCGGGCGACTGGTTAAGTAATTGTCTTTGTTGATCACGGTGATCTTCAGATCTGCCGTTTTTCCCATTTCCCGGCTTTGTCTGACAGCGCTCATGGCACTCCAGAATCCTGAAAAACCACCACCTATAATGATAAGATGCTTCATAAAGAGTTAATTTAGATAATTCGGATACGTGTTGTCGCAAATATAGGTTTGTTTGACATAAAACAGGAAATTATTTTTGTGGCGTGCTATCAGAAAAGGGGAGAAATACCGTTATAGTAAATGGTAAAGATTTATTGTATCTGATTGTTAAACAGGGTTTTATGTGGGTGATTGCTGCTTTGCAGGAAAAACCCTTATATTTGGGTATCATGAAAGCAAAAATTAGCAAAAAGGGTACTGCCTTCTTAAAGAGTACACAGGCTTCTAATGCATTAATTGCAGCTGTTGTGAATAATTTCAAACAATTATCCAATGGCGTTGCTATTCCTTTTCATGTTGCCATCAATGATGGAAGATCTCAGCGTGACCTTGAAGTAAGGGTACGCAAAGTGACTTCTATGTAACCCGATATCCATATTTAGCCATATCTGCCTCAAAAAATGAATTTAGCATTAGGTGCTTTTATCCTTACGTTGTTATTTCTTCCTGCAATATCCTTCAGACTAGCTGTAAACCGCCTCGAAAATCTGAAAGGACTGCTGTCAACTTTATCAATTACTGATTCTATATGGGTATTCACAGTGGTACCTATTGTAATCCATATTATTATCCTGCTGTGCTTCTGTCTGTTCAATGTAACTGTGAAGTTTGACCTGATACTCAATATCATTTACTCCAACTCAAGATTCAATCTGAATAACGCCATACTGGGTCCGGATATCATCAAATTTTTGGGATATAACCTGATGGCCATTTTTCTTGGTGGTGTACTGGGATTTCTCATCAATAAACTGGAATTGCAATGGAAGCTGGTATCCCGTTTATTTGGTCTGGGGAATGAATGGTATGAAGCATTTGAAGGAGATATTCTGAACATTTCCGGTGAACATAGCAATGTATCCAACATTGACCTCGTATATCTGGATGTACTGGCCAATACAAAGGAAGCCAGTATTTTGTATTCGGGGATCCTTGTGAAATACTACTATAAACCAAAATCTACTGAACTGGATTATATCGTGTTGCAACGTGCTGTGAAAAGAGATCTGCGAAAAGAATTCAGATCAGATAAACCGCATGTGGAAGCCGGTAAGTCCAGCTTTTATGATCAGCATACAGGCGACTCCATGCCTGTGAAGGGAGATTACCTGATCATCCCGATGAAAGAAGTGCTGAACATCAATATCACCTATCTGTATTTCGATATTCCGGAAGACGCCATAGATCAACTGGCAGAATAATAGTGTTTATACCTGCAACCTGCTCAAAGTTTCTCTGCTTACGCCGAGGTAGGCGGCTATCATTGCTTTAGGCACACGCTGGACTAAAGTGGGGTACTGATTCAATAACTGCTGATATCTCGACTGCGCATCATTCTTCAACAGGGCCATCACTCTGTTTTGCATACTGATAAAGCCGGAAGTGACTTTCAGTCTGCAGAAACGCTCGTATTGATGGATCTCGTCACACAGCCTTTTCCGGTCATCATAAGACATATACAACAACTCAACATCCTCGAGACATTGAATAATAAAAGAGGAGGGGGCACCGGTATGCATTGCCTGATAATCTGATACCCACCAGTTTTCCATGGAGAATTGCAGGATATGCTCTTTGCCGTTATCATCTACCAGAAAAGTTTTCAATAAGCCTTTCATTACAAAGTATTCATGATTGACAGGGTCGCCCTGATGTAGAATGATGGCGTGTTTTTTAAACCGCTTCTCTTTAAAGCAAGCCACTATACGTTCATATTCGACATCAGTCAGATCCGCTAATTCAGCAAAATGTTTTCTCAGCGCCGGATACATAAGCTCAGTTGAACGCAATGGTGAATAGATTTGATGTGATCTACATCACATCAAATCTGTGATGCAGGTCCTTGTCGCAAGGTAGCACCTAAATGTAGCTTTGTGAAAAATAAATATATGCAAGCGAAGATAAAATATGTCACAGCATTGATGGCCCTGTTCTCCTTACTGGCACTACACACAACAAGCGTATTCGCACAGAAAACAAAGAAAGTACTCATCGTGGTGACCTCATTTTCCGCACTGAAAGATGGTACTAAAATGGGACTCTGGCTCGAAGAGTTTACAACTCCCTACTACCTGTTAAAAGAAATAATATTGCATTGACGATTGCTTCTCCCAATGGAGGTAAAGCGCCCGTAGATCCCCGAAGCATATTACCTGATTTTCTGACGCCATCCGCAAAACAATTTCTGGGGGATGCACAGGCGCAGGCAGCATTGAATAATACGGTAAAACTGAGCACTGTTAACGCGAAAGACTACGATGCTGTATTCTATCCCGGTGGACATGCGCCTATGTGGGACCTGCCCGAAAATGCACCATCAATTGCCCTCATTCAGGCATTTATTGCACAGCAAAAACCTGTTGCTTTTGTCTGTCATGGTCCGGCAGCTTTAAAGAATATCAAAACAAAGAACGGCGCTTACTTTATCAATGGTAAAACAGTTACCGGCTACTCCAACAATGAAGAACAAACCGGTCAGACGACCCACGTTGTGCCTTTCTCTCTGGAAGACATGTTGAAAGCGCGTGGCGCTAAATATGAGAAAAGCGAAACCCCATGGGGCCCATTTGCAGTACAGGACGGCCTGTTGATTACCGGACAGAATCCTGCTTCTGCTGCCCCTACGGCAGAGAAATTACTGGCTGCGCTATCTGCGAAATAAAGCAGGCCTCAGCCTTTTTTACAGGCTTCCCGTATTTTAAATACCAGCAATGTTGGTATCAGGAATACAACAGTGTATAGTAATAAAAACAGGACGTATTCATACCAGGGGGCAACATAATACGACCAGCTACCGGGAAGATGATCGCCGTAGAAACGCGTGATTGTCTTCCAGATAGTTTCTACCATCCAACTTATATTGAACAACACAATCAGCAACAGTGTGACCGCTATGCTTTGCCGTATTCTGGCAGAGAGCGACAGCATAGCTGTGCCGGTTAGTAATATCATGCAGGGAGATAGGCTCTGAAGCGATAACTGAAAAACACATGACCATCAGCCGGATCATAGTAATAGTGCCAGATCAGTTCAGCTATCAGTATGACAACAAGCAGTATACCTATGAAGGCTGCAGTTATATTGGAAGCTTCCAGCAGTCTTATCTTATTGTTGCGCAGGAAATCAATATGGCGGGCGCCGATCAGCAAAATATAATAGCAAATGCATATCCGGTGAAAAGGCATCCGAGATAACCAAAGCTAAGCGCCAACAGATCTCTCATAGGAATAAAAGTTAAAGGGATACATAAAGATAGCTTTTGTTTAGATTACATTATTGTGAATATCGAAACACTACTCAACTATCTGCTATATTACCCACCGGTATGTCTGGCTCATTTTCCTGCTGGAAAATGTAATGATCACCTGTGGCGTCCTGCTAATAGGCCGTTTCTTCTATAAAGGCCCCTATACGGCAAAAGAATGGGGTATTTGCGTTATTACCAATATCATCAATACCATCATCACCTATGTCGGTTTCTGGTTGTGGAAACATGGGATTATCAAGATTGCCATGGGTATTTCATGGGGTATACTGTTGGATTTCTTTTGCTCTTTATGGCTATGGACCTGTGATGTATGTTTTTCATATCGCTATTCACAAACATTCCTGTATAAAGCGGTGCACCATCTGCACCATGAAGCTGTTGATCCAAAGCCGATAGACCTGTTCGTGCTTCATCCTGTTGAAACATTTGGTTTTGGTAGTTTGTGGCTGCTATTATTGATAGTCTATCCATTCAATATCTACGCTATTGTGATCTACCTGACCATCAACGTTATCTTCGGACTGGCAGGTCATCTGGGGATAGAGCCTCTACCGGAAAGGATCTTGCGGATGCCGCTGATTAAATATCTGGGTACTTCTACTTTTCACCACAATCACCATCAGGATATACAGCACAATTTTGGCTTTTACACCAGTATATGGGATCGCCTTTTCAAGACTTATAAATAGAGAAAGACCGCCAGGATCTTATGAGATAATGTTAAAGGAGACCAGTACAATGGTCACACTTACACAGATCAATGCAATCAGGAACACATAATCAGCCATCTTTTCCATACGCTCGCTGCTACGGCTGCCTTCCGCACGCATAGACAGGAAGGAAAGAAAGCAGCTGGCCATTAAAAGAATGCTGCTATGCCGGTACTCATCAATCAGTGTACTATGATTAAAGTGCATGACCTTGATGGAGGTCAGCACAATTAAACAAAAGCCCAGCAGGTTGGTGGACGTATTGAGGATGTGGTGATTTACTGCTGTTTGCCATAATACTGGATTACTGAAAGAAAAGTACATAAAACCACATTTCCCGGTCAGATCATGAAAATTATAAGGAATTTTTAAGACATCCAGGTTCGTATAGTGTGTATTGTACTGTCCGGTTTACCCTTTTTTGCTATCTTCGGATACTTATAATTTGTAATTCCAAAAGGAAACCCCATAAGTTCTTTCTCAACGTTCACTATTAACACCAAAAACTTAAAGAATGGAAAAGGCTATCTACTGGCTTGCGTTTAGCACCACCTTTCTGATCATGCATCATTCTTTCGCACAAAGCCGCATTGATATTGGTATCAAGGCAGGACTCAGTATCCCCAATCTGACTTCCGGCGACGGAGAGAATCCTATCAGTAGTGGTTATGGTTCCCGCTTAGGCCCTGATGCAGCTATTCATGTTGAATTCATCTTTCTAAACATTTCTCTATTCAGCCACAATTGGAATACTCTTCACAAGGAGGTAAAAAAGATGGGAATCAGGCTTTTACCGTACCTCCGCAAATGGAAGCTTTATTCCCGCCGGGACAGGCACCGCAATATTTGTATGCGGATTATAAAAGTGAGGCGAAGTTTAATTACCTGATGGTACCTATACTCGCTAAATATCATTTCCCGATAAATGCCGCGGAATATCTATGTGGCGGCAGGACCTTTTGCCAGCTTCCTGTTATCTGCAAAAAATAAAACTACAGGATCCAGTCCGGTGTACCTTGATGAAGGCATCAGCAAGCACTACTGGAGGAGCTCAGTCATTTGATAATACAGAGGATATAAAAGACGACCTGCGTGGATTTAATGCTGGTATCAGCGGCCAGTAGGTGTCGCTTGTACGGTAGGGAAGGGGAGTGGTTTATTGAAGGAGGCGGCAATTACGGATTTATAGATATTCAGAAAGATAAAATGAACGGCGCCAATAAAACGGGTGCTGCTGTAGTTGTAGTGGGCTATGCGTTTAGTTTGTAAATGTCTTTTATCTTTAAACACAAGAGGTCGCCCAGAACAGGACGACCTCTTGTGTTTAAAAGATGAATGCGGACTAGCGGGGATTCTTTCTTCTGTACGCAAATATTTTCGTCAGCGAGACCAACACACTGATCAACATCAGTCCGATCATAAACAAGAATGTAGACTTGTCCATTCCCAACAGAAATATGATCATATTGCCACAGGAAGCAATAACATGCCATATCTCTCCATCCGAACAGGCGTTGAAAGAGAGATACCATTACCGCCCAGATTAAGCTATAGAACGCACAGCTGGTGAGTAACGACAATATAGCCCGTCTTTTACCGGGGTCATGAATTGATAGAATAACATGCACCACGCGGCCACCGTATGATATACATAAGAATATATGGAACTCTCTTCATTGGTTTGTAATAAACTGTCTGTAAAAATAGTAAAAAGGGGGAATCGATATATGTAAAATATACTGATCCGGCACAAAACAGGATTACACATTAAATGTAACTTTACACCCTTCTGCCCGTTATACTTTGAAACCCGCATTGTTATGAAAATCAACATTTACCCTCTTATTCTGCTGTTAATCGCCTCATTGTTTATATCCTGTAAGAAAGACATGGAGTATGGAGACGATTATTCCAAAAGTGAAAAGCCTGGACAAGCTTTAAAGCATCTTCCGGTAATTCCTACCGTTATATGGTAGCAACGGGCAGCTGGACAGGTACGGCATCTGAAACTATTATTACTGTACGGGAAGGAGTGTCACAGGACGTTCATGTGCATAAGGAAACCCGTATGGGGCAGTTCTCAGCAGGTGGTCCGTATACAATGGGAGGAGGATGCTTCTGGTCTGGGATCCCATACTGATGGCGCGGGATTATTCACATTGGATGATATCTATGGTAGCGCAAAGAATGATTGGCTGAAAAAAGCGTGATAATGTGAAGATTATTTTGAAGCAAAGAATAACGGGATGATCTCAAGTTGTGGGTATGTAGAGGATGGATGCGCAGATGATTGTTTCAGAGGAATCAGTATCGGATTTTTGAGAAGTTATAACATTTTGATATGCAGACAATAAAGCTGTCAGTAATGACAGCTTTATTGTCTGATCAGTTTGTAATATTATTTACTAAACCAGACCGTTTCCTTCATATCATCAGCCGTTAATTCTATAGTAGCTGCCTTTACGTTCTCTCAAGGTGAGCAACATGGGATGTACCGGTATCAACAGAATATTATCTGCATGATGTAATAACCACGCTAATGCCAGCTGATGCATCGTATCTGTTTACGGTCAGCTATTTTCTGCAGTTTTTCTCCAGCTGCACCATACCGCCACCTATCGGGAACCATGGAATGAAAGCGATGTTCTCGACTTACAATATTCTAATACTGATTCCCATTGACGATCCAGTACACTATAGCGGTTCTGTACAGAAACTACCTTAAAATGTTGCTGAGCGAGTTTAATTCATCCACGGACACTTCAGATAATCCGAGGTGTTTATTTTACCTTGTTGCGTGCTTTCGCCAGGAAGTCAAAGCTGATCTCTGCAGGTACTTTAGGGTCGATACGGTGAAGCTGATACAGTGCTATCTGCTCCAGTTTGAGTCTGCGCAGA
>NZ_VOHS01000027.1 GCF_007896845.1 Chitinophaga pinensis | reverse complement strand
TGCAATCATTGTCACTTCCTTAAATCAACAACAACATGCGTAACCACTCCCCAAACCTGAAACTGCATTTCTTCTGTTATTATAATTGGACGGAAGTTTGGATTTTCGGGTGAAGCATAATCACGCCTCCCTGCTTTACGAATCTTTTTACAGTAAATTCTCCATCAAGAACAGCAACGACAATCGATCCACTATAGGGTCGGATCGCTTTATCAACAATAGCTAGGCACCCATCTGGCATATTGGCCTCCTCCATGCTGTTCCCTTGATTCTTATAATAAATGACGAATCAGGATGTGGTTGTAGAATTTAGCTAAATCTATATCTTCCTCACTATGATCTTGGGCAGGAGAAGGAAACCCAGCAGGAACCCCAAAATCGATAAATTTAAATTTCAAAGCAAAGAATTGCCATTGAGCTGACGCTCCCTCAGATTTCATTAAAGCCCCCATTGTATGCTAAATTTATTAGCACAAACCTAACTAAATAATTTAGTATTTAACAGGGCATTAACCAATTCTTTACGAAAACAACTTATGTTCTTCGCGTGTTTTAAATGATTTCAGATAATTATAGTACCGAAATACGAACTTATTATTACAAACAGCTAAGTGCATGCTTACAATGCGGAGATATATTACATATATGTTAATATTATATCCTCTATGAATACTCTCAGGGGGAAATGCCAAAGTTTAAGAATGAGCCAATTGTTAATATTGTCAGAAAAAGATTTAGGCGATGCTACTGAATATTTGGAAACTCAGGACTGGAACTTTGGTGGAAGCGAGAAGGAGGTAGTTGGTTATGATAGCCTAACCAAAATTATCTGGATCAAAAGTTCCGGTTTAACTAGCCAAGAGAGATTGACTTTTTACTTTTTGGAACAAACGCAGCGCTATTTTTGCTACCAAGTATCGGATAAATCAGCCTATCAAAATCTTTTTGTTCAAAGTAAGCAGTTCAAATTTGACCTGCTAGACACAGATGCCTACGAAAATATACTGACAAGTATTTATAGGAATTATAAGTATACTATTGAAATGCAGAGGATATTTGTTCCCGAATATCTTAAAGCAGGCTATTCAATCACAGTCTTTAACAATGAAATTTACAAAGAAATGTTTAACTATTAGATGTTCACATCCTTAATTTCTAACATCAGTTTGTTGAAACGGCTTGTTTAACCATTATTAGACGATTATGGAGTATGAGATAAAGTATTGAATTTTGATTAATAGTGTGCGTATTTATTCCCTTATGCACGATATCAAATAAAACCGACGAAGCAGTTTTCGGACGTTCATCATATTTGTGAAAAAAGAACTAATATGATAAAACAAGAGGAATTAGTTACAATGAGAGCCATAGCACTCTGCTTCAAACCATTTTTAAAGCCTGAGGAAGCTCTTATTTTTTGCAATCTTGGACGGACACAATTTGCAAAAAAGTGTGAAGAATATGGATTGTTTAAAAATGATAACGGCTACTACAAACGAGAAGATATCGAAAAAATGCTAAACGGGGAAAAGGTTATAGTAATGCAATTACCACGCAAAAGGAAATAGGAAGAATATTCTATAGTCACTAAAAGTAAAAAGGTGTCCACCGTGGACACCTTTTTACTTTTAGTGACTTTCACTCAGGCAAATGAAGAAAATATTTATCAATGTCGGCAGATGGCAATTTCATGATAGTTGCAAGTTGATCTTTCGCTCGATACCGCCTGTAGGTTTTATTTACCTGCTTAGGCGTGGCATGGCCCATTAAGGCGGCTATAGTAACATCATCCACTAGAGCATCCCTAAGTAATATTGCGAACGACAGTCTTGCACATGACCAAGTAATTCGTTTTAGTATTTTTGCCGCTGCAACCCACTGTTCAAGTATTTTATTACAACCATTCCGACCTGGAATCTGGAAGAGCTTTTTATTACCGGTCGTACTAGCTCTTTTTTTCCTTTGTATTTTTATTATTGCTTGTGCAATTGGATGAAGCGTTAATGTGACCGGTAAGCCTGTTTTCTTCTGTATAATTCGAGTTGTCAGTACATCCTCCAATATGTCATTATCCCATACACGCTCGACATCAACCCATCTTAGCCCGGTGTAACAGCAAAAAATAAATGCAAATCTGACTTCTTCGTTTAAGCAAGGCGTTTTAATCAATGCCAGATATTCCTCTACTTCCAAGTTCTCTTTTAATGTAGTGCTAGGATTGGCAATAGCTGAAACGTCCTCCGTTGGATTTTCCTGATAATATTTGTCTTTTGTTGCAGCATTGAGTACCCACTTGAACCTGGTGTAATACCCTTGGGGAGTTTCGCCATTGTACTTAGCTAGCAGGTATTTTCTAAACTCTTTACAGATGTTTTCCGTGATATCAATAGGAGATATGAAATCACGTTTTATGAATTCTTTAAACTGTGTAAAGCTATTTTGTAATGCTCGATTGCCGTCAACCTTATTTTGTTCAACGTATTCTTCATAATAATCAAGAAAGTTTGCCTTGAATTTATGGGGTGGAATGTAGGCAGTTCCTATTGACTGCTGCTCTATTATTGTCTGGCTTTTCTTAACCTCAATTAAGTCTAATACTTGCTTATTGTGATTCTTTTGAGTTTGGTTTTGTGGCTTTGTATAAGTAAACACACCGACCGCGGGCCTTTTCCCCGGCCCGCGTCCATAATCGTAATAGTAAATTCTTTTGTCCTTTTTTCTGTTTAGGTAAGATCCTATGTTCATATCGTTGTGGCTTTTGGGTTATAGGTTTACAATGATCAATGTACGTGCCGTGCCGCAGTTTTGTGGCCTTGGATGAATTGTTTGCTGGGATAGCAAATAGAAAGAGATAATAAGAGTGAAAAAGGGGGGAGAAGAAATTTTTAGAGATTTTTCCTGCGTACGTGTCAGTCCTGACATGTTTACATTTTTAGGTCTGCCATTTAAGACGTGCCCGATTCTCGTTTGCTGGGATTGATGTGTGTAATTTCCCGCTTGACCATTTAGGACGGGAATCTGTTGCGAGGTAAGACAATTTCTGCTTGTCATTTTGCTTGTCAATTGATTGTCAATAATAGTGGTAGAAAGGGTTAAAACCTGTGAAAAATTGACAAGCATAAATTAAAAATGGCTCTGTAAATCAATTGATTACAGAGCCATTACGTGCCCAGAACTGGATTCGAACCAGCACACCCTTGCGAGCGCTGCGACCTGAACACAGTGCGTCTACCAATTTCGCCATCTGGGCAACTGATTTCCGTGTCAGGGAGTGCAAAGGTAAACATTTAACCCAATCTGCCAAATTTTTCTTAAAAAAGATGCTTTGATAAGCCTTTGACTATACTTATCCTTCGTTGATGCTACGTTATTAACGTAGCATCAACGAAGGATAAGTATAGTCAAAGTATATTAAGAAGCTTAAAACACCCACACGCCATTCATCATCGCCACTCCGCAGGTCGTCTCAAATGAATTTACATAACTATCCGGCGTCCTGCGCCACCATTGTCCCCACATCAGGCCATTTGAATTCCTGTAGTTCCAGGCTTCCGCGGCATTATAATTCAACCATGCGGCATAAGTAGTCTGCAAATTATGATCTTTTACAAATCTGCATGCCCAACGTGCAAAGATAGCTTTGAAACCCTGACAATCATCGCAGTCATACTCATCAGGCATTAATCCTTGTGCGTTGCACATATTATTTTTTGTGTAGTCCATGGCCTTCATACCCATTGCTTTAAAATTGGAGGAAGGGTAGGAGTTGTGTAACATACTGCAGGCGCCGATAAAGGTGCCTTGAGTATAGGTGCGGGAGCCTTCAGTGATGGTGCCGGCGGCGTTAATGGCACCTTTGACTTCACCGGTGCCGGACACATACAAACGGCTGACCATCCAGTCAGTGATCATTTTGGCTTTATCGCGGTAGCTGACGTCACCGGTGACCTGATAGAGGTACATTGCGCAGATAGCAGCGGGCGCATTGACGCAGGCATTTTTGGTAGCTTTGGCAGTGGTCCACCATAGTCCGCCGCCAAGGTTAGTATCCCAGGCACGGTTCCAGACCATATCAAAGTTGTTTTTAGCCATGTCTTTCATCCCGCCATCATTGGTGATGAGAAATGCCCGTACACACATCAGGGCGCCCCATATGACATCGTCATTGAAGGTATTGGCCGTCCAGAGTAGTCCGTAGGCATCCCGCATGCCATTATAGAGGTAAACCATCTTGTTACGCAGGTCAGCGTCATTGTTGACATTATAAGCGTCTATTAGTGTTTCAATAGCTTCTGCCTGTCGCCAGAAGTCCATTCTGCCGGTACGGTTGACATCAGAATAATAATAGGCTTTAAAAGAAGAACCATAGGTGCCATATTGATTGTAAAACGCGTTGTTATAGCACTGCATGGCTAACAGCGCTTCTGAGCGGACTGGTTGTACAGAACTGGCGGTCACGAGACCTTTGGTCGTGGTTTCGGTGGACAACTTTTCCGGACTACTGATTTCTTTTTTTCCGCAGCCGGACATAATAAGGGCCAGGAGTAATGCCGCAATCGGTGGAATTTTCATGTTTTTCATTTTTTATGAGTGATGGGTATTGCTAACGTGGATCATGTGCTCGTGGAACCCGGGTTTTCAATCTGCTACGTAAGAGGACAGGGGAATGGGGAAAATTACTTACAGGGACATAAAAAAAGCCGCTTTCCGATAAAGGAAGCGGCTTTTTTCCATATTTTCAGATAGCTTATACAGCTACGTTGAATTCTCTAAGGGTGTCGTTCAGACTGGTTTTCAGATCTGTAGATGCTTTACGCTGACCGATGATCAGTGCGCAGGGAACCTGGTATTCGCCAGCTGGGAATTTCTTGGTATAACTACCTGGAATTACCACGCTGCGTGCTGGTACACGACCTTTGTATTCAATTGGTTCCGGACCGGTTACATCGATGATTTTGGTGCTCTGGGTCAGTACCACGTTAGCACCCAGTACCGCTTCTTTCTCTACGACTACGCCTTCTACCACGATACAACGGGAGCCGACAAAGCAACCGTCTTCGATGATTACAGGACTCGCCTGCAATGGTTCCAGTACACCGCCGATACCCACGCCACCGCTCAGGTGAACATTCTTACCGATCTGTGCGCAGGAGCCTACTGTCGCCCAGGTATCCACCATGGTACCCTCGTCAACGTAAGCGCCGATGTTAACATAAGATGGCATCAGGATCGCTCCTTTAGCAATAAAAGCACCGTAACGGGCAACTGCATGAGGTACAACACGTACGCCCAGATCCTTGTAACGGGATTTCAGCTTCATTTTGTCATAGAACTCGAATGGTCCTACTTCTATGGTCTCCATGGACTGAATGCCGAAATACATCAGAATGGCCTGCTTAACCCACTCATTTACTTTCCAACCGTTCTCTCCAGGTTCAGCCACTCTTGTTTTGCCTTTGTCTACAGCCTCGATCACACATTTTACTGCATCACTGTATTGTGATTCCTGCAGCAAAGCGCGATTATTCCAGGCCGCTTTTATTAATTCTTGTAGCTCCATCGTTGAAATTTTCTGCAAACATAAGGAAAACATGTTAGTAGTTGCAAGCTGGCAGCGATTCCTTACCTTTACTTCCCTTTAAACAATGCTATGAATATTGCCTTCGACGCAAAGCGGGCTTACCAGAATAATACCGGACTGGGGAACTACAGTCGCACATTGATAAGTTCTCTGGCTACCTACTTTCCGCAGCACAGTTATTATCTCTATGCACCTAAGCTGACTACGCTTTATCAGACGGCCGCTTTCTCCAATATGCAATCTGTATTGCCTGAAAAACGCCTGCATCGCTGGTTTCGCAGCGCCTGGCGCAGTAAATATGTGGTAGGAGAACTGGCAGCAAAAGGCATTGATATTTACCACGGACTGAGTCACGAAATTCCTTTTGGTATACATACAAGCGGTGTGAAAAGCGTTGTGACCATGCACGATCTGATCTTCGAACGCTATCCGGGACAATATAATCCCATCGATGTGCAGACGTACCGCCGTAAGGCAAAATATGCCTGCCAGTACGCAGATAAGATCATTGCTATCAGTGAACAAACGAAACAGGACATCATTCACTACTATAAAACACCTGCCGAAAAAATAGAAGTTGTCTATCAGAGTTGTGATGAATCTTTTGCCGTAACACACGACGAAAGCCAGATCCGTCAGATGAAAGCACAATATGGTCTGCCGGACTCCTACTTTCTTTACGTAGGTTCCATCATCGAACGTAAGAACCTGATGGGCATTATTCACGCCATGCTACAACTGAAAGGAGATATAGATCTTCCGCTTGTTGTACTGGGCGGTGGGAGCAGCTATAAGAAGAAAGTAAAGACGTTTGTAGCGCAACACGGCATGTCTGACCGTATCATCTGGCTCAATGAAAAAGCGCGTCTCGCAGATGCAGACCTGCCTTTATTGTATCAGGGTGCGCAGGCATTGATATATCCTTCTATCTTTGAAGGTTTTGGTATTCCTATTCTGGAAGCACTCTGGAGTCGAACACCAGTTATCACTTCTGCAGGTTCCTGTTTTGGGGAAACAGGTGGAGATGCAGCACTGTATGTGAATCCGTTGCAACCGCCAACTATTGCAGATGCCATGCGGAAAGTATTGCGGGAGCCGTCATTCGCAGCAACAATGAGAACAAAAGGTTGGGCACACGCTCAGTTATTCAGCCGTGAAAAATGTGCGGCCGGTGTAATGAAGGTCTACGAAAGTTTATAAGTTATGATTGAATTTGAAAATGATATAAACGCCTCTTTGCAGGTACTACGTAGCGGAGGACTGATACTGTACCCCACAGATACAATCTGGGGCATAGGTTGTGATGCAACCGATGAAGCGGCAGTAAAAAAAGTATTTACACTCAAAGATCGCCCCGAGGCAAAAAGCCTCGTGATCCTGCTGGCAGATGTAAGAGATCTGCTGAAATATGTGGCGCATCCCAGTCCGGAAATCGCAGATATTCTGGCCGGATTTGACAGACCTACAACCGTTATTTATGAAGGAGCTCTTGACCTCGCTCCGAATGTGATCAACAGTGATGGTACCGTAGCGATCCGTATCGTAAAAGATACTTTTTGCCGTCATCTCATTAAACGTCTCCGGAAACCGCTGGTATCTACTTCTGCGAATCTCAGCGGACAGCCATCACCGGCAATTTTCGCGGAAGTATCGCCTGAAATCAGGAATGGTGTGGACTATGTGGTGTCCTACAGACAGGACGATACCACACCGGCACAGGCTTCCAGGATTATCAAGCTGCTGAAAGATGGCAGTGTTCAGGTGATCAGATAAAAAAACTTACTTTTGCCGTTTTATTCGTTTATGATCAGTAGAAAGCCTATAGATATTCCCTGTACCTTGCAGGAACGGAAAGTGTTGGAACAGATAGCGTTAGCAGCCCATGAACTGGGTGTCGCATGCTACCTGATCGGCGGCTTTGTGCGGGATAAAATACTGAACAGACGTACCAAAGATATGGATGTGGTATGTGTAGGGGACGGTATAGCCCTTGCACATAAAGTGGCCGGTTATTTTGACAATGCGAAGGTCAGCTTCTTCAAAACCTATGGTACCGCCCAGGTGAAATGGAACGACCTTGAAATTGAATTTGTTGGCGCCAGAAAAGAAAGCTATCGTCATGAATCACGTAACCCTGATGTAGAACCGGGCACTCTGAGAGATGACCAGTTAAGAAGGGATTTTACCATCAATGCTCTGGCTATCAGCCTCAACGAAGCTGACTACGGTAGTCTGGTAGATCCTTTCGGGGGGATTGCAGACCTGGAAGCTAAAATTATCAGAACGCCTCTGGAACCGGCACAGACGTTTATTGACGATCCGCTCCGGATGATGCGTGCCATCCGTTTTGCCTCTCAGTTACAGTTTACGATCTCTGATGAAGCTTTCAGAGGTATTAAAGAAAATGCAGAGCGCATTAAGATCATCTCTCAGGAGCGTATTACAGATGAATTCAACAAGATCATGCTGTCTCCTGTTCCTTCCGTAGGACTGGATCTGCTCTATAAAGCAGGCATTATGAAGATCATACTGCCGCAGATGGTAGATCTGGTTGGAGTGGAAACGGTAGATGGGAAAGGCCATAAAGACAACTTTTATCATACCTTGCAGGTGGTGGACAATATCGCCCGCAATACGAAGGACCTCTGGCTGCGTTGGGCTGCCCTGTTGCACGATATCGGTAAACCAGCCACTAAACGTTTTGAACCGGGACATGGCTGGACATTCCACGGACATGATGCAGTAGGAGGGAAAATGGTGACCCGCATATTTACCAAAATGAAACTGCCCCTGCATGAAGATATGCGGCTGGTAAAGAAACTGGTAGAATTGCACCTGCGCCCCATCAGTGTTACAAAAGAAAATATAACCGACTCTGCTATACGCAGATTGCTCTTTGATGCAGGTGATGATATTGAGGGACTGATGATGCTTTGTGAAGCGGATATCACTTCCAAGAATAAGGCAAAAGTAAAGCGTTACCTCGAAAATTTTGAACTGGTACGTCAACGCCTGAAAGAAGTGGAGGAAAGTGATCGCATTCGTAACTGGCAACCCCCGGTGACCGGAGAAATGATCATGGAAACCTTTGGTTTGTCGCCGTCGAGAGTAGTGGGTGACCTTAAAAGTGCCATTCGTGAAGCAATCCTGGATGGGGTAATCCCCAATACCTACGATGCCGCTTATGCGTTCCTGCTTGAAAAAGCCAAATCAATGGATTTGACACCAGTTAAATAAAAATGTTAATTTAGTAGTGTTAATTAATGTTAACATTGCCCTTTTTCAGGATTGGGTGTGATGTTTGCACATATCACTTAGTCCTGAAATACCAGATTATTAATAAAATCCTTTATTGTCATGCCTGTTTTGAAATTCAGAGTTTACTGGGAAGAAGATGAAAGTGTGTACAGGGATATTTCCATTAAACCGGACCAGACATTTTTACAATTTCATCAAACTATTTTACAGTCATTCGAATTTGACAATAAACATAAAGCGACTTTTTTCCGTAGCAATGATAACTGGCAACGGGGCAGAGAGATCATTCTTGAACAGGATGGCGCTGCACGTAAGGTTGAACCGCTCCTGATGGAAGAAACGCCTATAGCCGCAGCTGTAAAGACGCCTAACCAGAAGTTCATATACCTGTATGACTATGCGAAAAACTGGACGTTCCTTGTAGAGCTGATCGGTGTGTCAAAAGACGAAAACTCAAAAATTGCCTATCCTTTCTGCACCAGAAAAGAAGGTCTCGCACCAAGCCAGTACGGTACCAAAGGTCTCGTAGGTGATAAACTCGTTGAAATGGAGGAGAAATATGACCTCAATAAAGAGGGCATGAGCGAAGACGGCTTTGGGGAAGAAGGAGAAGAAGATAACACCGACTCAGAAGACGATGGCGGTGAAGATCAGGGCAACGACGATATGTATTAAATCAATTAAGAATTGAAAATTAAGAATTAAGGATTATTGCAGTAACTGGCAGCGTTCTTAATTCTTAATCTTTAATTCCTGATTTTCAATAGGGAAGTTTTTGAAGTCTATCATTATAGTCGCAGGCCCCACAGCGTCGGGCAAAACGGCCAAAGCAATAGAAGTGGCCCAACACTTTAATACGGCCGTTATTTCTGCGGATTCCCGTCAATGTTATCAGGAAATAAGTATTGGTACCGCGAAACCCAGTCCGCAGGAATTACAGACAGTTCCCCATTATTTTATCAATTCCCACTCCATACAGGAAGAAGTCAATGCAGGTCTTTATGAACAGCTCGCACTGAGCTATGCAGCTGAAATCTGGAAAGATAATGATGTAGCCGTTATGTGTGGCGGCACTGGACTTTATATTAAAGCTTTTTGTGAAGGCATGGATAATATGCCTGCTATCCCTCCCGGTGTCCGTGAGTCTATTCAGACCCGTTATGAGCAGGAAGGAATGAGCTGGCTGCAACAGGAAGTACAGGAGAAAGATCCGGGTTTCTATGCTACTGCGGAAACACAGAATCCACATCGTTTAATGAGGGCGCTGGAAGTCTTGTATGCTACCGGACAATCTATTACCAGTTTCCGGACTGGGAACGTGGTAAAACGCGATTTTAATATCATAAAAACAGCCATTACACTGCCTAAAGAAAGGCTACATGATAATATTGCCCGTAGGGTGCATATGATGGTGGCAGAAGGATTGCTGGAAGAAGTACGGTCAGTATTGCCTTACCATGCACACAATGCATTGCAGACGGTGGGATATAAAGAAGTGTTTGATTATCTGGATGGGAAAATATCGTGGGCAGAAGCAGTTGAGCAGATCATTATTCATACCCGTCAATATGCAAAAAGACAATTGACATGGTTTAAAAAAGATACGGACTTTAAATGGTATGAAGGAGGAGAGGGGTTGTTGGAGGACGTGGTCAGCAAATTATAAATCAGGAATTACAAGTCAATATTTTGGTCTAAAAGAAACGCGCTTCAAGTTACTTGAAGCGCGTTTCTTTTTATCATTCCTGATGCTGAATTATCAGAACTTCCATCCGAAAGTTGCATTCACATTAGTAGATTGGCTCTTAATAGAAGCTGCTGCCGGAGTTGTATAATGATCCTCAGGATCAGCATTGGAAGCCAGTACATATGGCTGGTTAGAACGGGTATTATTGCCCCATACCAGACCCAGATCCATATAGAAACCACGATTTCTGTAACCGATACCTCCGGTATAGAATTCACGTTTACCATCGATCGCGCTGTTCTTGTAAGGGCTTGCGTATAATGAATAACCTAGTCTGAAGGCGATAACATGCAGTTTTAGTTCACCACCTACACGGATGTTAGAAACACCTTTGTAAGTAGCTTTAATCGCCTCATTGCGCGCATCTGAATCAGCTTTGTCAAATGACTGGTCATTGCGGAAACGCAATCTCATGGATGTATAATCCATATACTCATAGTCGAAGGAAAGGAAGCCTGTTGGTTTTCTGGTATCAGCAGAAGGACTGAACAGGTAAGTCGCACTTAATATGCCTTTCCATGGAGTTCTGAGCGTGTATTTGGATTCGTCAGAATAGCCGTCGTAAGTATCTACAGAAGAGAAGGAACGTACACCCAATGTTTTGGTGGAGGTAGTCATATCTGTTCTGTAAGTATCAGTGAATGTCATCCAGGATGGGCTATGGAAAGTCGCACCGAGGTTGAGTGATTTGATCGGTTTGAAGATACCACCTATTTTCAGGTTAATACCTGTACCTTCTGATTTCAGCGTTTCTGTCACATCGAAGCTATTCAGATCTGTAGCAGTGGTGTTCAGATTGGTTTCCTTCCAGGTCCTGTCATGTTTGTAGGTGATGGTTGGAATATTCACACTACCACCGAGGTACATTTTATCATCATAGTTCGCACCGAACGCAAATGATATTTCATTAGAACCGCCTCTGGCATTGATGATATTTTCCTGTTTAACATAGATGCTTCTGTCTGTCGCCTGTGCTGCAGAATAGAAGAAACCATCCGGTTGGTTATTACCATCCAGGTAAGGAGAGATCAGCCCGGTCTGATAGGCGAGTGCAGACGTATGTGCCAGTGAGCCGATAGTCGAAGAACCACCCAGTTCATTGTCCGGATCAGTTACACCTGCAGCTTCCGCGTCAAGGTAGTAGTTCAGTGAAAGAGACGAACTTCTGTTATCGCCGGTATAATAAATTCTTTCATTGTAATTCTGTGTACGGTTCAGCCCCAGCCCAAAGCTGAAGTTCTGCCATTTACTATCTGGTCTTTTTCTCCTGCCACCGAATATCATGCTGATATTGGAGACAAGCGGAATAAACTTGTTGTCGCTGTCTGTAGTACCGAGGTAGGTACCTTTGTTGTTAATATTCTGAAGGCCTACTGTAAAGGAGAAATCATTTGTTCTGAAAAAACCGACTGAAGCAGGGTTCGCATACATAGAAGACGGCTCGCCGCCCAGCGCTCCCAGTGCGCTACCTATCGATTGACCCCTTGTTGTACCTGAAGGTGAACTGGTGCTGAATCTTAAAGCGTCGTCTATATTTTGCGCATGAAGGGAAACACATGTCCCTGTCAATGCAATGGCAACCACCATTCTTTTAATCATATAGTAGAATTAAAGGGTAAGGGTTAAAAAATACCCTGGCTTTTAGACCAGGGTACAGTTAAGAATATCAATGATCAAATCATTTGTAAGATTAGTTTCTGCCCCGTCCGCCACGGCTACCACCGCCGCCGCCGCCAACAGAACCTCCACCACCACCGCCAACTGATCTGGTAGGCGGGCTATAAGATGGAGCCGGAGTATAAGAACGTTGTGGCTGTTGTGAAGGCTGATAAGATCTTGTAGGAGGATTGTATGAACCGCTGCTGCGACCACCGCCGTCATTACCTACAGGACGTTCGCCGGCTGAAGGTGTGAAAGATCTTCTTGGTGTGTAATAACCATCACCACTGTTTCTGCCACCACTGTTTGAGTTAGAACCACCTGTTACAACACGACCACCAGGATTAGTTCCGACTGTTCTTCTGGAAGGTGTATAATCAGTTCTGCCGGTACGGCCACCTGGATTAGGAGTAGTACCACCTACAACTCTGGTAGGGTAGGAAGAACCAAAGCTTCCGCGTGTACGACGACCTGGAGAAGAGTAACCGTAGTATCCACCTCCATGACCACCCCAGTAACCCGGATAACCGTAGTATCCGCCACCGTAGTAACCACCGTACCATGGGCTATAGTAACCCCAGCTGTTCCATGGGTTGTATCCCCATCCACCGCCCCAGCCGTAGCCAATGCCGATGCTGAGAGAAGGACCCCAGTAAGAACCGTAGTATGGGTAACCCCATCCACCGCCCCAGCCCGGAGAACCATAGAAGCCGCTCATACCCCAGCCGCTACCGTAGTATGGACTACCGTAGAAACCTGATGAGTATACGTTCGGAGAATAGTAATCGTAGTAAGAACCTTTATAATTACGGTTGAACATGTCTATACGACGGGAGTAATCGCCCTGATCCTCATCATCATATGTAACATAGGTACCGTCACCATTTGTATCTGCATAAGCAACGTTATCATCGTTGCGATTATTGTTACCTCCGTAGTCGGGTTTCACTCTCGGAGAGTAGTAAACGTCATCTGGCGTTTGCGTGGTTTTGTATGCTGAGGAGCAACCGCCTAATATAAGCGTAGCCAACAAAGCAAGGTATGGAATTGATTTCATTGTCGGAATTTTTTAGCCTGATTTCTATAGTAAATTTACACTATTTTAACTCAAAGAAAGGTTAATGCTACAATAATATCTAACCACTCATAATATTTTATCAAATTGTTTGCACGTTTCTGATTTTCATGTAGGTTTGTGACATTTTACCTTTTGGTAATATATTTAGTGCAAATATTAAGCCAAATTAATATATTGTACCAGACAAGATTATAAATATTTCAATTATCATATGAGTAAAGAGATCACAGCCCGTTCTGAAGATTATTCACAATGGTACAATGATTTGATTCTTAAAGGAGGATTAGCAGATTATTCTGCTGTGAGAGGTTGTATGGTGATAAAACCATACGGTTTTGCCCTCTGGGAAGGCATGAGAGACGTGCTTGACGCGAAATTCAAAGAGACAGGACATCAGAACGCTTATTTCCCCTTATTCATACCCAAAAGCTTTCTCAGTAAAGAAGCTGAGCACGTAGATGGCTTTGCCAAAGAATGTGCAGTAGTGACACACCACCGTCTGATGCAGAATCCGGACCCGAATGTGAAAGGACTGGTGGTAGATCCGGAAGCTAAACTGGAGGAAGAACTGATCGTTCGTCCTACTTCTGAAACGATTATCTGGAATACATATAAAGACTGGATCCAGTCTTACCGTGACCTGCCGCTGCTGATTAATCAGTGGGCGAACGTTGTACGCTGGGAAATGCGTACCCGTCTGTTCCTGCGTACAGCTGAGTTCCTGTGGCAGGAAGGTCATACAGCGCACGCTACTGCTGAAGAAGCGATCGCTGAGACCAAACAGATGCTGGAAGTATATGCTGACTTTGCAGAAAACTATATGGCGTTGCCGGTAGTAAGAGGAGTGAAATCACCTGCTGAACGTTTTGCCGGTGCATTGGATACTTATTGTATCGAAGCCCTGATGCAGGACGGTAAAGCTCTGCAGGCTGGTACTTCCCACTTTCTGGGTCAGAACTTCGCAAAAGCATTCGACGTGAAATTCTCCAATAAAGAGAATAAACAGGAATATGTATGGGCCACCTCATGGGGGGTATCCACCCGTCTGATCGGTGCGCTGGTAATGGCACACAGTGATGATGATGGTCTGGTACTGCCTCCGCGTATCGCGCCATTGCAGGTAGTGATCGTTCCTATTTACAAAGGAGATGAGCAGAAAAGCAAGATCGATGCAAAAGTACATGAGATCATGGCTGATCTGAAAAAGGCTGGTATCCGTGTGAAATATGACGATTCTGACAATGCCCGTCCGGGATGGAAATTTGCAGAATATGAAATGAAAGGCGTACCTGTACGTATCGCTCTGGGCGCACGCGACCTGGAAAACAACGTTGCAGAAGTAGCCCGCCGCGATACGAAAACTAAAGAAAGCCTGTCTCTGGACGGTCTCGCAGAACGTATCGGTACATTACTGCAGGATATCCAGACAGAGATGTACAATAAAGCGCTTAAATTCAGAGATGAGCATATCACACCTGCTGACACGATGGAAGAATTCGAACGTCTGCTGGATGAGAAAACAGGCTTCATCGCTGCACATTGGGACGGCACAACTGAAACGGAAGAAAAGATCAAGGAACTTACAAAAGCAACCATCCGTTGCATTCCTTTGAACAATAAACAGGAGGCTGGTACCTGTATCCTTACAGGCAAACCGTCTACTCAGCGTGTTCTCTTTGCACGTGCTTATTAAAAGACTTGCCGGCAGTACCCATTAGTCAGGTGGTACTGCCGGTTTTTTAATCAAAATCCGACCCGTCTTGATGCCTAAAGTCCGTTACATATTCTTATGGTGGATGTTAATGGTCCTGACCACAGGTTACCATGCTGTTGCTCAGGGGCTCATGATCCGTAACTACAACGTGAAGGATGGCCTGGCGAATGCCACTGTCTACGCTGTAGTACAGGATAAGGAAGGATTTATATGGTTTGCTACCCCCACAGGTGTCAGTAAATTTGACGGAAAACGCTTTCGCAATTATTCTAAAAAAGACGGTCTCACCGACAATGACGTCGTAAAACTCTCCGCCGATTCCAAAGGGCGCGTCTGGTTTTCTACCCTCAACGGACAACCTTCTTTCTACTGGAACTCTACTATTCATACCGGACAGAATGACTCTTCCCTGCACGTGGACGCCCGCGGACAGTACATGCAGTTCATGTTTGAAGATTATGCCGGTTTTATCTGGTTCCTTAATACGGATAACAGGATTATTCAATATAGTGGTAGAAAGACGACCTACGATAAACTCGGTGCGCAACGTACTGACCTTTTTTATTTTCTCCGTAACGATACCATCTTCAAGCCGTTGCAGCCATACTTTAACATGGTCAACCTGAGAGATGGTTACAACCCCGATCAACGTATTCTCACCTCCTGCAGCTTTCCCATGGAACGTGCGGCAGTTGAAAGAGCCCGCTCTTATCCGGTGATCATCGTTGATAATAATCTTTATACCTACAGCAATAAAGAAGCTGTCTGCTTTTTCAATGGCGATGACTGGGGTATCCGGGAAGAGATCAGCAATATCTGTGTCGATAACGATAACCTCTGGATTGGTACACCCCGGGCATTGTATTATCTGAAAGGGTTTTTTAAGGGAGAAAGGAATCCGGTTAAGCTGCTGCAGAATCACTATATCACCTCACTCCTTAAAGACCGTGATGGTAACATCTGGATCACCACCTTCGGAGACGGTGTATATAACATCCCCTACAAGAATTTCTACTTCAATTACCTCGACAATACCAACGGACTATATTCACACTCCATTTTTAGTATTGCCAAAGATCCGAAAACGGAGACTCTGCTGGTCGGACAAAACGCCGGGGTACTCAATACCATCGACAATAATAATAAGATACGCCAGTTTAATCTGGATACCACCAGTGGCCGTAACAGCATAATCAGTATACTGCCTTATAAGCCCAATGAAATGCTGATCGGCTCAGATAATGGGCTGTTTGTATTTAATACACTAAAGCAAAAAGCCTCATTGCTGAAACCAGTCAAGGCTTTAAAAGACGTAGATATCGCTCCCGGAGGGAAAATCAGGCTGGTGACCAAAGATCAGGTGATCACAGATAACTACAGCGTAGGGGTGGAAGATGATCTGATTACTTCCATTACCAGTATCAATGATTCCGCTTACTATGTAGGTACAAATGCAGGACTGCTGTATGGAAATGATGCTTTACGCACCTTACGTATACCCGGAGAAGATTCCTCCCTGCACAGAAGTATTAAGGACCTGAAATGGATTGATGGTAACCTCTGGATTGGTACCAGCGACCATGGTTTATATGTACTGCACAATAATCAGGTGATCAAACACCTGAGTACTGCAGATAAACTGGTCAGCGATATCTGTCAGCAGTTATACTACGATGGTATCGGCCGGTTGTACGTTTCGACCAACAAAGGCGTTTCCGTCATTGATGTCAAAACCCAGACCCTGATCCGGAATATTAATTCGAATGATGGCCTGATGAGTGATGATACCCGCGGGGTATATTACCAGCAAGGCATCTTATATATAGCTACCTCCAACGGTCTCAGTTATTTTCAGGATGATAAGATGCCTGTAGATACAGTGCCGCCGGCTATTTATCTGAATCATGTACGCTATGGAGACAGCACTTATCTGCCGGGTAAACAGTTTGTACTCCTGTATCAGAGGAAAGCCTCTTTTGAGGTAGAATTTGGCGCTATCGCCTATGATCTGCCTGATCTCGTTGAGTACCAGTACAACTTTTCCAGCGATACCTCAAGCGGATGGATCACAACAATGTCCAATATCGTACCTTTCCCGGACCTGCAGCCAGATACCTATCAGTTGCAGATAAGGGCAAGAAAATATAGAAGCAACTGGAGCCAGCCCGTAATCATTACGGTAACGATACTACCACGCTGGTATCAGCAGTGGTGGGCAAGGGGGATTGTTATCCTCCTCGGATTGACATTGGTAGCTTTTGTATTGAGAGATGTGATCAGGCGAATCCAGCGGGCGGAAATGCGTAAGACAGAGTACAACAGAAGGATCGCTGAACTGGAAGCTAAAGCCCTGACCAATCAGATGAACCCTCACTTTATCTTCAACTCCCTGAATTCAGTGCAACACCTGATCATGGAAAAAGAAGAAAAACAGGCGCTCAACTTCCTGGCTGACTTTGCCACCCTGATGCGGCAGATGTTGAACAACTCCCGGAAGTCGCATATCTCACTGGAAGAAGAGATCGCTTTCCTGACCCGGTATATCGAGCTGGAAAAGATCCGATTCGCGAATGTGTTCACCTACCAGTTTATTTTACAGGATGACCTGAAAGATTATACGATCTATATACCTCCTATGATTATCCAGCCTATTGTGGAAAATGCTATCAAACATGGACTGGCGCCTAAAAATGGCAGCGGCAGACTGGAAATGAAACTAGTGCTCCGGGAGGATATGTTATACTGCTCCGTAGACGATGATGGAATAGGTTGGGAACGTGCCAATGAAATCAAAAGTGGCCGTCTGATAAAGCACGAATCCACCGCTTTGAGTGTGATTAGGGAAAGGTTGCAGATTATAAAATCTTTTAATGGAAATGTTGGAAAGTTAGAAATAATTGATAAATTTAAGTCTGGTTTCGGCAATAAGGAGGGTACCCTGGTTGAAATACTGATTCCCATTGTTAAGATGTTATGAGTAATATTAAAGCTGCGATCGTAGACGATGAAGTCCGCAACATCCATATTTTGCGAAATATTCTGGAGAATTACTGTAAAGATGTTACGGTAGCGGGAGAGGCGCAGAACATTCATGACGCGGCGGAAATGATTAAAAATACCCAGATCGATGTACTGTTTCTGGATATTGAAATGCCGCCCCATAATGGTTTCCAGTTACTGGAAATGTTCCCTGTCCTGAATTTCGAAGTCATCTTCATTACAGCCTTCCAGGAATATGCATTGCAGGCGATCAAATTTGCTGCATTAGATTATCTGCTCAAACCTATCAAGGTTAGTGAGGTAGAAGATGCTTTGGAAAAAGTGAAGAAGAGCAAAAAAGGACGCCTCAACGAACTGGCTTCTATCCTGAAGGACTACGTTAAGAACAATGATAACGCATTCTCCAAGATAGTCATCCCTGTTAATGACGGTTACAATGTCATCGATCTGAAAGATATTATCTACTGCGAAGCATTTGACAGCTATACTAAAATACAGCTGATCAACAACGTGTCTCACCTCATCTCCAAGTCCCTGAAGGAATATGAAGAGATGTTGTCTGATAAGGGCTTCTATCGTGTGCACAAGTCTTTCCTTATCAATATTCACCATATCGTAAAGATCATCAAAGGTCTTGGTACGGCCGTTGTCATGAGCGACCAGAAAAACATTCCTATTTCTTCCCGTAAGAAAGACGAATTCTTCGCACAGCTGAAAGGCGTAATCAATTTATAACAGAAAGTATTTAGGAACTGCACTTTAAGAATGGCGCTGTAGTGGCGTCTTTTTGTGTTTCTATACAAAAAGAAAGTCCCGGTAATTACCCCGGGACTCTCCATCCTTAACCTATAAACCTATATGAAACCTTAGAACTCTTGTCCGTTGGCCAGATCAATATTGTAGTAGTATACACCATTCAATTCAGGGTATACACCTTCCATCTGGACTTTCTTCTCTTTGTCGAGTATTTTCTTCAGATCTTCAATTGAATTCACTGGCTGTCCGCCGGCTTTCAATATGATGAAGGAACGCTTCATGTTTGTCTGTTTCTTCAGGATACCACTGCTGATGTTATCCACATATACACCACCGCGTACGCCTACTTTCGCGGCATCTGCTTTATTCAGTGTAATGAGGTCTGCACCCAGTGCATCGAGTACACTGCTTTTCACAATCTCAGTGTTACCGTCTGCATTCTTCAATACAGTAGACTGTGTAAACTGTTTGCCTTCACGCAGGTAGCTGATGCTGATCTTATCACCTGGTTTGTAGCGTGCGATCTGTTCCGTCATCTGTGGGATAGACGGAGTAGATACACCGTTGATGCCTGTGATGATATCGCCTTTTTTGATGCCTGCAGCAGCTGCAGAACCAGATTCCACTACGCCTGTAACAGCTACACCGTTGATATCTCTTCTGATACCTGCTTCTTCCCATCTTTCTTCAGGAATACTGTTCGGATCCTGATAGTAGATGCCCAGATATGCACGTTGTACATTACCATACTTCATCAGGTCATTTACTACTTTCTTTACCAGATTTACCGGAATAGCGTAGGAGTAACCTGCGTATGCGCCGGTTGGAGAAGCGATGGCAGAGTTGATACCAATCAGTTCACCGGAAGTATTGATCAATGCACCACCGCTATTACCTTGATTCACCGCAGCATCAGTCTGGATGAAGGATTCGATAGCATTTCTTCTTACTTGTTTATTGATACCGATCGTACGTGCTTTTGCACTTACGATACCTGCAGTCACGGTAGTTTCCAGATTTAAAGGATAACCTACTGCCAGTACCCACTGTCCGATCTCTATATCATCAGAGTTACCATACAATAGATAAGGAAGGTTCTTCGCTTCTATCTTGATTACTGCAAGGTCTGTATTAGGGTCAGTACCAATAACTTTTGCCTTGTAAGTCTTGTAGTCATTCAGCGTCACTGCTATTTCATCAGCGTCGTCTACCACGTGGTTGTTAGTGATGATATAACCGTCGTCAGAGATCAGCACACCGGAACCGGAAGCCATCTGACCGGGTACATAATACTTACGGCCACCACCTTCGCCCTGAAATTCATCTCCGAAGAAATCATCTCCAAAAAGGTCCTGTAAAACGCTTCTTCTTCGCTGGAGATTATTGCTAACCTGCCTTGGATTAATTTTTGTCTTAATGTGCACTACGCCGGGAACAGCCACTTTTGCTGCCTGACTGAAATCAGTTGGCGGTGTCGCGTTTTTCACTTCCGCGCCTGGCATATAACGGGCGTAATTGACAGGGATGTCCTGAGATCCATTTTGATAAGGGCCTGTCTGCCGGGGTTGGAACCTGTTGTACGCATAGATGCTGGCAACAGCAGTTGCCGCGCTGATAAGAACAGTTGCCGCAATTTGCCGGAATTTCATATGTTTCGTTGTTTAAATGTTTGTATAAGGAATGAATAACAATTTACATGCCTTGTGACACAAATTTAAGGGGACGCAGCACTGTACGTAAGGTACTGCTTTTACTTTAACACATTTTTATATGAATAGTTAATATGATCTTAATGCCGGGACTGACAGATTGTTGCTTTTCATGACAAGATTGTGTCTGTTTATATAACCAAAACCGTCATTCTTACAGTTACTGGTGGCTGGATGGGGATCAAAAGACGACGGGCAGCCCCGTGTAGGGAAGCTGCCCGTGTAAATAATGGAGAAGAAATATCGCCTATAAACCTGTCAGGAACTGCATAGTGTCCACGCCATCCGCAAAATCGGACAAGCTGGGTTGCTGTGCGGTACCGAAAGGAGTAAAGCCATGTCCTACGATACATTGCAGGTCATTATTGACTTTCAGTTCTTCTGTCAGCACGTTTTTATCTGCATAATGGCTGTAATGCAGCACGCTGAGCGGAGAGAAGAGTGAGGCTGATTCCTGTAAAATAATATTATCGTTCGCCATGTATAGTCCGCTGTTCAGCAGGATCAGGGCAAGATTATAGTCATAGTTGTTCTTGTACTTGTGATGATCTGCGAGATAAGAATACTTACGGAGACCTTTGATCAGTGCTTCGAAATTGTATTCATCCGGGACGAAGATCTTGGTCACATTTCTGCATCCCAGTCCGAAATACAGCATTACATCATCAGCCAGTGCTTCCAGCTCCTCCGGGGTTTCCGTTCCGTCGAGGATGGCTACGGAGGTACGGTTACGACGGATAATATGTGGATACTGTGCAAAATAATATTCAAAGTACCGTGCAGAGTTGTTGCTACCTGTCGCAATGTAGGCATCACAATTCTTCAGCATTTCCTGTACAAGTGTCTGTTGCGCATATTGTGGATACCATTCACTGATTTTATCAATGACATGCTGCATCAGCACAACATCCTTGGAAGACAGCTTCAGACGTACCTGATGACCGCTGAGGAATCCGCACAACCAGTCATGAAAACCCACCAGCGGAATATTACCGGCTGCTACGATACCGACTGAACGGGGATTGCCTGACGGAGCAGGATAACCCGCGAGCCAGCTGTTAAGCCGGGTTTCGTCGAGGTAATAACGGCAAATATTTTGCAGGGATAGATCTATGAATTCGTGGGTGAACCATCCGTTAGCCTGAAATGCCCTGTCTTTCACAGCCTGTAACGCAGGATCGTTGCCTGACAGGTACTGACCCAAACGCACAAGGGCTGCTACTTTTTCTGTACTACTCATGAATCTCTATATAAATAATTAACTTTTTAAACCTAGATATTCTATTTTTGTCTGCAAAATTAATGGCTTACTACTTAAACAAAAAGTTTATACTATGGCAATCAAGATAACAGACGAATGTATTAATTGTGGTGCTTGTGAACCTGAATGTCCAAATAATGCTATTTATGAGGGTGGCGTTGAATGGGCAATGGCTGACGGTACTTCCATTAAGGGCGGATTCGTGATGATGGACGGTTCTACTATTGATGCTGACCAACGTAACGCGCCTATTGCTGTAGACAGTTATTACATCGTTCCAAACAAATGTACAGAATGCCAGGGCTTCCATGAAGAGCCTCAGTGTGCGGCTGTTTGTCCGGTAGACTGCTGCGTTCCTGACGAAATGTATCAGGAAACAGTAGATGAACTGCTGGCTAAGAAAGAAAAATTACATATGTAATATCATCATACAGGAAGCTTAAGGAATTACCCGGTAACTGGTCATCGATAATATCGGAACGCATGCCGGAACCTGAAGGGAAGAAAGGATCAAAACTTTCTTCCCTTTTCTTTTAACCTAAAAAAAGCGGACATCCACCATTTTTCTATTAACTTTATCCGCTTATTATTAAATTATATATGAAAAAGAACATCGCCCTGGTAGCCGGCGGATACTCCGGTGAATATGTAATTTCAGTTCAAAGTGCAGCCGTAATAGAGAAACATCTTGACAGCAGCAAGTATAATGTCTATAAGATTTCTATTACCCGCGATGGATGGAACTACACAGGTTCCGATGGTCAGCTGATCGCCGTAGACAGGAACGATTTTACATTGACTATCAATGGAAATAAAGTGAAATTTGACGCGGTTTTCATTGGTATACATGGTACACCGGGTGAAGATGGCCGTCTGCAGGGATATTTTGAAATGCTGGGTATTCCATTTACCAGTTGTGGCATGGTGACTTCCGCGCTGACATTCAACAAGAGCTATTGTAACAAAGTAGTAGCCTCTCTTGGTGTTGTAAATGTTTCAAAGTCGGTGCATATTTTTAAAGATCAGCCTTTTGATACGCAGGCTATCCTGCAGGAACTGAAACTGCCTGTGTTTGTGAAACCAGCTGAAGGTGGCAGCAGCATCGGAATGTCCAAAGTAAATACTGCGGAAGAACTGGCGCCAGCGATCGAAAAAGCCTTCAATGAAGACGTACAGATCCTTATAGAAGAGTTCGTGAAGGGAAGAGAGATCACCTGTGGCCTCTACAGATCAAATGGTGAATTCACCGTTCTGCCGGTAACCGAAATCATCAGCAGCAAGGAATTCTTTGATTATGAAGCGAAATATACACCTGGTGTGTCCAGAGAGGTAACTCCTGCAGAAGCTCCCAATGAAATTGTCACCCAGATTCAGGAGACCGCTAAAAAGCTGTACAGTAAACTGAACTGCCGTGGTATTGTGAGAATGGACTTTATCTGGGAAGAAGCCAGCAACCGTCTGTTCTTTCTCGAAGTGAACACAATGCCGGGACAGTCTGAAAACAGCATCGTACCTCAGCAGGTAAGAGCCACAGGTAAAACCCTGCAGGAGTTTTACGGCACATTAATTGAAGAATGCCTGAGGAAATAACAACACCTGAGTTCATTTTAACGTTAAAATATAATCTGTGTTCAATTCAATAACTAAACGCTCCTTCGGCTTTAATCTGCTGGTAATCATAGGGATCTTTGCCGTTCTGGGGTTGCTTTTCTTTTCCTTACTGGGAATTATCACAAAACACGGGGATACCCTTACCGTACCTGACGTTTATAAGAAAAATATACAGGAAGCCACTATGATCCTCGAAAAAGAAGGATTCAGCGTGGACGTGAGAGATTCAATTTATGTAGACAGTCTTCCGGGGCTGGCCGTATGGGAACAGACGCCTGCCAGAGGATCTGTTGTAAAAGTAGGTCGTACAATCTACCTGACTGTTAACAAAGTAATACCTCCAATGGTACAGATGCCTGATCTGACAGGCCTCACTTTCCGTAGTGCTGAAATGACCCTGCACAGTCTCAGACTGAATGTAGGCGATACTATCTATAAACCCGACTTCGCTACCAACACCGTACTACAGCAATTGCTGAACGGTAAAACTGTTAAGCCGGGCAGAGACATTCCTGAAGGTAGCAATATCACCCTCGTATTGAGCAGCGGTACCGGTAATACCGAAAACCCTGTTCCGGACCTGACTGGTATGACTTATCTGGAAGCAAAAGAAACCCTTAGTGCCAGTAATCTGGGGCTGGGTACCGTAATCATAGATCCTTCTGTGACCGATACGGCTAATGCTTTCGTGGTAAAACAGATCCCATTGCGCAAAAACAGCCTGAACGAAACAAATATGATCCGTGCAGGTGAAAGCGTCGATATCTGGTTGTCTAATACGCGTCCTGATAAGGACAGTGGCGTAACCCCGGCAGCTCCGGTAGAGGAAGAGCAGAAATAATCACGCAATACCTTAATATTGCTGTATAAATCAAAAACATAAAAATTTACAGCCATGGAAAATATAAGCGCAGCAGACGTGAAACAGCGCATCGACAGCGGCGAAACACTGAACCTTGTAGATGTAAGAGAACCGCATGAACATGAGGATTTCAATATCGGCGGTAAGCTGGTACCATTAGGCGAGATCCGCGCCATGCAGGTAGATGAACTGGAAGATCTGAAAGATCAGGAAGTAATTGTTTACTGCCGTAGCGGTGGCCGTAGCGGACAGGCAGCGATGATCCTCGAAACAATGGGTTTCCAGAATGTAAAGAACCTGACCGGCGGTATGTTGGCCTGGCAGGACCAGTTCGGTAAATAACTGATCAGTCGCACAATATTATAACGCCTTCCGGCTTGTACTTCGCCAACAGCGGGTCAGTGTCCGGAAGGCTTTTTTACAGCTATCCATCTTATCCGCATCGCCAACTGATGCTAACCCAGATTCCCGCTAACCCGTTAAATCCACTGTTATGAAGCATATATGGCTCCTCTGCTATTCCCTGCTGACATTCTCTGCTACTGTTGCCCAGACTACCAGCGAAACAGATATCGTTATCTATGGCGGGACCTCGGCTGCTATCACCGCTGCCGTACAGGCTTGCAGAATGCATAAATCTGTTGTAGTGGTATCTCCTGACCAACATCTCGGCGGACTATCAGCCGGCGGCCTCGGTTTTACTGATACCGGTAATAAAGAAGTGATAGGAGGGCTCGCCCGTGAATTCTATCATCGCATTTACATGCACTATCAGCAACCTGCATCCTGGAACTGGCAGGAACAATCCGCCTATGGTAACAGAGGGCAGGGAACACCTGCTATCGACGGTACAGATCGCACGATGTGGATCTTCGAACCGCACGCTGCTGAAAAGGTATTTGAAGACTTTGTAAAAGAATATAAGATCAAAGTCTACCGCAATGAATGGCTGGACAGGGAAACAGGCGTAACAAAAAAAGGACAACAGATCACAGCCATTAAAACACTTAGCGGAAAGACCTTCAAAGGGAAGATGTTTATAGACGCTACCTATGAAGGAGATCTTATGGCCGCTGCAGGCATCTCTTATAGTGTTGGCCGGGAAGCACGTAGTGAGTTCAATGAAACCTGGGCAGGTGTGCAGACAGACGTATTCCAACACGGTCATCATTTTAAAAAACCTGTCAGCGCATATAAAATACCCGGTGATCCTAAAAGTGGATTATTGCCATTGATTGCCGGTCAGGCACCCGGTGAAAAGGGAAGTGGTGATAAACGTATTCAGGCGTATTGTTTCCGTTTATGTCTGACAGATCTGCCGGCTAACCGGATCCCATTTACCCGCCCTGCGGACTATGACTCCACACAGTATGCATTGCTGCTGCGTGTGTTTGAAACAGGCTGGAATGAAGTCTTCAATAAATTTGATCCTATCCCTAATCATAAGACGGATGTCAATAATCATGGGCCTTTCAGCACGGATTATATCGGGATGAACTATGACTATCCGGATGCCTCTTATGAAAGAAGAAAAGCAATCATAGCAGCGCATACCACTTATCAGAAAGGATTGTTATACTTTATTGCAACAGATCCGCGTGTACCTGACAGCATCCGTACACGCATGGCACAGTGGGGACTTTCCCGCGACGAATTCAAGGATAATGGTAACTGGCCACATCAACTGTATATCCGTGAAGCCAGACGTATGAAAGGATTGGAGACGATGACGGAAAATGAGGTGTTAGGCAGGAATAAGGTATCCGATGCTATCGGTATGGGTTCTTATACACTGGACTCGCACAATGCACAGCGCTATGTAAAAGAGGATGGTACTGTACAGAATGAAGGCGATATTGGTGTGGAAATACCTGTTCCTTATCGTATCAGCTATGGTTCTATTGTACCGAAAAAGACAGAATGTACCAATCTGCTGGCGCCTGTATGTCTGTCCTGTACACACATTGCTTACGGCTCTGTGCGGATGGAACCTGTATTCATGATTCTCGGACAAAGCGCTGCTACTGCTGCTATTCAGGCTATTGACAGCAGAAAAGCAATACAGGATATCAGTTATGATCAATTGAAAGCACAGCTGCAGAAGGATAAGCAGCGTTTATAAAGCATCTTCAAAAAAGGCACAACTGCCACCGGTCCAGTTTTGCGGCTTGCCCTGTGTAACACCGATCATTTTACTTTTACTGATTCTGGCAAGATTGTGAGCCAGTATCGGTGTCGGACTCCCATCAGGCCAGATATACATCATACGTATTTCGCAATAGGCCGGCCCCTCTGGTGTTTCTATAGCGGGCGCATATTGTACTTTATGTTGCAGGATCCAGTTCTCCGGATCAGTGATCTTGTCAATATCTGCTTGTGTGACGTCTATCAGCACACCTTGTCCGGCGAAAGAAAAAAGCGGCTTTAGCACATAGTTTTCGAGATCAGCAGGAATCACAGGCAATTCATGGAGGAACCAGCTTTTCGGAGCGTATTCACTGTGTATGAAAGGCAATATGTATTTGCTGATGCGATAAAACCAGTTCGGGTGGGTGATCCATTCAACATCGAGATCCTGAAACAGGCTGACATGTTTACCCAGTTTATCGTGCTGACGATGGAGGTCATCAAATATCACACGATTATAGATCCTTTTGATCTGAATTTTTCTACCTTCTTTTTCATAATACAGTTTCTTTCCTTCCTGTATGAGTGCTGTCACGCAAACAGGTTGAATACCCAGTTGCTTTTCTGTATAATAAAAATCGATCCTTGTCTTCTGTTCGTGTGGTTTTACTTCCAGCAATACTACCTCTTCCGGCTGATATTCTCCAACGATCACATCTTTCAACAGTTGAAAATAACTGTCTGCGTTTAATCCGCCGAAGAAGTTATTAACTGTATCAGGAATATTGAAATGTGTCCTGAACTGTCTGGCCATTAATTCCTGAAATGCATATAACGATGGGAATCCCTGCAATTCGATCAGCCGTGGTGTCAATGCTCCCTGTTCATCGCGACACACCGCAAAGTCAATCACTATGAAATGAGGATGCTCATTTTCGTGTGGTACTTTCAGCTGGTGAGGAATGGTATTACGTGTCATTTCCTTAAAGTCAGGCCGCATGATCACGGCAATGATTTCATCGCAGGCTTTTTTGAGTTGGGCTGTCAGCGCTGCAGGAATAAATACAGGTGTTTCGGCGACTTTAAAAACAGGCGCTTCTCCAGCTTCCGCAGCAATACCTGCAAGGAAATCCTGATATTGTTTGTGTGTAAACTGATGGTTATATGCGGTACGTATTGAAGGGATCATGGTTGTCAGTTAAAGTCCATAGGCTGATACACTGCACTTCTTACGCTTCAATTTTATCAGAAACGGACTGTTTAAAAATAGCATTGTCGAGGAATGCGGGAATGAATTCATCATGAGTGAGCATGATTTTATCCGGATCGGAAAGGTGTTCCAGCATGCTATAGTATTTTTCAGCACCATAGTTGGTGATGACCTGATTCTTTTTTTCCTGTTGGAGGAGATACATCCGCATACCTGTGGCATCTGCCTCCGGATGGAACTGTGTACCGATGCAATAATCGCTGAAACGGATAGCCATTGTGGCTCTTTCCAGTGGTACATGCGGTCTTTCTTTTTCCAATGCGAGGACGGTAGCACCGGTAGTCGCCATTTGCTCCTGATCGAGTTCTATGACCTGCCAGTTACGGCTATCTACGATGAAGTAGGGATCAGGTAATTCATTGAACACCTGTTCGCCTTCACCGGCTGTTGTTTTATGTACAGGAAAGACACCAAATGCAGGTGATCTGCGGCGGCATACATTACCTAGTTTCAGATAACGGCACATCAGCTGAAAGCTGTGACAGATCAATAATACCTGTTTCTTATCGTCAGTTGTTTTATTCAATTGCCTGATCTCTTCCATCAACCGGAAGTAACGGGCTTCCCATTCGCTGCCTTCGCTGTCTAAGGGACTACCGGGCCCGCCGGTGGAGATATAGATATCATAGGAAAGATCAGGTACCTCTTGTGCGATCCGCACTTCATATTCATGGAATACCATGTCCAGCGCATGCTTTTCAGCATAGCTGGTCAATATCTCCCGGATACAGCGCATACCCTCGTTGGGCACCTGCTCGTACATATCGAGGATGGCAATTTTCCAATGCTGCTTAGTCGGTATCATACTGCAAAGGTACACGTTTAGCAGTCTTTCAGAAAGCTATTGGTGATGAAGTCGGTAACAGATACCAGATCTTTGGTGTCTGTATATACTTTTAACTGCTGATCTGCACCTGTACCATTTTCAAGAATATCAAGGGTACGCTGTATATAATGACGGCTGCCCAGTTCATCCACTACGTCGTCCACAAAGTCGAGCAGTTCATGGATCAATGCTCTGGCGTTGACTTCCATTTCTTTTCCGAAGTCGATCAGGTTACCATCAATACCATAGCGGGAGGCCCGCCATTTGTTTTCATTGACCAGAGCACGGTTATAGATGATGAAGTTGAGGTTCTGCATGCGCAGTTTGTAAATCTTTGCGCAGACAGCCTGAAAGAGTGCCGCTAGGGTACAGGTTTCCAGTACGGTGAGCGGTACGTCGCAGATGCGGAATTCCACTGTATTGAAAAAGGGGTGTACCCGCAGGTCCCACCATACTTTCTTGGCGTTATCGATACAATTGGTTTTTACCAGCAGCTGGATATACCTGTCATATTCCTCGATACTGGCGAAGTAATCGGGGATGCCGGTACGGGGGAATTTATCAAATACTTTGGTGCGGTAAGATTTGAAGCCGGTGTTACGGCCTTCCCAGAAAGGGGAGTTGGTGCTAAGTGCAAATACGTGTGGCAGGAAATAGCGTACAGAGTTGGCAATGTGAAGGGCCATTTCTCTGTTTTCCATACCTACGTGCACATGTAGTCCGAAGATGAGGTTGGAGCGTGCTGCATCCTGCATTTCATTGACGATCTCAAAGTAACGGGGATTGTCGGTAATATGCTGGAGCTGCCATTTGGAGAAAGGGTGTGTACCTGAAGCGCCGATGCTGTATCCCAGATCACCTGCTATATTGGCAATTGTCCTGCGTAGCATAGATACGTCTTCGCAGGCTTCATCGATGTTGGCGCATACCTCCGTGCCTACTTCCACAACCGCCTGATGAAACTCAGCCTTTACTTTATCTCTGAGCACCCTGTGGGCTTGTTCTACGATCTTTTGTTCATGAGATCTCAGTTCTCTTGTCTGAGGGTCCATGACCATGTATTCCTCTTCAATACCGAGGGTGAAGTTGTTGAGCATGCGGTGATTCAATTCAATTAGGAATCAGGAATTACAAATTAGGAATTGAGTTCGATAAGCTGACACTTCAATTCCGGATTACTTTTCCTAATTATCCCAAAGTTATTCTTTCTTTTCTGTCGAAATTCACATGGGGAATAATTTAGAGACAAGAATCGGGAACTGCCGGTTACGGCTTTAAATATCAATTACTAATGCGTAATTCCTGATGGCTGATTGAATCAGCTTTCTTTCTTCTTCGTCTTCTTTACAGGCGTCTTTTTCGCCGGTGTTTCGTTCTCTTCTACTTTCGGCGCTTTGGGCTCCTTCAGTGTTTTAGTATCTTTTGGCGGTTTGGCAGGGGAGACAGCAGTAGGCTTTTTAGCGGCTACTCTCTTTGCACCGGGTACGATAGCGGTTTGTTGTCCCTGTATGGCATGTTGCAGGAAATTGCCCCATGTCAGGTTATCAGTACCGGACGTTTGCTGTTGCGCACGCTGTATGGCGTAGGTAGCAGCTGTTTCTACCACCCATTCGAAGTTTTCGGTACCGATTACTTTCTCATTTGTTTCAGGAGCAGGGTTCCAGAAGTCAATCACATAAGGCACACCATTCTGGATAGCGATTTCAACGGAGTTAAAATCATAGCCAAGATATTGATTCAGCTGTGCTACCTGATCGGCAATGGTGTTCAGCAGAGTGGTATCTCCGGAATCTTCCGTGAGGTAACGCTGATTTTCCGGCTGATATGGATCGTAAGGTATTACGCGCACATATCTTCCGCCTATGCAATAACAACGGTAATAAGATTGATATTTAATCTCTTCCTGCAGCATCATGACCAGCTGACCTGTGCGGGCATGTTGTGCAAAGAACTCCTCACGATCATGTATTTTATACACATGTTTCCAGCCGCCGCCATTGTATGGTTTCATGTAGGCAGGAAAGCCGATGTGATCAAAGATGGCGTCCCAGTCAAAGGGATAGACCAGGTTTCTGAAGGACTGGTCTGACGTATTCAGCGGAAGATCTCTGGAAGGGATCAGGGCTGTTTTAGGCACTTTTACACCGGTGCGGTGTGCCAGTTCGTTGTTGACGAATTTGTCGTCCGCACTCCACCAGAAAGGATTGTTGATAACCGCAGTGCCGTCAAGTGCGGCCTGTTTAAGCCAGGTGCGGTAAAAGGGTACGTCCTGAGAGATGCGGTCAAGGATGACGGCATAGCCGGAAGGGGTACCCTGTATCACTTTCTCGATGGATATTGCTTCTGCTGTGATTCCGTCTATCTGTTTGTCATTCACACGATCGATAAAGGCCTGCGGAAAGCCATTTTCCTGGCCGAAAAGGAGTCCTATTTTTTTCATCTGTAAAGAGTTTTACTGTTTGGTTATCCGTCGTTTACAACAGCCGCCGATGAAAATCAATATTCGCGCCAACAGTAGAGGCTATTTGATCAGGGACAGGTAGTAAGGCAGCATCTCCAGCCATGTGGGCCAGTCGTGTGTCTTGTTAGGCCTTACGTCCAGCCAGTGCATAATGCCTTTATTATGAAGGATGCCGGACATTGTCTCATTCTGGCTACGGGTAATGTCTTTTTCAGCTACGCCCAGGATAATTCCCATCCGCCAAAGGGCTTCATGCGGATTAGCCGGCATAAAATCTACCGGGTTATTATAATATACATTGTCGTCATAATGGCCATTCAGCCGGGTTTTTACATCAAAAACGCCGCTAAGGCTGAACAGGTAAGACACTCTTTCAGGATACCGGAAGGCGAAGTTGGCTGCATGATAACCACCGAAACTACAACCGGCTACGGCAATGCGTTGAACGCCGGTTTCTTCGGTTACTTTTTCCAGTATCTCATGACGGAGCATGCGGTCATATCTGATATGATGAAGGGCTCTTTCAGCAGGGGTGATGTGTATGTTATACCAGCTATGTACGTCCACTGTATCCGGACAGTATACCTTGATCAGCTGGTTGTTGATAAACCATTCCAATGCCTGTATCACGCCTCTGTCCCTGTGTTCATAATGCCTTCCCATGGAAGTAGGGAAGAGTATCAGCGGATAGCCCTCTTCTCCATACACCAGCATTTCAAATTCATGGCCCAGGTGCGGGGAATGCCATTTGTAATGTTGTTCCAGCATGGTTATAAATATAAGGAAAAAAAATTAAGCACCCGTGCGGCAACATATTGATATACCATGGTTTTTGACAGACGGTTTATGGCATAAAAAAAGCGTCCTGCTATACAGCGGGACGCTCTTCTTTGTCTTAATATATTGGTACAGGTTAAAGCGGATATTGACCTGCGGTAAATTACAGATCGCTCGGAAGCAGGAACGTATACTTCAGATTGTACGAAGTGGTTTTGTTGGAGACCATCGTGCCACCTCTTGTCAGCTGCTCGTTCTGATTAACGGATGTTGCGAAGCTGTCACCATCGTAAGTATAGGAATTCGTGATAGTCTGTACAGAGCCATCAGGATACTGTGTCGTTTTTGTAAGCACGTTGTTGGAAGACATCCAGCCGGCGCTTTCTTCTGTATCGAATATAAAGTGCGTAAAAGACGCGCCTTTATAGTTCGGCTTCTCATCATAGGTATAGGTAATGGTCGTGATACGGGTGCTTTCAGTGTTTCTGTATACCGGTATCTCACGGCGATCAGTCACTCTGCCTCTCGCATCTCTCACCATGAGGTCTTTGCGTGTCAACAGATAAGGAGCAATTACACCGTCTATTTCATAATGATAAATGCCTACTATCTTGTTGGCATTATCATACGCAAGACTGTCATAACCGTCTTTCAATCCACTGTAAGAAGAGAATAATATAACTTTTCCGACTCTGCCTTCCGCATCATACTCTACTTCTTTCGCCTTCGCACCTACACTACCTAACTCATTGGAAACGTATGTAAAGGAGATTTTGCCTGCGGTGTCAAAACGGATCATTTCAGAGTGAAAATCTTCCGCTGTTATATCTGAAGTCTGGAAGATCGCTACTCTGTTACGTCTGTCATAAGAGTAGGAGCTGGTTTTCAGACCACGATCGTTCTGAGGTTCCATGGTGGAAAAAGCTCTTTCTCCCTGCGGACCATCGTCCTTCTTACAGGAAGCAAAGCATGTGATAAATAAAGCTGCAGTTAGTAGAAGTCTAATCATGTATTATGAGCAGTTATTTGTCGAGAATTTTATACTTGATAGCAAATTTGTTGGTATTGTTATACACTTCGGCACCGCCTTGCGTAGCCTTTCTGGTGCGAAAGACCGAATCCGGATAATTACCTTTGTCATAAGTGTATAAGTTGCTGATTGTTACCACCGAATCACCCGAAGGGTATCTTGTTACCTGCGTAAGCGGGTTATTGGCGGACAACCAGGTGATACCATTGTTTAGATCCATTACAAACAGATCCGCCGGTTTTATCATGAAATTGATCGCGTCGTCATAGGTGTAGGCAGCAGTGCTGATGGTATCCTTGCCTTCCGTATCGCCGGAGAAGGGCAATATGTGTCTGGCAATGATGTTGCTCTTGCTGTCCCATACCATCGTCTCCTTGCTGTAAAAGGCGAATTGTGGTGTGACGTCGTTGTTCGGTTTACTATGATAGATAGCAGACAGTTTTCCCTCTCCATTGTATGCCAGACTGTCGTAACTCAGACGGTTCCAGGTAGTAGGGGATATATGATTGATAATGATCAGTTTATTGTTGCTGTTGTAAGCGAATGTGGCTGTCTTCAACAGGGCAGATGGATCCGCTTCTGAATTGGTGTTCATGCCGGTCATGCGACCGTCTGCATCGAATATCGGGTCCTGTCTGAAGTAGTAATTTTTGTCAAGATCGGCTATTATGTAGTAATCAACCCGTTGTTTGTCATCGAGTTGTAACATGGTGTAATTTCTCATACTACCACCGTCGAGTGTAAAGAATACCCGGTCCTTTGGAATGGGATCTTCCGTAACGGGTGCATCTTCCTTTTTACAGGAAGCGAACAATGATGTAAGGAGTACTGCGCTTAGCAGGATCTTTCTCATAGGGTAATAGGGACCGTTTATAATAGCCCGGTTGTATCCTCAGATACAGTCCAGGGTACAAATATATGTCTTATTTTAAATGTGTGTATCACTTTGTGGGCCTGCAATTGCGCTAAATTTAGGTTAACGCAAACGGGTGTTCGTTAAGTTGCTCAGTGTGAACAGGTAGCAAAAAAAAACGTTCCGCCTGAGCGGAACGTTTTTTTATATTTTTTAGCTGAATACTGCTTATCTGAAGATATAGCGGAAGCCCAGCTGACCCTGCCAACGGGCAGACTGTAAACCGAAATCATCGATCTGGGCAACAGTCTTGTTGTCATATTTGGTAGGAGCCTTAAAGTTATAAGTCGGAGTAGTTCCGTTAGCAGCAAAACCAACGAAGTCAATCAGACCGTAGTTGTTGTAGCTCATACCTGTACGGGTAGAGTATACGCGACCCCAGTCATTATTGATCATGTTACCCAGGTTGAATACGTCGAAGGAGATCTGTAAAGTATGACGTTTACCATTTTTCTGGGTGATGTAGATATCCTGTGCAATGTGCAGGTCGAAGATGTGTGTGAACGGAGTTCTCAGACCATTCTTCGGTGCATATTCACCTCTGTGTTTGCTCAGGTATTTGTCACCGTTGATGAACGCATCCAATGCAGCCCACTGTTGTTCCGGAGTAACGATAGCACCGTTAGCCTGATAAGATACGAGGTTGATCTCTGATGCACTTCTTGGGATGTAGATCAGGTTCAGGCCTTTATCACTGCTGGAACCATTGTAGTCGCCAACGATGTTGGTGTTAGGAATATCTCTGTAACCATAAGAGAATCTTTCGCCGGACTGACCAGTGTAATACAGGGTAACAGTCGTACCGAAGTGTTTCAGGTATTCTTTCTTATAAGTTACAGAAGCGATGATCCTTGAACCCAGATCGAAGATGGAGTTACCCAGGTCGATATCGTTACGACCTCTGATGTTAGCAACTCTCCACTGAGAAGAGTTCTGAGAAGACTGACCGTCATTGATGCTCTTGGAGCGACCGTAAGTGTAAGCAGCCATGGCGCTGAAACCACCGTAGAAGGTTTTCTGTAACTGAGCAGTCAGGTTGTAAGAATAACCTTTGCTGGTGTTATCAGCATACATGATATCTGTGTAGTTACCCAGAACTGATTTACCTACATTCTTCCACATAGGACGATTGTCACTACCGCTACCGGTTACATTAGTACCAGCAGGGATGTATGACAGGTTGTAGTAAGCAACGTTGTTGATATTCTTGGTATAGATTGCTTCTAAGCTACCCACCATACCCCAGGGTAATTTCTGATCAACAGCAATGCTGGTTCTGAATACCTGTGGGAATTTGAAATCTTTTGCAAACAGGTCGATCTTACCTGATGGCGCAGCAGTAATGCTAGGCTGAGCATAAGGATCAGATACAAAAGGAATCGGGTTGTTGGTACCGCCGGTTGGTTTGGTAGAATCGTAGGCGAGTCTCATACCACCGAGGGTAACACCGTTGTTATTATAGATACCACCTAACCAAACATAAGGGATACGGCTGGTGAAGATACCTGCACCACCACGGATCTGGGTAGTCTGATCACCTTTCACGTCCCAGTTGAAGGCAAAGCGTGGAGACAGCAGGATCTTAGCGTCTGGCTTAACACCTGTCTGTGCACCTTTGATATCCCATTTACCAGCAGCAACTACCTGAGGCAGTACGTTGGTATTGAAATCGTTGTTTACAGCAGGATCAGTCAGCAGCATAGGCAGATCAGCACGAACACCCAGTGATAAACGTAAACGATCGCTTACCTGGTAGTCGTCCTGTGCATACAGACCTAATTGCAGTGCTTTGAATTTAGCCGCACCATTAGTGTTATCACCGGTAGTTTTATCTACAGCGGAGAATGAACGGTTGTACTGGGTTGGTGATTTATCATTCATGAAATCATCCAGGGTAGCGAAGGTATAAGAACCAAAGTTCTGACCGATGAATACGTTGGTCATATTATAGAACTCATTACTTGTACCCAAAGAGATGGTGTGTTTACCTCTGTACAGTTCCAGGTTATCGGTCAGGGTCAGTACATCCTGTTTCAGCAGGTTAGCTGCAGAAAACTCTTCTGTACCGAAGCTGATAGATTCTCTTGAAATGAATACTGAAGTGTATGGAGCACCGGTGATACCACGATCGTCTCTTACGAAGTTAGCACCTAACAACAGGGAGTTAGACGCCCTGTTACCAAACTGGCTTTTCAGCTCAGCAGTGGTAGCATTGGTGGTAGAAGGGAAGGAGATACCTTTGTTAGAGAAGGTGATAGTTGAGGCGCTGGATTTACCAGGGCTTACGCTTTCACCGTGTGTATACTGGTGACGGATAGTGAATTTGTTGGATTCGTTAATGTTCCAGTCGATTCTTGCGAAGAATTTGCGGCCATCCAATGTATTTTCAGTTGTCTCGTATCCTCCCGGATCGTAACCAGCTGAACGCAGTTTAGCTTCCAGTGCATCCAGCTGAGCTCTTGATGCAGGAGTAGCACGACCGTTCGCATAGGTGTCGTAGATGAATGGCTGCGGACGGTTTTCTTTCTGCCACTCGGCGTTGATGAAGTAGAACAGTTTATTCTTGATGATCGGACCACCTAAACGTGCACCGTATGTTTTGGAAGAGAAATCTGCCAGTTTGGTACGTTTGCTTTCGTCTTTGGTAGGTGTTTTACCAGCCAGACTTTCATTACGTACAAAGTAGTATGCAGAACCTTCTATTTCATTAGTACCGCTTTTGGTTACGGCGTTGATGGCGCCCCCGGCGAAACCACCCTGTTTAACGTCAAACGGAGATACGTTGATATTGAACTGGTCAATGATGTCGATGCTGAACGGAGAAATACCGATCTGACCACCATTGGTACCATTTTCAGCCAGACCGAATACATCGTTCTGTACCGCACCATCCACGAAAGTAGCGTTGTACTTGTTGCTGGTACCTGCGATGGAGATAGTCTGGTTACCGCTACCATCTTTGGTCAGTTTCGCCTGTGGCGTTAAACGTACAAAGTCGGTCAGGTTTCTACCTACTGAAGGCAGTGCTTCAACCTGTGTACGGTTCAGGGTAGTCTGTGCACCCTTACGGCTGGAATTGAAGACAGAGCTTCTTTGACCAACTACTTGTACTTCTTTGATGTCCTGGGCTTTTTCGCCAAGGCTGATGTTCAGTCTGAATGGCTGACCGAGTGCGAGGAAGATATCGCTCTGGTTGAATTCAGTGTAACCGATAAAGGTAGATGTTACTTTGTAAGGACCACCAACGTTCATGTTGGGGATACGGTAGTAACCTTCCGCATCGGTGGTTGTTCCGTATTTGGTACCTGAGGGCAGATGGATCACAACAACGGTAGCCCCGGGTAACGCCTCCTTCGAAGGTCCGGTAATTTTACCAATCATACTACTGGTAGTTACCTGCGCAAACGAAGTGATTGTGCTAAACAGAACAATGAATGTAAATAGTAGTCTTCTAAATCCCATATAAGAGCAGTTTGATTTATGACGCAAAATTGGGGAATAAATCCTAACGAATTTTAACTTGAAATTAACAAATTGTTATGCGATTGATCTCATTAGGCTTATAGGATACAATTTTGGACAGTTGCCAGTTTTAACAGCCATTTCATTGAGTTTGTTCAAGAAATTGCTTCGTAATTTCTAAAAAATCGAATAGAAAACTTTTAAATACCTTATTTATAGCCGCGTACGTTGTCAAATTATTCGGTTTTATCAATGAGAGATTGATATACATATAATAATATATGCATCGGCTTACCTGAAAGTAAGCAGAAAGGAAAGTGAACAGTTCTTATTTTACCATAACTTTGCACATTAATCTATAATAAAGCTCTATGTTAGATACAATAGAATCAGCCATAGAAGATATCAGGAATGGTAAGCTGGTAATAGTGGTAGATGATGAAGACAGGGAGAATGAAGGAGATTTTGTTACAGCAGCAAGGAACGTTACACCGGAGATCATCAATTTCATGAGCCGTTACGGCCGTGGTTTAATATGTGCCCCCCTGGTGGAGGAGCGTTGCGAGGAACTGAAACTGGAAATGATGGTGCGTGATAACACTGCTCTGCACCAGACTCCCTTTACTGTATCCGTTGACCTGCTGGGTCACGGCTGCACCACCGGCATCTCGGCTCACGACCGCGCCAAGACCGTACAGGCCCTGATTGATCCTAATACCCGTCCGGAAGAACTGGGCAAACCGGGACATATCTTCCCCCTGAAAGCAAAAAGTGGTGGCGTACTTCGTCGTACCGGCCATACCGAAGCAACCATCGACCTGGCCAGACTGGCCGGATTCGAACCTGCTGGTGTACTGGTGGAAATCATGAACGAAGACGGTTCCATGGCACGCCTCCCGGAATTACGCGAAATTGCCAACCAGTTTAACCTGAAACTGATCTCCATAAAAGACCTGATCGAATACCGCCTCGAAAAAGAAACCCTGATCGAGGAACAGGTAACCGTAAACATGCCAACTGAATACGGTGATTTCGAACTCGTCGCTTTTAAACAGCTCAACTCAGGTGACCTGCACATGGCACTGAAAAAAGGTACCTGGGAAAAAGGTGAACCCGTACTGGTTCGCATTCACTCTTCCTGCGTAACCGGCGATATCCTCCATTCCCTCCGTTGTGATTGTGGCGAACAGCTGCATAAAGCCATGGAAATGGTAGAACGTGAAGGGAAAGGCCTGATCCTGTACATGAATCAGGAAGGTCGTGGTATCGGTCTGCTCAACAAACTGAAAGCTTATAAACTGCAGGAAGAAGGCCGCGATACCGTACAGGCTAACCTCGAACTGGGTTTCAAAATGGATGAACGCGACTATGGCGTCGGAGCACAGATCCTCCGTCATATGAACATCTCCAAAATGCGCCTGATCACTAATAACCCGCGTAAAAGAGCCGGTCTGAAAGGATACGGTCTTGAAATCGTGGAAAATGTAGCGATCGAGGTACATCCAAACCCACATAACGAGTTCTATCTCAAGACCAAACGTGATAAGTTAGGACATGAGATCCTCAAAGGGTAATGCAAGCAGGAATTCAAATGCAGCGGAGATCGTTGCAAAAGTTAATATAAAAGTGAAGGCGCCTCCGGTCCGGAAGCGCCTTCACTTTTATATTAACTATATATAGATCGCATTAATGCCATATCAAGTCCACCTCATCTCCATATCAAGTCCACGTTTTCTTCGCCTTTATAGCTTCTCAGGTCCATATCAAGTCCACCTCATCTCCATATCAAGTCCACGTTTTCTCCGCCTTTATAGCGTCTCAGGTTCATATCAAGTCCACCTCATCTCCAGATCAAGTCCACCTTTTCTCCGGCTTTACAGTATCTCAGGCCCGTATCAGATCCACCTCATCTACACCCTTACAACTGTCCTATGCCTGTCTTTAATTTGCTGGTCTTCAGGACAATGTCAGGTTTAACTAATTGAATATTAATTCTTAACTCTCTTTATCGAATCTTCCCTTCTGTCTTCCCGCTCTTTCTCTTCTAATCTCGCTGCTTCCGCTCTACGCATAGAATCCAGCATACGACGCCTGTTCCGTTCATTAAACAGCTCCGAGAACTTATTATACTCACGTACGTAAGAAATACCCAGACCAGCCTTGTTACGGTTTACAAGGTTATACACATCATAATCCGATTTGCTAAACGCATTGATACGAACACGGCCTTCCGGTGTCAGCAGATACTCCGCACGGAAGTCACCTGCGAAACGGTTTGCATTAGCCGATGTATTCGCCTTCCCCCAATCATAGTCGCCACCCACATATAATCTGATCCTGTTGTTATAGAGGTTACTGGTCACACCGGCGCTTACCTGATTACGGTCAAGCGAGGCATTGTCCTGATTACCAATGTTATAGGCGCGGTAGTTCACGTTGATACCGATACCACTGTTTTTCAGCAGTACACCGGTAATATTATTCAGGATGGCTGATGCCTGTGCACTCAATGCCTGTCCCACACTGTTCTTACCGGTAGTTGCCACGTTTGCACCGCCGGCGGAGTTAGGATCTTCCGGCAGGAACTGGTTGAACAACAGGAGGCCGGCCATCTGTTGCAGTGCTTTGTTCTGGTCCTGATTCACCTCACGCAGCTTGGCAGCAACGCCACTTTCATAAGCCAGTGACCCTACTTCCGGCAGGTTGATCTCGTAAGTAATATCCGGTTTCATCAGCTCATTCCGCAGATTGATCAGGATGTCCACTCTTTCAGTACGGGTAGCCAGTTTGTCGCTTGCAGTAGAGGCAGTGCCCACAAGGTTGTACAGACTGACTTTAGGCAGGGTGTATTTGGCGTGAACGTCTACTTTGGCTTCATTCGGATCACCATTCCAGGTGATGGTACTGCTCTTATCAATGTCGAATTTCCAGCTGGTCAGCCTTTGCAGGGTGAAATTGTAAGATCCGGAAACGATCTCATAGTTACCAAACATATTGAAGTCTCCCTCAGTATTCACCATAATCTGGAGGTTACCGTTACCATTTGCGGAGATCATATCACCGGAAGCAGCATCCATAATCACGTCGATCTGCGCATCCGGCGTAGCCGAAATATCCAGTTTCACGTTCAGACGTACGTTGTCCTTCTTCTTTTTCTTTTCTTCCTTCAGTTCTGTACCATAGGATTTGAAAGTGATATAGTCAGAACGGCCAATGTCTTTACTATCTGATAAGGGGAGATAGAAGTGTGTGCCTTTACCCGGTCGGGCCTGAATACGCAATTGAAGATCATTCAGCGGACCGGAGAAATACACCTTACCATCTGAAATTACATCTCCATAAAACAGGTCGCTGTCTGCCGCACCCGTATTAAGGAAGACAAAGTTGCGGGCAGTTACGTCAAAGTCGAAGTTCAGGTTATTGAAATGATCGTGAGAGATATAACCGCTGGCACTCGCCCTGCTGTTATTCTTATCGACGATAGAGAAGTTACCGAATTCTATAAGGTTATCGTCCACATTGACATTCAGTCGTGGAATGGTATAACGGGTACCAAGGTATAATACCCTGACCCCCACACTGTCAATACGCAGATTCCCCCGGACCGACGGGACTTTGGTAGTACCGGCAACAGACAGCTTTCCGCTCACATTGCCTTTCAGATCAGTTACATACTCATTGACAAAACGGTCCAGTATACTGAGGGAGGTGCCATTTAGCTCTACATTGGCTTCCAGTCTGTTATTAGTCTCAGACACGCCGATCAGGCCTTCTGCGAAGAGGTTCTTTCCTTTATTTTCTGATCGTACTGAAAAGGTCACGTCATCAGTCTCCTGTCTGTATCCACCTTCAAAAGCTACCAGACCAATGGAGTCGTTATCAATACGTAATTCGCTGGTTGTGATATTGGCATCAACAGCAAGATTATGTATCGGATCGGAAATATCTATTTTCCCGTCAGCAAAGCCTTCAATACGCAAGGCGGTTAGCTGGGAAGGGATTACGTCTGTCAGATTAAGGTTCTTCAGATTCACGATGAACCGTGACTCATCCGGATTGAACTCATTGGTTTCCACCGTAATGCTCTGCTCATTTCTCGTTACCTGCAGATTATTGATTGTCAGGAAGTCTTTGCTCCAGTAGATCTCGTTGCCCGGTGTCACATTCCATTGTCGCTCGTTTACTGTAAAGGCGCTGTTGAGGAAACTCACCTTGACGCCTTCCTGTACGGTCACCACGCGGGCATAGAATCCATCCAGACTGGAAGAGTCGCCAGCCTGAAGGTCTACTTTGATATAGGAAGTATCCCGTCCGGAGTTTGCCAGTATCAGCGGATGCTGTAGCCATACCCGATCGCCGGAAGAGACTTTTCCGATACTTGTGCTGATATCAATCTTATTGAAGTTACCGGAACTCTTCAGTTGCAGGTCTTCAAAATGGAAATTTCTGTAGGAGGCCAGCGGTACATTCACCTGCAGGGCCAGATTTCCTTTGATTGTATTCAGTGAGCCTTCTACAGTAGAATTATCAAAACCAGAAATGTCTTTAGAGAAGCCACGGATCAGTTTGTCTACTTGTCCCATATTGAATGCAAAAGAGAAATCCTGCTGGATATTATCTTTTGGCGCATCGGGGAAGTAGCTCGGATAGTATTTGTTCAATAAGAGCCGGAAGGCGTCTGGTAACTGCATGAAGCTGTAATTACCTTTTACATACCCGCCGATTTCACTACCCTGTATCGCCAGTACTTTTACATTATTCTCAAAGTGAGTGGACACGTTGAGGGAGTCAAATTCCAGTCTGCGCTGGTCTTTGAACAGGGATACGTTGTATACTCTCGCAGAACCGTTAAAGTTATCAATATTGCTACCGGCAAAGTTAAGTGCCAGTTTTGCCTGCAGCATAATGGAATCTTTTGTCAGCTGTAAGGCGCGTAGATTACTGTGACGGATGTCAGCATCAAAGTCGAATATGGGTACCTCTTCATTGAAGTCAATAGTACCTGCAAAATCCATATCGAGGTTCGGATCATTGGCAGTCAGTGAACCGTTGAAGAACTTGCGGTTCATATCGCCTTTCGTCTTGATATTGCTATAAGAGTATCCGTTAAGCGTGATCTGTTGTACATCTGCATCTACTGCGGCCTTCAGTGTCTTGAAGTTGAAGCCTTCGCCGTTCAGTTTTGCGCTGAGGGAAATGCTGGTCAGTTCAGGTACACCTAAGAGGCTACCCACGTTAAAGGCATCTGTTGTCAGACTACCGGAATACACCGGTATATCCTTGCTCGTTTTGAAGTTGATATCCGAGTTCAGGTTACCCAGATTGGTCTGGAACTTACCATAGGCAACGAAGTCACTTACGAATCCTGTGAAACTACCCGCAAAACGGATGTTGGTCAGGCGGTCCAGCCTTAATGGATCTGTATTCCTTAACTCCGGCGCGATACTAAGGATATCTGCACCGGTGGTCAGCAGTTCATCTGCATGAAAATCAATGGAGGTGTTGTTGATATCAGGCAGGCCGCGCAGTTCAATACCTCCGAGTAAACGGGTGGTTGTACCGGCCTGTAATTCAATGTTGTTAGCTTTCAGATTGCTGACAGGGCCTCTGGCGTCTCCGTTCAGCAGGATCTCTTTTTTCCAGTCGGACAGGATCGGTGCAAAGTAGGCAATATCATCAGAATGCAGTTTACTGTTCACGATATGTGCGCGCATATAAACGGCATCTACATAGTCATTCATGTTGCTGATATCAGCATATTGCATGGTATAGTAATCCCGCAGATGGCTACGGTTGGTCATGAGGTCCATGTGGGAGAACTCCATTTCCACCGGCGACATCTTAAAGCGTGCAGTCAGTTTCTTTACCTCGAAACCGCAACGCTCTTTGGTGCTCATGGTCAGATCGCCGAGGATACTGTCCTTTACCATACTTGTATTAGCCAGAGAGAGATTGATACTATTGAAACGGATATGGTTGGGGGCGAAATAGCCTGCTTCAATCTTTGTAGAATCTTCCAGATCATCTACTCCCAGTGTACCGTCCTTGATGGAAATCTCTTTTACGAGCAACTTCCAGTTGGCGCTGTTCCAGCGTAAGGCTGGTATGGCAGCGGTATCTGTCAGTTCGGGTGCGGGTGGTGCAGGTCTCTTCTTGCGAAGTGGAGAAGCCGGGTACCGGGTAATGATAAACGTAGGCTTATCCAGTGTCAGTTCCTGTATATCAATGTTATGCAGATTGAGATCTATATTCTTGGCATCCAGATAAATGCGTTTAGCAGCCACACGCATGTCTTCACCGATCCAGGCGTCTATCTGATTGATACGGACATTGCGCAGGTCCGTTTTACGCAGATCAAGGGATATGCCTCCGCTTCCTTCCTTTTTCTTGTGTGTGGTATCTGGTGGGGCACTGAATTCGTCGATGATAAACTGATAGTTCCATAAGGAGTCATTTCTGTGACGGATCAGGTTCACATCAGCATCTTCCAGTCCTATGAACTTCAGTACGGGCTTTTCCTGAAAGAAGAACCAGTCTGTAATACGCAATTGTAGTACACGGGCATACAGCAGGGTGTCTTTATGACGATCCTCGATCAGGGTTCCTTCCAACCGCAGACTGTTAAAGAGCCGTATATTGACGTGCTCTATTTCAACTTTCGTCTTTAGTTGTTGGGATAGCCGGCTTGTGGCCTCATGTACAAGGAAGTTCTGTACCACCGGAATATTTACGAGGACGCTTATCAGGATAACAAGGCCCAGTAAACTCAGAAGGATTACAGTTAATATTTTGCGTACTTTTTTCAGGCTGCGAGATTTAATCCGGCAAAAATAGTTGAATTAGTCCATAGTCCATAGCTGAATAGTCTATGAATGCAACGATTTAATATCCGGTGATGTGTTGATAGAACCCCCATGAGAACGCGGGATCACTGTTTGTCGTCTGTAAATGGGCGTTTGTAACAGGAATTTAACAGTTTATTGCATGAGCACAGGAGTGACCGTATAGCCTTCTTTACGGAGTAATGCGACCAGTCCTGTGCTGCCACCCAGGTGAACGGCTGGTATAGCAAAGAATGAAGGTGCCCAGAGAGCCTGATCGATAATGAGAGGTGCCCATTTATAGTTACGGTGGTCCAGCATCATGGCTTTATGACGTTGCATATCTTCTGTAGCCGTCATTGCTATGAGAATTGAATCAATATCCTGTATTTTGTAGGCATTGATAATTCCACGAAATAAGCTATCCATTTTTTGGGGATTTCTGATTATTTTGAGCATCATCTGTGCTTCTTCTTCATCCGGGATACTGTCAGCCACAGCTATTTCATCGGCTATTTCTTCCAGTCCAAATACGGGCAATTGCTGCGCCTGCGCAAGTTTTACCAGTTCTGTACCATCATACACCTGCTCTTTGCAAAATGGTGCGAAAGCCATATATATAATCAGCGCATTTATGATTGCTGGTCTGACTCTGTCCATCGATGCCAGGCGCGTTTTCAGAGAGTCGGGAAACCATTCACGGAGCTCTTTGTATTCTGCTTCACTGAATAGCTTTTTGAACGAATATCCTTCTGGCATCGTTATAGCTGCCCGTATTGCCTTTTCCTTTTCAGGGCCCGGCACAAGTATATCTGTTGGAAGATATAATGAACGTGATTGTTTCAGCGCGGTGCGTACAGCCTCAGGTATGTGAGGCTGTTGTGAACAGAATACATCTATTATCCCGTAGAGCCACGATGGTTTTTCCAGGTCATTGCCGGATATCTTCCACAGCAGGGATGATGTAACTGCAGTATCTTTTGTTTGTTGTGCAGATAGCCGGTCTGTCTCCGTATGCGTTTTAAACAGCTTTACTGCTGGCATCTTCATCAGGACAATTGTCAAAGCAATAAGCCCTGATATACTCAGGAGTATAATGGCTGGTTTCTTAGGTATTCGTTTCAGGTTGCGGGATTTTATGGGGCGAAATTAGCAGAATTGCGCCATAGTTCATAGCTGTATCAGCTATATAGACAATTGAATTGTCATCCCCCTGAATGACCTGAGGCATGCAGGACATGCCGGCTATCATTGATGGGTGGGAGCTTATTGTACTGGCTTCACTGTATATCCCTGCTTGCGCAATAATGCAATAACGCCGGTATTACCACCCAGATGTCCTGCGCCTACTGCAAAGAAAGTAGGTTCTTTCGCCGCTGCTGCTGCAATAAGTGGCACCCAGTTACGGTTACGGGCATCCAGCAGAATATCTTTATAGCGTACCATGTCTTCTGTTTCGGTCATCAGTTTGGCGAGTGCGGTCACATCTTGTGCGCGGTAAGATTGTAACATCTGAGAATAGGTTTCGCGTGTTTTCTCAGGTTCACCGATGGTTTTCAGGATCATCTGTGCTTCTTCCTTATCAGGAATACTGTCGAATATGGCAACCTGATCAAGTGCTTTTTCCAGTCCGTGAACAGGCAATTGCTGCTCCTGTGCAAGCTTTACCAGTTCTGCTTCACAATAAGCCGGGTTCTGGCAAACAGAAGTAAAATACTGTCTGGTGATCAGCGACAGCAATACAAGCGGTTTAAATCTGTCAAGTACCGCTACGTCCAGATGCATAGAGTCCTGACACCATTCTTTTAATTGTTTGTATTCGGCTTCACTGACAAAGCTTTTAAAGGAATAACCTTCCGGCATCATCATCGCTGCCTGCAGGGACTGCATTTCCTGCGGATCAGACATATCGATCTCAAGGAATAATGACTTAGCCTGTTTAATAGCATCCCTGGTAGCGGTGGAGAAATGCAGGTCGTCCTGGCAAACAATATGGATGGTACCATATAACCAGGAAGGGCTTTTAAGGTCTTTACCGGAGATTTCCCATAAGAGGGAAGACTTTTCTTTGGGTTGTTGCTGAGCTTTGGCGGTTAACAATGAAAAACTGCAAAGCAGCAGTGTACCGATCTTTTTAAGTAACATACTTATTGGTTTATGAGTAATGTGTGCAATACTTCCAGATCTTTGTCACTGTGCTGGGCGGAGATAATGATCCGGTTCACCGGCGGACTATCAGGATTCGGATAGCCAAAAGACGAGATCATAATGTCATGGTCCAGCAGGTACTTTTCTATGCCTGCACGATCCTTCAGCAGAAAAATGGGCAAATGAAAAGGATTATACAGATACCCTATTCCCTTTGCCAGCGCTTCAAAGTGCCGGATCTGCTGCTGCAACAGCGTAAGCTGAGCAGTATGTAAAGGAAAGCTTTGCAGGAATGCCCACGCATTAGCGGGCATCATCGGTGTGGCGCCTGTGAATAAGGCTGTTTTTTTGATAGCAGCAATATGCCCTGCATGTCCGGCCACAACGCCTCCTTCCGTACTATAAGCCTTTGCCAGTGACGCGGATAGCAGATAGCGAACCGCAGACAATTGCGGTAAGCGACTGATAATACCACTGCCATCATCTGAGACAATTCCTATGCCATGCGAATCGTCGATCAGTACCAATACCTGCCGTTTTATTTCACTTAACCAGCTGAAATCATTGATAGTGCTGCTTAGAGGATTGACTCCGTCCGCAACGATCACAAAAGTATGATCAGGATGCGCATTTACTTTTTCTGTTGTTTTGGCAGCCCAGTCTGCCCAGATATCTGTCGGGATGGCCGGTTTATTAGTTCTTAATGCCGGATGGGCATTAGGTGCATACAATAACTCTCCTTGTGTCGCTGCATATTGTGCTGCTGCCTGTGAGGCCAGATATCCGGAAGAGAATGTGGCCGAAGCTTGTTGTCGCAGGTGCACAGCTAACGCATGTTCCAGTTCTTCGTAGAGATGCAGTCTTGTATTGGCAATTCTGGAAGAAATGAATACCGTACCATACCGGTCAATGCCTTCTTTCAGGAGTTCCTTGAAAGCCGGATGACTATGTAGCCCCAGATAAGAAAAGCCGGAAAAGAAGAGATATTCTTTTCCGGCTATATTACTTGTGCTGGTGGGCGTGGAATGTGTGAACTGTGCCTCCATGCTTAATTATTCAGCTTTTGTTTTCAGTATAAAATAGTACTCACCGGTATACACTTTCATATCAAAATGTGTAGCGTCCAGCTTTACTATTGTTACGAGGTTTTCGGTCACCTTGTCTGCCGCAGAACGGAGTCCGTTGGCGGCTGTCACTGATATGATCTTCCCGTCACTCAGCAGTTTATATCTGCCGGAATCAGGTCTGTTGTCAATGGTGGCAATGAACAGGTTATTATCCAGAAACTGATAATACACATTGGTATAATAACCTCTTTTGAGGTCGATCGCCTGTGTGATCTGTGTGTTGTCATACGGACTGCCCGGAGGCACTACTACATCGTATACACGCCATTTCTTATGGATGAGCAGTTCGTTGTTGCGGCTGCTGTTGCAGGCGCTGAATACGATGGCTAAAAGGGCCATGAACAGGAAGATCCGTGATGGAATGCGCATGTTTTATTATTGTTTTTTGCCGAACATTTCCTGATTGAAGTCCTGCGATTTCCCTTTGGGAATAGACAGACTTTGCCAGTCGTTCTTTTTAATCATTTTGCCAATGTACACAATTTGCCCTACATGATAGGGGAGGTGTGCCAGTTGCCTGTTGATGGCATCGAGTGCAATATGTGGTTCACTGCGGATGTATACGGTCTTTTCCAGATCCTCCGGTTGTAATGCCGCAATAGCATCCAGCATGCATTTCCAGCCATCTTCCCACAATTGCCTGATCGTTGCTTCGGGTATCTCATCTGCTTCAAACTCGACGTCCCTGTTACGCCAGGGTTTTTCTCCGTCACTGGTCAGGAAGTCCGTCCAGCGGGAGCGCATATTACCACTCATATGTTTAATGATGAGGTAGATGCTGTTTGGCTCACCTTCCGGTTGCCAGTGTAGTTGTGCTGCTGTCAGCGCCCCAATGGTCTGATCGCCGAGTGATTTATAATAGGCAAATCTTTTCAGTACGCTGTCGAGAAATATCTTTCCTATCATGATAAATAGTTTTTGTTGTTATCAATAACCTGCAGCGCTGTCGTCACCTCGTTTGTCGCCCACTGCTTCCAGTTGTCCTTTTCCATTGATCCTGATCAGTTCCACACGACCAATAGGGCTGCCCGGTACGATTTTATACCCCATTTGCTTCAGACCGTTCAGTGGCGTCTGATCAAAGTCTGGTTCTACATAGACTTCATCAGGCAACCATTGGTGGTGAAACTTTGGTGCATCAACCGCCTGTTGTGCGGAGAGGTTAAATTCCAGCAGATTCAGAAGGGTCTGAAATACAGAGGTGATAATGGTGGAACCACCCGGTGTACCTGTTACGATATAAGGTTTACCCTGTTTCAGGACGATAGTAGGTGTCATGGAGCTGAGCATACGTTTACCCGGTGCGACTGCATTCGCCTCTGCACCTATCAATCCGTACATATTAGGCACACCCGGTTTTACGCTAAAGTCATCCATTTCATTGTTCAGGAAAAAGCCGGCACCACCTACCACTACCTTTGAGCCATACCCGCCATTGAGCGTGGTAGTAACAGCAACGGCGTTGCCTTCGTTATCCATCACAGAGAGGTGAGTGGTTTCTTTGCTTTCATATATATTGCCGGCAGCAACAGCGGTGCTGACGCTGGCTTTTTTCAGATCGAAGTCCTGCATACGCGTCTGCAGATAAGCAGGATCCGTCAGCTGTTTTACAGGTACTTTCACGAAGTCAGGATCACCGAGAAACTTTGCACGGTCTGCGTAAGCGCGCCGTTCTGCTTCTATCATCAGGTGCATAGCTGCAACGGAATGGAAGCCCCAGTCATGCAGAGGATATTTCTCCACCATACCCATCATTTGCTGTAAAGCGATACCTCCGCTGGAAGGCAATGGCATGGTCACGATATTATATTTTTTGTAGGCGAAGGTAACGGCTGTTCTTTCTTTTGCTTCATATGTTTTCAGATCCGTTGCTGTGATCAGGCCGTGTCCACGTTGCATCTCAGCAACGATCAGACGGGCTGTTTCTCCTTCATAAAAACCTGCTTTGCCATTGTCTCTGATCCTTTTCAGGGTGGCGGCGAGGTCTTTCTGCAGGAGTGTATCGCCTGCTTTCCACGGAGTGGCTTTTATGAAAGCGTTACCCTGTGTATTCAGTTGCTTGAAATTATCCTGTGTTCTGTTCAGTGATATGGCCTCTCTTTCCGTAATGGCAAATCCTTTTTCTGCCAATAGGATGGCTGGTGCAATCAGCTGCTGTATCGTCAGTTTTGCATAGGGTAGGGAGGCAAACAGGCCAGCGACGGTGCCGGGTACGCCGGCTGCCAGATGTCCGTCCTGACTCAGGCTGGTATTGGCGTTACCACTCGCGTCGATATACATATCTCTTGAGGCCGCGCCGGGCGCTTTTTCTCTGTAATCGATCGTTATATTCTTTCCATCTTTCAGATGTGCGACCATAAATCCGCCTCCACCGAGATTGCCCGCAGCAGGATATACAACTGCCAGTGCCAGCTGTGTGGCGATGGCCGCATCTACTGCATTGCCTCCTTGTTGTAACATCTGTAATCCTGCCTGACTCGCAAGCGGATGGGCTGATACTACCGCCCCACGTGAGGCAGTGATCGTTTTCTCTATTTTGTAGTGATAGGCGTCGTTCTTTACAGGACGCTGCTGAGCATAAGCTGTACTGGTGAGGGTCATAACCAGTAATAATGAAACCTTGCGCATGTTAGCTGGATTTTCCTTAAGTTATCGTGACTGGAATATTTGCAAGTTATTATAAAATGCGCTTCCAAATTAGTATTTTAGATGTAGATCAGGAACAGTGCCAACACATGTAGCAACAAAATAAGAAGACCGACTCATAACCATAAAAACCCGATAGCCGAAATCTTTAAACACTAAATCTAAATCGAACCCTATGTTACACGTGGTAACCCACCTGAGAAGCTTTGTGCTTCCATTGCTTGCATTTTTATGCCTGTCAACCCTTACGTATGCCCAGACAGGCACCATCACCGGTACCGTTACAGATGGCAGAGCCCCGTTGGCGAATGCGACTGTCCATATCGAACATACCAATAAAGGCGGTTATACCAATGCGCAGGGCCGTTTTTCGCTTGAGATAGTACCGGGCACTCACACCGTACAGATCAGCTATGTAGGCTTTGTCACCCAGCGTAAAACAGTGACCGTAAGCGCCGGACAAACCACTTCGCTCGACGTGATTCTGACAGCCAGTACGACCATGAATGAGCTGGTCGTGTTAGGTTCGCGGAATCTGCCCCGTACACAGACAGAGACGCCTGTTCCTGTCGATGTGATAGATATTAAAAGGATTGCGGCAGATGCACCACAGGTATCTATCAACCAGATCCTTAACTATGTAGCGCCTTCGTTTAGCTCCGGGACGCAGACTGTCGCCGATGGTACGGACCATATTGATCCTGCTTCCCTGCGTGGTCTTGGTCCGGATCAGGTCCTGGTACTGGTGAATGGTAAACGCCGCTACAATACAGCCCTTGTCAATGTAAACGGTACGTTTGGCCGTGGCGCCGTAGGTACAGATATGAACAGTATTCCTACATCCGCTATTGATCGTGTGGAGATACTGCGTGATGGCGCAGCCGCGCAATATGGTTCTGATGCGATCGCAGGCGTGATCAACATCATTCTGAAAAGTTCCGTGAACAGGTTGACGGTGAATGTAACCACCGGAGCAAATGTAACTTCACAGGCGGATGATAATATCGACGGACAAACCGTACAAACCGGCGTGAATTATGGTATCCCTGTCGGACAGAAAGGAGGCTATATCAACTTCGGTGGTTCTTATGACTATCGTAATTATACTAACCGTTCCGGTCCATGGGAAGGGGCTATCTATAGAACATATCCCGGCGGTGTTGATAAGACGGATTCTTTTCTGGTGGCCAATAACATCACCCGTAATGATATCCGTATGCGCGCCGGGCAATCCAGATTACGCAGTGCGCAACTTTTTGTAAACGCAAATATTCCGCTGGAGAACAATGCGGAAGTTTATTTCTTCGGAGGAATCGGTTATCGCAACGGCGATGCTGCCGGAGTATACCGTCTGCCACATGACAGTCGTAATATCATAGATATCTATCCGCTGGGCTTCCTGCCGATGATACAAAGTGATATTTATGATCGTTCGCTGGCTGCTGGTATAAGGGGTAATCTTGGTGACTGGAAAGTTGATTTCAGCAATACTTACGGTCGTAATGAGTTTGGCTTCAAAGTAGAAAACTCCCTGAATGCCTCATTACAAAAAGCTTCTCCGACACGTTTCACCTGTGGTGGGCCTGTCTTCACCCAGAATACCACCAACCTCGATTTCTCCCGTCGGCTGGATGTATTACAGGGACTGGATATCGCTTTTGGTGCGGAACATCGCTTTGAACAATATGAGCTGGTTGCCGGTGCTGAAAACTCCTACACAGACTATGGCCGTGCTTCACAGATCGGGACAGATGCCAATGGCAATCCCATACTGATCCCTGATCCGCAGGGAGCTGTTAATACGATCTTCGGTCCTGATGGTAGTGCAAGACCCGGTGGTGCACAGGTATTCCCGGGCTTCCGGCCGGAGAATGCTATCAAGGCAACCCGTAGCGCGATCTCCGGTTATATGGATATAGAAGCTAATTTTACAAATGCCTTTTTACTGGGAGGTGCATTACGTTTTGAGAATTATAACGATTTCGGTAGTACGCTGAATGGTAAATTGACCACACGTTATAAGCTAAGTGAGCAAACGGCGGTCCGGGCTTCTGCCAGCACCGGTTTCAGAGCGCCGTCCCTGCATCAGCGTTATTATTCTTCGACTTCTACTTTGTTTGTAGATGGTGTGCCATATGAAGTGGGTACTTTCACGAATGACAGCCGGCCTGCGCAACTGCTGGGTATTCCGGAACTCAAGCCGGAGAAATCAAAAAGTATCAGTGCCGGTTTTACCGGTAGTTTCGGCAAATTCAATCTGACGCTGGATGGTTATTTCACACGTATCAACGACCGTATCGTATATACGGACCAGTTCTCCGGCAACAATGCAGATACAGCGTCTGCTATTGATAAGGAAATATATCAGTTGTTGTCGCTTGCCAATGCCAACAGGGCTGCTTTCTTCGCTAATGCCATTAACTCCGAAACGAAGGGCGTGGATCTGGTACTGACATATAGTACCCGCTTGGGTGCAGGTACCTTCCGGGCAGACCTTTCCGGCACTTACAGCTATACGCAAAGAGTAGGAGAGATCAAGGCTTCCGAAAAACTAAAAGGTAAAGAAAGCATCTATTTCAGCCGGGCCAGCAGGATCTATCTGGAGAGGAGTGTACCCCGTGAGAAGGTGAACCTGACATTGTCTTATAACATTGGCAAGTTCAACGCCTTCCTGCGTAATGTGCATTTTGGCAGTGTGGAAGAGGCCACCAACGACCCGAAGTTCTATCAGACTTTCTCCGCGAAAGTGGTGACAGATGTGGCGCTTGGCTATAAACTTACTCCGGCCCTGAAGCTGAGTGTGGGGTCTAATAACGTTTTTGACGTTTATCCGGACCTGGTAGAGAATCCTGCGAATACGACCAACAACCAATTCAGGTATTCCCGGAGGGCTACCCAGTTTGGTTACAATGGACGTTTTCTGTTCGCAAGACTGGAGTTGAATTTATAACCATATGAATATCATATAGTAACCTACACAATAAATAGGCACAAAAATCGCTTATACTAATGTGTAAGCGATTTTTGTTACCTGCCCTTTCTTTATATTAAGATTATTCTCTATATTCGATAGGGCTTTTTTGAGGACAATATCAGCACGGCATAGCCCTGCGAACATATTTCTATGACTAAATACGGCAGATTACTTTCAGGATTACTGTTGCTGTCTCTGACAAAGATGGAGTCAGGCTGTACGGATGCCGTGGAGCAGGATACTCAATTGTTGCGTCAGGTGATGCGGGAAGAGAACGGCTGTATCCGCTGGAAAGTATATGGTTTTCGGAACGATCCTAATAAGGAAAAAGTGGAGCTTTACTTTACAAATGGTAAAATCAGAGAGGTCTTTTACCGTTATCAGGGACAGTTGGAAGGGCAGCGTAATGTATTTTATGATAACGGAAAACTATCTGAAAGCGGTCATTGGCATGAAGATAACAGGGTGGGTGAATTCCGTTATTATCGTCAGGATGGCAAACTGGAATGCGTGCAGTATTATGGTCTGATAGGCGAAAGCGTAGAAACCCCCTGACATCGCCCCAACATACATCATCCAACTATATAAGGCTGCAATTGATTATCTTAGGTAAATAAATCCAAGGATCAATTATGCGCAAATTGCTGTTATCATCCCTAATACTGTTCTTCGTGCAGATGGGGTTTTCCCAGACCCTGCCTACACCTGACCAGTTCCTCGGTTATGCGCTTGGGACTCAATTCACACCCTATCACCGCGTACTGGACTATTTCAAAGCCGTTGCCGCTGTTACACCCAACATGCAATTATCCCAATACGGTACTACCTACGAAGGCCGTCCACTGATGCTGGCGGTTATTTCATCTCCGGAAAATATGGGTAAAACAGAACAGATCAGACAACACAATCTGGACCTGTCATCTGGTACCGGCAAACCTGCAACCGGCGATCCCGTTATAGTATGGCTTAGTTACAATGTACATGGTAATGAAGCGGTATCTACGGAAGCCGCTATGATCACCCTGTATCTGCTGGCCAATAAAGCCAATACGGAAACACAGGACTGGCTGAAGAATGTTGTTGTGCTGATCGATCCATGTCTGAATCCTGACGGAAGGGAACGTTATGTGAATTTCTACAATCAGGTACATACCCGTTTTGCAGATCCTCTGCTCTTCGCACGTGAGCATAATGAGCCGTGGCCGGGAGGAAGATCCAACCACTATTACTTTGACCTGAACAGAGACTGGGCATGGCAGACGCAGAAAGAATCGCAGCAACGTGTAGCACAGTACAGCCGCTGGATGCCACAGGTGCATGTCGATTTTCATGAACAATCCATTGACGCACCTTACTATTTTGCACCTGCAGCTGAGCCTTTTCACGATATCATCAAACCATGGCAGCGCAGTATGCAGATGCTGATCGGTAAGAATAATGCACGCTATTTTGATAAAGAAGGCTGGTTGTATTTCACAAAAGAATTCTTCGATATGTTTTATCCCAGTTATGGTGATACATATCCGACTTATAATGGCGCTATCGGTATGACCTACGAACAGGGTGGTGGCGGAAGAGCAGGTCTCGCCGGACTTAAACAGGATGGTGATACCCTGACCTTATCCCAGCGTATCGCACATCACCGTACAACGGGTTTGTCTACAATAGAAATCGCTTCGCAACAGGCTTCGCAGCTGCTGAATGAATATGCTAAATACTTCTATGAGGCTGTTCATTCACCAGAAGGGCCTTATCAATCTTATGTCGTCAAGGCGGCAGGTAATAATGAAAAACTCGCCAGTCTGGGTGTGTTGCTCAATAGAAATGGTATCCGTTTCGGATATGGTGCAGGTATCAGCAAAGCCAGTGGGTTTAACTATTTCAACGGTAAGACGGAAAGTTTCACCATCGATAAAGAAGATATGGTGATCAGTGCTGCACAGGCCCGCTCCAATCTCCTGAAAGTATTGTTTGAACCAGATTCCCGCCTGACCGACTCCGTGACTTATGATATCACCGCATGGTCCTTACCCTATGCATACGGTTTGCAGACATACGCATTGCGTCAGCCGCTCACACCGGCAAAAGATAGTTTGCAGGTGACGGTGAACACTGCGCTGGCAGCTGCCCGTCCATACGCTTATCTTGCCCGTTGGAACAGTATTAAAGACGTACGTTTTCTTTCCGCATTACTGCAAAAGAAGATCCGGGTGAGATATGCAGAAGGTGAATTCATGGCAGGTGGTAAAAACTTCCCCGCAGGTACCCTGATCATTACCCGTTCCGGCAATGAGGCCACCAACGGACAGTTTGATGAGCAGGTAGTCTCGCTGGCCAATACTTACAAAACTACGTTGGATGCTGTTACTACCGGCTTTGTAGAAAAAGGGGTGGATTTCGGTTCTGAGAAAGTACGTTTCATCAAACCCGTCAGGATCGCTGTCGTAATGGGAGAGGGTATTTCATCCCTTGCTGCCGGAGAAGTATGGCATTTCTTTGAACAGCAGATCAATTATCCACTGACGGTCGTAGATGTAAAGCAATTGCCCAATGTGAACTGGAAGGCACTCGACGTGTTAATTTTACCTGATGGCAATTATCGGTACCTGTCTGATAAAGACTTTGCGAACAAATTGCGCGATTGGGTAAATGGTGGTGGTAAACTGATCGTTATGCAGGATGCGCTGGCGCAGATAGCCGGACTGGATTGGGGCATTCATCAGAAAAAGCTGGACGATGATAAAGACGAAAAGAAGGATGAATATGCGTTACTGAAAACCTATGCCAATCGTGAACGTGAAGGGGTAAAACAGCTGATTCCCGGGGCTATCTATAAGGTGCAGCTTGATAATACGCACCCGCTGGCATTTGGCTTTCCTTCGGTTTATTATACCCTTAAACAGGATAGCAGAATATACGAGTATCTGGAAGAGGGTGGATGGAATGTCGGGATCATCAAAAAAGATAATTATCTGAGTGGTTTTGTTGGAGCAGAGATGCGGAAAAAGCTGAAAGATGGTCTGATATTCGGTGTGAAGGAAATAGGAGAAGGGAAGATTGTGATGATGGCAGATGACCCTTTATTCAGGAGCTTCTGGGAGAATGGTAAACTGCTGTTTGGAAATGCGGTGTTTATGGTGTGGTAGGTAACACAGATAAAATAAAAAGCCTGACAGATGTTCGTATCTGTCAGGCTTTTTTATATCCGATAAGCGTTTTAAAAACGCCTGATATTACAACCTGTTGCCATTGTTGAATTCACCTTTACTGCTTTTCCTGCCAGCATATCATTGATAGCATTATGCAGATGCCGCATCTTCACAGCCTCCGCATTGCCCGGATTATCATCAATAGCGCCCTTATAAACGAGTTTTGCCTGTTGGTTGAACAGATAACACTCAGGCGTATGATTCGCCTCAAAAGCGTCTGCTAATTCCGCTTTTTTATCTGCTACATAGTACCAGTTATATTGCTGGCCCATTGCGTAGGTCTGCATAGCTGCCAGTACTGCTTTTTCATCTGTGGTCGCGATATTGGAATTAACCAGTACGACGCCGATGTTATTACTGAGTGCATATTTACAGATTTCCTGTGTTCTTAGCTGATTTCTTTCGATATATGGGCAGGTGTTGCCGGAGAACATGACCAGCAGTCCGTTATTCATTCTTGCTTTATTCAAAGTGATTTCCTTACCGGAGCAATCCTGTAAGACGAGATCTGCTTTTGGCAATGGTGCGCCTATTTCCAGCGGCAGATCAGCTGGATTGCGCATGGCCATCAGGCAGCAACTGAGAAAAAGTAGACAGTATAGTGTTTTCATAAATATAGGTTTCAGGTTAACAAGTCCCCCTGCATATTTGCCGGGGAAAAAACAATGCGGGGAATCCGACCTCAGATTCCATTACAAAGATACAAAATATGTGATGTTTTTCTCTAATTTATGAGCCTTGTTCTTTCAGGGTTAAAGTTGCAGAATCCTATTACAGTAAGGGGTTTCGGCTGCCTTTTGTTATGGACTCTGTAGGCTTTGAAATCCAGTGTTTTGTGATGGGTTTCCCATGCTGCGGAGAGGTGTAAATCCGGCTGTAGTTCTTTGAAGTTCCTTGCTATGGAACGTTGTTCCGGAGATTTTGGCAGTGGAGGTGGGTGTTACTGGTTTTAGTAGCTGATGCCGGATGTGCGGATCAGGAGAGTCCCTGTACTTCGAGTGGCAGATCTTCTTTCCGCAGGTTGGCTATTTCTTTGAGGATGCGGATGCTTGCGTTTAGTTCAAATCCGATGAGGAGAATAAATGAGTAGAAGTAGATCGACAGCATCAGTATGAGAATGGTGCCTATGGAGCCATAGATCTTATTGTAGTTGCCGAAGTTATTTACAAAGAATGAAAACAGGATGGTTACTAATATCATCAGAATAGTAGCAAACGTTGATCCCGCCGTAATGAACTTCCACTTTTTGACGGTGGCCGGTACGAAGCGATAGATAACCGATAGCATGGAGAAGAAGAGTAATACGATCAGCAACCATCTGGCAACATCGGCGAGTGAAAGGATCCGTTTATCAGTTATACCGAAATAGTTGAAAATGTATCCCAGCACAGTACCCTGCGCGATGATGAGGATGACTGTGATCAGCAGTAGTACGATGAGAATAAGCGTCAGCTTGAGTGCCATCAGGCGTTTCTGCCACCACTTTCTGCGACGGAATCCGGGGAGTTTTTTGTTAAATGACCGTGCGATACCCATCACCGCATTGGAGGAGGTAAAGAAGCCCATGATAAATGCGATAGACAGCAAACCATTATGATGGGTATACAGGAAGTCATGGATCATGTCCCGTATGATGATGTAGGTATTGTAGTTTGGTGTCACATCTTCTGCCAATTCATACAACGTCGCCTCTACATTTTGCATAGGGATGTAGGGTACGAGTGTGAAGAGGAAGATAAAGAATGGGGGAATAGCCAGCAGAAAGTTGAATGAAATGGCTGCTGCCCGTTCCCCCAGGCTTTGATTACGCATTTCTTTCAGAAAGAACTTGATCACATCATACAGGGGCACTCCTTCAAATCCCGGTAATACCAGTGTTTTACTGATATCCACGAGTTTGCGGAAAGGCTTTGAATGGAAGATGATGTTTTCTGGTCTGAAAGGCATTGTTTATTGCTGGTTATATTCCTCTCGCATTCAGCGCCTGATGGAATGCGTGTGCATTTTTCATGTGCTCTGCGTAAGTAGCGGCAAAGGCATGATATCCGGAGAAATCGGCCTTCGCACAAAAATAGATATAATCAGTTTCAGGTGTGTTCAATACAGCTTCAATTGATTTGATAGAAGGTGTACAGATGGGTCCTGGCGGCAGACCGGTCACCTGATAGGTATTGTAAGGAGATTCAAATGCGATGTGTCCTTCGCGGATCCTTCTGATGGAGAAGTCCTGCAGGGCAAATTTAACAGTAGGATCTGCCTGCAGACGCATTCCTTTGCGGAAACGGTTCAGGTATACGCTGGAAATAAGCGGTTTCTCATCGTTTTTGTTGGTTTCTTCATCAACGATGGAGGCAAGGATGATGACCTGTACAGGTGTCAGTCCAAGTCGTTGTGCTGCGGCTTTACGCGTATCATTCCAGAAAGCATCGCTTTCTTTTTCCATCTTTTTGAAGGCATTTTCTGCAGTAGTATTCCAGTAGAACTGGTAACTATTTGGCAGGAAGGCACTCATGACGGTATTGGTGTCGAGACCATACTGGCGCAGATATACCTGATCGCTCAGGAGGGCACGGAAGGTAGCAGAATCTGCTTCCAGATTGGAACAGATCTTTCTGACCAGATCCTGTTTTGTACGCAGTTTGGTAATGGTCAGATTCACCGGCGTCTGACGACCGGCACGCAGCAGTTTTATGATTTCGAAATTGCTCATGCCTCTGCTTATTTTGTATTTACCAGCTTTTACGTGGTCGCGGTATCCCAGTTGTTTAGCAACTACTGAGAAACTGAGCCGGCTGCGGATGATGCCCTGTTCTTCAAGTCCTTCCTCTACTGTACCATAGGTACTACCAGTACGGATGTAAAAGAACTTGCTGTCGCCGAAAGCTTTTGTATTCGGACCAAAGACATAATATACAACGTATACCAGCAGGCCGGCGAGGATGGCGGCGGCAGCTACCAGCAGACGTTTGATCCACAGATTTTTAGTTGGACTTTTTTTTGCTTTGCTTTTCTTTGCCATAGGGTGGTATTCAATAAAAAACCTCGCTTGTGACGGCGAGGTTCAAAAATAGCTTTAACAGCGGAAAATTATTTTGTCGGCGCAGGAGTCTGCTGACCAGCCGGAGTTGTTGGATTTACCGGAGTTGCAGGAGTCTGTGTTGGCGCCGGAGCGGTTGCGTTCTGCTCCATGATTGCTTTTCTCTGTTCAGAAGTAGTACCTCTGGAGATGAACAGGGAAGAAGTCAGACACAGTACGGCAATGATGGCTGACAGTACCCAGGTGCCTTTTTCAAGTACATCTGTAGTCTGGCGTACGCCCATCACCTGGTTACCAAATCCACCTAAGGTACCGGATAAACCACCACCTTTCGGGTTCTGAACCAGTACGAAAAAACCCAAAAGCACACAGGCCAGGATGATTAAAATGCCGAAAATCAATAACATAGTATATAAGTTAACTTTTTTCTGTTAGTAACTGAAGTTCTTTAATCTTTTGCGCAAAATAAGCGCTTTTGTTGGGATTAAGCAAACTTAATTTTTGATATATATGGATGGCTGTCTGATACTGTTGCTGACGTGCCCAGATCTCCGCGAGGGTCTCTGAAACGATGTCATTATTTAATGTAATAGACTCCATTGCCATCTTTTCCACTTTCTCGGATACCTCAGGATTGGAATCCTCATAGCTCCGTTGCATCTGCTCATGATACCATTTCTTGCTGGCTTTTTCAGCAAAGGTCTGCTTCATGTCTCTGAGCCAGGAAGTGAAGCTCTTCATTTCCGCAGCGCCTTTCTCGTTCAGACCTTCTGCATGCTCAGGATCTTTCAGGCGTTTGTAAGCGAAGTAGTCATCGCTGTACAGCGGCTGAAAGGTGAGTGCGCCTTCCGGTTCGGAGGAAGTGTCCAGAGGAAATATCTTAATAGGTTCTGCTTCCGGCGCAGCTGTCTCTTCCATCACCTGAGCAACAGGCTGTGGAACTGGCGTTGGTTCCGGAACACGTACCGGCTCAGGAGCTGGCGTAGTTACCGGAGTGGCCATTACAGGAGCTTCAGGTGCAGGAGAAGCTACGACCTCATTGGCAGTCACGGAGATCTCTTCTTCGGTATCTTCTTCTGGTACAGGCGTTACATCAGCTGGTCTTGCAGGTGTATAAGCGGCCTGTACGGGATGATCCGCAGTTGCTGCGATATTGGCTGCTGTTACCGGTGCTTCCGGTGCAACTACAGCTGATACCGGCTCAGGTGCTGGTGCTGTTGTTACAGGTGTTTCCACAACCGCTTGCAGTACAGGCGTTTCTGCAACAGGTGCAGGTGTCGTCTCAATCGTTGCTGCCGTTACCGGTGCTTCCGGTGCTGCAACCGGAGCAGGCTCCGCTACAGGTGTTGATGCAATGGTTTCGGCTACAGGTGCTGTTTCCTGACCGGAAAATGCGGCTTTCTCTTCTTGCTGTGCAGCAGGAGCAGGCACTACCGGCACTTCTTCTGCTACAGCGAGACTTTTCTCATCTGTAGTGACAAAGCGGTAAAAGTAATGCATGTTATTGCTGTACTGCTGTGCCTTCTTAACGGCGGGGGACAGCAGGTTTTTGTTCACAGTGTATTGTTTGCGCGCCAGCAGCAGGCGGGCAGCTGTAAAATACGGATAAGAGGATACCAGCCTTTCAAGGGCCGACTCATCAACCTGCTTAATGTCAGGTTGTTGGAATATGTGTTGGACGATCCTATTTGCGGTCATGCTGCTAAAGTATGAAAAAAAGTTAAATACGAAAGTTTTTGTAATACTTACCAGTTAGCGAATGCTTTGTTGAAAATATCGTCCACAATTTGCGGCAGAATATTGTTCTCAAGCAACCCATTTTCTACTGTCGTCGGCAACTGTGAAGCCGAGAAATCAGCAGAACGGGTAAATGACTGCGAATAACCTTTTTTATCGCCTATTCTTTTTACAAAGGTAATGTTTACGGTCACAGTCAGCCTCGAGGTAGCTGCCTGATCCACATTCGTCACTGCCGCGTTACTGAAGGAGTAACCGGTAACTGCACCCTTGAACTCATAATCCGCACCATCTTCATTGATCTGTACCAGACTGGTCTGGGACTGTACCTTATTACGCAGACGTTCGGTCAGGTTCTGACTCAGTGTCGGGTTATTGATAGGGGCCCTGTTGTCGATAAATCTTACGTTGACGGTTTTTGCACCCGGTTCGATACTTGCTCCGGTTGCGGAATAATGAACGGAGCATCCGCCCAATACAAGCAATAAGCTGATGGTAACTATCCCCTGAAGTAATCTGATCATCGTAAAAAAATTAAAGCTGTCCGCCAGCGGCGGACAGACATCTTATTCGTTAATGTTGTATTCTTTTAATTTCCTGTACAGTGTTCTTTCGGAAATGCCCAGGTCCAGTGCTGCGTCTTTCCTTTTGCCCTTGTGTTTCTTTAAGGCTTTGACGATCAGTTCTTTCTCTTTGTCGGCAATGGATAATGTTTCCTCTACTTCTTCGTGGTGATCTATCTTGTTGTTATCCTGTTGTAAAATAATGGGTTGTGGCGACGAAATGGCGGTTGGTACCGGTACTGCTGTCGACGTTACTTCCGGCTGCGGATGGAAACTGTGCAGTACATGGCTGTCCTGAAAGTTACCGGTATGTGCTATGGCCGGATTCTGAAGGATGTCGAAGAACATCTTCTTCAGTTCTGTTACATCTTTCTTCATATCGAAGAAGAGTTTGTACAGGATGTCTCTTTCGCTGGCAAAGTCGCCATTGCTTTTGCCTTGTGGTGCTGCGATCATCGGCAGGCGGGAAGGCTCTGGTATCTCAGGCAGAAAGCGTCTGAGTTCGTTTGCGTTTACCAGTTTATCCTGCGCCAGTACGGAGATCTGTTCAGCCATATTCTTCAGTTCGCGTACGTTACCTCTCCATGTGTAGTTGATCAGTATATTACGCGCTTCCTCATCCAGCTGGATGGCGGGTGTTTTATAACGTTCAGCAAAGTCTACACAGAATTTACGGAACAGGAGAATAATATCTTCTTTCCTGTCTCTCAGTGCCGGTACGCGGATAGGCACGGTATTCAGACGGTAATACAGATCTTCCCTGAATTTACCTTGTTGTGTATGTTCCAGCAGGTCTCTGTTGGTGGCTGCTACAACGCGTACATCTGTTTTTTGTACTTTGGAAGAACCCACTCTGATAAACTCGCCTGTTTCCAGTACGCGCAGCAGGCGGGCCTGTGTACCCAGTGGCATTTCTCCGATCTCATCGAGGAAGATCGTACCACCGTTTACGGTTTCAAAATATCCCTTACGGCTGTCTACAGCGCCTGTGAAGGAGCCTTTTTCATGGCCGAAAAGTTCTGAGTCAATAGTCCCTTCAGGAATGGCGCCGCAGTTAACGGCAATGAAAGGGTTATGTTTACGGGCACTCAATGAATGGATAACATTTGAAAACGCCTCTTTACCAACGCCACTTTCCCCATTTATCAACACAGTAAGGTCCGTGTTGGACACCTGTGCTGCCACCTGCAATGCATAATTCAATGCCGGTGAGTTTCCTATAATGCCAAACCTGTTTTTAATGGACTGAATGTTATTATCCATATCATCCTCAATTTACCCATTTACAGACTTGTGAAATCTGCAGATGGTGCTGTGATCCAATTAATTTGTCTTTTAAACTCGCCCTGTCGAAGTTCCCAGTAAAGTGCCGGCAGTACAATCGGCTACCTTCACCCATATGTATTCCCCTTTACGGAAATCCTCTTTCGGGAATACCACTACCTTATTATGATCTGTTCTGCCAAAAAGTTGATCTTCTGAACGTTTGGAAACGCCTTCGATCAGCACTTTAAACGTTTTACCAACATCCTCCTGCATACTTTTCAGTGATTGTGCGCGATGCAGGTCTACTATTTCAGACAGCCTGCGTTTCTTCACTTCTTCCGGAACATCATCCTGATAACGGCGTGCAGCCAGTGTACCCGGGCGTTCGGAATAGAAGAACATATAGGCCAGATCGTATTTACCATAATCCATGAGGGTCATGGTATCCTGATGATCTTCCTCTGTTTCTGTACAGAAACCGGTGATCACGTCGGTAGACAATGCACAACCTGGCAGTATTTCGCGGATGCGGTCAACCTTTTTCATGTACCATTCTCTGGTGTAGGTACGGTTCATCAGTTGCAGTATACGGGTACTTCCACTCTGCATAGGCAGGTGAATGTATTTGCAGATGTTCTCGTATTTCGCCATAGTATGCAGCACATCATCGGTAATGTCTTTCGGATGAGAGGTACTGAAGCGTACTCTGAGCAGTGGGCTGATCAGGGCAACCGCTTCCAGCAGATTGGCGAAGGTGGTGATATCATTGTCATTTTCCGGACTTACCCAGTAGTAGGAATCCACGTTCTGGCCCAGCAGGGTCACCTCACGGTAGCCTCTGTTAAACAGATCGGTTGCTTCCTGTATAACGGACGACTTGTCCCTGCTGCGTTCACGTCCGCGGGTAAACGGTACTACGCAGAAAGAACACATGTTGTTACAGCCACGCATAATGGATACGAAGGCAGTAACGCCATTGCTGTCCAGTCTTACCGGATTGATATCGCCATAAGTCTCCTCGCGGCTGAGCAGTACGTTTACGGCTTTCTGACCGGTTTCTGCTTCCTCGATGAGGGCCGGCAGGGTTCTGTAGGCATCCGGGCCTACTACCATGTCTACCAGTTTTTCCTCTTCCAGCAGTTTGGCCTTCAGTCGTTCAGCCATACAGCCCAATACTCCCACCAGGAGTTCCGGGTTACGCTGTTTTATTTTACGGAATTCTGTTAAGCGTTTGCGTACGGTTGTCTCCGCCTTTTCACGGATCGAACAGGTATTTAATAATACCAGACTCGCTTCCTCCACATTACGGGTAGGACCGAAGCCTTCTTCTTTCAGGATGGATGCCACGATCTCACTATCATTGAAGTTCATCTGGCAACCATAGCTCTCTATATAGAATTTTTTTGTATAAGTCTGTGATTCTCCGGCCACAGGCGTGTAAGCCTCGCCCTGGCGACTTTCGTCATGCACTTTTGTAACCTGTTCCAGCATCCTTTTCAAGTAATTTTAGGAAAGCAAAACTAAGCAATAAAATCCGAAAATGACAGAATGACATGGCAGGTACTGTGGCTACCGGTTACAGCCCTTTTTCGAGGAGAAAACGGGTAAGCGCGGCGGGACTTTTCAACTGTAGTTTCTGCATAATATTTTTCCGGTGGGTCTCGACCGTATAAATGCTCAGATATAGGTGTGTGGCAATTTGTTGATTTGTAAATTGTTGATTGATAAGATGTAAGATTTCCAATTCCCGGCGGGTCAGATTGAATTCCCGGAAAGAGTGATCAATTTCCGGCTCCTGCATCCGGGGTAATTGTGGAAAACAGCTTTCTCCCCTGAGCACCCGGCTGATTGTCTGCAGGAGGTCATATTGATTACAGGTCTTCATCAGGTAGCCATCTGCACCGTAACTACGGGACAGAGATACGAGGTGAGGATCGCTGTAGCTGGAGAGAATGATGGTCCGGATATGTGGCATATCTCTCCGGATGATTTTTGTCGCTTCCAGACCATTTAGCATCGGCATACTGATATCCAGTATCGCAAGATCCGGCTGATGCCGTTGCAACATTTCGATGAGTACCTGTCCGTTGGAAGCGATACCCTGGACAGTAATATGTGGCGTCTGCTCAAGCAGTGAACGGATGCCATCAGCAAAGAGGGTGTGATCATCCGCAAGGATGATATTAACAGGGGGCTGCATGTTGTGGAATTACGGGAATATGAATGATAAAGGTTGTGCCAGAAATGCCTGAATCAATGTGCAATTTTCCTCCAAGGGATTTTACCCTTGTTTTCACGCCTGAAAGTCCGATACCCGATGGACGGCCATTAAGTGGTAAGCCGATGCCATCGTCCTCTACCAGTATCTCCAGGTATTCGGGATAGTAAAGCAGTTGAATGGTTGCTGCGGAAGCCCTTGAATGTCTGATAATATTGGTCGTCAGTTCCATCACGATCCGGTATAACATCAGTTCCTGCCGGGCATCGAAGCAGGGTTGGTATTTGTTGTTGCAAAAGTGAAAAAGTACCTCCGGAGTCCTCAGCAAGCTAAAGTATGACTGGAGAATATCTGTTAAGGGAATGTGTCCGAAAAGAGGGGGAACGAGATTATGTGCGGCTCTTCTTACATTCTGACTGGTCTGGTCTACCAGTTGCAGCAGATTACTCGCCTGCTGCTCATCCTGAGCGGTTCTGTAATGGAGACTTTGCAGATTGACCCGGATAGCGGCGAGGTTACTGCCTATTTCATCATGAATATCGGCCGCGATCCTTTTACGTTCTGCTTCCTGTATGCTGACTTCCTGAATGGCCATCATCGTCTGTTGCCGTTCCAGTTGCAATAGCAGATCGTGTTGTTTTTTCTCATATATATCCAGTCGCTTTATCATGACGATAATCCATAACGCCGCAATTCCCCAGCAGGTAGCCGGTAGAATACCCGTGGATAAAAGATAACTGCTTACGGGATGGGTAAGCCGTAAAGAGTACATGATCGGTTCCTGGGTAACCGTTATTGAGGGGATCAGGTGCGTCAATATTTCCTCGCTCATAGTACAGAGAAATAAGAGGATATAAATAGTAAAATTTAATAGCTGACTGACAGATTATCTACTGGGGTAGTGCTGAAAAGTTTGTCCCTGAATTCTATACAATTGTACAAAAAAAAGTGTTGCCACGGTAATTTAATAGGGGCTTTGTTCAAAAAATAACATGAAAACCCTGAAATGTATAACCTTCATAATCAGCATAAAACAAGGGAGCACTGCTTCAACGGAATACCGGCTTCCTTCATATTGCATCAAAAAACCGAAGACATGTCTTAAATAGGCTGTAGTGGTAATTGCCGGACTTATTGTTAGCGGGCAATTGCCATCAGATTTCATGAGATGCTTCGTATATTCACCATGTATGTAACAGGTATGAATTGTTTTTTTGACACAGGAAGAAACTGGTTTAGTCCGGCTCCTTTTTTTGATACATATTGCTATCAGATACTTGTCTTCTTTTTGATTAAAAGGTACTCAGACTATACTCATCCTTCGTTAATGCTACGTTAAATACGTAGCATTAACGAAGGATGAGTACTATCAGACTAATGCCAGAAGCCTTACAAGTGAGGAGTCTGTACGATTTTAACTTAATCCCTTCATCTCCTCACAAAGGTTCCAGATAAAATATAGAGTCATGCGGTTCTTTGAACGCTACCGTTCCATATCCTGCTTTTGAAAATTCTACTACAATATCCTTGCAGTCGGGAAAACAAGCTCCCATACCATTGCACATGGAGAATTTTCCTGTACTATCTGTATACATTGATTTATCATCATCGCTCAGTACCCGGATGTACACACTATCCAGCGGCAACTTTGTCTCTTTGTCAAGTATAACCCCTGAAGCACAACTATAGCCTTCACAGGAAACCAGCCACGTGCATAGCAGTACGGGGATCAATAAAAAAGCCTTTCTCATTACTAAAATATTAACAGTTGTCGTGATATAGGTGGCAAAACAGAGCTCCTGCCTTATGTAGACAGTATATCCGGTAAACCCGGCTGATAAAAATATCTCAATTCACTAATATATACCTTCATTGATCCTCTTATTCTTGATAAATAATAGAAAAATTATATCTTTATCATCTCACAGTTATAATATTTAATCTCAAACTATGGAATTAGGCGAAAAAGGGGAAAAGCTCATTAAACATTTCGAGAAATGCCGTCTGGCAGCATATCAGGACAGCAAAGGCATCTGGACAATCGGTTGGGGCAATACCGTATATGAAGACGGAAAAGCAGTTAAAAAGGGAGATACTATTACACAGCAACGTGCGGATGCACTGTTTGCCAACATCAAAAAGGGTTTTGTAGCCGATGTTAACAAGCTTACTGCGGGTGTAAAAGGACTGAAACAACAGCAGTTTGACGCGCTGGTATGTTTCGCTTACAACGTTGGTAGCGACATGAATAAAAACGGTATTGCGGAAGGTCTGGGTGATAGCACCCTGCTGAAAGTAGTGAAAGCTGATCCTAAAGATCCTTCTGTAGTAATGGAGTTCCTGAAATGGAACATGTCTGGTGGTAAAGTGCTGGATGGCCTGACCCGCAGACGTAAAGCAGAGGCTTACCTCTACATGAGCGGAGAGGTTGAGTTCTTCGATTATTGATTACATCTTCTGGTGCATCACCGTATGCCCGTATAAATATTACCGGCCTTTCTCAGGAATGATCTGTTTATACACAGCTAATTCCCGGGGAAGGCCGGTTTTGATTCAGGGGCAGCTTCCCCAATGAATTTATTAATTTAGCCTGTCGTTGATCGCTGCGACAGGTCAACTCAATTTCAGATCATATTAAGCTGTCAGGATGGTAAAAAGGCATTTCCGGTATACGATGTAAGTACACTCACGGGGTATAAACACGATGATATTCAGATCAGCAGATTTGCATCCTACCTCAGTGTACATGAGAATCTCCGTGCGGCGCATAAACACAATTTCTATCACGTTACTTTATTCACCGAAGGCGCCGGTACACATACGATCGACTTCAAAACCTTTACTGTAAAGCCTTACCAGATTTATTTCATGATTCCCGGTCAGGTGCATAGCTGGCAGTTTGAAGGGAAAGTAGATGGTTACATTATCAACTTCTCATTTAATTTCCTGCAATCGCTCTTACAGAAACCCGATTATCTTGAGCAGTTTCCTTTTTTCACGGGAGATGTAGATGAAGCTGTTATCAATCTGCCGGAACAGCTACATACACCTGTTATAAGGATCTTTGAAGAATTGATCAGGGAGAGTGAGCAGTCCGCTGATATGTCTGTAGATATGATACAGGTGCTGATGTTACAGGCATTTATTCTTATCGGAAGACTCAGTTTTGAAAAATCACCTGTCCAGTCGAATAACTACAATTATATTCTGCTGAAGAATTTTCAGAAATTGATAGAGAAGAATTTTACTACGCTGAAATTGCCCAGAGAGTATGCAGAATTACTCTTTATTACCCCTAACCATTTAAATGCATTGTGTAATAGTACACTGGGCATGTCTGCAGGAGAGCTGATCCGGAACGGATCATACTGGAGGCAAAAAGATTGTTGGTGAACAAAGATTCTACTATCTCTGAAATAGCCTATCAGCTGGGATTTGCAGATAATTCTTATTTCACGAAATTTTACAAGAAGTACACAGGACAAACCCCCGAAGAGTTCAGGAAAAGCCTTCGTTAATTCTTTCTTTGTGACCTTAAATGGTAAGCAATACCGCAGCTCCTGCCAGGATAATGGTTAATACTACTTCAATCGTGATTTTACGTGCCATCCGCTGCTGCTGAACGGTAGCATTAGCTGTTGTGGAATTCATAATTATGGAATTGTACATGATCAAACTTTCATAAGTTAAATCAATATACTGAAAAAGTACATAATGAGTGGAAATTGAGCACTTTTTAGAGTATTTGACAGGGAAATTTAGCCGGGTCCGGTATGAATGCTTAAATTCGGAAGGGACACTTATCCACCTCTTACCCGATGAAAAAGATCTGTTTTTTCCTCATGGGCCTTATGGCCTGTATTACCTTTCAATGTTGTGCCTGTGTGGCATTGAAAAGGATGAATGACAGACATATCACCCGTTATGTAAATAAGCACCTCGGAGATGTATCTGCCGCAGCTGATACTTACGTCAGATGGCCGGCAATCCCACGCAACGATTTCCCATAAATAGTCTGCCGGAGCAGCTGCGTAAAAAAGCCGCCACACTGGGAGAGGAGGCGACGGTGAGTTTTCAGGAAAACTACCCCTACCGAAGGATGAACCCTGTGACAGTGTTGTCGTCTTTGAACATACCAGTATACTATTGGGTGTCAGGGAGATCATTTATGATTTTTCGGCGGTGGAGCAGGCGGTGAATGAATACAGGCAATACAGGAATTACTATGGTTTTATCAGAATAGCTCCCCGGATTTATATCCGGAGAAGGCAGATTCCAATCATGTAAATCACAGATTTCAGGGAGAATAGAATCTGTCAAAATCTGCTATCTTTAGTCCTGCTAGTATAACTTTATGAAACAATTATTTATTGGATTACTGTGCAGTCTGGGCGTCGCGACAGGCTGCTTTGCACAGGACGGAGAATTATTGAAAGCGAATATCAGCGACACAATGTTATCTCCCACACGCGTATTGTGAAATCCCGGAACCTTTCGACGGACAAAAAGCATTGTTAAAACTCTTTCCGGGCAAACACTATAAAATCGTTTCGGGTGATTATATCAATGAAATGATCAACTGGGATTGTAAAACCTGTAAAGCCAAAGCTTACATTGATGCAAATGAAGACGCTGCGTATGACTTTCCATATGCGGAAGGTGTTGCCACCCGTTTGCTGAATGTGATCAGCTATAAGGACTCTTCGGGCACGCAATACAAAATGCTGACCTTTAACCATTCTGAATATGATGCGGATGGTGCACAGGTATCCCGTTTTACCGGCGGCACACTGGGTATTGCGAAGTTCGCGCTGACGGGCAAGGTATGGTCTATGAAGTTCTTTCAGCCTGCTATTGGTGCCTATGGCGCATTCTCCAATTGCCCGGATCCAAAGGCGCTCATGATCGGACATGATCAGTATGCATTTATGCTGAAGGTGGTGAACGGTCCTGCCGGCGGACCATTCGGAGGTGTATTATACCTGATAGCAGGTACCGGAGGTACTTATAAACAAGTGATGGCCATATATGACGCGCAGCGTACGGAGGTATCAGAAGAAGAAGGACTGGCTTCATGGGATTGTACGTACAGTTCGCCGGAAAGCGACAAACGTTTCTTCCGCGATATCATCGTAACGATCAAAGGGAAATATACGGCTACCGATCTGGAAAGTCTGCCGGATGAAGTAAGACCTTACGCAAAAACAAATAAGAAGGCACTTTCACCCTTGCGAGACGTTATGTCTTCAAATGGGGGAAGGGCTATCAGTTGCAGGGACCTGCCGGTGTAACAGTTGATTAAGAAAAGCAACTGCCGCAGCAAGCGCTTCACCGGCGTTTGTATGGCCTGTATCAATGATCAGATCCGGACTGAGAGGTATGTCAAACGTATCATTCAGTCCGGTGAGATTATGGATCTTTTCAGGATGATCATCCGGTAACAATGCTTTTTTATACAAGCCTTTCGGATCTCTGTTGATCAACGTTGTAAGGTCACATCGTAACCAGACCAAAGCAGCATTATAAAGCTGTTTCAGCTTATTCCTCCCTTCTTCATACGGATGATAGCAATAATGACGAAATCGTATTCCGCAGCAATTGATGCCGCATAAGCGCCCAGCCGGGCGATATTTTCAAGGCGGTCAGCTTTACTAAACCCCAGATCCTTACAGAGTGTTTGTCTGTATACGTCTCCGTCTACCAGTTTAATTGAAATATTATGTTGTTGTCCCCATGTCAGCAAGGCGGCTGACAGCGTCGTTTTCCCGGCGCCTGAAAGGCCCGTGAACTGAATAATCTGCCCCATCTCGTTAATTTATCCGTGCTTTCAGCTGTTCGTAAGCAGCATGACAATCTTCATAAAAATACTTTACATCAGCAGCGGTATCCGGTTTGAATACGTCTCCTTTATACTGCTGTGATATTTAACCGTTCGCTCAACTGCGCGGCATCTTTTATAGGAATGCGGGAGAATGCACTGAAAGCCTCCATCATTTCAAACGCACCGTCTGCATAGTCAAAGAATCCGTTAAGTGGATTATTAAGTCCATGAATTGCCTGTAACCTGATAAAGTACTCCAACAGTACAGTAGCAGTATAACGGTCGAAATCGCTGCCAAAACGTGTAACATCACCTACTTCAGCAAGGCAGGGTTGATCAGTCCGGGCACAGCCTGTAATCCTCTGCGTTATCATGAGAGGCTACTACCTGATCGGGCCGGCGGTAGAGGAAGAAAAAGGTGTCTCCGGATACCATTCTCTCAGTAGTTCGTAAAAATGAATATGCCAGCTATCCAATGATAATATAATCGGTCTCCTCTGCATTGCGGTGTTGTCCCATCAGATTAACCGCCGCTTTGAACCATGCTTCACGGTCTGTGGATCAAGATCGGTCTGTTGTTCAGTGCTGCGTAGTATTTCATCCAGTAGGGGAGCTTCTGCCACTACGATATTTTCTGCAGAAGTGCTGAATGCCTGAGATACCAGTGTGGATCCACAACGCGATACATGAATACAAAAGCGGAGGGTTGTAGTCCGGCAGGTCTTTGCAGGCCTCCATCAGAAAACCGGCAGTGGAAGTACTCTTCAGACGTGATCTTTCCAGCTGTTTTATTCTGCAGGCCTGAATAGTTTCATCAAAGAAGGGCAGGTCCATGCGTGATCGCTGAGATCCAGCCATTGCACCATCCATTCTGCCTGTCTATATGTGAGTTTATAGGGAATCCAGTTGTTGATCGGGGTATATTGCATTATTGATCTTCTTTAAACGGGCAATGAGCTGTCTGGCGGCATCGTATCCATTCTTTCCAGTTCTGCTATCATTGCAGCGCGGGTGGCAGCATCCATTGCAGCAGGTTGCTTTTTTACAGCGATATCATATCCATTTGCCGCAAATAGCTGGTCATCATTCATTCCGGATGCAGTCCATGATAAGGTGCACTCTTGCGGTATAGCCCCTGTTTACGATAGCATGTGTACGGCTGAAATCCATGTACCAGCATTCGCCTGGCTGCAGCTGTAATTTTCCTCTTCCAGCATAAAGTATACATCGGATTGGGTCATGATCGGAATATGTATTCTGAACACACCATCTTCGTATCCACAGCCAGGGTCTTTATGTGGTTTGATCTCGCTGCCGGGAGATAAAGAGAGTAACCGGATGGCTTCTTTTTCGCACTGCCACGAATCTATGATCTCTTTCGCATAGGGCATCTCAGCGAGTACAGGGGTATCCTGATACTGTGCATCCGGATGTGCGAATATATCATGGCTGTTTCCGCTGACGGACGCAGGGATATACTGCGCCACTCTCCATTAAAGTCCCGTGTATTAAAATGGAGCGGCCAGTCCTGTGGAGCACGTTTTCCAGTTCAGCACAGAGCTGCTGGTGATTATAGGTAGAGAGAAAACCTGATGTAATTCATTGGAAATCTTAAGATAAGGCTAAGATAGGGGATTAAATTGATTCAATAATGAGTATTTTATTAAAGTATTTTTAAATGCATTAATTTGGCCGTTTTAGTAAATCAAACATCCCCTATGGATATCTGT
>NZ_VOHS01000026.1 GCF_007896845.1 Chitinophaga pinensis | reverse complement strand
GATCTCCAGTGCATGATCCACAATGACAAAACGAAACTCCAGCCACTTCAGCAAAAACAGTAATACTGCCAGCGAAATGCCATATAAAACGTTCTCTATTCCTTCTGATAAATTGCAGGATCATCTCTATCGGTTGAAGTCTGGTCTATTCAAAATTAACCATTTTCCCTCTGCCTGTTATGTGTATTTACCCGCATTTATTAGTAAATTCATCCCTCAACAGGAAGAAAACAGGTATTTATAAAGACAGGACATGAAACAATACATTACGGTACTACTGCTGACAACGGCTTTTCCCCCATCATCGCCCAATCAAGATTACAGACCTTGACGATCACACACTTGAATACCTTGCTGCCAGAAGAACTCCGGACAAACAAAAGCATGGCTACTCATTTCCAACACAAATGACTATGTGAATGTAGCGATACCCGCGGGTCTGCTCGTGGCTGGTATTATTGATCATAATCCCGATATGCGGCAGAATGCCCTGTATGTTGCCAGTAGTACAGCAACCACCTTCCTGCTGAATACACTTATCAAAAAGCTCGTTAAACGGCCCCGCCCCTTTATTTCCAATACTCACCTGACGGCCGTCTATCAACCGACTTCCACCTCTTTCCCTTCGGGACACACCTCTTCTGCATTCAGTTCGGCAACAGCACTCGTAAGAGCTTACCCCAAATGGTATGTCGTAGCGCCCGCCTTTCTTTGGTCGAGCGCTGTGGGATATTCCAGAATGTACCTCGGCGTTCATTACCCGACAGATGTAAGCGCCGGCGCCTTGTTGGGTGTAGGCACCGCATTTGGAATGGGTTTTATCAGACCATAAGCATTTAGGACATCAAAATGTCCCATTTCCCCCCCTTTAATGTCGCGTTCACGACCTATGCAACCATAAGGTTTCGCATACTTTTGCTATTACAAGGATCCTCATAGGGAACTACTGCCATCGGCAGCGCCTGATTAAAACCTGCAACCTGAAATATTTGTGCATATGGTAGAAGTATTCAAAACCACCGTGAACAGTCGGACAAACGCCCTCCTGCTTTTAGAACAGATACACAACACTTATAGTAGTTATACGGCCAACTTTGACCTCGAAGATTGTGACCGGATATTACGGGTGGAATGTGCTTCCGGAAAAGTAGACGAATTGTGCCTGATCCGCCTGTTGCAAAAAGCAGGCTTTGATGCAGCCGTGCTGGAAGATGAGAGCTGTTAAAAAACGCCATTTCTGACACCTGATCATTCCCCTTCCGCCGCAATACCGGAGCAAAAGCCTCTCCTGTTTATCAGGAAGATCGCCACTGCTCCGGTTGCTTATTTATCAGCAGTCCGGAACCCCGGATGTCATATTATCGGATAAAACCAGACAACTGCGTAAAGCCGTGACCAGCAGCATCGTACATTGATCACCTCTCCACCGATGTAGTAGAAATGATTCAGATCACGGGGTGGTGTTTTCCCCTGATTGACAATCGTTACACGCGCATCCAGTGAAGGTAGCAGCCAGCTTGTCTGCAATAACAATACGATCCCCACAGGCAACATCGTCCATAGATATGAGATATCCTTTGCAACAGTAAAGAACAGTAACAACCAGCCAATAAATACGGCACATTCTATTCTGTTCAGCATCCTGAATACCAGTCTGCCTATTCCCGATGCCAATGCCGGTGTAATACCGGGCGCCCTGAATTTCAGCGGCGCCTCCATAAAACTGATACTAATGACCATCCCGCACCATAACAGAGGTAATGACAAAAAAGAAGCTTTAACATGTCTCCATCCTTATTTATTATCAAAGGGAAGCCCAGCATTGACTGCATAATCCTGGCGATATTATTGGCCCGCGCTTTTGCGTTATCAGCCACCTCTCCCTGAAAAAGCGTATCCAGCGTACCGGTAAAAAGCGCTAACCACTGACCAAAATGACGCGGATCGATCGGTAAAGTCATATGTTTACTCATCGGATCACCCCGGTATTTGCCGGAATATAATAACATCGTACTCCAGAAATTGCACATGATTTGCAAATGTGGTTCCCAGTCACCTGCAATCGCCTTATCAAATACAGGCCCCAATAAAGTATCTGCCCTTATCTTATCATAAAAGGTATACACCAGTAGCGTTACATCTTCTTCTGTCTGAATATCCGCCAGCTGCGGCCTCTTCTCAACATCTGCCATAATAATATCTTACTTGTTTAATAGTTCCAGTGGCGAGGTCACGCAATAATAAATCGCCCAGCCTACAAAAGCAATCAGCAACACAAATACCCAGAATGGTATACTCTGCGGTGTCTCACTGCCAATAATCAGGAAATTACGCTGATCTCCTTTTCCATATGCATTGATCATAACAGGCACAATGCCGTCCACCACCGCATTTTCAGAAATACCCTCAATAGAGATGGCAGGCCCGTTCCGCACTTCAAAAGGTACCAGCCGGATGCCTTCTTTTCCCGAGGGATCACGGCTGACAATCTTTAAAGTATGCCGGCCATCCACCAGCCGGGTCGTATCCAATTCAAAGTTAACCGGAGATTCCAGGATGGCAATGGGTTTTACTTCCTCATCTATAAATATGTATATCGTACTCTTGTCTTTCATAGCTCCAGTTATTCAAGGATAAATTGTTTGATATGGTCAGCCGATTGCTCACCGGGACGGATCAACCATTTCACAGAATAAAATAAGGTGACCACCACGATCAAAACCATGACTGACACAATGAGATAATCCCAATCGCTATCGGGCGTCTTACCATGTGTGAGTCCGCCAAACACCACTGCCTGTTTCTTCTTACAGGCATCACAGGCCATTACAATTTGCTGACAACACATCAGCAGCAAAGCAGAAAAGAGCATTTTTCTCAGCATGATACAGTTCGTTTTATAAGCTTACTTAGTAGTGGCTTTCGCCTTTATTTCCTCCAGATACTTACGCACCTGCTCTACCGTCACTTTGGGGGCATTGTTTCCCCAACTGGTACGCTCATGGTTCATAATGGCGGTAACCTCCTCAGGCGACAAATTCGCATTGGCCCCTACCGCCGGCATCACGCCATATCCTTCTCTGACACGACCGTCATAACCATTCATGATGATATTGACATATTGTAATGGCTCCGGATCCAACACAATCTTGCTGTCTTTCAGTGATGGAAATGCTCCTTTTAATCCTTCTCCGTTCTGCTGATGACAGCTCTGACAATTATTAGCGTATAAAGTCGTCCATCAGGTGCACCGGCTGCTGTTCCGTTAGCAACATTTGCAGCCGAAGGTTGCTTCGCATACAGAAATGCAGGAATTTCTGTACCATCCGGCAGCTTTACCTGCTTCAACTCTTTCAGATAAGCCACCAGTTGTAATGCCTGTAGCGTTGCCACGATAACAGTACCCTCTTCCTTGTATTCATCCGGTATCTTTACCACTACATCATTCTTCGCCGCTTCTTTCTTTTCTGTAAATAACCACGGGTAAGCAGGCATCACAGATGCTGGTGCTACAATACGTGGATTGAACAGGTGGGTCAGATGCCAGTCCTCACCCGGCTGTCGGGTACCAATATCCGTAAGATCCGGACCAGTACGTTCTGTGCCCATCAGTGTAGCCGTATTACGCCAGAAATCAGTCCGGTGATTATCGGCATAGTCAGCAGCAATACTGGGTCTTGAACCCCATTTTTTATCCATATCAACATTACGGACCTGTTGTGTATGACAAGCCACACAACCATTGCTGACGAACAACGCTTTTCCTTTTACCGCCGCCGGACTCAAAGCCGGCGCGTCCGGCAATGGCGTATTGTTGCGCTGATTGTTCATGGCAGGAATAATCGCCACAAATACAGTGAGTATAACAAATAACAGGAAAGCAGTTCTGTAAAGGCTTTTATGATTATCAAATAACTCCATGACTACAGCGTTGATTCTATTTCGGAATAAGATTGATTCAGTCTCTCTATAGCAGCCCCTTTCACATCGGTAGTATCATCCCCGAGGATCATCTTGTAAAGATTGTAAGCAAAAAAGAGATGCGACAGCCACATCAGACTACCACCTATAGCACGCCACAACCAGTAAGGCGCCATCATGATCACACTATCAATAAAAGGTTTCTCCTGCATCCACATAATTCCTTTCAGCGTACTACCATACATCAGTGGAATTGTATAAAACAACAGTCCTATCAATGCCAGCCAGAAGTGTGCACCAACAGTGATCTGCGGCGCTTCCTTACCAGATAAACGGGGCACTACTGCATAAATACCCGCCCACAGAAAAAAACTGATAATGCCGTACATGGTCAGATGCGAGTGGGCTACCGTAAAATCAGTAAAATGCCAGATCAGATTGGTCGAGCGGAATGCCTCCGCTGTCCCCTGCAACGACCCGGTAAAATAAAAGATGATCCCTACCAGAAAGAATGGTAAGGTGTAGCTGGAAGCAATTTTATACCAGCCATTACGGAAAGTCATGATAAAGTTGGTGGTGCCGGCGGCCACAGGAATGACCATTCCTACAGAACCTACAATGGCAACCGTCTGTAACCACCATGGAATAGCACTAAATACAAAATGGTGCGTACCTATCAATGTATAAAAAAGTATCTGTGCCCAGAAAGCAAGGATACCCAGACTGTAAGAATAAATCGGCTTATTCAGCTGCTGCGGAAGAAAATAGTATACAATGCCCAGTGTGAACAGCATAAACCACATCCCAACACCCTGATGCATATAATACCCCTGTACAATCGTCTCTCCCAACCCATCCTGCCACCACGGCACATAAGCCACAACAGAGATTACAAGTGCAAACATCAATGCCGCGACGATGTACCAGTTAGAAATGTAAATTTCCTTCGTAGTTCTTACCGCAATGGTGTTGATGAAATTATATAAAGTGATGACGAGCCCTATACCAAATAACAACTGTACAGGCCAGATGTATTCACGGTATTCTCCGCCACCATTATTGATACCCGCCATCAGACTGACAGATCCCAGTATAACAGCCGCGTTGATCAGGATCAGCGACCAGCGCCCCTGTTTCAGACTTGCTAATGGTACATTACTGACACGTGGCACGACATAGTAACCAAGTCCCAACATGCCAAGCGAAGCCCATCCCCAGAACACCGCATTGGTATGCACCGGACGAAGACGACCAAAGCTCAGCCAGCTGAGATGATCGACATCAGGACTCACGAATTTAATACCAACATATTCGCCCACCGTCGTACCAAACAATAGCCAGAAAGCGGCACATCCCAGATACCACATCACGAGCTTTGAAAGCGCCGGATCAACAGCAGGACGTTGCCTTGCACGCTGCTTCTGCGCCACTACAGAAAGTCCGGTGTGAAGATTGATATTGCCGACCAGTCCTCTCGCATCTTCTGCAGCCGCCTCTCCTGCCAGTTCCTTATTATGCAGATGATAAGCAAGCGCCTGCTTTCTTTGCTCCAACGCCTGTTCAATAACAGGATCATCAGGATTTGTCAGATAATCAGCAAAAACTGTCGCCTCCTCCAGATTCCGCTCACGTGTACGACGCCGGATCAATCCGGAGACTTTCACGGCCATCAGTATGACGCCTGCCACAATAGGTATCAGTAATAAAATAAGCGTAATGATAATACCCGTCTCCTGTAACAAGGCAGAAGGTTTAGCGTCTATCTGTTGCGCGCCGGCCGGCAGACTATATACACCCCCTGCCATTAATATCAACAGCATTCCTTTCAACGCACCATTATTCTTCTGTTGTTTCCTTTTCTTCAATGTTAGATAAGCATCAATGCTTTTACTACTAAGGGCACTGATATATTCATTAAACTTTGTAGTGTCAAATACGGGTCGTCGTGCAGTGTTTTTTGCACGCATCATTTCGGTGCGGACCTTCAGGGCAATAGCCACAACTAGCAATATCGTCACCAGCGACAGCAAAATAAATAGCAATCCATCGATTGAGTCCGTGGAGAAAAAAGCGCGGCCTCTGGGAGTAGCGAATAGAGGTAGCGGTACCGCCGTCAATAAGACAGGTAATACCCGCATGAGTTGATTAACCATGATAAAGCAGAATAAAAGTTGTGTCCTCTAATGTATCCGTCCCGTTTGCATAACAGGCGCGTATCAGAATAGTATCCTATGTAGATCGTTCCGGAAGTATCTGCAGGAAAATATACCTTTCCGCAGGTCAAAGGTAGCTATTGTTATCAAATAAAAGATCTTTTTGTCTTTTATTTTTCATGGATTCTGGTGTACATTTCACGCTACTCATTATGAATGAGTAGAATAGCATTTTCTATAAAAGATATTTTTGTCTTTTATTTTCAAATCCCCTTATCTTTGCTGCATTAAATTGAAAAGATGTTTTCAAAAACATGTGAATATGCCATCCGTGCCATGATATTTATTGCGCAGAAATCGAAAGATGGAAGCAAAGTCGGTATCAAGGAAATTGCAAAGGGGATCGACTCCCCGGAGTACTTCATCGCCAAGATCCTGCAGGAACTTGGCAGAAAAGGAGTGGTGCAATCCATGAAAGGACCAACCGGGGGCTTCTACCTCGATAACAGCGCCCGTAAAACATCACTGGCCACTATAGTAAAAGCCGTAGATGGCGATAATATCTTCTCAGGATGCGGCCTCGGATTAAAACAATGCTCCGACAAACATCCCTGCCCTCTTCATCATGAGTTTACCAAAATCAGAAAGGACATCACCAGTATGCTCAACAAAACAAGAGTAGGTGATCTTCAGGAAGAACTGGATCAGAAACTCACCTTCCTTCGTAGAGACTAATTTTTTTTGGAATAATAAGAGACAAAAAGGTGTTTTATTGTATAATAATAAAGGACAAAAAGGTATTAATATAAGAAGACTTAGCGTACCGGCACACCGGCAATTGATCAAACTATTAAACGAAACAAAAGATGAACACAATAACAACTTTGGACGTACCCGCCCTCCCTCCTGCCATCCGGCATCAGACGCTTATTCAAACGTTTGAGGCTTTACTGCCCGGAGAGAGTTTCATCATACACAATGATCATGACCCACGACCACTTTATTATGAGTTGCTCAGCAAAAAAGGGAACATACTGACCTTCGAATATTTGCAAAACGGCCCTGATATCTGGCGCGTCGTGGTAAAAAAAAGAATACAATCGCCCGATCAGATCACAGTCGCTGACATTGCTGCTGCAGACTACCGGAAAGCTGAAGTATTTGGTAAATATGGCATTGATTTCTGTTGCGGTGGCAATATTACATTGAAAGAAGCCGCTGCACAGGCAGGGATTACAACAGAAACACTTGTAACGGCATTGGAAGCTGCTACGAAAAATACATCCTTCCACTCTGAAAAGAACTTCATCGATCAGACAGCAGATAAATTGATCGATTACATTGTCAGTACACATCACCGCTATGTAAAAGAAAACATTCCCGTAATAGAACAACTGGTAACAAAAGTAGCAAAGGTACATCGTGCAGAACAAGCCGGATTACAACAACTGGAAACAGCTACCCGCTCCTTTCTGAAAGATCTCCAGCTACATCTGCATAAAGAAGAACACATTCTTTTCCCTGCCATTTTACAATTAACAAAAGATCCGCATGACGTTTCCAGAAGAGGCCTCGTATTAAGTGCCGTAAAATTAATGCGTGCAGAACACGAGTCCTCCGGTGAAGAACTACACGCTTTCCGTCAGCTGACAAACAACTATACACTGCCTGAAAGCGCCTGTAATACCTACGCTTTCCTCTTTAACAAGATGAAAGAATTCGAGGCAGACCTGCTCATACATATCCATCTCGAGAACAATATACTCTTTCCTAAAGCTGTACAGCTGAAACAGCAGCTATCACAATAAAACGCTTCCCGTACAGTCTATACATCTATTTACAAACCAAAATTTATGACAACGAAAAAACTATGGCTTACACTGGCCCTGGTAATGGTCAGCTCATTCGCTGTACTCATCTTCTTCGGAAATGATATATACAGAAAAGCACCTCCTATTCCCGAAAAAGTAGTGAGTGAAACGGGTGAAGTGCTGTTCAGCGGACAGGATATTAAAGACGGACAAAACGTGTGGCAGTCCATCGGCGGACAAACAGTAGGCAGCATCTGGGGACATGGCGCCTACATAGCACCCGACTGGACAGCCGATTATCTGCACCGTGAATCACTGGCAATGCTGGAAGTTCTCGCTATAAGAGATGGAAAGATCTATAGCACTCTGCCGGCAGAAGAGCAACTTGTGTTTAAAGAAAGAATGAAGCTGGAATTAAGAAAAAACACTTTCGATCCTGCACAGAACACTATTACCTATTCTGACAGCCGAGCAAAAGTATCCAGACAATTAGTCGCCTATTACACAAAACTGTTCATGAATGATCCGACACTCAGTGTGCTTCGCAAACAATATGCAATACCCGAAGGCACTATCAAAGATCCTGAACGCATGCGCCTGATGGCTGCATTCTTTGCATGGAGTACCTGGGTATGTATCAGTGAACGTCCTGACGGCAGCCATGTGACTTACACCAACAACTGGCCCAATGATGAAACAGTAGGCAATACTCCTTCCGCCTCCCTGCATCTATGGTCTGGCTTCAGCGTATTGCTGTTACTGGGTTGTATCGCATTACTCGTGTTATATCATGTACGTAATCACGATGATGAACATGTCGATCTTCCCAAACAGGATCCTCTCCGCAATATGAAGCCCACTCCTTCTATGAAGGCTACCTTAAAATACATCTGGGTTGTAAGCATCCTCATACTGGTACAAATGCTGGCAGGTATTATCACCGCACACTATGGTGTAGAAGGACAGGGATTCTATGGTATACCACTGGATAAATTCCTCCCGCAATCTATCTCCCGCAGCTGGCACGTACAGTTGGCCATCTTCTGGATCGCTACTTCATGGCTGGCTACCGGTCTGTATATGGGACCTGCCATCTCAGGCTATGAACCTCGTTACCAGAAACTGGGAGTGAATATCCTCTTTATAGCACTGATCATTGTTGTAGGAGGTTCATTGACCGGACAATGGCTGGGCGTCATGCAGAAGCTTGGCCTGGTTGATAACTTCTTATGGGGACATCAGGGTTATGAATACATCGAACTAGGAAGAATATGGCAGATATTGCTGCTTGTCGGATTAATACTATGGCTGGTACTGATGATGCGCTCACTACTACCTGCACTGAGAAAGAAAGACGAAAGCCGTCACCTGCTTACCCTCTTCGTCATTGCCTCCATTGCTATCGCAGTATTTTATGCAGCAGGATTGATGTACGGCCGCCAGACGCATCTGGCTATTGCCGAATACTGGCGCTGGTGGGTAGTACATCTGTGGGTAGAAGGTTTCTTTGAGGTATTCGCAACCGTAGTATCTGCATTTCTCTTCTGCCGCCTTGGACTACTGCGCATGCAGTCAGCCACTATCAGCGTGCTGTTCTCTACTATTATTTTCCTCGCAGGTGGTATCTTAGGAACATTCCATCATATCTATTTCAGTGCCACACCTGTTGCTGTACTGGCACTGGGCGCCACATTCAGTGCATTGGAAATAGTACCACTGGTCCTGATCGGTTATGAAGCATATCACAACTATATGCTTAGCAAATCCACTCCATGGATTAAAGCCTACAAGTGGCCGATCTACTGTTTCATCGCCATCTGTTTCTGGAATTTCCTCGGCGCCGGTATCTTCGGATTTGCCATTAATCCGCCAATAGCCTTATATTATATTCAGGGCTTAAATACTACCGCCGTTCACGGACACACCGCATTATTCGGAGTATATGGCATATTGGGTATCGGTTTGATGCTGTTTGTACTGAGAGGACTTTATCCTGATCATCACTGGAATGATAAACTGATCGGTACCGCTTTCTGGTTGACAAATATTGGTCTTCTCGTTATGGTTAGTATTAGTATGCTACCTATAGGTATCATGCAGGGTATTGCCTCCATTCAACACGGATACTGGTATGCCCGGTCAGCTGAATTTATGCAGACAGACACCATGCAAACCCTACGCTGGTTCCGCGTACCCGGAGATATTATGCTGGCAATGGGAGAAACCCTGCTGGTGATATTTATCATAGGATTGAAGACCGGCTGGTCCATAAAAGGAACAAGAGAGTAAACATGGCGTGCATTGAAGCCTGCTATGTATACATACAAAAAGTGCCGCCTCAAACAGGGTTTGTGGGCGGCACTTAATTTCTTCCGAATGAATGTTTAGTTGTCAGTTCTTCATCCTACTCGTTTTTTCCTTCTACAAGCTTTACGCCTTCTGCAGGCTTATCATTAAATACCTCTGCTCCTATCGTATATTCAAACACCTTCTGTTGTTTGTATTCGACGAAGCCCGTTTTAACGTAGAATGCATGTGAACCTTCTCTGATCACATTACTGCGCACACGCAGCTTTTCAATGTTTCTTTCAGCAGACCATTTTTTGGCCTTCTCAACCAGTAATCTGCCAATACCTTTTCCAAGAGTATTACGGGATACTACGAGTCCGCCAATTTCGCAGAACGGACCTGATTCGAGACGAATGGTATAGCATACATGAATCCATCCTAAAACGGTCTCTCCACTAACTGCGACATAGGCTACATCACAGATGCTTTTGTCAATAGCCTGGATGTAAGTAATAGTGTCTTTCACTGTCGAGGGGTAACCTAACTCTGCTGATAAAGCTGCAACCTGCGCTGCGTCCTTTACAGACACATGCCGGACATAAATCGCACCGTTCATTTACTGCTTATTTACCTTAAATAAAATTTCAATATAATTGAATGGAATAAAAGTAATCATTTTCATGCTTGGCATGGCATATTTATTGGAGATATTTATATCAAAAATAGTGCTATGGAAACGACACATGAGATTAAAATTATTCCTGTTGATTACAATTCACCCGAAATGCCAGACGCAGTAAAAAATATAAACCCGTCATGCTACAGGACGGAGACGAGTACTGCTGCTTCATTGGCGAAAGACCCGAGTACGGAATTTATGGATGTGGCCAAACTCCCGAACTAGCCATTATGCACTGGAACCAGAAATACCTGCAGAAAACCGTTGAAGGCGCACTATTCTCTACTAAAAAACCTATACTGGAACAAGTAGATAATACAGAGATTGTAAAAGCATATCTCTACCGCAGCGTGTCCAATTAATGCAACATCCCGTAGAAAAAGAAGTATCTTGCATAAAGGTATTCTCTTATATATGACTACAATTACAACACTCAGGCAGTTATTCAACCGGGATCTTAACAAGCTCAAGACAGAAATTTCCGCTTACCAGCATGAGCCTGCTCTATGGATCATTGATGCCAACATTGCAAACTCCGCAGGAAATCTTTGCTTACATCTGGTAGGAAATCTCAATACATTCATTGGCCTTCATTTAGGACAGTCGGGTTACGTGCGCGACAGGGATGCAGAGTTCGCCCTGAAAGATGTACCGCGCTCTGAATTATTGCAGAAGATAGAAGACACGATTGCTATCGTGGACAAAACATTAACAACACTGCCACCAGCAAGACTGGAGCAGGAATATCCTATTGAGGTATTTGAAGCAAAACAAACTACCGGCTTTATGTTGATCCATCTGGCCACCCACTTAACATATCATCTGGGCCAGATTAATTATCACAGAAGATTACTGGACCGGTAATATTATTTCTTTCCTGCAAATATGATCTTATTATAAAAAGGATCGTTCACCGTCACCAATAATATGGAAGGATCATAAAATGCTTCTTCTAATCCGGGGCGGTTATATTTATATTGCTTGTCGATCAGTAACTGATGATAAGCACGCAGGTCTGTAAACTCATCTACATATACAGAACCACCCGGACTGGCATCACCATGATGTTCTGAAAGATGTAGTATGATATCTCTCATGGAAAGTTGTAAATAGAAAGGAGTGTTATCAGGTTTGTGTTCCCAGTCCACCTGAAAACCTAACCAGTCAACATAGAATTCCATGGCTTTGGTATAGTCGAAGGCGCGGAGGACAGGTTTGACGATTGACATACTTTATTGAATTAATAATGAGGAATTAAACGTGGCGGGATTTACAACCTGATGCATTTACCAGAATAGCTGTGATTGATAAAACGCACGCGGGGTCTTACCTGTAAATGCTTTGAAGTCTTTGATGAAGTGAGCCTGATCAAAATACCCTGCATTATAAGCAGTTTCCGTCAGCGTCATTTCATCAGATCTGGAGATAAGTGATCTTAATCTTACTATAGAAGCAAATTGTTTGGGTGTAGCACCTGTAACACGCCGGAATCTTTTCTCAAAAGCATCCTGACTGATATGCAAACGATCCGGTAATGCTTTAACCCGTATGTTGCCGTTCATCTCTTGTATTTGTTCAATGGCACTATGTACCAACAGATCAGGTGCTGATTGTTTCCATAATCGTAAAAGAAACTGTTGAACAATATGAACCGCATTTACATAGTTAACAGCCTCTGACAACCGTTCACTAAGCTCACTTAATTGGTGTCTGTCAACAAAATTATCGAGCGCAACAGAAGTCCCAAACAATTCGTGTAAGGGCGCTTTGAAAAATGCTGCTGCACCATCCTCACGAAATACTACCAACAGATTAGCAGTACCGCCCGCATACGACAAAGAACGGGATGTTTTACGGAGACCCGCCATAACAGCAACTGGCAAGGTACCATAATCACTGGCCACCACACTACCCTTCAGACGGAATGCCATCACCAGCGAAGTATCGGGTAACACTTCATTCTGTAAAGCATATTCACTTTCAATGATCATGATAGATCTGATGAAAGGCTGTAATACGGCTACCGGTTTATAATGTTCGATATGCATAGTGGCAGGCTATACACAAATATACGCTATTCCATCTTCCTTAAAATACGGTGATCAATATAGAACGTACCAAACGGAATCATACAAGCCAGCAATACTTTCCACGTAATATCCGTGAACTTCCACTTGTATTCAATACCAACACTCAAGGCATTGATCACAAAAATTACAAAGAAGAATCCATGTATAGGACCCATCACTCTCACCATAGAAGGATTATCAGCCGCATATTTCATGGGCATTGCAATCCCGGTTAACACCAGCAAAGAAACTCCTTCCAGAAAACCGATCACTCTCAACCGGCCCACTTTCGTACGAAATAAATGCATCATCTTTAAAATGTTCTTAAATATGGTCTGTGCGCCAAAGGCGAAAAAGGCCATGGTATAGCAATAAAAATTATAAGTAATCCCAGCAGAAACAACAAAGCCATTGTCCGGAACTTACGCGCATCCGTATCCATCCGCTTCGCAGCAGAAGAACCAATCGTAATAACGATCACACCTGTTGTCATCAACAGCACATGTAGCAACCCGAAAAAACGGTAATCGGCCTGAGTGATCGCTTCACGATAATGCGACCTGAAATAAGTGACCAGTGGACTCTTGAAATAAAGCACATATCCGATGGCTAGTTGTATATGCGCAATCGTGGCAGTCAGATGTCTGACCGTATTATCAATAGCTGTAAAGGAACGCTTACTTATCCAGCCATATAGACTCCTCCCGATGGCAAACAGCAGACTAACAACCACCATCCACCGGAAAAAAGAATGCAACAGCAACAAAGAAAAATACATCGGAATCATTTGTCCGCAAAGCTCCGCTGAAAAGCAAAAAGCCATTAGGACATACAGCGCGTCATTTAGGACATTTTGATCATTTTTCTGAATTCAGTAGGCGTCACCCCTTCATAACGTTTGAACAGTCGTGTAAAATAAGACTGATCTTCAAAACCGACCTGTAAAGCCACTTCGCTGATAGGACTATCAAACTGGCTGAGTAAGACTTTTGCTTCCAGTACAATGGCTTCGTCGATCCATTTAGCAGGCGACTTACTCGTCATCGTTCTGACAGATTTATTAAGATGGCTGGGAGAAACATTGAGCAAAGCGGCATATTCACTCACCAGATGTCTGGTTCTGGCATGCTGGAAGACCATCTCCCGAAACCTGTTGGTAATATCGGAAGCACTGTGTGGCAGATTGGTACGTAATGGCTGATAGGCCCTGTTTACTTCACAAAGCAGGGCGACCAGATTAGGCTGAAGAATATCCAGCTGCTGTACGCCATGCTCCATGTATTCTGTGACAATACGACTAAAAAGATGTAGTACATACGCCGACGTCCGTTCATCCAGACTTATACGCGGGTTCCCCCAGACCTTCAGAAATTCAAATGCTTTCAGTAACTCACTATTTCCGTACTTCCCCAACAGCATGTCATCATGGAAATTACAGATATAGCCCTCGTTTTCATCATCCTCCCCGAAAGAAAACACCTGTCCGGCAGGGACAAATAACATTTCATCCTTCCCGATAGTGTATATTTCACTGCCAATCTTCATGGTGGCCGTACCTGCTGTCAGGTACAAACAGGAATGCGTAAAAGACCGGGAAGGTGGTACAGCCTGTTTCACATGGCGGTACATATCCTCCAGCCGGCAAGCCAGAAACCGCGTCAGATCCCCTTTCAATAAGGTATCCAGCTCGGTGGAAGGCATAAAACGGGATGTAAACGCCCGGGCATTATATACCTTGATCTCATTCATTACTAAAGGCTAAAGAAAGATAGACGAACGGACAACAAGAATATTTTACACACGTTAAAAAATTTTACACGCAGGAATCATTATTTTTGTGCCTCTCTATGAATATCTATACCACGCTGCAAAGAGGAACATATCATCTTAATAATTGTGAGGATTACCTTTTCCATGGCAATATTAACCCGCATACGTTTGTAGCTGCAGTGATGGATGGCTGTACCATGGGTACTGACAGTCATCTCATTTCTACACTGACAGGCAAGCTGTTACGGAAAATAGTGAAGGCCAAAGGATATGATGATCTGCGCTCGCTGGTCAATATTTCCCCGGAAGAACACCTGCAGGACATTACCCGCCAGCTGTTTGCCGAACTAAACGCCCTCCGGAACCAGATACAACTGGACAGAAATGAACTGCTGACCACCCTCCTGCTGATGGTAGCCGATTATAAGGCCGACAAAGCCATCCTGCTGGTAATCGGTGACGGCGCAATCAGTATCAACGGACACGTCAGCATATTCGACCGGGATAACAAACCCGACTACATCGGTTATCACCTCTCCGAGCATTTCGACAGCTGGTATCAACGCCAATATCGTATGGCATTCAGTAACTTATTGGATATCAGTCTGGCTACAGACGGTATCACCAGCTTCAAACCCTTCAATCCGGCCGTAGCCCCCATTGACGCCATCCGCTTCCTGCTGATGGATCAGGAAAAGTCAGAATCGGATGAAATGCTGAATATGAAATGCAAAACACTGGAACATGTATACGGTATGCTGCCGACAGATGATCTGGCAATTGTCAGATTTCTCCGCAAAAACGGCTGATACCCTGCTTTTACCTATCTTCGCCGCCCCAAAAACCTATACCATGGAAGCAATTATTTTCTGTGGGATACAGGCTACCGGTAAAACCGGCTTTTATAAAGAACATTTCCTGCAGACCCATGTACGGATCTCGCTCGACCTGCTGAAAAGCCGCTACAGGGAAGACTTGTTTCTCGAAGCATGTTTCAAAGGCAGCCAACCCTTTGTTGTTGATAACACTAACCCCGGCAAAGCCGATAGAGAAAAGTATATCTCCCTCGCCAGACAACACAAATTCAAGGTAAAAGGTTATTACTTCCAATCCAGACTCGAAGAAGCTCTGGAAAGAAACAGCCTGCGTAGTGGCAAAGCTCTGATACCCAAAGTGGGCGTATTGAATACTTACAAAAAACTGGAAATACCAAAACCTGAAGAAGGTTTCGACGAACTCTATTACGTCGGATTAGACAAAAATGGTTTTACAATTAAAGCCTGGGATAATGAAATTTGATGAACTGGACAGCAAAATGCCCATCTATGAAACCGCGCATGACACAATCGTACTGCCGGGTATGTACATGGTCGCCCGTATCGATGGCAGGGGTTTTACAAAACTGACAAAGGAAACCCATCCCTTTGAAGCACCTTTTGATCCGGGATTCAGGGATTATATGGTGGAAACAGTAAAACACCTGATGAACTGCGGATTTAACGTCGTCTATGGCTATACGGAAAGCGATGAAATATCTTTACTTTTTCACCTCGCAGAAAACACTTTCGGTCGTAAACACCGGAAATATAACTCTATCCTCGCAGGTGAAACAAGTGCTAAATTCTCTTTACAACTGGGTAGTCTGGCAGCATTTGACTGCCGTATCTGCGAGTTACCTAACCGGCAACTGGTCGTGGATTACTTCAGATGGAGGAATGAAGATGCACACCGGAACGCCCTGAATGCGCACTGCTACTGGCAACTGCGTAAGGACAACCACACGCGCCAGAGCGCTGCCGGTACCATAGAAAAAATGAGTACGACAGATAAGAATGACCTGCTATATCGTTATAATATCAACTTTAATGATCTGCCGTCATGGCAAAAAAGAGGAATCGGTATTTACTGGACTGAGATGGAAAAAGAAGGAGTGAATCCAAAGACAGGTGAACAGGTGCTGGTAAAAAGAAGACAATTGTACGTAAATCAGGAATTACCGATAAAAGACGAATACAACCGTTTTATACAGGAGATCATTGCACAAAGCGAACAATAACTACCTGTAATGTATAAAACCATGCCCCGGTAAAACGGGAAACGGGGCATGGTCCTTACGATCATTTTACTTCTTGCCAGCAGCTTCTCTCTTCTCCTTCTGGCTTTTTCTGTACGCTTTCAGTTCTTCTTTGTCAATATATGAATCCTTGTTAGCGTCAATTGCATCGAACTTCTCTTTCAGATTAAATCTGCCCTTCTCCTGCTTATCTGCCTCCGCCTTGCTGATCTTACCATCACCATCAGTATCCAGTTTCTGGAACAGACCTTCATGTTTTGGCTTAGGTTGCTGATCCTGTGCATATGTCTTAACAGTACTCAGTGCTGTAAACAGTATTGCGGCAACAAAAATTTTCTTCATCATAATTGTGGGTTTTGGATTAAAATAATTTTGTTCGTTTATAGTGATATTCTTTGGAGCTGATTTGAAGGGGTAAGTTTAATGCAGAACAGAGGACATTGTTTTTATCCTGTAAGACCACAGTAGTAAACACAGCTTACAAAATCCTCCACTGACAAGGATTACAACGACATATACTCAAAAACAAACGCATAAAAGGCTTAACAGTATTTAACAGTAGTTAAAACTGCTTAACAGGCAGACGAGCCGTCTCCGCAATAAATACAACAACAAAAGAGATGAACCGGTTATAACAAAAAAAGGACGCCCTGCGGACGTCCTTGCTATTACTGTAATGTTAATTTATTTATACTGCTGTGTAATCTTTTCCTCCGCAAGATCTAAAAGCGACATATGCTTACGGACGATTTCCTCATCAAACTCCGCTTTCTTGTTAATCTTCCGCAACATCTCTCTCTGTTCATGAATCAATTCATTAAATACAATCCGGTAACGGCTGATCGCCTGTTGTCTGTTCACATCTGTCGCATGCGATGCGGCATAACTTTCCAGAAAGCTATATTCATTCTCCATCGTCGCCCGTAACTGACGGATAAGCTCATTGTCCTCCACATCAGTCTTATATTGCGTATCCAGTAACTGCACAGCAATAAAGGTCAATTTTTTACGGATCAGTGTATCCTGCTCTACTTCAGACATATAATCGACTTCTTCCAGCCCCAGTTTCCTGATCAGCCACGGCAAAGTGAGCCCCTGCAATACAAGCGTTACCAATATCACCACAAAAGTGATGAACAAAATCATGTTGCGTTGCGGAAATGCCTGTCCGCCGGCCATAATCGGAATAGACAAAGCAGCTGCCAGCGATACTACCCCGCGCATCCCTGCCCAACCAAAAACCAATGGTAATTTCCATCCCGGATTGTTATCCGCTGTTTTGATAAACCTGCTGATAAACACAGTGAATATAGCTGCCCCCTGCGTACAAAGGAGACGCGTAACAATCACCACCGCAGAGATAATCAATCCATACCAGATGGCCTGCTTCAACGAGCTTTCTCCTAATCCACTGACGATCACCGGCAATTCCAGTCCTATCAGCATAAACACAATGCCATTAAGCACAAAACCCACCGTTGCCCATACATTCACCCCCTGCAGACGACTAAGATGACTGAGAATAGTCTGTTGCCGGTTAGACATAAACAAACCACCACTCACCACCGCCAATACACCCGAGAAATGAAAAGTCTCCGCGACAATATACATCACATAAGGAGCCACGAATGTTAATACAGTATCCATACTGGCCGTCGTTGGCATCCAGCGGTGAATCGTATAGAAGATCAGCGCAACAACCAATCCCGTAACAATCCCCATCACAATAACAATCACAAAGCTGAGCGCCGCCTCATGAAAAGTAAAACTACCTGTGAGCACTGCTGCCAGCGCAAACCGATATACAATCAAACTGGAAGCATCATTCATCAGGCTTTCTCCCTCAATGATAGACACCAGTCTTCTGGGTACATCCAGTCCACGCATGACCGTCGTGGCAGAAACGGCATCAGGTGGAGAAATAATCCCCCCCAGCAAAAAACCCAGCGCCAGCGTAAAACCGGGAATAAGACTACTGGATACCACCGCGATGACGCAGGAAGTCAGCAGAATGATCCCAAAAGCAAAAGAACTGATCACACGCCGCCATTTCCAGAATTCCTTCCACGAAGTATTCCAGGCCGCATCATACAGAAGCGGCGGCAGGAACAGGAGGAAGATCAGTTCAGGATCGATGGAAACATCCGGCAACCCGGGGATAAGACTAATCGCCAATCCACCAAGCACCAGCACAATAGGATAAGAAATCTTTAAACGCTGAGCCAGCATTACTAATATCAGAATAACAAAGAGGAGACCAATGTACAGGACGAATGTAGAGTGCATAGGACTAAATTTAATAAGAATTAGGAATTAATTCCCCCTTACTTTTGTCAGGTAGAAAAATAACAGACGACGATATGGAGCAGCTCATTAATGCAAACGACATCAGTATAAGAACGGAGCTCAGAACCGGAGATCTCGGTTATGTAGCTTACCTGCACGGAAAGATTTATAACACGGAACTGGGATACGGCTTCAACTTCGAACGCTATGTGCTGGAAGGACTGCTGGAATTCTCCCGTCAGTACGATCCTCAGAAAGACCGTGTCTGGATCTGTGAATATAAAGACCGCATTGTTGGCTTTCTGATGGCCCTTAGCCGGGGGAAAACACTTCAGTTAAGGTATTTCATCATTGAACCTGAATTCCGCGGCGCCGGCCTTGGAAAACGGCTTATGGATGGCTTTATGGCATTCCTCGATGAACAACAATTCGAACATGCCTATCTCTGGACAACCAACCAGCAGGATACCGCCGTATCCCTGTACCTTCGTCATGGCTTTGTACTGACCGAAGAAAAAGAGAGTAAAGCCTTCGACATGCCACTGACGGAGAAAAGGTATGACCTGTTCAGAACCGCAAATCCCCTGCTGGAACCTTACGATACCCCTTACGGCCTCCCTCCTTTTGACCGCATCATCCCCGCCCGCTACCTGCCGGCTTTTGAAGCAGCCATGGAGGAACACCGGAATAATATAACGCAGATTACCAGTCTGCAGACACCTCCTTCTTTCGCAGATACGATGGAGGCCTTTGAAAAGAGTGCTAAGCTATTACGCAGCGTAAGCGCCGTATTCCATAACCTTACCTCTGCCAATACCTCCCCGGAACTGGAAAACATCTCCCGTCAGCTGGCTCCTATGCTGGCCAGACACAGTGACGATATCTATCTGGACGCTGCACTGTTCAACAGGATCAAAGCCCTTTATGAAAGACGGGATGCATTAAACCTGACCGGAGAACAGGCAAAACTGCTGGAAAAGACCTACAAGGACTTTGTGCGCAGCGGAGCCAACCTCGACGCAGACAAGCAGACCAGATTACGCGAGATCAATAAACAACTGTCATTACTCACCGTACACTTCGGACAGCACCTGCTGTCAGAAACAAATCACTATGAGCTGATGATCACAGATGAAATGACCTCGCCGGACTCCCGGATTCACTCATAGAAGCCGCAGCGCTATCAGCAAAAGCAGCTGGTAAGGAAAGTGGCTGGCGCTTCACCCTACATAACGCCAGCGTAATGCCCTTCCTGCAATATTCCAGTCAGCGTAACCTGCGGAAGGATATTTACGAAGCATACATCAACCGTTGCAACCACAACGACGAAAGAGATAATAAAGAGATTGTCACACAACTTGCAGCTCTGAGAGCGGAAAAAGCAGGCTTGTTGGGATATACCTCTCATGCAGACTTCATACTGGAAGAAAACATGGCAAAAACGCCTGCCAAAGCCAATGAATTACTGCACCAACTCTGGGATGCCGCACTGCCCGTAGCGAAACAGGAAGCCGCTGAAATGCAGGCACTCATGAATCGTGAGGGAAAAGGTGAACAACTCGAAGCATGGGACTGGTTCTATTATGCAGATAAAGTAAGAAAAGAGAAATATGCCTACGACGCAGAAGCACTACGTCCTTATTTCAAACTGGAAAACGTACGCGAAGGACTGTTCTTCACCGCTAAAAAATTATACGGCCTGAACTTCCATCTGCTGAAAAACGTGCCGGTTTACCATGAAGAAGTGTCCGCCTACGAGGTAAAAAGCGATGACGGAACACTGGTCGGATTACTCTACCTTGACTTCCATCCACGCACCTCCAAACGTGGTGGCGCATGGATGACCTCTTACCGTAAACAATCCATCAATGCCAATGGACGTGTTGCTCCTATTATTTCGATCGTATGCAACTTCTCCCGCCCAACTGCCACACAGCCCGCTTTGCTGACGCCAGACGAAGCAGAAACCTTCTTCCATGAAGCCGGACACGCATTGCACGGCCTGCTGTCAGATGTTACATATGAGACCCTCTCAGGCACTTCCGTACCGCGCGACTTCGTAGAACTGCCTTCTCAGGTAATGGAACACTGGGCATTCGAACCGGAAGTGCTGGCACAATATGCCAGACATTACGAAACCGGAGAACTGATCCCCGCAGCACTCGTAGAAAAAATGAAAGCTGCCTCCAGATTTAATCAGGGATTTGCAACCGTAGAATACCTCGCCGCCTCCTTGCTGGACATGGCTTATCATACATTACCTGCAGGTAACAATATTGTACCACTGGCCTTTGAAAAAGAACAGATGGATACCATCGGTCTGATCCCACAGATCGCACCAAGATACCGCAGCACCTATTTCCAGCACATATTTGCAGGCGGTTATTCTGCCGGATATTATAGCTATATATGGTCTGAAGTGCTGGATAGTGATGCCTTCGCCGCTTTCAAAGAAGCAGGCAATATCTTCGATCAGGCCACTGCGGAATCATTCAGAAAAAACTACTGGAGAAAGGTGGAACGGAAGAACCAATGGACTTGTATATTGCCTTCCGTAAACGAGAACCAGATGTGAAGTACCTGTTGCAACACAGAGGACTTGAAACAACGACGAATTAAGCATTGAAGCAGAACTACACTAAATAAATAGCCGGCGGACTTTATTGTCTCGCCGGCTATTCTATTTAAAAAGTCTATGCAATCATTATTGGATCTATCTGATAACTGTTACACTCCCCGTTTGTTTCCGGGCCTGCTGTCTCCCATCCGTATAAGTGATCATCCACAGATAAGTACCCACCGGCACAGGCAGCCCCTTGAAATCACCTCTCCATCCGTCTGTCATATCTTTACCGCTATAGATCAATTGCCCCCAGCGATCGAATATCGACATCCTGAAATCACTGATCTTATCAAGATCTTCACACGAAACACATCATTAATACCATCACCATCAGGACTGAACGCATTAGGTGCATACACGGCACAGGAATGAGTAGCCACAGGCACTGTTTATTTCCGGCAATATTACAATCCTGCGCATCTCCGATACGGTAAGCGTAGTCAGCGCCGCCAAGATTCCGTATAACACTGTCTCCCTGCGTTAGCACGCCGGGAATGGTATAAGTATAAGGAGGTACCCCTCCACTGACCGTAAAAATAATTCAGCATCATTAGCACCGGCACAACTCATCCCCTGTACCCGACTCCCATCCAATAAAAGGTGGCGGCTCAGGAACATGGATATTTTCAAGTGTATCCCTGCAACCTTTCGCATCCTTGATAATAATGTTATAATCGCCCGCATACAGTTTATCAAATTCAGAAGAAAGCTTTATATCAGACTCTCCGCTGATGATATATTCATAAGGGGCTGCCCCTCCTGTTGTATTAAGTATGATCTTATTCAGCGCCTCCCCTGCACAACCTCTGGACACAACAGTAGCATTGCCATCAAACATCGCCTCAGGCAACACAATGGTGTCTCTCACAATAACACCGTTAGCAGCATGTGTATTCAGAATATAGGTGCCACCGGGTACCCATCCAATATATTACCTGTCGTTCCACCGGCTCCCAGTCATAGGTAAAAGGCGCATAACGACCGCTTGCTGCAGCGATAATCCGCCCATTGCTCATTCCCTGACAACCGGGTTCCATCTGATAAGTAACAGTAGGTACTTCTCGCAGCGTATCATCCAGATTATCAACGGCAAGGGCTATACCATACGCATTGTTGCAGGCAATCCGCACATCACCGCCAATGACGAGATAAGGATAATCACCACGAGGAGTAAATTCTGCGGTAAAACGCTTCCAATCAGTATTGAGAAACGCACCCGATTGCCACAGCAATTCCAGTGTGTCTGTCAATATAACACCACCGTAGATAGCCAGCGCACCATAACAGGTGGCAGAGTCATAACCACGGGCAAAACTCAGATCCATGGAAATCCGGTAAGTCGTACCCGCACGCATATTATTGTTGAGTTTCTGTGCAATAGCTTCCAGCCAGTTTCGCCCACCTCTGAAACCAACATAGGTCACACCATGGGAAGGTGGTCCGTAAACACCGTAATTCCGGGTTGTATATCAGGAGTAGAAGTCACCACCAGCCATTGCCCGGGTGCACGGTATTGCGCCGGTACCCCTTCAAGAGAAGAATTACGGATGCCGATATCCTGTGCTGACAACATTACAGACCACAGCATTGTCATCAAAAAAAGAAGCAGCATACAGGCAGATTGCCGGATGCTTTTTATATGGAGGTATACAGGGATATTGTTTATCAATTGCTTTTGCAGTCAGAATATATTATTTGAAGATACCGGTCTCCTCGAATGGTTCACACTACTGCAAAGCTAGTATTAATTGATAATTTTTCATAATAACTTATCTGTCGTCTGCTACAGCCGTTTCCGTAGGTTTTCCTTCAGGGATGCCTCCCACTCTTCCTTCAATATACTCAGTATAATACTGCTCCTTCTTGTACCGTCGACGTTCGGTGCTACACTCCGCAAAATACCTTCCACCGTGCAGCCAATACTTTTCATGGCAGCAATGCTTCTTTCATTCGTATGTGCAGCCCTGAACTCCACTCTTTCCATCCCCATTCTTTCAAAAGCATACTGCAACAACAAAAACTTACAGTGTTTATTTAAACCCGTACCCTGAAAATCCTTACCATACCAGGTATATCCCAGTTGTAAAGTACTGTTGCGCAACTGAATATCATAAAAACGGGTACTGCCTGCATATCGTTGTAACTGTTTGTCAAACACAATGAATGGATATTCCTTTCCTTCATTACGTGCCTCCGTAGCAGTACGGATATATTCACGCATACCACCCGGCCCTGCCGGAGGTACAGTGGAAAATTGCCAGATCTCCGGCTCCTGAATAGCAAAAGGAATAAGGTACTCATCATCAGCTAGTACGAGTGGACGCAGTATCACTCTTTCGTCTTCCAGAACGACATTGCCGGAAAAATTAAATGGTGTCATTTTACGTGGTTTTCAGATGCCTGTCCGCAAATATACTCATTCCCCCTACTCATACTTTTGGAATTCAGCAGGAAGCATGGTATAATTGTTTAAACCCGTAACCCTACTATGATACCCGAAGAACTACGAGAGCGGCTGCTATCCAGAAAGTCAGCCGACAGAAGAAGTGCCGCCAGACACATTGGCAAAGAACAGCTTACCAGTCTTTCAGCTCCCTTATTCACCGCTTACATCAAAGAAAGAAACGACAAACGTACCTGGGAAACACAGGTAGAAATGATCAAAGCCATTGGAAGTCTTGGTTACAAACCCGCCCTGTCAGAAGTCGAATTATTAGTGATGCAGAACGCACCTTATGACACGCTCACCATATTCGCAGCAAGAACATATGTACAATTAAAACGTAGTTCCCTGAATGACGGACAACCTGTACTCTCGCTCCTGCCGCACGCCCGTCTGTCTGTACTGACAGGACTGCTAATGGCACTCAGCACTGATCGTATGGCGCCTGAAAGAGAAGACTGTAAAGACATTATAAGAGCCTGCTGGGATGCGAATAAACACCCCGACAGAACAGGTCAGGAATATGGCCTCGCCGATCCGCGTACCTATCTCGCTAATGCCTGTGCAGGATGGGATAAACAACTGACGGCCGGCTTCCTGCATCATTGCATATTCACCGCTTTTGATATCAATCTGCTGGGAAATAAAGTGGAGAATAAAACACTGACTGATATCTGTAAAAAAGCGCTCAGTGGTAAGTATAGTAAACTGAATTAAAAAAGGCCACCTTTCACAAGGTGACCTTTTCGTTTTTATAGTGTGTTAAAACATTACGCTTTCGCTTGTCTGCTCTGCTTCCACAGCACAAAAATGCTGCCCAGAATCGTTAACCACAACAACAGGTTAGCCACATACACCAGTTTCTGACCGGTGTAATAAGAAGCCGGTTCAAATCTGAACTCAATGTTGTGATCACCCGCAGGCACCGCTATACCACGCAGAATATAATTCACATTTGTATAAGCAGTCTCTTTACCATCGATATAAGCTTTCCAGCCTTCCGGATAGTACACTTCACTCAACACAGCAAACTGGCTGCTCTTCGCACTGGTCGCATATTTAATCGCATCATTCTCATAGTTCACCAGTTTAATGCTGGCTGCTGAGTCAAACGCCGGCTGTTCTGCTCCCGCAATCTTGAACGCATTATCCATGATCGCGGTATCCTTTGCATTCAGGTGATCCAGTGCTTTGATCGCTTCAATCGGACCATTTACATAACTGATATGCTTAACAAACCATGCAGCGCCCAATGCATCCGGATTACGCTGTACCACCGGCATTGGCTGCTGCTGATCCTGAGAACGTGTAATCACGTAACGGGTATCCAACATATTGAGCAGCCCCATGTTCATGCCTGCACCCGGCTTAGCGAACTGGTTCTCAATGATATCCTGATACATACGCAGTTTCGCAGCATGATAACCACCTACGGAACGGTGATAGTAAGAAGTGATCGCATCATTGAACGGATCTCCGGTGGAAAGGTTCAGTACCCTGTAGTGAGGATCTTTATCCTGTAATATCTGCTGATCAGCAGCTGTCGGCGCAAAGTTACCAGCCTGATAACTGGATTGATCCTGATAATTATCCTTATTCAGGTATTTCTTTGCAACAAGCAGCAGGTCTGCCGTATTCAGTACAATGAACACACCCAGAATCACCACTGGCTGAATCTTATCTTTCAGATAGAGATAAAAAGCACCAATGATCACCGCCCATATCCAGAGCAGGTGGAAAATACCCGCACCAAACATCGCTTTTCTGTCGGCAATCATACCATCCAGCACACGACGGGCCAGATCAGCGCCTGCCTGTTGTGTCAACCCTTCAAGGATCTGTGTATCATAACTACCTTTATAATCGTTGAACAGATATACCAGACCTGCCAGTATGATAACGCCTCCACTGGCGTACAGGATCTTTTTAAAGTTTTGCTGCAGCAACGCTTTTGCATTATCCGCATATAACAGTTTGTCAACCGCCAGTACCGCCAGCAATGGCAGCAACAACTGCGGGATGATCAGCGCCATAGATGGCGCCCTGAACTTATTGAAAAGCGGCAGGTGATTAAACAATATCTGATTGAAGGAAGAGAAGTAGCTACCCCACGCAATAAAGAGTGTAAGTGCAATTGCTGCCAGTATCCACCAACGGGTGATATTACTCGTAGAGTTGGTGTTTTCACCAAGACCCAGTGCAACAAAACCAATCACTGCCAGCAAACAGATCAACGCACCACTGTAGGGAGGACCTGCAGTGAAGGGTGATACACCACCCCAATATCTTGGCAGACTGGTAGCCAGCTGACTGGCCTGTGCTTCCGGTACACCTTGTTTTGTCAACTCTGCAACAACTTTTGAATCTGCATCAAGGTGCTCAGCAGAACCACCACCAAATGCGTTAGGCATAGCAAGAACAAAAGTTTCTCCCACTCCCAGACTATATTGGAAAGCATAGCTTTCATCCAACCCTTGCGTTTTTGTCTGTGTCAGCTTACCATCTTCAGAAAGATCTACTGTTTTACCACCACGCATCGTGTATTTGGAATACTCATAGGTAGTCAGCAGACTCTGGGATGTATTACCCACACCTATCAGACCAGCCAGTAATGCGAGTGACAAAGCGATGATCATGTGTTTGAAATCCCTCTGCATGATCCAGGTAATGATATAACCTACGGTCATGATACCCAGCGTCAGCAACAGATAGAAAGTAACCTGCGGATGCCCCGATCCTATTTCAAGTGTGGCAAAGGCCGCGGCAACAGCCAGCCCCAACACATATCGTTTTCTGAAGATCAGTACCAGCCCCGCCAATAATCCCGGCATGTAAGCAATCGCCAGCATTTTTGTTTCGTGACCTACAGAGATAATGATCGGATCATAGGTCGCATACGCGAAACCTAAACTTCCCAATACCGCTGCCAGTACATTCACATTATAAGCCATACCAAGGATGTAAAAGCACAAACAGGCCAGAAAGAAATAGCTGGCAGGTTTCGGCAGATACAATTGCAGCAGGCTGCCAAAGTCAGGCAGGAATGTTTTGGTATCCATGGTTACCTGGTAGTTAGGCATACCACTGAACAGGTGCGTATTCCATAATGGGAAATGGCCATGGACCGCTTTGTAATTAAACGCGTCCTGCGCCATTCCTTTCCAATGCACGATGTCGGTTTGCTGTAACACCTTGCCTTCAAGAGCAGGACTACAATAAACCAATGCAACGATTAAAAAGACGGAAATCGCAATCACGTGAGGGATGATCTTCTTCCAGGAAAAACTGTTCATAGATCTTTGTTGTTTACAATACTGTTTGACAGACAAACGTAACCTTTTCTGAATCAGGATGATGGTCCACGCCTGCCGGCTTGTTTAAAACTATAGCTATTCTTCTACTATTATTTAAAATAATAATGGGAAGCAATTTAGGCTTAAATGTTAATCTTTCAAAGTGTTATAGTGGAGTTCCCCCTATTTGCCGTCGGTCAGCGCCTCCATAAAAGCAATCAGCGCTTTCTTTTCTTCATTGGTGAGATGCAGGGCCGCTGCGGATAAGGTCTGATTCGGCACGGAAAGCCCGATGCCATTCCCACCGCCTTTATCATAGAATTCAATGACCTGTTCCATTGTACGGAAAGCGCCATTGTGCATATAAGGAGCTGTCGGGGCCGTATTACGCACCGTCGGGGTTTTAAACGCACCTTTGTAAAAATCAATAGGGAAAAAGGCCAGCCTTCCGCTGTCATTGTCTGCCAGCGGATGCAGCAGATCATCATTCGCAGGGGTACCCAACACCTCAAACTCCGTCCTGTTATACAATGGTGGTATCAGTCCGTTAAACAAGGGTGCAAAATGACAGGTCGCGCATTGCCCCTTACCCATGAAGATATTGCCACCCCTTTTTTTTTCCTCTGTCATCGCCTGCCTGTTGCCGGCCATATACCTGTCAAAAGGTGCATCAAAAGGCGTCAGGGTACGAAGATAAGCAGCAAGGGAAGCCTGTACCTGTGGCAGGGTGATATGACCATATGCCGGCAAACCTTGCAATCTTTGTAAAAGAGTGTCATCACGGGCGTCCATTTCCTGCGGACTATGCAGCACTTTCAATACCTGATCCTCCAGACTTGCCGCACTCCCATCCCAGAATTGGGAATACTGATAACAGGCGTATAAAAGACCGGGGGTATGCCGGGGTAATGCTTCATTACTGTTGATAATCTTGTTGCGGGAAAGTCCGTCACTGAAATAACGGTCCGGCTGGTGACAGGTGGCGCAACTACGGGTATTATTGCCGGAAAGGGCTTTTTCGAAGAATAATCTCCTGCCCAATGCCGTATCGCCCGGACTATCTGAATGAGGAAATTTATCTTTGCTGATAGTGGAAGGACTAAACAGATCATGCTGACTGTTCAATATCAGACGCTGTAATGGCAACGCATAATTAACCAGAAAAGAAAGCCTGTCAAAACTATCGAAATCGGGATGTGTGTGCAGCATCTGAATGCCCTGCCGTAAATAATAAGTAATACTATCCTTCTTTTCAAAACCTGTATAAGGCATCAATACCGTATCAATTGCCTGCAGAGAAGATCGGGCTTCTGCAATCCCACTCTTTAGCAAAGGCGCATCATAACCAGTGATATAAAGGGCCATAATACGCACCAGTTCCTGCTGTACACTTTCCAATACCTGCCGTTCCGTTGCCGAAAACTGGTATAACAAGGAGAGCAGATCCTGCGCAGTCTGCACCAGCACTGTCGCCTGAGCTTCCAGCTCTTCTTTATGCTGATAAACAGCAGGATCATACAACAATGCCTCTATCTGTTGCAATCCTACCGGTTCTTCATACTCGATATAAGGCTCTTCTATCTCATATTTGGCAGGTGCATTAAACACGTAAGCCTCGCTTGTGAAGAAGTATTCAAGAAAAAAAGCAATCGCTTTATAACGTACCCTGCAGACCTGTAGAGATGCACGGGCAGCAGATACAGTCGTACTATCTCCTTCCTTTATTGCATCGATGCGATGTTTTAGTTCGACCGCACTGGCGACAAACAAAGGCTGTTGTCGTTTAAAATAGCCGATCGTACCCTCCGTAACAGCAGCATGGCGTTCCCCCTGAGATGTCAACATCACCGCCAATAGCAGTAATACACATACACACGGGAACGCCAGCTTCAATCGCATATAGATTATTTAGTTGTGATAATAGTAAATGTGTCTTTCAGACAGCCTTCTTTGTCCTGTACAGTATATGTCGTTGTACCTTCACGGGGTGCCACCACAATACTCTTCGCAGTCTGTCCCTTTTCACTCCATTGATAATTACCGGTAAACGAAGCGGTCAATGTCACTTTGCTCTTTGCTTTTACACGCAGCACCGTGTGCTTGTTCACTTCTTTCATTACGGTAAAATGATCACGGATCACTCCATCCGCGCAAATCCATTTCAGATCCAGCCGATTACCCTGAATCTCAAGCATACTCGCGCCGCCTTCAGTCGCATTGGCATACTGCATGGCATCATGTGGATATCCGGGTTGCGTTCCACCCAGTTTACCCGCCGAACCACTCAGCACATAAACCGTACCCTGACCACTGCTGTCTTTCACATAAGGACAGGAATTATCGCTGCCATCATACAGACCGGAAGACTGACTCAGGTTGTGCGTCGCTGCGCTATAAGTAGCCTCCATACCATAGTGACCTTTCATCAGACGGGTACGCTCATAATCATGGCTATGACCACAAAGTACGAGGTCTACACCATAGCGTTCCAGTATACGAATAAAGTTCTCACGGATATGCACCAGTTCATCTTCGTTATCCGAGTTATGCGAACCCATGGTATAAGGAGGATGATGCCAGTAAGCAATTACCCATTGTTTGTTTTTATTCGCTTCCAGATCACGTTTCACCCATTGTACCTGCGGACCGAGCGTATCATACAGACGATACTGTTCCGCTTCCTTTCCATAAGAGTCGAGCGACAGAAAATGTATATTACCAAGATCAAAAGAGTAAAAAGCTTGTGTATTAGAAGCTACACCGCCAGATTCTCCTTTGGTCGGCATTGTGAAATTCTGATAATATGCAGTCTGGTGTGTCTTCTGCGCCAGCTCCACCGCTCCGGGGAAATCATTATCATTATAATCGTGATTACCCGGCGTAGGGAACAACGGATATTTCTTCAGCAGATCGTCTTTATAAACGTTGAAGAATTTTGTCTGGAATTCAGCATCAGTACCGCTGTTGTAGGCATTATCGCCCAACAGGATCCATGCATCCATATAGTTATTGCCAAGATAATCAAGCACCGCTTTTTTCACATTACGCTGATTCACGGAATTGTTTCCGCAATCACCAAAAGCACCGATACGATACATATCTTCTTTGCCCGGCACAGGTAAGGTGTAAAAGTAGTTGGCGCTGTCGCCCTGTAATACGGTTTTAAAATCGGCTATTTTATAGAAATATCGGGTACGTGCCTGCAGGCCGTCGAGTCTTACAATATGCTCAGTTGTGAGCGTAGAATCATTCACTGTAACGTCCGCCTTATCAGGAGTAGCGCCATATTGCACCCTGCTACGGGTAGCAGTATTTGTACGCCAGCGTACAGTGATACTATGATCTGATGCTGCCTGTAAATAAGGCCCGCGAATCACTTTTACTTTTAAATCATCATCAGACTGTGCCTTCGTAATCAGACTAAAAGCCATTAAACTGCCAAGCAGCAGGCAGGATCGTATTGTATCCATCTCCATAATTTTCTGCGAGGTACTCAATTTAAAGTTCCCCGTTACTATGCAGTGTATGAAATTATTGTTAAATAAAAAGACCGCAGGTATGTAACAAGGTAATGTACATACTGCGATCTACCATATTGATGTAAAGAAATGCTAGAGTTTCATATTCAGCCCAAGCTTGTACTTCATTGTCAGCAGGGCTTCTGCGTTGCCTTTCGCATCATCCACGGGATGGTGGGTATGCTTTGTTTTACGCAGATGTTTGAAATTGGTGAACATATCTTTTTCCATCCCTTTATATACGCTGCCCAGATTCTGAGAGCTGAAACCAAAAGGATTTTCACCAAGAAAATGATGAAAGTACCAGCATACAAACATCCAGTCAAAACCATTATTGTCGCTGATAAAAATCGGGCGGTCATTACACACTTTGCCGATCCAGTCTTTGAAATCATTCATCACTTTTACAGGATCATCAAATGTCTGTGTTTCGGCTCTTGTGTGGCCGGAAACCGCCAGTGCTTCGGGAATAAATTTATCTGAAACGGGTTTAAGTCTGCCGTAGAATGTCTTATCTAATGTACTATCTACTTTCACTGCTCCGAATGAGATCATAGAATAATCACCGGGAATAGGGCCATCGCTTTCCACATCAACCATTATATAGGCCATGTCAGTTAGTTTTTAAGTAATAAAATTTAGTTTAAACAGGGATATCACCTGTGAGTTCCAGTCCTGTAAGGAGCCTGCGGATACTGTTGTCTTAGCCGGGGTAAGGTATTGAGGATCTTTAGGGTGCTTGCTGAGCTGAAATTTCGTTTATAAACGGGGACAAAGATATGAGAATAGTTTATAATAAAAAAACGAGACGAAAAATAAAGACCTGGCTGCCCGTCAGTAGCCATACTTTGCAAGAAATGACCGAAAACAAACTTACGCCACGCAAAAGACAACTAACGGAAAGCCCTCATCGTTGCTAAGATCAATCAATAATTACAACGCACAATTCTCATGATAATTCACCAGCTGTATAGGCTTACGATCAAATTCAAAACCGGCATATACCTGAGCGATTTCATCCAGCACATCCATAATCTCTGCAGATGCCTCCGGTGTAACCAGTCTGCTTCTGAACACCTTAAAATCAGGTAAACCTTTCAGATAGTTGAAATAATGCTTACGCATAGCGAAGATACCATGGCCTTCTCCACGCCATTGCACAGATTTCTCCAGCTGGCGTTTGCAAACAGCAATACGGTCTTCCAATGTCGGCGCAGGCAGCATCTCTCCTGTCTGCAGATAATGTCTTACTTCACGGAAGATCCAGGGATAACCGATAGCAGCCCGGCCGATCATAATACCATCGACACCGTAACGGTTTTTGTATTCCAGCGCTTTCTGCGGACTATCAATATCTCCGTTCCCGAAGATGGGAATATGTATACGCGGGTTGTTTTTTACTTTAGCGATCAGCTCCCAGTTCGCCTCCCCTTTGTACATCTGGGTACGAGTACGGCCATGGATAGCCAGCGCCTTAATACCGACGTCCTGAAGCCTTTCTGCGACCTCTTCGATATTTTTGGTGTCCTCATCCCAGCCAAGCCGGGTTTTAACCGTAACAGGCAGTTTTGTGGCCTTTACACAGGCTGCTGTCAGACGGACCATCAGATCAATATCTTTCAATACACCTGAACCGGCACCTTTGCTGACAATGCCCTTTATCGGACAACCAAAATTGATATCCAGCAGATCCGGCTGGGTCATATCAACAATACGGGCAGCCATCGACAGTTTACCCTCATCTCCACCGAAAATCTGTACACCAGCAGGACGTTCTTCGTCGAAAATCGCCAGTTTACGGCGGCATTTTTCCGTATCTTTCACCAGTCCTTCACTGGAAATAAATTCGGTATATAACAGGTCAGCCCCGTTTTCACGGCAGACTACCCTGAAAGGCGGATCACTCACGTCTTCCATAGGCGCCAGCAGCAGGGGAAAATCAGGCAGCACAATATTGTCAATCTTTACCAAAGTGGCTTTTTTTATTTGAAGATGCAAAGGTACGGCAATTAAGAATTAGGAGCTGGCAGAGAACCATCTTTCACAACCAACTCATTATCTGACAGTTATTACAAACAGACATGAATAACTGCTTTATTCAGGAATATATAATAGTCATCCTTCGTTGATCCTTCGTTCATGAACGAAGGATCAACGAAGGATGACTATTAGTGAATAAAGACCTTACAAAATCCAAACAACACTATTCCGGAACAGACAAGCATTACCATTGGGTAAGACAACCGGGCTCAGACAGCTATTCACAAAGAATATTAATCATCCCATTCTATTTAAAACTGAAAATCAACACTATACACTATGCATAAAAATAGCAATCCGGTTGTTACCGATAGGAGATACTCCCGGTATACTCCCGGTATAAAGCTGGTATATAGTATGGATACAGCTGGTGAAGGATAAAAAATAGCCCGGCGCTAACACCGGGCTATAATATAACATTGCAAAATTCAATCAATTCAGGAATACCTGATACTGTACCAGAAAGCTTCCCTTCCGGTCAATTTTATTAGCGCCCCCACTCACAGCATCGAACTGATACACCGGGCGACTCTGATAGGCAAAAGTCAGCTTGGAAGTATGCCCTTTCAGCAACCAGTTGACACCTCCATCCCAGAAAGCCATATTATCATTCAATCTTTCGTAATGCGCATATTGCAGCGAAGCATACGGCATCAAAGTGGTTTTGCCAATCAGTTCATTTTTGAATTTATAACCTACCTGTCCGTAAAGCAGGTTGCCGGTTCCGAAAGAAGGATAACCATTGCCACTGCCATTCAGGATCTCTGGCTTTGTAGTACCGGTCGCAGGATTCATAGTAGCCTGATTACGGAGATATCCTTTACCCCAATTAAAGTTGATATAGGAAACATATGCATTGATAGCACTGCCTGTAGCCGCATTGATCGGCGCATCATAGTAAGCATCTACAGCAAAATGTTGTAGATTGGATTCAATAGTATCGCCATTGTTACCGGCACGCCACATCGCGTCAGGCTGATACTGGAAACCAGCACCGATATTGAACACTTTTTTGGTACCCAGATAAGTACCGGTTGTATAAGCAGTCGTATTCGCTTCCTGATCGAGGAACTGCCACTGGAAATAACCATGTACCTGCATTTTCGCCGGTTTGGCTGAGAAAGAAGCATTGCTGGTCAATAAAGGAGAATAACCTGCAGCCTTCAGCGGAGACATCGGACTACTCATCACCAACCGATAATCCAGTTTACCCAGCTTACCTTTCGCATATATGCTCAGCTTACGAAGAAACTGATCCGTCACGTCATTGGTACTTTGTTCAAACAACGGAGCATCCACCCCCATGATCGTACCAACAGAAGGTGCGGAGAAACGCGTCAGACCATTCCATGCGGACAGACCAGCACCCAATGACAGGTGTTTTCTCACTACTTCATATTCCCCCATGATGTCGTGGATAAAAAAGCCGGCTTTTCTGTCAGAAGAATAGTTAAAGTTATTCATACCGAACTGAGAGTAGATAAACACGCGATCTGCTACCTGTCCGAAAGCCTGGATCCTGGCTCTTCTGATACCAATATCCGTAAAGTTGTTTTTCTCAAATCCGTTGATGGTGGAACCCGGGTTCAGATCGGTGTTCCTGAGCCAGACCTGGGATACAAGGGTGAACTTAAAGTAATTACTGCCATCTTCATTGAGCCAGATCTTACCGTCTTTAAATCCCTGAGAATAGGCACTCATGGTGCTTCCAATCATCAGCAGCGCACATGCTGCCAGTTTCGTAAGTTTTTGGATGTACATTTCCTTTGAGCTTGTTTATCTGATACGAGTGTATATAGAGTTCGTTTCTTCCGGTACCGGAAGAAACACATGCCCGCGGGTAGTCATATATAAAGGATGCCTGCTACAGCTGCATCAGGAACGAACACGAAGAATTTTGTTTTCGTTCCTGATGTTTAATTTTTAATACTTAATTACTTACACGATCGCTGCTCTCTTTGTCACAATATGTGTGATATCTTCCTGTATCATTTTTTCCAGTAACTCATAACCGCCATTCGCTTTCTCATGTGCATATTCTCTTTCAGAAAGCGTGACAGGACTCAGCCAGAACAGATTCACCTTATCACCATACATCTCCGGCAGCGCAATGCTTTCGCCGTTATACAATGCAGCCGACAACACAATACTTTCAAAAGGAGCCGGTAGTTTGCTGGATGCAATCGTATGCCCCTCGCCTAACCAACTGATATGTCTCCATGGAATGTCAGCCATGCTGGACAATCCCTCCGCCATCTTCATAATTTCTTCCTCGGTAAAATCGTCCTTGCTGACAGCCATCGCCAGTTCCATCCTTCTGTAAGCAGACGCATTGTCATTGTACAGGTAAGATACCCATGGCATAGGACGAATGCTTACTCCCATAGTGAGGAAATAAACGATGTTATCTTTTTCAAACTTACCCAGCGCCATCGGTGGCCATTGGTTATTATCAATCGCGAAATATTGCTTTATCTCTCCGAAATGTGATTCATAAGTAGAAATAAACTGCTGCTGGATCACCGGCCATTGCGGGTTTTCAGTATCATCCCATGATTCGCGGAAACTGATAGCTTCTGCTACACGCGCATGCTGTTCGTTCTTACCCAGCTCACCCAATGGGAATACAATGGCATTACCATCCGCTTCTATACAATCTGCCGCATATGCCGCAGGATCATCTGAATAAAGACTCCATCCGGGAATAACACCCAACGTTTTTCCATCATACAATACAGCGGCGCCATCATCCTCAGGCATCCACACGATGGATACCAATTCCGCTTTTAAAGGCTCTTTCCCTTCCGGGTGATTACTAAAGTGTGCTTCCAGCATCGGCGCATCTCCGTTAGCCATCGCTGCACTGTCACGTTTAGCAGGCCCCGGTTGAATATTGCGCAGCCAGCAGGCACGCATCCGGTATTTTTTGCTCTGCAATTCAGCAGGATACAGGTAAAAATAAGCTGTCCGTTCGTCCTGCTCTACTACCGCATACATAGTATAGCGGCTATTCGCTTGTTCTATCAATACTGTTGGTCCGTTGCTCATAATAATGCAAGATAGTCACTTATAAGTAAAACATCCCACCGCATATCATTTATTTAGTATACCTTTGCATCACTTTTATTCTCTTCCTCACCTGCTTTTGCAGTTAGCTTCAAAACAATGTGCAGGCTTGCGAGTAAGGCGGGTAATGTGTCAGCATCATGCACAATATGGACTTGTTCCGGCTGACAGCCTTACCACTATTGATCATAAAAAATTTAACATTTTGTCATTTGAACAGTTAGGGCTCATCGAGCCTCTGCTTAAGGCCCTGGAGAATGAGGGTTATACCGCTCCCACGCCTATTCAGCAGCAAGCCATTCCCCATGTACTTGATAAGAGGGATCTGCTGGGTTGCGCCCAGACCGGTACCGGTAAAACAGCTGCGTTTGCCATTCCCATGCTTCAATTAATGCATCAGGACCAACAGGCCCAGCAACGTAAAGGCCTCCGAAATATCAAAGCACTTATTCTTACACCTACCCGTGAACTGGCCATACAGATACAGGAAAGTTTTATCGCATACGGTAAATTCCTCGACCTGAAAAGCCTCGTGATCTTTGGCGGTGTATCACAACATCCGCAGACAGAAGCATTAAGAAGAGGGGTAGATATCCTGATCGCAACGCCCGGCCGTCTGCTGGACCTTATCAGTCAGAACTATATCACTCTGAGAGATATCAGATACTTTGTGCTGGATGAAGCAGACAGAATGCTCGACATGGGCTTCGTACACGACGTACAACGCGTGATCGTAAAACTGCCCGAACAGCGTCAGTCACTCTTCTTCTCCGCTACCATGCCACCGGAAATACAGACACTGGCGAAAGCTATTCTGCGTAATAATCCGGCTAAAGTGGAAGTAACACCGGTATCCTCTACTGCCGAAACGATCACACAATCCATCTACTTCGTCGGCAAAAATGATAAACGTAACCTCCTGCTGCATATACTAAAGGATAAATCCATCAAAACATTGCTGGTATTTACCCGGACCAAACATGGTGCAGACAGAGTGGTAAAAGACCTGCATAAAGCAGAAATTACCGCAGAGGCTATCCATGGTAACAAATCACAGAATGCCCGTCAGCGTGCACTGAATAATTTCAAATCACAGCAGACCCGCGTACTCGTAGCTACTGATATCGCCGCAAGAGGTATCGATATCGACGAACTGACACACGTAGTTAACTACGAACTGCCAAACGTACCCGAAACATACGTACACCGTATCGGTCGTACCGGCCGCGCAGGCGCTGATGGTATCGCCATCTCTTTCTGCGAACCGGAAGAAAAAGCCTTCCTGAAAGATATCCTGAAACTGATCTCCCGCGAGATCCCGGTAGTGACCGAACACCCATTCCATAATGGTGATAGTATGGCATTACCTGCTCCCAAACCCGCTCCGCAACAGAAACCAAAACAACAACATCCAAGAGATAAAAAAGGTGGTTTCTCAAAAAACAGACAGGGTGTAGTACAGTCAAGAGAAGCAAGACCAGGCGCTGGCTCCGGAAAGCCCAATGGTGGCAAACCAAATAACGGCAGACCACAAAGTGGCAAACCGAAAGATGGTAACGGAAACGGTGTAAGAAGAGAAAGACCGCAGGGAATGAAGAATTACTGATAAAACAGCAGAAACTAAAATTAGTTTCACTGAAGATAAATGACAAGGGGTACCTCACAATTGAGGTACCCCTTGTCATTTATGTTTTATGCTATATCTGACTTTCTTCATCTTCCTACCACCATTACCTGTTCAGCGTTAAATCCAATCTCCTTCACCTGCTGTAAAGCATATTTGTTATCAGCACTGACCATTATCTTTAAGTCCCTGATTAATTTTAACGGCTCGAATTGCTCATAAAGAACAGTACCCATCCCCTGAAGATTCGTTAAATCAAGAACAAGCGCCTGCTCTCCGGCAACCTTTTCTATCAACGCTGACAATTCTTCATAGCACGCAATAGTCAACATACCATAAATTCTAAGTCTCCGCGGCGTTTCATCAAAAATTTTAGCCGGAAATCTGCCAAAAACACCTCCGAGTAATTCGATGTAATTTGCCAGCTCCTGATCCCTGATCAGTTTTTGTACCTGAACGACGAATGCTTCTGCGAAGCGCCATTCCGGATGACCCTCCTCGGGGCAGCAATAATCATGGACTTTCTGAACGCTATTTTCCATAATAGAACATGTTAGTCCTATACCATCTAATATAATTCTGTCATCTTTTCTTGCTGCTGTTACCACCGTTCTGCAAAGTTCAATCAGCTCATGCACAGATTGGGTATCAGCAGTTCTCACTGTCCAGCTCCGCTTATCGTTTCCGGCAGAATCTTCAAGGGTCACCGTGAACAACCAGCTACCATTGTCCCAACAAAATTCCATTTTGCATGGATCCACAAATAAAGAGAAGAACTCAAGGCAAACATGTAGATCATTCGGTATCATGGGATATTTTCAGCTATTTTTATTGTTGCCAAATGTATAGCACTAAGCCATATTTTCAAAAACCACCGTCTTCGTTTTCGACATTATTTGTTTTTTTGTCGAAAACACCATTACCTTTGTAGCACATTACTCATCATCTCATGGCAGCGAATAGCGCACAGAAAGACGATATTATTCAACAACAGATCCTGCAGGCCGCCCAGCAGCTATTTCAAAAACATGGTTATCAGAAGGTAAGCATGGACGATGTAGCCAAAGCGATCGGCAAAGGAAGAAGTTCGCTATACTACTATTACAAGAATAAAGATGAGGTGTTCGATGCTGTTATCACGACCGAGATCAACGAGATCTTTACAGAGATCAACCGCATGGTAAGACAGGCAACAACTGTCGAACAACAATTACGCGCTTTTGGTATTACCAAAACGAAAATATCCCGCAAACGCAAAGCCTTCTTCGACGCTCTGGAAACCGGTATGAATGCCGATGAAATATCCCGGTACGTACAAAAGAAACAGGTCATTCAAAAGAAGATCAGGAAGGAAGAAGCAATCTTACTACATCACATCCTGAATCAGGGTATTCAAAATGGTGAAATCGCCGCTCTGGACCCTAAAACACAGGAAACCATCATTTATGTATTTATGAGCAGTCTCCGCGGACTGAAACGCGAGATGTATCTGGAAAACAGCTACGCCCGTATGGAACCCGCTATTGATATGCTCGTACGCATGACCATGCTGACAATTAAAGACTGATATTTTTTTGTCCCACTTTCGACAATTTACCAAATTATGTCGAAAAGTAAAGAAAGGAACAGACTGTATATATGACGACACAAGCTGAAAAATCCAATGCCTTCCGGGCATTCCGTAATAGAAACTACGCATTGTTCTTTGCCGGACAATCCACCTCACAGATCGGCACATGGATGCAACGCACCGCCGTCAGCTGGGTGATTTATTCCATTACCCACTCTGCCTCCATGCTCGGACTGGCTGTGTTTGCACAACAATTTCCCTCCTTCCTGTTTTCATTGCTGGGAGGAATCGCTTCTGACCGCTATGACCGCCGCAAAATATTACTGATCACACAAACAGCTTCGCTGATACAATCCGTTTTACTGGCAATACTCACCTTCACCAATCACTACATGATCTGGGAAATAATGGTATTGAGCGTCATCCTCGGGATCGTAAATGCGTTTGACACACCCGCCAGACAACCCATGGTACACGAACTGGTCAGTAACAAGGAAGATATTACCAACGCACTGGCGCTTAACTCCGCCATGGTAAATATCGCCCGGCTTGTCGGTCCTGCCCTCTCAGGTATTGTATTGCAATCCTTCGGCGCACATACCTGTTTTATCTTAAACGCAGTAAGCTTTCTGGCCGTACTGGCATCACTATTACTGTTAAAGTTGCCTCCGTTCATAGCACCCACCAACAAAAAACACGTGGTAACAGACTTATCCGAAGGTTTCCTGTATTTGAGACAAACACCGCGTATAGGCACCATCATCATACTGATGATGTGTATGGCGTTCTTCGTATTCCCATACGATACCCTCACACCTGTCTTTGCAAAAACCATCTTCAATGGTGACGCCCGCACATTTGGCTATATCGCCAGCGCCGTGGGGTTTGGCGCCATCACCGGCAGCTTCTTTCTCGCCTCTTTGAAAAAGAATGCCAACCTCACCAACATTCTGTTGATCAGCATAGGTGTACTGGGAGCAGGATTAATAGGATTCTCGCAATGCACCTCCTTTTTCGGGGCCATCCCCTTCGCTGTGATCATTGGCATCGCATCGCTGACTCCCGCCACAGTCAGTATTACCATTATTCAGATAGAAGCAGCAACCAACATGCGCGGCCGGGTAATGAGTTATGTCGCTATGGCCTACTTTGGCATGTTGCCTTTGGGCAGCCTGCTGGCCGGCGCCGCCTCACAACAGCTATCAGCACCATGGACGATGCTCCTGCAGGGAATCATCTCAATCATTATAATGCTTGTATTCTACCGCTATCTCAGACCGGAACACATCCATAAAAAGGACCTGCAAAATCTGCAGGAAGCCGAAAATAGCGTCACCGATAAAGTATAAGATTCAAATTACACACTATAAAACGTATGCAATGAGTAACAACACAAACAACACCGCCTTACTGGTGATGGACATGCAGAACGCAATGTTATCTACATTCTCCGAAGGCGCAGCAGTAACAGCCAATGTGGCCAAAGCAATAGCAAACGCCCGTAGCAAAGGAATACCTGTGATCTATGTAGTCGTAGGCTTCAGACAAGGCGCACCCGAAATCAGTGCCAACAACAAAGTATTCATAGAAAATAAAGCACGGTTTTCCAATGTAAACTTTACCGATTTCACCGCCATACACCCCGATCTCGCCCCACAAGCACATGAGCCGGTGGTAGTAAAACGCCGCTTCAGCGCTTTTACAGGCAGCGATCTGGAAGTACTGCTGAGAGGCTTACGTGTTGACCACCTCGTATTGACAGGTATTGTTACCAGCGGTGTTGTCCTTTCTACATTGAGAGAAGCAGCTGATAAAGACTTTCGCATCACCGTATTATCCGACGGCTGTGCAGACCGGGAAGCAGACGTACACGAGTTTCTGATGACGAAGATATTCCCTCGTCAGGCAGAAGTACGCACCATAGAAGAATGGAATAAAGCCTGACCGCGTCAGAAATACTTTTCTATCGTCAGGCCATAGTTAAATAACAGGTTCTCTCTCCCCGTCCGGTTGAGCTTATTGTAAGTAAGTGTAGAAGTGATGCTCAGCCATTTATTGAGGAGAATAGACAGACTTGAGGTGGACTTGATATTGATATCCCGTCCCAACGACAGGGAATTTTGCAGAAAATGCGCCCCGTCAATGACCACGATATCATGGATCACAAACTTGTAAAGTAAGCGAAAAGAATTACGGAAAGTGTGATAAATATCGGGAATGGTGTCTTCCAGAAAGAGGTTGCTGGTTTCGAATAATATGCCGTCGCTTAACGACAGATACGCCTTTTTTGAATCCAGAAGGTTATAAGCAATACCAGCGCCTCCCTGGAAGCGGTCATTGATTTTCAGGGAATAACTTTTATCGTAAGTGGCCAGTCCCCAGTAATAAATCTGACGGACAGACCGGAACAAACTAAAATCAAGTGCAGATGCAAAGTCATTATTGGTCAGCGTTCCATCCTGCTGCCCATAGATCCATCCGCCACTGCCATTCAGGGAGATTTTCTTTTTACTGACACCCACCTTGAAGCTATTGTTGAGCAAATACGCCCTGCCATCCTGTGTGGTGTTAATAGAACCCATAGAAGCAAATTTGCCGTAATAGTGCACGGAATCGCTGAATTGTGCAGAAGCTGTGGTGAAAAAAGTCAGTGTCAGCAAGAGAGAAAAAACATACTTCATAAATCAGTGCATTCTTTTTAAAATCACGTAATCAGTCCTATCTTTTGAGAATGAGCAATGGCTTCACTGCTATGTTTAAAATAACAGCAGGGAATACCTCTGCTCATGATCACATCGGCAACCTCCTGAGTGGCCGCATAACGGCTGTTGCGCACATGACGCAGGTATACAGCAAGGATCTGGGAAGGAAAGTGTTTCGTGATAGCCTCGTAAATGTTCGGATCTTCCTGCGTATCATCACCCAGCAAAATAAAGCGCATATGTGGATAATGCTTCAGTATACGACTGATCCTCGTGAACTTTGTAGCATGTTTCTGCTGACCGCTTTTCAGCAATAACAGCAAAGGCTTCAGCTGACTTAGCAGGAATACGCCTTCCGGCAAACCATGCATACGACAGAATTCACGGATGTAATTATACAGGTTCCATTCACTACTGGACACATAAAAAAATGGACGCGGCAATCTGCCTTTATTATCTGCATCGCTTAACAGGCGATAATGATTCACGACTCCTTCAAATGGTTTACGTGTACGCGCATTGCGGGTAAATAACACATGCAGTCTTTTGAAAAGTGATGCAGAATGCGACACGAGAAAAGTATCATCAATATCTGAAATGCATCCAAACTGACTACGATGTGGAATTATCACTACACCTACCGCACGCGTTACCGGACTTTGCTCCACATCCGTGATCGTAACCTCCACTGTATGATCACCCGCTTCAGGCATCACTTCCGGCTTCCACTGTAAATGAAAAAAACCGTCTTTCTCCGTAACAGCACGTATGGCCCTTCCCTCCCATATAAGCTCCACTGTTGCGCCATTCCGGGGCTTCACCATAAACAAACGTATCAATGCGAGTGTATTCACGAGGAAAAACCGGCTGTAATGCGTACGTGGCAAAGGGCCACGATCCAGTACATGACCAAATATTTCCATTTGTTCCGCGCCGCCTACACCATGATAAATTTTAATGTGCGTCCGCGCTTCCAAACCCAGCCGATGTAGAATTTTATTCCATAAAGACATTCAGGCGCTTATTTTGCAATGAACAAAAAGTATAATTTATGAGTAAGCACATGGCGCAAACAACACCTATGCGGCTCAGGCTCCTTTTTGTGATAAATCCTGTTTCAGGCGGCAAAAAGAAGGCCGATCCTGAAACATTCATCAAAAATTATTTCCGCGAACGCGCGGAAGAAGTCCACTTTTTCATGCTGGACGGGCCACAGCAGTCACTTACAGCGGTTATAAAAAAAATAGCACCCGACAGAGTTATTGCTGTCGGCGGAGACGGTACAGTAAAGATGGTAGCAGAAGAACTGCTGGGAAAAGACATTCCCCTCGGTATTCTACCCACAGGATCCGCGAATGGTATGGCTACGGAATTGTGTGTACCGGCCGACTGGGAACAGGTATTACACCTGATTTGCAATGAAACACCAGCGGAAGAGAAACATATTGATCTGATCAGGGTCAATAAAAAAGATGTCTGTATACACCTGAGTGACGTCGGATTAAACGCCTTACTGGTAAAGAATTTCGAACAACGCGGCATTCGCGGAAAGCTCGGATATGCCCTCTCTTCCTTCAAAACATTATGGCAAAATAAACGCCTCGCTGTTCGTATTGAAAATAAAGACCTCCAACTGACCCGACAAGCCCACATGATCGTACTGGCCAATGCCCGTATGTACGGCACCGGTGCCTGCATCAATCCGGACGGAGACCTGACCGATGGTTTATTCGAAGTAGTGATCCTGCGGAGATTGTCCATTCCGGAACTCCTGAAAATGCTGTTCAGACACCGCCCCTTTGATCCGGCCAAGACAGAAATACTGCAGGCCAGTCAGGTGACCATTTATACCCGTAAAAAAGCTCATTTTCAGATAGATGGCGAATACAGGGGTAAAATAAACGAAGTAACAGCCTCAATCCTCCCCAAAGCACTTAAAGTAATCGTACCTGCTCCCCCGCCTTCGGCAGACAGCTAAGATCATATCAGCTATTAAGTGGAAACTATCAGCTGAAATACAATGTTGACACAGCTCTCCGGACGCGTATACCGTTCTTCCGGGCTACTCTCCATCCGTCAATATATTGCCGGCAATTGTATTCTGCTTTCTATTTTGTATACAAATAATTTATATGCGGAAGATACTACTGCTCCTGGCAATTCTACTGTCAGGTTATGGCGTTATTGCTCAACAGACTTACGAGTTTAAAGATGGATTGATCAGCGGCCCCTGCCACCAATACGGCAGAACAGCCCTGTTCACAGATCAGCTGGCCTATGAACTTTGCAACGGACAACTGAAAACACCCGCGAAAGGTGCTGCTTCCTTTCCGGACGAAAAAGGTGCTGCACAACAATGGGAGACAATTACAGCCGGTACCGACGGCTCCTTCACCGGTCGTAGAATCAACAACGGCTACCTATATGTCTCCTATAATGCGCCAAAAGCACAAACTGCGATACTGAACATTTCCGGTCACCAGATGGTGTATGTCAACGGTACACCACACGCCGGAGACATGTATCGTTATGGCTGGATGTACATTCCCGTGCAACTCCGTCAGGGAAACAACGAATTTTATATCCGTACCGGCCGTAGCTGGGGTCGCGCAGGTATCAAAGCTAAACTGCTCTTCCCCGAAAAACCGGTATATATCAGCATCGCTGATTCTACCATGCCTTTTGTAGTAGCAGGCAATAATAACAGTGATCTCTTGGGAGCAGTGGTTGTTGTCAACACCTCTGCACAACCCCTGAAAGGACTGTCCATCAGCGCAAAAGTAAACGGTAAAACAGTGACCACTGCCATCCCGGAAATAGCCGCCCTCAGCACACGTAAAGTGGGCTTTAAATTTGACGCTTCTGCAACAGCGGCAGATGGTAGCTATAACTGTGAACTGACCCTGAGTGGTAAACAGATAGCAGATACGAAGACCTTTGCACTGAAAGCTGTAACCAACAAAGATCACTACAGCAATACATTCATCAGCGATATCGATGGCAGTGTACAATATTATGCCGTTTCTCCACAGGCGAATCCGGATGGCAAAGCTCCTGCCTTCTTCCTGTCAGTACATGGCGCAGAAGTACAGGCGATCAATCAGGCCAGCGCGTACAAATACAAAGACTGGGGTGTACTGGTAGCTCCTACCAACCGTCGTCCGCGTGGTTTCAACTGGGAAGACTGGGGACGTCTCGATGCACTGGAAGTATTGAATATCGGTCTGAATACCTTCCATCCGGATCCTGAAAGAATATACCTGACAGGTCACTCTATGGGTGGACATGGTACATGGTACCTCGGCGCTACCTATGCAGGCAAATGGGCCGCTATCGCTCCTTGTTCGGGTTATCCTACCCTGATGGGCTATGGTTCAGCAGATGGTCTGATACCAGATTCTCCGCGCAACAGCACCGAACAGATCCTGCTGAGAGCAAGTAATCCCAGCAACACCTTCAAACTGGCCACCAACTACAAAGCTGGTGGTGTATATATCCTGCATGGCGACAGCGATAAGGTAGTTTCTGTCGATTATGCAAGACAGATGAAGAAGATCCTGGCCGACTTCCATAAAGACTTCAGCTATTACGAATATCCGGGTGGCGAACACTGGTATGGCGATACCTGTGTAGACTGGGGTCCTTTATTCCAATACTTCAAATGGCATACGATTCCTGCTGATACCAGCGTAAATGAAATCGACTTCACGACTGCCAATCCTGCTATATCCGCAGTACACCACTGGGTACGTATCCTGCAACAGCAACACGCACTGGAATACAGCCGTATACAGCTCAGCAGGAATCATGCACGCAACGCAGTAACGGGTACAACCACCAATATCCGCACACTGGCGATCGACCTGAAAGACGTACCAGTTGGTCAGGCACTCAGCATCACCCTCGATGGCAATCCTGCTATCAGCTATACCCGCCGGAATGGCGACAGTCTGCTGTACCTCCAACAGGATGCACAATGGGCAATCAGTAAAGCGCCATCGGCTACGGATAAAGGCTCTGTACGTAACGGTACCTTCAAAGAAGCCTTCAACCACCGTATGGTATTTGTATACAGCACGGCAGGTCAGCCAGCTGAAAATGAATGGTCACTTAACAAAGCCCGTTATGATGCAGAAACCTGGTATTATAGAGGCAATGGTGCGATTGATATCGTAGCTGATAAAGACTTCAATGCGGCCAGCTATCCTGACCGTGGCATCATTATCTATGGTAACGCAAGCACCAACAAAGCATGGAAACAACTCCTGTCACAATCGCCTGTACAGATAACACGCGGTAAAGTAACCGTAGGCAAACAGGAATATAACGGTGAAGGATTTGCCGCTTATTTCATGTGGCCGAGAGCTGATAGTAAAACAGCTTCTGTTGCAGTAGTAGCAGGCACCGGATTAGCCGGTATGCGTGCTGCAGATGCAAACCAATACTTCGCAGGTGGCAGTGGATTCCCTGACTATATGATCTTTGATGTAGAATTGCTGAAAGGCAATACACAGGCAGTAAAGACAGCAGGATTCTATGATAACACATGGAAAATGGACGAGAAAGAACAGATTAAGAATTAAGAATAACCTGAGAAATAAAAAAGGGATGCGTCTACATCAGATGCATCCCTTTTTTATTTCAATATCATTTTACACCAATTTCCACAACACTTTAATTGCTGATTCACTATTGCTTAACCGACACTATCCTCCATAACTTCCCCTTCCCTTCTACCGGCAGACAACTTGCCTCCAGCGTTCTGTCCACCATCTTCCAGATCATATTCTCCACCCTGCTGGCCGGTGACGCAAATGCCTGCATTGCCAGTCCTGCAATCTCACTTTTATTCAGCGCCTGTTGGATCAGGACAGCCATCGCACCTGACAGGACCGCAGGGGCATATTCCCCGGGCCCCTCCAGTTGTAATATCTGCGCAGCTGCGATGTTCACCCAACCGGAATAACCATCTCCGCCGATAAAGACAAGCGCCTCTGAGAGTGTATTAAGAATGGAGGTATAACGGGTAATTGCCTTATCTGAAGTATGTTCGATCTGTGCCTGACGACACACTTCCTCCATCCGGGTACGTACTGTATCCATAAATTCACGGAAGGAGGGGTCACAAGCCTGAATATCACTCCATCCCAGCACGATTAAGGCGTTTACTTCGCCCGCACGGACTGGTATAATGACAGCCGAGGAAAGTGCCTCAAAAAGGTCTTCAAATGCGTTTTTTTCAGGAATCTGCGTCCAGTAGATAGGACGATGGCCTGCTTTTTCCAATAGCTGATGTATCGGCCCGGGATTGAAAATAAGCTCATCAAGGTAAACAGGCGTTGCGCCTTTTACTCTGGCCGTGTAACTATCCTCAAAGTCCAGCTGCAGGGACATATAAGCCCCGGTCAGCTCACGTAATAACGAGATACCAAATGATAAAAAAGTACGGATGTCTCTCCGTCTGTCCCATTCACTAGTCTGACTGATAAAGGTCAATGCTTTTCGTTCCCAGCTTGCCAAAATGTGTGATGTTTGGTTGTAGTCATATAAAATTACGGATAGCGCTGATCACTTCCAGCGGCGCTACCACATGGGGGAAATGTCCCGTTGCGGATACATTTACTTTTTTGCTGCCGGGTATATGTTGTGCAAGATAATCACCTACTACCAGCGGTACAGCTACATCATCCGTGGTCTGTACAATCAGGGAAGGTACGCTACACTTTGCAAGATCTTCGCGGTGATCCATCTCGAAGATAGCCTTTGCTACTGACAATGCAATATCCGGACGTATCACCGATAAGGATGCTGCAAATGCTTCAGCCAGGTGAGGCCGGTCAGCATTCCTCATCACTAGCGCAGAAAATCCGCTGGCCCATGCATAATAATTTGTACTCATTGCATTGTATAAACCATTGAGTGCTTCCATGTCAAACCCACCGGTGTAGCCACTTGCAGGATCGTTCAAATATCTCGGACTACTGCCCAGCAGAATCAGTTTATCAAAACAATCAGGGTATTTAATCGCAGTCAGCAGCCCGATCATACCATTCACAGAATGGCCCACGTATATAATATGAGAGAGCTGCAAAGATTTAATGATATCCGAAAGGTCTGTCACATATCCCTGCATATTACTGTAACGGGACGGATGAAAGGCTTCGATATCAGCCTTCCCACCACCGACATTATCAAACAAAACAATCTTATAGTCCTGTTCAAAAGCTTTTACCAGAGGATCAAACGCCGTCTGGTCAGATCCAAAGCCATGGCCGAAGATGATTGTTTGCGCTGCGTTCCGGTTACCGCAGATGTGTATATTATTCTTCTGTGTTACACTTGCTGTGCTGCTCATACGATATGGAATATTAGAAACAGGGATAGCTTACACTTCAGCTAAAATACGCAAATTATGTGGTTAAACAGACTTACATGATCTGAGGAATAAAAGCATACACGACAGGACAAGATGTGTAAAATTGCCACTAAACAGCGGACTATATCAGTAAAACAGCACACTTGTAACTCCGATGGCACAGTTTATGTTTTTAGAGGAGTAAAATCATTGTTCATTTTTTAAAAGCTCCAAAATTATGACACCTCTGAATTATGCCAGCAAGGGTCTGTTAACCATGTTAGCCCTGACAGGATTAATTGCTTTCTCATCATGCAGCAAAGACGATGATGATTCCACTGTTGACCCGGATGCAACTGTCAAAATTGTAAACGTTTTACCTGATGCAGGATCTGTAGATGTATACAACGGATCCAGCAAGATCACTGCTTCCGCTATCGGCTATGGCGAATCTACCGGTTATCTGAATGTAAAGGATGGCGATGCAACCTTTGATTTTAAATCTACCGCTACCGGCAACACGGTATTGTCTGCACCTGTTAAGTTTAAAGGTGGTAGTTATTCATTGTTTGCTACTGGTGAAACAGATGGTAATGCTACTGTAGGTATCCTTGCAGAAGACAATCTCGGGGCACCTGCAAGTGGTAAAGCGAAAATTCGTTTTGTACACGCAGGCAGCGATGCACCTCCCGTTAACTTTCTCGTAAATGACAGCCTGCTGTTCACCGGTACAGGCTACAAAACGGCTACCGAATTCAAAGAAATGGCAGCAGGAACCTACACACTGAAACTTAATAATGCAAGCAGCGGAGAGACTGCCATCAGCCGCACAGGTATTGTATTGGAAGCTGGTAAAATTTATACAGTTGTTGCACAGGGATTACTGACGCCAACACCAGTACTGGAACAACCATTTGCATTAAATGTAATGGCTAATAACTAGTACATCAGGATCATACACACCTGCATAAAAAAACCCGGTTGCCATAGCAACCGGGTTTTTTCTTTTTATATCTTTTCAGATAATTACCATTGCAGGTCGAAAGTACCACCGCCGTTCACAACGAATGTACCTTTTCTTCCACCTTTGAAAGTGATAATACCCTGATAGCTGAACGCATTACCTTTGCTGTCCTTACCTGTGATCTTTACAGCAGCACTACCGGAAACGATTTCCTGTGTTGTTTTATTCACTTTAATGTTAGTTGATTCGTAGTGAATTTCGCTGGAGTAAGAAGGAATTTCAGCAGTTTTAGAAGTCAGGTCGCCTGTAGCGTCATATTTCTGGCTGATCTCCCAGTTTGCGCTGTTTGCACCCAGACCTCTCAGTGTATATACTGAAGAGAATTTGCTGGATGTAGCAAATTTTTCCATTGCCAGTGCAACACGGCCGGAGTAAGAGAAGTCAAACTGTGAAGGGATAGTCTGCTGACAAGTCAGGCCATATGTCCAGTACAGTGCATAGTCAAAGCTGAAGTTCTGGCCATCACCAGCAAGTTTAAGAGAATCTTTTTCAGACTTACCACAAAAGTCGCTCAGTTTACCACCAGATGCTTTTCTTGCTTCGAGATTAGCCACAGCCATGGTTGCAGAAGAGATCTGATCGGTCAGACCACCCTGTGCAGTCACAGACTGAGTTACCATTACAGCCGCATTTTCGCTGGTTACGCCCGGAGTGTTTTTGTCATCGTCCTTTTTAGAACAGGAAGTTACGCCAACAGCAATACCGGCAGCTACCAACAGGAACAACAGTGTAGATCTTCCCTTTGCGAAAGAGAGGTTTTGTCTTTTCATAGATTGCGACATTTTGGAATTTAATGTTGATGATATATTAATGATTGATGCTTCTTTACATTCACACGTAGGCTAAGTACAGTTTCCTTGTCTCACAAATCTATAATAATATAATTTTAAATCATAATATAAACGGAGATTTTACAATTCTATTGTTCTCATGACAATTGTGATAAAACTTTCTCCTGATAATCAATGCAGAAAGAGAAATCTGACAAAAAAATACGCTTCTCTTACAGTCCGGTTATCACTCAATTCAAAATTCATTTAGAATCCCCGGACGCTCTCTTACACATTCATCCAATGCTTAAACTCTCCTCCCCTCGCTTTACTGATCAGTATCTGCTCTCTTGCAGGTGGATTCACCTTCAATAACAAACGCCCATTAAAATAAAAATCTACTTCCTGTATGGCTGATCGCTGTACTATAAACTGTCTGTTAGCCCGGAAGAAGATCGCAGGATCCAACTGTTGTTGCAACTGTTCAAGCGTAAAATCAATGATAAATTCCCGCTTATCAACTGTCCCCGCATACACCAGTTCATTGGCGGTATAAAACCATGCAATATTGCCGGCAGATAAGGGCAGTAGTTTATCACGGCTATGCACGAGAAAAGATTGTTTGTAACTAACAGGCCCCTCTCTCATACCCGCTGCCATCTTCAGCAGCGCCTCGTATCCCGCAGTATCTGCAAACGGTTGATGTAAACGTTTGAATTTCGCAATAGCGTTCTTCAGATCCTCCTCATCCACCGGTTTCAGAATATAATCAATACCATTGGCCTTAAATGCCTGCAGTGCATAATCATCATATGCCGTAATAAAGATCACCGGCAAAGAGACATCTATCTTCGTGAAAATATCAAAAGAAAGTCCATCTCCAAGACGGATATCCATAAACAACAGGTCACATCGCTGCATATGTTGCTGCAGCCAGTTTACCGCTTCTCCCACACCACTCAGTATTGCCAGTACCTCACTGTCAGGCGCCACATCCTGTATCATATAGCGCAGGTTACGGGCGGTGGCTGGTTCATCTTCTATGATCGCGACACGTAAAGACATATTATTTCAATGGTAGTTTTACAATAAAATCTGCTGCTGTTTTGCTGATACTGATCTCCTGCTCCAGCAATATGCGATAACGCTCATTCAGATTAGATAATCCGATACCAGTACCCGGCGGATAAAATGATAAAGGCTGTAGATTATTCCGGACTAACAGACACCATCTATCCCCATTCCTTTCAGCAGTAACACTGACAAGTAAAGGGCTGGACACCGTAACAACATTGTGCTTCAGCGCATTTTCCATCAGGGGTTGAAGAGACATGTGTGGGAGCTTCTCTGTCAACAGTGCCTCCGGTATATCAATAAGCAATTCAAAGCCCGCTTCATGACGCATTTTCAACAAGGCCGCATAAGCACGTACAGCCTCCAGCTCTTCTTTCAAAGACACCAGATGATTATCTTCACGCTGCAACGAATAACGGAATACTTTGGATAGCTGGTTGATGTAATATTGTGCCTTTGTCGGATCTTCCCTGACAACACCAGACAGACTACTCAGCGCATTAAAAAAGAAATGCGGCTGCAACTGTCCCTTCAGCAGTTCAAGTGCTGTTTTGAGATGCGCATTACGCAGACGCACATTTTCCAGTTCACTGGACCTCGCCATACGCAGAATATTCACAATTTTCAATTCAATGCCTGCCAGTATAAGTATGAGCATAAACTTTATGCCGATACCATTCCCCGGCAGTAACCCCTGTCCAAAGAAACGGCGCTGTACACCAATACTGACCGTCGTAAAAAAGAAAAATAACAGCAGGAGTAATAAAGCGGTCCGCCCTTCCCGGATCCATTTCCACCTGCGGAAGGGACCCTGAAAATGATGTTGCGCCAGCAGGAATACCAACAGACAAAACAGGAAGCTCACGCCGGTCTGAAATAACCATTCCCCCATGTTGAAATGCATGTATCTCGCCATTACACTGTCTTCCTTCAGCGCAAGCAGACGGGCAATATTCAGTGCGATGGCAATAAACAGGGAGCTATAGATATATAACATTCTTCCCATTGGCTCAGTCATAGATGCAAATGAACAACACCTGCGCTAAATGTATAAAAAAATAAGGGGGAAGCTGTAAAAGAGAGGGGTGAAATAAAAAATCGCTTCCGCCGGCAGGCGAAAGCGATTTACTGCTGCAATATCGATCGCGGCTGTCTGTAACAGACTATAATTCTCTGATCCAGATATTTCTGAAGCTCAACGGCTCACTCTTATCGCCATGGGACTGCAATTTGATCGGGCAGGCGCCATGTGCCTTGTCATAAGAAGCTTTACCGATGTATTTGGTTGGTCCGTGCAGCTCGGTATTGTTCTGTACCAGCACACCGTTAAAGAATATGGTTACACGGGCAGGTGACTGCAATGAACCATCGCTGTTGAAACGGGGAGCCGTCCAGATAATATCATACGTCTGCCACTCGCCTGGCTTGCGGTTAGGATTCACCAGCGGAGCGGTTTGCTTATAAATACTACCCGCCTGACCATTTACATATGTTTTGTTGTTGAAGTTGTCAAGGATCTGTAATTCATAACCATCATCACCTGCACCTGTAGACGCGAGGAACAGACCGCTGTTACCCCTGCCCTGCCCGGTACCGGTTATATTTTTAGGTACACGCCATTCAACATGTAACTGATAGTTAGTGAAGGATCTTTTTGTCTGGATGTTACCAGTCGTTTTATCTACAGTGAAGATGCCTCCTGCTACTTTCCACTTCGCAGGCTGCTCCGGGTTACTTACAGATACCCACTGGTCCAGACTCTTACCGTCAAATAATACGATCGCATCTGATGGCGCATCTGCGGCTGTTTTACCGGGTGTAACAACTGTTGGAACCGGTTCCCATACTTCCGTGTCTTCAGGCTTTGACTGCGCAAATAACGTGGCTGAGAGCACAACAGCAGCTGCCGTTGTTAACGTTTTCTTGTACATGATCTCTTTAATTTAATTCCCTAAATTAAAAATAGATATCACAAATAACAATCCAGTCATCATTTTTAAGTCTTTTTTCAGGAAGATTGTCGTTGGCCCCTCACTATAAACCATCCATATATCAATATATTTGTATATAATTCTATAAGTCGTATCTTGGACTTGCAGTTAATCGTATGTGAGAGAATTATTGTTCTTGTTGACCACCCCGGGGACAGGTTGGCATCTGGAGGACCGCCTCCTGCGCATTTACATCATCCCAGGACTATTACCGGTTTTCAGCAATGGCTAACACCATGGCGGGTACGTCTGCGCCAACACATTAATACCATGACACTAAGTGAATTTATATCATCACTGATTAATAAGGGAGAAGTAAGGGTTGCTCATGCACTGCAGGATTTTGACGAGGAAGAAATACGTCTGGCAAAGGTACACCTGCAGCAATACTATACCGACGATATCAACGAAATGCCGGGACAGGCGCCCCCATATGATGAAAAAGCAGCACTCTGGGCGGCAGCTTATCTGTACCGGACCATCCAGTTCCTGCTGCTACGACATCTGGAAGCAACAGCGTTAACGCGTTACCTGCCCCCTTTCGATGACCAACAGACTCCTGCGGCAAGCTATTCCGCAGATCTTTGTCTGCGATACCTCCCGGACATATTCTTGCTGGCAAAAGGTATTTCTCCGGAAGATCCTCTGGTAACAACACTTACCGCACTGGCCGCACAATGGCCTTTATCGGCCGCCGCCATTCCGGAAGTCCCGGCAGAAGGATTGTCTCCCATATTGGAACATCCCTCTCTGAAACGCACCTACATCGACCGGATCATCCTGGCAAAAGACTATGAGAAATGCCGGCATCCGGCATGCCTCCCAATGGTAGAAGAAGCCCTCGGTATGTACGCCGTACAATTCTGGCCACAATTTAAAATTGATCTTACTGCTTCATAACAACAATATGGAACCATTAACCGTTGAATCACCACTGATAGACAAGCTGAATGATGTACTTCAACGCATGAAAGACACATTCGTAGGAAAAGATGACATTATTGACCTGATGGGAATTTGTCTGGCAGGAAGAGAAAACCTTTTTCTGTTCGGTCCCCCGGGTACCGCCAAAAGTGCTCTGGTACGCGAACTCGCACGCCAGCTGGACCTGAAAACATTTGAATACCTGCTGACCCGCTTTACCGAGCCCAATGAACTATTCGGACCATTCGACATCCGTAAATTGCGTGACGGCGACCTTGTCACCAATACAGACGGTATGCTGCCGGAAGCTTCATTGGTATTTCTGGATGAATTACTAAATGCCAACAGCGCCATTCTAAACAGCCTGCTCATGGCGTTGAATGAAAAAATATTCCGTAGAGGAAAAGAAACCCGTCAGCTACCTGCCCTGACCTTCATCGGTGCAAGCAACCACCTCCCGGAAGATGAGGCACTGCAGGCACTGTTCGACAGGTTCCTGATAAGAGTACGCTGTAGTAACGTTGATCCGGTGATGCTGGATAGTGTACTGCAGGCCGGATGGGGACTGGAACAGCAAACAGATAATAAACGTGAAGGAATAGCCGCTGAAGAACTTCGTGCATTACAGCAGCTGAATACCACCATAGATCTCAGTAGTATAAGGACCGAATATATCTCCCTGATACAGCAACTCAGAAATGCAGGTATACAGATATCTGACAGACGCGCTGTAAAACTGCAACGATTGATAGCCGCCAGTGCCCTGCTTTGCAGAAGAGATAAAGCTATTCTCTCTGATCTGTGGATACTGCGCTATATCTGGGATACGGAAGAACAGATTGAGATCATCGCAGGTATCGTAAATGCCATAATTGCGAAAGGTGAACAGCATCCACAGGAACACCCACGCGCCAACAACAGCGGCACACCAGATGCCGAAGCCCTGTACCGGGAAGTGGAACAATTGCAGCAGCAATGGGACAATCCGGATACACCTGCAGCCACCCGTGCACAGATCAAAGACAGACTACGCAGCATCAATAGCCGCTGTGAGTGGATCAGCAACAACACACAACGCAGCTATGTACTGACTCCTATCGACGCACTCTGGAAGAAGATAATGCAATCAGCATGAAAGAAATGATCATCGTGCTTCCCCTGACACAACTGGAAACACTGGGAAACATACGCACCTGGCCGGATCTGCAGGTAGCTCTCTCAGGAGATGACATCTGGGTAAGAGGCATCCCGGCGGAAAGTACAGATATACGGCTGCGTAAGTTGCCTGTAAAACATACTTACCTCGCGGATTTCGAAGGACGCTTATTCCTGCCCGGCCGGCAAACACCGCACGATACACTTAAAAGAATGACATGGGAAGCCCTGACGTCTTTTCTTACAGTAGAATTGCCTGTTTCTGCCTTACCGGGAAAAACCCGGCAGACATTCACGATACAACTCACCCCTGCACCACAGACTACAGAACCAGCAGCTGTTATCACCAATCTGGCACACTGGAAAGCATACGCTGACAATGCCCCTTTGATCAGATTACAGCAACTCAGTTTTGCAGTATGCGAATCGGAAGAAGTATTGGTAATCGGCGCTCCTGTACCCTCCCTGCCGGGAAAGGCTTATGTGGTCAGAAACAATCTGCTGTTGCCAGCCGGCTATGATTTCGATCCGTCAATGGCTGGCGCATTTATCATAGAGCAGTTTGCCGCAGATAAAGACGCCATGATATTGTTTCATCCGGACGGACAATGGGAACGTATTCCCATGAATTGTTTTGTAATGGCAACCAGAAGCGCCATCCGCCTCACCAATGTACTTTAAATGGAAAATCTGCACGATAGAACCATCGCTTATTTCAGTGCACCCAAAGACTATTTCTGGCACTGGACAGAAGACGGCACTGTCATAGAATTTGCCAAAGGAAACACAATCTGTTTCAAAGAAGAATTGATCGGTCTCCTGTCGCAGGAATATGCGACAACACCTCCCTTATCTGTTTTGCTGATCATTTTAATGATCGGTAAAGTGGATACACAACGGCCACGGGAAGGTATTACCCCGGACGTATTAAAGCAGGAATTATGGCGTGCCATGATAAATCCCGAAAGCTGGTTATACCGCTCCAATCCTGAAGATCTGACGGATGATTCCAACCTGTTAAGCTCATTTGTTGACCTGTTATATCCGCTGTCCCGCCAATACTGGCACGAGGATAAACGTACCATACTCTTCAACTGCCTTTTTGAACAGATTCCACTGGCACTGGCGAATGGTTCCGGAAAGGAAATGATCGCTATATTTCAAAAACTGCCAGCCGAAGATTATTGTGCACCACGAATAGACGATAATAACTGGTCGAATACACAGGCAAACACGGACCTCCGTATCATGTCCCGTATCCTGCATAAATATCCTTATACAGATGTGCTGGAACAGGAACTGGAAACACGGATCAAAACACCAGCTACACCTCCTCCCCCACTGGCACCTGTAGAGATGCCGGAAGCATTACCCTTGCCGCCACAGGCAGGAGAAAAAGACCTGCTGGAAGAACTGGCAGAAGATGACAACACCGCATATATTGCATTACTGACCCAACGCCTGATGGCAGCCATTCATCTGCCCATGCATACGAATCGGGCGGGAGACAGAACGATCGGTGGTGTGTCTGATATTACCAATAAAGGCACTATTGATAAACTGCTGCTCAGTGAACTGGCCAATGAAGATGATGTGCTGATGGCAAGACTGGCCAACAATGAAGCCTTATACCTTCGCCGGGAAGAAATCCCCGACAAACTGCATACACACCGTTTTATACTGATTGACAAGAGTATAAAAATGTGGGGAACGCCGCATATGCTGGCCGTATCCACTACTCTGGCCTCCATCGTGGATAAGAAACAGCAGGCCACTATCACAAGCTATGCCCTCGCAGGAGACCAATGCAAAACCATTGACCTTACCAATAAAAAAGATGTGGTAAAGTCCATGCACGTACTTTCGCCGGCATTGCGCAGCGCCAATGCTTTATTGGCATTTAATGAATTGCATACACTCAGCAATGACCACGAATTTTTCCTGATCACCAGCGAAGAGCTGTTCCATGAAACAGACTTTCAACATGCGTTTGCCTCCTTGCGTCCGCACAATGGATTTCTGGTAACAATAGAACGGGATGCGACAGTTCACTTGTACAGGTATCTCTCCGGACACAGAAAGCTACTCAGCACTGCCCGTATCAATCTGGAACCGCCTCCTCCACGTGCTAAAAAACAGCCGCTCACACATAGCTTCAGAGGTACTCCCACAATGCTGGATATTCCCCTGTTCCTCGAACACGTGCCCTTTCCTTTGTTATTACCGGCAAGACGCAATTATGGCTACAACGGTATTGCCTCAAAGGACCATAGTGGTATCTGCATAACAGACCAGCGACAACTGGTATACTGGCAGAATCAACATAAAGGAGCTCTGGAAATGATGTCCCTGTTCCCCGAAGCGTATATGTCAGTCTATAACTACGGACATGATGAAAACAATTTCTTCATCCAGTTCCGGGACAGGCATACCAAAGCCTTCATCATCTGCCACCTGGATAAAAAGACACGACAGTTGTCAAGCCATCCGGTCACGATTAAGTTGATACAGGAAACAAGCATCGGTAAAATATTCAGAACTGAATTCAGTATTAATGATAAGTCATTCCTTTTTGAAACGGCCAACGGCATCTATTCACTGAATGTGTACAGTAGAGAACTGACAGCTGCACCTCCTGGCCTGCAGCGAACACAGCTCGACAATATCCGTTCAATGACATTGATGTCAACCAACGTTTACAGCAACAGCTCAGCGGCATATGATATGGTGAGTAAGATCAAACATATCGCCATCAATGACAATGGAAACTTTGAAGTCAACAGGCATGAACTGATCTTCAGCCAGAATAAAGTTGAATTCATTCCTGTTAACGGCCCTGCACCGGAGCATAACATCATCAGCACGATGCAAAAGCTGAAAGTAAAAGACCTGCGACAACCATTATTGCGATACCACTGGCCGGATGGTAGTGAGGCATGGTTTGATGCAGTACGCCATATGCTCTACCTCCGTAGCTCTAATAAGGCATTACCTGAAATAGCGCTCCCTGTAATGGTGAACATCGGCATTTCCTGCTGGGCTTCCAATGGGGATACCTGCGGACACCCATATTTAAGACCGGAAGACGCTAAAGTGGTAGAAATAATGGCCTTCCATCAGAAATATATTCGTCCATTTATACACATAATCCAGAAATATGTTACTGCAGCTGCAATATGATGCACAGATCCTGCACAACACAGGCGCTGCTTTCCTCCGCGGCAATACACCGGAGGAATGGTTCCGTGAAATGAATGAATGGCAGATCCCTCTGACAGGGCTCTCCGGCTTTCTATTACCGGAACACAAAAACACAGAAGAAGCGGGTGGTCTGCTGGTTGTTTTCAAAAATCAGCTCCCATCACCCGAAAAAATACGTCATCCCTATACTGTCATTAACGGGAATTGCTTTATTCCTGTCAATGCGCGTATCACACCAGCCATCTCTCCGGCAGAAATGAAAGACCTCCTGATCTGGCACCGCCAGATATTACATCCTGCAATAGGTTTTGTTGGTTTCGAGATACGGGATGAAATCAGCCTGTCAGTATTGGTAAATGCCGGAAAACAACTAACGCGTTCCTGGGATCATGCGCATCCCGGTATGCCGCCTATAGCCAGATTAACCAATATCGGCATTACGCAGGTTGCCACAACCGCCAATATCAGTGAATTACTGGGAAACGGAGATGCCCCCAGACCATTATATGACTTACCGCAGGAGGATGGTACTATCCTGTCTGGTCTTCCACCTGACGAAAACCCGGATACTTCCGGTCAGCAGGCATCATTTTTCCGTGAAAGTATAATTGGTAAATTCCTTTCCGCTTTAAAATTATTCTCTTTCGGTGGCCGTACTGCATCATCAGAAAGAAGTGGTGGCAGATCCGTTCGCGGAGGTGCTGGCGGATCTGGTGGATCTGGTAGCTCATATGTACAACGTGGCCTTGAAAAAATGATGCAGGACCTGCAGGCTAAAGAGACCGTGAATTAGAACGCCTGCTTAAATTATTTGAAACAAACCCCGGAGAGGCACTGAAATACGCTATTCCCTTGTCAGATAATGCAGCGGGTAGAGGCACAGCACCGCCATCTGACCGCCTGAGTGTACGCAACACCAACTTCAGCCTGAGTGGTCTGTTCAGCGCCCACAGCGTAGACGGATGGCATGCCAGTGAAAATCAGGGAGAACGGCTGAGACAAAAATATCAGGAACAGGCACGGAAAGCGATTGAAGAAGGTGATTTCCGGCAGGCAGCCTATATCTATGCACACCTGCTGGGTGATCTGTGGCAGGCGGCAAGACTATTGGAAAAGGGAAAGTTCTATCACGAAGCAGCCATCCTCTACCAAAGTCATCTCAACCAGCCTTTGGAAGCAGCAAGGTGTTATGAACAGGGCGGACTCTTGCTGGAAGCCATCAAAATCTATAAAGAACAAAAGAAATTTGAGAAAACAGGGGATCTGCTGATGCAACTTTCCCGACGGGAAAGCGCACTCGAATACTATCAGCTGGCAGTAGAACAATATCTGGGTACACGGGACTATCTGGCGGCAGCGCGTATCCTGCATGAAAAAACAGCAGATACAACCGCCGCTACCAATATACTCGCAAATGGCTGGCAAAATGACTATAATGGCAGAAATTGCCTGATCAGATATCTTGAGATCAATAACCAGCAGGATAAAACCGGACTGGCAGCAAAGATCAGCAGCATATATAGCGAAAAGACCCCGCAGGAGCGATATGACCAGTTCCTGTCCATTTACTCGACTTCCGTGAACAAATGGACGAACAAGCCGGCAATGTCACCACACAAATAACTTATGAGGTGATCAGTCCTCAGATAGAACAGGGCGACACCAACAAACTGAACCTCCTGAAAAGGATCCTGCCGGAAGATAAACAGGTTCAGCACGATATTCAACGCTATCACGACCGCCAGAAATACCCGGAAGCAAATATTAAAACAACACAGGGATTCCGGCTTAGGGAAGATATCGAATGGTATGGCGCAACGGCATCGATGCAGCAGCTTCTGTTCGTAGGTAAACTGTCCGCCCGTGTCTTTGTGCTACGCATGACCCTGCAAGGCCATCAGAAATACTATTCGTGGGAAAGCCGGCATCTGGCAGAACAGGTCAGACGTAAAAGAGAAGTCACCCTTCAGCCTTACTTCCCCATCAGCGGAAATATGCGGCACAGCAAGCTGACGATGTTCCTGAAAACAAACCGGGGGGTTATTGATATCGGTGTCCCCGACCTGCCACATGTCAGCCCTTTTCATAGCCATATAAAGCTGGATACCACTGACTTTTCTGCCGGACAAGAACTGCTGGGCGTAACAAACGATCTGGATAGTCAACCGGTATTGTTCATTGCTGATAAAAACACCGGGGAACTCTATCTTCAGGATGATAATATGGAAGGCGAAAAAGTGCTCACCAGATGCTTCAATGAAACAAATAACGAACCCGTCATACTCCTGAGAGGATCAGCACCTTACCAGATCTATGGTAATGACCCTTTTTACCTCTTTCAGGGGAACGTTTATACAGAATAGAGAGCCTCGGCAGTACTGCTGTGCTGAAAATGGAGACCGATATCGACAATATGACCATTTTCCAGCATTCCCTTAGTACGACACTCGTGGTATCGACGAAAAAGGGTTGTTTTTTAGTAAGAGAAGACAGTCAGGGATTCCAGATAACAAACCATTTTAATCCCGGGCCGAATACATTACCGTGGCTACTGTTGTCAGAATCCCTGCTGGTCATGGCAACCGAACCTTCTGGTGCTCAGGTATATGAATTTTCCACAAAAAAAATCAGGGAGCTAAAAACGGCATCTCAGGTCAGATTTATCCTGCCTACGGGCGATGCCGGAACGGTTGTGCTGGTAGATGATAAAGGCAGAGTTACAGTGGCCGAAACCGGTGATCGTCCTGCCTGATCAATTTAGGGTTTTATTAACAGTCCACGGCGGGAGATTGATCTTAATCCGGCGTTTGTGGCGTAAATTTGTAATAGCTGGTGACGTTTAACCCGCGTCACCTGTTGTCATGTTTTTTCTTACACGCCAAACCATGGATCATGGATAAAAAACTCATACGCGACGCTTATAAAACATATTGGCTGGAAAATGGTAAAAGACCCGTTTCTGTATATGCCTTCTGCCAACAGCTGGATATCTCGGAAATCACCTTTTACGACGGCTATTCCTCGTTCGATTCTCTGGAAAAAGACATCTGGCGCTCTTTCTTTGAGGAAACATTGGACAAGCTGAAAGAAGATGAAATCTACCGGAACTATTCCGCCCGGGAAAAGCTCCTGACCTTTTACTTCCTGTGGGTACAGCAACTACGTGAAAACAGAAGCTACATTCTCCAGCAAAAAGAACAATACCTGATGCCCGGTCTGCATCTGGAAAAACTGGAATCCTTCCGTATCGCGTTTTACGATTATATCCGCGAACTGATCAAAGAAGGTTATCAGACCGGTGAAATCAAGGAACGCAAGTATATTTCAGATCAGTATGTACATGGCTTCTGGGTACAGGCCCTGTTTGTACTCCGCTACTGGACAAAAGATGACAGTGAACGCTTCGAAATGACAGATGCCGCCATAGAAAAAGCCGTTAACCTCAGCTTCCAGCTGATCAGCTCTAATACACTTGACAGCATCCTCGACTTCGGAAAATTCATGTTTGCAAGGAAATAACAATGTGATGAAAGAACAGACTAACATCCCTACCGGAAAAGTTGAACGTGCCAGCAAATTTGTTACAACTGGATTAAAAGTAGGTACCAATTACCTCAAACACTATACAAAAAAACTCATAGATCCCTCCACCAGCAGAGAAGAACTGCATGCCGACAACGCGGAGGACATTTACGATACACTCAGCAATCTTAAAGGAAGTGCACTAAAAGTAGCACAGATGCTCAGTATGGACAAGGGAATGCTTCCAAAAGCCTATACCGAGCGTTTTGCTATGTCGCAATACAGCGCACCACCCCTTTCAGGCCCTTTGGTGATCAATACATTCGTTAAAACACTGGGTAAAACCCCTACACAATTATATGACAAGTTCGAAATGCAGGCATCCAATGCCGCCTCTATCGGACAAGTACACAAAGCCGTGAAATGGGAAAAAGATCTGGCCGTAAAAATTCAGTATCCCGGTGTGGCTAACAGTGTAAAATCAGATCTCCGTATAGTAAAGCCTTTCGCCATCCGTATTGTGGGCATGAATGAAGTGGATATGGACAAATATTTTGAGGAGATCGAAGGCAAATTGCTGGAAGAGACAGATTACAAACTGGAACTGCGCCGCTCAATGGAAGTATCAGCCCAGTGTGCGCATATCCCGAATCTGGTCTTTCCGGTGTATTACCCTGAACTATCCAGCGACAGGATCATTACGATGGACTGGCTCAAAGGATTCCACCTGAAAGAATTTCTGGAGCGCAATCCTTCGCAGGAAGCAAGAAACCAGATCGGACAGGCACTCTGGGATTTCTACCAGTTCCAGGTACACGCACTGAAGAAAGTACACGCAGACCCTCATCCGGGCAATTTCCTGATGCGGGAAGATGGTACTGTCGGCGTGTTTGACTTTGGATGTATCAAGGAAATTCCGGAGGACTTTTATGCCAATTACTTCCTGCTGGTTGACAAGGAAGTACTGAAAGATGAAGCCAGACGGAAAGAAATCTATCTGAACCTCGAGATGATACATCCGAATGACACAGAAAAAGAAATCGTATTCTTCTCAGGACTTTTCCAGAAGATGATCGATATGCTGACACTTCCCTTTACTCAGGAAGAATTTGATTTCGGAGACGAAACTTATTTTGCGGAGATCTACGCCTACATGGACTACCTGTACAATCTTAAAGAAGTAAGAGATTCCAAGGTCGCGAGAGGATCACGACATTCTTTATATGTGAACCGGACCTATTTTGGTCTATACTCCATTCTCAGTGATCTGAAAGCGAAGATCTTCACCAGTGAAGCCCGTATACAAAGCATGTTACGCCCTGTATAAAAGGACTACTACTATATTAAGTGATGCTATTGCCGGTACTTATATAACCGCTAAGGTTATATTAAAGTACCGGCTTTTTTATTGTATAAGTGCTCATTTCCAATTCCATTTTAATTTTTTTTAACAAAAAGAAGGGCTCAACTAATACGTAACTAACTGATAAACAACATTTTTATATTTCAATTAAAACTCCGTTAACATTCTGTTAAAATCTGTTAACAGGTTTGGAAAACAAATCCTACTATTTTTATAGGGTCGGGAAAATACGCTGATTAACATTACCGAAAACGTTGATACTAAGTAATGCAGATCATAAAAATGATCCCTCGTACTATGGCTGAGAGAATTCTAAGTTGTGAGAGAGAGTTAAAGGAGAGACCAAAATCAATGTATGTAAGCAGATAGCAGTTATAAGCCCTATGCCGTATAACTGATTCTATCCCTAAGGAATAGCTAGTTCGTCGTTATAAAAAATAATAATCAGCCACAAAATGGGGGAAGTAAATTGTCATCTTATACTTTTAAGGGAACCAGGCAGTAATGCTTAATTATTTTTTCTTGTAATCGTCTCTGATAAAAAAGAGACCGGCTATCGTCTGCCCTGTCGTTTTACACAAAGCGATGGGAACGGAAAGGGATTTTTATACGCCATAGTGAACGAGCAATACAACAATGCACTTCAAGCCAAAATCGATATGAACATGAAGATTTACAAACTAACCAACATTAAAGCACTGGTCTTTCTTGCGCTGATAATGGCGGTTCTCGCAGGATGCGACAAAAAGAAAGAACGCGTCTATGAATTACTCCCTCCTGATCCGGAAGTTGAGATGGATGTGACGGAAGCTAACATCGCTATGACAGTAAGCATCGAAAACACTGGCGGTCCGAATGCAGGTGAAGGTTCAAGGAGATTGATTGACAATGACCTCGGATCTAAATTCCTCATCTTCACATTCGATCCTACTTTTTACATCCAGCTGGAGTTTCAGGATCCTGAAAGAGTAGATGCATACACTTTCACTTCTGCCAACGACGCTGATGGAAGAGATCCTAAAAACTGGAAAATACTGGCGTCAAATGATCTGAACACATGGAAAGAACTGGATACCAGAACCGATCATATGTTCACAGAAAGAAAACAAACTGTTCGCTTCGAGTATACCAATGCCGAGTCCTATAAGTACTATCGTCTGGCGATTACCGAGCTGAAAGGTGGTACAAGTGGCCTTTTCCAGATGGCAGAATGGCGTCTGATCAAAAGACCAAAACAGTAATCAGGTTGTTTTGACGTGCGGATCTATCTGACACGTTTTACGCTCTGTAAATGATAATATTTTCCATAATCAACCAAACAAAGCAACTATGCTTGTGAATTTTAGAAAATCTATTGCGATGGGTAGCCTATGCCTGTCGGGTATATTTGTCACTACGGCGGTTGTCGCACAGCAAGCCGAAAAAATCACCATCACCGGTAATGTAAAGGATGAACTGAGAGCTGCGATGCCAGGTGTGATGATCATCAACCAGACTTCAAAGTCGGGTGTACCTACTGATGATAAAGGTCATTTCTCTATCGCGGCCAAAAGAGGTGATACGCTCGTAGCCCGCCTCGTGGGATATGAACCATTTCAATTTGTAATCAACAAGACGATTGATTTTGATATTACGATGAAGGCCACCAATAGCTCCCTCAATGAGGTAGTAGTAGTTGGTTTCGGTCAGCAGAAAAAGATCAGCCTCGTGGGTGCACAGTCTACCGTAAAAATGGAAGACCTGAAACAACCCGTGGCGAATCTGAGTGCTGCCCTCGCTGGTCGCCTTGCCGGTGTGGTAGGTGTTCAGCGTTCCGGTCTGCCAGGTTCTAATGGTGCTGACCTGTGGATCCGCGGTATCGCTACCTTCAATGGTTCCGGTAACAGTGCTTCACCGCTCATCGTAGTGGATGGTGTACAGGGACGTGATATCAACGCCTTCGATCCGGAAGACATCGCATCCTTCACCGTACTGAAAGACGCTGCTGCTACTGCTGTATATGGTGTGGCAGGTGCGAACGGTGTTATCATCATCACAACCAAAAAAGGTACTTCAGGTAAATCTACCCTGATGGCCAACTACAATCAGGGGATCACTTCTTTCACTAAAAGACCTGAGCTGACTGATGGTGTGATGTACATGATGCTGCGTAATGAAGCACAGCGCAATACCGGCCTGAATCCGGAATACTCCAATAATACAATCAATGCAACTATTCTGAAACAGGATCCGAATTTATATCCGGATGTAGACTGGATGGATGCACTCTTCAAAGACGTAAGTACCAACAGACGCGCTAACTTCAGTGCACGTGGCGGTTCTGATAATGCAACGTATTATGTGTCGCTGGGCTACTACGATGAGTCAAGTTTGCTGAGAACCGACAAATCACAGACCTACGATGCATCTACCCGTTTCAAACGTTACAACTTTACTTCCAACACGAATATGAACTGGACTAAGACAACCAAATTCGATCTTGGTATCCAGGGATATATCAGTTCTGTAAATACGCCGAATGTCAACCCTGAAGACGCATTCAGAAACGTAATGCAGACTAATCCGGTGTTGTATCCAATCATGTACCCGGGTAATCTGGTACCAAGTGTGAACTCACAGGGTGCACAACCTAACCCGTATGCACAGGTTACCCAGACAGGTTTCAAAAATACCTTCAACAACCAGGTATATTCAAATGCGCGTATTTCCCAGGATCTGAGTGAAATCACGCCAGGTTTATCCGCTTACGCCCTGTTCTCATTTGACGTATTCAATAACCACCAGATCAGCCGTTTCCGTAACAGAAGCGGATACCTGATCAATAAAGTACGTCCTTACAATGCTGATGGCAGTATCAACCTGAACCTGATCTCCAATGGTAGCGACGAACTGCAATATGACCGTTCCAATGGAGGCAGACGCCAGTTCTATCTGGAAGGTGCTGTAAACTATGACAAGAATATTGGTAAGAAAGGTCACCTGACTGCAATGATGCTCTACAACCAGCGTGAGCGTACAGAGGCATTCGCTAACGACCTGACCGGATCCATTCCATACCGTAGCCTTGGTATAGCAGGTAGAGGTACCTACTCTTACGATGAGAAATACTTCGTTGAGGCAAACTTTGGTTACAATGGTTCTGAGAACTTCGCACCATCCAAAAGATTCGGTTTCTTCCCATCTTTTGGTGTGGGTTGGGTAGTGTCTAATGAAGACTTCTTTGAAGGTGTAAAAAGCAGCATACAGTTCCTGAAGATTCGTTACTCCGATGGTAAAGTGGGTGATGGTGGTAACGGTGGCCGTCGTTTCGGTTACCTGACACTGGTTGCACAGGATCCTTTGGATGCGAACGGTAACCCACAGGACCTTGGTCTGGATTTCGGTAAAAACAGTAACCCGGTTGGCAGAAGAAGTATTGTAATCACCGACTACGGTTCCAACGTAACCTGGGCTACTTCTCACAAACAGGACCTTGGTATTGAATTCAAAACACTGAACGAACATATCTCCGTTACTGCAGACGTATTTAAAGAAAGACGTTCCGGCGTATTCCTGCAGCGAGAATCACTGTCTTCTTTCGTAGGTCTGAACTCCCGTCCATGGGGTAACCTCGGTATCATCCAGAACAAGGGTATCGATGCAACCATCGAAATGTCTCCTGTGAAAATCGCAAAAAATATGACACTGGATGGTCGCGCTACCTTCACATATAATAGAGATAGAGTGATCGAAAACGATCAGCCAAAGCAACCATATGATTATATGGAAACACGCGGTACCAACTACAACGCCACTTTTGGTTATGTAGCAGAAGGACTGTTCGCTGATCAGGCAGATATCGACAAACATGCTAACCAGTCTTTATTCGGTACGGTGCATCCTGGTGATATCAAATATGCTGACCTGAACGGTGATGGTGTGATCACAGCAAATGACAGAAAACGCATCGGTAACGGTGACGTTCCTACTACTGTATATGGTTTCGGCCTGAACCTGACATGGAAAAACTTCTACATCGGTGCATTCTTCCAGGGTGTTGCCGGCGCAGACAGACTGCTGGGGGGCGATGGTATTATTCCATTCAACAACAGCACCGGTCCTGAAAGAAGTAACCTGTTCGCAATAGCAGAAGACAGATGGACAGAAGATAATCCTAATCCGAACGCTTTCTATCCTCGTCTGGCATACGGTAACGCTGCCAACAAGAATAATTCACAGGAATCCAGCTGGTGGGTAAAAGATATCAGCTTCCTGCGTCTTAAAACTGCAGATTTCGGATATAACCTGCCAAAGGGTCTGATGAAAAAAGCACATATTAAAAATGCCCGCCTGTATGTGCAGGGTCTGAACCTGTTCTACTGGAGCAAATTCAAGCTGTGGGATCCTGAGCTGAACACGAGCAATGGTACCAACTATCCAAACACCAGATCTGTAAACTTCGGTCTGCAGGCTAACTTCTAAAACAGGTTTTGAATCGCCCGTTATGCATATAGCGGGATATGTGACCAAGTCAAACACTCGTACATGAAAAAAGTCTTTCTAATATTTTCTGCCGTAATAGCGCTGGGTATCACCGCCTGTAACAAATATCTTGATCAGGTGCCTGATGATATCCTCACCATTGACGACATCTTCAAGTCAAAAACCAATACGGATAACTTCCTCGCGAATATCTATTTCTCCCTGCCAAACGAACTGCAACAGCGTTTTACAGGTAACCAGAACTCAGGCGCGTGGTATGCAGGATCAGACGAATCCAAGTATACATGGTCATTCAATTATACCAATAATATGAATACCGGTGCATGGTCCAGTACTGATGGTGAAGTAGAAACCTACTGGACGAACTATTATAAAGCGATCCGTAATGCTTCCTACTTTATACAGAATATCGACAACGCCAATCCGGTAGAAGTAAATGACGGTCTTAAAAAGCAATATAAAGCAGAAGCACGTGCCCTGCGCGCTATGTTTTATTTCTTCATGGTGAAGATCTACGGTCCGGTAATCCTTCTGGGTGAAGATCCGATTGATATCAATACGCCAGCTGACCAACTACAGCTTAAGCGTGCTCACATGGACACCTGTATCAACTACATCGTAAATGAACTGGACAAAGCTGCTGCTGATCTGGGAGAAAAAATTCCGGGAGGTACAGAATATGGAAGGATCACCAGCGGTGTTGCGAAAGCATACAAAGTAGAAGCACTCATGCTGGCTGCCAGCCCACTGTGGAATGGTAATGCTGACTATGCTAACTTCAAAAATGCGGATGGTACGGCACTCGTAAATACAACCTTTGATGCGGCTAAATGGACAAGAGCTGCCACTGCCGCCAAAGAATTCCTTGATACATACGTTCCGAGCCAATATAGCCTGTTCACAGCCACCGGTCCGGATGCCTTCACTGCAGCCTACAATTCCTGCAGCCAGGTAATGACGACCGAATGGAATCAGGAATGGATCTACGCACGCTCCAACTCTGGTAGCTTCATGCGCTACGACAGAACACCATTCCATGCAGGCTTCCCTGCGGAACAACATGGTGCAGGTGCAAACGGTGCTACTCAGGCAATGGTAGATGCTTACTTTATGGCTAACGGCCGTCCGATCTCAGACGCTGCATCCGGTTACGTAGCCAGTGGCTTCTCCAACTACAAAGCACCTTTTGACAACGCTGCAAGAAATACCTACAATCAATGGGTAAATAGAGAACCTCGTTTCTATGTTGGTATTACTTACAACAATAGTTACTGGTTGTATCAGACTGGTTCCAGCACAATCATCACCAACATGGAGTTCAGTGGTAACTCCGGCAGAAAACAAAGTACTTCCGACGTATCTCCTACAGGTTATATCGTTAGAAAAGATGTAATGCCGAATGAAAATGGCCCTCGTGGTGCATTGATGCTTAGATTAGCAAACATTTTCCTGGACTATGCAGAAGCACTGAACGAATCTTCTCCTGCTAATGCAGACATCCTGAAATATGTGAACCTGATCCGTGAACGCGCTGGTATCCCACAATATGGTAGCGGTGAAGGTATGCTTCCTGCTCCTGCTTCTCAGGATGCAATGCGTGAAGCCATTCGTGCTGAAAGAAGAGTAGAACTGGCATTCGAAAGCGTACGTTACTTCGATACCCGTCGCTGGAAAATTGCTAAAACTACCAACAACGGCCCGATCTATGGTATGAACATGAACGGTGATGGTACTGCTTTCTATCAGAAAACACAGATCGAAAACCGCATCTTTACTGATAAAGACTATCTGTTCCCTATACCAAATAAACAAATCCTGATCAATCCTAACCTGGTTCAGAACCCAGGCTGGAAATAAGCAAACCCTATGAGAATGCTATTTTTTAGTCTAACGCTTCTGGGACTTTTAACTTCCTGCGGCAAAGCCGAAAAGGAAGTAATAAAACTCACAGGCAATCAGGCTGATCCCAATGCTCCTTCTTCCACATGGAAGGAGCATTGGTTTGAACATAATCAGCTGGTGAAATTAGTATCCTACAATAGTGAAGTAGGAGTATATTACGATGACGATGTTCCTAAAGACATTACCTGGCCACAACGTACCATGACCGCCATCTGGGTGTATACCAAAGCGACTTATGGTGCCTTCGGACAGGACAAGGACAAACGCCTTTCCGTAATCCTTCACTTCAACAAATATGGCGGTGGCCACCCATCAACCTTCTTTGATGCCAGCCATGACTACCGCAATATGATCGATGTAGGATCCAACAATCCATGGATAGATAGTACGGGATGGAACCTCGACATTGTAGCGCATGAAGTAGGTCATATCGTGGAAGGAGCGTCCAAAGGCACGCACAACTCCCCTGCTATGGCCATCTGGCATGACAGTAAATGGATGGAGATCTACCAGTATGATGTATACAAGAATCTGGGATGGGATAAAGAAGCAGAACGTTGGTACAATGACAAAATGAATGCAGTTGACAACTATCCGAAAGCGGGTACACAATGGTTTAAAAACTGGTTCTATCCTATTTACCGCGATCACGGTGGTAAAAATGTGCTGAATGGCTTCTTTACCTTATTATCACAGCAGTTCCCTACCAGAACAATTTCCCTTGGTAAAGAATATACAAGAGACCTGAATATGGGTGAATTTGTACACTTCTGGAGCGGCGCCGCTCATGCCAATCTGAAACAACTGGCTCTGGATGCTTTCGGTACTAATGATGAGAAAGGACAGGACTGGACAGTGCAGTTCGAACAGGCTCGCAAAGACTTCCCGAACATCACCTATTAATCAGTTTGTTGTTTCGTTTTTTTATAAAAAAAGCGTCTGCCGCAAGGCAGGCGCTTTCTATTTTAAGATGGAATCTGTTCTATCTTATTTTACAGGCACTTCAACATGCGCTTCATCCCACTCTACTACCAGTTTATTAGCAGGTACAGTGATTGTAAGCTTTTCTACAGGTGCGCTGGTTTTAGTAGCTTTCGCCTTTACTTCCAGTACATTCTTGCCTTTGATCTCATCGTATTTGTAAGCACCCCACTGTTTCAGCTCGCTGTTCAGAATGAATGTCCATTCGTTTGCTTCCGGAATAGTGAATAAAGTGTAAGTACCTGCTTTTACGGGTTTACCGCCAAAGCTACCGTCTTTCGCAAAAGTAATCTCAGTGGCTTCATTAGCGCCCAAACGCCATACTTTACCATAGGGTACCAGCTCACCAAAGATAACTCTGCCTTTTTTAGATGGTTGTCCGTAGGCTACTGTAACATTTTTTCCTTCAGCAGTCACGCGTGGACTTTGCGGCGCTTTCTTTTCCTGTGCGGAAACAAAGCTGCTGGTGCCCGCCAGCAATGCAAAGAATAAGAGAACGTGTTTCATAGTAATGTGTTATTTTACTGTTCAGAATTCTATGAAAGTACATCCTTTCGGTCAAACAACACTACCGCCCATAACAATTAGGGAACCCGGCAGTAAGCGTCCTGTCTATTTCTTCTCGCAAATATTCTTAAGCTTTGTCAGACCAGTTTCCAGCTGAGGCCCGGTCAGTTTATCTGCCAGAAATCCTCTCAGTTTCCACCACGGCAACATCCCCAGTTTTGTCTCCACCCTCCATTGAATAGCGGTCGCATTTCCATCAGCTGATGGCTTGATCTCAAAAGTACCGGTCATCGGTTTCATACTGCTGAAATCAAGATTGTATACCAGCTCCTTACCATCCTCACTTTTGCTGATAGTTACCTTACCGGAAACAGGATGCTCGTTATGCACGCCTGACCAGATATAATAGGCCCCTTTTCCAACAGCAGGACTGGAAAATTCGATCTTTTGCGCCACATCCGGTGCCGCCCAGGGATTCCAGGAAGGCCAGGTGGAAAGATCATTAATATGGGAATATACAGTTGACATAGGCGCATCGATCACACCGGAACGCTCAACAATAGCAGTTGAAGGAAATAAAAGGGATATCAGGAATATCAATGTCCCGAAAACAATGCCACTTAACAATAATAATTTAATAAAACGCATATCTATTGATTTCTCCGGCAACAGACCGGCTTTCAAAATCTCCTTCTACCGGTCTACTCCCAGCGGAATACTTTTACTGCCACAATATACACCACAATACCCCAGGCAGTGATCACCCCGAGCTCCAGCCCTACATTCCAGAGGTGCAGTCCTTCAAAGGCCACTTTACGAAAAGCGTCATTCAGGTAAGTCAGCGGCATAATACGGCAAATAGGCTGTAACCATGATGGAAAGGAATCCACCGATACAAAAGTACCTGCCAGCAGGAACTGTGGCAAAGTGATCACATTCGCAATAGGAGGGATGGTGCTTTCGCTGTTAGCAATACCGCTCACCACGAAACCAAAACCCATAAATACGACCACCCCGAAAGCGGTCAGGAACAACATTTCAAAAAAGGTACTCCATCCATGCACCAACGTAAACCCAAAAGCAAAATAACCGATCGCAATGATCAGTATAGCACCGGCTACCTGAAACACCAGACGGGCCAACGCCTCACCCAACACAATATAAAGACGACGGATAGGCGTCGCGAAGAAACGTTTTAACACCAGTGTCTGGCGCAGGTTAAAAAACAGAAAAGCCGTACTGAATACCGCAGCGCTTAATAAAGAGAAACTCAGCAGACCGGGTAAGATAAAGTCAATAGTACGGTAACGACGGCCGGGCAGTACTTCCACTGGTTCCAGTTTTGCAATGGACTGCCTTGGATAATAATTGTCATCCGCCTTATATATGACACCTGTCAGGATCGAATTGAACAGGGAAATCTTGTCAACCGCCGCTTTGGAGGTACGCACCTTCACACTACAGGCAGGCGCATTGGTATCCACTGACTGAGATGTAATACGGATAATCGCAGTAATATGTCCCTTTTTCAGGTCTTCTTCCATTTCTGCAGCCGGCTGACCCGTCTGCAACTTCAGGCTCTTTTCTTTCGCCAGTTGCCTGTACAGGTAACTGGTGGTATCTGTCGCAGCGTCCACCCCTACTTTTACCGATACGCCATTATCGCCGATAAAGCCGAATACCAGAATGAATACCAGAGGAAACCCTAAACTGAAAATAACCGCTGAAGGGCTTCTTAATATTCCTTTCAGGCTTGCCCTGGACATGGCTAACAGCGCCTTCCATTGATTATATTTAACCGCCATACTTAACTTTCGCTGAATCTGTTCTTGAAAAATCGCCTAAAACTACTATTGTTTTACCCATTTCCATAAAAAAACCTGCCGCAAGCGGCAGGTTTAATACTTTTTTAAGTCAGTGCCGGGATAGTTTCAAACCCCTCTACCGACTGCTAACTTGTTGTATCACAGCGGGATTACCGGATATCTACCGCATAAGGCAGTTTAGCCTGAATCTCTCCGCTCATTTCCTTCATCTCTTTGATCTGTCGGTAAATGTCATACTGCTCACCAAGTTCGCTCTTCACAGCAGCCTCCACATGAGCACTGGTACCAAAGCTCTTCATCATACGGGAAAGAGAAGCATCTGATTCAGGATACTCACGGAGACGGTAGGAACTTACCTTCGCCAGTTTAGCTGCGCAGGCGATCGCCTCATTGATACCACCGATACGGTCTACCAGTCCCAGTTGTTTTGCCTGAATACCACTCCATACACGTCCCTGTGCAATGCTGTCTACCACAGCACCACTCAGCTTACGACCTTCTACCACACGTCCTTTGAAGGTGGCGTAAATGCCGTCTACTGAATTCTGGATAAATTTCTTCTCAATATCAGTCAGCGGACGGGAAGTATTACCCAGATCCGCATATTGCGCGGTTTTCACCCCGTCAAAGGTGACACCCAGTTTATTCTTAAAGAATCCCTGCAGGTTAGGCAGAACAGCAAATACACCGATAGAACCGGTCAGAGTATTCGGCTGTGCAAAGATAGAGTCAGCCATACAGGAGATATAATAACCGCCGGAAGCCGCATAATCCCCCATGGATACTACTACCGGTTTGCTCTTTTTAGCCAGTACCAGCTCACGCCAGATAGACTCTGAAGCAAGGGCACTACCGCCCGGTGAATTCACACGGAAAACGATCGCCTTTACATCCTTATCTTGTCTTGCTTCACGGATCAATTTGATAAAATGACCGCTGCTGATGGTAACGTCCTTCTCGCTGTCTCCTCCTACTATACTTCCTTCTGCATAAATAATAGCTACCTTATTGTCAGCGTCTTTGTTTTCTGTCAGATCAACGGCATCCATATATTTAGACACAGAAACGAAGTTTACATCATCAGCACCTTTCAGACCCAGTCTGGATTTAATTTCATCCATCACCTGATCATTATATTTCAGACCGTCTACCAGTTTATACTTCAATGCATCTGCCGCTTCCTGTATCAGACCTTCATTGGCATAACGATGCAGGGAGGCAGTATCTATTTTACGGGATGCACCAATGTTCTTCAGGAAATTAGCATACAGATCGCCCAGATAAGCGTTGGTCTGAATACGGTTCGCCAGTGTCATTTCCGTTTCGCGTAAAGGTTCAGTAGCACTTTTGAAACGACCATCATAGAAGATCTGTGGCTGGATCTCCAGTTTCTCAAGGGTCCCTTTCAAAAAGGTCAGCTGGGTAAAGAAACCGCTGAATTCCACACCACCTTTAGGGTGTACATATACCCGGTCAGCAAGGGATGCCATATAATAGCTCTTCTGGTCCATGACTTCGCCATAAGCGAAGACAAACTTGCCGGATTGCTTGAAACGCAGCAGCGCATTGCGCACTTCTTCGTTGGTAGCGAACCCGTTAGCGTTACCTTCCGCTTTCAGATAAATACCTTTAATATCATCATCAGTTTCCGCATGTTTGATCAGACGGATCATGTCGTTCAGGCCGGGTACCGATTTCGGTTCCTGACGGAGGATGGCATTTACGGGATTAGAAACTTTTTGTTCGTTGTATTGCTGACTGGTTTCCAGGACCAGCACGCTGTTAGGCGACAGGGTAACAACTTCGGGGCTGATAGCGCTGCCGATCACCCCCATCAGCAGGATTACCCCTAAAATGAGGATCACGATGAAGGCCAGAAGGGTGGCAAAGAAAATTTTAAAAAAGCTACGCATTTATTAGAGGATTTAGTTTTAAAGGACAGACGCTCCGTCTTCCTTTTTCCAAAAATAAAGAATATGTCTACTTTTGGGCCGTTGAAGATACATGAATAAAGCAATATTACTTATAGGTGGCAATCTGGGAGACCGTACAGGGCATCTCCGGGAAGCAGTGGAGCAGATAGATAAACAGGTTGGAAGGGTGGAAAAACAGTCTTCCCTTTATGAAACGGCTGCCTGGGGCGTAGCCGGACAACCAGATTACCTGAATCAGGCCCTTTTGGTGGCTACTGAAATGGACGCACGAACCCTGCTGCACACAGTTCTGGCCATCGAACACACAATAGGTCGCATACGCCGGCAGAAATGGGGCGCAAGGGTAATCGACATTGACATCATTTTCTTTAATGATGCCGTCATCAATGAACCGGATCTTAAAATCCCTCATCCGCAAATGCAATTCAGACAGTTTGTACTGGTACCACTCATGGAAATCCTTCCCGACTGGGAACATCCTGTATTGCACCAGTCCGTCAGTACCTTACTGAACAACTGCACTGATCAATTACCTGCCAGCAAATACACTGGCATATCCTAAACCATCTAACCGGCTCATGCAATATAAATACATTACAATAGAAGGGAATATAGGCGCTGGTAAAACGACGCTCGCCAATAAACTGTCTGCGCACTTCGGCGCAAAACTCATCCTCGAAGAATTTGCAGACAATCCCTTCCTGCCCAAATTCTACGAAAAACCACAACAATACGCTTTCCCCCTCGAACTGTTCTTCATGGCGGAACGTTACAAACAGCTGAAAGATATGCTGCAGATGCAGGATATGTTCAGCAATCTGGTTATTTCAGACTATCTTTTTATCAAGAGCCTCCTGTTTGCCAAGATCAATCTGAAAGAAGAGGAATACAATCTTTATCAGAAACTTTTTGATATCATCAACCCCCAGCTGATACAACCTGACCTGCTCATCTTCCTGAATGCACCGGTCAGCAAACTGCAACAAAATATAAAACACCGCAACCGCTCCTACGAACAGCAGATAGAAGATCAATACCTGACCAATGTACATGATATGTACATGCAGTATATCAGACAACATCCTGTTCGTGTGCTCATGCTCGATATGACGAAAATAGATTTCGTAAAAGATACGGGTGACTTCGAAAAACTATTAGCCGCTCTGGATAAGGATTACGAGCCGGGCATCCATTACCTATAAAGATTCTCTATCGTATAATAAACAATATCGCTGTGCTCTATAAGTAAGGGAAGGCTACTTTTGTCGTGTACCGGGTAAACAAACAGGAAAGACACCACTTTATAGAAGTTGACTGTTTAAAAGACACATCAGGTACGCACACATTATTCATTCCTTAAACTTACTTTATGTCTGAGCAGAAGAAGCTGACCACAGCCTCCGGCATTCCTTACTTTGAGCATGAAAACTCTATGACAGCAGGCGCCAGAGGCCCCATATTGCTGCAGGATTTCATACTTCATGAGAAAATGGCGCATTTCAACAGAGAGCGTATCCCTGAAAGAGTCGTACATGCAAAAGGAAGCGGAGCTTATGGTACATTTACCGTTACCCACGATATCACCGCGTTTACAAAAGCAAAGCTTTTTGATACCATCGGCAAACAGACCCGCGTCTTCGTTCGCTTCTCCACTGTAGGTGGAGAAAAAGGATCGGCCGATAGCGAGCGTGATCCTCGTGGATTCGCAGTAAAATTCTACACAGAAGAAGGTAACTGGGATCTGGTAGGTAACAATACCCCTATCTTTTTTATCAAAGATCCAAAGAAGTTCAGCGACTTCATTCACACACAAAAACGCGATCCGCGCACCAATACAAAGAGTGCCACAATGGTATGGGATTTCTGGAGCCTGAACCCCGAAAGCCTGCATCAGGTACTGATCCTGATGAGTGATAGAGGTACCCCTGTCAGCTATCGCCATATGCACGGTTTCGGCAGTCATACCTTCTCTTTCCTGAATAAAGACAATGAACGCTTCTATGTGAAATTCCATTTTATTACCGAACAGGGAATAAAAAACTTTACTAATGAAGAAGCAGCAGAAATGCGGGGTAAAGATCCGGATCATGCACAACGCGACCTCGTTGAATCAATCGATAAAGGTGATTTCCCGAAATGGAAACTGAAAGTACAGATCATGCCGGAAGCAGCAGCCAAAACATACATCTGGAATCCTTTTGATCTGACTAAAGTATGGCCACATGCTGATTATCCATTGGTGGATGTAGGTGTGATGGAACTGAATGAGAATCCGGATAACTATTTCGCACATGTGGAACAGGCCGCTTTTGCTCCTGCACACGTGGTAGATGGTATCGGTTACTCTCCGGATAAAATGCTTCAGGGACGCCTGCTCTCCTACCCTGACGCACATCGTTACCGCCTCGGTGTAAACTATGAACAGATACCAGTGAACAGATGTCCGTTTGCAGTTAACAACTATCACCGTGACGGCGCTATGCGCGTAGATGGTAATGGTGGCAGTCATCCAAATTATTTCCCTAACAGCTTTGGCAATATCACACCTGATCCCGCATATAAAGAACCGGGCATGCCATTGGATTCACTGTTTGCTGACTGGTATGACCGTAACGCAGATGGTGAAAACGATCACTATACACAGCCGGGTAACCTGTTCCGTCTGATGACATCCGAAGAAAAGAAAAAGACAATCAGTAACATCGTTGGCGCAATGAGTGGTATTGAAGGACACAAAAGAGAGGAAATTATTAACCGCCAGTTATGCCACTGGTTCCGTGCAGACCTGCAATTAGGCATGGGTATCGCACAGGGACTGGGCGTATCAGTAGATGCAATGGCTGCACACGGGCAACCTGCCTGATGCAGCAGTGATCACAGATAATGTTAAGACAAACGCTCCGGTAAGTTCTCTTACCGGAGTTTTGTTTTTTATCGTGTAGCAATGGTACCCGCAGCGATCCAACCGCTCGTCCACGCATGCTGAAAATTAAAGCCCCCCGTAATTCCATCCACATCCATCACCTCTCCCGCGAAAAACAAACCCGGTGCCAGTTTGCTTTCCATCGTATTAGGATCTATCTCTGACAACTGTATACCTCCACAGGTAACAAATTCTTCCTTAAAGGTCGTTTTCCCTTTCACACCGCATTCCATCGCAGTCAGACTCTTGACCAGTTTATGCTGTTCTTTCGCCGGCATGTCTGCCCATCTTATATCTTCTCCGATACCGGATTGCTGTAACAGAAACTGCCAAAGCCTCTGCGGCAGACCAAAAGGATTTTTGTGATGCATTTTCTGCCCGCCAAGCGTAAACCGCAAGCCCTGCATCTCATCCCGCAGACTGTTTTCGTTGAATGCAGGCAACCAGTTGACAATAGCTGTAAACTGGTATTGAATGTCTCCCAGCTCACGGGCGCCCCACGCAGATAAACGTAAAACACACGGACCACTCATGCCCCAGTGGGTGATCATTAAAGGACCTTTCTCCTGCAGTTTGGTACCAGCTATTTTGATATGCGCTTCTTCCACACTTACACCCATCAGCGAAGTAATGGGATTACCCGGCATATTAAACGTAAACAATGAGGGCATAGGCGCCACGATCTGGTGCCCGACAGCCTTTAACCATGCAAACTTGTCCGCCTGCGCATACCCGCCGGCTGCCACACAAACATAATTTGTCTTCAGCGAACTACCATCCTGTAATTGCACATCCCAACCCGTATCTGTCTTTACCAAAGCAGTAACAGCAGCATTCAGGCGGATTTTTACATTATAACGATCCGCCTCCTTCAGTAAACAATCTATGATCGTCTGGGAGCTATCAGTCACCGGAAACATACGGCCGTCCGCTTCCGCCTTCAGTCCCACACCCCTCTCCTTAAACCAGCTGATTGTATCGGGTACAAAAAAGTGGTTAAAAGTCTTCTTTACGAAATGCTGACCCCTCGGATAACGTTTCGACATATATAATATGTCCGGCGCATTATGGGTCACATTACACCTTCCGCCGCCCGAAATTTTCACTTTAGATAAAAGCTTATTGCTTTTTTCTATCACAATGACTTCCAGCTGACTATGCAGTCTTGCGGCATTTACTGCACAGAAAAAACCGGCAGCTCCGCCACCTATTACTACTAATCTATTGTTTATCATGATCTTATAAAACCGGTTATGCTAATTTCACATTCCCGGCCGCAATAATAATCCAAAGCCGGGAGATTGTAAATTATTAGGAACCAATAACATTATTTGTATATATTAAATTTTCAGTCTATTTTGCATATTATATTTTTTGATACTATATTGTCGCAAAATGTTGTTCCACATGCAATCTGTGTTCTATAAAAACAAAAAACGCTTAAAGTGGCTCCTCCCTGCCTGTCTGCTGGGGGTTTCGAGCGCACTTGCATTTTACCCCGCCGATGAATGGCAGGATAAAATCACACAAGCCTTAGAACAGTACAGCAAACGCTTCCCCCAGGAAAAGGTTTACCTGCACCTGGACAAAGATTACTATGCCGCTGGGGAAACCATGTGGTTCAAAGCGTATGTTTTGCTACAAGGCCAACCATCCCTTTCTGCAACCAACCTGTACATTGAACTGGTGGATAAAGCAGGAACCGTGGTTAACAAAAAACTGATCTCCGTGGGTGGCGCTACCGGCGCCGGAGCAATCGAACTCCCGGACAATCAGAAACCGGGTCAATATCAGCTGCGTGCATATACGGCATGGATGCTGAACTTTGACGCCGAATATCTCTTCTACAAAAACATTGAAATATTTGACCCGTCTAAGCAGATCGGTCCTGGCCAAAAACCGGCTACGACTGACTTTGCTGTGAACTTCTTCCCGGAAGGCGGTAGTCTGATAGCGGGCGTTCCCGGACGCGTTGCTTTCAAGGCAATCGACCAGCAGGGTTATCCACAGGAAGCAAACGGGATCATTCAAAACCTGAAAGGTGAAACCGTAGCACAGGTTAAAACTACCCGTGATGGTATGGGTATGTTTGAACTGACTCCTGCTGCCGGCGAAACCTACAAGGCCCTGATGCAGACAAGCAAAGGCCTGCAGAAAACCATTCTGCTGCCTGTTGTAAAAACTTCAGGCGTTGGTCTGAAGGTCTTCAACAAGAGCACCCGTATCTTCTACCAGACCTCCCCTGCTACAAAAGACGATCCGATGTACAACAATCTGATGATTGTTGCGCAGATGCAGCAGCACATCGTGTACAAGGCAAAACTGAATGCAGCAGAAGGTCAGATGAGCGGTTTCATTCCTACCAAAGAATTACCTTCCGGCATCCTGCAACTGACCGTTTTCAACAGCGACGGTTTACCTCTGGCCGAAAGACTGGCTTTCGTAAGAAAGAACGACTTACTGTCACTGGGCCTGCAGAACCTGGCCATCAATACACAGCCAAGACAGAAGAATACTCTGGAGATCAAAATCCCGGATACAATGCTGACCAGCTTGTCAGTATCCATCATAGATGCTGACCAGATCGTAAAAGATCAGGATGAGAACAACATTATATCCAACCTGCTGATGACTTCTGATCTGAAAGGTTATATCTCTAATCCGGCACAGTACTTCAAAGATGCTGACCCTACCACACTGGCAGGACTGGATCTCGTGATGATGACCAATGGATGGAGAAGATTCAGCTGGGAAAAAATCCTGCATAACTACATGCCGGATATCAAATACCCTTATGAGCAGGGTTTACTGCTGAAGGGTGTGGCTACTACCAACAAAGGCGTTGCCCCACTGTCTAATGGTAAGGTTGACTTTATCCTGAAACAGCCGATCGATACTTCTACCGCATTCTCTTCTGTTACTACCAATGATAAAGGTGAGTTTGCAGTAGACCGTCTGCAGTTCGTAGATACCATCAACGTATTCTACCGTGCAAACGATCCTAACAAAGCGTGGAAAGACGTATCTGTGAAATTTGAGCCACACTTCTTTGAAGCGAATAGCGCAGTAACACTGCCTTATCCATTCAGAAACACATTGGAAATCGAGAACAAAGTACTGAGTTCTTACCTGTCCACTGTAGCTGAAAACACAGCCGTTACCAAATCCATGGCTAATAAACCGATCTTCCTGAAAGAGATCAACGTACGTGAAAAACGTCTCAACAAAACTGAGAGTGTTGAAGCACGTTACGCTTCCGGTATGTTCCATGCAGGTGATGGTTACGCCTTTGACCTGACAAGAGACGAAGCGGGTAGCCTGAGTATCTTCCAATACCTGCAATCCAAAGTACCAGGTCTGACAGTAAACCTGTCTGACCCGACTACCGGTCCTTCATTACAATGGCGTGGCGGTCCTCCCGTACTGTTCCTGAACGAAATGCCAACCAATATCAACATGCTGAGTAACATCAATATCGGTGATGTGGCATTCATCAAGGTACTCCGTCCAACCTTCGTAGGTGGTTTCGGTGGTAGCTCCGGTGCTATCGCAGTATATACCAGAAAAGGTGGTGACAGCAAAAACGATGTGGATACACGTGGTTTTGAGAAATACAAAAAAGGTGGTTATAACATCGTGAAAGAATTCTACGCACCGGATTATACCGTTCGTAAAGAAATTCACATCCTTCAGGATAAGCGACTGACGCTCTACTGGAACCCGAATCTGGTTGCAGATTCACTGACACATACCGCTAAAGTCTCCTTCTATAACAACGACTTCACAAGACGTTTCCGTATAGTAGTAGAAGGTATGGGTGAAGACGGATCATTAGGACACACGGAACAACTGTTACAATAAGCTATATACTGGCTGACAAAAAAATAGTCCATAGTTCATCACTATGGACTATTTTTATTTATACAATATGCCAGGAATATGAATAATCGTGTTAACATTCACCCAAAAGGCTGGCAGGCCCTCCATTGTCTACTTTTATTAGTCATTACAGGCTGCCTGACGATACTGCTGTCCCAAACTGCCTCCGCCCAACAACTCAAACCCGGATTTGATGCCCGGGAGTACCTCGATATGCTCAGTATGGACTTTCTGACAGCAGATACCCCGTGGACCAATAAACAGATCTCCATCCCCGAAAACGCACAATTGGTATACCGCTCTCCGGAGACCGGTCTATACAATCGCTGGGACCTCTGGATCCGTGACGATAAAACAGCTGTCATCATCATCAGAGGTACCGTCGGGAACAAAGAATCATGGATGGAAAACTTCTTTGCTGGGATGATACCCGCTACCGGGCAATTACAGCTCAATGACAGCACCAATTTTAAATATAAACTGGCGAAGGATGAAAGAGCCTACGTACATGCCGGCTGGACGCTTGCATTAGCCAGTATGGCCCCGGATATCGTGGCACATATCAAGACTTGCTATCAGCAGGGCATCCGTGACTTTCTCATCTCAGGACACAGTCAGGGAGGCGCTATCAGCTTCCTCCTCCGTTCTTACCTGCAATATCTCGAAGAACCCGGTTTTCCAAAGAATATTACCTACAAAACCTATTGCAGCGCAGCTCCTAAACCGGGCAACCTCTATTACGCCTACGACTTCGATTTCATCACCGGTAATGGCTGGGGCTTCCGTATCGTAAATGTAAGAGACTGGGTACCAGAGACACCCTTTTCTATTCAGACCACCCGCGATTTCAATACACCTAACCCTTTCATGAACGTAAAAGGCGCACTCAAAAAGCAAAACATTTTCGTCCGGCTGGTCATAGGGTCTATGTACAATAAGCTGGATCGTAGCACCAAAAGAGCCAGCCGCCGTATGCAGAAAATGTTGGGTAAAAGACTGGCCCGTCTGGTAAAGAAATCGGTGCCCGGTTATGTACCTCCTCCCTTTACAGAAAGTCATAACTACAGCCCCGCGGGTACCCCCATCATCCTGTATCCCGACGCGGCATATGACAGCAAACACGTCTTCGATGGAAAGAACATTTTCATTCACCACATGTATGCCCCCTACCGGGAAATGGTAAAAAGTATCTATCAATCCAGCATATCAGAAAAGGCCTCAGATCGTTAACATGAGGTTAACCAACCGATTAACCTGAAATTAACAGTTCAGTTTTTTTTTCGAGGTATGTTTGTATCGATAAAAGCAAAAGCACGTTGTCCTTTACTACCAGGTTCTCATACACAGGTATGGGAGCTTGGATGGTAAGGGGTTCCAAAAAAGAGATTACATATACATGTCCTGCAAACTATTAGAGGGGGATATTGTAGACTAATATACTTTACATGGCCACCAGCATACACACTGTGGTCAATCAAATCAAAAACCAACTAACGAAAAAGGTCTCGTTTTCACGAGACCTTTTTGCTGTCTAAACATGTAGCAAACGATGTAACAGTTATTGCTTTTAATAATAATTATCTGCTCCCGACTCACTGTCCTTTCTCATCGTCTCTTACACTGTTTCGCTGGCACTCATAAGCAGAAAATAACCGGACAGTTCATCCGCATCAGCGCGGATCTCTTGTTTAATAATATATGTGCCTTTCTCCTGCTTTCTATCATCTCTCACACCCATCCCGCCAACACGTACATTTCCTTCCTTGCAGTTCCTTTTTTATCGTCTCCCGCATCTTTTTTCCTACACACATTCCCCAAAAACAAGCTTACAGTAACTCCCTCTCCCTTTCTTTCCGAAAAGCCTCCTGATATCCACCTAGACAGATCTTTTACTATACACCATACTTACTGTTCTCTTATCTGCTCCTTTCTCTTTCACACATCCGCGAAAACAAGCTCACACTAACTCCCTCTCCCTTTCTCTCCGAAAAGCCTCCTGATATCCGCCTAAACGGATCTTGTACTATACACGATACTTACTGTTCTCTTATCCGCTCCTTTCTCTTTCACACACCCTCCAAAAACAAGCTCACACTAATTCCCTCTCCCTTTCTCTCCGACAGACCTCCCAATATCCGCCTAAACGGATCTTCTACTATACACTATACTTACTGTTCTCTTTCTCTTTCCCCCCAAAAACAAGCTTACACTAACTCCCTCTCCTGCTAATCTCTCAGCTTATGCAGAAAAGTAGACAGTTTAAACAACAACTCATCCTGCAAACCAGCCCGCAACTTCGCCTCTTCATCTGTAATACCCAGCTTACGCATCCGCTGATAATAACCATAAGAACCGCCGATCAATTCAAGACACTCTTCGATCTTTCCTCTGATCTCCGCTTCCTTACTCTTCTTATCATACTCCTTTCTGGAAAGGATCTTATCAACAAAGTACAAGTTGTCCTTCGTCTCCACCCATTTCCCTCTGGACTGATGCTGTGGTTTATACACCTCCAGATGACAATCATCCAGCTGTAACACCTGACCAAATTCTGCCCTTACATCTATTGCAATAGGCTTTTCTTTCTGCGAACCAGACAGTTTCTTTTTGATGAAAGCACTGATCTCTGCACCCAGTTCCGCACTCGATTGTAACACCTGATTCAGTTGAGAAAACTCCATCACCATCGTCACCCGGATATAACGGCTGCCCGACTTCAGCTTGCCAATAATACTTGGCATCTGCTGCTCATCAAACAGGATATCCTCAACCTGCAGTTTGCTGACCATACGCAGATTAGGCGTATACCCTTCAGAAGCTGGCAGGGCTTTTTTCCCGGCCGCCTTCGCATTTTGCTGTTTCAGTGACTGCTGCGCGTAATCATCTACAAAACGGAGCTCATGATCCTTCATACGGTGATACAGTTCATGCGTATTATAGTTCGCGATCTTTCCGAGTAACAGCACATCGTCCCAGACATCTGCATATTGCACTTTCTTCAGTTCCTCAAGCACATCAGCAGCAATGATATTCCTGCGATATAACAACTCTCCTATCAGGAATACAGCATAATCATTGACCGGATAACCCAGCTCAGGCAACAGATCATATGGTGATTTCTTCTGCTCCTTTGCCTGATCCAGCTGTTCCAGATCAGAAATTACGGGCGCCAGCAGATACTTACGTGCCGCTGTCCGCAATTTCTTACTCACATAATCAAGTAAATGATCATTCACTTCACGCTGGCTGACGAAGTCATGCAATATCTGCACAAAACGCTTGGAAGCAGGCAAGCCGAACTGCAGCAGAATATCATTCTCCATATCCAGCACACTTGCACCACCCGCCTGTTCACGGCTGGTTTTACTACGCGTTTCCTGCCGTTGGCAGCGCTGATAATATTCCTGTAATTTCAGTTTAAGCTTATCCATATGTTTATCTGATTAAATTAACTTATAATGCCTTCCAGCCCTTTCGGACAAAAGACCGCACCGTCCGTTTCCAGATCAGGGTCATAGCAATACCTAAGGCAGTGCAGACGCTGCAGTAGCGAACACAATTGCTTGTTTTACAATAAGTTATTCAATGGGAGTAGTATAGCGATTCTAATGGGAAGAATGCAAATATACACTTTTTGGGATTCCACCCCAATCTGCTCTGTAATCAAATTGTAAAGTGCCGTTTTACCGGATAGCGGCCTTCGCCCGCTCCCAAAACTCCAGCCGGTCGTCATAACCGTTCAGGCCACCATTGATTTTGATCGTCAGCCACTGGAATTTATTATACACCTTTCCCTTAAAGGTGGTCGTCCAGTTATCAGACTGGTCAGCAACGTCATTTAAGCCCTTGTAAACCGTCCAGAACCAACAGGCAGACGCAACTGCATACTGAGGGGTCACCAGCAGATCTGCACTGTCCTGAAAAGTCTTTTTGTCGCCGGTCAGCGCCTTACTACAGTCGCCATAAGTCTTCCTGCCGGTCAACTGTATCAGTCCCCTGCCACGAAAGCGCCAGCCATCTCCGCTTTCTTCGGGACCATTCCCTAAGCGGCTGGCATAGACCTTATTCGCAATCTTCTCCGGCTTACCGGCATACGCCTGTGTCGCTGCCAGATCAGGAAAGTATTTAGGGAATACCTTGACAAGTCTTTCGGCCTTGTAATTCAGATTTTCAGTCACAACGCTGAACTGACCACTCTCATGGGCCAGATGTGCCAGAAATGCACAGCCTCTTGCAGGTGTATTGATGTGATATACAGGCATTTCCTGATTCAAATAGGGCAGGTATTGCTGGATATTGGCGGGCGTAGCCGCAGGCATAACAGCCTTTAATTGTTCGCTGGTAATATTCATGGGGATACTGAGATTAACACTACAAATGTAATGTTAAACATACTCACCCGGCACTAAATCTTCGTCCTCATTATACAAAACAGAATGTTCCTCCCACTGCTCCCTGAATGTGATATTTAACGTCAATCCGGCATTATTCACCAGCTCCAGTGTACCGTCCAGCTGCTGTGTCAGCGTATCGATCAGACTCATACCAAAAGTGCCCCGCTTACGCTGTGTCTTGAAATCAGCGGGTAAGCCAACGCCGTCATCTGCTACGCTCAACAGATACATCCTCTCAGGCAACTGCTTAAACAATACACTGATATTCCCCTTTCCCCTGCCCTGAAATGCATACTTGATCGCATTTGTAATGGCTTCATTCAGCAACAGGCCCACAGGTGTCGCCTGCGATACATCCAGTAATACCGGCGCTATCTCCACATGAAAACGGATATCATCCACACAATCACATCCCAGACGAAGATTGCCCACCAACTCATTAATATAACACGACACATCTATCAGACCCGCATTCTCCACCTGATACAACTTCTGGTGCAATAAGGCAATCGCCTGCATGCGCAAACGGCTGTCGCGGATAGCCGCCAATGCCGAACCTTCTTCCATATGTGCTGCCTGCGTATTCAGCAAACTCACAACGATCTGCAAATTATTCTTTACCCGGTGATGAATCTCCTTCACCAGCCAGTCCTTCTCCCGGATCAATTTTTTGAGAGAAATATTTTGCCGGTTGATCTGATGTTGCTTAGATTGTAACTCCCGGTTGGTATGCTGTTTCAGCCGATACCTGTTGTAACCCAATATCAACAATAAAAGCAGTAAAACAGCTCCCACAATGATCATATTACGCACAATCGTCACCCTTTTCAGTTCCTCCTTCTGCAATTGCGCCTGCTGATGTAACAACGTAATATCACGTTCGCGCAACTTCAGATCCTTTGCTTTTCTGATTGTTTCAAACTCCACCTGCACCCGCGCAAATTCTCTTGTCTTCGTGGCAAGCGTAATAGAATCCTCCAACGTTTTGTAGGCCTTGTAATGCGCAAACGCAGCTGCAAAATCCCCTCTCGCAGAATCTATTCCTGACCATGTCAGATGGTTCTCCGCCAGCAGATCTGTACGGGCTCTCCGATATACCTGCTCCTCATATAGCTTCAGCAATTTTGCAGCAGCATCATACTCATGCATGTGCATATAATAAACAATAGCAGAACGATAGAAAGGCATCCTATACCATGAGGTAAGTCTTAGATTATCTATAATAGATAACGATTCATTCAGATAAAATTTAGCCAGCGTTGTCCTCCCCAGTTCTGTGTAAGTATGGACATATATACTGTTCATCCGTACTCTTGTTTCGAAATCATCCGCCGGCAACGGAAACTTCTTTAACATAGTCGTCAGATATTGTACGCGCTCATTTTTGTCAGTAATCTCTGAAGTTACATTCGGCACCAATGTCCATATCGCATCCATGTCCCTGTGCCTTTCCGCAACACCAAGCGCTTTAAGAAAAAACTCCTTTGCCTTCTCCCGCTCCCCTATCTCATAATAAGCAAGCCCCATCCTGTTGTACACAGTACATAACTGCATCGTACTATCTCTTTCTTCTGCCACAGCAACAGCCATCTCACAATACCGGATCGCTTCGATCGGGTTATTCCTGACCGAATACTGACTACCGATCAGATAAAGTACACCCTGCAGATCTTTATAACCGATATTTCTAAATATCCGCAGCGCCTCCAATGCCATCTCAAGGTCCTCACCACTATCTGTGATCTCTGAAAGAAAGACCAGCTCTTTTGCATACGTCAGACTATCTCCGGATTCTTTATAAAGCTGAACGGCCTTTTCCTCATAATAAATCTTCTGACTACGCTCGTCAATAACAACATGGCCAGGGTACATAGAACGTTCTTTCCATGCATTTCCCTGTTCCAGTTTTGAACCGTAGCGACTCAATGTTACAATCGACATATCAGCAAAAGGCCGTCCCCTTGCCGTATCTCCCTTCTCCCGCCACGCCTGTGAAATGACAAGATAACTCAGTCCCGTTCCTCTTGGATAATGCAGCCGCCCGCTTAAAGCTTCTGCCTGACGGGCCATTAGTACAGCAGAGTCCAGATCCTTTACCTGTTCGCCGGGTTTAAAGACATAAAAGTGCGCTATTTTCAACAGCAGACTTACACTGCCCGTATCTGCCCTTGCTTTTTTCAGTTGCTGTAAAAGTTGCGGTATAGCCTTCGTATATTCATCCTGTGCCTGCACCATATAAGAAAGCAGCAGGCACATTAAGATCATCAGTGTCTTTCGCATAGAGGAAATCCCTTTTTTGTTCGCTGTGTACATGGAGATAACGAATCCCATACCAACACTTAAACAATTGTCCATCAATATCTTAAGACCTGACATATCCTGAAAAGCTCACGATATATGGACAATCCACAGAAATTCACGTCATTTCGTGATTCCACCTGCCCCCCTATAAATGCAGTAAGGAGTCCGTATACACGAACTCCTTACCGTATCGTCATGGTATTAAAACCTATTTCGAACGCGCTTTAAAACGGGCTTTCATCTCCTGCCTGTTTTGCTTTTTGAATTCCTGAAACGACTTGAACTGCTCTGCTGACAATACCGTTTTCAATGCCTTGTCGCGATCTTCATCAATCGCCTTCAACTTTTTAAACTTCGCCATCTTGCTGTCACCATCACCTTTCACACCTGCCAGTTTATCCATGAAATCAGCATTGATATCATATACTTTGCTATACTGGGTATCATCAAGTGATAACTGCGTCCGCATAGTATCTGTCAGGGCCTTTGCCGCCTTGTCCTTTTTAGTGTCCTGTGCAAAAGAAGGCGTGGCTACCAAAACTAAGAAAAGTAGCAAACCTGCTGTTAAGAGAGTAAGGATCTGTTTCATTGTCATCTTCTTGTTTTAAAGGTGTAATAATGGATATTCATCTATAAGACAGGCAGACGAGACCAAAATTCTGAAAATTGCTGCAAGACTGACAAAAACAGGGATGAACTGACTCAGATGTACATTGAACCGCCCTGCCGCTTCCGGCACGCTAATTATATACAATTTTCCGGATGACGGGTATTATAGCTTTGTTCCCGGTGGGCCGCCACAATAAAACAGACCATTCTGATTCCTGATATATGAAGGCCTGCATAAGCAATTATGCAGGCCCCTTTGTTTATAGATTCATCCACACGATGTACGCATTCATATGTCGGCCTTTCCGCTCTACCATCATTGTCGCATATTGTTTCCCATCCCCACTATAGGTACTGATCCCCAATTCCGTAAAACGGGCTTCCTTATCACCGGAAGGCGCTCCAAACAGGTATGTTTTCCGGATGTCTTTACCGTCGTATGTCGCCAATACGGTGTTGGCATCACTTATAAAATAAACGTCTTTTTTTGTGCGGTAATCTTCTTCCCTGCTGTCGGTATTGACAGCATAATCATTATAAATAATGGCTCCGTTAGCCGGCAGGTACTGATAAGAAAAGAATCCGGGTATCCTGCTGTAAGATGGTCTGCGGTCAAGGAAATTGAGCTTACCGACAGCGCCTCGGTTCTGATAATACATACCGATTTTCACGCCGGCCTGTTGTGCTTTAGCGATAGCATAACTGTTGATCTCCTGTCCGCTGGAATCCAGTTTCACCACAGCAATTTCTCCCAGACGGGTACTATATTTTTTACCCGTAATACCGGCCAGTGAAGAATCAATGGAGCTCATTACATCCTGGGTTATATAGATTTCTTCGAATAACAGATGAACACTCTTATCCGGATTGACATAGAAATCCTGAATAAGACCGTAATAAGGATTTTTATATTTCAGGTGATCTTTCACATAATCATTCAGCTGCGGATGCTTTACAAAATACTGCCGCCTTATCTGCAGGGACAAGGGATCAAAAATGGTCATCTGTAAAGCATAATCAAAAGCAAACTGGCTTTGCTGCATAATGATATTTTCCCTGACACTTTTTGCATGTACGCCTGTCAGCAGATACAGGTTTCCTTCCTCGCTGTTATATTTCAATGCAGCTCTCACATCCCTGTAGTCACCTGTACTATCCAATGCCTGATGCCTGAATACAGGTGTACCCTGTAGTAACGAAGACAACCTGATCTCTGCATTCTTCACACTGACCGCATTCTCCCGGTAATGATAGGATGCCAGACTCACAAAGCGGTTACTATTGACATACATATCCAGAAATACAACATGCTGATGGATATCTGCGGTGGAGATGTATTCTCCTGTATTGATCACCTGATGTGCCGGGGTATAATGCGTCACTTTTATCCTCTGCCCTTCCGGCCCTCTGCGCTCGTTGCAGATGGCAATAGCATAATATTCAGACACAGGATCTTTCCTGATATAAAACTTCGACAGAAATTCTCCTGTAGGCAGTAATATCAACCCCTTCATATGTACGCTTTCTACAAGGTCTTCCCGCATAAGTTTACCGGAATGGATATCAAAGATGAACCGGTAAAGGTTCAAATCTCTCTTTACTTCTTTTTCCATAAAAACAACTGCCTGACCATTCATTTCAAACACCCCTTTCAATGACGCTTCATCCATATGCCAGTTGTTCCATGAACGGACAGCATTATACACTACCGGTGCTGCCTGACGCTGTGCATCATAGACAGTCACCGCTATCCCCTTCCTACGTGTAAACTGAAAATAAAGTGTGTTCCCATTGCCGGCCAGCAACAAACGACCGGAGCCATACTCCGGATCATTAAAAGCTGCACTACGGGTAACTGCGGGTTCCTGGGCTTTCGTCATGACGGGCAGTAACAATATGCAGATAATGGCTAACAAAACACACTTGCGCATAGGTCCTCCGATTTTAATATAAGATACGATTTTTTAAGCGTACTGAGCATAGTATCCGTAGAATATTTCCCCTGTTTGCTGCACGTTTATCTACAAAAAAACGCTGCTTTCATCCATCACTCTGGGAGCTTATCTGCGGTATAGAATTTGGCTGTTTAAACAGGTGACTATTCAATAAAATCATCACACCTAAAACGTTTGGTTATGCAGATACAATCCAACACATTTACTAACTCAAAACTGGAGCAATTCTTTGTGACCATGCTGCAGGAGGTTTACTGGTCAGAGCAGCATCTGGTCAATGTGCTCTCTACCATGACGGGAGCAGCCACCAATGACGAACTGATTCAGGCATTTGACCAGCACAGACAGCAGACGGAAGAACATGTGAAAATTGTAGAAAGGGTATTTGAAATACTGGGATTGCCCGCAGAAGCAGAACCGAGTATGGGCTTACAGGGACTTTTTGACGAAGGATGGCAGGTAATAGACGAAACCGATGAAGGATCCGCGCAGCGGGACGTGGCCCTGATTATTGCCGCTCAAAAGGTAGAACACTATGAAATTGCCTGTTATGGTAGTCTGGTAACACTGGCAGCCACACTGGGAGAAACAGATGTAGCTGATCTGCTGAGGACTGTACTGGCAGAAGAAAAGGAAACTGATGCAACACTGACCATCATTGCAGAAAGTAAGATCAATGCACAAGCCGGTGAGGAAACTGTATAATAGCAGCAATTGACAATTAAGAACTAATAATTAAGCATTAAGTCTTTACTCAAAGCGCAATGCTTAACTATTAGTTCTTAATTGTTAATTGATTAAAGTCCCTTCTTCTCATACCTCCCCATTAACACGCCTTCCGCAATCACATGTCCTGCTATCGCAGCTTTTAATGCCGCCTTATCAGCCCCGCCATCCAGATCAAGCATTGTGTCCAGCGCATACGCATAAAAATAATAGCGGTGTACGCCGGAAGGAGGACAAGGACCATAATAACCGGTCTGACCACCGCCATTCTTTCCACTAATACCGGGTACACTATCCCCGCCAATGATATTCGTGGCAGGCGGAATATTCCATACCAGCCAGTGATCGAAAGTCCCGTTGGGGGCATCCGGATCTTCCATGATAATAGCCAGTGACTGTGTTTCCGGTGGAATCTGGTCGATCTGCAACGGTGGATTAACTTCTTCTCCTTCACATGTGTACTTTGAAGGGATCACACCTTCATGATCGAAGGCGCTGCTCGAAATCTTCAAGGTTTTTTCTGTATTGTTTTCCATACCCATGGAGCAAAAAAATCAAGCCAGATTCAGGTGCTGTAAATAGCGTATAAATAACGCTTAAGGGGGGTATGCATGCTACATTCATACCAACACTGTGGAGATGTTGTAGAGACTATTCATCAATCATTTGTACCAGCTCATCTATAAAGGCGGCCTGTCTTTCGAGAATCTTTTCCCGGGCCTCTTCAACAGAAAACCACGCGGCCCTGTCTATTTCAGGAAACGATTTCATCTTCCCGGAACGGGGCGGCCACTCCATCTCAAAATCATTACTGACAATCTTCTCCGGGTCAAGATCACCGGCTACCGCCCAGCAATGTACCGTTTTATGCCCTTTCTGGCGGATGGTGGTCAGCTGGATAAAGTCGCCCGCCGGCCGATAGCCTGTTTCCTCTTCAAACTCCCTGATGGCTGCCTGTAACGGTTCTTCTCCGTCCAGATATTCACCTTTAGGCACAGACCAGCTGCCCAGATCCTTTTTGGCCCAGAATGGTCCGCCGGGATGCCCGAGAAAGACCTCCAGCTTTTTAGCCTTCCGGCGGTATAATAAGATACCTGCACTTTGTTTTGCCATATGCTGAATAAATATAGCAATTCTGATTCCGGTCGTAAGTAATAATAAAATAACTTTGCATGACCAGCACGTATCTTGTTAATAACGAAGCAGGTAATAACAACTGCATGAGAAATCGGCATCATTTCGACAGGACTCAGTATATCAGATTAAAAAATTACGCTAACTTAGAATTCTCATGATTGTAGCAGCTTTTCTCGCTCTGGCCCTTAGTTACACCTCAGAAACAGTACTAACGCCAAGACACTATACGCCCCTTATCGACACGTTATCAGCCGCTTCCAGAGAATATACCCTGGTTGCTGATAAAAATGGAAGACTAGTCATCGACAACAGAAATAATACCTACAGACCGGGAGATATCCTGAACCTCAAGGGTAATTTCAAATCCGTATTCATTACGAATATGAGTGGTTCGGATAAGAAACCGATTATTGTCCGCAACTACCGTAATACTGTTGTTAAAGTCGGAGAACCTTACTGGAACGGTGGCGCGTGGTCGGTCGCCTTCGAATTCAATAACTGCCATTACATCCGCTTCGGCAGTATGTCCGACAGGAACCAGCTGATTATTGACGGCTCCGTACAGGCAGCCCGCGAAGCCTACCATGATCTCCACATGGGTAATAAGACAGATAATATGGAAGTCTGCTTCCTGACCATCCGGAACGGTGGAAATGGGATCGTTGCCAAAACAGACCCTATAAAAGGAGATGCCAGCACCGCCTATCCGAATAGCTATATTAAGAACCTGTCCATTCATGACCTGACAATCACGGATACGAAAAATGAGGCGATGTACATCGGTCATACGGCTACCTATTGGGATCATACCGTGAATCAGCCTTACTATAGCTCTCCTTCCAAATTTACACCCGGACATGATTATGTGCAGCCGATCAAATGGCGTAATGTGAAGATTTACAATAATCTGGTGAGAAACAGCGGACTGGATGGTATCCAGACAGCCGCTGTGGACGGACTGGAGATATATAATAATGAAGTGACCAACTGGGGTACCCAGCACAATGCCGCCCATAATGGTGGTATCCTGATCGGTGGCAGAACGACGAACACCAATACCCACGACAACTATGTACATGATGGCTGGGGAGAAATGTGCCAGTTCTATGGTTCCGGTGAAAATAATGCGACACACGTCATCAGTAATAACCTTTTCATTAATAACCAGAGCGATGGTATCAGTATGCGGGGTACCGAAAATGCGATCGTAAAGATCATTAATAATACCATCGCAGGTACGAAAGGGAATAGTTTACGTATCAACGGATATACCGGTATGAAGGGTAAACAGATCGTGAATGCCAATATATTTGTAGCACCCAATGGCGGGGTGAATATCGGCAGCCGTAATTATGTATATGTGGAAGTAGGCGGTGATGCCGTAGAAGGAACCGGCGGAGAGGAAAACAAGAAGTTTGCAACCGTAGCCGCTGCCGGCTTAAACACAGCTAACTACTACAAACCGGTGGAGGGCTCCGCTGTCAACACGGCCGGTTACAGAAAGCAATAACTCATTCATTATTAATCTTATTAAAAGGCTGTGAGCGTTCACAGCCTTTTTTATGTCTGCAAGAGACCATTCCTGTTTATTACCGTCACTTCAGGCGCATTATGCCCCTATCTGTCCGTCCCGGGACGAAGAGAGGTGGTGCTGATAAGATAGTAAAGACGTTTTAATGGTATAATCCTCCGAAATATCCACACTGGTGCCAGTCTTCAGGGTATTTGGATGATCAGATAGTTAGCGCCCCTAACATTGCTATCTCATTCATATACCGGTAAATACTCATTTAAAAATTATTTGCTTCCTAAAAAAAAGAACATATATCTTTGTTACCACATTATTCGTAATCCATGATTTTGACCCTATTCTGTTGAAAACCTCACGTTTCTAGGGACAGCTATATTTATCGAGAGACGAGCTTTCTTCTATTATTTGGAACCTAATGGACTGTTACACCAGACCCTAAAACAGGAATAGTTCCTTATGCATACAACCAGTAGAAGGCATTTTTTAAAAAATGCCGCCATTTTATCCCCTGTACTTACGTTTCTACCTTCCTATCTGAAGGCTGGGACAGGTTCCCGCTTACGCACCGGTTTTATTGGTCTTGGTCCTGGGGGCAGCAGTATCTTTCTCAGGCTTTACAGCACAGAGATATTGATGTCAGAGCGATCTGTGACACTGATCCGGCAGCTATCAAAGCAGGCCTTCAATTATTCAGCGGTATGGGATATTCCCGTCCGGAAGTCTATCAGGAAAGCTATAATGACCTGTTATCCCGCAAGGATATCGATGCGGTCGTTATTGCAGCACCCTGGCAGCTTCATTATGAGATAGCCAAAGCTGCGATGCTGGCAGGTAAACATGTAGCCTGCGGCGCCATTATGGGCACCACCCTGGAAGAGCACAGAGACATTGTTCGTCTTAGCGAAAAAACGGGGCTTCAGTATTTTACCCTGGAAGAAGACAGTTATCGCAGCGACCTGCTGGCCGTTACCAATATGGCGAAAGAAGGTCTGTTCGGTACTTTAGAGTCTATCCAGGCCGGTGCGCGTCACGACGTACTGGCGGCGACAAACGAAAAAGAGCAGTCTTCTTATCCGGTGTACCCCGCAATTGCTGCGGCCAGAATACTGGAGGTAACAAAGGACAACCGCTTCGTTTCATTGCAGGTAGTCAAACAAAAACAGGATTATGTAGTCAACAATCCTGATCGTAAAAAGGGGCATTCCCGTCTGTTTTTCAGAACAGGTGAAATCAGCACGATTTGTCTGACCACCGAAAAGGGACAAACTTTATCCCTTCAGATGGATGCAGCAAAGGAACAGCCTATTGCCACAGGTTTCCGTATTAAAGGGACAGATGGAGCCTGGTTAGATCTGTCGAATAGTATTTATCTGAAAGACCAGCATTCTGCCACAAACGCATGGGATGCCGGTAAGCCTTATCTTGTTCAACACACACAACAGGCAGACCTACAACGCTTCAGAAAAGTAACTGCCAACAATGGATATGCTATGGCCCTACAAGAGTTCGTAAACATCGTCAGCAGCCCAACTGTACAGGAACGTCCTGTGTATGCCGCCGCTGCCAACAGTATGATTGGCCCATTGGCCGCACTCTCCGCTCAAAAAAACGGCGCTGTAGTCAACTTCCCTGATTTAACAAACCCACCTATTTTTAATTAGTAAACAAACAAATACACATCAGATGTACGAACCATTTATCGCAGCGATCGTAATGTTTGGCGGCAATTTCGCGCCAAGAAGCTGGGCGCTCTGCTGGGGACAGATCCTGTCCATCGCACAGAACACAGCTCTGTTTTCTCTCCTCGGTACTACTTTCGGTGGTAACGGTCAGACCACCTTTGCATTGCCAGATCTGAGAGGTCGTGTACCAGTGGGTACCGGTCAGGGTCCTGGATTACCAAATGTTAATCTGGGTGAGATAGCCGGTGAACCGTCACACACCCTCATCATTACTGAGATGCCTGCGCACAACCACGTTGCAACCGCTGGTGCTATGGTGGCTTCACCATCAGCTTCAACAGCTGCCGGTACCACCAATACCCCAGGTCCGGGTTTAGTACCTGCTGCCATACCTAGAATAGGTAGTGGTCCTGCTGCTAACTTCTATCAATGCGTATGTAGCACAGGATAACACCACGACCCTGGCGCCAGGTAATGTTACCGGTAGTGTCAATGTTGGCATCGCAGGTGGTAGCCAGCCACACAACAACATGCACCTTATCTTGGTATGAACTATATCATCGCTCTGGAAGGAGTATACCCTAGCCGTAACTAATTGACAGCCCTATGCCATCGCCACTTTCTATTGGGTTTTCTAACTCCCTTTCCGGTGTATATCCCTATTATTCATTACATCTTGTTGCA
>NZ_VOHS01000025.1 GCF_007896845.1 Chitinophaga pinensis | reverse complement strand
AATGAGGTGATTGTCCCCGTTATCAGTCAGGTATTAAACCACTGTAGCTGTCTATGTGCCATTAATACTCATGAACGGTCTTTCAGGTGATTGATTGCTGACCAAAGTATAGCACTTTCTGTTTCTATGGGTATATATTACTTGTTGCTTTTATTTTAACGCCGGTACTCTACCCAATACTAATGAAGCACGCTACTCCGGAAAAAAGGAGGATTACCATATTTTATAAGTGGGTAGCGGCAGGATATCACCGGATGATACATAATATATTGCGATTCAGGCGAGTGTATTTTACTATCCAGTAATTAATGTTTGTGGGATGTTGGCTGGCTACCCGGATACCGATAAAAAGCCTTCCACATATCGAAAGAACTGAGAGCCTGCTTAAAGTAGACTGGAATGAGCCAATAAGTGCGGCCGAAAACCTGCGTCGGACCAACGAACTCGAGCGCCTGATTCATCCATATTGCACCTCTACTGAAGCAGAGGTTGGAATGCAGCAGTTCCTGATGCAGCCGGTTAATAGTGAAATACAGCAGTCGGTTCTTTACTTCAATACCCGAACCGAAAATGAACTTGAAAAGGTCAATACGTTAATAAAGAATGGATGCCCACGCACTACAAAAAAGCTGGGTTTGATATTGTTGACGCCCCTAATGCCTTTACAAAGCTTTTCGAAAATGAGCGCCCGTATTTCGAAGCCAGATTCCGATATGGGAAAACGGCAGACATTGATCATCTGCTGGAAAAATTATCAGCTAAGGGTCTTACGCGTGCCGAAAATACCCTGATGGTTCCCAATATGACACTGGAATTTAATGAGCCGAAAATGTTGTTATATGGTGTGCAGATGGCCGATATTAAGGACCTGCTACAGGAGCTTTTTGGAACATATCATATTTTGAATCTTAAGGGGACGGAAGGAGAGAATAGCGTAAGACTCAGCAGCGAGAAAACGAGTATGGTGGAAAAGTTGAAGATGACCGTACCGGGCGCCAATAACACTTCGTATCCTTTGAATCTGTTTGTTAATATGGCGTATGGTCTGCAACCTAAATATATTGCAGCAGATAAAGCCGGTGTATATTATTCAGCTTTCTATAAAACACAGGATACAGACGTCGTACAATTACAGAACATGATACGTAAAGCGTCTATGGAAAGTGGATTTTCAGTCGATTTCAGCGGCAGGTATTTTGAAGATCGTGTTCAGCTTAAACAACTGCTGACTGTCTTCTTAGTCGTATTACTTCTGCTATATTTATCATGGCTTTGCAATATGAAGATCTTCTGTTGCCGCTTGTTGTCATGCTAACCATCCCTCTGGGAGTTACTGGAGGCTTATTCCTTTTGTGGATAACAGGGAGCACATTGGACATTATGGCTGCGATAGGCTTTATTGTAATACTGGGCCTGATAGTAGACGATCCTATACTTAAGGTAGAAACTCTTGTCAGACTTGAAAAACAATATATACAAGAAGGAATGATACGGGATGAGCGACTACTTTCCCGTATTATTCATGAAGCGGGAGATCAATGTCTTAAGCCATTATTAATGGTTTCGCTGACAACCAGTATTGCGATGGTGCCGGTTTTGTTTTTGGGAGGAATAGGGAATGATTTGCAAAGACCAATGGCATTGGTCGTGATTGGAGGTTTAAGTATCGGTACTTTTTTTACAACATGGTTTGTACCTCTTGCATATTGGTATCTGTTTAAATGGAAGAATAAGATATGATATTAAGATCAGCCTGGATATTATTGTTATCTGTGGGACTTTCCCCTTTGCTTGCTATTGCTCAGCAACAAAACAGTATCTCATTGCCGGAAATGGTGTCTTTGTCCCAGACAAGATCTTCCCTGTCTAAAGTGGCAATTACTCAAAAGGAAATCAGGTATTATCAATTTTTGACTTTAAGGAGCGATTTAAAGCCGCAAATTTCTCTTTATGGCAATCTTCCGTCGTATAGTAAGCAATATACTTCTGTTACACAACCTGATGGTAAAATCGCTTTTTTGCCAGTTCAGCAAAATTATTCCAATCTCGGGTTTAGTCTCAGTCAGGAGATACCCTTCAGTGGTGGGCTGTTGTCTCTTAACTCGGAACTGAGTCAGTTTTATGATTTTAAGGAGAAATACAGAGAATATAATGGCACGCCCGTTTTCCTGCATCTTACGCAGCCTGTATTCGGTTTTAATACACTCAAATGGCGGAAGAGGATCGAACCACTATTGTATGAGGAGTCGAAAAGGGAGTATGTTCAGACAATGGAAAATATTGCTCAGCAGACAGTCAGATTGTACTTCGACGTATTGGACGCACAGGTTAATATTGCCATAGCTTCAGGTAATCTCAATAATGATAGCATAAATTATGTTCTCGAAAGCCGTAGAATTGATCTGGGTACTACTTCTGAGAGCAAATTAATGCAATTGCAATTACGTCATCTGAGAAGCCGTCAGGATCTGGATCGGGCCAGATATGATTACAAAATCGCAAAATTAGCACTTGAGGGCTACGCTGGCTTCCATATGGATCCTGATATGACACTACAATTGCCGGCAGATATTCCGGCAATGACAATCCCGCTTGAACAGGCGATTGTTTTCGCCAGACAATACCGGCCGGAGTATATAGCGTTTGAAAGGAAGAAACTCGAAGCAGAGAGAGATGTTGCGCAGGCAAAAGCTGAAAAACAACAAATTAACCTCGTAGCAAATTTTGGCCTCAACAGGGCGTCAACTTCTTTGCGACCTATTTATACAGATCCGAAGAATCAGCAAACATTGTCTGTCGGCATTAATATGCCCCTTGTTGACTGGGGCCGGCGTCGTAATAGATATAAGACATCTGTTGCACTTGAGAAACTGACGAATTTTAATAATAATATTGACAGTGTCAACCTTGTTCAGGAAATAGTAACATTGGTAAGCAGTATAGAACTGCTGAATGGGAATATCAATCTGGGAAAGATAACCGATTCAATTGCTGAAAGATCTTTTGAAATGATCAACAGCCAATTTCAGACAGGCAAGCTGACAATAGTAGACCTCAATCTGGCCCAGACGGAAAGGGACAACGCCCGGAGAAATTATATTGATACACTCAGGGAATATTGGGATACTTATTTTAGAATAAGACGATTAACCTTTTACGATTTTGAGCATATGAAGAGTTTGTATCAGGCCAACTGACCGGACAAAAAATATCCATTTAAGTTAACAATTACTTCATCTAAACTTAACATTGCGACTTTATTTTAGCGCCCTGAAAATTAACACGTACAGCTACCACGCTATTGTCATTGAATATCATCTTATTAAGAGATTTTAACGCTATGTCTGCTGAATATTGTTCAGACAGACTTAACATTACCTTTACAATGGCGGTGTAATTTTGTTCGTAAACACCAGGTTAAAATAAAGATGCGAATTAATACTAAACATAGTCCTTCATCTGACCCTGAGATGTATTTTGATAGGTTATTCAAAGAAACCTATGGTAATACCGTCGCATACCTGGAAAAAATCAGCAGTGATAAAGATCTGGCCCGTGACCTCGCACAGGAGGCTTACCTGAAGGTCTGGCAAAAGCTGGAACTGTTGCCGGAAGACGGAGAGGAGATGTTGAGATATATTCTGATTATTGCACGTAACTGTTTTCTGGATCACCTGAAAGGCGTATTAAAAGAAAAGAAACAACAGGACGCCTACGCCACTGTATATATTGAAACAAGTGCTGCTGCCAACTACATGGAAATAAAAGAGCAACAGCAGATTATCGACCATACCATTAATACACAGGAAGAATCCGCCCGCCGTTTTTATCTGCTAAACCGCGAAGAAGGCCTTACCTACAAAGAGATCGCCCTGCAGGAAGGCGTATCTGAAAAAACCGTGGAGCGCTATATCGGAAGAGTGCTCCGTACCCTGCGTACCCGCCTTGCCAGCTTCCTTTTTCTTTGGTAACAATTCCTTAACCTTGATTGCTGACGGTGACCTGTTTCTTTTGCTGTTCTTATAATAAACACAATAAACTAAGTCAGCTAAATGGACCTGCAGGATATCCGGAAAAGATTGGAAGATTTCAGAACTGGTAAATTAACCTCCGCACAAAAAGAGGAATTACAGCATTTACTTGACTCTCTCACAGAAGAGGAGCAGGCGGCTTTATTCCCAATGGATGCTTATTTACAGAAAGGAGATCACCAGCTACCGGACGAAGAAGTAGCCGCCGCGCTTGCACGTCTTAAACAAACCGTACAACCGGGTAAAGTGATATTCCTTGAGCGCTGGAGAAAAGTGAGCAAGTATGCCGCTATTCTGGTGCTCGTGATGGGAAGTGCTTTCCTGTTGAGAAAACAGGCCGGTCTTTATATCAAAAAAAGCGGACAGACACCAAAACGTTATCAGGTGATGAAGGTGGCCGATGGCAATCACGCTACCCTGATGCTGAAAGACGGCACGCGTATCGTTATTAATGGCGGTAGTGAATTGCTATATCCGGAGAACTTCGAAGGCACTGAACGTATGGTGGTACTGAAAGAAGGAGAAGCCTATTTTGATATCGCAAAGGATGCAGCACATCCATTTGTAGTAAAAACACAACAGATGAGAGTACGGGTACTGGGTACCTCATTCTCCGTAAGAGATTATAAAGAAGAGACACGCGCCTCCGTATCTGTGAACAGCGGACGGGTTGCTCTTGAAAGCATTTTAAAGGCAGGACCATGGTTAGAACTCAGGGCCGGCAATGGATCAGTAATAGATAAATACAAAGGGACAATTACCAAACAGGACATCGATGTTTCAACCACCACTGCGTGGATAAGAGGAGAGTTTAATTTCCATGATGCCGCTTTACAGGAAGTATTACAGGTATTGCAACATAAATATGCAGTACGTTTTGAAGTAAAAGATTCAACATTGCTGAAACGCAGATTTACAGCAACATTCAGGAACAACAGTATTCATAATATCATGCAGCAGTTGAAGCTCATGGGTAACATCGATTATACTATTACAGACAACCTAATATTTATACAATAACAACCACCCATTAAGGGATCGAAAAAATTCGGTACAAAAGCTAAATTTTAAATGAATGGACAAGAGTACAAATAAGCGGGGAGGCCCGCTAGGGAATTGCTGTCCGCAACTGAAAGGGATTATCAGGAATGCGGGGCTGCTGGTACTGTTATTCTTTACTGCATTTATGCCTGCTGTCTATGCACAAACCAGCGAACAAAAGCTGGACATAGCTATCGAAGGACAGCCGCTGAAAAGTGTATTTCAGTTTATTGAGAAGAACACCTCTTTCGTCGTAAATCACAGCGAAGACGAAGTAAATACCGCTGTGAAAGTAACGGTAAACCTGAAAAGCGCTACCGTATCAGAAATACTGAGAGCCGCACTGCGTAATACAGAATACGAATTTGTACGCAACGGTAATACGTTTGTTATCATGCGCAGACAACCGGATATCGTTATCCGTGGTAAAGTAACCGATGAAAGAGGTGAAATACTGATCGGTGTGAACGTACGTCCAAAAAATGGTGCGAGAGGTACCATCACCAATAAAGATGGATTTTATACCATCGCTGTTCCATCTCCCGGAACATCTCTGGTATTCTCTTTTATGGGTTATAGCATCCGCACTATACCGGTAAAAGAAACCCAGACGCTGAACGTACAACTCTTACCGGATGCGAAAGCACTGAAAGAAGTTGAAATTACTACCGCACTGGGTATCAAACGTGATGAGAAAGCACTCGGTTATGCTGCTACTGTTGTGAAAAATGAGCAGCTGACGGATGCGGTATCTAATAACTGGACAGATGCATTGTCCGGTAAAGTAGCGGGTCTGAACCTCGTCAGATCGAATGCTGGTCCTACCGGTTCTAACAAGATCATCCTGCGTGGCGAAAGCAACCTGAATGGTGACAACGAGGCACTGATCGTAGTAGATGGTGTGGTGATCAACCAGAGTAGCGGCCGTCGTACTGCAAACAGCGGTGAGACGCCATACGGTACCGGTAGTGATAACATGCCGGCTGACTATGGTAGTGGTCTGAACGACATCAACCCGGAAGATATTGAGTCTGTTACCGTACTGAAAGGACCGGGTGCTGCGGCATTATATGGTCAGCGTGGTGCGAATGGTGCCTTGATCATCACCACCAAGTCTGGTAGTCCGAAGAGAAGAGGACTGGGTGTAACGGTTAACTCAAACGCTTCCATCGAACAGGTGAACCGCTGGCCTTCTCTGCAATATGAGTACGGACAGGGTCTGGACGGTGCTGCTTATTATTCTTATGGTGCATCTGCTGACGGCGCCAGCACCAGTGGTACCAGCTCCGCTTATGGTCCACGTTTCGAAGGTCAGAAATTCTTCCAGTATGATCCGGCCACACAGGCACAGGGTAAAGAAAGAACCCCGTGGGTTGCTCATCCTAATCAGATACAGCAATTCTTCAAGACCGGTCAGACCTATACAAACTCTGTAAGTCTGGATGGTGGTACTGATAAAACAACTGCACGTTTCTCCTTCACAAATGTAAACAACACATGGACCGTGCCGAATACAGGCTATGGCCGTAATACGGTGGCGATGTCTGTGAATTCAAAAGTGAATGATAAACTGCAGATCTCTTCTAAAGTAAACTATACCAATAAATTCAGTGATAACCTGCCGGGTTCCGGTTATGGTAACCAGTCACTGATGTACTGGTATATCTTCTGGCAGCCAAATGCTGATCTGGACGGACTGAGAAACTACTGGGTAAATGGTCAGGAAGGAAAACAGATTAAATATCCTTTCAGTTCCTTCCCCGAAAACCCATACGCGGTTTCTTATGAGTTCCTGAACTCAACCAACCGTCATGGTATTACCGGTAACGTACAGGCGACTTATAACATCGTAAAAGGACTGAGTGTACAGGTAAGAACATCCATTGACTTTGCCAACGAGCATCGCGAACAGAAACGTCCTTATGACGCAGGTGCTAAATTCCAGCGTGGTAGCTTCCGTACACAGAATATCTTCGGTATGGAATCCAGTACAGACTTCCTCGTGAGATATCAGGGCAAGATCGCCAAAGATCTTGAGTTGTCAGTAACAGCTGGTGGAAGTACTCTGAGAAATAACTATAATAAAGATGAGGTACGTGCGGATTCCCTGATCTATCCGGGCATCTATAGTATGGCTAACGCTGCTGGTCCGCTGGTAACCATGCCTTACAAATCAGGCTATAAATTCAACAGTGCATATGGTTTGCTTGCATTGGCCTATAAAGAGTACCTGTTTGTAGACTTTACCGCCCGTCAGGACTGGGCAAGTACATTGGCTACTCCGGCACGTACGGGTAACGCCGCATTCTTTTATCCTTCTGCTAACCTGAGTTTCGTTCCTTCTGAATATTTCAAATTGCCTGCTGCTGTAAACTATGCGAAAGTGAGGTTCTCCGCTTCTGGTGTAGGTAGTGGTGGTACAACTCCTTATATGACGGCTTATACCTATCCGTCAGCGGGTAGTCTGTATAGTGGTGGTCTGGAAAATCCTTCCGTACTGGCTAATCCGAACCTGCGTCCACTCAGAACTATTTCTTATGAAGTAGGTGCTGCTGGTAAGTTCTTCAACAGCCGTATCGGATTTGACCTTGCATTGTACAGAGGTATGTCCAAAGATCAGCACCTCTATCGTATCGTTGACCGTGCTTCCGGTTATAATCAGGTATTGATCAATGCTGGTGAGGTAAGCAATAAAGGTATTGAACTGGCATTAAATGGTACGCCGATCGCCACCAAAAGCGGTTTCAAATGGAGCACGAATATCGTATTCTCTTCTAACCGTAACCGGATCGAGAAACTGGTAGACAGTTCTGTAGTACTGAAAACCGGTTATGTAGGTGGTGGCCAGATCGTAGCACAGGTAGGTGGTAGCATGGGGGACCTGTATGGTCGCGGTTACCAGCGTTCTCCTGACGGACAGGTTATTTATGATGCAACGACAGGTGTGGCACTGCTTACTGAAGGTGTGAAATACCTTGGTAATACGATCCCTAAGTTTAAACTGGGCTTCACCAACGATTTTACTTTCAAACAGTTCCACCTCGGTATACAGTTCGATGGCCAGTATGGTGCTGTCGCACACTCCCTGATGCACTACAAACTGGCAGAGCAGGGTAAAACTACCAACACACTGCCTGGCCGTTACAATGGTATCATTGGTAATGGTGTTGTACGGGAAGGTGATGGCAAGTTCCGCAAGAACGACGTGATCGCTACTGATATCGATGAATATTATCGTTCTCACTATGGCGTGGATAATGCAGAAGGTAGCACTTTCCGTACTGACTTTATCAAATTCCGTGAGGCACGTCTTGACTATACCCTGAATCCAAAGGTGGCTAAACGTATCGGTTTCCAGCGTGCAACATTTGGTGTATATGGTCGTAACCTGTTCATCTGGTCTCCATGGCCGATGTTCGATCCTGAATTCGGTACAATCACCGGCACTGATATCGTACAGGGCTTTGAAGTGGGCCAGTTCCCTTCCACCCGTACACTTGGCTGTAACCTGGTACTCGTACTCTAATCTTAAAAGCAATGAAGAAAGTTATATATAAATTCACAGCTGTCGTATTGATGGGTAGCCTGCTTTTCTCATCCTGTACGAAAGACTTCACAGAGATCAACACTGATCCGAACGGAACACCTACAGCATTGCCTGAACAGCTGATGGCGCCGGCACTGGTAGGCACACTTGGCTATAATATGCTCCGTAACCGCAACTTCAATAATGAGCTGATGCAGGTAACGGTAGATCCGAGTGATGCGGAAGGTAAGGTATTCAGATACGACTACCGTGCTACATGGGCAGACTATCTGTACAATGGCCTATATTCTGAACTGACCAATTTTAAGGATATGTATAAAGTAGCCAGCAGACCGATGACCTACAACAGATCCTATATGGGTATTTCTGTTATCTGTCAGTCATGGATTTATTCCATACTGACAGATACCTACGGAGATATTCCATATTTCCAGTCTAACGAAGCGAGAGACAGCGCCATCTATGAACCGACTTTCGATGCACAGAAAGATATCTATATGGATATCTTCGACAAACTGGACTCCGCAAACGTATGGTTAACGACAGGTACGGCGATCAGTAATGTCAGTGACCCGGTTTATAATGGTTCTGTGGCAAACTGGCGTAAGTTCGGTAACTCACTGTACCTGCGTTTATTACTGAGAGTGTCCGGCAAACCTGAAATGACTGAATTCTGTAAAGCCAGAATTAAAAAGATCGTGGAAACTTATCCGATCATGGCCAGCAATGCGGAATCAGCTATCCTGAGATGGACCGGTGTAGGTCCTCTGTCTTCTCCGTACATCGGTGTCAGAGAGCAGGATTTCAGGGCACCCGGTATTGCCAGCTTCTTCATCGACAACCTGAGCTCCTGGAATGACCCGCGTATTGACATTCCTACCTATGGTACCAGCAGCATTAACAGATGGGGGATTGCTCCTTACTCCGGTTCTTATCAGGGTATTCCGAGCGGTTATGCGCCCGGCGAGAACCCGGTTAAGAAATGTTACTTCTATTCTAATACCTCTGCAGTGTCTCTGATGACAGAGCCTTTGACCGGTATGATGATGAACTACGCAGAACTTAAGTTTATACTGGCTGAATGTGCTATCAGAGGTTGGATCACCGGTTCTGCAGAAACCTACTATAATGATGGTGCACAGAACAGTATCACATTGTGGTTGCCTAACTGGGCTGTTCCTGTCAAAGACTTCCTGACAGCGGCAGATATCGAGTGGGATGAGAAGCTATCCTTCGAAGATAAAATGGAGAGGATCCACAAGCAAAAATATTATGCGCTGTTCCTGATGGATATGCAACAATGGTTTGAATACCGTCGTACCGGGCACCCGATCCTGCCTAAAGGCGCGGGCCTGAAAAATGGTGGCGTAATGCCTGCAAGGATGACCTATCCTGTTTATGTACAATCAACTAATCCGACAAATTATAAACTGGCAGTTGCCAGACAAGGGGCAGATCAGATCTCTACCCAGGTTTGGTGGCAAAAACCATAATTGATATTCAATACCAAAATACTGTCATGAAAAAGATATTTATATACGCTTTCTTATTGTCCTCGCTGATCTCTCTCTGGGGATGTGAAAAGGATAATTATCCCGGTGCGGAAATAAGTCCTTATGTAGCCATAATGGATATAAGGAACCTGTACAGAGGACAGGACCTTGTACTGAACAATGATAACCTCAAAGGAGGGCACAGTCTTGCAGCAATGGTCGTATCAGATCACTCCGGCGGCAACCTGCCGGAAGGACTGCTGGTTGTGCAGGATGCCCGTCGCTTGTCTGCAATGCGTGGTATCTCAATTCCTTTAGGCGCTGATGCTGCTTCCTTTGTGCCGGGAGATTCTGTTATCATCCATATCGATGGTAAAACCCTGTCAAGGGTAAACGGTATACTGGAGATAAAAGGTGTTACCAAAGGCGATATTCAGAAGGTATCATCTGATAATTCTCTTACGATCATGCGTGTGACCATCGGTCAGATGCAGGCTAATCCGGATGCTTATGAGAGTGTACTGTCTGTGATTGTGAAAGGTACTTTTGATCCTCTGCCTAAGCCGACAGATGTTTTATCAGGCGATAAAACATTGAATGATGGCTTTGGAGATATCATCCTGCACACAGAAGCGAATGCCACATTTGCAAATAATAAGGCGTTTGTGAATGCGAACTATTTCGGTATTGCCTTCAATTCACAGTCCAAGGAAGGACAGTTGATCCCACAGTTTCGTGTACGTACCGGAAAAGATGTGGTGGAGCTGAGTTCTGAGATTCAGGTAGCACCTGTACTGATCACCGGTTTTATGAGCGATGTGGCAGGTGGAGATGGTAACTATGAGTATGTACAGCTGATGGCCACAACGGATATTGATTTTGCGAAGACGCCATATGCTTTCGTAGTGACAAATAATGCAAATGCATCTACGCCAACGGGTTATCCTACCAATGGCTGGGCGACTGGTAACATGCGTACTTACAAAATGAGTCTGAGCCAGGGTACCGCAAAGAAAGGTACTTTCTTCTATGTGGGCGGCGCCGGTAAACTGATCAACGGTTCAGGTTCTACCAATATCAGCTCTTCCAACTGGATCAGAGCGTTTGATTATACCAAGAATGATGGCGATGGGTTTGGTCTGAAAACAGGCGGTCTGTTCGCTAACAGTGGTAACGCATTCGGTATGGCGATATTCAAAGATTCAGCGGTAACCGCCAGCTCTACGCCGGTAGATGTCATCTTTATTTCTACTGGCGGCAGCCTTTACTCCGGTAATAAAGGCTATCGTATTGCCAATACAGATTTCTATGATATTGTTAACCCTATTACCATGGCACAGCAGCCATTTTACAGACAAGGTTCCAATACTCTGAGTCTGGTGTATAACACGGCTGACCTGGGTTATTTTAATATGCTGGGTGGTGTGTACAATCCGGCGCTGGGTAAATGGGTGAGAGCAAGATCGCAGAATAACAGACTGCTGACCAAGAGCTCACCATTATCTGATATCGAAGGAGAAGGAGCTACAGTTCTCAAATAAACAGATTAAACAGTTATGACGCTTAACAGAAGAAAATTCTTAAAGAATCTTGGTATTACCGGTTCACTGCTGACAGTGCCTTCGGTAATGCTGAATGCAAAGCCATTATTCGGAAGAGGAAACATCGATCTTTCCAATGTTACATTAAAAGGAAAGGTACAGAGCAACGGTAAAGGGATCCCGGGGGTACAGGTTACGGACGGTATCAATATCGTACTGACCGACAAAAACGGCGACTACTTACTCCAGAGTAACGGCACCGCTGAATTTGTATATATCAGTGTACCATCAGGTTATGCATTCCCGGAAGAAAAGGGAATTGCTAATTTCTTCAGACCACTGAGCAAAGGTAACAACGTTATCAAAAACGACTTCAATCTGGAGAAACTGAAGGTAGATGACCGTAAACATGCTTTTGTTGTATGGGCTGATCCGCAGATGAAATCAAAGAAAGACGTCGAGTTGTTAATGAGTCAGTCAGTGCCTGACCTGCAGGCGCTGGTGAAATCTTACCCGACAGACCTGCTGATCCATGGTATTGGTTGTGGAGATCTGGTTTGGGATGAATTCGAACTGTTTGCAGATTATAAGGAAGCCGTTGGCAAAACAGGTATTCCTTTCTTCAATGTGATCGGTAACCATGATATGGATAATGAAGCCCGTACAGATGATGGTTCGTCCAATACGTTTAAGAAACAGTTTGGCCCGACCTATTATTCTTACAACAGGGGAGACATCCACTACATCGTACTGGATGACGTATTCTTCCTCGGCGCCGCGAAAAATTATATCGGTTATATTACTGAAAACCAGTTACAATGGCTGGATCAGGACCTCGCCCATGTAAAACCTGGCAGCACGATCGTGCTGAGTACACATATTCCAACCTTCACCGGCCAGCAAAGAAGAAATGGTAAACCGGATGAAGTAGGAGGGGGTACGGTGGCTAACAGAAAGCAGCTGTATAAGATGCTGGCGCCCTACAAAGTACATATCATGAGTGGACATACGCACTTTAATGATAACTGGGAAGAAGGCGATATTATGGAGCACAACCACGGTACCGTGTGCGGTGCATGGTGGACCGGCCCTATTTGTGGCGATGGTACGCCCAGCGGATACGGTGTGTATGAGGTAGACGGTCCTGATATCAAATGGTATTACAAGTCAACCGGCTTACCAAAAGAAAAACAGCTTCGCGTATATCCGAAAGGGAGAGTAAAAGAATCGCCGGATGAAGTTTCCGCCAACGTATGGAACTGGGATAGCAAATGGAAAGTAGAATGGTATGAAGATGGCGTATTAAAAGGCCTGATGGAGCACCGCGTAGCCTACGACCCGTGGGCGGTGGAACTCTATCTCGGACCACAATTGCCTAAAAAGCACAAGTTCGTCGAGCCTACACTCAATGATCACATGTTCTTCGCAAAACCTTCACCTGAGGCCAAAAAGATCACGGTGAAAGCTACCGACAGGTTCGGTAATGTTTACGAAGAAAGCATCTGATAACAATGTTTCAATTTTTCAGAAAAGGCAGGTCATGAAAATGACTTGCCTTTTTCTGTTATAAGATATTAAGTTAATAATCTATATTTGTGCCCGGTATGAAAAATGTCGAATGTGGAAACCCACTTTCGACATTTTTTATGAGCATTGTTCGGGAATGATGACAATATTCTGTTCCTTATTTAAGTAAGGAGTGCTCCCTTAACCAGTGAATATACAGTCTGAAATGGCTGTTAATTGAAAATACCTATGAAGACAAAATTCTTCGGAGCGTTATCAGGTATTTGCCTGATGCTCTTCCCCATCCTTGTTTACGGACAGTTACCTTTCAGTCCCTGTAGTCCGACGGGGGGTAAAAAAGCCGATATTATCGGTGTAGAAACCAAGTACAGGGCGCCTGGAGGAGCCGCTCCTACATTCACTATTCCGGCGGGCACAAAGTCGATAGTAGTGTATGTTGCATCTGAAACCGGTCTGAATAATCCGGCGGGAGATGCGGAAACTTTAAGAGGAGATGAAGACTTCATTACGATCAATGCGATCATCGATATCCCCACACTCACTTCCTCCGGTTTTCTCAACTACGCAAAAAATACCAATACGCTTGGTACCGGAACGAATGTATACGGATGGAGAAAAGTAAACCTCGGTGCTGTTATCCCTGACGCAAGTAAGATTGGAGACAAGACCCCTGACCTCAACAACGTTAGATTCTCAATTACAGGTTCTACACTGACGATCGCTGAAAACGCGACAGGGATCCATTCGTCCTATCATGTTGAATATCTGTCACCGACGACCAACTCACTCAATCCACTGCCAACTGTCATCCGCAGCATGCTGCATGGTGTAACGGTAAGTGCCACTGATCTGGTGGTACCGATTCCTGCAGGAACGAGTGTTATCAGTATCGTAGGTAAGGGTAGTAATACCAGTGTTGTTGATCTGGATAGTAATAACGGTACGGAAGAAGGTTATTCAAATCTGCATTTCGTACTGGACCTTGATAATGCTTTGATGAACGGATTTGTTACACTTGCGAATGGTGGTTCTGACGACAGAAGATCCACCTATGTAATTAGTAACAAGAATGTCAATACTGGCGGTCCTTTATTGTCGTCCGGTTTTATCAGCGGAGACTATACTGGAAAAAACCTCAGCGATGGTGCCGTAGGTGTATATAATGCAGAGATTTACGTAAGCGGTAGCAATCTGATTATCAGACGTGCGTTTAATTATGCCCGCGACTTCGACGATTCCTATGTATTTGAATTTTATAACAGAGTGGGACAAGGTATGAGTGCGGAGTTTATCGATTCCGATATCCGGAGTATTTCCAGTGCTACCTACCCGGCAGCAGGCGTTACCAGAACGTTCAGAATTCCTTCAGGAACGAACTTTATTTACTTTAACGAGACGGCCAACGCGATCAACTTCAATAATGAGAGTAATGAGAACCCACTGGCATCTTATGCATATATAGATCTTGAAAAAGAAACAGCTACCGGGTATTATTATCAGCAGGTAGGTTCTTCCACCGGTACCGGCAGACGAGAGGACAATTTCGCCTTCCGCGATGTACCTCTGGATAGTACCAGTACCAAGACGCACGCGAATACCGTTGGTTTCAAAGCAGGATTCCCTTATGACCTCTCTTTTAAACTGACAGCAGATAAGAGTCAGCTGATTGTTACTAATAAAACGGGTCTGGCGAATCAGTCTTACCAGTTCCTGTTATCGGCCGATTTCTTTGGAGCCCGTCCGGATGTGGCCTTTAACCCCACCAATATCACTTTCACCAAAGGAGCCAACTGTAATATCGTAAAGGCGCATGTACAGATCTGTAACCCGGGTTCCGGTAATAACAATGGTGGAATGCCGGTTGCTTTCTACGAAGGAGATCCGACTACAGACGCGAATGCACGCCTTATATATGTTGGCCTGATACCTGACCAGATCAAAATGGGAGATTGTAAGGACTTTACCTTCGACCTTGATCTGAGTGGCAGAAGTAATCTGAATATCAATATCTCCATGATCCTGAACGATAACGGGTCTTTTGTAACGGGGGGCGTCGGCGCAACAGTCGGTACACCATTTACATTGGCTTCCTTAAGTACACAGGATCCTTTTTATACAGAGTGTTACTATGATAATAATATATATAGTACCACGATAAACGTAAATAACTGTCCGGTATTAAACCCGGACCCTGATCACAGCTCAGGTGCCAGTGGTAATTACAGCTACCTGAATTACTATAATGCCGGCAGTGCAGTGGGGGCAAAGATCACCGATACAGATCTGACTATTACCGATCCGGATGGCGGTACCGTTGCTTCGGCTACGATCACACTGTCTAACCGCCCGGATGGTACCAACGAAGGACTTCACCTGAATGGAACATTGCCTGCAGGTATTATCGCAACAGGCGATAGTACCGGTACGATTGTACTGACAGGCGTTGCTTCTCCGGCAGACTATATTGCTGCCATCGGGCTGATTGAGTATTATAATAAACAATTGACGCCTGACCAGACGGATCGTACGATCCTTACCACTTTAAATGATGGTACAGAGAATGGTCCGGTGGCCACCACAACGATCAAAATACTGGTAGACCCCCGCATCAGCGTATCCGGTAATGCTACCGTGATCGCTGATAATAGCACTACAGTGAATACAACAGACGGTACAGACTTTGGTGCGGTACTGGCTGCTGATCCTGCTGTGGTACACAACTTCGCTGTGCAGAATGCGGGTACAGGTACGCTACACCTGACAGGTACGCCTGTGGTAAGCATCAGCGGTGATGCCGGATTTACTGTTTCGGCGCAACCGGGAGCTGCCAGCCTCGCAGGTGGTATCAGCAGTAACTTCAGTGTAAGCTTTGATCCGGCAACACATACGGGGGGTACTTATACTGCCACCATACAGATTACCAGTGATGACGCAGATGCTGACAGAGCTGTTTATACTTATGTTGTAAGTGTGCTGGTGAACAATCCGCCTGCTGTCAGCAATAGTAGTGTGAATGTGGATGAAGACAATACATTGCATTTTGCAGCGACTGACTTCAGCAATAATTATAGTGATATCGATGGGGCGACGCTCACAAAAATAAAGGTGAATACCCTGCCTGCTAATGGTGCCCTGGAATTAAATGGTGTGCCGGTTACTGCGGGAGATGAAATTGCAGCAGCAGATCTGGCAGATATCACCTTTGTACCTAACCTGAACTGGAACGGTACAACCAACTTCAGCTGGGTGGCTGCGGATCAATACGATTATGCGCCTGCTCCGGCAACCATGACCATTAATGTAGCACCGGTGAACGATGCACCTGTTGCAACTGTTCCGGCAAACATTAATGTAACAGAAGGTACGCCTGCAAGAATAGACGGTATCCTTTGTAGATGTAGATGCGGGTAGTAACACGGTGACCGTAACCATTTCTGTTCCGGAAGGCACCTTTGCCGCTTCTTTAGGTGGCAGTGTAACCGTAGGTGTATCTGCAGGGGCCTTGTCACTGACAGGCACGATTGCAAACATCAATGCCTTTATCGCCGCTGGTAGTGTTAAATACATGACGATAGTGAATCCATCACCGACAGTGATGGTGACAGTCAATATTTCTGATAGAGGTAATACCGGTAGCGGAGGCACTTTACAGGATACGAAGACATTCCCGCTGACAATCACAAGAATCAATACGCCACCAACTGGTACTGGCGATACAGAGACCACCTTAAGAGACGTACCTGTTGATGGTAACGTGACAGGTGCAGATGTAAACGGAGATCCGCTGACCTTTACCAAAGCAACAGATCCTGCGCATGGTTCCGTAGTGGTACGTGCTGATGGTACTTACACTTATACACCGGCAACGGGTTATGTAGGTGGTGACAGCTTTACCATTAAAATAGATGATGGCAATGGTGGCAGCACTACCGTAACCGTAAATATTACAGTTACAACGCCGCCAAATAATCCGCCGACAGGCACAGGCGATACAAAAACAACAACAAGAGATGTACCTGTAGATGGTGCTGTAACAGGTGCCGATGTGGATGGTGATGCCCTGACCTTTACCAAGGCAAACGATCCTGCACATGGTTCGGTAGTGGTACGTACTGATGGTACTTATACTTATACACCGGCAACGGGTTATGTAGGTGGTGATAGCTTTACCATTAAAATAGATGATGGTAAGGGTGGCAGCACTACCGTAACAGCAACTATTACGGTGAATACACCGCCGAACAATCCGCCGACAGGCACAGGCGATACAAAAACAACAACAAGAGATGTACCTGTAGATGGTGCTGTAACAGGTGCCGATGTGGATGGTGATGCCCTGACCTTTACTAAGGCAAGCGATCCTGCACACGGTTCCGTAGTGGTACGTGCAGATGGTACTTATACTTATACTCCGGCAGCAGGTTATGTAGGTGGTGATAGCTTTACCATTAAGATAGATGATGGCAAAGGTGGCAGCACTACCGTAACGGTAAACATTACGGTGAATACACCGCTAAACAATCCGCCGACAGGCACAGGCGATACAAAAACAACAACAAGAGATGTACCTGTAGATGGTGCCGTAACAGGTGCCGATGTGGATGGTGATGCCCTGACCTTTACCAAGGCAAGCGATCCTGCACACGGTTCCGTAGTGGTACGTGCAGATGGTACTTATACTTATACACCAGCAGCAGGTTATGTAGGTGGTGATAGCTTTACCATTAAGATAGATGATGGCAAAGGTGGCAGTACTACCGTAACGGTAAACATTACGGTGAATACACCGCCCAATAATCCGCCAACAGGCACAGGTGATACCAAAACAACGGATCAGGATGTAGCTGTAGATGGTGCTGTAACGGGCGCCGATGTGGACGGTGACCCACTGACCTTTACCAAAGCCACCGACCCTGCACATGGTACCGTGGTAGTACGTGCTGATGGTACGTATACTTATACACCAGCAACAGGTTATAGCGGTGGCGATAGCTTCACCGTGAAGATAGATGACGGCAAAGGTGGTAGTGTTACTGTAACAGTAACGATTACCGTTACACCGGTAGTCGTACCTCCGGTGAATACACCGCCGACAGGTACTGGTGATACCAAAACAACGGATCAGGATATAGCTGTAGATGGTGCTGTAACGGGTGCTGATGCAGATGGGGATCCACTGACCTTTACCAAAGCAAGCGATCCTGCGCATGGTACCGTGGTGGTACGTGCTGACGGAACGTATACTTATACACCAGCGGCTGGTTATAACGGTGGTGACAGTTTCACCGTGAAGATAGATGACGGTAAAGGTGGTAGTACAACTGTTACGGTGACGATTACCGTTACACCGGTAACCGTACCTCCGGTAAATACACCTCCGACTGGTACTGGTGACACCAAAACAACAGATCAGGATGTTGCTGTAGATGGCGCTGTAACGGGTACTGATGCAGATGGCGATCCGCTGACTTTCACCAAAGCAAGCGATCCTGCGCATGGTACGGTGGTGGTACGTGCAGATGGTACATATACTTATACGCCGGCAACGGGCTATAGCGGTGGTGATAGTTTCACTGTGAAGATAGATGATGGTAAAGGTGGCAGCACTATTGTGACTGTAACCATTACCGTTACACCGGTAGTCGTACCTCCGGTGAATACACCTCCGACAGGTACAGGTGATACTAAAACAACGGATCAGGATGTAGCTGTCGATGGCGCTGTAACGGGTGCTGATGCAGATGGCGATCCGCTGACCTTTACCAAAGCAACAGACCCTGCTCACGGTACCGTGGTTATGCGTGCCGATGGTACTTATACCTATACACCAGCAGCTGGTTATAGTGGTGGGGACAGCTTCACGATTAAAATAGATGACGGTAAGGGTGGCAGTGTTACTGTGACGGTAACCATTACTATTACACCGGTAGTTGTACCTCCGGTGAATACGCCTCCGACAGGTACTGGTGATAATAGGACCACGAATAAAGATGTACCGGTAGATGGTGCAGTAAGCGGATCAGATGCAGATGGTGATGTACTGACCTTCACTAAAGCAACAGATCCTGCGCATGGTACTGTGCTTGTGCGTGCAGATGGTACTTATACTTACACTCCTGCAACGGGTTATGTAGGTGATGATAGCTTTACTGTGAAGATTGATGATGGAAAGGGTGGTAGTATAACTGTGACGGTGGATATTACTGTCAGACCAGTAATTACCACACCAGTGAATAATCCGCCGACTGGTTTTGGAGATTCTAAAACGACACCGGAAAATACGCCTGTCAGCGGTACTGTAAGTGGTACTGATCCTGATGGCGATGTGGTGACCTTTACAAAAGCAACGGATCCTGCGCATGGTACGGCGGTTGTAGGCGCCAATGGTACTTATACTTATACGCCGGCAGCGGGTTATAGTGGTCCGGATAACTTCAATATTACCATCAGTGATGGCAAAGGTGGTACCGCCACTGTAACAGTAAATATCAATGTAACGCCGGTGATTGTGATAGAAGATCCGGTGGCCCTGAATGACAGAGGTGAAACAAAATCCAATATACCTGTTACGATTGATGTACTGACAAATGATGATGCGCGTAATTCTACACTGGATAAGACCTCTGTGGAAGTTGTTGCATCTCCGGCGCATGGCACCGTGAAAATAAACGAAGATGGTACTGTAGTATATACCCCTGATCCGGGATATACCGGTGATGATAGTTTCACTTATCAGGTGAAGAATGCAAATGGTCAGCTGAGTAATGCGGCGACTGTTGCGGTGACGGTCACAGCGACCAGTATCAATGTACCGAATCTGTTTACACCGAATGGTGATGGTAAGAATGACTTCTTTGAAATACGGGGCCTGAACCAGTATGCGGAGAATGAGCTGATCATTGTCAACCGTTGGGGTAATGAAGTGTACAGACAAAAAGGATATCAGAATAACTGGAAAGGTGACGGCCTGAATGAAGGAACCTATTACTACCTGCTGCGCATCAGACGTAACGGTAGTGCAGAATGGGAAGTGATGAAAGGATACGTTACACTGATCAGGGCTTTCAAATAATCATGTGAACCTCAGACCTAAACTATGAAAAAAATATTTTTGATAGCTGGACTGCTGACATCATTGGGATTGTCTGTGCATGCACAGCAGGATGCACAGTATAGCCAGTACATGTTCAATGGCATTTATATCAATCCTGCTTATGCAGGGTATAAGGAGCAGTTGAACCTGCATGCTTTTTACCGTAATCAATGGACAGGATTGAAGGGTGCTCCGGAAAGTTTCTCGCTGGCTGTGGATGCGGTGGCCAACGACGGTAACGTCGGACTGGCCCTGCAGTTATCCGGTGATAAACTGGGTGCACAGGACAATCTTTCTGCCTATGTCAGTTATGCTTATCGCATCCGCCTGAACAGGGAAGGGACTTCCCGTCTGGCGCTGGGATTGAGCGTAGGGATGTTGCAAACCGGTATTAACGGCGCCGTGTTGAACCCGAATGATCCGGAGACGGATATGCCGGCTGGTCTTCACAGACTGACACCGGATGCGAGAGCCGGGATATTCTATTCGGATGATCGCTACTATGCTGGTTTCTCTGTAGACAATCTCGTTGTACAGGCATTTGATAATAAGGGCAGATTCCTTTATCTGCCACAGACCAAACTACACTACTATCTGACCGCCGGTACGCTGATCCCATTGAATGAGGACATTCAGCTGAAACCGTCCTTTCTCCTGAAAGACGACCGTGGTGGTCCGACCAGTCTCGATCTGAATGCATTCGTACTTCTGAAAGAGGTGGTTTGGATCGGTGGTTCTTACCGAACCGGGTTGAAGATGTATGATAAAAGCTATCTGCAGAAAAACCTGATGTACCGTAACGCTGCGGTGGGAGCTGTAGAAGTATTCCCTGTACCCAATTTGCGTATCGGATATGCCTATGATTTTTCTGTAGGTCCTTTACAGAACTACAGCGGCGGCACACATGAGATCTCTGTAGGGTTCACCTTTAATAAACAAAACATCAGGATGGCCACGCCAAGGGTATTCTGATTGCTTAATCATGCTGACGATGAAGACAATACATTACGCGATCGGTCTAAGTTTTTTGCTTACTGCGGTTTCTGCGAAGGCGCAATATATTATTAAGGCGGCTGATAAAGCATACGATAACTATAAGTATGCAGAAGCGACTGAACTCTACGAGAAAGCTTATAATAAAAAGGCAAGTCTGCACGCTGCGGAACGCCTTGCAGATTGCTACCGTTTTAATAATAACTATCCGGAGGCAGAACGCTGGTACGCGGTGGCTACGGGTATGAGTGGCAGTAAAGCGGAGAACACTTATTATTATGCAAGGGCTTTACAGAATAATTCAAAGTATCCGGAAGCACGGGCACAATACGAAAAATATGCGGCTGCAGCTACGACGGTGTCGCCTGAACTGTCACGCACCTGGATCGCTTCCTGCGATTCGGCCATCAGCTGGATGCAATCGCCTGACCGTTTAAAGATCGACAACTATAAGGCCCTGAACTCCGGTAAATCTGATTGGAGTGCGGTTCCATATATGGGCGGTGTGGTGTTTACGTCCGACCGTTTCGCCGGTGGCGCACATCAGCCTAAAAAGCGGCATTTTTTCCTGCGCTTTGATACCAGAGTCAAGCCCGATCCTTTGTTAAACGGATGGACGGGCAATGATTATCTGCATCTTTTCCTTAAGCCGGCAAATGGCGATAGTATTGCTATGTTCCCCTTACAGACCGGTACCGGTTACCATGTGGGTGCTGCCAGCTTTACAAAAGATGGGAAAGAGATGTTCTTTACCCTGACGCGCATTCCCGGCAGGGGAGATCGTGCGAAAGGCAAAGCAGCGACCGTCAATGTAGAGATCTATAGCAGCAGACAGGATGCTTCCGGTAAATGGTCCGCGCCTGTGGCATTTACACACAATAACGTAAATGCTTACTCAGTAGGTGATCCGTTTATTACATCGGATGGTATGACGCTGTACTTTGCTTCCAATATGCCGGGTGGTGCAGGGGGAACTGACCTTTATATGTGTTATCGTACTGCTTCGGGAGAGTGGGGCCCGCCGTCAAACCTGAAGACGATCAATACAGCGGGTAATGAACGCAGTCCGGCGATCATAAAAGGAGACATCCTCTATTTCGCCAGTGATGGACGTATTGGAATGGGTGGGCTTGATATTTACCGCGTAAAGCTGCATAAGATGCTTTCTGGTCAGATGACCGGTACGATCAGGAATATGCGTTATCCGCTGAATTCACCACAGGATGATTTTGCCTTCGGTTTAACTGATGAAGGTATTGCCTATCTGTCTTCCAACAGGGAAGGGGGTAGCGGCAGTGATGATATTTATGCGGTAGCTTACCTGCCGGAGGAGGAAATACCTGCACACGTTCCGGAAACGCCTGTTAAGGATGATGCGCCGCAGAAGGTAACCGCTGATGCAGCTGATACGATAGCAACACCGCCGGTGGCGATTCAACAGCCGGATCCTGCACCTGTAACAACGCCATCGGCTGATTCCGTGAAGGCTGGATTACTGGATATCTATTTTGACTTCGGTAAGGCGGCTGTCAATCCGGCGGCTGCGAAGGTACTGGATGGTCTGGTAAAGATCATACAGGAAAACCCTGACAAGCTGGTAGAACTGAGTGCACACACGGATGCCCGTGGCAATGATGCCTTTAACCTCACGCTGTCTCAGCAACGTGCGACGTCTGTGATGAATTATCTGATATCCAAAGGTGTCGCAAAGAACAGGATCTCAGCTAAGGGATATGGTGAAACTAAACTGTTGAATAGATGTGGTAATGGTGTAAACTGCAGCGAGGAAGAGCATAAGCTGAACAGAAGAACAGAATTCAGACTGATAAAGCAATAACGGAAATATATACCGTTACAGACAAAGCGGAAGGGATCACCTTTCCGCTTTGTTATTTCCCGGCTATTGGGATTTGCCATAAAATACACTTTCATCACCGTAAGACGGACAATCTGTTTATATTTACTTCCATATTTTTGTATTCGTCAGATAATCAGCTGTGTGCATGAAAAGAATCTGTTCTTCTTCCAATGAAACTTTACTCGGACTCGATACCGGAGAAGATTGTCTGGCGAAGCCTGTGCAATATGCCGAGTATACGATTGTATTTGTGGAAGAAGGTGAAGGCATCTTTCATGCAGACTTTGGTGCATTTCCATTTAAAGGGCCTGTATTGTTATTCTCTACGCCTCTGCAAATGATCTATATTGAGCAGCCAAAGCCCTGCAAACTGGCAATGCTGCAATTTCATAGTGATTTCTATTGTATAGAATATCACAAAGCACAGGTGGCATGTAATGGCCTGCTGTTTAATAATATCTATATCGAACCCTCGGTACAGTTAAATGAGCGGGAGGCGCGAATATTCAGGAATCTGCTGGAGGAGCTGGCAGAGGAGTTTGACGTCAGCGGTTGTGACGAGATCGTCATGCGGGCTATTTACAGCTGTTCCTCGCGAAATCGAGTAGTATTAAAACCAGATCTGCCGCCAATCAGCCAGATCCCGGAGAACGGGATGAACAGATGGAAGAATTCAGGCGTCTGCTGGACAAACATTACCTGACCTTACACAAGCCGGCTGACTACGCCGAACTGCTGGCTATGTCGCCCAATAACTTTACCAAACGTTGTACAAAATACTTTAAGAAGTCGCCTTCTGCCATGATACAGGAGCGCTGATTCTCGAGGCAAAGCGACAGCTACATCTGACCCGGCGCAGTATCAAAGAGATCGCTTATTCATTGCAATTCAGCGATGAATTCTATTTCAGCCGCTTTTTCAAGAAGTTTACAAAGGTTTCCCCCCAGACCTTCCGGCAGAAGACCGGCATTTCCATCGTGGCTGACCTTCCTCAGTAATACACCCGTCTTATTGTACCCTTACCTGACACCTGGCATATTTGTCCAAGTGACAGACTGTATCGTCCATGTTCTGCCGTGACAGACCTGCCTAACTTTACATCGTCAATAAGCACACTAACAACTAACTATAAAAAAATGAAAAATTCAATCGTCAGTTCGTAGCAAACTCGATCAGTTTGGTAAAAAGGCCGTCCGTTTTGGTATTGTTGTAGTATTCCTCTGGATCGGAGGTCTGAAGTTCTTTACTTATGAGGCAGATGGTATTGTCCCATTTGTGGCCAATAGCCCTTTTATGTCCTTCTTTTATCATCATCCTGATGAATATAAAACACACCAGAATAAAGAGGGCGAACTGATCGCTCAGAACCATGAATGGCATACTGCGAATAACACCTATGGTTTTTCTGCGGGATTGGGTGTACTGCTGGTAAGTATGGCCATATTGGTGGCCTTGTATAAGGTCGCTCCGTTTGCCAGTATGATAGGTAGTCTCCTGATCTTCATTATGACACTGGGTACCCTTTCCTTCCTCGTGACCACGCCTGAGAGCTGGGTGCCACATCTGACAGACACGGACTGGGGATTTCCTTTCCTTTCTGGTAGAGGTCGGCTGGTGATTAAAGATATTGTGATATTAGGTGGTGCGATCATTACGGCGAGTGAGTCAGCGAAGCTGTATCTGCAGAGACATAAGGCAATCAGGAAGTAGGGATTACTAATCAGGAATCAGATAAAAAAGCCTTACACGTCACACGTGTAAGGCTTTTTTTATAGCGTTTACAAGCTATTTATATCGCTTCTATAGACAACTTCGTGTATTTCTCTTTTCTATTGTATTCAGCTACGATAACATGTCCTTCTTTGGCAGGATAATATAAGTACGTACACCTCCGTCTTTGTGCGGAATGACGCGGACAGTCTTGCTTTTATCCAGATTATAGATGATCGAATTAACCTGATCATTCACGATCAGATAAACGGATCTGGCCTCTGAAGAAGATACTGTGTAGAACGGTGGCATACTGATGAAATCAAACTGTTTCTTTACGGAGAAAGGATCGAGGTCTGACTCAGCGAAAGGGCTTACTACCGCCAGTTTTCCCTTTGCATCCAGCGGAGCATCACTACGCCGCCGTAGCGGGATTTACGATAGTTATTCAGGCCTGCGATATAGGTGTTACCACTGAAGTCTCTGAAACCGTATACTTCTTTCATAAAACCGTTGTTGTTTGAAAGAAAGTCATTGGCTGCCAGTTCTTCGTCTGTGCCGTCATTCCAGTAAGTAAACTGGCGTTTTACAGCCGCTTTTTCATGTCCGTTAACATTGACAGTGAACATACCGGAGAGATGTGGCGTACGACATCTTTTGTATTCAGGTAAGCGCCTGCAGCCATCGGATCATGAATATAACCACCCAGATATGGATTGCCAGTGGCAGGGTCATTCTCGAATGCAACTACCCATAACGGATTCCGCAACTGATCCTGCAAAGGGTATTTCAGAATGCCGGCTTTTGTATCCGTATCATAGGAGATCACCGTAAATTGCTCATTGCCATCGCCTTATCTGTTCTGATCAGCAGAAAGCATCTCTGTTGGAAGTCAGCAGCTGGTAGCGGTCGCCTTGTTCCAGAATGTATTTTTCCCAAAGCAGTTCCCCCTGTGTGTTAAGACCAGCAGATAAGTATGCTCATCGTCTCCGAAGAAAAAAGTAAATCCTTTCTGGTCCTGATTTTTGAGTTGCAGGCGATGTTTAAGTCCGCCGTTACCGATCTGACCATCCCGGATAATTGACCATGCCACCCGGATATCCGTGGTCAGTTTTTTCTCAAAAGTGTGGGCGATTTTACCATCCAGACTGATGAACTGTGCGAACAGGGAGAGGTAACCTTTGGCAAGGGAATCATTCCTTTCATTTCTGTTGGCCCAGTCATAACCCAGTACATTACTTTTCAGGTAAGCCATACAAAGGGTATCATTCACAAAGATACCTGTTGCAGATCCAGTTTCTTCTCTTTGAAATTTACAATACCAAGATCGTTCAGGTTTTCGTCCATGATATCGATCCGGTAATTGAAAGAGTCTTTATTGGCCCGCTCCAGTTCCGAAAAAGTGAGATACCCTATAAGGTTCCCATTTTGAAAGATGGGTTTGAATTCAGTAGAAATACCCTCATGCACTTCCTTGAAGACTTTCGTCTGGGCCTGTAGCAGGAGGGGAGAGAGTATCAGTAAAAGAAGGGTGATTTTTTTCATTATAAGAGGTTCAGGCTTATTTCTTGCTTTCCTTTTCTTTCTTCAGGTCATTCGCGTACTCCCCGTACAGGCTGCTGTTATATTTATCCATAAAGGTTTTGGCAGCCTTTGTTTTGTTTGCCTCGCTGTTGTCGGTACCAAGCGCAACACTCTGCATCAGCGTTCTGAAGCCCTGTTCCTGCTCCTGCATTTTGCTCCAGAAACCGGCGCTCTGCATTTGCTGACAGCTTTTACCCAGTTCTTCGCGGGGCATCTGCTCCAGGAGGTCTGCAGTTCGTAGAAGTCTTTGGAGATATATTCCTTCTGCGTTACCCCGATAGCGGCAAAACGATGCAGCTCGTTGTCAGCATGGAATAATTCCAGCATGATATTGTGAATCATGAAATCATACCATGGATCGTTTGTGCCCTTGTCTTTGGCCAGCAGTACGCGATAAAGACATGGCGCCAGATTCATGTTACAATACATATTCCATATCAGCATCTTATTGGCTTTTTCCCGGATAGCAGCAGGAATCGGTGTTTGTGGTACGGGTGTTGTGGCAGCCACTTTAGTTTTGTTATACCTGTCCACACAATCAGGGTGTGTTTTCAGGGAATCCTGCATGGTCACATTTTCCTGAAAGTTATAGTTTCTGGTAGAAAGCCCTTTAGAGCGTTTCTTCAGCCATGCGTCTTCTATGGTGATACCATATGCGGTGAAGTAGTTTTTAACCGGTTGTTTCAGCGGCTGGTGATACAACATGTCGGCAGTGTCGAGGCGGAGGAACACGTTCGGATCGAATGCGATGTTTGCGTTTTTGAGCAGTACAATAGCAAGTGAATCGGCATCTCCTTCATGGTAGCGCTGGTGACGGCTTCTATCGAAGGAGAAGTTTTCGAATACTTTTTTCAGACGGGTCAGTCGCTCGTATTTAGAGTCGAGCACTTCATCCATAGACTGCTTATATTCATTGGAAGTCAGCCACTCGGCACGTTTCTTCATACTGTTTTCTGCATGCAGGAGGATGTTGTGGGAGAGCTCGTGTGCAAGTGTCAGTACGAGTTCTTCTTTTGTCTGGGCAAACTGGATCAGACCCAGATTGACCGCAATCACGTTACTGCCTACTGCATAGGCGTTGATAGATGGGCTTCTGTCCAGCACAAGGAATGGCTGTGCAGGCAGATAGCCTTTATTCCCTTTGCAGAGGTCTGCTACAATGCTGTACACATAGTTGTAGATGTCTTTGTCATAGACATAGTTATCAGACTTGATAGCGCCGGTGAAAAACTCGGTTCGCCCGTCCCATATCTCCTTATATTTCTTCTGGGTGTCCTTGTCCTTGTAATTGGCAGGGCAGGTCCATGCTTTTTGCAGAGAGTCTTTTGCTTCTGGTAAAAGAGATGGGAGAGGTCCTGATAACTGTAAAGCTCATTTGCTGACTTTGGGCTACCTGACTGGTTACTATGAGCAGTAACAGCAGCAGGGATACATACTTTGGTATAGGTCTCATGCTTGTATTGTCCTTCTTAGTCCGGATAATAGTGCAAGATAATTATTTTATATATATATCTAAGCTTTTCATTGTAAGGGACCTGTGCTTTTCCTTGTCAGGAGTATAAAAACTTGCAAGCGGTAGATTATCTTTATTTTTCCGGTGCCCTATATCCGGTTAAAAAATGAAAAAAAACCAACTATTAATTCTTTTCCTGCTCCTGTTGGCGGGAAATACCTATTGTCAGCGCATTGATGAGACACTTTCTTCAACCTTCCAGCGGCTCAGTACCGAAATCCCACCTGCTTATGTCAGGATGTGGGCTTATGATACGACTACTCAACAACAAATGAGTGCGACCTTCAGCGGCGTCGTTGTTACAAAAGAGGGGCATATTCTGACCGTAGCGCATACTACGATACCCGGTAAGACCTACATGGTGACTTTTGCCGATGGCAGATCCGCGATTGCACAGGCACTGGGTAAGATTAACTTCCCTGAAACGCCTGAGTTGCCTGATGTAGCCATGATGAAACTACTTACACCGGGTGACTGGCCGGTTGCGCCTATGGGCTGGTCATATGACCTGAAGGTCAATGAACCCTGTTTCAGTATTGCATATCCGGAAACGCTGAATCAGCCATTGCCCATGATGACCATGGGACATATCACCCGGGTAAAGAATGAGAAAGGGTTTATTGAGTCAACCTGTATGATGGAACCGGGGGATTCCGGCGGACCGCTATTCGACTACCTCGGCCGGGTGATTGGTCTGAGAAGTGCCATAGAACCTGATGAGCGTAAAAACTACGATGTACCTGTTGATCTGTACCGGAAATACTGGACGGCCCTTACGCAGCCGATCCATTATACAAAGTACCCGGAGATCATAGATAGTATAAAGACAGATCCGGCGGAAAAGCTGATCAGCAGTAATGATCAGCTGGAAGATCTCAACCGCACCATGAAAATAAATCAGCTGGATAAGACAGCCTGTGTACGTGTGAAGAGTGCAGAAGGTAATCAGCAGCGCGCCATCAATGGTATGCTGATCACTGTAAAGGGGAAGTCTTTTGTGGTAAGTAAGAATAGTGAGGTAGGGCAAGAGCCGGTTGTTATATATAATGGTAAAAGCATAAAAGCCCTTACGATAGCCCGTGATAAGGAGAATGACCTGGTGTTGCTTGGACTGGCATCACGCGTGAAAGGGGGCATTGAAATGCCCCTGAAACAGCAGAAGGGGCTTCGCCGCGGAGCTATATTATTATCTCCATTGCCGGATACATTGGGTATTGCCGGCGTATTTGGGAAGGATACTTTCAGTCTTCCAAAGATGAGTAGTCTGGGTTTTCTGGGTGCGGCTATTGCACCCGACAAGAAGCCCCTTGTACTGACCTATGTAATGCCGGGATCTCCCGCAGATGGAAAAGGAGCCACTCCGGGGGATGAAATTCTAAGTATCAATGGTGTGGCGGTGAATGAGCCGATGGATTATGGCCGGGAATTATTTACTTACTGGCCGGGTGATACTGTGATCATAAAGCGCCGGCAGCATGCGGTTGATGCAAGTGCTGACGGAACAGGGGGTACCAGCCGGTATGTGTCTGAAGTGAATGATACTATTGTGCTGGCAAAACGTCCTCAACAGCCTGTTACCCATGCGACAGATATGTTTGCAGGCGGCAAGAGTGAGCGGAGAGATGGCTTTCAATCGGTGATTGCGCACGATGGGATACTCAGGTCCGGACAGTGTGGCGGTCCCGTATTTGATATCTATGGTACATTAGCAGGGATCAATATCGCCCGTTTTTCCAGAACAGTTACGCTGGCCATTCCGGCAACAGTGGTACAGGCATTTGTCCTGAAATCCATCAGATAGTATAACTATAGTCAGATAATACTAATGTTACGTTAATGCTACGTTTTAAACGTAGCATTAACGTAACATTAGTATTATCTGATCCTCTTTTGATACATTCCCTTATTATACCATTATTACGCCGTTGCAGATGGTTATATAGATGTCAGGAGTGGAAAGATGCAGCTATAAGCCGGTTTATGACAATAAATGCTGTTACAAAAGCAGTTGGAATATGTTATCTTGTTACCTGTTAACGCAATTATATCACATTAATTCCTGTCATTATGCAAGAACAGAATACCTGTCAACACATCAGAGATATCAAAGAGGTGCAAATCGGTCAGGAAGGTGTCTGTGAAGAGTGCATCAAGAGTGGGGGAGACTGGGTGCATCTGCGTACCTGCCAGACCTGTGGCGAAACCCTGTGTTGCGATCAGTCACCGAATAAACATATGACCCGTCATCATCATGCTACAGGACATCCGGTAGTAGCTTCGGCAGAACCGGGAGACCGCTGGCTCTGGTGTTATCCTGATAAGCTGTTTGTAGAATATTAGCAGAAAGACATACGTAGTTCTACGCATTTTTGGATGCTAACCCTTATCCTGATACGTTAATTACCGGATTTGATAGCAGATAATATAAAAAGTGCTTACATTCGTATACATTATATTTTTCTATTGACCATCCATCTTTAATTCTAAACCAATAATTATACGATGAAAAGGATCATTCTTGTGTCTTCTGTTGCCCTCATGGTAGCTATGGCTGCATGTAAAGGAAAGAACAAAACTGAGAATGCTGATCAACAGGCCCCCAGCTCCGAACAGCAGTCTGAAAGCACCCCAGCTGCCAGCACACCCGCAAACGAGCCTAAAACGTTCGCAATTACCTTTGCTCCGGATTCCGTATTTCTGGGCAAGAAAAAAGAAGTCTTTGTTCGCTTAAAGAATGCAAAAGGTATTGAGTTAACTGACCCTGATGGGAAAGTAACGGGTACTGAAATTACCTACGAAATTGAAGTGACCAACAAAAATGCAGTAGGTGGTAATGGTATTTTCTTTAATCCAAACGATTTCCGTCTGCAGCTGGATAATGGTAACAACCTGACCCACGACAATTACAACACTGTAAATGTTGATGCAGAGTCTACAAAAACATCAGAAGAGAATAAATTCAAATTGCCAGCGGGTGCAAAACCTAAAAACCTGAACCTGTTTTATGATGAAACAAGGGTTTCAGTTGGCGTTGAAATGAAATAACCGGATATAATCCGTTTTTTACAGTAAAGAGCTCTGGCAATTGCCGGGGCTTTTTATTTTTCGGCCCCTTCTTCCTCCGTGATCACACATGATAAACTGCTCTTGATAGCAGGTATGTTTTCCTTTGCCATCTGTTTATCTCCCCATTCCCGTAAATGATCAATAAATGGTATCAGTTGCTGGCTGGCGGCTGTCAGTGAGTACTCTACACGCGGAGGCATTGACTGAAATACCTCCCGGTGTACCAGCCCGTCTTCTTCCAGTTCGCGCAGGGTCTGTGTCAGCATTTTAGTCGTAATATCCTGTATGCTGCGGCGTAGTTCCCCATAACGTAATACCTTATACTGATGCAGGTACCAGATAATACGGCCTTTATATTTACCACCTATTCTCCTGAATGCAAAATCGACTGCACAGATAGGGCCCTCTATATTTTTCTTTGCCATGCGGGCATTTTTTTGATGTTGAAAATCAATGTTAGTTACTTTTTGGTATCCAGGATACTAAAAAGTACTTACTTGACTCAAAGATACAACCCCCATACTTTTGATCTAAATATTTGAAGATGGAAAGAAGAACCCTGATAAAAAGCATCGCCATAATGGGCCTTGGCGCCACATTACCTTTACGTACACTGCTGGCCCGTTCCGCAGCAGCGGCCAATAAGCGGCCATATCACCGCTTTCAGCTGGGAGATCTGGAAATGACGGTCGTTACAGATGGTCATATTGTAATGAGCCCCGTGCAGGATCATTTTGCACAGGATGTGCCGGCGGCAGCAGTGACAAAGTTGTTACAAGATAGTTTTCGTTCTGTAAAGTCCGTTGATCTGGGTATGAATATGCTGCTGGTCAGGAAAGAAAAAGAAGTTATACTGATCGATACCGGTGCTGGTTTTGGCTTCGGGCCTGACTCGGGCTGGCTGCCTTTGTCACTGAAAGATGCAGGTATCAGTACAGATGAAGTGACAAAAATTGTGATCACACACGCACACCCGGATCATATCGGCGGTCTGTTCAGCAAAGATGGACAATTGGTTTTTCCGCAGGCACAGGTGTATATGTCAGCGACAGAGCATCGTTTCTGGATGTCAGATAAGCCGGACTTCTCTAAAAGTAAATTTAGTAATAAAGCGCTGCTGGCGAAGATTCTTGTATCTACAAAGCAGACCTTAACCGCTTTGAAAGACCGCCTGCATTTCTTCGATGATAAGGAGACCTTATTTGGCTGTGTGCGGCTGCAGGCTGCTCCCGGTCATACGCCCGGACATACACTGGTGCGGGTATTCTCAGGTAATGAAGAGATTGTACATATAGCAGACCTCATACATTCGGATGTATTGCTATTCCCACATCCGGAATGGGGATTTGATGGCGATACTGATTTTACACTGGCAGCAACTACCCGGAGAACAGTGCTGGAATCTCTGGCGAAGGATCGCACGATGGTATTTTCCTATCACCTGCCATGGCCGGGTATCGGACATGTGACAAAGAAAGACGATGGCTTTGCATGGATCGCTGAAACCTATGCATTTCCTGATTGATGAGCGTTGACACAAGCAGCAGCAACTGCTGCTTGTGTTATTGTATAATTATCGGATAGCAATATCTTCCAATGCTTTTTCCAGTTCGGATGAACTGAATGTTCTGAGCTTACGTTGTGCAGAAAGTGCATCCGGTGTGCCTTTTACCCAGAGTTTGAGCCTGAGGCCATTCATGCTCATGATCATATCTGTATTGGCCGGATTGAAGGCCCATGAGGTATAATTGGCATAACCACCAAAATTCTCTACACGGTAGCCGTTATTATCATAGATAGACAAAGAACCACTTTCTCCTGTGATAATATAGTTGCCATTTTCTGACAATACCACCCGTCTCGCATAAGGAATATTACCGGGGAGCTTCCTGCTGTTCTTAGGCAGACTGAACGCATATAATACAGGCGGAGTACTCAGCTGTGGTCTGATAAAGTTCTTACTGATCTGTTGCTGCTGCACCTGTTGCTGTTGTTGTATCACCTGCTGTTCTGCGGGTTCTGCCATGAAGAGTAGCGTGCGCAGGTTATCTGCAATACTGATAATGGACACCCGCGAGTAATCTTTTTCCAGTGGTACGAAATATCTTTCCTGCACCACTTTATTGCCTGCACTTCTTGCCAGTAATAATCTTTTTCCGGATACAGCGATAAACCCATTACCGCCTTTGGCAAGGAAGCTGTTAGGCTCCTGATAAGTTCTTATCAGCCGGCCGTTAGTCAGGTCATATGCTTCTATGATATCATTCTTTCTGATGTATAATAAGGAGTCATTGGAACTGACTTCCGTATCGTCATCATTATTACCCGAAGGGATCACCACTGCCGTTGTTGAATTGACGTTTTTTCTGATCTGGACTTCTGCAGGGGTCACGACGATGATTCTGCCCCTCGCGGTATATACTGCTTTTACTACGTTCTCCATTCTTTCTGAGGTAGCTCTTAAGACGCCGTTGGCATTATAGCTGAAGATATTGTTTCGGGTAGCGATTAATGCACTGTTATCTACCGGACTGAATTGCGCAGAGAGGATCTTGCCATTGATGATGATATTGGTGTCTTTATGATTGACCAGATCCAGTAAACGAAATTTATTATCTCCATGTATGGCGAGTACTGTTTTCCCGTTGTCAGCAAAGAATGCAGAAGAGACATTCTCAACAATAAAAGATTCGTAGAATGTGTTACGGGTGTCCAGAGTGTCGTGAATATAGTTTTTGATCTTCTGATTACCACTGTCATACTTCAAAGATTCCAGCGCCAGCTGATAGGCCATTGCCGGATCCGAATGCATCAGCGAACGGGATTTTGTGAGATAGGCAGCCGTCAGTTTTGCATATTCTACTTCCCGGGTTTTGTTCTGGATGATGACAAGCTGCGTCTTCAAAGAATCGGAATATGTACGCAGGGAATCGGCTTTCGCCTGTAGGGAGAGCGAATATTTTTTTACCTCTTCCTGTGAGAGCAGCAAGGCATTTTGTTTTATCAGCAGTTCTTTCTTTTGTCTTTCGACAATGGTGCGTGCTTTCTTTTCCTGCTGTGCTGCGGAATCTGCTTTTTGTCTGGCGATATTCGCTTCCGCTGCACTTTGCCGGGCTTTTTCTGCGGTAACGTTCAGCGACTGATTCAGTTTTGTGAGATCATCCGCAGAGCTTTGCAGCCGGTGATTGAGTTCCTGTATCTGCCGGACAGACTTTTCTGATTTATTCCACTGACTATATACATAACTGGCCGCGATGAGCAAAGAAATGAGGCCCAGTGCCAACAGGATGGTTCTTTGTTTCTGCAACCGGGTTTTTGCTTTTTCCCCTTTGAGTTTTTCGAGCAGGACGGCTTCTTTTTCGCTGTTCAGTTTTGCAATGGCTTCCTGTTTACTCAGTTTTTCTTCCAGCAGTTCTTTTTCCCTTTTTTCTTTTTCTGTACTCAGTTTGGCTACTGCTTCCTGCCGGCTTATTTTTTCTTCTACCAGTTCCTGTTCTCTTCTTTTCTTTCTGTCTTCCAGTTCATTCCTGCGTTGCAGGCTTTTCTTTACGAAATTGGTTTCCTGTTTGTTTAACCAGTTGTCGGGTGACTTCATGATATTCAACAGGGTATTCAATTTCGGATCATCATGCCAAAGCTTTTTCGGATTGAGTTTGAACTGTTTGACGGCATCCGAAAGGTCTTGCTGCAGATAGAGCAGGTCTTTACCGAATTGTTTGATCCAGTCGCCGATCAGGTTCCATGAGCGGATGAGAGAATCGTGGGCTGGTTCGTAGTAGATCTGGCCGTTTTCATCCGGACCCGATACGATCAGGCGGCTGTTCACCAGTTCGTTGAGCACTTTCTGTACACGTTCATTCTCCACCGGACTTTCATACACAAGGTCTTCCGCCAGTATTCTTTTAGAGGCCTTTTCATTGATACTGAGTGACAGCATACGCAGCATCACATTTTGATAGTGTGTTGGGTTTCCGGATCGGAATTACTGTATAGTTTGGATGCCCGGAGCCGTAGACCGTCTACTACGCCGCCGATCGCATTATAATGGTCTTCTGTGAGAAAACCGTCATTGGCGCCACTTTTTTCATACTCGATATACATCTGTTCCAATGCGTAGGATAGCAGGGGCAGTGTGCCGTTGGACTGCATGACATCGCGTACGATATTGTCAACGAGGTAGGTCGGTTTGTATTCAAGTCCGGCGAGATAAGCCGGTTCTGTAATAATCTCTCTGACGGCGCTTTCCATCAGGTCGGGAATTGTTTTTTTGGCTTCCCGCCAGCCGGTGAGCGTTCTTTCAAATTCATATTCATAATCAGCGCGGACGCTGAGGATTATTTTCAGTTGCTGGAGACCGGGATCGCTGCTGTTCTGGATGTCATTAAGCAGTTGGATAAATTCTTCGCTTTCCTGTGTGCTGGCCTGTGTACTGAGTTCTTCGAACTGGTCGATATATATCAGGGCTTTGGCGCCGCTGAGGTTTGTCAGCCGGCGTTGCAGATCCCTGCCGAAGATCATGGGATGTGTGCCGGGTTCACCATTAAAAACGGCATAACCTTCCGTTTTCAATGTAGGGATGATACCGGCTTTGATAATAGAAGATTTACCCGAACCGGAGGGACCGACGATAACCAGCAGGCGTTTATCCTCGAAGAAGGTCAGGAGTTCCCGGAGAATAACACTACGGCCAAAGAAGATGGTGGCGTCTTTTTCTTCGTAGGAGGGCAGTCCTTTGAAAGGATTACCCTGTACGCTGGGGTGGATATTCCTGCCTCTGGATGCGGCTGTTTTCTTTTGTGAGATGAGGGGCACGAGACTGTCATGCGTCAGGGTATAGACTTCGTTGTCTGTTTCCCTCCCACATTTCACGAGTTTACTTTTACTGAGTTCGTTGAGCCACATACGGGCCGTCTGCAGATCGATGTCCTGTAATTCGGCGAGCCGAAGCGGCTGTTTGGTCTGGGAGCGGGACACAAAATGTTGCAGGAGGAACCATACGCCGCCTGTTTTGCCTTTGGAGACCCTTTCGACGACGGCATTCAGGTAGCGGGCGAGCACGTTTCTGCCATCGCCGATCTCCCTGAGAATGTTGTAGGTGAAGGCGATGTCTGCGTCAGGGGGGGCTTTTTCGGCCGCTTTTTCCCATGCCCAGAAGAGGTATACCTGCAGATTGGCCAGATCGACCCGTCCTTCTATGGAGCAGTCGGTGGCTATTCTGGCCGCGCAGGCCCGGTGATCCGCATCGGGTGTCTGGATATTATACTTGTCGAGGAGTTTGGCGACGGCTTCCGAGGCCTCCGGAATATTCATGGGTTCTATCTTGACGGAGGCTTTGAAGACCGGCAGACCGGCATCCTGTAATGTTTTCAGGTGACCATGGTATTCCTCCCGGACCACGAGGATGATCTTGCATTGTATGTCACTGCTCAGAATCTCCTTTATGATGTTTATGAAGGCCTGAATTTCGCCGTTTGATCCGAAGATGAATAATTCCTCCAATTGATCAAAAACGAGAAATATGGGCTTAAAATGCTTTAAATAAACCCGCCGGATAATTTCCGGCACCGGAGAGGGAGGCGCAGAGGGGCTATCCCCGGCTTCCCGGGAGAGTGTTTCGGTCAGGCTTTGGTTAAGGTCGTCCTTTCTGGTGATCCAGACGGCGTGCCAGTCGGTGCGTCTGAACTTATTGGCCAGTCCGCATTGAATAAGACTGGTTTTACCAACGCCGGAGGTACCGTATACCAGTATGAGGTTGGCCGCAAAAGAGAGATTGTACAGGTGTTCTATTTCTGCCGACCGGCCACCCCATATGTCCTTATCCTCTTTTGTGTAGGACTCCAGCAGTTTGAAGGGATTTTCCATCAATTTCATGGCTGGCTGTTTATGGGAGTGTTGTTTTGTACGGCGACCGGTGTGGCCGCAATCTTGGACCGGTAGTATGCGAATTCCGCATGCAGTTGCAGCAGACGGTTGGTGATCCTGTTCTTTTCCCGGTCTGTTTTGATCGCCATATCCTCAATGAAGCGCAGCGTTGTTCTGGTGATGGTGGCGGCGCCCAGTTCTATATCCTGCGTTTCCGGCTGGATGTGGATCAGTCTTTCGTTGTTGGTCAGGCTTTTATAGACGATGCCATTGCCTTCTGTGTAGTTGTAAAAATAGAGGTCAACACCATCAAACTCACACAGCACATTTTTATCGATCAGGAAGGGGGACAGGGAAAGGTACTCGAACATTCTGTAGATCTCTTTGACCAGTATCACGGAATAGGATTCCGCGTATTCCGGCAGGGATTGCAGTTCCATTACCTCCATCCGGTCGGAAATGCGCTGTTCCAGCAACATGTATTTATGGAAGTAGGTTTTGGCGAGCACATTCCGCTTACGGATGGCCTCTACGTTTTTGATAACAACCATCTTGTACTGGAGAATGAAGAACAGTTCCTTCAGGAGATTGATGAGTCCCAGTTCGATCTCTTTACAGTGATGAATATAGGCGGCTGTTGTATTGAGCATAGGTAGTTTGGCCTTGATGCCTTTGATCACCATATGAGAATTAAAGAAGTTATTCTCATAGGTGTTGATGCTTTCGAAATGCAGATATTCTTTGACAAAGGGGGCAATGTCCGGTTCATCTTTCAGGTTTTCTTTCAATACCTGACTGATGACCTCGATGAAGGAGGTGTAGTCAAAGTCCTGTTCGTTGTCTTTGGTCTGCCGGAAATAATTCAGGATAATCTCCTTCTGGATCGGATTGAACACCAGTATTTTCCCGATCTTCTCTTTCATGCCGTATACTTCCAGCAGGTCGGAGAGGATGGTGGCGGCGGCCAGTTTGACCAGTATTTCATAGAAGTTGATCTGCAGGTCAAGAAATTCTGCATAGTCGTCTTCTGTGAGGAGGTTTTCTTTACTGAAAGAATACATCCGCTGAAGGAGTTTACCCAATGGCAGGGGAAAGGTATTGATGAGTTTATCAGCGATATCGCTCAGGCTTTGCGGGTCCTGTATATAGGCGGCGTAGAGGTCATTGATCTCTTTGAGCTGGTTGTTACGCCGGTTGAATTTATCGTTGATGTTTTCGACTTCTATGAGCACCTCTTTTGCGGAGAGGTCTGATTTATCATAGAGGGTAGCGATGAGTGCGTCCCTTTCTTTGGTCAGGTTACTATATAAACGGCTGGCATTGGAGGCCAGTGCCCGGATCAATTCATCATTGGGGGCATATTTCTCCTGACTATCATATTTTTCGTTGAGGTATTGTGTAATGGACCAGTCGTCTGTCAGAGATTCCTTGTAGTATATGCCCCACGGAAATTCTTTCTGTGCTGCTTCATCATCCGGATCATCATCCATGACAGCGGCCCGTTTAGTACCTATGTAACGGTTGGGTCCTTTGGGGAACAATGCGAAGTGTTCGCCGGATAAGACGAAGGTCTTTGCAAAGTCGAAGGCTTTTCCGATGGGCCATGACTTGGTCAGGGCGGTGTAGAAGTAGATGGAGAAATCGCTGGCTACCTTATCGTATACGGGACGTTGTGTGCCGATGACGATAGGCACACCTTTCTGCGGATTGGCAGGATCGGGGGTATGCAGTACGTCTATGATCTCTCTGGAAGCACAGGCGTTAAGGAATACGAGTTTGAGGTTGGGTGCAAAAGCCATCAGTTCTGCGAGCCCTTCTTTTCTGAAGGCACCGTCTTTTGTGAAGAAGAGGGCCAGGCTGTTGCCGTGTCCTGAAAAGTGCATTATTTCGATATCCGGGCCGTGGTCGGCGAAATAACGGAACAGATCATCTTTAGTGGCACTTATAAGGATATCCGGATTTAAGTGCTTTTTGATGTTTCCGAAGTAGGTGTTGATCTCTTTGATCTCCTGTTCGACATAATGTAGCGGCTCATCTTTCATGTCGTTGGCATACGCCAATAGCGCTAATCTTGACATTTCTCAGTAATGTTTTAACCAGGTTGGAAGGATATATTGGGGTTGCTGGGGTGCTTCGAAACTTAGCTGTTATTTATAATATACCACTATTAAGTTAAGGAATTTAATTGCAATTGAAAAATATAATGGACTATAGCCAGCTGAGCTTTGATTCCCATTAAATTATTTCTATATTGGCTGCTAACGAAGCCCGTTACGGAAAACCAGTATAAATAATATCATAATAGGAGAATATTATGGCAATAAGGGGTCTATTCCATGTTTACAGGCATTGCAATCTTACACCAGGCAAATAATTCGTAAACTATTAAAGTAACAAGATGTTAAAAAGAATTGCATCTATTTTGGTCTTAACACTCGGCGTTAGTGGCGCTCATGCACAAAGTAACTACGCTATTATCCCGAAACCGGTTGCTGTACTGGCAGCGGCGGGCCATTTTGTATTAGGTAAACAGACAGTATTGGTTGCAGCAAGTGATGCGGCAAGAAAAAATGCAGACCTGTTCAATGAATTTCTCCTGAATCGTTATGGTATCAAACTGACGGTGGCCCGTGAGGCCAGCGGAAAGGCGATTGTGCTGGAAGATCAGGCAGATGCCGCCGCACAAGAGGCTTATAGCCTGAGTGTAACGGCTGACAGGATCACTATCAAGGGAGGTAGTGCAGGTTGTTTTTATGGACTGCAATCAGTATTGCAGCTGATCGAAACGCAGAACGGCGGACTGACAGTGCCGGCAGTCAACATCAATGACAAGCCGGAGTTTGGTTACCGTGGCGTGATGATCGACGTAGCAAGACATTTCTTCTCACTCGATGAAATGAAGAAGATCGTTGATCTGCTGGCTTATTTTAAATTCAACAGACTGCATTGGCATCTGACAGATGATCAGGGATGGAGACTGGAGATCAAAAAGTACCCGAAACTGACACAGGTATCCGCATGGCGTGATTCCAGTATTCTGGGACAGTATGGCGATTACAAACCTTTTGTGTATGATGGCGTAAAACACGGCGGTTATTATTCACAGGAAGAGGCGCGTGAGCTGGTAAAATATGCCGCTGACCGTAAGATCACCATTCTGCCGGAGATCGAACTGCCGGGTCATAGTACAGCCGTACTGGCTGCCTATCCACAGTTTGGCTGTAAAGATACCATGTACCACGTACCGGGTTACTGGGGCGTGCATTATGCGATCTATTGTCCGAAGGAAGAGACGTTCAAATTCCTCGAAGACGTGCTGACAGAGGTGATGGCGATCTTCCCGGGTGAATACATCCACGTAGGTGGTGATGAGGTACCAAAGGAGCACTGGCAGGAGTCTAAATTTGCACAGAGCCTTATTGCGAAGCAGAAGCTGAAAGACGAGCATGAGTTACAGAGCTATTTCATTGCCCGTATCGAGAAATTTCTGAATAAGAACGGCAGACGTCTGGTAGGTTGGGATGAGATACTGGAAGGCGGATTAGCACCTAACGCAACTGTGATGAGCTGGAGAGGCGAGAAAGGCGGTATTGCAGCGGCCAGAATGGGACATGATGTGATCATGACGCCTAATAGTCACTTGTACATCGACCATTATCAGTCTAAAGACAAACAGAATGAACCAACAGCTATTGGTGGATTCCTGCCGCTGGAAAGAGTATATAGCTATCATCCACGTCCTGATTCCCTGACACCGGAACAGCAACAACATGTACTGGGTGTACAGGCTAACCTCTGGACAGAATATATCGGTACCAATAATAAACTGGAATATATGCTGTTCCCACGTATGCTGGCATTGTCAGAAGTGGCGTGGTCAGCGAGGAGTCAGCAGAACTATGATGACTTTTCAACCCAGCGCTTACCATTACGTTTACAGGAGCTGGAACAGATGAAGGTGTTTTATCGTATTCCGGAGGCGAAGGTAACATTTGGTACAGATGCTGCCGGCAGAAGAACGGCGGAGATCATTCCGTTTGTGGCGAATAGTAATGTGTATTATACTGTTGACGGACATAAAGCTGATCAGACAGCCAATCTGTACAACGGCGCGATATCACTACCTGTGAAAGGTAAGAGTGAGAAACCGATGGTATTGAACTATATCATTGTGACACCGGGTGGTAGAGTGAGCAATATGTTTACGGTGCCGTTGGAGGGTAATTAATCATTCTGATAAAGTTAAAAGAAAGGGCCGGCTTAGCTGGCCCTTTTCTTTTAGTATACCGGGCGTTGTGACGGTGTATACGATACATATACAGGACGTATAACAGGTGGTGAGCTGGACTTGACAGGAAGGTGCTGATCAGGGAGGAGGAGAAATGCTGCGGCAATAGAAAAGCCCTTTGCATGGGCTGCAAATAACTTATTAAGGAAAATACGGTATGACTAAATGAGCTGTAATGAATATATGAGGGCACCTTTATACAATTGCATGGCAACAGATGGTCTATTCCCTTTGAACAGGAGACAGCTTCTTATAAGCACGTGCGGGGCGTAATACCTGTTCTTCGGATACGGGTATATGAGTTTGTGCAACTGCTGCCGTTTTCACTACAGCAACCTTTGTTTCCTGTACAGCGATGATATCCGCTGTCAGCAGTTGTTTGTTTTGGGACGGATGCTGATCGCTGCATGCCTGTACCTGCAGGACCACTACAAGTGTACCGTTACCCGGAGCGGATACAGACAGGTTTGCACCGTTAAAAGGTACCCGGGGATCTATTGTAATACCGGCGATATCTGTACCGGTTGTTTTGCGTGTGTTGAAGTCGATACGCGTAGCAATCACTTTTACTGCCCATGTACGGATGCCTTTGAATATTGGCAATGTCTGGGCGGGGATATGCAAATGTCCGTCTTCAGAGAATACCGGTGTAACCGCAAAGAAGCGACTGATAGCAGCTGACTGATTGAAGCGGAAGCCTTGCAGGGCACGTATGTTATGGACGCCTGTGTGAATCAGTGCGGCGGTAAGCCGGGTAATATGACTACTATCACATGGGATATCCAGTTCGCCATAAATAGCCTTACGGAGTAAGGCGCCCCGTTTACTCGCGATACCGAAGCGTTTTGCTGCACGACAGGTGGCCATGGTCTGCCGCACCTTTTGGGGCATGCTACGCAGGTAATAGACCCCATTACGGCGGTAGCCGATCAGGTTACCCAGCCGGCCTGTAAAAGGGATGATAGATGTTTGTATTGCCATCGCAAATTGTATTGGTTGCCATAAATGTAGGGTAAGCAACTGTGATGCCGGCGGGTGTGCATTAGTTGTTATTAAAAGGATGCGTGTGTAGTTGGGTGTATGTTTAATGGTGAGGCGGTGGCATATGAATAAAAATGAAAAGCGATTCGCAGGCAATTGAACAAATTGAAAAAAAATGTATCCGTCAGGCGTGTGCTATTCTATGAAAATACGATATAAAAGAGGAGCGAAATATGATGAAAATAGTCAGCGTATAAACGCATAGTATTGATATGAAAAAGGAGGACGTATCCACCGCTAAAAACCCGCTGCGTACTTGTACGCAATTTCTGCTCATGAGTATTTAAAAGTTTTTTATTTCGGGAATAATACCTAGTTTTACATTCTCTATGGTAATCGTGTGTTATGCGTTTGAAGAACTCCAGAATATAAATAATTAGAAGACAATTTTTTTAATTACCCCGAAAAGAAAAATCATAACAGAAAAGAAGAACTTGTAACTCTTGATGCGCTGCAGTCACCGCAACATGTGCATTATGGTCATTATTACACCCCAAAAAGAAATCCGTAATTCAGAATGCTGCATGTGCTGTACAGGAAGACTGGTACACCATTTTCCTCATCAACCGTATCCATAAAGAATACATCATATCGAGTATGCAGCCGCTGGCAATAGCCATTGGCCTGATCTCCGTGTCTTGATTAAAATCATAACCATGATCTTCACTGCTTTTAAGTTATTAAAAGACCAGTTAGATAGTTATATCCAGTCCTTTAACCCTATGGGAAACGACCCCGAAAGCCATGTAGTGCTGGACAATGTAGCTACGCTGGAAACACCTGACAGACCCCCGGGCGCAGAAGAACGAATCATTCTGAGCATGGTGAATATAGAGGAGGAAGCAACCCTGAAAAATAGTTCACATTTTTACAGGAATGCGCAGGGCATCGCCTATCATAATCCTCCTATTTATCTTAACCTGTACATGTTGGTGTCAGCACATTATAAGAACTATGAAGATGCGCTGTCACGACTCTCTCAGGCTATTCAGTTCTTTCAGGGTAAAAGTAGTTTTACGCTGAAGAACTCTCCTAACGAAGTCCTGATCAATAGCGGTCAGGCGCTGGATGACTTGCAGTTACACCTTGAGCTGTTTTCCCTCTCATTTGAACAGTTGAATCATCTATGGGGCGCATTGGGTGGTAAGCAAATGCCTAGTGTGTTATACAAAGTAAGACTCGTAAAGATCACAGAGAACAGGATAACAGGACTTGGTACCATTGTGGAGCAGATCCAGTCCAAAGACAGTATTGCTTTCCCCAAATCATAATGAATGGCTTTTCAGATTACATACAGGCGCCTGGCAGTTGTAAATATGTTGCACAGCTTCTATCTTGATAAGGAGGGCAGCAACTATTACAGCCTGTCACAGGAAGACCAGGAGTTCAGATTGGCCGATCTCCTTATGGATAACCGGTATAATCTGATGGATGATGTGAGCATCACCCCTACACCTGCTACAGAAAAAAAATTAAAAGGACAACGTATCGTTTACCGTCAGACTTCTACAGGGATTGTGCTGGGTGTCGCTTCAACACCAGGCCCCGGCGGAGCATTGACAACTGCGGTACCACTGGATGGGCAATTGCGCCTGCAGTTTTTGATACGACTGAAGAACGCCGCTCTGGTGTCGCGCAGTAACCTGCGTATTAACCCTGTATTCCCTTCGGTTTATTATTTCACCAATGACGATACGACCAGCGGTAAATCTTTTCCGTCGCTTTCGACAGCCGTTGAAGCAATCACTGATGGAAGGACCTATGAAATGGGAGAAACCGCCATTGTGAATGGGAACGTATCTCAGGCCATTGCACGCACGGATAGTGCGGCTACAGGCTGGATCAACACAGATGATTTTCATTATATCAACGAATATGACCGTATACTGCTGCCATTGAAATTTCCATACACTTTCGATCAGCAGGGAGTAGAGCAGGCCACGTTTACATTGCTGCGCGGTGCGGATGAAATTAAAACATTGCCTTTTCAGCAGGTGGGTGGTTTACGTGATGCATTGCTTGACTTCACCGGTACACCGGATGGTATCTATACATTGAAGATCGCCGGTAGTAATAACTATACCCGTAGTTACACAATATATCTGCATGCAACGCTTTATCAGAGAGATGCCTGGGGTGTGCTCGATCTGGTAATGCAACCTGCGGATACTGCATTCCAGCTGATAGATGCAGATGGTTTGCTGACATTACCTGCTGCACCTGTGTTTGAGCTACGTTTTGCCAGCAGGGCGACCTACTGGAAATATTATCTGCAAAAAGGTGATACACCGGGTGCAGATAGTAACTGGGATGAAATCTCTCCCGCTCCGCCAGGTATCAGAAAGGTGATCATCAGCAAACAGCCTTACCCGCTGATGCAATCCTATCGTAAAGTGAGCTACGCTGCTGTCAACCTCCCTAATCCGGACGGAGAGCTGATCAGCAGACAAGGCGATCTGATATGTTCCGAAATTTTACTTCCTAAAATGAAATTATAAATCGATCAACTATGGCAAACACATATTATACACCAGGCGTGTATATTGAAGAAGTCTCCAAGTTCCCCCCGTCCATCACGGCAGTAGAAACAGCAATTCCTGCATTTATCGGCTTTACGCAGACAGGCATCGTAGATGGTAAAGAAATCTATGGTACGCCTGTGCGTATCAGCTCACTGCTGGAATATGAGAACATCTTTGGTGGTCCTCAGCCGGAAGTTAATCTGGTTGTAACCATCACTACCAGCGATTCTTCCGGTACCCGTTACACGGTAAGTTATGATCCTGCTGATGGCAAGGGCCTGTCCAAACACATCATGTATTATGCTCTACAGCAGTTCTATGCCAACGGTGGTGGCCCATGCTGGATCATCTCTGTAGGTCCGTATCAGGATTTCGGTACACCTATCATTGATCAGGACCCATTCATGGATGCACTGACCGAACTGAGAAAACAGGATGAGCCTACGCTTATCATTTTCCCTGAAGGCCAGAACATGCCGCAGGATACTTACAAAACACTGCTGGAAGCAGCACTGACACAGTGTTATGATCTGAAGGACCGTTTTGTGATCATGGATATCTTTGATAATGGTCTTACGCTGAAAACTGAAGGCGAGATCCTCGCCGCTGCACAGGAATTCAGAGACGCGATCAACTCTCCTTATCCAAGCTATGGCGCCGCTTATTTCCCTAACATCCGTTCTACTTTCGATTATGCATATGACGAAAGCACTGTTGTGATCGTAGGTGGCAGCGCCGATAACTTCGGAGCACTGAACAGCCTTGAAAAAGCGAATGTTAAACTCGCCATTTCCAACTACTCTATCATTCTACCTCCATCTGCTTCTGTAGCTGGTGTATACGCCCGCGTTGACAATTCACGTGGTGTGTGGAAAGCACCTGCAAACGAAGGCCTGCTGGCAGTATCTGGTGTTACCTGTGATATCAGCGACCAGATTCAGCGTAACCTGAACGTGGACGTAAACGCAGGTAAGTCTATCAATGCGATCCGTTTCTTTTCCGGCAGAGGTATTAAGATCTGGGGTGCCCGTACTCTGGATGGTAACTCCAACGAATGGCGTTATGTATCTGTGCGCCGTTATTTCAACATGGTGGAAGAATCTACCAAAAAAGCTTCTGAAGGTTTTGTATTTGAACCTAATGACGCGAATACCTGGGTGAAAGTAAAGGCGATGATCGAGAACTTCCTGATCAATCAGTGGCGTTCCGGTGCATTGGCAGGCGCTAAACCTGAACATGCATTCTACGTGAAAATCGGTATCAATGAAACAATGACTGCATTTGATATTCTTGAAGGAAAGATGATCATCGAGATCGGTCTGGCAGTGGTGCGTCCGGCAGAGTTCATCATCCTGAGATTCAGTCACAAGATGCAGGAATCCTGATACTCTGACAACCCCAGGTAACAACAAACTATAAACCCCAGAAAATACACCACATATGAGTGATTTCAAACCTCCGGTAGAGACGCCGGTAGTACAGTGTGTCCCACCTTCTCCGTCTCAGTTCGATCTGTTAATGAAAGACTACGGCGTAGTACTGAAAACAGAGCAACAGCAGAAATCAGCTGCGCTTGAAGCAGAGGTCATCAAGACCAATACAGCCAGTCAGGTGGTATGCGTCGAACGTAAAGTCAATGAAAAGTATGCACGGGCTGTGAAGGAATATAACTTCCTCAGCAACTGTGTGACCGTATATACAGGTCAGGATCTCGAAGGACTGACCAGTACTGTATCGCTTGCACAGGCAAAATATACCGGTGTGAAAACTTCATTTGATGCGGCGGTTGCTGCGATCAAGGCTGCGAAACAGAAGGCCGGTCTGGTAAATACACTGGCAGGTAAACTGAAAGATGCAGTAGCTGATTCCTGTAATTCAGAAGAGCTGAAGCTGATCCGCGAAAATCTTTCCAAGGGAGGTCCCGGCAAAAAGAATATCGAAGACAGCGTACAGGAATTCGTTGCTTATGCAGAAAAGATCGTTAATCAGGCTGATGACGTTGTGCAGGCTGCGATAAAAGTGGCCGGTATCAATGCCTTTGTCAATGTAGATAATCTGGCTGCACTGATCACCACTGCCAAGACAGACGGTACGAGCCTCATTACAGACGTGGAGAACAACGTTAAGAATTCCCAGAAGAAATATGATGATTCCCGCAAGCCGCTGGGCGACGCATTGAAAGAACTCAGCAAAGCCAGCACCCTGAAGAATGTAGCATGGGTGGTGAAAGATGCTGTGGCAGATGCGGCCAAATTTGTGGAGGATAAAAACTGTAACGGCGGTGGCTGCAAAAAACTCGACGAGATCTCAGAACAGGCAGAACACGCATTTGACTGCAATAACTGTGATGAACCGGCTGAGCAGCAAAATGAAAGCTAACGCATTCCACATTATTTAAAACCGTTTACAATTTACATCATCATGGCATCTAATAAAGATACTATTCAGCAATATCTTGACCGCCTCAAAAACGACTGTGTAGAGGCTGATCAGGAGCTCAATAATGCCAAGGCCCAGGAGGCATTCAAAAAAAGTGCACTGGATAAAAAGAGGCGCTGGTCAGATGTACTGAAAGACATTCTGACTACCATCACCGAGACAAACCGTCTGGGTATGATCTATCTCGGTACGCTTGAGAGAACGCGTAAGTACAACAAAAAAACAGGTAAGAACGCGCACCTCTGTATTGACGCTATCAAGATCCTGATCTGCGAAGCAAAGCAGCTGCTGGATTGTTCTGAAGTACTGAAAGGACAGGTCAAGGTACTGACCGATCGTATCGATAATAAAATCCCATCAAAAGGCGCAAATTCTATCATCGCCAATCTGACTGCATTGAAAACAGCAGAAGACGATGCGCTGAATGCCATCAGAGATGCGATCAATGCATTGCTGGTAACCTATCGTCAGGAAGAAGAACTCTGGGGCCTGCTGGCAGGAGAGAAAGGTCTGCTGTTTCAGGTAGAGGGTTCTTATAAACTGGTGACTGACGGTAAGAAACCGGATCTGGAAGATTGTGCTTCCTGTCATCCGCAGAAGACACCGTTGTTTCCGATGGACGATGAAGCCTGTGATTTCTACACCAAAACGAAACATCAGTACGGGTCCACACTGGATGAACTGAAGGATCTGCAGAAAGATGTAGAAGTGGTTTCCTGCAAACGCGAATTTGCTCAGGCGCGTAAAGATGCACTGGACAAAGCATATGCAGCAGCATTGGCGGCAAAATCCTGCGAGACAACACCTGCGCCGGCAGCTAAAAAATAATCAAGATTTCCATATTCAATCATAACAGTACAAAAGAAAAACAATGGCAAATTATCCATTACCCAAGTTTCACTTCCAGGTAGAATGGGGTGGTAAAAACATCGGTTTTACTGAAGTAACCGGTCTTACTGTTGAAACAGAGGCGATCGAATACCGCCATGGCGCCAGTCCGGAATATCACAAGACCAAACAGCCAGGTCTGAAAAAATACAGCAATATCACTCTGAAACGTGGCACGTTCCAGTCGGACAACGAATATTTCGACTGGTGGGAAGAAACTGTCTTCTTTCAGGAGCAGAACGGTAAATACCGCAGAAATATCACTATCAGTCTGCTGGATGAAATGCACAAGCCTATCATCGTATGGAAGGTGAAGAATGCATGGCCGATCAAGGTGCAGTCAGCCGATCTGAAAGCAGATGCCAATGAGATCGCCGTTGAAAGTGTTGAGCTGGTACACGAAGGTCTGGTGATTGAAAATAAATAAAGATGGCAGCCGCTAATTATCCTCCTGTAGGGTTCCATTTTAAAGTAGAGTTCCTGTTCGACAAAAAGGGCACTGTTCAGCAAACGGACAATGACATCCTTTTTCAGTCCGTATCGGGACTCAACTTTCAGATGCAGACAGACACCCTGCGGGAGGGAGGAGAGAACCGCTTTGAGCATGTCCTGCCCCTGCGCAATAAGTGTACGGATCTGGTGCTGCGCCGTGGTATCTTCAAACCGGCGGATTCCATCGTCTCACAATGGTGTCTTGACGCTTTCAAAAACTTCAGCTTCGCGCCCATTGATCTCATTGTAACCCTGCTCAATGAACAACACCAGCCGCTGATGACCTGGAAAGTACACCGCGCATGGCCAAAGAACTGGAAGGTGGCGGACTTCAATGCAGATAAAGGCGAGTTGGTGATTGAAACATTTGAACTGAATTATAACTATTTCAGTGTGGAATAGCAGAACATTAAAACAAGGCCCATGCCAGTAGAGATAAGAGAAATGGTCATCAAGGTAGCTGTCGATGAAGCTGCCGGTAGTAAAGGTAACACAGGTGGTGGTAACGAGCAGCAGGAGGGATCTCCTGAAGCAATCGTACGCACCTGCGTCGAAAAGGTGCTTGAAATCCTGAAAGATCAAAGAGAACGCTGATGGCAAATAAAGAAACAGCGAATGTTGAGAAGATCGTTATCCGGCCGTTTCTGGATCAGAAACAGAAACAGTCGGCCGGAAGCGACTTCACCATCCCGATCAACCCCGAGAGTTATTCGCAGTCCTACAAAGTAGAGGCCAAGCAGAAAACGACCGGGGGTAATCAGGGCAGCGCTCCCGAATACAAGTTCACCGCACCGGAACAGCTGAAACTCGATTTCACGCTGGACAATACCGGTACCATCGAAGGGAACGTCCTCAATGGTACAGAGGTAAAAGATCAGGTGGACCAGCTGCTGGGCGTCGTATACAAGATGCAGGGAGAGGCACATAAACCCGCTATACTGAAAATTCAGTGGGGTTTGTTCACCTTCGATTGTATCCTGACCTCGCTCGACATCAACTATGTGCTTTTTAAGCCTAATGGAGCTCCTTTAAGGGCAAAGGTGAGTGCTACCTTCACCCAATACACGGAGCCCAAAAAACGGGTTGCAAAAGAGGATAAACACTCGCCTGACCTTTTCAGGAGTGTCCGGGTGGCTGATGGTGACACACTGCCCTTGCTTTGCTACAAAAATTACGGCGATCCTGCCCTCTATATGCAGGTTGCTTACTACAATGAACTGGTCAGCGTACGGAAGATCCGTACTGATGATGAACTGGGCTTCCCGCCGGTGAAACAGTCAGAAACACAAAAAACTTCCTGAACATGGCCAATGAGGAAAATATAGCGACAGACGAACGGATCATCCCCACTCCCGGGGTCTACGATTATACCAGCTTTGAAGTGCTGATCAACGGCAACAGGGTGAATAATCCGGCTTATCATCTGCGCTCGGTTACCATTGTGAAGGAAGTGAACCTGATCCCTTATGCACGTCTCCAGTACCTCGACGGTGACGTCGCCGACGAAAAGTTTGCGGTGAGTGAAGCAGCTGACTTCATTCCCGGTAATAAGATCGAACTGAAAGTAGGTCGTGATGGTAAACAGACGACCGTGTTCAAAGGTATCATCATTAAACATGGTATCCGGGCCAGTGAGAACGGTAATGCTGTTTTGCAGCTGGACTGCCGTGATGAGGCGGTATCGCTGACCCTCGGCAGGAAACACAGGTACTTCAGGGAGACCAGCGACAGCGATGCACTGAAAAAGGTGCTGGGCAATAAGGCCGGTGCGCTGGATAGTACGCCCGTACAACATAAGGAACTGGTGCAGTTCAATTGTACCGACTGGGATTTTGCCCTTAGCCGCGCTGAAATGAACAGCTGCGTACTGATGGTGCAGGATGGGAAAGTCGATATGAAGAAACCTGAACTGGCCGGATCTCCCACACTGACACTCGTATATGGCGCTACCATCGACGAATTTGAAGCGGAGATAGACGCCCGTACACAGTGGCAGGAAGTAAATGCCAGTTCCTGGAGTTACAAAGATCAGGCGGTACAACAAAATTCCACTACCAGTGTGTCTTTTAAAGAAGCTGGTAATCTGTCAGGAAAAGAACTGGCGAAAGCAGTATCTCCTGACAAACTGGAACTGCGTCATAGTGGCCTGATCAGCGAGCCCGAACTGAAAGCGTGGGCGGAATCGGTTATGCTGAAAAGCAGGATGGCCAAGATACGCGGCCGCGTGAAGATCAAAGGATCTCCTGATACAAAACCGGGCGACACCGTTGAACTCAAAGGGCTGGGTAACCGCTTCAATGGATTGGTATATGTAAGTGGTGTAAGACACGAATATGCGGAAGGTGTATGGACTACACAAATGCAATTTGGTATTTCTCCTGAGTGGTTTCATCATAAGGAGGATCTGACGGAGACACCGGCTGCAGGTCTGCTGCCGGCAGTACACGGATTGCAGATAGGCGTAGTGGTGCAGCTGGAAAGTGATCCCGACGGAGAAGACCGCATACTGGTGAAAATGCCGCTGACCGATAATAACGACAAAGGTACCTGGGCCCGTATGGCTTCACTGGATGCCGGTAAAGAACGTGGTTATTTCTTTCGTCCTGAACTGGGAGATGAAGTGATCGTAGGTTTTGTCAATGATGATCCCCGCTTCGCCGTAGTACTGGGCATGTTGCACAGCAGCAAGAACCCCGCTCCTGTAAAGGCAGAAGATACCAATCATATCAAAGGCCTGGTGACCCGTAGCAAAATGAAGACCATGTATGACGATGAGAATAAGGTAATGAAAATGGAAACGCCTGCGGGCAATTTCATTGAGCTGAGTGAAAAAGACAAAGCTATTACCATACAGGATCAGCATGGCAACATGATTAAAATGGAGTCAGCAGGTATTACCATTAAAAGCGCAAAAGATATTAAGATGGAAGCTGCCGCCGCTTTCTCACTGAAAGCAGGTACTGACATCAAAATTGAAGGCATGACCATCTCCGGAAAAGCAGATACTTCACTGGAACTGAATGGTCAGGCGAAAGCAAAAGTAGCCTCTTCTGCCATGCTGGAATTGCAGGGCGGAATGGTAAAGATCAACTAAACAAACAGACAATGCCCCCGGCAGCAAGATTAACAGATATGCATGTTTGCCCCATGTCCACAGGTCCGGTGCCTCACGTTGGTGGTCCTGTCAGTGGGCCCGGTGTACCTACGGTGCTGATCGGTGGTATGCCTGCGGCGACGGTAGGAGATATGCTGGTGTGTACCGGTCCGCCTGACGTCATCGTAAAAGGTTCGGCCACGGTGATGATCGGTGGCAAGCCGGCCGCACGGATGGGTGACTCCACTGCACATGGCGGTTCTATCGTACTGGGATGTCCCACTGTGATGATCGGAGGATAATATAGATCGTATAAAAGTTTTGTATATGCCCGACGCGAAAGATTTTCTAGGCTGCGGCTGGTCTTTTCCCCCCACCTTCCGCAAAGACAATGAAGACAAGGATTGTTACGCCGTGATGGCGATAGGGAGGGAGGATATAGAACAAAGTCTGCACATTCTCCTGTCTACCAGTCTGGGTGAACGCGTGATGATACCCCAGTTCGGATGCAATCTGGCAGATTACCAGTTTGAATCCATGAGTAATACACTGATCGGTTTCATTACAGACATGGTTACGAATGCCATTCTCTATTATGAAGCAAGAATAAAGGCAGACAAGATCACTGTATCCCAGTCAGATTCCTGGGATGCCATACAGGGATACCTGCGCATCAGTGTTGATTATACCATCAGAGCCACCAATTCACGGTACAACTATGTATATGACTTCTATGTACAGGAAGGCCGTGCAGAAGGAATAAATGCAGCTATAGCAATAAGATAATGAACGCTTCAGATAACATATCAAATAACCTGGTACGCGATGGTGTAAGCCAGTTGCAGCGTAAAATGGATGCGCTGTCAACCGACAGGGTACAGATTGATGAACGCAGTACTGCACAGTTACTGGGCTTCCTGTACCGCTACGCCAGATATGTACTTTACTATGATGACAGGGATCAGCCGTCCCGCAGGGCAGATACGCCGTTAGTATCGCGTGGGGACTGGCAGGATTTCTTCCGGAATAATCCGCCTTTCCAATATGCCGCTATCCAGCAGTTTGATTCGGCCGGTTTTGATGCCGCCTATCAGAAGGCAAGAACGGAGCTGTCGCAGCAATTGCCTGCTGATCAGTTCTGGTCTATGTTCTTCCGCATACTGGATATGGTGATGCAACTGGATAGCTGGAACACAGATCTGGATGCCGGCACCGGATTGAGCGGCATGCTGCATGCGCTCGTTCAGTCTGACTTCAGTAAAGCATTATACCGGCTTATTGCCATCGCCAATACGATGACAGATGCGGATAATCCTTTGCCTGATGAAGCGGTGAACAATATCGCCATCCTCCGTAAGAATCCCTCCTGGTCACTGACCATGGATAAGCTGATTGCGAAAGATGCTTACCTGCAGAGACTGGGGAACTATCCCCGCAGGAAAAGAGAGAAAATGCTGACACAGCTGGATGAGCTGTTCGTCATCTTCTATAAAGGTATTCAGCAGGTTCAGACTTTTGCGGTGCAGGACTTTGATGCTGTGATGAGCGGTTCGCAGCAACACCAGCCACATGTCGGTTTGTTGTACGGCTTCCTGCAACTCTTCGCTCAGGTGAAGACACAGCTGAATACATTCGGTCGCCAGCACCTGAACTTCTTTTATGAAGAAGTGCTGCAGCTGAAGAAGAAACCACTGACGCCTGATCATGTACATCTGGTAGCAGAACTCGCCAGACAGTTACCGGATTATCTCCTCGAAGATAACATCGGAGTGAAAGCCGGTAAAGATGCGCTGGGGAATGACGTTACTTTTTATACAGAGGAAGAAGTGGTGTTGAACAAAGCAAAGGTTGCTGAGTTACGTACGCTCTTCAAAGATGAAAATGCAAATGTCTATACCGCTCCGGTAGCCGCAAGTGCTGACGGACTGGGAGATGGATTCCGTAATCCTGCTTACAACAGCTGGCCTTTATTAGGGGCAGCAGAGTACGTCAGCAAGAATAATCCGCAGGCAGGTGTATCTCACTTTCCATTTGGTACCACAGGTCTGTTATTGTCTTCTCCTGTGTTACTTCTGAAAGAGGGTACGCGTAACGTGACCGTAAGCATCGAGCTGACACAACCCGCATCAAAAGCAGATCAGCTGGCGGCGCTACTGGCGAAACCTTTCTATCTGCTGAATGAAGAAATACTGATCGCCTTTGAAAAGGCAGCTATCGATAAGGGCACTGTAGCCGCGATCCGTAGTAAACTGAAAACTGCCGGTCTTACTGAGAAGTGGCTGGATGATGAAGTGGGTGACAATGAATTCAGGATCTACACAGGTATCAGTTCGCAGCAATTGCAGCTGGCAAAAGATATCGCAAGGAAAAGACTGTTGCAGGTAGACTGTACCACCGCAGACGGCTGGTATCCTGCACCGGTAACAGCGATATCGCTGACAGCGGGTATTATGACCATCAACTTCGCACTGGCTGCAGATGCACCTGCATTAGTGCCACCTGTTGCCGATGTGTTACAGGCCACTTATCCGGTAAAAGATCCTTTGCTACGGATACTATTTAATCATGGTCTGCATTTTCATCTGGCAGAACAGGATGAACCCTGGTATGATGTGCTGAGCAATCTGGTTATTGTGAATACTTCGATCAATGTACATGTCACCAATATCAAAAATCTGCTGATAGGTAATGATGAGGGTCCGCTGGACCCTAACAACAAATTCATTCCTTTCACCAGTGTGCCGAAAGCGGGTGGCAACTTTTACATCGGCAGCGACGAAGTATTCAGAAAGAAATTAACAGATGTAAAACTGAATATGGAGTGGGAGGGATTGCCCGACAATTTCGCTACCCATTATTCAGCTTACAATATGGGTATCTCCAATACCTACTTCACAGCGTCGATACAACGCCTGAACAACGGACAATGGGAGAGTATCCCCGGTGGCAATGCAATACAACTGTTTGATCAGGATGGCGGCAGTCATCTGCAATCCACACGACAGATCACCATACCGGCGGCGGGCAGTATTCCTGTACTGAAACAAGCAGCGCCTTTATTGCCGTATAATAATGCAACGCTCTACGGCTTCCTGCGTTTCAGACTTGACAAGAGTTTCAAACAGGAAGAATATCCGGGTATACTGGCTGATCAGCTGATTAAAATAGGTAATCTTAAACTGAGTGTCTTACAGACAGATGCAAGTGGGTTGCTGACACAATCACTGGATGCTTACAGCAAGGCATGGAATGTATCCAATCTGGCCACCAATCTGCATAGTGGCGATCCTGAACAGGAGCATCTGGACCTGAAACAGGCAGCAGATGGTACTACCGGCAGTGCATATAGCACCTATAGTAAAGCCGCTTCACTGGATAGCTATGTAAATGGTACATCCGGTAACGTGCTGGGCTTCCCGCCTCCACCTTATACACCTGTTATCAAATCATTTACGCTGGAATATGCGGCTGCTGCCAGCGGTGCAGATATTACGCTGCTGCATCAGTATCCATATGAGCCGGGTAACTATAAACTCTTATCATCCGGTACTACTGCGCATTTTATGCCGGTGTATGAAGATGAAGGTACTTTATATATCGGTCTGCAACAGGCTGTACCCGGTACGAATGTAACGTTGTTATTTCAGCTGGCTGAGTTTACAGCAGATCCGGATATCCGCAAGGCAGATATCAGATGGCATTACATGTTAGGGAATGAGTGGAAAGCGCTGGAAGATCATTCACAGATCATCAGTGATACCACGCAGGAGATGCTGGTGTCGGGTATTGTAACGATCGCGTTACCATGGGATGCAGATACGACGCATACAGTATTACCATCCGGTTATCATTGGTTGCGCATCAGTACACACCTTTATTCAGCAGCGGTGTGTGAAGGGGTGGCTGTAATAGCACAGGCTGCGAAAGCGACATTCCGTAATCAGGAGAACGATCCCGCGAGAGTGGGAACCGTTTTACCTGCACAGACTATCAGCGGACTGCTTGTACCGGATGCAATGGTGACGAAGATCAGTCAGCCGTATCCATCTTTTGGTGGCAGAAAAGAAGAAACTTCAGATGAATTCTATATACGCGTCAGCGAACGTCTGCGTCATAAAGGAAGAGCTATCAACGTTTTTGACTACGAGCGTATCATTCTGGATGCATTTCCCGAGATCTTCAAGATAAAATGTATTCCGCATTCGAAGATGTGCAGGGACGAAGCCGGCGCCATTACACAGTTACAATCACCCGGTTGGGTTACACTGGCTGTGATACCACGTATCGATGCGTATCCTGCAGATGAACGATTCAGTCCGAAGGTAAGCCGTATCATACTCGAAAGAGTAAGCGAATACCTGAGCAGCCGCACATCGGCATTTGCAAAAGTGCAGGTCATCAATCCTGTTTATCAGCCGGTAAGTTTCAAAGGCAATATTCGCCTGAGAGCGGGCAGAGATGCTAATTTCTATCTGAAGAAACTGGTCAGCGAAGTACAGGCTTATCTGTCACCGTGGATCAATACGGGCGCACAGGATATCGTGTTTGGCGGTACCATGATGATGTCTTCCGTATTACAGTTTATCGAACAGAGGGAATATGTGGATTATGTAACAGACTTCACCATGTTTGATAAGAAGGATGGCGTGGAAGGACCGCCGGTAAAGGCGATCACAGCCGATACGCCGTGGTCGGTACTCATCGGAGGAGAACAATCATACACAAATATTATCACCGATTCCTGCACAGCGACCAGTCAGCAAGCGGTATTCAGGATCAAATAAAACATTCATAAAAAACTAAAAGATACTCCCATGTCTATAACAACCAGAGCAGCGCTGAAAGCACAATTCAAGACCGGCGCTATACCCACCTCGCAGGATTTCTTCAACCTGATCGACTCAACGCTGGTAAGAAGGGATGATGCTTTTTTCGGCAAGTGGGCAGCTGGGACCTGCTACTACGAAGGAGATGTAGTGATCTACAACAATGCATTATACACCTGCGTGCCAGCCGGCGATAAACCCTGCGGCTGTGAAGGAAAAGAAGGAGATACCAAAGCGGACAAATCAAAAGGACATTGTTCCGTAGACAATCCTGAGATTGATTGTACCAACTGGAAAATGCTGGATATCGATGCTTCTGATGAAGATTGGGAGATCGTCCGCAATGAAGACAAGGTGCCGATTATCATGTATGCAAAAGTATTTGGTAAGATCGGTATGGGTACAGAAGATCCTAAAGCGCGTGTACACATCCATGCGGATGAAGCAGGCGGAGATTTCCTGTTCAGTCCTGATAATGCACAGACACCGGAGTTTGTGATCAGGCAGGCAGGTGGTGATGCGCCTGCACAATCCCTGTCAGAAAAGATCGCAGATAATAAAGCAGTTTTCACCACGAATACAGACGGTTTCCTGTTCTCTACCACTGTTCCTCCGGTAGCAACAGAAGGAGAGGAGAACGTACCTAAAGAAGCGGCGGCGGTAAAGCCGGTGTTTATTACTACACCAGATGCCGGCGCGGCAATTGGTATTGGTACAATAGCGCCTGAAGGAGCTGTTGATATCCAGAATCAGCCCGCTGCGAGATTGTTACTGAACCCGGTGCAGTCCGTTGTTCCACAGGCTGTATGGCTGCACAAAGGTGAATACGGTCAGCAGAGTTACCTGAATACTGCATTGGATGGTATTGCGACCACTTTCACTACGAATGCTGCTGAAGGTTTTTATTTCCGCAAAGGACTGGAAGAAAGCAAAAACTATCTGAAGAATATTGCCAAACCTGCGGCTGAGACATTGGTGTCTATCAAACAGGATGGTCGTGTAGGTATCGGTACAGAGGCGCCCGTGACCAATGTGGAGATCACCAAAGCAGATAGTGCCGGTGCGTTCCTGTTGTGTCTCGACAATACCAATCCCGGTTTCAGTATCATTAATAACCGCCCTAACAACGAAAAGAGAAACTATTTGTTGCTGGGTGCTGACAATGACTGGGGTGCTTTCCTGACGGATGCTTCCAAAGGATTTGTCTTCAGAAGAGGTGGCGAATATGGTAACGGCAACGAACTGGAGATCAATCAGGGAGATGACCTTGTAACGATATCAAGTGAGGGTAAAACCATTATCGGTGGCCTGACAGCACAGGGTTTTGATCTGAATGTAAAAGGCAAATCCAGAAGTTTCGGCCTGTATCTGGATACAGATGTACGCAAAGTGACCAATCAGGCGAAATTGGGTAGTGTGATTGATAAGGTAAAGAAACTGAATCCTATCACTTTCAACTTCAACCAGAAAGCAAATTGTCCTGCGAATGAATCACAGATCGGTTTCCTGCCACATCAGGTAGAAGAATTCTTCCCTGAGCTGGTGAATACGGACAGCGATGGTACACAGACACTGGCTTATGCCAATATGGTAGCTGTGCTGACGAAAGCGATACAGGAACAACAGGATACGATTGCAGCTCTGCAGAAACGCCTCGATGCGCTCGAAAGCAAATAACAGGATGTGATCACTGATACAATTTACCAAGCACTCTCTTACAATGCCTGATCTCAAATATATAACTACGGATAAAAACAGCGGGTTCCCGGAGTACCTGGACTTTGCCACGCTGCGCAAGCTGGGTATACAGCATATTGCGGAGCTTTCAGGCAAGATATGGACAGACCACAACCTGCATGATCCGGGCATCACTATCCTTGAGGCACTGTGTTATGTGCTGACAGACCTGGACTACCGTACCAAACTTGATTTTAAAGACCTCATCGCTACTCCTGATGGTGCTGAGGATAATTTCTATACAGCTGCGCAGATCCTCGGCAATAACCCGCTGACGATCGCAGATATCCGCCGCATGCTGATCGATATCAAAGGCGTGCGTAATGCATGGCTGATACCGATCAATGAGGCGGAAACGGAAGCGGAATACTCATTGGTATATGATTGTGAAGCGGGTGTATTAGACAATACACGTCTTACAAAAGAACAATCTGCTGTTCCACTGAAAGGATTATATCGCGTGTATATCGAACCGGATGATGTATATGCGGCTGCTTATGAGAAAGACGCCTGCGGCAATGATGTATTCCCGATGGATACAGTGCTTACGACCATTGATCAGCGACTACATGCACACCGTAATCTTTGTGAAGATTTTCCCGATGTAGTTGTATTGGAGAAAGAGCCGATCAGTCTGTGTCTGCATATTGAACTGGCTGCCAACTACAACCCGGATGACGTGCTGCTGAACATTTACAGCAGCATACAGGACTTCCTGTCTCCTGCGCCTGTCTTTTATAACCTGCAGCAATTGCTGGAGAAAGGCAGGAGTATGGAAGAGATCTTTGAAGGTCGTCCGTATGATTTCGACAAAGATGAGCCTTTACAACAGAACGGTTTCATCGATGTACAGGAACTGGAAAGTCTTGAACGTATCACGGAACTGCATGCTTCTGATCTTTACCGTATTATCATGCAGGTGCCGGGTGTGGCAGGAATTACCCGTCTGATGATGACCAGCTTTGATGAAGATGGTTATGCACTGACAGATGCAGCTGGTAATCCTGTTAAACAGGAAGGCGAGGAATGGTGTCTGCATCTGAAGAAAGATCATCGTCCTGTTTTATCTCCCGAAACCTCCAACGTTATTTTCTTCCGTAATAAGCTACAATTTGGAGCCAATACGGAGGTTGTAAATCAGCGCTACAAGAAAGCGATTTCTGATTATAGCAAGTTTCCGAAAGCACCTGCTGCACTTGATACAATAGTACCGAAAGGGCGCAGGCTGGATCTTGCGCAATATACTTCTGTACAGTATGAATTTCCCAAAGTGTACATGATCGGTAAAAATGATGTACCGGGAGATTCGACAGCCGCAAGAAAAGCACAGGCCTTGCAGTTACAGGCGTATCTGTTGTTCTTCGACAGATTGCTGGCAGATTATTTTTCACAACTGTCGTCTGTACGGAAACTGTTTTCGTTGCAAGGTTCCACAGATGCTCGTACTTACTTCCCGGCTGATCTGAATGGTATTCCGCAGTTACCTTCCCTCTTGCGCTACAAGAAGCAGTTGCCTGCAACAACAGCAGGTAATACCTACAATGGTATGCAGCTGGCTTATGAGCCTGATAATACCGGTAGTGGCAGAAAGGAGTATGCGTCCATGTATCTGCGTGATGAAATGATACGCCGCATTATCAGCGAGTGTAGCAATAGTAATGTAGATCGCAAGATATGGCAGAGGGAAGACAATGGGTACTGGTTCTTCCAGCTGACTGATAAAGCAGGCAAGGTATTGCTGGAAAGCACTATCTTTTTTACTACTGAGATAGCAGCTGAACAGGCGGCACTGGATGTGGTATTCCTCGCGGCATTGTCTGGCAGCTATGTAAAGAATAATAACCGTCAGGACGATATATACAGTTTTGACCTCGTCTACAATGATGCGGGTGATACTGAGATGCTGACTGCCTTATATGAGACATCTGCGCAGTATCAGGAGCGTAAAGAACGCTTTCTGAATCATCTGCTGGCAAGGTTCTCGGAAGACTTTACCGATTATGCCCTGATGATGTACAATATCAGCGGCAGAAAGAATGATCCTGCACGCAATATTGCAGATAAGGCAGCTTTTTTGTCTGCGTACCCTGAAACAAGCGCCAATCGGGCACTGGCATTTAATTATAAAGATCCGGGTGTGGGATTTCCTGTCTGCGGACTGGAAAAGAGAGTAGCCGGTCTGATGGGTATCCGTCAGTCTCCTTCTGCCTCTCTGAATAATTTTGATCTTGTTATAGCGGAGAAAAAGACAGGTTTTATCTGTCGTTTGCCAGAGCAACTTACCCCCTTGTTCATCAGTGATAGTCTGCATGACAAGGAACAGATCAGCACTATCTTCAGCCAGTTTCTTGAACTAGGCAAAAATAAGGCTAACTATAAACCTTATGGTTGCATCGGTGAAGGTGTATATGGATTTTCTATTCAGTCACCAGCCACTGCGAAGGAGTGGATCGCTGCTAAATGTACGATTGAATATTCTACAGAGGAGGAGCGGGATACGCTCATCGACTGGTTTGTACATTTCTTTGAAGATGATGGCCAGTATAAAATTTATCCGCAGACACAGGAAGGATATTATTTCCTGTTACCTGATGACTATGGTAAAACATTATTGAAGAGCAAACAAGGTGTTGATACGCAGGAGCTGGCTCTTTCACAGGGATATGATTGTCTTGTGTTATTGCAGGAAGATGTAGTATGGGAGGTAGAGCCAGATGTAGCCGCCGGCAATTTCAGGATCATAATAGTGAAAGATGATGTACAGATCGCTTATCATCCGCAGACCTATGGTACGGAAGACGCAGCTTTACAGAAGATAAAGGAGTTGCAGGAGTATTTCCGCCAGCACTACCTCGTGTATCAGCAGGAAGCAAGTGAACTATATAACTGGAGAATGACCATGAAGGGCAGCCTGCGTGGGAGGGTATTCTTCCTTATAAAGATATGGCGCAGTTACCTATTGCGTTTGTACAGTTTGTAGAACTGGCATCCAAAGCAGAAAACTACCAGATCGTACAGACAGGAGACGGCGTTTTTTCGTTTGCAGGTGGTACGTACTGAACAGGGAGAAGAAGAAGGATCGTCTGTCAGTACCGTGATATCTGAGCATCTGTCGTCCTTTGTGAATGCAGAGGCCGCGCAACAGGTACAGCAGACTTATGTAACCTTATTCAGCGGGTTGTGGCTGACTGTCAGTGGAGGAGTAACAGGTGTATCTGCTGCGACCTACTATTTCAGAGATCTGGATGCACCTAAGATACGGCTGCAGTACTGCTGACCACCGTCGCCCTGTACCGGATGGCGCTACTGTCACACAGGTGACACGCGGTATTATCCGTTATGCATCCAACCCAAAGAATGTTACTGTTAAAACACTGGATAACTGCCAATACATCGTGCAGGTGCAGGATGATAATGTGTGGTATTGGCAGAAAGCAGTGAAACGGGGGATCATGCGTCTGCGACGAATTTACTGGAACGTATTCTGCTGAAAGCAGCACAGGATACGCTGTGGGTAGAGAGAGGAACGTCGGCAGAAGCGTATGGTCTTTATTGGGAAGATGCAACATCTGCAACACCCTTACTCCAAAGTGTACATGTGTGGGAGACCGTGAAGGTGCTGTAACAGCCTTTATGGAATGGTTGCTGCATACAACTGCGGAGGATATTTGTCCGGAGCAACAGGCAGCCGGTGGATATGGTACAAACATTTTCGGGAAAGATAAATCCCTTTTTGCAAGACAGCCCCAATGGTATCCATCTGCAGAAGAAAGAGATGCTGTTATGTTGCTCCTGAAGCAACAGATCGCTGCTTTACAAACCAGCACCGGATGGTCAGCCGTTACACTATATCATTATTATTTCAAGATCAGTGATAAGGAAGGCCTGTTATTACAGGAGCCTCACTACTATACAAGTTATGATGCCGTACGGACGGCGTTTTATGATACGGTGAAATATGGTAAGCAAAGACAGTATTATTTGTTGACGGTACTGGATAATTGCACTTACAGTTTTAAGCTCATCGATGGTGATAAACATGTATTGGCCATACATCCGTTTGAATATACCAGCATGGCCGCGAGAGATGCCGCTGTAGAACGTACGCTGCGTTTCCTGCAGGTACATGGTCAGACGGTCACTCAGGTAAAACTGGCGGGTGCATGGAAATACAGCTGGCAATGGCTATCCTGCTGTTGCTGGTATCCGGAGACAGCCCTGGAGGGGCTGGATGAGAAGCCGGAAAAAGAAGATGCACAAAAGACACTGGAATATATCATTGAGAACTGGCTCCTGTAAAAGATAACTACGATATCGTACAGGAAGAAAGCGGGTTCCGTGTGTTCCTGAGAGAAGGAAAGGAAGAGTGGCAGTACATCCACACTGGTATGACTGCGCAAAGGAAGCCGAAGCCGCAAGAGATCGTCTCATTGTATGGTCAGGTTTCCGTCTGAGTAAAATCGAAGAGGGCAGTTATTCAGTGGAAAGAGATATCCGCACAGATCTGTATAAAAACGGTGATACAGAGCAGGCATTGGGTTATCGTCTATGGGACCGTGATTTCAGGATTGCGCATTATCTGCCAAAGTTTGAAACTCCGACAGACCGTGAGGAAGCGATAACGGCGCTGTTGCAAAGATATCAGCGTAGACTGCCTGCGTTTACTGCGCTGGAGAAAGGATCTTCTGTTGTAGTCTATGAGAATGGTGCTTATTATTATCAGTTGCGTCGCAATGATTTATTGTTGTGGCAGAGCATTATGGGATATGGTTCGGCAGATGCAGCCGCTGCAGCTTTTGAAAGAGTGCTGGGGACTATTACAGCGTACGCTTAAACAGGAGTATTACAGTAGCTGGACACCGGCTGCAACACAACTGTATCTTAATGATGATAAGGGACAAGCACTCGCTGTAGCGGCTATCACGCCGGGTAGTTACGAGGCTTACATTGCGGCCGTACAGGCAAGGCAACAATTTGCCCGTAAACATGGTGTGTTCCTGAATGAAGAAGCACTTTCTCTTTCCATATTTACAATCCGAAAACGAATAGTTACGAATGGGAAAGCACGCACAGTTATGCAGACCCGGTTGAGGCGGAGCAGGCATTGCTGGAATTCAGACAATTGTTACGCTTCCGTGGTAACTATTGTGCGGATGATGAAACCGTTGGCTGTTACTACTCTATTAAGCTCGGTAAAGTATTGTTGGATATACAGCAGGTGACCAGAAAATGCGAGGGTGATAAAGAAACGATGACGGCAACAGACGCCTGGGATCGGCTGCAGGTCTTTCTGGATAATATTGATCCCGACAGCCAGAACCTGTTTCCATACACAGATTATGCAAATGACTGCCGTTATGCCTTCCGTCTCGTGGATGACAGCATTTACCGCGTAGCACAGCATACGGGCTGGTATCAGGGAATGGAGAAAAGGGAAGAGCACAGAATGGAATTGCTGCAGACATTTACTGCAAGAAACATTTGTATGGCTGGTTTGTAAAACCTGAAAATCTGAAAACAGAAGGAATTGCTGGCAGACATTTACTGCAAGAAACATTTGTATGGCTGGTTTGTAAAACCTGAAAATCTGAATACAGATCCACGGATATTGGATTGTTACTTCAAACATCCGGAAAAGCTCAATTTCGCTGATCTGTGGATGAGTTATGGTCAGGTGCCTGCACTCAATCAACTATGGAGTATTGCAGAAGAGACATTACCTGCTGTTAGTGCGAAATTATATTACTATCAACTTTATGGCAAGGTAGATAAAGATACCAAAGTGATGTGGCGGGCAGTTACCCGTTATAATTCAACGGCACTGGCACAGGATGCAGAGGCACATTTCTATGTATTCCTGCTGGAAATGGCACGTTCGGCTGCTTCTTACTACTACGAGCCGATGGCAGGTTGTGAGAATGCTTATACGCTGTATCTGAAGGATATGGATGGTAAGATCATTGCAGTTGCACCGGATGTGATCTGTGGTGAAGACATAGAGAACGATCGTGCTACCCGTATGTTTAATGCGATGTTATTCCCTATAGTGGAAACAGGTAAAGGTTACACGTTCGAAATTAATGATATCAATGAGGTACAGGGTGATACCATCAGTTATACGTATGCGGGTGTCTGGGAATCTATTCAGACATATGATACACCTGAAGATGCCTGGGAGGCGCTGACTACTGCCTGTGAACTGCTGACAGATCTGCGCAACTATCAGCGTGGTGATGAAGACGCCTGTGGACCATTCAGTGTTACGCTGGTAAATCCTGAAGGCGTGCAGGCGGAACATCCATTGACTTACACAAGTATTTCGGCCAGAAATGCGGCGATGGAGTATGTGTTGAATGCGATCAGTGCAGAAGGTCTGCATTTGCTGGAACATATACTGATGCGTCCGCGTACACAACAGCAATCTTATGAAGCATGGCAGCTGGAGCTGAGCTGGTATACGCAGCGCGAGTCGATGATCTTATTACAGTTTGTAAATGAAGCCGTGTATGCAGATGCTGCATCTTATGTGAAAGCTTTGCAGGAGGCGGCTATCGCAAATGAAGTATATGTAGATCAACAGGCCTCCACGCTGACGATCTCTTTCTATAAAAAGGACGAAAGACTGGCTGTCGCAAAGCTTGCTGCAACAGATGAGCTGATTGCTTTACTGAGTGATCTGTCATCTGTACGTACTGCGATGCAGTCATTGCTGGCAAATGCCTCAACAGAACAGGTAAGTACCGTGGTGATCCCGATCGTTTGCAGTACAGAGAATGCAATCCTGCCTATTTGTGATGATGTGTGTCTTTGCTGTGATGAAGAAGAGGCGACAGATAAAGAAAATGCGATCTACTGTGACCGTACTTTTCTTGCAGATCCTTATTCATTCTGGGCGACGGTTGTATTGCCGGCATGGCCACAACGTTTCCGGCTGGCGCGTTTCAGACAGTTCTTTGAGGATACCCTGCGCAGAGAAGCACCGGCACATATCCGGCTCAATATACTGTGGGTAAGTCCACAACAGATGCTGGAGTTTGAAGGCGCATGGAAAAACTGGCTGGCAGCACTTTCGAGAGAAGAAAGTTGTGATTATAATGATAGTCTGCAGGCACTGAACCTTGTATTAAAAGAATTGAAAAATGTATATCCGGCCGCTTACATGTGGGATGATGAAGGAGGAGATGATAAGCCACTGATCTTATTGGATGAAGCTATGCTGGCATAGTTTAACTAAATTAAAATTCTTCAGAAAATGATAATTAATAATTCTACCCCTTACCCGGTTTTTAAAAAGGGGCAGCAGTTGAAGAGTAGCAGCCTGAAAGGGATCGTTGATTTCGCGGAAGGAGAGATCATGGATACCCGCATGTTCCTTGAAGGTTCAGGTATATTTTACGGACTGGATATTGCGATCGATGAACAGGCAGGCACTCTTCGTTTGTCACCCGGTGCGGCGACCACCTCCGATGGTAAACTGTTTACCCTTGAACAGGAGGTCGTGTACAATGGTTTCAGTGCAGAGGCACCGATCACCCTGCTGAAGAAAACACCTGTTGTGGCTGTGCTGAGTACGAATAGCGAGAATCACAATGAGTTCGCTTATCGTATAACAGGTAAAGATCCGGGTAACCCGAACAGAACACCCAACACCACGCCATATATTGTTTTGCTGATCCTGACGGAGAAGACAACCAGCAATGATAGTTGTCTGTATGGACAGGATAACAGTGAAACGTCTCAGACCAAAACCGTGCAGGCAGTATTGATCGATAAGAACCTGATCGATCAGTCAGATCTTGACAAGTGGTTTATTACCGATAATACCACTGATGGTGCAGATGATGCTGTGATTAACCGTTTTGGGTACAATACCGGCGATGGTAAACCTTATATTTCATTTGAGAATTTCACAAGCTGGAAGAATGTCAGTGATGGATTTGACAGTGTGTGTGCTGCCGCAGAACCACTGATCGGTGCTTCTCTTAAGCAACTGTATGATCTGGTGAAAGAGAAGCTGGGATTGAATCCGGTGAATCCTTTCAATAACCTTGACAGTAATCTTAAACAGCTGCGTGAAACAGTAAAAAGCAAGGGTGGTATGTCATATCCCTGGCTTTACGATTACTACAGGGATCTGATCGCAGCTTATCAGGAACTGGTTGCAACTGATCTTTTCAGCTACTTGTCGTTCCTGCCGCAACGCGATCGTTTTGAAGAATACATTGCGTTAGGCAGTATCCGTGCAAAACATGGCGATAAGGATGCAAATTACCGTATGGGACTGTATCGTCCACCTTTTGCGGATCTGAGCATTAATGCGCTGGAAAAGCCATTACTGCTGATCAAAAGACTGCAATACCTGACAGATACGGCGCATACCCGATTTAATGCACAAGGTTTCCCGCCGTCTGAAGTGATATTTACACCTGATGCGGGTATCAATGAAACACTTTCCAGACGTGCGATACCATTCTATTATAACGATCCGCAGGAGTTGTCAAAGAGCTGGAATGCCGAACTGGCGCGCAACCGCCGGACCTTCACCATACCGGGTATCACAGATGAGAAAGACAGGAACCTGCTGTTAGCGAATATGGACGGTTATGAATTCTTCAGGATCAAAGGACATACCGGTGCGCTGATAGAGCCTACGCTGGATGCTATTGCCGCACAACGGAGTGAATTACATCTGCCCTTTGATGTGAAGGTTTTGTACATCGGAGAGAAGGATGATATGATCAAACTGGTGAAAGAACGGTCAGCTGCTTTCAGTGATCTGACGGTGTTGCTGGAGAAGATCGTGTATGATATCCGCTGCGCGCGTACCTGTTCTGACAATTTCGAGGAAAGCATCTTTGGCAGGCAGTTCGATAGAAACGATATCGGTAGTATGTTCGAGGCGCTGGTCACCTTATTCGGTCCTTTACCGGTAGATCTTGACAAAAAGCTGGAAGAGCTTTGCAGTCGCGAGGGTACCTGTTATGATGAAGACAAGACCTGTTGCCGTTCACATCTGACAGCACTGTTTGCGGTGTATGAAGAATATGTACGTCGCAAAGATGAGCTGGCGGGTAATCTGTTGTTCCATTTATTCGCAGAGAAGCATCCGGGTATAGAGCATAGCGGCGGTGTGCCTAAAGGAGGTACCCTGATACTGGTATGTGGTAAAACAGATCCTGCGTTTTTATCAGAAGAAAAGAAATCCAGTCTGCTTAAACTGGCATTGAGCAATGCAGCCGGTGTCAATATTGCGGACGAACTGGAGAACTACACTGTGATGGCTGATTTTTGTCTGCCATACATCTGTTGTTCTAACAAACCATCCATTAACCTGATCTTTCAGGAAGCTCCGCCGGTGGCGTTATTCTCAATTGCGGAACAGGAGCAACTGCCTGAAGGACAAGGTACTGCGGTTGTGCTGAAAAATGAATCGCTGCGTGCAGATACTTATCATTGGGAGCTGCAGGATTATCAGGGGAATGTGTTGAAAGAAGAACATACCACAGATATCAATGAAACACCGAAGTTTGAACTGCTGATAGAAAATGGGGTAGTGTTTACCCTTGTGCTGACGGCTTCACGTGAGGGTATGAACAGTAAATATGCGCTTGAGATAACGATTTGTCCCCAAGGCAATGTAAAGGTGACCAGCAAAGGTAAATCTTCTATCGACTGGGATATTACGAAGTCTCCTGAACTGGAAATTGAAGCCTTTCCTTATGGCGGTAGTTTCGGTCTGATATTGCAACAAAACGACAATGAGCAGGAACTGGATCCGGCGGAATATGATATTACGTGGAAGCAGGATAAAGAACATCTGACATTGACCATACAGCAACCGCAGGCGGGCATATATCGTTTGCGCTATACATTCGAGGATATTGAGAATTGCGAAAAAGGATTCGCGATCCTTGAGATCCATACGTTCGTGCCTTCGAATCCACAGCCTAAAGATAAAGAGACGGGAACAGAAACGCCTCCGATAGTGCCGCCGGTGGCATCAGCTGCCAGTACGCCGGCGGCGGTCAGCCGTGGTTTATCAGCCGGCGGCAATGATGCCGTATTCAATAAGCGGATACTAAGTTACAGAAGTGGTATCAATGCGATGTCTAAAGAAGATGATACGTTGCTGGAGGATAGTCGTTGGTCAGATACCAAAACATTCCTGCTGGCGAGCGGTGCACCGGAAGAACTGCATGCTGCGTATGAGCGTCTGCAGGGTGTATTACAGACCGGCTTCAGTAAACTGAAGGTAGCGCAGAAAGCGCAGATGATCAGATTGTTGATCTACGCGACCGCTTATTATATGGACAGACTGATTGCGGCCTCTCCGGATAAAGTGCCGGCTATTGCCAGAAAACTGATCAAAGCCGCCGGTGAAAGTATTACGCTACAGAAAGATGGTGCGCAACAATGGTCACAGATCTGGAGCAGTGAAGGTATTGTGACTGCTGAGAATGAAAAAACAGTCTCTGCTTATAAAGCTATGATCGCCTGATGGAACAACAGCATGCCATAGGAAAACTGGTGCTGGAAGTACAGCTGCCTTCCCGGGAGGATGCCTTTTCAATACAGCAGGGTCTGAGTGTCCGTTGTAATGTGGAGCTGACGCCTATGTTGGGACCATTACTGGATGGCTGGGCTGATCCGGACACCTTATTACAAATAGACACACTGGAGGTGGATCTTGGCAATTGTAGCTTGAAGGATTTGCAGGAGGAGTTGCCGGGTATGGTGATTGCTTATCTGCAGAAGCACTTTCAGAGCGTGACGGCTGTACCATCACCTGAATTGAATATACAACATATGCAGCGTCGTCCGCTGACACAGGGATATTTTGAGAGCTGGCTGTATTTTATGCAACATGGAGTGTTGCCATCTACAGCGATAAAATGGGAACAGGAGGAATGGGAGGCGGGTATTCTGACTGCACTCGCTACTGAGACGAGTGCTTTAAGACAATGTCAGGAATTACTTGCTGCTCATCCTTATGCGATCCGTCGTCTGGTGATGCAGTTCTCCCGGAGCTTTGTATACAATTGGGTACTGGCTTTCAGCGCCGGTGCTTACAGACAGCAATTGGTGCTGATAGATGAATGGGAGGCGTTTGTGTTTAGTCCGCGGTTTATAACTATGATGAAGACACAGATTGCACAGCAATCGCTTCCTTCACTTACATTACCGGCGCAGAGTCATTACGCAGGCAGTGTAATGGAATGGCTGATCGGAGATATTGTGATTGCGGGTAAAACGATCAGTCATCCTGCATTACTGGAACAATTGGTGAGACTGTTGGGTGCCGTATCACAATTGCCGGCCCGGCTATTTACACTGGAAAGAGTTACTACAGCTGGTGTAAGCATGCCTGTGGCGATACAAGAAGCAGTAGGGGCTGTGGCCGGAAGATATGCAAAGGAAATGGCTGCACTGAGCGCCTCATTCGGTATCACACCTGACAGCAAAAACAGGGCTGTTGATAGCGGTGAGAAGATACGACCTGAAGCTACGGAACGCCTTCAACGTGAGGAACAGCTGGCAGCTACATTACGGAGAAAGCAGGAGCAGGATGCTACAACAAAACAAGCGCCTTCATCCGGTGTACAGTCGGGTGAAACGCCTGACGGTACACCGCTAAAACACCCAAAAGATGCTTTGTCTGAACAGCGTGTTGCTGAAGAAAAGGTGGCAGAGCATGCAGATATCATTGCCGATGAGGCAGGCGTACATCATGATCAAAAGAACGCGTCAGATAATGTAAGCGGAGCGGATACTGGCGGTGCAGGGCTTCCTGAAGAAGGTACGGTGTATTACATCAATAATGCCGGACTGATATTGTTGCATCCTTATCTCTCGTATTGTTTTGATGCGCTGGAACTGAGGGAAGGACAGCAGTTCAAAGATGAAGCAGCCAAACATAAGGCAGTGCAGCTGATCGGATATATGGCTTATGGAGAAGAGGAGATTCCGGAGTGGGATCTGGTATTGCCTAAGATCCTGTGTGGTATTTCACCTACGGAACCTGTAAGACGTTTTGTGCCATTATCCGAAGTAGAAAAAGACGAAGCGAATCAGTTGCTGAGTGCTGTCATCACCCACTGGAATGCCCTTGGTAATACTTCGCCTGACGGCTTACGCGGCAATTTCTTATTGCGTGAAGGTAAGCTGGAATGGAAAGAAGAGGAGTGGCAGTTGTTCGTCACCCAGCAGGCATACGATATGTTGTTGAACCGTTTACCATGGGGATTCAGCGTAGTAGGATTGTCGTGGATGCCGTGGCTGATCAAGACCGTGTGGGTCTAGTTATAAATATGTTTTTAACCCCGGACGCCATACTGCATATGGCTTGTTAATTCCCTTACTAAGGACAAATGATCAAAGCAACCGATAATAAAAGCAAAACTGCAAAAACGAGGCAACAGCCTGAAGGCGGCTCCTTTTTCAATAAAGATAAGGGAGCTGGCAGCGCGTTTTTGGGAGAGACTGCCGCATCGGAAGAACCCTTTTTCGTTCAACGGAAACTTACCATCGGAAAACCAGATGACCATTATGAGAAGCAGGCTGACCAGATAGCTGATAAGGTAGTACAGCGCATGAGTCAACCAGCGCCGGTGCAAACCAAGGCAGCTACACCTTCTCCTGTCAGCACTGTTCCTGCTGGCAGTGTGCCCGCATCCGCAGCACAACCTGCGGGGGTGCAAATGAAGGAGCAGGAGAAAAAAGAAGAGGATATACAGACGGATGAGAAGAAGCTGCAACGCAAGCCTATATTCGATAGTATGGGTGATCCGCCTGATGATATCCAGAAAAAGAGACAACGCAGGCACCCGCGGCAAATGCGAAGGCAGATGCAAAGGGGGATAGTGGCCATCATCTTGAACAGCGTTTGCAGGGTACTAAAGGTGCTGGTTCGCCATTGGCTTCAGAAACGCGTGCTGCAATGGAATCAGCGATTGGTGCAGACTTCAGTGGTGTACGTGTACATACGGGAAGGGAGGCAGCAGAGCTGAGTAATGATCTGCAGGCACAGGCGTTCACACATGGTAACGACATTTATTTCAATGAGAATAAGTTTGATGATACCAGTAGCACCGGCAGACATCTGCTGGCGCATGAGCTGACGCATACCGTCCAGCAGGGCGCTTCTGTACAACGGAAGGCTACACCGGAAAGTGGTGAGCAGAAAGAAGAGACGCCGGTAACGGAACAAGCGGAAACTGCTGTGCAGAAGAAAGCAGATCCCTTGTTGTCAGCCGATAGTATGACGATACAGCGTGCAGGCGGTAAACCTGTTGCAGCTGCACCAGCGGCGGCATCCGGAGAGGTAGTGAATGTTGCCGCCGGTAAATTTAATCCTTCTGCGGCATTGCAGGAGGCTATCCGTGCGGCTGGCAGAAAAGGACTGGATGTGAATGTCAGCGCTGGCAAGGTAGCAGGTGCTGGCGTGATGAAAGTGCGGGAGAAGGATGGTGTGATGGAAAGTCTGAAAAATACTTACCTGCCATTGAACATGCCGATGTTCAGTGCGGCGAATCCTGTACTGGCTGTGCGACTGGCCAGTGGAGAAGTCAGTGGTTTTGCCACTATTGGCCAGAGCAATGCGCCGGAGGCTATTCCACAATGGTTGCGTAAGAACGGGAAGGCGATTGGTTGGCTGACAGGCATTGACGTAGAAAATGTACTATCCAAAGCGACGAATACATTTGAGAATGGCAACTTCACCTTTACGCTGAATGGTATCAAGGTGAAGGTAGGCGGTTTTGCATCGGCTACGATGGATCTTGGCTTTATGAATATGCAGCCATCTGCGCATGTGGTAGCAGAGATGGATATTCATGGCATGGCGAAGGGTAACCTTGATATTACGATGGCGGAAGATAAGCTATCGGGTGAGGGTGCATTTGCTGTGAGTTTTAAAGGATTCTCCGGAGAAGTAGCAGCGAAGTTTCAGGAAGGTGTGCTGGATGTGAAAGGTATGGTACAGTATGCCGGTGATAAACTGAGTGGCTCACTCATGCTCGTCATGACAGATAAGAAAACAGCGGATAATTTTGCGGTTACACAACTGGGAGGTGCACCTGCAGCAGAAGCGGCACCACCAGCAGAAGTGCCGGCGGCAGCTGAAGGGAAAGGGCCACGCGGTATGGCGGGTGTTGGTACACTGACCTTTAATCTGACAGAATGGTTTGCCGGTAGTGTGAATGTGATCGTAGATGGTAAAGGATGTGTGACGGTAGTGGGCAAGATCGCACCACCAAAAGAAATTATACTGTTCCAGCAGAAAGACTACAGCAAGGAACTCTTTAAGATGGAGGCCCGTGCGGCATACGGTCTGCCGGTAATAGGCAACGTATTCGTATTCGCTAATATGGCATTGATTGCTATGGCGAAAGTGGGACCTGCGAAAATATACAACATTGAAGTAGAAGGTACTTACTCCAACAACCCTGACATTGCGAAGAGCATTACTTTGTCAGGTTCCCTGAACATGTCTGCTTATGCGGGATTACGTCTGCGTGCAGAAGGTGGTGCGGGTCTGGAACTGTTGGGACATGATCTGAAAGTAGGTGTCGGACTGAATGCAGATGCAGGCGTGAAAGGATATGTAGATGCGCGTCCGACCATCGGTTATCGTGATCCGGGAGAGTTCTTCTTCAAAGGGCATATGGAAATCGCGGCACAGCCGTTCCTCGGATTGAGTGGTGATCTTTTTGTGGAAGTGGATAGTCCGTGGTGGTCACCATTACCGGATAAGAAATGGACCTGGCCGATTGGTGCGCTGGAATATCCTTTACCGGGAGAATTTGGTATCGGTGCTGATATGGAATACGTACTGGGTTCCGGCAAGGTACCTGAAGTGACATTCAGCGAGGCGAAATTTGATGGTGCGAAGTTCATGACTGATCTGGTGGATGATCATGTGCCGCAGAAGAGTGGTGCAGGCAATAAAGACAAACAAGGTAAATTTACAGATGGTGGTGGCGCGGGCGCTGCTCCGGCCGGAGGGGCTCCTCCGCCAGCGGCGGCAGGTGGTAAACCGGGTGCTCCGGGCGGGAAACCGGGAGCAGGTGCAGCACCTGGTAAAGGTGGTGCTGGTGGTGCCGGTGGCGGAAAAGGACCCGGTAAAGATAAAGGTGCTGACAAGGCTGATCCGGACCAGATGAAGAACTTTGCTGCCGCTATGCAGAAAGTGAAGGCACTGGAAAGTCATAAGGCCATGACCCGTGCTGAAATTACCACAGCGATCGAAGGTATTAAGAAACAGCATAATACGCCGGGTATTACCATTGCGCCACAAGGAAATGATCTGTGGATTGTTACAGGCAGCATAAAAGGCAAGCCGAATAAACAATCCGTGAAAGTGAAGGCACTCAGGACGCCGGGTGACGATAAGGATAAAGGTGATGATAAGGAAAACAGAAAAAGCTGGATCTTGCGATACAGGATCTGAAGAAGATCGATACTACAACCGCAGCAGATGGTAAGTTGAATGACGAAGAGCGAAAACTGTCGCGGAGAAGGCGCAGCAGAACATACTGATGTATTCAAGTCGGTTAAGGCAATAGATGCCGGTAAAAACTGGAATTATCAGTATATTCAGAAGGCAGAAAATCCTGTGAAGGGTAGCGGACATGAGGAACTTGATCCGAAGATCAAGAAAATGGTACACAGGAATTTTACCGCAGAACAAGCGAAGGCATTATTAGATCAGGTAAATGCGATTGTGGGCGTTCCTGCGATTGTTGACAACATATTCACGTCAAGCAAGAAGCAGAAATCCTGATTGAGTTCCTGGAAAAGGTAGTAAGCATTGCTTCGACGCATGAAAAAGGCTTGAAAAATGGTTTCAGAATTGAGCACACCGAGCCGAAGAATGGAATAGTTGAATTTACCTATGTTGGCTTTACAGGCAAAGGCGACGCCGTGAATGTGGGCCCGACGGCAATACGGGATCCGAAGGTGAAAAATGCTGCCAAAGTGAAAGACAAACAGCTGTTTCTTGATCTCGTTGTATGGAAGAAAGTAGGTGATGCTGGTGTGAAAGGTGCAGGAACCGCGATGTTCAATCTGGCAGTTGAGATATTTAAGAATGATTTCACGGAATCAGGTCACAATGGGTTTCTCATGATGGTATTTATAAGAATAAATTTGGCTGGTCAGACAACCTGAGGGATTTCATTAATGCGCTGAAACTCGACAGAGGTAATACAAAAAGGCTGCAAAAGCTACCTGGTCTTATACCAAAGCTAAAGAGCAGGGGTACGGTACAGTTAAAGACGTTAAGCTCAAATTTGGTAACCGGAACATTTCAAGGAACTGGCAAAAAAGAACCCCGGCGATTTTGCGGAACCATTGAAGGAAGGTGAAAAATATCCTGCTCCTGTAAGGCCGGACGAAGTTAAGATTCCGGCATATCCTGAAAATATTATACAAGTTGATGCCGTTTTTATATCAACACAAGACGAAGATAAATAACAATAATAATGATGAAAGAGGTATATACCTGCGCTGCCCACGATGAGAGTATAATTATGATCTATGAACAGGATCCGCTGTTTGATGCGGTGTCAGACATATTGGAAGATACATCAGGTATTGAAAAGGAGCGGTTCGGAACCAGTGATATTATGCTGAGCGGAGAACAGATCTCCCTGATGAAAATACCACTGGAAGAGCTCATAAAAGAAAGCTTGCGGTACATGAACCTGTCGGAGAAGCTAATAAGCAATTGACATTGTTTGGCCGGAAGTATGCATTGAATACACGCGATGATGAACACATGGCCATCTATTCTTTGCATATGCTACTGGATATGATCGATGCTGAAATAGCCGCCGGTGGTCTGTCTGGTTTTATAATGTTGCATTTGAAGATGAGGCAGATCTATATATATTGGGTGTTATCAAGCCTGCGGAGGACGGTATTACAACTGATGCTGCGTTTGCACAATTCAGCGAATCACAGGATCTGCTAACTGCCGGACAGTTCAAAGAACGGGTGGACGCACTGAAGACACAGGGTTTTATCATTGACAAAAAAAACTGGTGAAGATGATCCTTTATTGTATCCATCTGAAAAGACATTGAAAGTGCAGACGATTTAATTATCATTACCCATAATTATACCCCATGATCGTTCTATCCATTGCCATACAAAAAGGCGGTTCAGGCAAAACTACCACGGCCTGAACCTGGCGGCTGCATTCCAGCGGATGGGACAGAACGTACTCCTTATTGACCTCGATCCACAGGCGAATCTGACGCAATCATGGGCATTGCAGATGACTCAGACCTGAGTATATATGAACTGCTGAAACAGGCTGCATCCGGAGAATTGACAGACGTACATCAGGCAATTGTAGAAACAGGTATCCTGCCGCTCATTCCGGCTAACCTCGAACTGGCCAGTGCCGAACTGGAACTGGTGAGTATGTACGGAAGAGAACAATTACTGAATCAGATACTCACGCAGCTTGAAGATACTTATGATATGGTGGTGATTGATTGTCGCCGGCAGTAGGAATGCTGACCGTCAACGCACTCACTGCCAGTAACTATGTATTAATGCCTTTGCAGGCAGAATTCCTGCCTTTTAAAGGCGTACAGCGTTTTGTCAGGAATGTACACCTGATCAAAAAACAGCTGAATAAAAAGCTGGAGATACTGGGTATCATATTGACGAAGTACGATGAACATAAGAGCATGCACCGTCAGATCAGGACACAGCTGCAGGAACTCTATCCCGGTTGGGTACTGGAGGCCAGCATCCGTAGTAATATCTCGCTGGCAAAAGCACAGGAACAATCAAAAGAGATTTTCACATTTGATCATAATGCCAATGGCGCCAAAGATTATCATGCGCTGGCAACAGAAATAAAAGAACGCCTTTGACAGCGGTAGAATAATACCCTGTTGACTTAAATCGATAGATATGAAAACGAACAGTCGTCGCTATCGGAGACACCGTAACCCCGAAAATACAGATACGAAGGAAGCTCCTTTCTTCAGCCCCACTCAGAAAGTACTGCAGAGCAAGGAAGACGCCTTCTTTCAGCCGAAGCTGTCTGTAGGACAGCCGGGAGATAAATTTGAAAGAGAAGCAGATGCTGTGGCAGATAAGGTGGTCAGCCGCCAGTCAGCCAAAGGCAATGCGGTGCAACGTAAAGAAATTTCTTCCGTACAGGCTAAGTCTGAGCCAAAGGAAGAGGAAAAGAAAGTGCAGAAGCAGCAGGATATGGATGAGAAAGTACAGAAAAAAGATGTAAAAAAAGAGGAAGAGAAACCTGTACAGAAGAAAGGTAAAGAAGAAGAAAAAGAAGATGCCTGCGCCTGATAAAAAAGAGGAAGAGAAACCCGTGCAGAAGAAAGGCAAAGAAGAAGAGAAGAAAGCACCTGCACCAGAGAAAAAGGAAGAGGAAAAGCCGTTGCAGAAGAAAGAAGAACAGGAGAAGAAACCTGCTGCAGATGAGGTGATAAAGAAGAGAAAGAAGAAGATAAGAAAGGTGGAAAACCTTCTGTGATGGCAAAAGAAAGTAACTCACGTGGCATGGAAGATGGTGGTGAACAACTGGGCCGGCGTCTCAGCGAACAGCGTGGTAATGGTGTGCCACTTTCTCCTGATGTTAAAAGAGAGATGAGTCAGGCGATAGGGGCTGACTTTGGCAATGTTCGTGTGCATACGGGGGATAAGGCCACCGAACTGAGTCAGAGCTCGGTGCACAGGCATTACACATGGTAACGACGTTACTTCAATAGTGGAAAATATGATCCTTCCTCCGCCGGTGGTAAACATCTGCTGGCGCATGAACTTACACATGTTGTGCAACAGGGCGCCGCACCTGCTGTGGATAATAAGAAAGGCGCACCTGCTGCGGGACATGGTACTCCGGGGG
>NZ_VOHS01000024.1 GCF_007896845.1 Chitinophaga pinensis | reverse complement strand
TACGGGTAATGCTGATTATTTTGTTGGCAGCAGTATTGTCATTATCATGATGTTGATGCTTGCATTTGCATTGGTGGTGCTGGCTGTGAATGCACCGGTAGTAGTAGCCGAACCGCCTGTTACCGTAACGATGACGGTTTCTGTTGGTTCTATTACCTGATCATCCTGTATCGGAACAGTCAGTGTGACGCTGTTCTGACCCGCAGGGATGGGGGTAGCATACCAATTGCTGTGTAGTCCGTACCAGCATAGCGGTACCCGCAACAGTGAAGTTGACTGTTACGTCTTCATTCACTGTTACACCAGCAGGGAGACTGATAGTGAACGTACCGTTTGTTGCAGGTTCAGCACCGTTATTAGCAGCGGCAATGCTGATAATCTTATTGGCAGGGGTGTTATCATCATCATTGATGTCAGCAGTGGCTGTATTGCCTGTACCGGCTGTAAATGCACCGGCGTTTGTAGCAGAAACCACCTGTTATAGTAACAGCGACCGTTTCAGTTGCTTCAATGATCTGATCATCCAGCACAGGGACAGCTAGTGTTACACTGTTTTGTCCCGCCGGGATGGTGATGGTCGTACCGGGAGCGGTGTAGTCAGCACCCGGAGTAGCCGTACCAGCGACTGTAAAGTTTACAGTGACATCTTCGTCTACGGTCACACCAGTTGGCAGACTGATAGTGAAAGCAGCGTTAGTAGCAGGTTCAGTACCATTATTAGCAGTAGCAATACTGATGACTTTATTAGCAGCAGTATTGTCTTCATCGTTGATGTTAACAGTAGCGGCATTGTTTGTACCAGCCGTAAATGCGCCAGCAGCAGTTGCAGCACCACCGGTTACGGTAGCGATAACAGTTTCTGTTGTTTCAATAATCTGATCATCCAGTACGGGAACAGTCAGTGTGATACTATTCTGACCCGCCGGGATGGTGATGGTCGTACCCAGAGCTGTGAAGTCGGTTCCTGCAATAGCAGTACCTGCTACCGTGAAGTTGACTGTTACGTCTTCATTCACCGTTATACCTGCTGGGAGGCTGATAGTGAATGCGCCGTTTGTAGCCGGTTCGCTGCCATCATTCGCAGCAACGATGCTGATGACTTTATTTGCAGGCGTATTATCATCGTCATTGATGTTGACTGTAGCGACATTGTTTGTGCCAGCTGTAAACGCACCCGCCGTTGTAGCCGAACCATCGGTTATAGTCACGATCACCGTTTCCGGTGCTTCAATGATCTGGTCATCCAGTACAGGGACGGTCAGTGTGATACTATTCTGACCTGCGGGGATGGTGATGGAAGTAACAATTGCTGTGTAGTCAATACCGGAAGTGGCGGTACCAGCGACGGTGAAATTGACTGTTACGTCTTCATTGACAGTTACACCGGCAGGGAGGCTGATCGTGAATGCAGCGTCAGTACCCGGCTCAGTGCCATCATTCGCAGCAGCAATACTGATGACTTTATTGGTAGCAGTGTTATCATCATCGTTGATGTTAACAGTAGCGACATTGTTTGTGCCAGCTGTAAATGTGCCGGCATTAGTAGCAGAACCGTCTGTGATCGTAACGGTAACAGATTCAGTTGGTTCAATGATCTGGTCATCCAGTACAGGGACAGTCAGTGTTACACTGTTTTGTCCTGCCGGGATGGTGATAGAGGTACCTAATGTGGTGTAGTCAGTACCCGGAGTAGCTGTACCAGCAACGGTGAAGTTTACTGTTACGTCTTCATTGACCGTAATACCGGTTGGCAGACTGATGGTGAAGGTACCGTTATTGGAAGGCTCATCGCCATTATTAGTAGTCGTAATACTGATGACTTTATTAGTAGCAATATTGTCGTCATCATTGATATTAACAGTAGCGGTATTTGCCGTACCGGCAGTAAATGCACCGGCGTTAGTAGCCGTACCACCAGTTACGGTTACAATGACTGTTTCCGTACCCTCTATGAGTTGATCATCGAGTACCGGCACAGTCAGTGTAGCATTGTTTTGTCCTGCGGGGATCGTAACAGTAGTACCTAAGCTGGTATAGTCAAGGCCTGAAGTAGCTGTACCCGCAACCGTGAAGCTGACAGTAATATCTTCCGTATTTGTGACACCTGTCGGCAGACTAACCGTAAATACACCGTTGCTCAATGGCTCACTACCATCATTTGCAGTGGTGATACTGATCGTTTTGTTTGTAGTAGTGTTATCATTGTCAGTGATATCAATAGTGGCAACATTACTGGAACCAGCGGTAAAGGTACCTGCAGTTGTTGCAGATCCGCCTGTTATTGTAACGGTAACAGATTCGGTTTCTTCAATGATCTGGTCATCCAGCACAGGAACTGTCAGCGTCACACTGTTTTGTCCTGCCGGGATAATCATAGAAGTACCCGGTGATGTATAATCACTACCGGGCGTCGCTGTACCGGTCACAGAGAAGTTAACAGTCAGGTCTTCAGTAAGTGTTATACCTGTTGGTAGGCTGATTGTAAATTCGCCATCGGTAGCAGGTTCGCTGCCGTTATTTGTATTGACGATACTGATCACCTTATTGGCAGCAGTATTATCATCATCAGCAATATTTACCGTTGCAGTTCCATCGGTGGTACTGGCGGTGTAGGCACCCGGAATAGCAGCAGAACCGCCTGTTATAGCAACCGTAACAGACTCGGTTCCCTCAATGATCTGGTCATCCAGTACAGGGACGGTCAATGTTACACTGTTCTGATTAGCTGGAATAATCGTAGAAGTACCCAATGATGTATAATCAAGACCAGAAGTCGCTGTACCAGAGACAGAGAAGTTCACGGTTATTGGAAGGGCAGCTGTGATACCCGCCGGAAGGCTGATGGTAAATGCAGCATCTGTAGATGGTTCGGAACCATCATTTGCAGGAGTGATGCTGATCACCCTGTTGGCAGGTATATTATCATCATCGTTGACAGGTACTGACAATGTACCACTGGCGTTAAATCCGGAGATATCGGCAGACGCTCCGGTAGTGGGAGTGACAATAACGAATTCCGTGTTTTCAATGATGTTATCGTCTATTACCGTTACGGGGAGCACGACACTGTTTTGTCCCGCAGGTAAGATAACGGAAGTACCGATATCTGTATAATCCACATTTGGCGTAGCGCTGCCGCTAACGCTAAAGTTAAAGGTAACATCCTGTGAAACGGTATATCCGGGGCTTAGGCTGAAGGTGACTGAGCCGTTTGTGGATGGTTCAGTAGCAGGGCCTGAGATAAGGATAGTAAATTGTTTGTTGATCGACGTATTATCATTATCATCAATAGCCATCACCGCATTTGCTACGTCAATGCCAAACGCACCCAGAGAACTAGTTATACCACCTGTAACCTGCACCGTGAATTCCTCCGTTGTTTCAATGATCTGGTCATCAATAGGGGAATAGGAAATGGTGACAGCATTTTGTCCTGCGGGAATAATAGCTGTACCTGTCAGGTTATTAAAATCGGTACCGGGTGTAGCAGGGGTAGTTCCCGCACTGCTGGATGGTGTAACCGTATAGGTAACAGTGATGTCTTCTGATGCAGTCAATGTACCGGGCAGTCTTATCTGGAACGTACCATTTGTAGAAGGCTCTGCTGCTGCACCTGTGTTATAGACAGAAAGTCGTTTATTAGTTGCATTACTGTCATCATCAGCAATAATAACAGTAGCAGCAGTATTAGCCGGGTCAGGTGTGAACGCACTGAAAGAAGGAGCAGAGCCACCAGTCAGTGTCATTATCACCGTCTTATTATTTTCAATGACATTGTTGTTGTAAGGCTGGGCGGTGACAGCTACATCTACACTGTTTTGTCCGGCCGGGATGGTAGCGGTAGCCGGGATAGTGGTATAATCTGTTCCACCGGCAGCAGATCCGCTGATGGTGTAGCTCACAGTAATGTCTGCCGGATAGGTAACACCCGCCGGAAGACTGATCCTGAAGTTCCCATTACTGGTACCTTCTACGGCATCGCTGGTTTTGATAACACTCAGTCTTCTGTTAGCTGCGATATCATCATCATCTGTGATGTTAATGTTGGCCACTGAACCGAAGTTGATCGGGAAGGAGCCGAAAGATGTGCTGGATGCAGCAGTGGGTGTCACTGTTACCGTTTCTGTGCTTTCTATGTTATTGTCATCGATCACCTGCACCGGCGTTACAACAGCGTTTTGGCCGGCAGGGATGACAAATACGGAGCCCAAAGCTACATAGTCAGTCCCCGGTGTTGCATTTCCGGTGACGTTGGCATTGATGGTGACGTCTTCAGCAACAGTGATGCCCGTTGGCAGATATATCCTGAATCCGCCATTGGTAGATGGCTCGGCCGCGTTGGCGGTAGTAGCGATCCGGATAATTTTGTTGGCACTGACATTATCATCATCGGAGATATTAACGGAAGCAGTGGCATTACCTGTACTTGCGGTAAAGGTGCCAAGAGTAGTAGCTGTCCCACCAGTAATGGTGACAATTGCTGATTCAGTATTCTCAATGATCTTATCATCTGCAACTGTCAGGGTAACGACTGCACTATTCTGCCCTGCGGGAAGGGTGAAGCTGGCAGGAAGCGTATAATCTGTACCGGCAGTAGCTGTTCCACTGGTGGTATAGCTTACGGTGATGTTTTCCGCGGAGGTGATACCTACGGGCAGACTGATTGTGTAACCGCCATTTGTACCCGGTTCCGAGCCATTGCCGGCAGGAGCGATGCTCAGGATCTTATTGGCTGCAATGTTATCATTATCACCGATCGTCATTGTAGCACTGGGATCAGTAGCACTGACCGGGAAACCCGGATGCGTAGCAGAGGTAGCGTTGGTGATAGTTGCTATCACTGTTTCATTTCCTTCAATGATCTGATCATCAATGACAGAAAGCGGAACATTAACACCTGCCTGCCCTGCGGGGATCACCACAGAGCCGGATAGCGCTGTGTAGTCCGTACCACTTATAGCCGTACCGGATGTTGTATAGTTGACGGTGATGTCTTCTGTGAATGTGATACCTGATGGCAGGCTGAATCTGAAGACACCACCAGTTGCCGGTTCTGCCGGATCACTTGTTTTGGTCACACTGACAGCAGGTAGTAAAGCATAGACAGAAAATTCCCAAAGCGAGAAACCATAAGTGCTTCCGCGGGTAAAACCATTCATACGCACATACCTGGCATTTCCGCTGATGGAGATAGTATTATCCCTCATGTAGTTACCGGTAACACTTTTGACAGTGGTCCAGGAGCTTCCGTTGGAGGAGATATCAATGTTGTAATCCCTGCCATACGCTGCTTCCCAGTTCAGTACCACGCGGCAGAGGTCATAGTTGGCGCCCAGATCGACGTACATATACTGATTGTCACTGTGCGCACTTTCCCAGCGGGTCCCCATGTTATTGTCCACCGCGAAGTTGCCGGTATTCCCGTTCGCAATAGAAGATACCGTTACAGGGCGTAGCTGGGCCACGTTCGTACTGGAGCAATAACTGATCGGCTCAGTCCCGATTACAATAAAATCATAAAGGGAGAAGCCATAGGCGGAGCCTCTGCTAAGCCCTGTCATACGTACGTAGCGTCCATTGGCAGAAACACTGTAAGTCTTGTTAAGTCCGGTGTTGCCACTCTCGTTAACAATGTTTGTCCAGGATGATCCATCCGGAGACACCTCTACGGTGTAAGCAGTGGCCAATACCTGCCAATTCAGTGTAATGGTACAAATGGGATAGCTTTGTCCCAGATCCACCATGATCCACTCGTTATTATTCCACGCACTTTCCCAACGGGAAGTCGGATCGCCATCAGTTGCCCTTGTGGGAAGGTTTCCTGCGGTAACAGAGGAGGTGGTAACTGCTTTGCCTAGTGCCAGATCTTTGTTGCAGGTCTGTGCGATGGCCAGCGGACTTAAAAAAGCCACTAATAGGAATGTAAATAAAAGCCTAATCATTGTGTAATGCATAGGTTAGGGAATAGGTTGCCCGCGCAACCAGATATATTATGTTTTCTCGTTTACGGTATGTTCACCGGAAGCTCATAAACCGCTGCTATTCAACACAGGGGGATAGACTTCTCATCAATCAGCAGTTCTGAGGGAAAAAGTTGAGGTGTTTCGGTATAGGAATGCTGCTGGTTAAAATATCTATGCACAAAACTATTAAAATGATTTATTATTTTATATTAAATATATAATATACGAAGGGTCTGAATTATTAGTTTCCTGCTTTTTCAGCTATTTTTTCTAATTTGGTCGCTGAGCCTATTTAAACAACTTTAGCAATGGATCGCGTTGATATTAAAAGGTTGGCTGAAAAACTTAATTTGTCTACTTCCACGGTTTCCAGGGCATTCAGGGGCAACAGCGACATCAATCCCGAAACAAAAGCCAGGATCTTATCCATGGCGAAGGAGTTCAACTACCAGCCCAATCATCACGCCAGCAATCTGCGGGAGAAGAAAAGCAAGACAATTGCCATCATCGTACCCGAACTGGCCAATAACTTTTTTTCTCAGGCCATACATGGTATTGAGCGCGTAGCCAGAGACAAAGGCTACCATACACTGATCTATGTGACGGATGACGAATACCAGAAAGAAGTGGCGTTTATAGACAAGTTGTATAATGGCCGCGTGGACGGTATAATCATGTCTGCATCCGGTGAGGCCAACGATCACCAGTATCTCAACCGGCTAGGTAATAAGCATATTCCGCTGGTATTTTTCGATAGGGTATATGACGATATTAATGTGCCGAAAGTCACTACAGATGACTATGAGAGCAGTTTTGCCGCCACCCGTCACCTGATAGAAGTAGGATGTAAAAAGATTGCATTTCTGGTGGTGAATAAGAGCCTGTCCATTGGTAATGTACGTATGCAGGGCTATCATGACGCACTGAAAGACGCCGGCATTCCCTATAACACCCATCTCGTTATAGATTGCTCCAACGACTATGACGAGAACTTTGATATTCTCTCAAAAGCATTAAATGAACAGCATCCGGACGGTATTCTTGCTTCAGTAGAACGTCTCGCTATTTCGAGCTATTACGTTTGCCATAATCTGGGTATCCGTATTCCGGATGACATTAAGATTGTCAGCTTTTCCAGTCTGGAGATCGCTTCTCTGTTGAATCCTGCATTATCTACCATCACACAACCAGCTTTTGACCTCGGTACGAATGCCGCAGAACTGCTTTTCAGGGCACTGGAAAGCGATAATCCTGTGACTGACCATCTTGTACTAAGCTCGAAACTGATTCCCAGAACTTCCAGTACCGGCATAAAAACCACGATCGGGGGCAAAGGATAATCAAAAAGAAACAAAACGAAAGTCCTTCTTTAGCTATTCTTTAAGCTATAAAATTGATAAACTGATAATAATCAATTGTTTGACTGATTATTAAGCTGATTTCCCATGTTATTTCCTCACTGATTTTTAACTTTTTTTAAAAAAAAGTATTTCAAAATGTTACAGTATTCATAAAAAGGTATACTTTAGCAACATGTTCCACTTACCGGGAACGTTCCCGGAAATAGAAAAACGTAACTAAAATGAATCCTACTTAAAGCTTTACAGCATTCAGATCACCGGAAGACAGAAAAATCAGTCTCTGGTTTCCACGATTACAACAAAAACAAACTAAAGGCAATTGAATTCGAAAGGATTCGAAAGGGGGGGCTTTTGCTCAAAAAGTACCTGCAGTGAACTTATTGTGAAACTATTAATCAACGTTAAATGAAAAAAACACGCTATGCCCGGTATGCATTTCTGCTGTGCTTTGTGTTGATCTCTCTGTTTACCTATGCGCAATCAGGCAGTATTAGTGGGAAGGTGACAGACGACGCAGGACAACCAATTCCAGGCGCCACCGTCTTCATCAAAGGTACCAGTAAGAACGCCACAGCCGATGCAGAAGGAAAATTCACCATCACTGGTGTTACTCCGGGAAACATCGTAGTCGTAGCCCGTATCATGGGGTATGAAACATTCGAAATGCCTGTAAATGCAGGCGATAACACAGCTTCAATCACCTTCCAGCTGAAAGCTGATACTAAAGGTCTGAATGAAATCGTAGTGGTAGGTTATGGTACACAGAAAAAGAGTGATCTGACAGGTGCAATCGCTGTCGTTTCCTCCAAAGACTTTAATAAAGGTCCTATCAGTTCTGCTGATCAGCTGATCACCGGTAAAGTACCCGGTGTGCAGATCACCTCCAATGGTGGCGCACCTGGTGCAGGCAGTACAATCCGCGTACGTGGTGGTGCTTCACTAAATGCCACTAATGATCCATTAATTATCATTGACGGGGTGCCTGTTGACAATAACAATATCAGCGGTGCTTCCAATGCACTCGCACTGATCAATCCAAATGATATTGAATCATTTAACGTGCTGAAAGATGCATCCGCCACCGCTATCTACGGTTCCCGTGCCTCCAATGGTGTAATTATCATTACTACCAAAAAAGGACGTCCTGGCGATCAACTCCACGTCTCCTTCAGCTCAACTAACGCTATCTCCAAAGTAACAGGCTTCTCACCTGTGCTGAATGCCAGCCAGTTCTCCGACGTTGTAAGACAGAATGGTACAGCTGCGCAGATTGCATTATTGGGTACCGATAATACTGATTGGCAGAAAGAAGTCTACCAGTCTGCTTTCAGCACCGATAACAACCTGGCCCTCAGCGGATCCTGGAAGAAACTGCCTTACCGCATTTCTGTAGGTTACCTGAATCAGGACGGTATCCTGAAAACCTCCAATCTGGAAAGAAACTCAGCTTCCATCAACCTGTCTCCAAGTTTATTTGATGATCACCTTAAGATCAATATGAATGTGAAAGGGTCTATTGCTGATTACCGCTTTGCAGATCAGGGGGCTATCAATGCTGCTATCGCCTACGATCCGACCAAACCTCTACGCTCCGGCAACAGTAATGATTTCGGTGGTTACTATGAGTGGTTGTACAATGGTAAACTGTACGACCTCGCCACCAAAAACCCTGCAGCCATGCTGGAACAGAAAATGGATAAGTCACAGGTAAAGAGAAGCATCGGCAATATCCAGTTTGACTATAAATTCCACTTCCTGCCTGAACTGCGTGCTAACCTGAATCTGGGTTACGACTATCAGAAAGGAGATGGTAATACCAACATCCCTAAGTATGCTGCCCTGTCTTACTACAATGGTACGGGTGGTTCCTACAAGCACTACTCTCAGGAAATGAAGAACAAACTGTTTGACTTCTACCTGAACTATGTGAAAGACCTGAAAGGTATAAAGAGTCGTATTGATGTAATGGGTGGTTATTCTTATCAGGATTTCATTACCGCTACACCGGGATATCCTACACTGGACGAATCCGGCGATACTACCACCGCTGCGGGTAACTACAGTGAAGCACAACATACACTGGTATCATTCTTCGGTCGTCTGAATTATACTTTTAACGATAAATATCTCCTGACTTTCACCATGCGTCGTGATGGTACTTCCCGTTTCCGTCAGCACTGGGGTAACTTCCCATCTGTCGCTTTCGCATGGAAACTGAAAGATGAGCCTTTCCTCAAGAATACAAAGACTTTATCTGACCTGAAACTGAGACTCGGTTACGGTGTAACTGGTCAGGAAAACATCGGTGTGGGTAAAGAGTATGCGGCCCTGTCCCGCTATACTTACGGTGATGCCAACTCTTCCTATCAGCTGGGAGACGTGTTCTATAAAACATTGCGTGCTGCCGGTTACGATCAGAATATCAAATGGGAACAGACAGCTACTTACAACGTAGCGGTTGACTATGGTTTCCTGAATAATAGAATCTCCGGTAGTGTAGACTTCTACTATAAGAAAACCACCGATCTGCTGGCAGATGTAACGGCTCCTACCGGTACAAACCTGACCAACACACTGTATACCAATATAGGTAGTCTGGAAAACAGAGGTGTGGAGTTCATCATCAATGCTACCCCTGTAGAAACAAAAGACTTCCGTTGGGATGCAGGTTTCAATGTGACTTATAACAAAAACAAGATACTCTCCCTGTCCAAAGCACAAACAGATACTTCTGTAGGTATTGCAACAGGTGGTATCAGCGGCGGTACCGGTAACACGATCCAGATCAATACTGCCGGACATCAGATCAACTCGTTTTATGTTTACAAACAGATCTATGATAAAGCAGGCAATCCGATCGAGGGTCTGTATGAAGATACCAATGGTGATGGTGTAGTAGACGCAGATGATAAATACCGCTATAAATCTTCCAACCCGGTAGTATACCTGAACTTCAATTCAAGCTTCAACTACAAGAAATGGACCCTCGGTTTCAGTATGCGTAGCAACATTGGTAACTACATCTACAATAATCAGGCATCCAACAACGGATCTTATAAAACATTCCAGAACAGTAACTATCTGGCAAACCTGTCTACCAGCGTGCTGAAAACTAAATTCAGAAATACACAGTACTGGTCTGACTACTACGTAGAAAACGGTTCTTTCCTGCGCATGGACTACCTGAACCTGGGTTATGACTTCGGAAGAGTGATCAACAAGAAAGTAGGGCTGCGTGCCAACTTCAACGTGCAGAACGTATTTGTGATCACTAAATACAGCGGTCAGGATCCGGAAGTATTCAGTGGTATAGATGATAAATTCTATCCACGTCCGCGTGTGTATTCTTTAGGTGTTAACCTTGATTTTTAATTAACAAACAGGAAACGTTATGACTAAGAAATTCATATATCAGGTAGTACTGGCAGGAGCGATGGCATGGGGACTGACTTCCTGTACCAAAGATCTGGACCGTACACCTATCACAGAGGCGACATCAGCCAGCGTGTATAAAGACTTTTCCAATTACAAGGCCATTCTGGCTAAATTATATGGTGGTTTCTCCGTTACCGGACAGGTAGGTCCTACGGGTAGCCCCGATATCAGTGGTATTGATGAAGGTACATCCAGCTACATCCGCGGATATTTCCAGATGCAGGAGCTGCCGACTGACGAAGCCGTAATCGGCTGGAATGACGGTACATTACAGGACTTCCACCAGATGGACTGGACGCCTGATGATAACTTCATCAACGCCATGTTCGCCCGTCTGTTTTATCAGATCGCACAGTGTAATGAATTCATCAGACAAACCAGCGATGATAAACTGAGCAGCAACGGGATCGCTGAAAAAGACCGTGAAACGGCGCACACCTTCCGTGCAGAAGCGCGTTTCCTGCGTGCACTGAGCTACTATCATGCGATGGACCTCTTCGGTAGTGTATCTTTTGTAACAGATAGTAATGAAGTAGCCTACTATTATCCAAACCAGATCTCCCGTACTGACCTGTTCTCTTACATAGAGCGTGAATTGCTGGCAATAGAAGGCGAAATGGCAGAGGCACGCGCAAATGAATATGGTCGTGCTGATAAAGCCTGCGTATGGGGATTGTTGGCAAAATTGTACCTGAACGCTGAAGTATATACCGGTACCGCCCGTTACACCGATGCGGTTACCTATAGCAGCAAAGTAATCACTTCAGGTTACACACTGACCAACAGCTACGCTAATATGTTCAAAGCGGATAACAATGTGACATCTGAATCAGAACTGATGCTTACCGCCAACTTTGATGGCGCACGCACACAGACTTATGGTGGTACGACTTACCTGATACATGCTGCTGTAGGTGGTAGTATGAATGCGGCTGATTTCGGTGTAAACAGTGGCTGGGGTGGTTTACGGACGACCAGCGCATTTGTGGCACTGTTCAGTGATATTACCGGCGCTACCGACAAACGTGCGATGTTCTACACCGCGGGTCAGAACCGTGAGATTGCTGATCTGGGTACTTTTACTGATGGTTATGCGATCACCAAATGGTCTAACAAGACTTCTAAAAATACAGACGGATCCAACTCCACTTTCGTAGATACCGACTTCCCGCTGATGCGTCTTGCAGAAATGCACCTGACCTATGCAGAAGCTGTATTACGTGGCGGTACAGGTGGTTCCACCAGTCAGGCCGTGACCTATATTAATGATCTGCGTCAGCGTGCATATGGTAACACTTCCGGAAATATCACTGCCGCTCAGCTGAACCTGAGATTCATTCTGGATGAAAGAGGCCGTGAATTGTATTGGGAAGGACAGCGCAGAACTGACCTGATCCGTTACGGACTGTTCACTGGTGCTTCCTATGTATGGCCGTTCAAGGGCGGTGTACCAGGAGGAGCAGCAGTAGGCGATTTCCGTACGGTATATCCGATACCGACTACTGCAAGGGTAGCTAATCCTAACCTGAAACAGAACGACGGTTATTAATTCAAGAACAGCATTTAACCACAATATCAAAATACTTGCATCATGAATGCCTGGTTGAATAAAATTATTGCAGGAAGTTTATGTGTGTTGGCGCTCGCCTCCTGCGAAAAGCAGGATAGCTTTACACAGGTAAAAACAGGTACAACGCCGACCTTTTCTGCTACAGCGACAGAACTTGTCTTTTCTGCGGATAAAGCTGCGGAAAATGCAGTCACCTATACCTGGACCGCCTCTCAGGACTGGGGATACAGAGCCGTGGTAAACTACGCACTGGAAGTAGCCGAAAAAGGCAATGGCTTCAGAAACGCATCAGAAATATTCAGCGCCAATAATGGTCTGACTAAAACCTTTACAGTTGCCCAGCTGAATCAGGCGATTAACAACATGGGATTGGCTGCCGGTCGTGAACATGAACTGGTGATCCGTGTAAGAGCAGCCGTGGATACAGTAGGAGACAAGGTTTACTCTGATAGTGTACTGCTGACCGTAACGCCGTACTACGTACCAAAGATCTATCCGGCCATCTATGTGCCGGGTGGTTATCAGGGATGGTCATTTGACAATGACGGTCTGGGTATACTCGCATCGGTAAATAACGATAAGAAATACGAAGGATATCTCAACTTCCCGGATGCCAATACAGAGTTTAAAATCACACCTGCAAAAAGCTGGGACCTGAACTACGGTGATGCCGGCGGTGGGTCTCTCGTGAGCAATGGTGGTAATATAAAAGCGGCTGAAGCAGGATATTACCGGCTTACAGTAGACCTGAATGCACTCAGTTTTGCTGTCAGCCGTACTACCTGGAGTATTACCGGTAGCGCAGCAGGTGGCGCTGATAAGGCAATGACCTTTAACGCAACAACGAAGAAATGGAGCATTAGCACAACGCTGGCTGCAGGTAGCTTCTACTTCCGGGCAAACAATGCCAATACCATCAGTCTGAGTGATGATGACAATAATGGTGTGCTGAGCCCCGGCGCCGCTGGTGTGATCAACATTACCACCGCCGGAACTTATACCATTACAATGGATCTGAGTAACCCGGGCAACTACATTTACACATTGAGCGTACAATAAGGAATGATATCAGTTGCAGCCAGATTATCATATCAGGCTGCAACTCCTAAAACCATAGATTAATAAGCATGTTACAGACGAGAAGATTGTTATTGACCGCTATCCTGACATTCACTACTATTACTATATCTGTGGCACAAGTGCCTAAACTGGAAAGGATAGAACCTGCGTTCTGGTGGACAGGTATGGAGGAGCCTTTCCTGCAATTGATCGTTCATGGAGATAAGATCGCTGAAAAGGAAGTTTCCCTTACTTATCCGGGTATTACCTTACAGGAAGTACATAAAGTAGAGAATCCCAATTATTTGTTTGTCGATCTCAATATCACTTCTTCGGCTGTTCCGGGAACGTTCCCTATCAGGTTTAAGCAGAAAGGACAGAAAGACATCGTATACACTTACGAGCTAAAGAAAAGGGAAGGTGGTATCAAAGCGCAGGGTGTAAACAGCAGCGACTTTGTATACCTGATTATGCCGGATCGTTTTGCAAATGGCGATAAGAACAATGATGTGATCAAAGGAATGCAGGAAACCTCTTTGAACAGAGATTCCATGTATAAACGTCATGGCGGCGATATACAAGGTATCATTGATCATCTGGGGTATCTGCAGCAGATGGGCGTGACAGCATTGTGGATGACACCGTTGGTGACCAACGACCAGCCATCTGCTTCTTATCATGGTTACGCAGCAACGGAAAACTATCGTATTGATCCCCGCTTTGGATCCAATGAACTGTATAAAGTGTTGGCGGATAGTCTGCATAAAAGAGGCATGAAACTGATTCAGGATCTGGTACACAATCATATTGGCAGCCAGCACTGGACCATGAAAGATCTGCCTATGAAAAACTGGGTACATCAGTGGCCCGTTTTTACCCGTTCCAGCTTCCGGGCGGCTCCTTTAATGGATCCGTATGCGGCACCGTCTGATCAGAAGATCATGACCGACGGCTGGTTTGATCTGCATATGCCTGATATGGACCAGAAAAATCCATATGTGCGCAGGTATTTTACACAAAGTCATATCTGGTGGATTGAATATGCCGGGGTAGATGCCTTTCGCCTTGATACTTACCCTTATAACGATGCAGACTTCATGTCGGAGTGGGGCAAAGCTATTAAAGCAGCCTATCCCGGTTTTACTTTCTTCGGAGAGGTATGGGTACACAGCGGTCCTGAGCAGGTTTTCTTCACACAAGGCAATACTGTGAACAGAGGTTTTGATACAAACCTTCCCGGTACGACCGACTTTCAGAGTCTCTGGGCTATCTCAGCAGCACTCAATGAAAAGCCGGGCTGGGACGATGGTGTTGTAAAGCTTTACGCTACTCTGATACAGGATTATCAATATCAGGATCCCATGCGCAATGTGGTATTCCTCGATAATCACGACCTGAGCCGATTCTATTCCGTAGTAAAGGAAAATAAAAATAAATATAAGGCTGCTCTTGCGTGGTTGCTGACAACCCGTGGTATCCCGCAATTGTATTATGGCGCAGAGATCGGGATGAAGAATTTCAGCGCGCCTGATGGATTGGTACGTGAAGACTTCAAAGGCGGCTGGACAGGTGACGCACAGAATAAATTCACAGCCGGCGGCCGTAATGCAGAAGAAAATGAGCTGTTTAACTATGTCAGTATACTGGCCAACTATAGAAAGAATAACCCGGTGTTACAGACAGGTAAACTGATGCAGTATGTACCGCAGGACAATATCTACACTTATTTCCGCTATAACGGAGACAAGACGGTGATGATCGTGCTCAATCCCAATGAAAAAGAAGCGGCAGTATCTCCTGCCCGTTTTACGGAAAGAGTGACAGGCTTCTCACAAGTCAGAGATGTTGTAAGTGGCAAAACCTATCCGCTTGCGGACAGTCTGCGTATACCAGCAGAGACAACGCAGGTAATGGAACTGCTGAAGTAACAAATTTTCAAACGATTTTATCTGATTATATGCAAGTATTTGAAGCATGCATTTTTGACCTTGATGGGGTGATCGTAGATACCGCTGTCTATCATTTTAAAGCCTGGAAAAGGCTGGCAAATGAGTTAGGGTTCAATTTTACGGAAGCGCAGAATGAGAAGCTAAAAGGAATCAGCAGAGTTAAATCACTCGAACTGATACTGGAATGGGGAGGTATAGAAAAGTCGGCCGATGAACAGCAGGTGCTGGCTACCCGAAAAAATGAGTGGTATGTGGACATGATTCATCATATGACACCGGAGGAGATCCTGCCGGGTACGAAAGAATTGCTGGATAATCTGCGTGCCGCCGGTATTAAAACAGCACTGGGATCCGCCAGTAAGAATGCCACTGTCATATTGGAGAAGGTAGGCATTCTGCCACTGTTTGATGCATTGGTGGATGGTAATACCGTGTCCGCCTCCAAACCCGATCCGGAAGTCTTTCTGAAAGGTGCAGAAGCCCTCGGTATATCACCGGCAAAATGTATCGTTTTTGAAGATGCGATCGCCGGGGTACAGGCAGCTAAAGCAGCCGGTATGAAGGTAGTCGGCATAGGAGAGCAGGATGTTCTCGGAGAAGCTGATCTGGTAGTCAGCAGTCTGGAGCAGATCGATATGCAAACACTGACCAACTTATACTCAAAATAAACAATGCCGATCGCATTTTGCGAAAGGTGCCATTCAGGAGAGTCATGAAGCAATACATAAAAGTAGACGGGTGGAACATTATCGAAGAAGGTTTTGTGCCACATTACAATAAAATATCTGAAAGCATATTCAGTCTGGGAAATGGTCGTATGGGCCAGCGTGCCAACTTCGAAGAGACTTATTCCGGTGATACATTGCAAGGCAACTATGTAGCCGGTGTATATTACCCTGACAAGACCCGTGTGGGTTGGTGGAAGAATGGATATCCGGAGTACTTTGCCAAAGTATTGAATGCTGCCAACTGGATTGGCATCGGTATCCGTATAGAGGAAGAAGAACTTGACCTGCATAAGGCGCAGGTGACTCATTTCAGTCGTATACTGAACATGCAGGAAGGGTATCTGCAGCGTTCCTTTACAGCCACACTGGAAAGCGGCAAACAGGTAAAAGTAACCGCTACACGTTTCTGTAGTATTGTGGATGATGAAACCGGAGCAATCCGTTATAGTATCACGCCGCTGAACTTTGAAGGCAATCTGCAGATAACTGCCTATATAGATGGCGATATCAAAAATCAGGATGCCAACTATGATGAGAAGTTCTGGGAAGAAACAGGCGCCAGCATACAGCATAGCAGTGCCTATATTACTCTGAAGACAAAGAAAACCGGCTTTCAGGTGTGTACCGGTATGCAATTCAATGTGTATCAGGACACCAGGCCACTGGCAATAAATGTAAGGCCAGTGCAGAAAGAGAAATATGTAGGAGTCGTGACTACTGTGAAAGTAAAAAGTCAGCAGGAAACAGTCATCTACAAATACGCTGCAAACCTCTCTTCTGAAAATCATCCGGTGGAAGCACTGGCTAACAATTGCGAAATTGCTGTAGGTAAAGCTGCTGCGAAAGGCTTTAAAGCAATGCTGAAAGAACAGGCAGCTGCCTGGGCCATTAAATGGAAAGAAAGCGATATTATCATTGAAGGAGATCCGGCTGCGCAGCAGGGCATCCGTTTTAATATCTTCCAGCTGAACCAGACTTACACGGGTGAAGACGCCCGTCTGAATATCGGGCCGAAAGGATTTACCGGTGAAAAATATGGTGGTTCTACCTACTGGGATACAGAAGCTTATTGTATTCCATTCTATCTCGCCACTGCTGAGCCACAAGTGGCCCGTAATCTGCTGATCTATCGTTATAAGCAATTAGGTAAAGCCATAGAGAATGCGGCGAAATTAGGCTTTAACAATGGGGCTGCGTTATATCCGATGGTGACGATGAACGGAGAGGAATGTCATAACGAGTGGGAGATTACTTTTGAAGAAATTCATCGTAACGCTGCTATCGCTTTTGCTATTTTCAACTACATTCGTTATACCGGCGATACGGCTTATCTGGCAGAATATGGTACAGAAGTACTGATCGGTATAGCCCGCTTCTGGGCACAGCGTGTGAACTGGAGTGAGGCACGCGGACAGTACGTAATGCTCGGTGTGACAGGGCCCAATGAATACGAGAATAACGTCAACAATAACTGGTATACCAGCACGATGGCGACCTGGTGTTTACAATATGCCATGGATGCCCTGCAGCATGTAAAAGAGACTGCTGCAGACAGATATGATGCGATTATTAAAACAACTGTTTTTGACGCCGGTAAAGAACAGGAAAAATGGCAGCATGTGATTGATAATATGTACTATCCGGTAGACGAACAGCTGGGCGTATTTTTGCAGCAGGAGGGCTATCTGGACAAAGAGCAGATACTGGTAAAAGACCTCGATCCGGCACAGCGTCCGCTGAATCAGAAATGGAGCTGGGATCGTATTCTGCGTTCCTGCTATATAAAACAGGCAGATGTTTTGCAGGGATTATACTTTCTGGAAGACAGATACGATATCGATACCTTGCGTCGTAACTTTGATTTCTACGAACCACGCACTGTACATGAAAGCTCCCTGTCTCCCTGTGTACATGCAATACTGGCAGCTAAACTGGGTGACGAGAAACGGGCGCATGAATTCTATCTGCGTACTTCCCGTCTGGATCTGGACGATTATAACAATGATACAGAGGATGGTCTGCATATTACTTCCATGGCAGGTACCTGGATGAGCGTGGTGGAAGGTTTTGCAGGTATGCGCGTAAGAGACGGACAGTTACAGTTCACGCCATTTCTGCCGGGCAAATGGCAGTCATTTGCATTCAACATCCGTTTCCGTGGAAGGATACTAAAGGTAAAAGTGAGCAAGCAGGATGTGAATATTGAAAACGATTCTACTAAAGACATCACGGTGTTGATCTACGGAGAAACAGTGCATGTACCTGCCGGTGCAACAGTAACTGCAAAACAAGGAAATTTAGTTAATTAAAATATTTATCCCATGAAAGGAATGGCTAAGCCGCGGTTGTCCGCTGCGCGCATATGGAACATGAGCATGGGCTTTTTCGGTATCCAGTTCGGTTTTGCTTTACAGAATGGAAATGCCTCCCGCATCTTACAAACCTATGGAGCAGAAGTGGAGCACCTGTCCCTTTTCTGGCTGGCAGCTCCCCTGACTGGTATGATCGTACAGCCTATTATCGGGCACTATAGTGACCGCACCTGGAACAGACTGGGTCGTCGCAGGCCTTACTTTCTCGTTGGTGCTATCGCTACCGCGTTAGCTCTGATGTTACTGCCCAATTCCTCTTTGCTGGCAGCTATGCTGCCACCGGTATTGATCGGTGCAGGTATGCTGACACTGATGGACGCTTCCATCAATGTGGCAATGGAACCTTTCCGCGCATTAGTGGCGGATAATCTGCCGGATGAACAGCGCAGTCAGGGATTTTCTGCGCAAACCTTTCTGATAGGAGCAGGGGCAGTACTGGGGTCTTCCTTGCCGTATCTGCTGGCAGAATACATGGGAGTATCTAAAACAGCGGCGCCGGGTGTTGTACCTGATAATGTGATCTATTCCTTTTATGTAGGTGCTGTCGTATTACTGACCACTATTCTCTGGTCTATATTTACTTCCTCTGAATACTCTCCGGAAGAGTTTGCAAAGTTCAATCCCGAGCAGACTACTGAACAGCATAACGCCGGATTAAAAACAATCCTGAAGGATTTTTCTGATATGCCCCCGGCGATGAAACAACTGGGGCTGGTACAATTCTGTTCATGGTTCGCCTTATTCTCCATGTGGGTATTTACCACACCGGCGGTGGCGTACCACATTTATAAAGTAGCGCCGGGAGACACCTCGTCTGCGCTCTTTGCTGATGCAGGTAATAAAGTAGGGTTCCTCTTCAGTATCTATAGCGCTGTGTCAGCGATATATGCTTTGGTACTACCAGCGATTGCCCGCAAAACTTCCCGCAGGGCAGCACATGCTATTTCCCTGACAGCGGGTGGATTATCGCTGATCTCATTTTACTTTATACAGAACCCTGATCTGCTGATCTGGCCAATGATCGGTATTGGTATGGCATGGGGCAGCATCCTGTCAACGCCATATGCGATATTATCTGGCGTGATACCATCACACAAGACAGGAGTATACATGGGTATCTTCAATTTCTTTATCACCTTCCCACAGATTGTCAACGGCATTTTCGGAGGACTGATCGTAAAACACCTGTTTCAGGGAGAAGCCGTTTTCGCACTGGTGATGGGCGGCGCATTTATGATCATTGCTGCAGTAGCAGTGATGTATGTGAAGGATAGAGAAAAGAAAGCTGCTGAACAATTGGTGTCAACTTATGGTGTGGCATAGGTCCGGTGAAGGTGAAACAAATCTAAACGTTGTTTAATTCAACCAATCAACAATCAATGGTAAAGGGTACGATGTCTGTTCATGACCATCGTACCCTCATTGTATTTATAAAACCGATAGCCCAACCCGGTACGAAACCGGGCCGGGCAATCTGCTTATTTACAATGCTGCCGGGCTTTACACAAGTACGGCAGTATTGTACAGTTTATGCAGTTACGGTTGAGGAGCGGCAGCTGTAGTTGTATACAGAACAGGCCATACATTTGGAGCAGGAACACTCACACCCTTGTTGGCACCTCTTACTTTAGCATCCTGACCAAAGTAATACATAGGCCATCCTTTGTAAGTGAGCTGTTTTTTACCCAGTACCGTAATGATTGCGAAATCTGTTTTGTTAAAACCGGTAGGTACGTTTTTCACTTCTGATACTTCGTAGATCGGCCAGATTGCATTGTGCGTATCATCATTGTTGGTAAAGTTGTTAGTACCAGCTTTGTCGTTGGAGAACTTGTACAGTGTCAGACCACGATCATCCACAAGGTATTTGGATGCGCCTGTACCTGCAGCAATCACACCGGTGTTGTCAAGTACATAGTCTTTACCATCGTTGCCGTGCAGCTGGAAATTAGCCACCATCACAGAGTAATCAGGTTTTGCTACAAACCAGATATTGCCTACGTTATCACCTTTAACTTCTCCTGCCGCAGCATCCTGCGCATAGTAGTATAAAGGCCATCCTTTATAGGCTGTCTGTTTGGTGCCATCAGGACGTGTAACAGTCGTGAAATCAGCCTTGTTCAGAGAACTATCAATGGTAAGTGCAGATTCTTCTACATAGAATGTTGGCCATACTGCAGCGCAACCATCTTTACAGGTAGGTGTGCCTTGTGCATCATTAGAGAAGAAGTATAAAGTTTTGCCTGTGCTGTCAGTCATAATAGCGCCGAAAGTTGTGTTACTCGCGACTTTCACGGTTTTCTGCGGAACTGGTGGTGGCGTTGGTGTAACTCCATCGTTGTCATCATCGGAGCATGAGGTAGCCACTGTGGCAATTAAAAGCATTGCCACCATTGATTTTTTAAATAAATGCATGGTGATTAGAAAATTTAAATAAGCAAATGTGAGCACTTGTGTCAATTAGTTAATACGAGGGTAGAAAGAAAAAGGTTGCCTGAGGGTTATAAAATTTTTTTTCTTTAATTATTGGGGACTGATAAACCAATCATTAATATAGATCATGGTAGAAATGACGTACCATTGTTTCGGTAATACTCACCGCTGTAAACATATATTCTCAAATCGGGTAAATCAGCCGATTTCGTTTTCTTACAATACCGGCGATCTGGCTGGTCTTAGTTTTGACATGTAATTATTCAAACAAAAGAAATAACATGTCCACACAAAAACCAGCAACTATCCTTATTACCGGTGCGACCGGCAACATAGGCAAAGAACTGATCAGGTTACTTTCCGCAAAAGGTATTCCTTATAAGGCGATGGTTCGTTCTATAGAACATGCAAAAGAATTGGAGGAGTTACCGGGTATTACACTGGTACAGGGAAATTTTGATGATGAGGGCTCGCTCGATACAGCGCTGAGTGGTATTGAAAAAGCCTTTCTGCTGACTAATTCATCCGAACAGGCAGAAACACAACAAATTCGCTTTGTTGAGGCAGCAAAGAAAGCTGGTGTAAGACACATTGTGAAGTTATCTCAATGGGCAGCTGATGCCAGTTCCCCGGTACGTTTTCTACGTTATCATGCGGCTGTCGAGGCTGCGATCAAAGCTTCCGGTATGACATATACCTTCCTGCGCCCCAACCTGTTTATGCAGGGGCTATCAGGCTTTAAAGAGGTGATTCAGTCGGAACACAAATTCTTCGCCTCCGCTGGTGAAGCAAGGATTTCTCTTATCGATATCAGAGATATCGCAGCTGTGGCAGCGATTGCGCTGACAACAAACGGACACGAAAATAAGGTCTATAACCTGACAGGCCCTGAGTCGCTCACACATCAGCAACTGGCAGAAATTTTCTCCGGGGTACTGGCGCATCCGATCACTTTTATCAACGTTTCGGAAGAGGATATGAAAAGTGCCCTGCTGGGTGTTGGATTCCCGGAGTGGCAGGCGGATGGTCTGCTGGAAGACTATGCCCATTACCGCCTCAATGAAGCGGCTGAAGTAACAGATGCCGTACAGGCTGTAACAGGAGAGAAGGCCCGCACATTCAGTCAATTCGTGACAGATTATGCGGCCTTATTTAAATAGTATCTAAGCTTTACCTCCCTTGAACTGAGGAGGGAATAAACTGATCTGTTGCCATAAAACATCAGCAATCTGCTTTCCTTCCTCATTCAATCCTCTTACATCGTATTGCGGTTGTTCACTGTCATCCGCTTTGACAATATCAAAGTGTTCAGGAAAAGCGACAGCAGATTTTTTATGCGGTTTAATATGATAAACAGTCGCATTGTCCTGCCGCTCAAAAGCTACATCATACATATAGTGCTGATCATTGTAGGATACGGTGATTTGACGGGTCATCATAAGTATTGTTTTTATATAAAACAATATGCAACAACCAGACCATGGCGGATAACTGCCCCGGCAGTTATCCGCCAGTCAGGAATTGGTCAGTCAGGAATCAGAAATTGGCGAGCCATTAAGACTCAATTCCTGATTCCTGATCGTTAGTCCTCCTTATACATTTTATCGAGGAAGATATACCTCGCTTTCGTTGTCTCTTTCTTCATTGATGACTGTACATCAATATTCATATAACGTGAATTTTTAGCGTCGTCCTGCTCCCATTTAGGCAGACCGGGTCCATTCGGGTTACCCGTCTTCACGAAATTGGCGAAGTAGTTCAGCATAGTATTGGAAACCGCATAATCAGCCTGTGTCCAGGCATATACTTTATTGTGGGGAAGATTACCCATAGCATATTCAATTTCAGCCGCGTGCGGCGCTCCTTTCATTGGCTCCGGCTGTTTAGGCTGTTTCGGTTGAGGAGTGCTGGTTTTAATCACACCGCCTGCCAGGCCGGGTTGTGCATTACCCATTTTTGGTACCATATCCGGACGCGGATGGGAGAAAATATACCGGTAGACGGTTTGCTGACTGCTTGTCTTATGCAGATCCGCCCATTTCCAGGTACTATAGACAATAAAACGGTCGCTGGCAAGATCCGTAGCAGAAGCAATCACCTGTTGCTCTGAACCACCCGGATAAAGCTGTAACACCTCATCCGTGTTCCGGGGGTAGAGTTCCGTTATTTTTTTGACATAATTCTCCGTTGTAGGGTCATCTTTCCACAACAAGGCTCTATAAGGCACTTCTGTGGAATTCCAGCCCACCAGCAATGGTACATGTGCCTGTTCGCCGGCGGCATAGATATCTACTGGTTTTTTAGGTAGTACATAACCGTCTATATTGCAGGCCATATGAGGAACGCCCGGACCGGAGGCTTTACGGAGTAACTCTTCCGCAGGGATTGCTCTTAACGCATCAAGGGTAGAAGCTCCTAATAAATTAGCCATCGCCACACCGTTCTTTTCTGCCTCTTCTTTGCTGACAGGAGCCATGGTCGGATTGATCATAGCACCGCTTTCGCCAATGGCGCCATGGATCAGGTCCTTGGATAAAGGCGAGGCCATCAGGGCCGAAACAGCAATTGATCCTGCTGACTCTCCGGCAATGGTCACCCGGTTTGGATCACCGCCAAAGGCCGCAATATTCTTCTTTACCCATACCAGTGCGGCCTGCTGATCCAGCAGGGTGTAGTTGCCTGATGTGTGATAGGCCGCTTCTTTAGAAAGGTCAGGATGCGCCATCAGGCCAAATACACCCAGACGATAGTTGACTGTCAGGGCAACAATACCCTTCCTCGCCATGCTTTCTCCGTCATAGCGGGTCTCAGAACCATCCCCGGCGACCATTCCGCCGCCATAGAAATAGACCAGTACCGGTAGTTTTTGCTTGCCCGGATTAGCCGGTGCCCAGACGTTCAGGTACAGACAATCCTCACTCATGCCATCTGAGCGGAAGCCCATATCGCCGAAAATATTACCCTGCATCGCCCGCGGACCAAAATGATCGGCCTTCAGGATCGTATCCCAGCTTTTTTCCGGTTGAGGTGCTTTCCAGCGCAGATTTCCTACGGGTGGTTGGGCATAGGGGATGCCTTTGTAGCTCCGGATGCCGCTGGTACGGGAAACGACGCCCTGAATACGGCCACTTTCAATCTTTACCAATGCAGGGGAAACAGCGCTTTTTTTCTGGGCCATTCCGGGTAGCCAGCCCAGCTGACAAAGCATGAGCAGCGACAAACAGTATGATTTCATAACATGCGTATTAGTATAATGTAGAATAACTCAATTTACTACATCGAAAATTATCAAACAATTGGCTTGGAAATATTAATTATTACGTATACCTTATCGCCAGTTATGTAAAAACATTTTCATGCTTATAAACAGACGAACCGCATTAAAACAGGTCCTGGTCGTCTCCGCTGGTCTGGCGTTCCTGCCGTCCTGTGTACGGAAAACGACTCCAGCTTCTATTTCATTAAAGAATATAGCGGTAGATGGTGAGGGCGAGAACATGCTGGCATTGTTGGCAGACACATTAATTCCTACTACTTCGACACCGGGTGCGAAGGACGTCAAGGCACATTTGTTTGCATTGACAATGGTGGATGATTGCTTTAACAAGGAAGACCAGCAGAAATGGGCAGCTGGTATGAAGGCATTTGCTGAACTGAGTGAGAAAAAGAATGGTAAGTCATTCGAAAAAAGCACTCCCGAAGCAAGGATTGCCCTTTTGGAACAACTCGAGAAATCCAAAGCAGAAGAAGGGGGCGCTGCTTATTTTTATCACGCTACCAAACATCTGATCATCAGAGGTTATACCAATTCAGAATTTTATCTTACTAAAGTGCAGGTATACGAGCTGGTTCCCGGCCGTTTTCATGGAAGCGTACCTGTAAAACCAGTCAGCAGAAGAACTGCTTAACAGAGAATAGTTATGGCGAATATTAATACGAGTGCTCAGGACCGCACATTTGATGCGATTGTGATAGGATCAGGTATCAGTGGAGGATGGGCAGCAAAAGAGTTCACGGAGAAAGGGCTGAAAACGCTGGTACTGGAAAGAGGCCGCGATGTAAAGCACCTGAAAGACTATCCCACAACAAACAAGTACCCGTGGGAATTTCCACACGGCGGACAAATACCTGAAGCTATTAAGGAAGAAGCGCCTGTCGTAAGCCGCTGTTATGCCTTTAAGGAAGATGCGATGCACTTCTTCGTAAAGGATAAAGAACATCCTTATGAACAGGATAAACCATTTGACTGGATCCGCGGATATCAGGTAGGTGGTAAATCATTGCTCTGGGCAAGACAGACACAACGCTGGAGTGATTATGACTTCGAAGGTCCTGCAAGGGACGGTTTCGCAGTGGATTGGCCGATCCGTTACGCAGATATCGCTCCATGGTATAGCTACGTGGAGAAATTCGTAGGTATTTCTGGTAATAAAGACGGTATCGACAACCTACCTGATGGCGAATTCCTGCCACCGATAGAACTTACCGCCGTTGAGCAATACTTCCAGAAATTTGTAAAAGACAATTATAAAGATCGTCACGTTATATACGGCCGCTGCGCGCACCTTACCGAGCCGCAGAAGATCCATATCGAACAGGGCAGGGTACAGTGCCAGAAGAGAAATCTCTGTCAGCGCGGATGTCCCTTCGGTGGATATTTCAGTAGTAACTCCTCTACACTGCCATGGGCAGAAAAAACGGGTAATCTGACGCTTCGTCCGCATTCGGTTGTACACTCTGTCATCTATGATGAAAAGAAAGGAAAAGCAACCGGTGTACGCGTAGTGGATGCTAAAACCAAAGAAATGACGGAGTACTATGCCCGTGTCATTTTTGTGAATGCATCAGCGATCAACTCAAACCTGATCCTGCTTAATTCCACTTCCAGCCGCTTCCCGAATGGATTAGGTAATGACAGTGGGGTATTGGGTAAATACTTTGCCTTCCATAACTACCGTGCGACTATTTACGCAGATCATGACGGTCATATGGACGTAACCACTGATGGTCGTCGTCCAACCAGCGCATACATCCCACGTTTCCGTAACGTGAAGAAACAGGAAACTGACTTCCTGCGTGGTTATGCAGCCGGATTTGACACCGGCCGCCGTAAATGGAACAGTCAGGATGGTGTCGGTAAAAGTCTGAAGGATAATCTGTTCAATGAAGAAATGGGCAACTGGTATGTAGGCTCTCATATGATGGGTGAAACCATCCCCAAGGAGATCAGTCAGCTGACACTCGATAAAGACAAAAAGGATGAATGGGGTATGCCTGTTATCCATGTCAATATGGGGTACGATGATAATGATGAAAAGATGATCAAGGACTTCCACGAACAAATGACCGAAATGTACACCAAAGCCGGTTTCACCAATATCCGCACAGGCGACTCCAAACAGGCGCCGGGTCTCGATATTCATGAAATGGGTGGTGCCCGCATGGGGAAAGATCCGAAAACATCTGTACTCAATAAATGGAATCAGCTGCACGACGTGAATAACGTATTTGTGACTGATGGTGCATGTATGACATCCACTTCTACGCAAAACCCATCACTGACCTATATGGCACTGACTGCCAGAGCAGTGGACTATGCGGTTAGCCAGATGAAGAAAGGTGAAATATAATATTGCTGCTAAATGATAAAAGGCCTTCCCCATCGGGAAGGCCTTTTTATTTGTGAGCTGAACGAATATCAGATCTTTACCATTTCGATCGCAAATCCCCGGGTACCATTCTTGTTCCGCAAAAACTGTATCAATACATTGTCGCCGGGTTGAAAGGGGGTATTGGTAATATGTACCAGTGAGCCATCACCTAGTCTGTAGAAGTTATCTTTACTACTCGATCTTCCGCTTCTTATCCAGAATACCACTACTTCTGTGATCGTTGTCCGAATGGCTATTTTATCGGTCGCTTTTTTGATTTTCCAACTCATATAAGATGTCACACCAAAGCCAATGGCGACCATCGGACCTACGCCAAAAAAGAGAATAAGCGGAAACGTTTTACTATCAAAATGTGTTATAAAGCCAAGCACAATACTGAGGAATACCGCCATCCCCAGAATACAGCCGGCGGCATTGACATTACCTCTCAGACTCTTTTTGCGGTCTTCTTCAGTGATTGGTAATACTGTTTCCGCATAGTTGTTATACTGTGTATAGGTGATGTCCAGTAAGACCTTTTCTTCCGGCGTGTACTCCACATATGACAACCGGACCGGTGTACGCTGTAATGTTTTTACCTCATCGATCGGACGTTTATGCCGGAAATTAGCCGGATGATGACCTATACCACTGGCAATGTACAGATCCAGCTGATAACCATTAAAGTGATAACGCAGTAGTTTTTTGTTAAGGACTTCTACGCGCAATAGTTGGTCAGTTACTACCTGCTTTATATTTCCATGTGGCGGATTCGCGAAATAGGCATTCGTTTTCCATCGGAGACGCAAGCCTGAAAAAGTGATCCCTCCACCCAGCAGTAATACAATTGATCCCAGTATGCGCAGGAAATCTTCCGAAATGGAAATGGCACAGATAAATATGCCCACGATGAGCAGGGCTATGCCCATTACCATTGCTGCTATTACGGATACGCCATCGGGTTGCCTGAGGTCTTTCAGTATCTTAATGTCCCGGTCTGTTAGTAGGGCTGTTGTTTGCATTGGTTACGATATGGGCTATACTTAATGAATCATCAGACCGGAAAGATAGAAATTATCCTGCAATTGTACATTTATTCGTCAGCGATAGTGTTGCTTCATCTACACTGTTAACTTCCGTATAAAGGTCTCCTTGCCACCTTTATTATCTTCCATCACCTGAATTTCTACCGCGTCTCCCGGATCATATTGTCTGGCTGATACATAAAGCAGGGTGCCATCTGCCAGCCGGTAATAGACCAACTCATCTTCTGACAACATACGCAGCACTTCTGTAATGGTTGTACGTATTACCAGCTTGTTGCGTGCTAACTTTGTCTTCGATCTGGAATACAACATAATAAGCATGATGGCCGCAAAGAAGAGAAAGATCAGGATGGTTCTTGTTAAATTAAACCCTGCGTCAAAACTCCAGCATATCGTTGTTATAATAGCGCCGCCAAGGGGGATCCAGATACTTTTATCAGCCATGCTTTCGACCTTTTCTATATCTGACGTGTTAACGGGTACGACTGTTTCAACATGACTATATTCATCATAACGGATATCCAGTAAGATGTTCACACCCGGTTTAAATGTGAGCCATGAGAGTGTCACAGTTGTCCCTACCAGTATATCCGCTTTGTCTATCAGACTCTTGTAGCTGAAAAGACCGTATTGGTTAATGCTGGTTGTTGTAGGGACGTAAAGTTCGATCTGACACTCTCTGAAGGTGTAACAGATGACCCGTGGATTGACGAGTGCAGTATGCACTAACAAACCCGTTATCTGTTCTTTGGTATTACGTTGTGTGAGCGAATGCTGTCTGCTTATGCTTCTTTTTCTGATGGCGAAGATGGTGATAAGTGTTCCGAGGATAAATAAGAGCATTCCTACAGAACGTACATCGATGTCATACCAGCCGGCTATGATGGTTAGCATTGCTATAAACAACAATATCAGACCGGATTTAAGTCTGGTTTTTCCAATACCCTGCTCTCTTTCATTAAGCTCTTCCAGTAATTGTATCTCTTGCGGGCTAAGTTCAGTTGTAGTGGTTTCCATAGTTTATTTTCTGGTGATATCAATTACAGGTCCATCGTTTCTCTTTTATTCTGCACGATCCGTTAATAGCTCCGCTAAGTACATTGCTCCGTTCTGCCTGTTGAAGAGATTGTAATATTTCAGGGGATTCTTGTGATAAGGGTTGGCTGGTGCGCATGGTATCGCATGAGTGAGCCCCACGTTTTCACGCCATTATGGTGTGTCCATCCGATCGCATCTGCCAGATAAATGCCTTTCTTTGGAGTGGGCGTAAAGTAGTAAAAGAGGGTGTCTCTGCGCATCTCAAATGCCTTGGTAGTATCCCATGTTTCCTTCATATTCAGTATGGAAAGCAGGTACATCGTCTGGGGTTTGGCACTCATGATATTTACTTCCCGGCCGAATCTACTGCGCCAATGTTTACCATACTTTTTCACAAGCGGCCGTTCTGCTATCTCGTTTAACCGCGTCAGCGAATCAATGGCAGATTGTTCTATTGTGCAGTTGCCTGCCAGCTCATAATAGAAGCCCCATTTATGTGACAGTTCCTGCTGGGCAGCCCAGGAGTCACGATCAGGGTATCCCCAGGTGGCAATGCGCACCAATGTATCTGAAGCAGTAGTAGCAATGTGGCGGAAAGACTGTGTCGTGCGGCAATTACACAACAACGCGATTAACACAAAAAGGTATAGGTATCTCATCAAATAGAGGCTAGGTTGCTCAAAGTTAGCAAAATCCCTGACTCAGAACAGCCATAATAAACTACAGCCGATTAACATTCCCAACAGGCTGATAAACAACAGCTGTCGTTGCCTGAAGACAGAAAGTGACAGGCGGTCTTTATACAGATAATTACCGATCCGGATGGCGGCAAACAGGGACAATGGTATAATAGCAGCACCTAAAAGGGTAATATGCAACCAACGGGCGCTGGTCACCGACAAACCAATACCCGTACCCAATGCTACATAAGCAGCCAGACAAAAAGGACATTTGGGAATGATGGCAAGAAGAAAGGCCGGTAGCAGCGGTTTTATAAACCGGACCGCTCTTTTGAAGATATTCCGCGGAGGTATTGCTTTTACCGGCAATTGCTCCGTTCCGCTATTCTGTTGTATAGTGCAGGGAACATCCGGAGATGGATGTCCCCCGCAACAATGAAATGTACGCATGATATCAAAGTTTAGTGACTACAGCAGCTATGTGCTTCCGGCATCTTGTTTTGATATTTATCGTGGTGTTTTACCCAGTCAGTCAGATTACCCTCTCCATCCCGCTCATTGCGTCCTTTCGGCGTTATATCGAGCAGGTTATAGGTGTTCAGCACCGTTTCTGCTCCACGGGCATATGTAGAATAGGTATGATAAATGTCTCCGTTTTCGTCTTTATAGAACACGCTCATGCCTGGTAACTCCTTTTCCGATACCGGTACCCGTTCATAATTGTAAGTCATGTTGTTGTTCGCAATTTCCTCTTCCGTAGCGGAAACATGATAATCAAAGTTGAAGTCGTTCCCGTTGGAAGAGACCCATCTGAAAGACCAGCCCATCCGTTCTTTAAACGGAACAATCTCATTGTAAGGCGCACGGGAAATGGCCACATATGCCACATCATGGTTCACCAGATGTACCAGTCCGCTGTCTACATTGTCTGCCATAAAGGAACAACCTACACAACCTTCTTTCCATCCGGGTCCCAGCATAAAATGCTGTACGATCAGCTGGCTTTTTTCTTCAAACAGATCAGATAATGATACCGGGCCGTCCGGACCTTCAAAAATGTAGTTCTTTTCCACTTTTTGCCATGGTAACTCACGGCGCAGCCTGCTTATTTCATCACGCAGATGGGTTAATTCTTTTTCTTTCCTCAGGAGCTCCTTACGGGCGCGTATCCATTCCGCTTCGGCTACTACAGGGTGTTCCAGCTCAACGGCTTGATCAGTATTGGACGCTTTCATGTCTTTGAGGTTTAGTGTACTACAAATGTCAGCCGCTAACGGGAATAATCTGCAGTGCATAATTGCCAAAATCGGGGGGTATTCCGGACATAATTGGCAATTATGCGTAAACAGGAAGCTTTTCCAACAGACTGGTACTGAACTAGATCAGTTCAAAGCTTTTGGCGGCCTGTTCCTCTCCGTTGATGATCACAGACAATTGATGTTTGCCGGGATAAAATACACGTGTTGTAATCAGCCGGAAGGACTGTTTCCTGACAATCCTGACCTCTTCTCCCGGGTTATAGGTCTTTTCGCTGATCTTGAACACTTTTTTGGATAGAGTACCATTTTGCTTCAGGTAATAAATGGCGTATTCCAGCCTGATAATCTGTGCCTGCGCATCCTTATTCCTGACAGTAAAGGCGAATTCCAGACTATCGCCAGTCTGCACCTCCGGCGTCAGTACTTTGAAGTCGCTGAAGGCAACATGGACGCTTTCCAGTCCATAATGTGCCAGTATCTCTTTATGCCCCTGTTTGAGCAGGGTACGGCTGCCATGTTTGATAATAGCGTCCGTTTCCTTACCGAGCCCCTTCCATCTGGAAGCGATCGCAATGACCAGACCGGGATGGTCTTTGGCAATGTCATTAAGGTTGTTTGCCACACTGCGTCTTACAGACTCTGAAGGGTCCTGTTTCAGGTTTTCCAGTATGGGAAGTATGGAAGAAGGGTCTTTTTTCAGAAATGGGACTGCGATTGCCCACGGTAGACGGGGGCGACAGCCTTCGGTGGATAGTCTGCGCACTTTGGCGTTTTTATGAGAAGACCAGACCTGCATCTGCTGCATCATCCTGTCACCATATTTGATCAGAAAAGGCCTGACGGCAAATTCACAGCTAATGAACTGTGTCACAAACTCAATGGCTTTTACGGAAATATCGTAATGATCCAGTCCGTACGTCGCCAGATAATCCGGAAAGAAGATGAATTCCAGCGCCTCTCCATACCCCGCCTTCCTGAGTGCATCAATGGTGTCTTTAATCAATGGGATGGCCTTTTTATAGTCAGCAGGCAGGAATTCATGAAGTACTTCCGTCGTATGTTTCATGCGTTCTTTCAGTTCCTTGTCCTCAAAACCCGGCTGGTAGATCCGTTTGATAAATTTTTGCTTATTGAAAGCAGGAATTGTTTTTACCAGTATATTGGCTAATCCGTCGTAAAAGGCAGGGGAGTAGAGATCTTTCAGCAAACTCATTATCTGTAAATTTTCAGCTGCGGCAAAAGTACGGATTGTCCCGTTAGGGTAGAAAAGGGATAAATTTATCGGTATCCCCCCGTAATAGCGTAACTTTGCACTTTGTTTGCTTGAAAAGTGTAATTATGAAAATAAGTAATCCGGACATCATACGACTCGCAGAGATCAAATCTTATTTCCTTGACCCGCCTTACACCTTCAGGATTCACAGCTATGCAATGCCACAGGTAGATGAAGCCATTACTATCCTGAAAAAGTATAACATCTCAGCAGAACTGATGCGACAAATGGAAGATCTCAGGCAATTACTTGTTGGTGCAGAAAGTGATGTGAATACAACACGCGAATACATGCGATCTTTCGCTATACTGCTGAACCGCGTCAACCGGTGACCAGTTAGCCTTTAATATAGAAACCACGTAAATATGAATGGAAAACTTTTGCTCATCACCGGAGCTATGGCTAGTCTTATGGCCTGTAAGCACCGGGAGCAGCCACTTGTAAAAGAACGCTCCCCACGTCAGGAATTCCCGGGATTGTTTGAAGAGGTACAGACAGCCCGCATCTTCCCGGACAGTAAAACCTTCGCAGACTGTGCACCGAAAGCTTCACCAGCCAGTGTGCTGCAATCTTATGCAAAAGAACGTACTGCCGCAGGATTTGATCTGTCCACATTTGTACATCATCATTTTTATGTGCCTGCCGCAGCTACCTCCGCTTATGTGACGGATACCGCACAGGACGTGATCGCCCATATTGAATCTCTTTGGAATGTCTTAAAACGTTTACCCGATACCGCAAATACCTGGGGCTCACTGATCCCGCTGCCAGATCCTTATGTAGTGCCGGGGGGCCGTTTCCGTGAGGTATACTACTGGGATAGTTATTTTACCATGCTGGGGTTAAAAGAAAGCGGAAAGATCGATCTCATGGAGAACATGATCAAAAATTTCGCTTACCTCATCAGAACATATGGTTTCATTCCCAATGGTAATCGTACCTACTATCTGACCCGCTCCCAGCCACCTTATTTTGCATTGATGGTACAGTTGCTGGTATCAGCAAAAGAAGACCATAAACAGGAGATCCTGACCACCTATCTCGACGCGCTGGAAAAAGAATACCAGTTCTGGATGAAGAAACCCACTGAAGGACAACACGCTGCAGAACACCTCATCACTTTAAAAGACAGCACAAAACTGAACCGCTACTGGGACCGTGGTACATGGCCAAGAGAAGAATCCTGGCGGGAAGATATTGTGACGGCTAAAAAATCTCCTTTACAGGATGCTGTTTACCGCGAACTACGTACTGGTGCAGAATCAGGCTGGGATTACAGCTGTCGCTGGTTTGAAGATGGGAAATCACTGGAAACCATCCATATTACAGATATCATCCCCGTTGATCTGAACTGCCTCCTGTATAATCTGGAACTGACCATCGCCGACGCTTATAACATGAAAGGCAATACGTTAAAGGCCCAGCAATATAAAGCTGCTGCCAGTATCCGCAAAGATGCCATCCTACGCTACTGCTGGGACCCGAAAACAGGCTTCTTCCGCGACTATGACTTTAAGAAAGAAAAGAGAACGGCTGTACTGAACCTCGGCGGTATGTATCCTTTCTTTTTTGGTATCGCCCGGGCAGGACAGGCAGATAGTATGACGCTGGTGTTGCAGAAGGAGTTTTTATATCCCGGCGGACTGGTATCCACGCCTTTCGAAACGGGTGAACAGTGGGATGCGCCTAATGGCTGGGCGCCATTACAATGGATGGCCATCAACGGATTGCTCAACTACGACAAAAACTACCTTGCATCGGAGATAGCAGCCCGTTGGTCCCGTCAGAATATCAGAGTGTTTAAACAGACGGGTAAACTACTTGAAAAGTATAATGTAAAAGATACCTCGCTGACCGGAGGAGGAGGTGAATATCCCAATCAGGATGGATTCGGGTGGACTAATGGAGTCCTGTTAAAAATATTGCATATGCAACAGCAGGGGTTATTGAATAATGGAAAAAATATTGATACCTTATAACATGCTTAAACCCTCCCAACGCCTTTTGTCAATCGACGCCTTCCGCGCCCTTACGATGCTTACCATGATCTTTGTCAACGATGTAAGCAGTGTGAAAAACATCCCAGAGTGGATCGACCATGTGAAAGCTCAGGACGATGGGATGGGCTTCGCCGATACCGTATTTCCCGCTTTCCTGTTCATCGTCGGCCTCTCCATTCCGTTTGCGATCGGTAAGCGTATCAGCAAACAGGACTCCTTTTTAAATATCGGATCACATATCCTGTTAAGATCACTGGCTATGATCGTGATGGGGTTCTTTCATGTGAACCTCGAAAGTTATAGTTCAGCAGCCCTCATCCCTTATGCTTTATGGGAACTGCTGATCACTATCGGCTTTTTCCTCGTATGGCTGGATTATCCGGCTGATATGAAGGCCAGCCGTAAATATACACTGACAGGTGCCGGTATTGTCCTTTTAGGTCTGATGGCTGCTTTGTATAAAGGTGGCTCCGCAGAAGATCCTCACTGGATGCAGCCATCGTGGTGGGGTATCCTCGGTATCATCGGATGGGCATACCTCGTCTCCGCTACGCTTTATCTGGTAGTGAAAGGCCGTTTTGCCGCAATTGCGGCTATTTTAGGGCTTTTCCTGCTCATTAATATATTGACGCATGCCGGGCTGTTACATGTCAGCATTCCGGTGATAGGCGACGCGTCTTCTGTGTCACTTATCATGGCTGGTGCAGTGATCTCCTCCCTGTATACATTGCTTGATAAAAAAGGTAAACAATCCTCCGTACTCCCTGTCTTTGTAGGATTAGGGATATTGGCGCTTATCGCTGGTTTTGTTCTCCGTCCTTACACAGAAGGGATCTCCAAAATACGTTCTACGCCAGCATGGGTACTGATCTGCAGTGGTATCAGCATACTGGTATTTGCGGCAATGATATGGCTGGTAGATATCAAAGGAAAGATGAACTGGTTTAAAGCCATACGTCCGGCAGGTACCAGCACACTGACCTGTTACCTGATACCGTATCTCTTGTATTCACTGCTGATGCTGGCAGGGATTAGTTATCCCGCATGGCTGAGTGAAGGCATGCCGGGATTGATCAGGTCAGTAGTGATCGCTTTCCTTGTAATTCTCCTTGTAGGATGGATGGAAAAGAAAAAGGTCAGGTTGAAGATTTAACAGCGGCTGGTTCAGCTGCTTTCACCTCTGGTTTTACTTCAGGCTGGCGCAGGATCGGTTTAATGATCATACGTAATGCCTGATCTCTGGTGAAATAAGCAACCGTCCAGTTATACATGGTCTTCAATCTGTTACGATAGTTGATAAGTGCCATTACATGCACAAATAACCACATCGCCCAGGCAATAAAGCCATTGAAGTGTAGTTTGGGCGATGGAATATCAGCTACCGCGTTGTTGCGGCCGATAATTGCCATAGTACCCTTATCTACATAACTGAAAGGCTTCAGCTGTTTATTATCCACCATCAGCGAGAAGTTCTTCGCGAGGTTCCGGCCCTGTTGCAGGGCTACCTGTGCCAGCTGTGGATGGCCCTCAGGGAAGTTACTGTCGGTTTTGGTAAGACAGGTATCGCCAATTGCATAAATATCGTCTACGCCGATGACCCTGTTAAAAGCATCAGTCATCATCCTTCTGCCGGGACCGGTGCTGGCGATAGGAATACCCTCATGCAGATAGGCCGTTACACCCGCGGCCCATATAAGGGTGCTGGTATGGATGGTATCGCCGTTATTCAGGATAACCTGATCGTCCACAAAGTCTTTTACTCTTGTCTTCAGTTTGATCTTCACACCCAGTCTGCGCAAGGCATTATAGGTGTGTTTCTGCGATTTGGTGCTCATTGGCTCCAGCAGACTCTCCCCACCATTCACAAGGTAGATCTCACCACCCTGTCCTTCCAGTTCAGGATAATCTTTTCTGATGACGTATTTCCTCAATTCCGCGAGCATTCCGGATACTTCCACCCCGGTAGGTCCGCCACCCGCGATCACGATCGTCGTGAGCTTTTTCCTTTCAATAGGATCTTTGGTGACAGACGCTATTTCCAGTCGCTTCAGCAGCCTGTTACGCATTTCCAGCGCGTCATTCACGGTTTTCATCGGAATGGCCCGCTTCTTTATATTTTCGTTGCCGAAATAGTTTGTTTCTGTACCAGTGGCAAATACAAGATAATCATACTGCAATTCGCCATTGTTCAGGTAAATGGTATGTGCAGCCGGATCCACTTTCTGAAATTCACCCATATGGAAGTGCAGATTGGGCTTATTTCTGAAAAGTTTACGGAAGGGATAACAGATACTGGACGTTTCAAGGAATCCCGTCGCCAGCTGATAAATTAAAGGAGGAAAAAAGTTATAATTGTTTTTGTCTACTAATGTGATGTCAAAGCGTTTGTCACGTTGTAATTTCTGTGCCAGATTGATACCTGCGAATCCTCCGCCTATTATCACGACCTTAATTGCTTGTTCTCTTGTTTCTGAGCTTTCCATTGTAAACATAATTTCCTGGTGTGTAAATATAGTCAATCTCGCTTACATGACTCGTGACATATGTCATAAGTGAGCGAATATTGATGCCGCTTTCATGGTTTGATTTTCTATTTTTGCGGACACATGAACGGAATTACTTTTATATCGGATTTTGTTGCTGACCCGGAAGCTTTATTTACCTCACTGAGAGATAATGTTTTATGGGACGAAAGAATGACTGCCCGCAAAACCGCAAGTTATGGCGTAGCCTATAACTATTCGCAGATAAGCTACCCTTTTCAGGCCTTTACCCCCGGATTGCAGGAGCTCGTGGCAGCTATCGGCAGCACCCTCGGATTTACACCCAATAATTGCCTGATTAACTACTATCCGGACGGAAAGTCTAAAATGGGGTATCATGCCGATCAGACAGACATCCTCGAAGCGGGAACAGGCATCGCCATCGTGTCTGTGGGCGAAATGAGAACGCTGCGTTTTAAAAACATAAAAGATCCCACAGAACTGATTGATTTTCCATTGAATGCAGGCTCTCTGATCTATATGACACAGGCTGTACAGGATGAATGGCTGCATGCTGTTCCGGCTGCGGATACGGGCCATGGAAGAATGAGTCTGACTTTCAGATCTATTAAATAATTATTACCTTTCAATATAACCATGTTTATGAAGAAATTAATCGGCCTTTTAGCACTGTCACTGACTGTTTGTACCACACTACATGCACAGAAATATCAGGAAGACGTCAATACTATTCTGAAGTACGATAAAATGTACGCTCCTCCGGCAGATCCCATTCTTTTTATTGGTAGTTCCTCCATCCGTAAATGGGATGATCTGGAAAGGACTTTTGCCGGATATGTTGCCATGAACAGGGGAGTGGGTGGCGCTGTTACCAACGATATTATCTATTACGCCAATGATATTATATTTCCTTATCATCCACGTGAGATCGTAATATATGTAGGAGAGAATGATCTTGTAGAAAAAGGTATTACTGCTGACAGTGTCTTTAACAGATTTAAAAATCTTTATACTACAATCAGGACTAAACTGCCGGAAGTACCTATCGTTTATATTTCTATAAAGCCAAGTCCCAGCAGAGAGCAGTTCCTGCCTATCGCGAAGGCAGCAAATGCATTGATAAAAGACTACATTTCCAAACAATCCCATATCAGCTATGTGAATGTATTTTCACTGATGCTGGATAAAGAGGGAAAGCCGCGTAAAGAGCTGTTTGTAGGAGATATGTTGCATATGAATCCACAGGGGTATGCGATATGGCGGAAGGCGGTGGAGCCGTATCTGAAGAAGAAATAATTGCTTTGGAGCGGTAATGGATGCTTGCTTCGTATGAAGTTTGGGCTTAGACAGTTGACTGTAGGTTGACGATTGGTTGCGCTTATACTATTGTCGGCGTTTGGAGGCCTGGCTGCGCTTATACGGTTGGCTGCGCTTAGATGGCTGGCTGCGCTTAGACGGTTGGCTACGGGTTGAGATGGGACGCCGGGCTGACGCCCTTTTTCGAGGCGTGCTATGGGGCGGTGGTGGGTCGTGTTGGGCGTTGGGATGGTTGATGAAACCCCTATCAAGCGGGGCAGGCTCTCAAAGGGCTAAGGCCCTTTGTCTCCATCTCAACCGCTCCGCTGATAGTGGCTGTCATCGAAAGAATAGCGCCTAGATATTATTGATCTGTAACGATCGGTTGTTTATATGGTATCAATATCAATATCCGTATCCGTGTCATTATCGGTTATCGTCAGTTATCGTCAGTTATCATCGGTTGTCGTCAGTTATCATCGGTTGTCGTCAGTTATCATCAGTTATCATCGGTTGTCATCAGTTATCATCAGTTATTGTTTATGAGTATCCGTTATTGCCTGTAATTGTAATCATCCATTATCAATCACCCATCATCGCCTGTAATTGTAATCATAATCATCCGTTATCATCTGTTATCATCTGTAATTATTGGTTACCATCCACCATCCACCATCCACCATTCATCATCGATTATCGTTCATCATCATCCATTGATACATGTTAATCTTGTTACAGAATCATAAAAAATCTGTACACAATCTACAAAAGTCATTAGCCGCAGAAACTTTATTAAATATTAGACAATCCGGTCACAGCGAAGGTTTCAGATGGAGACCCTGGCCTTAGGTCTTTGAAGTAAGCCCGGCCGCCTCACAAAGTTCAATCAACCATCCCAACGCCCGACCCAACAACCCAACGCCCAATATAGAACCTTCAAAGACCGTCAGCCAGTGGTCCCATCTGAAACCGCAGCATCAGACCAGTAACCAAATACGAATCCCCAATATGAAATGTCATTTATTGCCTTGATCAGCCACTAGTCCCATCTGAAACCGCAGCATCAGACCCGGAACCAAATAAAAATCCCACAAGAACCATTTTATGTAAAATGTCATTTATTGCCTTGATGAAAGTAACTACCTTCCCATTATCAAACAGATCCATCGAATCCCTGTAATATAAAGTGTCCCGATAAAAATGACGGATCTGTAAAGTTGTTATCCCTTACCTAAATATAAAACCATGAAAAGAATCCTGCAAAACACGTTTTTGGCGGTCGGCATTATTACGATCATCCCCTTTGTTGTTACTTTAGGATCCACAGCGTCAATAGGAGCTGCTATCTGGATTTCGTTATTTTTTATTTTTTGCGCAGCATTCCCCACTTATCTGGCAGTTTTAATTTACTACTTTGTAAAAAGAAAAATAGAGAACAAAGTCTACGCAATGATATGTGGAGCATTATTGCCGCTCTCTATCTATCACTTATGCATGTTATTATTAATAGTCATCGGCTTTGACAAACCCTGGTCTACCTTTGTACAAACAGTGGCACATGAATATACCGATGAGTATGGACTGCCGAATATATTGGCCATTTTGCTGACGATTGCTATTCCTATAGCAGACTTATTAATTGATAAGATAGCGCGCGACTTAAAGGACTACAAATAATATTACGCAGCTAAGCAATCGGACTATTATCAGGCGGAAGCACCTGATCATTTAATGCTTAATTGCCGGAGGCACACCTTTTGCATCCTCTACGCATAAAGCTCTGCTTATGCGAATAATCTTCCTGTTGCTCTTTGCTACCTCCGCCTTTGCGCAACATAAAGGCCCCGAATTGCCGCCACCACATGCGACAAAGTCTTACATGAAATATAGTAATGTAAAAGGATGGGAGAATAATGAAAAGCCACTGGCACCGGAGGGGTTTATGGTCAATCTGTATGCAGAAGGATTGCAGAACCCAAGATGGCTATATGAATTACCCAATGGAGATCTGCTGGTAGCTGAATCCAATTCTCATTATAAGTTCTTCAAGAAGATAGGTGCGGCTATAGTGGGTGCTACAAGGTCTAATAGTATGAAGAAAAGTGCGGACAGGATCACCTTGTTGAGAGATGCAGATCATGATGGTATACCCGAAACAAAGACTGTTTTTCTGAAAGATCTGCATCAGCCTTTTGGTATGTTGCTGGTGGGAGATCAGTTTTATGTCGCTAATACGGATGGACTGCTGCGTTTTCCATATACGAAGGATGCTACCAGTATTACGACGGCGGGAGAGAAGGTCGCGACTTTTCCCGCAGGGAAGGTCAATCAGCACTGGACACGTAACATTATTGCCAATAAAGATAAAACGAAATTTTATGTAGCCGTGGGCTGTGGCACCGATCATGGAGAGAAGGGAATGGACAAGGAAGCATTACGGGCGAATATCCTTGAAATGAATCCGGATGGCAGTGGTATGCGGGTGTATGCATCCGGATTGAGAAATCCCGTTGGGATGGATTGGGCGCCCGGCACCAATACGCTTTGGGTGGCTGTTAATGAAAGAGATAAGCTGGGGAATGACCTTGTACCTGATTACCTCACAGGTGTAAAAGAAGGGGCTTTTTATGGATGGCCATATAGTTATTTTGGCCAGCATCCTGATCCCCGTGTGCCCAATGCGCCGGCCGGACTGATTGAAAGTGCAGTTGTGCCCGATTTTCCGTTAAATGCGCATACCGCCTCCTTAGGCCTCGCCTTTTATACCGGTAATGATTTCCCGGAAAAATATAAAAATGGGGCGTTTGTTACACAGCATGGTTCGTGGAACCGCAAACCGGTATCAGGGTATAAAGTACTCTTTATACCGTTTAAGCATGGAAAACCTGCCGGACCACAGGAAGATTTTTTGACGGGTTTTGTAAAAGACAGTGTAAAAGGAGTGGTAAGAGGCAGACCGGTAGGGATTACGGTTTCTCAGACAGGGGCGATGTTTATTACGGATGATCGTACAAATAGAATCTGGCGTATCAGCTATGCTGCTCCTAAGCCTTAACAGTCATATTATTTTATAACAGGGAAGGGCGCTTCGATATTGAAGCGCCCTTCCCTGTTATAAAAAGATGTATTATCCGGTACAATCAGCTACGGTTCTCTCCACTGCATTTCAATGCTTTACTAATTACAATGCCCCAGTGCCAGATAAATAATAATAAATACGACAATGGACCCCAGACAGCCCCCTCCTAATTTCTTTGCGCCCCAAAAGGCGATAATAGCTCTGAAGAATTTGTTCATACCTGATAGTTGTTTCAAAGTATAAAACAATAATCAGGCCTGTACGGTTTACTGTCCTTCGTACAATTGCAGGCGTTGCCGCAAACTATTTATCTCCAGCTGCATGTGCCGCACCCTGTCCAGCAGATGCCTGATCACATCAATACCGGCTGTATTTACTCCCATCTCGCTATACCAGCGCGTATATAGCTCCAGGTCCTGTAATTGTTCTTCTGAAACAAAACTGTTGCCTTCTACAATTGTGATGGCGATCAGTCCTTCATCAGCCAGTGAGTCGATGAAATTGGATTCAATCTCATGAACGCTGCAATATTGCTGGATGGCTATCAATGCTGCTTGCATAACGGGAATTTTAGTGTGATGATTGGGCCAGTTTTCTGAATAATTCTTTCTGTTCTTCCGTCAGGTTGGTCGGCAATAAAACGGAATACGTGATGATCAGATCTCCGAAAGCGCCATCCTGTTTGTAGACAGGAAAGCCTTTGCCTTTCAGCCTTACTTTGGTACCATTCTGCGTTTCCGGTTTTACTTTCAGTCTGACCTTCCCGCTCAGGGTATCTACCGTCAGGTCTCCGCCTAACATGGCAGTGTAAAGGTCTGTTTCGACATTCACATACAGGTCATTATCGACCCTTTTGAACGCCGGATCTTCCGCAATGACAAATGTAATATACAGGTCTCCGTTCGGCCCTCCGTTGCCACCTGGGGCACCGTGTCCTTTCAGTTTGATGACCTGTCCGTTGGCAATACCGGCAGGGACGGTGATCCTTACCTGTTTACCGTTTACGTTCAGGGTATGCTGATGAGTGGTATAAGCCTCCCGCAGGCCCACATGCAGTTCTGCATTGTAGTCCTGACCACGGAATTTGCGCTGTCTGCCACCGCCTCCACCACCACGGTTACCAAAAAGTGATTCAAAGAAGTCGGAGAACTGTCCCTCAGAGAAATTCCCTTCAAACCCTTGTCCGCCAAAACCTTCGAAGCCCTGACCCGCATAGGGGTTACCACCCTGTTGTCTGGATTGTTCAAATTGATCGGCGTGCTGCCAGTGTTCTCCGTAAGCATCATATTTCTTACGCTTTTCCGGATCACTCAGTACTTCATTCGCCTCATTTATCTGCTGAAATTTAATATTTGCCTCCTTATCATTGGGATTCATGTCAGGGTGATGTTTCCTGGCAAGTTTCCTGTATGCTTTTTTAATGTCGTCTGCGGAAGCTTTTTTATCTACTCCAAGTATCTGGTAATAATCTATAAAAGCCATATGTATCGTGTATATACAGGTGCAGCACAAAATCTTTGCCATCTCTCATTATAATTATTTATTTATATTTGGTACTTAAACCCTTATCCCTTGGACACACAACGCTCTTCAGCCGGCAAAGCACCCGGTATCATTGAAATTACGCCACCTTCGGCCGCCACTATTAAAACCCAGAGCATCAGATTAATCGCTACTGGTATTATGGGACAATTTGCAACTATGTCACCGCTGGTGTCATTACGTAAGTCGGCTGACTTTTACGACTGCTATGATGTCAGGATGCACATCTATCTTCCTGACCAGTCCAGAAATCTGCAACTGGATGAAAACATCTCTCAGGCAGGTACAATCGATATCGAAAATGGTCCTATCGAAGTGAGAGAAATCAACGTTATTTACGACAATCCGGAGATCAAACCTGAGATCTATGCGTACTCTCTGTGGGATATCAGCTTCCGCTACTGCGTAGAAGGACGTGAGCTGCCGGCTATCCGTGTACGTTATGTGATTGATGATCCTGAAACCACGCACGGTACCGTTACCAGTGTTGAGAAGACCTGATTTGCATGTTTAAACACCTGTATTGTCAACTTGTCATTTTATTGTTCTGCTGCGCTGGCCTGCTGAATAATGCTGCCGCGCAGAAAATTAATTTGCCGCCTGCCATCCGTCAGTTGATTACACAACAATGTAGTACGTGTAGTCGGCTGCCGGCAGGGCAGGATAGCGTCGTGTCCCGTTATTTCCATCAGTGTCATGCTGCGGTGGACAGCGGGAATCTGGATGATGGTTTTAAGTATGCGGCTACTATAGGGGCTATTACCGATAGTACTGCCATCAGTCCCCGTTTGCTGACCGTGCGCTTTCTTAAAGCCAAGATCTTGTATTTTAAGGATTTCTATAAAGAAGCCCTTTCGGAATACCTGAAGCTGGCGGCTGTTCCTTCACTGGACAGTAATATACAGGCCAACATTTATCCTAATATTGCCGAAATCTATCTGGAGCAGGGCCAGTTCAATAAATCCCTTGAATACCTTAACCTCGTTAAAAAATATTACTTCCACTTCTACGAGCCACCGGTGGCCAGAAAGATCCTGAACAATACAGGCGTTTGTCTGCTGCATCTGGAACGTCTCGATGAAGCGGGAGATGCTTTTGAAAGAAGTATTGCGATAGCGGCGTCTTTAAAGGATACCACTGCACTTGTAAACTCCTATCTGAACATTGCATTGCTGTACGATCAGCAGTTCCGATATCCACAGGAATGGAGTTACCTGCAAAGGGCGCTGGCTCTGGTAAAGAATGCCAGTGACCTGAAGATCCGCAGTAAAGTATACCTGAATCTGGCCATTGTGGAAGAGCGCAGGGGTAATCTCAAAGAAGCGCTGTTATACAGAAAAGAATACGAACAGCTGGAAACGCAGATCGCCAATAGAGATAAGATCTGGGAGTTGGCAGAACAGGAGAAGAAAATCGCTATCCAGCAACAGGAATATAAACTGCAGTTACTGCGTCAGGAGAATAAGTTACGCGCCGCAGAATCCAAAAGAAGAATGTGGCAACGCAATACATTTTTTATCTTGTCCCTGTTTTTCCTGTCCTGTGCAGGTCTGATCTACTTTGCTTACAGACATACCAACAGACAGCGACGTATTATTGCCGAGCAGAAAGATAAACTGGAACTCCTGAACGAAACGAAAGACCAGCTCTTTTCAATTGTGGCACATGACCTGCGTTCGCCGGTACATCACCTGAAGATCAACCTTTCTTATCTGAAGGATACGCTGGCTCGTAATAAGATCAGGGAAGCAACCGCCCTGTCAGAAAATATTGAAAAGATCTCAGATAATACCTATGCTTTGCTGAATAACCTGTTATATTGGTCCTTAGGACAAACAGGGCAGTTAAGTTTGCAGGCAGAGCAGCACGACGCGCACATGATCATTGCACAGGTGGCATACGATTTTAACGCAGGCGCTGCTTTAAAAAGGATCACGATCAGTAATGAGGTGCCCAAAGGCATGTTCTTTTATGTGGACATGAACACCGCCAAGATCATTTTCCGTAATCTGATAGATAACGCGATCAAATACACGCATGCGAACGGATCAATCACCATTAGTGGTCGCATTGTTAACAATACCTGCGAGGTAACCGTACAGGATACGGGTATCGGTATGGATGAAAAGATCATTCAGGCCATTTATAAGCGGGATACAAAACGTATACAACAGGATACGGCAGGCAGTAAAAGTACGGGCCTGGGTCTGTGGCTGGTAAAAGCCATGACCGAAAAGAATGGAGGTGCCCTGCGCATCACCGGAAGCGTTGGCGCCGGTACGAGTATCGTAGTTTGCCTGCCGGTAAACGAACATTATGATTCATTTGAAAGTGCTGATTCTGGAAGATAGCCCTGACGAAGCAGATTACCTGGAGAACTTTTTACGTAAACAGGGATGCTCGGACATCCGGATCACGACAAACCTCAAAGACGCAGTTACTGCCTATGATGCAGAACTGCCGGACATTTGCCTGATTGACATTTACCTGGCCAACAAACCAGACGGGATTCTATTTGCCGAAACTATCAATGAGCACAGGGAACAAAGACGCCCTTTTATCTTTTTGACCAGTGCAGGTGATAGTACGACCTTCCGTCTTGCCAAATTCACGTCTCCGTACAATTATCTGCTGAAACCTTACAATCCGCTGGAACTGGAATATGCCATCGAACTGGCCCTTTCCAAATTCAAACAGGAAGCGGCTGCACCGCCTGCTCAGGCAGTAGCGCCGGTCTCAGATACACTGTTTATCAAAAAGGGAACCTGCTCCAAAGGATTGCCTTTGACGATATCAAGTACATTGAGGTGGACGGGAAATACAGTAAGGTGGTTTGTCCTGCCGAGAAATTCGTTATCCAGCAGTCTCTCAAGGACCTGCAGGCGCAACTGCCTCCCGTACAGTTCTGCCGGGTACATCGCAATTATATCGTCAATGTCAAAGAGGTGACCAAGATCAATACCTATAATAACGAGATATTCTTCAGGGACGGGGAGTCCCTGTTCTTCAGCCGGCGGTATATTGATGAATTCCTGCAGGCTTTTAAGATCTTCAAATAAAAGAAAAAGGAATGCCTGGGGTTGGGGCATTCCTTCTCATGACCATATCCATATCCTATACTTAAAGAGGAATTCGAATATCCTGATTATATCCCTGCTCCGGGAGAAAAAAGGCATAAGATGCATACATCAGGCATAAGCGGTATTTTTTAGGGCATAAAATGAATAGCTTTGCGCTCGTTTTATAAAAGGATGGGTATACCCCGATCCCCTGTAATTCATAACACCGTTATGGAAGTTCCGTATTACTGCGTGGCTACCGACGGAATAAAAGGTTAATTTTGAATCGACATTTGGCGCTAATTGATAAGGTATGGATTTGACTCTTGACTCGACTTACCAGGCTGCCACGAAGGTAGCCGACCAGATAGAAAACCATTTTTCCAAACATCTGGCTATTGCTGCTGTGAGTGGTGAGGAAGACCTTGCTACGGTTCCTCATGCGAAATTTATTGAGAAAATGCTGGACGTGGCCTTTTGGGCCAGTTTACGCCGGGAGGAAGGAATTCCTACCCGTATTTCCCTTGCTTTCCTCAATCCTTGTCAGGCGGGAAAACCCCTGAAATTTGCCCAGAAACTGCCTTTTGATGTCAGAGTGCTCACTAAACTGGCCCCGGGGGTCGAAAGAGCAGGTGTACATGTAGGGATCTGGTATGAAGGCGATAACCTGTATATATGGGGCACCACCCTTAAACTGCCTAACTTCTGTTTTGTACTCGATGTATCCGAACCGGGATTGCTGGTGGTAAAACACCGCCGCAGCGTCGGACTGGGTAAATTCGCCAACGTTGCCGTACTGAAAGGAGATCAGGTGAAGATTGTGGACGAATCCTGCGGGTTGCTGCCGGATAGTCCTGAGATCGTGACCTCCCTGCTGGGCCTGACCTCTTCCGCGGTCTGGAATGACCCGGTGAACGTCCTGATCCAGATTGCCGTTTCTATGCGGGCACACAAAAGAGGAGGCATCCTCCTCGTAGTACCTGCCGGTAGTACGAAATGGAAAGAATCAATCGTACATCCGCTTACTTACCCGCTTTCTCCTGCTTTCTCCGGAGTCTCTGACCTCGTTCGTCAGGACGGCGGAAAGGTAACAGAGATCTACTGGCAGAATGCATTGCGTCGTGAGGTGGACAATGTTACCGGGCTGACCGCCGTAGATGGTGCATCTGTCATTAACGACCGGCATGAACTTATTACTTTCGGAGCCAAGATCACCCGTGCTCCATGGTCCAAACATGGCGTTGACAAAGTAGTGATGATCGAACCTGTCATCGGTGGCACACCCGAATTGATGCACCCTTCTGCTATTGGTGGCACCCGTCACCTTTCCGCTGCACAGTTCGTTAGTGACCAGCCTGAAGCGATCGCACTGGTTGCTTCTCAGGATGGTTATTTTACCGTTTTCTCCTGGTCTGAACAGGTGCAATTGGTACAGGCTCATCGTATTGATACCTTGCTGCTGTAATTAAGCAGTCACTTTTTTAAAATAACGAAGCCAGTCTATGAACGCAAAAGCGATCGTTGACTGGCTTTGTCGTGTCCGGAAAAGGGAGGTAATTTATAGATAACCCGTATATAAGCCGTAGATAAGCCGTATATAAGCCATTCTTATAGATACGGGTTATCTACGGCTTATCTACGGCTTATCTATGGGAAGCCTATGAATAATGTTCCTGACACAGTAAAATCCAGATCGAAGCAGGTATAATCCTGATATAGGTTTACAGCCAGGGGCAAGTCCTGATATAGGTTTACAGTTTTAGAAGATGTAAAACAATGACTGTTGATCCGGTAACTGATCAGATTGCTTTAATTGTGCAGGGAGGTCTTTACATACTGCGTATGAAGATGGAATTTACTGCAATCATATTAGCTATAAGCGGTGCTTTAAAGTATGTGGCTATGTGCGGTATTAACGTATGTTTGTTATCGTTGCAGCAGTGGCATGACGGAAGGCCTGCCAGAACTCGTCCAATGTAACGGTTGTTTTACGCGGAATCACAAGCGAGCAGACATAAGGTCCTGATAAGCAGGAGATTGCCTTGTATTGAATGAGGTGTTTAAATTGACTGGTATAGAGGTCCGGACCCTCTTTTACGAGTGATTGTATTTCAAGGACTTTCATATCCATGGTCAGTCCGGTGCGGAGTATTTTAGATAGTCCTTCCTTCATTGTCCATATCATCGTACAGGAAGCATCTTCTGATAAGGAGATGGCTTTGGTAAGGGAGTGTTCATCAGTGGTTAATTGCCCCTTAATAACCTCTACATTCGCTTTATTCGTCTTTTCTATATCGAGGCCTAAAGGATGTACTTCCGGATAAGCAAGGGCAATACCAAGGTTATCGCAATGCGTAATACAAACCTGCAGATTGCGGGTAATGCTATATTGCACCACGGGAAACTGAAAGATACCTGAGGTAATAGCGATCTTTTCCAGATCCTCATAAACTGCCAAAGCACCTATTGCTTTTTTGGCGGAAAGACGACCTAACAGATAACTCTGTTTTCTTCTGTCAAAAGTAAGATGATCGTAATACGATCTCTCTTCGGAATGCAATAAGTTGAGTTTGGAAATTAATTCCTGCAGGTCTGCCTGCAGCACACAAAATCCTGCCTGATGGACACTTTCTTCCCGGTTTAACGCTATTTTTCCTCTTTGGATCAACATCTTATATCTATCTGATTTTCAGTTTATAATAACTGATGTCTGCATTTCAGTATCAATATCACCAATGTATTGCTGACATATGCTGAAGTGCTACATCAATGATACGACATTTTACAGGAATCATGCCGCGGTTATACGCGCAACCTGATATGAAATAAGACGCAATATACTACTGCATCAATGTCACGCTAAGTCTGCATATACCACGTCATTCGAGTATCTTATTTGGTGTTTCGGCAAAATAGCGGTAGATTGAATATAGATAATCAGTTGATACAGACCATTAATCGTTCGACTTTTTTTTACAGGTTCTCTCTGATGTAAACACATCCATTTCCTTTCATTCAACAAGGACTGTTTATCCCCGAAGTATACGAGAATGAATGGGTGCATCCCTATTTTATTTTACCTCTTTAAATTTAATTGTAATGAAGTCTATCTTATTAATTGATGACGATGCAGATGAAATTAGTATCCTGAATGAAGCCGTGGAAATGACAGGCACTGATAGTGTCTGCGATTGGGCGCAAGGTGTCGACGTTGCTTACAGATTATTAAAGGGAAACCAACCCGACCTGATCCTGCTGGATTACAATATGCCGGGGCGTAATGGTTTGTTATGTCTTGAAGAACTGAAAGGGAATCAGCAGCTGCGCCATATTCCCATCGTGATGTACTCTACTTATATTGATTACGGTTTGCGACAGGAAGCGATGAAAAAGGCGCTTTTCGTTGTATCCAGAAGACAACGTCTGTATATGATCTGGTAAGGGAATTACAGAAGCTGCTGATACAGGTCTGATACCTTTCGGGATCTCAGACCTGCACAGATTTTTACTTCTTATTTCTTCTGGATAGTACTGCTGGTACACTGATCAACCGTGCTTTGAAAGATAGCAGCATTTCTTCCAGTACAATTCCTTTTCTTTCTTCTCCTGATTCCGCTACTTTTTTAAGCAGGCGGGTAGATAATGCTGCCAGCACTGCACTCATGATAAAGAAGAAATTCCATTGACTCTTCCATATGGCTGCCCATACCTGTTGATGATGTGCGAAAAAATCGGCCAGTATACCACCCAACAAGGGAGCAGCAGCCGAACATAATGCGATCATCATATTTTTAGCAGACAGATATACCATCGCGTGACCGGAAGGTGCCAGCTTAATCCCAAGATTATTCAACGAAAGATTAATACCTGAGTTAGCTATTCCCGTCAATATGTTGATCAGCGTCAATAATGCAATCGTAAAATGAACAGAAGCAGAGACTGCTGTAAATGCCCATGCCAGCATAGCTGCGACATACAAAGAAGCACAGATCAGGATCACTGTTTTGTTGCTGTATTTGTCTGAATAACGTCCCCAGATTCGTACGAACATAATACCACTTAACTGACCCACGATGGCCATCACTGTCACCATGAATACAGAAAGCCCCATTGTCTTCAACATATAAACTGTGAGAAAAGGAGTTGCCAGATTTACTGCAAAGATCCAGCTGCCATTGAAGAACAACAGGCGTTTGAAATTTTGGTCTTTCAGTGGTAATACATATTGCTGAATAAGATTATCAGGCTGTACTGTTGCCAGTGGTTCCGGCGTGCGGATCAGTAGCCACAAACTGGATAAACCAGCCACACTGCCTGCAAGAAACAAGGCGGTTAATGCCGCAGTTTCATACTCAGGAAAGCGCGTTTTTACAAAGTCGATCAATAGGGATACTGTCAGACTCAGCGTTACATTCAATATTTGCGTCAGCCGTGTTCGCTGTGCATAAAAACTCCCCAGTTTTTCTCCCGGTAAGAGGTCTTTCATCCACGAATTCCATGTAGCTCCGGCCAGAGAGCCAAACAAGTAGTGAAAGAAAAGCAGCGAGATTAATGTATGTATCGTTGTCCCTGTTGTGAATACAAATGGCATCAGGCCAATCACGATCAGCGGGAACCTGGCAAAGGCGGTACAGGCAACCGTAATCACACGCCGGTTGTTATAACGTTGCGCCAGCCATATGGCAAATAGCTGAAAGATATTGGTAAACGTTGGTAATGCTGCCAGCAATCCTATCTGAAAATTGGAAGCGCCGAGTTTTAAGGCGAGTGCAGTAAGGAATGTACCTCCGGTCAGTACGACCATTGTTTCTACTGCCAATCCATCTTTGGTGACCAGATTCATGCCTGTGTTCACCTGTTCTTCTGTTAACTGTGTAGTGGGTGTAAGTTTCATTGATACTCCTTCCCGTCATTGCTGACGAGCCAAAATGTTGCGGTGTTTTTCTAAAATCTGGTTCGGGATAAAATAGTCGTCTTTTGTCGCTAAAACCTTTGCTGTAGGCAGATCCGGGTTGTCGTTTTTTCTAAGACGACGCAAAATTAATTATCACAGTTGATATTTTACATCTGCGCTCATACCCAAAAAGTAGTAGGTTCCTCTATTCATGGGATAATCGTATTTCCGGCATGGCAAATTATTTGTAATACTATTTGTATAAATGATCGTTATGCTGGTACCATTAATAGCACTTGCTGTCGTAATTGTAGGCGTCGTAATATACCTGGTACTTCAGGCTGGTAAGAAGACCAGAGATCAGGGAAACAGAAACTAAAAAAAAATTTATATGGAAAAAGCATTCTCACGCGTAAAAAGCAGCGACGAATATCAGGACCTGCAGGATAGTCCGCAGGATGAAAAGAAAATGCAAGGGGAGGACATAGAAATGGAATTGCCTGATGTGTCTGATATCCCCGGACAAGAGCATATTCATGTACCTCCATTGGGAGAATTGGCAGACACAACGATTTCTTCTGATGATGAGGAAGGTAAGGGGATTCTGGATGATGAAGAAGAGGATGAGCTCGATAATGATGTGGATGTAACGGAAGAAGAGCGCCGCGACCTCGACACCAGTGCTAATGTAACGCCGGGTGAAGAAGATGCAGAAAACCTGAGAAGGGCGGCGCTGGATGATATGGATGAAGACGGTGAGCCATTGAATGAAGGTAGCTTTGGAGAGGAAACATCGGGTAAGGATCTGGATATTCCTGGCGCAGAATTGGATGATACTAATGAGGACATTGGTGCCGAAGATGAGGAGAATAATGCCTATAGCAGGGGAGGTGTGAACAATGATAATATGACAGAAGGTACACCCTGAGAGAAATCTCAATAATTAGTGAATAAAATGTGGTCATCCCGTTTATACGGGATGGCCTTTTTAATGGTTATTTACGCTTCTTTTCCTGATAAGACTTATCCCACTCAATCATGGCTTCCTCTGCAGATTTGCCGCTGCCAAATATCCCGGTGTCTTTATCTGTACCGAGTATACAATGATACATTTCGCCGTCCCTGTAAATAGAAGGACGAAAGTTCTTTACAGATTCAGGAATACCTTCACCGGTATAATCTGTATGTACGATTTCTTTATCAATAGATGTCTGCTTCATAATACATGTTTATGAATAATGCGACAAAGATTATTCCATGCCATGATTCAGATGTGGATCTGTTTGCAGGCCTCATGAAATTTTTGCAATACGGTATTAGTGAAATGTGTTCTTACACTCATTACGCTGCCGGGAGGAGCTGTGATGCGTCCGCATTTAATGCAGTTTTGAAGGTGATAGATCGCATAATGGGCAAACAGCTCATAGATATTCTCTTCAGGCACAGGAGAAGCATAACCGGTGATGGAGATACCCCAGTCAGCAGAGAACAATTGCAACACTGCTGCCGCCATCTGATCTGCTACTTTTTGAGATACGCAATTTGTATTACCGGCATGCACCGGATCAATCTTCAGGTGCCGCGCTTTTTGCCCTATATTATAGACAGTAATACCGCCTTGTAATATCTGCGTAGCGCCATCCGCAAGAGAGAAGGCCACCTGCAGCTGACCGGCTGTTACGCTCTCTGCCACTGCCAGTGTCTCCTCTCTTTGCTGAAGAATAGCGGATATATTATTGATGATGTCTATATCGTAACCTCCTGAATCGATCATACTACTTTTGCATTTTCTGAAGATAAAACAAGGGCTTCCAGATCTGCATCCGCAGGACCGGTGATGACTTTGCCATCGTAATTATATCGTGCACCATGACAGGGGCAATCCCATGATCTTTCTGTCTGGTTCCATTTTACATCGCAACCCATATGCGTGCAGGTAGGATTGAGCGCATAGAATTTGCCGGCGTCGTCTCTATATAAAGCCACTTTTTTATCATGATAGCTGACCAGCCTTCCTTCACCTGGCGCCAGATCGCCCAGCTGTTTGAGTTCATCTGCAGAAAACAGTTTACCGAACATTTCTTTGACGACTTCTGTATTGTGCGTAACGAAATTAGTAAAGCCTGCTACTGGTTTGATCCTGTTAGGGTCGAACAGCTTTTCTAATGTCGCATTTTCTTTCAGGATAATGCATTTCAGTAATTGTGCCGCCACCGTACCGAATGTCATACCATTACCACCATATCCTGACGCGACATATACATGGTCTTCATGCCCCGGCAGATAACCGATGTAGGGCAGACCGTCTGCAGGTTCAAAATATTGTGAGGACCATTTATAAGCAACTTCTTTCACTTTAAAATGTTTCCTGACATGGGCCTCCAGTGCGCGGAAACATTTCTCAGTATTTTCTTCAGTTCCTGTTTTGTGGTCCTCTCCGCCAACGATCAGATAAGGTTGCCCTTTCACCACCTGTGTGCGATAATAGTGATAGGGATCGTACATGTCATAACTAAGGTCTTCCGGATAATTATCGTCTTCCAGTGTAACTGCCATTGCGTAACTTCTGTAAGGTGAACAGCGCAGGTGTAATAAATTGATACCGGGTGGAATGTGTGTCGCATATACAACATCTACCGCGTTGAACACACCGGCAGTAGTAGCGACCTTCATTGTATCATCTTCCGTTACATTGATGACACGGCATTGCTGCAATATTGTACCGCCCGCGGCTTCAAATGCCTTTGCAAGGCCGTGTATATATTCCAGAGGATTAAATTTTGCCTGTCCCATAGCGCGTAGGGCTTTGGTGAAAGGAACATTCACCGGAATAGCCGGTTTATAGTCAATTTGCAGTCCCGCATCGGCAGAGGTCTGTCTTATCTTTTCCAGCTCTTTTTCCTGATCAGCATCCTGTGCAAAAAGATAAGCATCGGCTTCGCTGAATCCGCAATCTATGTTGAACCTGTTCACATTATTCCTTATCAGATTGAGGGCCTCTGCAGTAGCGTGGGCAACATGTCTTGCATTGTCCTCCCCAAAATTCTTTGCAATTACATAGTATGGAGTATCCAGCAGAGTGTTCAGGTGGGCTGTAGTACCCCCTGTGGTGCCGAACCCCAGATCATTTGCTTCAGCAATGAGGCATTGTTTTCCTGCTTCCTGTAATAGCAGGCCTGTTGTCAGGCCGGTAATACCGCCACCTACGATTACCACGTCGTATACGGTTTTCCTTTCGGCTCTGCTGGTCGTAATGTAAGGAGCTACATTACCCTGCCATAAACTGGTTTGTGCGCCGTCTCTTTGTATCATGTCTTTTGGAGTTTTGTTCAACAGGAAAAGATCAATTAATATGCCCGACGGGTAATGACAGCATGGTATAGAACTTGTTTACCGACAGGAACAGACATTATGGACGGGAAATTTCAGACGGCTATGCGAGGACGGATGTGCTACTGCACTAACTACATTACCGGAATATAAGAGGAAAAGTGATGCTGATGCAGCTTGTATTATACAAAGGCGTCGCGCCAATGGCGGACGCCTTTGCTCTGATTACGGGTTTAATACAACCTTCACACAACCATCTTCTTTCTTTTTGAAAATATCATAAGCATTACTTGCAGCCGATAGTGGCAGTTTATGTGTGATAATATCATTCAGCGTCACGCGTCCTGAAGATACCAGTTCCATCAGATGATCAATGTACTTTTGCACAGGCGCCTGGCCAGTTTTAATCGTGATCCCCTTATCAAAAATGCGATGCACAGGGAAGTTATCGTATGGACTGCCATAGACACCCACTACGGTTACTGTGCCACCCCGCCGTACTGCCTTGAAACAGTTCTCAAGCACTTTAGGAGTGCCTTTTTCAACATTGATCACTGCTTTTACTTTTCAAGGAAGCTTCTGTCTGCTTCCATCCCTACCGCATCCACACACACATCGGCACCCCGTCCTTGTGTGAGATCGTATATCGCCTGAATAGGATCTGATTCAGAAGAGTTAATGATTTCAACGCCATTGGTATTTTTGGCCATGTCCAGTCTGTACTGTACGGGGTCAATCGCAATCACACGACCGGCTCCCTGTATCCAGGCGGCTTTCTGTGCCATCAATCCAACGGGACCTGCACCAAAAATAGCGACGGTTTCGCCTCCTTTTAACTGCGCCCAGTCAATGGCTGACCAACCAGTAGGGAAGATGTCTGTAAGGAAAAGTGCCTGTTCGTCTGTGAGATTGTCCGGAACTACCCGCGGACCAAAATTCGCAAACGGCACACGTGCATATTCTGCCTGTCCACCGGCATACGCACCGTAAAGGTCTGTATAACCAAACAGTCCGCCACCTTTGCCGGAGGTCATGTCACCTTGTGGACCATAATGCTCTTTGTTACTATTCTCGCAATGGACAGGTAACTGATGATCACAGAAATAGCAATGACCACAGGCGATGGGGAATGGAACAACCACACGATCACCTCTTTTCAGTTTGCTGACACCTGAGCCGGCATCTTCTATAATTCCCATGAATTCATGTCCCATCACCTGGTCTTTCAGCTGAGGAAAGAACCCGTCATAAATATGCAGGTCCGAGCCACAGATGGCAGTTGAGGTCACTTTCACAATGATGTCTTCCGGGTGTTCAATACGTGGATCTTCCACAGTGTCTACACTTATGTCTCCGATTTTGTGGAACACAGCTGCCTTCATAAGATAAATTTTTATGTGATGAGATAATAATGGGAGAGGGAGTAGATAGGACAGTTAAGTGTGTTGTAAAATCATGCCATGGCTATGTGTATGGAGTTTGTATACAGCTTGATGCTTTGATGTGAATAGCATACATCAAGTGTAGAACTCTTGGGGCAATCTGCAATTATAGCTGTAACACCACCATGCAGCAGAAATATTATTAAGCAGCGGCAGCGTCCGCCGGGGAAGCGCTTCAATGCAGTGCTTTACAACGACTAAGAATTGTCGAAAGTAAAATCTTATAAATCAATTATTTCAGAATCGTCACATTTGGTTTGTTTATTGATCTTCCTTTATCCGAGCCCATTTTAGATATGTAAGAACAATTGTCTGGTGAATAAGAGACACATCGGGAAGGTCGAAAGCACATTTTTGTTACCAACTGTCAATCCTATTTAAATATATATATGGCGACTACACAGCAGAGACCCAGGCTGAAGATTTTTACTTGGCACATTCACGGAAGTTATCTGTATTACCTGTCACAGGGCAATTTCGATATCTATATTCCTGTCAACGAGCAGCGCACACCTGGGTACTACGGAAGGGGGAAAACATTTCCATTCGGGGACAACGTTCATGAGATTCCGGTTAAAATGGTGAAGGACTTCGATTTCGATGTCATCCTGTATCAATCTACTAAAGATTATCTGGTAGATCAGTATGATATCCTGTCTCCTTCACAACGCAGGTTGCCCAGAGTGTATCTGGAGCATAACACACCTGCTAAAAATCCTGTAACAACAAGGCACGTCGTAAATGACCGTCGTATCTGTCTTGTGCATGTAACCCATTACAACCGGCTTATGTGGGATAATAACCGTACGCCGGCCACGGTCATTGAGCATGGCGTTAATACACCGGATGTACCTTATACAGGAGAACTGGCTAAAGGTCTCGTGACAATCAATCACCTCCCTCAGCGCGGAAGGGGACTTGGCTGGGATATCTTCCAGCAGGTAAGAAACATACTGCCGGTTGATCTGGTAGGTATGGGTAATGGAGAGGATGGTCTCGGAGAGATCTTGCATCCGCAATTACCATTATTCAGGAGCAGATACCGTTTCTATTTTCATCCTGTAAGACATACCAGTCTTGCACTGGCAGTCTGTGAAGCGATGATGCAGGGTTTACCTGTTGTCGGACTGGCGACTACTGAGCTGGTCACTGTGATAGAAAATGGGAAAAACGGTTTTATTCATACTGATATCAATTACCTCATCAAAAAAATGAAGTTGTTGCTGAATGAACCTGAACTAGCCGCGCAAATGGGGGCAGAAGCCAAAGCGACCGCCATGAAGCGTTTTAATATCGACCGCTTTATTGCGGACTGGGAAAGGTTATTTCATAACGTGTGTAATGGGAATATGAATGAGTTGATCTACACTGACCAGCTTTTCGGTAAACAGACAGCGGATGCTGACCGGAATACCATTGCCAGCGACATCTGATAAAATCATCAAAACTTATGGGACGGAGAATTGCATTTATCAGCGAGCATGCCTCGCCACTGGCTGCTTTGGGCGGTGCTGATGCGGGAGGACAGAATGTGTACGTGGGAGAGGTAGCCAGGCAACTGGCCCATAAAGGATATCAGATCGATATCTTTACACGGCGGGACGATCAGGAGCTACCCAGAGTCGCCAATTTTAGTGACACGATACGGGTTGTACATATAGACGCTGGTCCTGCCAAAGATATTCCCAAAGAAACACTTCTGCAGTATATGCCCGCTTTTACCAGTGATATGTTGCAGTTTATGCAGGAAGAACAGCTGTCTTATGAACTGGTACACGCGAATTTCTTTATGTCAGCGCTTGTGGCGATGGACATTAAGGCAGCACTCGATATACCATTTGTTGTAACGTTTCACGCATTAGGGCATATTCGCCGTATTCATCAGGGTAATAATGATACTTTTCCTGAAGAACGTATCGCTATCGAAGAGCGGGCGGTAAGAGAGGCAAGCCTGATTATCGCCGAGTGCCCGCAGGACAGGGATGACCTGATTAACTATTATCAGGCAGCTGTAGACAAGATTACGATCATACCCTGTGGTGTGAATACGGAGGAATTCTACCCGATGAATAAATCAGTTGCGCGCTCCCTGCTGAAACTTTCTCAGGAAGAACGTATCCTGTTGCAGCTGGGCCGGATGGTACCCAGGAAAGGGGTAGATAACGTGATTGCTGCTTTATCAAACTAAAATTCAGAGACCTCAAAGTAAAATTGCTCATAGTGGGAGGGGATGCTGATACCGTGAATGAACTACATAGATTGCGGTCGCTGGCGGAAGAACTGAACATCAGTGAGCAGGTTGTTTTCGTCGGACAGAAAGAACGGGAAGAATTGAAATACTATTACGCAGCTGCTGACCTGTTTATTACTACACCCTGGTATGAGCCATTTGGTATTACGCCATTGGAGGCCATGGCCTGTGGTACACCGGTCGTAGGGAGTAATGTTGGGGGCATCAAATTCAGCGTACTGGAAGGAAAAACAGGCGCACTTGTACCACCAAAAGATCCGGAGGCATTGGCTGCTAAGGTCAACTCACTGTTACGTTCTCCTGTCAGACTGCGCGAAATGAGTGCAAATGCTATCCGCAGGATCAACAAGTTATTTACCTGGGAATTAGTTGCGCAGGACATGCAGACTGTGTACGAGAAGATCATCGGAAGAAACAGTCTGGTGTATCAGCAGAATTCCGGCAAAGGAGAAAGGCTGAGTTTATGAAGAAGGCAATATTCATAGATAAAGATGGAACATTGATCAGGAATGTTCCTTACAATGTAGATCCTCAGAAAATAACGCTTGAATATGGCGCTATTGAGGGGCTGCAGCTGTTACAGCGCAAGGGATATTCCCTGATCGTGATTTCCAATCAGGCAGGTATTGCGCATGGCTATTTCAAAGAAGCAGACATGCAACCTGTGATCTCCACTATAAGACAATTACTGGGGGATGCTGACATCCGGCTTGACGGATTTTATTATTGTCCGCATCATCCCGCCGGGAAGATAGCCGGGTATACAACAAGTTGTAGTTGTCGTAAACCGGCGCCCGGTATGATATTAAAAGCAGCCAAAGAATCAGGGATTGCTCTCCGGGAGTCATGGATGATAGGAGATATTCTGCATGACGTGGAAGCTGGTAACCGTGCCGGCTGCCGTTCTGTGCTCATCAACAATGGGAATGAGACGGTATGGGATATGAATCAGCATTCAAAACCGACATTGATCGCAAAAGACCTGCTGGAAGCAGCGCAGTTTATTGCCAATCATTCATTAACAAACGAGAAGGTATGGAACTCATATATCAGACATTGATCAGGTCTTTTGTACAACCGGCTATCCTTGTAATGGGAGACCTGATGATAGACACGTATCTCAGAGGAGCCAGCACCCGCCTTTCTCCGGAAGCGCCGGTGCCGGTAGTGGATATCAGTTCTCATACATCTGTATTGGGGGGTGGTGCGAATGCGGCGGTTAATCTGCGCAATCTGGGTGCAAAAGTTACTTTCGTGAGTCTGACCGGGGATGATTATGCTGCCGGACTGGCTGCAGAATTACTGGAAAGGGAGGGTGTAAACAATGAAGTGATCCGTTGTGATACCAGGAGGACGATTACTAAAACAAGGGTGATCGCCGGACAGCAATTACTGACCCGTTATGATGAAGGAACGGAAATACAACCAGATGAAGAGTGCGAAAGGCAACTGATAGCGATGCTTGAACAACAATTGCCATTACATGATGCAATATTAATCGCTGATTATAATAAAGGGTTGATCACTGACGGGATAATTGATGCACTGGAAAAGATCAATCAGAAACATAAGAAGTTTATTGCAGTGGATGCAAAGCAGCTATCCCGCTACAAACAATTACGGCCCGATCTGGTAAAGCCCAATTATAAGGAGGCGGCTGCATTACTTCGATTGCCGGAATTGAGCAACAATAAAGCCAGACAGATGGAAGAAATGGGAGCAGGTATCTTTGAAGCGACCGGTGCCGGTATCACCGCACTTACACTTGATGAAGAAGGTGCATTGATTTTCCTGAAGGACCAGCTCCTGTGTCATACTGCTGCCCGACCCGTTAATAACCCAAATGTATCCGGCGCAGGCGATACTTATATCAGTGCATTCATGCTGGCCTGTCTGTCAGATTCGACGCCTGCCACTGCTGCCGAAATAGCTGGTGCAGCAGCAGCTGTCGCTATTGGTAAAAGTAATACTGCGCACTGCAAACAGTCAGAACTGATAGCGTATTTTTCCATGAAGGATAAATATGTGAGAGATCATGCGGAACTGGAAGCTTTGTGTAATATGTATAAGGCACAGGGCAAAAAGATAGTGTTTACTAATGGTTGTTTTGATATTCTGCACAGCGGACATGTCAGCTATCTCGAAAGAGCTGCTTCACTGGGAGACGTATTGATTGTAGGCGTCAATACAGATGAAAGTATCAAACGACTGAAAGGGTCCGAACGTCCTATCAATAATCTGGGTGATCGCATACAGGTACTGGCGGGATTGGGCGCCATTACCCATCTCATTTCTTTTGGCAGTGAAGCGAATGATACACCGGAACCACTCATCCGTATTATTCAGCCAGCAGTATTTGCCAAAGGTGGAGACTATAGCAGAGAATCGCTGCCGGAAGCAGCAGCGGTGGAAGAATATGGCGGAGAAATAATATTATTGCCGCTTGTACCGGACCGTTCAACTACCCTGATCATTAAACGAATCTATACAACGCCTGTTTTAAAAGTAGCGGAAGCATAAATGAAAAACGAATGGCATTCCTGCCGCCGTATATTATGTATACGGCCGGATAATATAGGAGATCTGTTGATGAGCACTCCGGCTATAAAAGCCCTGAAGGAAACGTTCCATTGTCATGTCACAGTACTTGTATCTACCATGGGTGCGGCCGTCGTTCCCGAAATTCCCGAAATAGACGATGCAATCATCTGCGATGTACCCTGGGTGCAGACCAATAATATTCCCCTTCCTTCACAGTTTCATGAATTGGTGCAACGGCTGAAAGAACGTCACTTCGACGCAGCAGTTATTTTTACCGTATATAGCCAGAATCCGATGCCGTCCATTCTGTTGGCTTATCTGGCGGAGATTCCGCTAAGGCTGGCTTATTGCCGGGAGAATCCATATCATTTGCTGACGCATTGGATACCGGATGAAGAACCTTATCGTTTTATCCGTCATCAGGTGTTACGTGATCTTGAGTTAGTGGCCAGTGTAGGTGGTATTATAAGAGACAGACAGCTTAGCATACGCGTGCAGGAAAAGTTATGGCCACTGGTATGGAATAAATTACAGGCACTTGGCATAGATCCTGAGCAACCCTGGCTGATTCTCCATCCGGAGGTATCTGAACAGAAAAGGAAATACGCAGTGACGGATTGGATCAGTGCAGGCAGGAAGATCCTCGCAAAAAGGGATTGTCAAATAGTGATTACGGGGAAAAGTAATGAAGCTGAAGCAGCCGCTATTGCTGCAGGGATAGGCGGAAACTGTTTCCCGGCTGCGGGGTGTTTAATCTGCAGGAGTTGATAGTACTTATTGCCCATGCACCTTTACTGGTATCTGTTAATACCGGTACAGTGCATATCGCTGCTGCCGTTCAGACGCCGGTGCTGGTGGTGTACGCACTGACTAATCCACAACATATACCATGGGCCGTCACCAACGAAGTATTATATTTTGATGTGCCTGAAAATATGCAGAGTAAAAATGAGGTGGTAAAACATGTATATCAGTCTTTCTCCCGTCAGGAACTGCCGCTTGCCACACCGGCAAGGATTGCTGATACGGTAGCAGCAATGCTGACAAGGCGGAGCGCCTCGTCAGGTAGCCTCGAGGAGCCGCATGCCTTGCCGTAATACGATTTCATAATCGGGTTCACTTGTCCAGTCTATTGTATAATGTAGTTGTTTGTTCAATGGCGCCCATCTACCGGGTTCTCCATCCATACTGATGACGACACTCGGTGTTTCAAATGCAGCCGCCATATGAGAAACGCCTGTGCAGTTGGATAATAATGCTCTGGCGTTTTTAATCAATACACCCAGACTACCTAATGTTGTCAATCCTGCTGTATTGATAGATTTATGTTTCATTAATCCCGCTACTTCTTCCGTGAGTGGTCTTTCATCCTTCGTACCTGTCAGTATGATCTTCCATCCTTTCTCTGCAAATTCATCGGCCATCGCAGCAAACATGTGTGGCGGCCACTGCCGCCAGCTGCCTCTCGAACCGGGATGCACACAAAGGTATTCCTGTGCTTCCAACGGGAGACAGAGTTGATTGAATTCGTCCATGTCCTTTGCGGTGATGGGAAACTCCAGCTGTGTACCCTGACGGGGAATATCAAGGTATTCCATCAGCAACAGGTGTCTTTCTACTTCTGATACGCTTTCCGGATACTCAAGGAAAAGGCCGGCATCCGGACAACCGTCTTCGCGGCGCCAGTACCCGGCCGTATATCGTCCACCTAACAATGCAACCATTGGATTTACGACGGACCCGTTTCCCTGCATCTGTAATACAAGATCAAATTCCCGCTCCTGCATTGCTGTGAGGAACGGAGGGATCTGTGCAGGTATGATCGGCTGTTCCGGTAAGCCGGGATAACCGGGAAAGTGTATGAATTCATCAATGTAATGATGGAAGCGTTCCACAAATGATGCTGCCCATGGCAATCCCAGCAGACTGATATGTGCTTCAGGAAATGCAGTGCGCAGGGCACGGAATGCCGGCACACTACATAACATATCTCCCAGTTGTAAAGCACGGAAGATGGCAATCTTTTTAACAGATGTTTGCATATTTACAGATAAAGTACTTTATAACGCCATGACCCGTACAAGCTCCAATAAATAGCTGCAAAGGGTATGGCTGCTGATGTAACGATCATTTCCAATACATGCGACGTGCTATGAGATGTATGGCGTAGCCGTCTGCCTGCAAATAATCCAGTCAGCAATAACCATGCACCAAACGAAACGGTGGCTGTTGTGTAATCGCCTGTTATCAGGAACACAGCGCCCAGTATAAAGAAAAGGAGCATCATGTAATAATTCCATGCAGGCCGCTTTTGTATACGTTTGCGGTATTCCAGCGGGAATTTTTTATACAGTAATGCGTTGAAAATATTTTTCTTCTGCTCTTTGATACTCACTCCCCAGCCAGCTTTACGGACAGGGTGTACCACAATCGCCTTTTGCAGGTGATAAATGGGAATATGGTGTTGCAGCAAACGGAATTCCAGATCACTATCTTCCCGCCATGCTGCTTCAAATGATTCATCAAAGCCACCGACAGTTTCAAGCGCTTCTCTGGTACAGGCACAATTAGCTGTTACGAAGTCGGCCTTTTCCAATTGTGCAGTATTCAGTTCATAGTCGGTAGGACGTCCTTTTATCGGCACGACAACAGGACCTGTATAGACGATAGCCGGTTCCCCTTTCCATGCGTTCCAGATACTTTGTATCCAGAAAGGATCTGGTTGTGTATCATCGTCTGTAAATGCGATTAAGGGAGCTTCACTCGCTTTCCAGCCGGCATTCCTTGCAGTGGCCGGTCCTTTTTTTTGTGGTAGTGCGATATACCGTACATCGACGAGTCCTGCATATTTCCAGCTGCAGGCTACCTGTCGGGTATATTTATCGGGTCCGTCACTGACGACGATCACTTCAATTGCGCTGAGATCAAATTCCTGCGCTTCCAGCGCCTGCAGACAACGGGAGAGTAATTCAGGGCGTTGATAAGAGGGAATTACAACGCTTACTTTTTTTTCCATAGCGACAGTTTTATTTCTGAACAAGAAAAGAACCTATTACTAAAGCGTCAAAAGGGGAGGACCAGAAGCATTCTATGGCATCCCGCGGTGTACATACGATGGGTTTACCTAACGTATTAAATGAGGTGTTGATCAATACAGGTACGCCTGTTTTTTGGTAAAAGGCTTGTAAAAGATCGTAGTAACGCGGGTGTTGATCCCGGTTAATGGTTTGTATACGGGCAGTGCCGTCTACGTGTGTCACTGCCGGAATTTTATCTTTTTTATCCTCTTTTACATTGTATACAAACAGCATGAAAGGAGAGAAGTGTGCATCCTCAAACCATTCAGCGGCGACATCTTCAAGGACAACCGGCGCTACCGGCCGGAAGTCTTCACGGTCTTTCACCTCGTTCAGTCTGGCCTGCATATTGGCCGAAATGGGAGATGCAAGAATAGAACGACTGCCTAATGCGCGTGGCCCAAACTCCATACGTCCCTGATACCAGCCGATGATTTTGTACTGTGCTAACAGTGCTGCAGTTTCTTCTGCTACATTCTCCAGTTTTTTGTAAGGTGTTTTCGTCCAGTCGAGGAAAGCTTTTATCTCATCATCTCCATATTCCGGGCCCCAGTAAGCATGATCCATGCGAAAGGTTTTTTGCTGGCTGCCACGTTCTTTTGCATCTGTCCATAAAGCAGCGCCCAGTGCAGTGCCGGCATCACCTGAAGCGGGTTGTACCCAGATGTTTTTAAAAATACCTGCGTCTCTGATCTTTGCATTCAATACACAATTTAAGGCAACTCCGCCTGCAAAACAAAGATTATCAGCCTGCGTTTCTTTATACAACCAATCAGTGAGTTGCAGTACGGATTCCTGCAGAACAGCCTGTAATGAATGCGCGATATTAAAGTGATGTGCAGTGAACTCATCACCTTTTTTTCTGGCAGGACCCAGTAATTCAACCATGCGCTCGTCTTCGATCGCATATTGTCCGTTGTCAAGCATGTTGATCATTGAACGGAATGCGTTGACAAAAACAGGTTTGCCATAAGAGGCCAGTGCCATTACTTTATATTCATCAGAAGAATGGAGGAAGCCAAGATGTGTAGTTACCTTCTCATACAATAATCCGAGTGAGTGCGGCATATTCACCTGACTGATACGTTGCAGGTCATTTCCTTTTCCCATGCTGAATGTAGTGGTTGCTTTTTCACCACGACCGTCTATCGTTAATACAGCTGCCTCATGATAAGGCGAAGGCAGAAATGCACTGGCTGCATGACATAAGTGATGCTCCACGAAATGCCATTGATCGTTATTAAATTGTGCACCACGGAAGCGTTGTTGTAAATGATGCGGATAACCATCTGTCAGCTGTCCGGGTGCGTTGATAATAGCGGAAAGAAATAAGGGATCCCATGGAGATACCCATTTCTCCGGTACGAACTGCGATGGTTGTCTTAATGGAATATCGATCAGACTTTTTGCTGCATCCTCTTCCGGCAGTAAAATAAAAGGATCGAAAGAATAAGAGATATGATCAATATCGCTGAGATGAATATTGGCAGTTTTTAAACAATAATCTATTGCATGATAAGGAAGCTCATAAGCTGAAAAAGGTATTGGTCTTTTTCCATGTTTTACATGTGTGAAGCGTTCATCTTCTGCGGCTGCAATCAGTTGCCCATCTTTTACCAGACATGCTGCAGAGTCATGAAAGGCTGCATTGATTCCCAGAGTGTACATATTAAAAGAGTTTTGTCTTTTCGGTGGGTGTGGTCATTAAGAAGGGCAATGAATGGTGGATGTGCATTCATTGCCCCTGTCTGTCATACGTAGCTACGCTACGGGTTAACTATTTTTGGGAGGTTCCCATTGCACCTTATCGGCGTCATCTGTTGATAAATCATTGTCTTCAAGATCCTCTTCATCGAGTTCTGGCGTATCATCCAGTTCGTCGTCTTCATCTCCTTCGAGGTCTACATCACGATCTACATCATTAACATCATCTGCTTTCAGGCCACCCTGATTGATGTCATTGGCGTCATCTTGCTGATCTTCTGCGAGGTTTGCATTTAATGGATCTTTATTATCATCAGGTAGCTGAATGTTTTCTACTGATTGCATAAGAATATTTTTAGTGGAATGAAATAATTAAGCGCTGTACAATATATATCGGCTCAAAGATTACGCCACTACATTATACAGGTGAAGAATAGCTATCTCCCCCATAAAGGGGAAAGCTTGTCTACACACCTATGTAATATGAGAAACACCTTCAGGAGAAACACTTACAGGGAAATCTGCCATGGCACGCTTATGGTCCTTTCATTAGTACATCTGCACTATTGCTTTACCATAAAAGAACAACACTATGTTTCATCATGTAAAAGATCTACAGTTTAATGTGCGTGTATCTGCACCTGATCCACGCTTTGCTGCATTGTTACTGGAACAGTTTGGTGGTGCTAACGGAGAATTGAAAGCTGCGATGCAATACTTTGTACAGGCATTTGGTGCAAAAAACCTTATCCTGACAAATATGACATGCTGATGGATATTGCTACGGAAGAGTTTAGTCATCTGGAGATTGTAGGGGCGACTATTCAGCTATTGTTACAGGGAGTCAACGGGGAGTTGAAAAATGCGGCTGATAACTCTGAAATCATGCAGACGATGCAAGGCACTGCGAGGAAAGAAGAATACATTCATCAGGCAATGATGCATCCGGAGTTTCTGGTACATAGCGGCGGTGGCCCGATGCTTACGAATTGTCAGGGTGTACCATGGACCGGAGCTTACATTAATGCGAACAATGATCTTACTGTTGATCTGCGTTCCGATATGGCAGCGGAATCAAGAGCAAAGATCACTTATGAATACCTGATGAAGTTTACGGATGATCCTTATGTAAAGGAGACGCTCACTTTCCTGATGACTAGAGAGATTGCCCACTTCCAGATGTTTGAAGCAGCGCTCGATACTATACAGCCTAATTTTCCACCGGCTGTATTACAGGGAGATCCGCGATATAGCAACAAGTACTTCAATATGTCAGATACCAGTAAAGTACGTGGCCCGTGGAATGAGGGGCTCAGCACTCAGCTGGGGGAAGAGTGGCAGTATATTGACAATCCGGTGAGCTACGTGCGTGAAACGAAAGGTATGATGGGTATTCAGCCGGAAGGTACTAATCGTACAGTAAAAGACGTGAATGATATGGACCAGCAGCTGAGTGAACTCAGAAGTACAGAAGTCAATGCAACTGCTCAATCTGGAGAAGCACAGTGGAGCAGCTACAAATAAAAGGTTATGGTTTATAGATAAGGTGGAGTGGGGTCGGCGTAAGCTGGCCCCTCTTTTTTTATGAAGGATCAGCTGATATAATAATCTGTCGGCGCTGCATCGGGTACAACCGGTTTGCCGGTCATTTCCAGTAATGTATTCTCAATCATCCTGCTCATGGCATCCAGCGCAAGATCATTCGGCGCCATCCCGAAGGGTTCTTCCAGCTCATCTGCAATAGCTTCGAGCGCAACGAATGTGTAAGCGATAAATGTTACGATAATGGGTGTCATCCAACCGAGGCTGTCTACAAAACCAAAAGGCAGTAACAGACAGTATATATACCGTCCGGTGTAAAAGTACGCTGTAAGTATACGGAATAGGAGTGCCGGCCAGTCGCTCGCAGCCACCGACAATGTCGGAGAGCTTATTGAAGTTTTCGTCAAAAGCCGCCTGCTGGATGGAATCTATCTTTCCGGATTGCTTTGCAGCCTGTACCCATTCACCCATTTCTTTCATCAGCATAATGGGTTTGTAATGAGCACTTTTGATGCTTGTTGCCAGGGAGGGACTTAACAATCTGTCCATATCAAGTCCACCTTCCGTACGGCGTAACTGGTGTTTTAAACTATAGGTAAAGGCTATCAGGTATTGAATAAAGTCCTTTGGTTCGGGTGCATCTTTCGGATAACTGCTCAGGGTCAGTGCCTGTCTGGCGAGGGAGCGGGTATCGTTCAGTAAAGCGCCCCATAGTTTTCTGCCTTCCCAGAAGCGGTCATAACTGGCATTATTCCTGAAGCCAAGGAAAAGTGCCAGAGCTATACCGAAGAGTGTGAAAGGGGCTGGATTCAGCTGTATTTTCATATGAAAGAACGAACCCCGCAGATATACTACCAAAAAGATAGTCCGAGTAACAGCAGGAGGCGGGGGAATACCCGGGGCAGCACAGAACCTTTCATTACGAACAACATCTTGAACCAGTTCTCTTTCTTTCTGATGATCATGGGACGGATTTGCGCACAAAATTATGCATTCGGACTTATTCCGGGTTCGTCATTTCAGGAATTTGACGTACACTTGTTGCAACATATAGTTTGTCATTTGATGTTTGGAAGCTTAAAATCAATTAGTTAAGTTCAATGCCGGTAAATGATATCATCATTGTAGGAGGCGGGCTGGCCGGATTAACCAGTGCCCTGCACCTGTTACGTGCAGGGTTGCGCGTTACTGTCATTGAGAAAAGCTCCTTTCCGAAACATAAGGTCTGCGGAGAGTATATCTCTAATGAAGTGCTGCCTTACCTTCAATGGCTGGGGGCTGATCCGGGCGTCTTGCAGCCTGCACGTATTGAAAGGGTTTGTATATCAACCGTTTCAGGAAAGCGCGTGGAATCCACCCTGCCACTGGGAGGTTTTGGCGTAAGCCGTTATGCGTTGGATCATTTCCTGATGCAGCAGGTGCTGGCAGCTGGTGGGGTCATATTGGAAGATACCGTCAGCGATATCCGCTTTGAGCACGATGCTTTTCAGGTCGATACAGCAGCAGGCAGTGTGTTGAGTGCCCGCTTTGTGATCGGGGCTTATGGTAAGCGATCCGGTCTGGATCAGCAGCTGGAAAGGGACTTTTCTGATCAGAAATCTCCCTGGCTGGCAGTAAAGAGCCATTATGAAGGTAGTTTCCCTGACGGACTGGTAGCACTGCACAACTTCATGGGAGGCTATTGCGGTGTCTCCAAAGTGGAGAATAATATCATCAATATCTGTTATCTGGTTAGCTACGATACGTTTAAAAAGTATAAAAACATCGATGCTCACCGGGAGGAAGTCATGTATCGGAACCCGCATTTAAAAGCCGTTTTTGAGGGTTGTAAACCACTTTTTGAGCGGCCGCTGAGTATCAGTCAGGTCTCATTTGCAGAGAAACGTAAGGTAGACCGGCATATTCTCATGACCGGCGATACCGCCGGCCTGATTCACCCGCTTTGCGGAAATGGTATGGCAATGGCCATTCATAGTGCCAAGATCGCTTCGGAACAATTATTGTCTTTTTTCTCCGGGAATGTCTCTTCAAGGGAAGAACTGGAAAGAAGGTATAACAACACATGGCATGTGGCGTTCGGCAAGAGAATGGCAGCCGGCAGATTACTGTCAGCCATATTCAGGAAACAGCAATTCGGGGCTGCAGCAATGAGGGGATTAACGCTATTTCCCGGCTTATTACCGGTAATTATCCGGCAAACACACGGAAAACCTTTAAACAACTAGTTACACATGTTTGTCAATACAGAGCAGCGAACTATTGCTCCGGAACTAATGGATGATTTCCAGATGGAAGGAGAGACGTTGCGGAAAACCCTCGATCAGATCGCTTACATCAATAGAATATTGGGAGGTAACAGGATCACGCTGGACGGCGTTTGTACATTGATGGAACATGTACCTAAAGGTAAAATGATCACAATTGCCGATATTGGCTGTGGTAATGGCGATATGCTCCGGTCAGTGGCAAAGCTGGCCCGTAAGTGTAAATGGCGGGTCAGGTTATTGGGTATTGATGCCAACCGGTTTACAGTAGATTATGCCGGTGAACTATCCGCAGAATACCCGGAAATCACTTACTATTGCATGGATATTATGCAGGACGGGTTCAGGCACATACACTATGATATCGCTTTATGTACGCTTACACTTCATCATTTTGAAGAAAGGCAGATCATAAAATTGATGTCTCTCTTCAGAAGGAATGCGGTATTAGGGATTGTGATCAATGATCTGCAAAGAAGTGCTGTAGCTTACCGGCTATTTCAGGTATTCAGCTGGATCGCCGGACTGGGGAGGATGGCAAAGAGTGATGGTCTCATCTCCATACTCAGGGGTTTTAAAAGAAAAGAAATTGAACAACTATCACAAAAACTGAACTTCAACCAATATACACTCAAATGGAAATGGGCTTTCCGTTATCAGTGGATAATTACTAATGTATGAGCGTTAAAATAACAGCAGTATCGAAAGCCTTACCTCCATATACCAGAAGCACGGAAGAAATCATGCCTTTTTTGGATATCTGGTTATCTGGTCAGGAAGACCGTTTCGCAAGAAAAGTAAAAAAATCTTTGAGAATGCAGCTGTTGACAGACGCTACTCTATCATGAGCCCAGAAGAAGTATTTACCAGCACTTCTTTCGAAGAGAAAAACGATATCTATATCAGAGAAGTGGTGAAGCTTGGTCGTCAGTGTCTGGAAGGGGCACTGGCTAAAGCCGGGCTGGCGCCACAAGATCTGGACTATATCATTACCGTGAGTTGCACGGGTATCATGATCCCTTCTCTGGATGCTTACCTGATCAATCTCCTGCAACTGCGTCAGGATATTGTACGTTTACCCGTTACTGAAATGGGATGCGCTGCAGGTATCTCCGGCATGATTTACGCAAAGAAATTTCTGCAGGCCAATCCCGGTAAAAGAGCCGCTGTGATAGCCGTAGAATCCCCCACCGCTACTTTTCAGCTGGAAGATTACTCCATGCCCAATATCGTGAGTGCCGCTATCTTCGGTGATGGTGCTGCCTGTGTGATCCTGTCTTCGCATGAAGAAGATGAGGGACCACAGATACTGGGTGAAGACATGTATCACTTCTATGAAGCTGAACATATGATGGGTTTCCGGCTTACGAATACCGGTCTGCAGATGGTACTTGATGTAGAAGTCCCTGACACGATTGCCGCACACTTTCCCGCTATCGTACACCCTTTTCTTGATAAACACGGTTGCCGGATAGAAGACGTGGAACACCTGATTTTCCATCCCGGCGGAAAAAAGATCATCCAGACGGTAGAACAGCTTTTTGGTGACATGGGAAAGAATATAGACGATACTAAAGAGGTATTACGTTTATATGGTAATATGTCCAGTGCTACTGTATTATACGTACTCGAGCGCTTTATGGACAGAGGTGTACCGGCGGGTGATAAAGGCCTGATGCTGAGTTTCGGACCCGGGTTTTCCGCACAGCGAATATTGTTACAATGGTAAAAGAATTTCTTGCACACCAATATTGGGCGCTTATTCTTGGCGGCAGCAACGGGCTCGGACTGGCAACTGCCCGTAAGCTCGCGCAGCATGGTATGCATATCTGTATTGTACACCGGGATCCGCGTGTGGAGATGGATCGGATCAATCAGGATTTTGATGCCATAAGAGCAAATGGTGTGGAACTACTGAGCTTTAATGCAGATGCACTGCAAACGGAGAAAAGAAACGATATTTTACTGGCGCTGAAAGCTGCCATAGGCACGGAAGGACGTATCAGAACACTGGTGCATAGTATTGCCAAAGGGAACCTGAAAGCCATGCATCACAGCGAGAATGCGATACTTAGTGCAGATGATTTTCGTATCACACTGGACAGTATGGCGATCAGTCTGTATGACTGGGCACAGGCATTGGTACAGCAGGGCCTATTTGCGGCCGACGCCCGTATACTTTCTTTCACCAGTGAGGGTAGCAGTCGCGCATGGGCACATTATGGCGCCGTAGCTGCGGCCAAGGCTGCCCTCGAAGCAATTACCCGTAACATGGCGCTGGAATTTGCCCCACTCGGCATACGGGCCAACTGCATTCAGGCTGGTGTAACTGACACCCGTTCATTACAGGCCATTCCCGGTAGTGAAGCACTGATCGCATATACAAAACAACGGAACCCTTTTCACCGGCTGACCAGCCCCGAAGATGTTGCCAATGCTGTTTATCTGCTATGTAAGGATGAAGCAGCATGGATCAACGGTGCGGTAATACCGGTGAATGGCGGAGAACATATCAGCTGATATATGACTGTACAAGCAATCCTTGACAAGCTCCCCTTTACGACGCCTTTTCTCTTTGTCGATGGTCTGGACCATATCGATAGTGACAAAGTAAAAGGACATTTTACTTTCCGGGAAGAGCTGGATTTTTATAAAGGACATTTTAAAGGTTATCCTGTTACACCGGGTGTGATCCTGACAGAAGTAACGGCACAGATCGGATTGGTTTGTCTGGGTATTTATCTGATGGGGGAGGAGGAGCTGGGAGCGCATATGAGCTTTGGCCTCACATCCACAGAAATGGAATTTATGCGCCCCGTTTTTCCGGGAGAAAAAGTGACGGTGGAAGGCGAGAAGGTATACTTTCGTTTTGGTAAACTGAAATGTCGGGTGACCATGAAAAACGAAGCACAGGAAGAGGTATGCAGTGGCGTTATTGCCGGAATGATCATTACCAAAGCACATGAATAAAAGAGTAGTTGTGACCGGTCTGGGTGTAGCAGCGCCCAATGGCGTTGGGATTCCCGCTTTTACGGAAGCGATCAAAACGGGTACTTCCGGTATCCGTCATGATGCAGAACTGGCGGCATTACAGTTCTCCTGCCAGATTGCAGGGAAACCCGAAGTGCCGGAAAGCCTGCAGCTACAATATCTTGATCCGCTGGAACTGAGAAGCTTCAACAGCAATGGTATCCTTTACGGATTGATAGCAGGTATGGATGCGTGGAAGGACGCACAGCTGCCCACAGGTCCGGAGCTGGCGCCCGACTGGGACAGTGGTACCATCTTCGGCGCAGGTTCTGCCGGCGTAGACAAGCTGCGGGAGGCCATCTATAAAGTGGATGCGCTGAATGTACGCCGTCTGGGCAGTACAGTAGTACCGCAGACAATGGCCAGTGGTATCAGTGCGTGGTTGGGTGGGAAACTGGCGCTGGCCAATCAGGTTACAACCAATTCATCTGCCTGTACAACAGGAGCGGAGAGCGTACTGATGGCATATGACCGTATCCGCAATGGTTATGCGAAACGTATGCTGGCAGGTAGTACGAGCGATGCCGGACCGTATATATGGGGTGGTTTTGACGGACTGAAAGTATGCACATTTAAACATAATGATAATCCTGCTGCCGGTTCCAGACCTATGAGTGCTTCTGCCAGTGGTTTTGTGCCCGGCAGTGGTGCCGGTGCATTGCTGCTGGAGTCTTTGGAGAGTGCGTTGGAAAGAGGAGCTACCATCTATGCGGAGGTATTAGGCGGCCATGTCAATTCAGGTGCGCAAAGAGGGGACGGTTCGATGACAGCCCCCAATAGTATTGCAGTACAACGTTGTATCAGGGAAGCGGTGAAAGCCGCCGGTATCGATGCCGCAGATATTGATGCTATTAACGGACATCTGACTGCAACGGGTAAGGATGCACTGGAAGTGGAGAACTGGAGTATTGCACTTGACAGAAGAGGGAAAGACTTCCCATACCTGAACGCACTGAAAGGGATGATAGGACATTGCCTCAGCGGCTCGGGCAGTATAGAACTGGTGGCGGCCGTATTACAATTACACGAAGGATTTTTATTCCCTAATATCAACTGCGAAGACCTGCATCCGGAGATTGCAGCGATTGCAGACCCCGAAAAAATACCCCGGCAATTGATCTATAAAGAATTAAATTTGATCGCGAAGGCCAGTTTTGGTTTTGGAGATGTGAATGCCTGCGTGATTTTAAAGAAGTACAAATGAAAACGATGGATAAAGAAACGCTGATCGCACAATTAAAAGAGATCGTCAAACCGTATGCGAAAGACCAGGACGCTTTACAAAACATCAACGAACACACGGATTTTGTAAAGGACCTCAAAATTAACTCTGCCAATCTGGTAGATGTGATACTCGATGTAGAAGAACAATTCAACATAGTGATAGACAATGAAGCGATGGAACATATGTTGAATGTGAAATCGGCGATGGAGATCATTGAAGCCAAACTTGGCGGACAATGATCGGCAACGACATTGTAGATCTCCGTCTTGCCTGTCAGGAAAGCAACTGGCAGAGAAAAGGATATCTGGGCAAGATCTTTACAGCTGCGGAGCAGGAAATGATCTGTCAGGCCAGCGAGCCATCAGATATGGTATGGTTGCTCTGGAGCTGTAAAGAGGCGGCTTATAAGATTGTTAACCGGGTGACCAATGTCAGAATCTATAACCCCGTAAAGTTTGACTGTACCTTATTACAACAGAATGGGCATGCTGTTACAGGCAGGATATTGCACGAATCAAAAAGCTATGCCTTTATCAGTAACAGACAAGATAGCTGTATACACACCGTAGCTGTTGCGCATGAGATCTTTTTTGACAGATTGGATATCTATACAGGCAGTAGCTGGCCGATACATTTGTTTGATGAATGCGCGCTGATGAAAAATCAGGATGGCGTACCCTATATGATGAACTGTTACAACAACTCTCCTGTACCTGTTTCTATTAGTCATCATGGTGAGTATTATGGTCTGGTCAGAAGGAAGACACAATTGTAAAAGGTGCAATTTTTGAAGCTGGTCATGTAAAGACATGACATATGAAGCTGAATGATGATCTGATCAAAAAACTTGAAAAGCAGTACACGCCTTCTACCATGATAGACATGGAATTCAGGGGAAATGATCTCTCCTTTAAAACAGATGAAGAAGGCAATCCCATTTTACTTTTTATTGGCAAAAGAACTGGTGACGGAAATGTCAGAGGCGAGCGTTATGCCCGTACACTGAAGTATGACCGTGAGGGTAATCGTATCAAAGACCATTGGGAGCTGAAGGGTAAAGCTACGTGAAGTATATGGTGAGTTTGGTATGGAGATGGTAAGGTGTTTTGTATGACACAGATCACCTATCATGCATCTCACGAACAACATCCCCCTTCAGCATTACTGCGATATGCAATAGCAGCTGAGCAGGCAGGATTTCAGGCCGTTCACTCTTCCGATCATTTCCATCCATGGAGTGAGCGGCAGGGGCAGAGCGGCTTTTCTTTTTCATGGATCGCGGCAGCCATGCAGGCGACTACCTTACCCTTCAGTATGGTATGTGCCCCCGGACAACGGTATCATCCGGCAATAGTTGCACAAGCCATTGCGACACTTGCAGAAATGTTTCCGGGTAGGTATTCCGTTGAACTTGGTAGCGGTGAGGCTCTAAATGAATGCATTACGGGCGATATATGGCCACATAAAGAGGAGAGGAATGCCCGCTTGCTGGAATGCGCACAGCTGATAAGACGGCTGTTACAGGGAGAGATGGTAACGCATAATGGGCTGGTCCGGGTGAAAGAGGCGAAGCTCTATACATTGCCTGCTGTTATTCCGCCACTGATGGCAACAGCACTATCAGAGAAGACGGCTGCATGGGCTGGCACATGGGCAGATGGCCTTATCACGATAGATGCAGGTGGAGAACAGCTGATGAAGGTTGTGCAGGCGTTCCGTAATAACGGTGGCGCAGGCAAACCGGTATATCTGCAAATGGCATTCTCTTATGCAAAGACAGAAAAAGAAGCAATGGATGCAGCGTATGACCAGTGGCGTACAAATTTCTTTGCACCGGAAGTCTTAAATGATCTTAGCAGACCTACTCAGTTTGACAACATAGCAGATTATCTCAGACCGCAGGATGTGGCAGAGAAAATGCTTATCACATCCAATATTGAAAAGTGTATCAGTGAAATTCAGCGTTATACAGATCTCGGTTTCGAACGTATCATTTTACATAACGTTCACCGGGATCAGGAACGCTTTATCCGTGATTTCGGTGATAAAGTTTTACCCCATATCCGTCTAACCAAAAAAGAAAAATTATGACTACAGGCACAAAAAAGTATTCAATCTGGAAGAGAAAAGGTTATTTGTGGTTTACACTGGCTTTTTTCCTCGTATCCGTTGTTTTGCACTGGTATTTTGGCTGGAAAGTATTTGTTGATGAACAACTTTCGCATGGACAACCAGTTGAGTCAGGCAAATACATTACAGAGATGATGAGAGACACGATGGAGAACTGGCAGTCGGAGTTCCTGCAGCTGATATGGCAGGTGGCAGGGCTGGCTTTCCTTTGGTATTGCGGTTCATCCCAGTCTAAAGAAGGGGACGACCGGCGGGAGGAGAAGATCGACTTCATTATCCGCCGGCTGGAACCGGAAAGGGCAGAACAACTACTGGCAGACTGGAAAGAAAAATACCCGGAACAATAATCTATTTAGAGTGATGTGCTGTTCTGACAGACATTTCTTTTCCCAGCTGAAAAGGTATCCGGTCAGTAAGTAATCCGATTACTAACTGAAAGCCTCCAATGATCAGGTGTGGCAGAAAGATCCGGTCAGCAAAGCCAAGCAACCATGGAGATGTCATCAGCAGCAGACCTGCGATGACATCTATTGTAAGATGTGTCCTCATACTGATCATGCGCAGGAAACCTCCTTCGTAATTGGTGATAACAGAGACCATCAGGATGGCAATGCCGTAAATAACGGATGTCCAGTGAGCAGCAGAGCCATCATGGAAGGCGAACACCCAGGGCGTGGCAACCAGCAGAATCCCGGATGTATAATCAAGCAGTGCGTGTGTTTTGGTGCTGATGAAAGGCATACAGTATAGTTTATTGATAAGATTCTACATCGTCGAATTGATCGGGCGCATAGGTTTTACGTACATCTTCCAGTATGTGTCTGGCTTCTTCCAGATGTGCCGTAACAATGGGCAATGTTTGCTGCGCATAATGCTGCAGGGCAGTGTCTTTCATATTGTGTGCAGCTGCATCGAGCTTTTCCATTGTTGCCTGATGTGCTTTGACCATTGCTTTGATATAAGCCCTGTCGAACGCCTTGTCTTTTTGCTTTGCCATATCCATCACATCTTTATGATCCTGTTCTGACAATCCATTGGGTAAAGTTACACCAGCACTGTAACAGGCCTTTTGGAGTTCTTCATTGGATTGGGTATGTGCAGTGATCATCTTTTGTGCAAACGCTTTTAAGCGGCTGTAATTCGCATTCTTCAGAGCCAGTTTACCTAATTCGATTTCTTTCAGATTGGCATTAGCGGCATTTGTAGCAAAATTGACGGATGCATTACTGACATCCTCCATGCTTTCAGCCATCGCTTTAGTACTGTCCTTGCTGGCTTGCTGCTGACTTCTGGTATTATTCCCGCCACAAGCACAAAGCAGTACGGCGGTGAAGAGTCCGACGGTTGTTAATATCTTCATGTCTTTTAATTTACTGATGTGGTTCAAAAAGGGTACCATCACCATGCTGGCACAGTTTTATCAACTGATAGTCATGAATATGATTCTATCACTTAAAAACAAAGCATATGAGTTCAGTACTTAACCAGGGCCATGAAGAAGGGAAGGTAGCAAAGGCGATTGAACAACAGACAGCGAAGCTGCCATCGGATACTTTTCTGTGGGCAGCAATAGGCGCTATGGGCGTATCACTGGCATTACAGTGCCTGAAACAGAAGCATGTCAGTCTGTTCGTCGGACAATGGGCTGCGCCGTTTCTTTTATTAGGTATTTATAATAAGATCGTGAAGACAGAAGGACATGACTAACAGTAGAACAGTAGTGTGAAAGTCCGGATGCTGTGGGAGCTCCGGACTTTTTTTTACGAGAGATATTTACATAGAAGTGTTTCATTGTGTACACATATCATCTGACGGCTTTGGTTGTTTCGTGTGCACCGCAGTTAGGACATGTATGCTGCATCGGCGCAGCTGTAACACCACAGTAACTACATAACAGATGATGTTTCTCAGTGCTTAGTTCTTCCTGAAAAGCCTTATCGAAGGAGGGCAATACAGATAAACCGGGCTGTTCCTTCACCCGGCGTATAATGGTGAATGCTCCGCTGGCTTCCATAAAAACACGTTTGATCTGGCCCAGATGCAGGACCTGACGAACTCTTAGTTGCGCGAACAATTGTTCCCTGCTGATACGTGCTTCTTTCATTTCTTTTATCTGCAGGCATCCGTCTTCAAGAAGTACACTGATTTTGCCTTGTGAGGTACGTTCGAAACGTTCGCTATTTGTACTTAACCACGCGACAGTACGCTGTACTATTACTACGACAGCGCCAATAACAAGCCCCGGTAAGATACCGCGATCAGGCGTAAAGAGCGGTATCCCTATAGCGGCGGCGAGCGTGGATACTGCTGCCAGCTCATTTCGTGTAAGTCTGGTAGCCATCCGTTTGCCCATGAGGCGCAAGGCGCCCATCAGGATGAGGTAAACGAATATGCCTCTTATTATAATCTCAATAAAGAATTCCGGAGGTGTATCTCCTGCTATGATACGACCGATGTCTTCTAATTTAATCTGCGACTTTTCCATATACTATTTTGCTAAAACGGCTTTCTCCCAATCTTTGTCTCCGCAGACCGGACATGATTTATCTGACTGTATCCGTATTGTGTTCCCACAATGTCTGCAGGCGAGCAATGCGTCGTCAGCTGGCCTTTGTATATCTGTTCCAAGGCGGTCATCCATTTTTGGAAGAATACTATATCCGGGTTTTACAGGATCCGCTTTATATATGCTGAAGTTCCCGTTTGCTTCCTGATATACACGTTTGATCTGCCCAAGGTGATAAATTTCCTCACTGCGTAATATGGCAAAAAGTTGTTCTCTTGATATGTTCAATTTTCTCAGCTCTTCCAGTTCAAGTATGCCGTCTTTTATCAATATACTGACGGCACCCTGCGTGATATCTTCTACTTTTCTGCTTTTGAAGACAAACCAGGTGAATCCCCGCTGGAATGCCAGCACAAAGAACAGCATAACGACGCCATGAAGGATGCCTCGTTCAGGCATCTGCATCGGAACAGATATAATCGCACCAAGGGTAAGCATTACGGCCATTTCGGTGATGCTGAGTTGTCCGCTCATACGTTTGCCCAGTAGCCTGATGACAAACAACAATACCGCATAGATAATAATGGCTCTTATGAGTACTTCTATAAGAAATTCAGGCGGCGCGTTACCAAAGAGCAGCCGTTGCCAGTCATTGAAATGTATAGATTGCGGGTCCATTTTTGTGAATTAATGATACAAAAAGTGGCTCCCGCGACCATTGGCGGGAGCCCTTCTTCGACGATACACAGTAGACATTGCGATCATTGTTTCTCGTGCCTGCTTATAAACTTGTTGAAATAACTTTGTTCACCGTCCGCTTTTTCGTCCTGGTATAAGAATGCCAGATTATTTTCATCAAATTTGTCAAAGAATTCATCCCAGGATATTTCTTCCAGTTTGTCTGACCCATTCTCCGGAAAGTCTATTCGTAATATACCCGGATCGTTTTTATCACCAGTACCTTGCACCTGTGCGGGTTTGCCGTTTCTTGATTCCACCCATTCCTTAATAGTCTGATGGTCTGTTGTCACATTGGATGATTGTGTCATAACAAATTATTTAACTGAGGTAAGTACAATACTCATCACTGCCCAAAACTGTAGTGTTGCGGGGCTGTTATTGATCGGGGCTATATGTTTGTTGTTATTAGTTGTCTGTTACCATATGACTGATGACATCTTCGCAGATCTGTGCACAGCGCCGGCAGCTATCAGCACAGGCTCCGGCATTCGCTTGTGCCCATTGCATATGTGCCTCGCACACCTGTGCACAGGAATAACATACATCAATACAAAGTCTGCATTGCTTTTCGCTGAATTGTCCTCCGATGCTCATCACTGCCACAGTAGCCCGGGCAATAGCAGCGCATTCAAGCAGGTGAATGATGCAATCTTTTAATTTGTCGGCATTTTCACTTTTCAGGAATGCAGCTATTGCGTAGTCGCATTCTAACGAGGAAGCCAGACAGGCCTCCGCGCATTTTTGTATTCCTCTCTTGTCATACACTTACATTAACAACGATAATAGTCCCTTGATTCTATATCAATGAATATGCCTGTATGACGGACTGATGGTGAAAAATTATGCGTCAGGGGAGCTGTACAGCGGCATTATTGAGGTGAAGGATATTGAGTAGTTCTTTCATTTCATAAAAAACGGTGGCTCCTTCTTTTCTTAGTTCGTTACCATTGAATGGTTTTGCATAACCATATACTTTGAATCCGCCTCTTTGTGCTGCAATCACACCAGCCTTACTGTCTTCAATCACTACACACTCCGCAGGAGAAAAGCCCATTTGTTTTGCTGCATGCAGGAATATACCCGGATCAGGTTTCCAGCTGTTGATCTCATAACCACTGAAGATCCTGTTACCTTCTTCAAAATAGGGCATCAGACCGGTAATCGTAAGGTTCAGTTTCATTTTTTCTACGGGGCCGCTGGAGGCTACGCAGAAAGGTATAGTCAGGCTGTCAAGTATATCTTTAATGCCATTTACAGGACGCATTTCCGTTTTAAAGACCTCATATGAACGCTTACGGAAAGCCTGTTCGAAATCGTCTGGGAAGGGGCTATTTGCCTTCTGCTGTAACATTTTGATCCCTTCTCTTAACCGGATACCACTGAATTCTTCCACCGCTTCCTGCAGATCCATGGTCACGCCATATTCGGATGCCATATCTAAAAGTACTCTTACACCAATCACTTCACTATCTACTAATACGCCGTCACAGTCAAATATGATACATCCGGGCTTTGTCATGTTTACGATTTTAGATTATCTGTTAATGTGGTTGTTTGTGTTGTTGCTTTAATCTGTAATATCAGGACGGTAATCAATGCGCCAAAGAGCGCCATGACGGCAAATGCCCATCTGATACCTAAACCTTCTGCCAGAAAACCGACTACAGGCGGTACCACGAGGAATCCCATATACCCTACGGTGGATACGGCAGCAATGGCAGAACCACTGCTCATCTTTGCGGTCATAGTGGCCATACGCAGTACCAGTGGCACCACACAGGATACACCGAAACCGATCATCATGAAACCGATACTGGCGGAAATAGTATGCGGTAAAACAGCTGACACCATAAATCCGCAGAGGACCAGTATGCCGCTGTACCTGATCATGGTTGGTATGCCCAGGCGGTTGACAAGCCTGTCTCCGGTAAAACGTCCGGTACTCATGGCAATCATGTAAATGACGTAGCCGGCGGCGATCAGTTTCTCCGGCGGATGTACGGCCTCCTGAAAGAAGATATTACTCCAGTCGTACATTGTCCCCTCACATGCCATGACGGCAAATGATATCAGCCCGTACTTCATCAGGTGTTTGTCGGGCCAGATAAAACGTTTGGTATCGGCCTGTTTTTTAGGAGGTTCGTGCGGACTATCCGGGAATGCGAGAAAACCCATGATGGTCATCAGCACCGCTACTACCAGAAAATGCCATGTCGGGGTGATTTTCACATCCACCATTATAGCACCTGCAGCAGCAGCAGCAAAACCTGCCAGACTCCATACTCCATGAAAAGTAGTGATTATTGATCGATTATACAATGCCTGCACAGCAACAGATTGTGCATTTACAGAAATATTCATCAGATTCCGGGAAGAACCGAAGCAGAAAAGTACCAGACCCAGCTGCCATGGTTGGTTAACAACCCCGATCATCGCCAGCATCAGATTAAAGACCAGTACGCCGATCATCATAATGTTCCGGCTGCTGTGCCGCTGTAAAAGATAGCCGGTGACCGGTAACGTCATCACCAGTCCGATCGGCAGGGCGAACAGGTAAAAGCCCAGTTCGGCCTTATTTAATGATAATTGGCGTTGAATATCAGGTATTCTGGAGGCCCAGCTGGAGAAACTGAAGCCGGAGATGAAGAAAAATGCAGCGGTCGCGAGCCGGGCCGACCTTGGAGTGGTTGTCATGCGGCAAAATTAATCATTAGGGATCAGGGATAATAAATAAAAGGGCGCTTCAGCACTGAAGCGCCCTTTTTATTCATTTAAAGGAAATTCGATATCAGAGCGGGCATGTAGCCCCTGATTCTTAATTAATTAAAACACCTGTTCCACGCGTCCCACACGTCCATCCGCAGTAATACCTTCCACTACAATGCGGAAGCGTTTGGAGAAGTCATTGTTATAGAACTGGATCGTCCTCGCATAAGTGATGGAATCTACAGAAATGTAAGGGTTCCAGTACAGGGTCAGACGTTTATCAGGCAGTTCATGTACTTCTTTCTTCACGGCGTAATCAGGAGAATAGAACTCTTTCACCAGACTATAACCTGCTTTCTTCATACGCTCAAAACCACGGATGGTCTGATCGCCCTGATTATCACCGCCTTTCTTGGTGTATACGGCAATCGCACCACCGGCGCCACCACCGAAGCCACCCATAAATGGCGGACGGAATACTTTCACCAGTGCAATGTCATTTACGTTCACGTTTGCCAGCATACTCACGTCTGACGGCATTTCGTTCAGGTATAATGATGGTTTTGCACCACGCCATGAGAGGGCAGGGTTGTTAAGATCGCCTGTGATATTCAGACCGGCAACTCTGGATTGCAGGTACTGGAATATATTCAGCTGGAACGGCGTTTCTTTGGTGAGGTCGAAGGTATAACCATCACCTGAAGAGAACATACCGGAGGTATAACGCTGCTCGATAGTCTGCTGTGGTGTGATCTTTTTATCACGGATGTTCACCTCTTTCAGGTAAACGGTCTTATTGGTGATGGATCTGTTGACCTTATTGCTTTCATTGGCAGTGATCAGGAAACGGCTCATGGCAGCGTTATCCAGTCCCAATGGTACGCGGGCAGGGTAAGGTGTACTTACCGGCTGATTGATATCAAAGAAGTGTTTGTCGAAAGTGACCTGTACATCTTTCTTACGCTGTTTGTCATTCCCCTGGAAGAACACCAGCACTGTATCCATGAACTGGATATTAGGAATTTCAAACTCGCCTTTATCATTTACCTCGGCTGAAGAGAAGGAGGTACTACTGTCCAGTGGGTTTTTGAAGATAAAGTCCACTTTACCACCTGCAGCCGGATAACGGCCGGTATTGGTCACCGCTGTACCCTTTATGGACATACCCTGTTCATAAGGGTACTTCAGCTGTGGCATATCGTTATTGAGGATCTTTTTCCAGCTGAATCTGCTCCAGCCATTGGTCAGCATGACCAGATCGATCGCGTCGATCGTTGCTTTGGCGGTATCTCTGAAGTACCAGCCCGGATTATAGACGTAGCCTTTCAGGTCGGACGTCAGGAGGAATGTAGACAGGATATTGTGTTCATCCGGATCTTTCAGTACCTGATCAGCATCTGTGATAGAGATAGACATGGTGCTCTGCATGCTGTCTGGTGCAAAGAGTTCGATAGAGCTCTTTCCTCTCGGCGTATTGCTGATCTCTGCGTTCATGAAGCTGAGGTCGATCTGGTCAGCTTTTCGCACGAAGGACAGTCGCTCGGAAACCGGCAGTCCTTTATCGCTGAAAAGGGTTACGTGTACGATACCTGTTGGCAGCCCCTGTGTAGGAATAAAACCGCTGATACGGCCTTCTCCGACGTCCAGTAATGCCTTATACACCAATTGGTTCTGTACCTGTGCAATCACCATCATCTTGCTATAAGCGGTATCATCCGGGTTCGCCAGAGTGGCCTGATAGAAGATACGATTACCCCGGTTGTACAGCTTCAGGGCTACACCCTCGGTACTTGCGGCAGGCAGGTCAAATGTTTTCTGCGGACCGGTACCTACTTTTACAACAGCACGGTATTGCTCACCGGCAACAGGTGTCAGATCAAAAGTACCCATACCATCATGAATCGTTTTGATCTCTGCTACCGTTTCCTTTTTGCTGTTTTGTACCGTACCGGCTACGGCTACAGGGAAACCATTCTGGTCGATCGCCTTGAAGGCTACCAGACCGGCATTGTTAGCCATCATGCTACCGCCCTCGGGGAAGAACTGTACGGCAAAGTCACTTTTGGTGGTATCCTTTGCCGGCAGAGGAACCTTTTTAGACGGATCCAGTATTTCGATATTCTTGTAGAAAAGGAAGGACTGGTCATAGTTCAGCATCCAGGCGGTGTATGCCCTGATCTGATACTGACCTGACTTCAGGGTTTCGGGCAGTTCAAAGTCACCTGCAGCGGCAGCACCCTGAGCGGGAAGCCTTTTTTTAGTGACTACATTACCATCTTTATCCAGCAACTCCACATACAGAATGGAGGCGGTCAGGGATGGTTGGCTTTGCAGCATGATGTATGCCTTGAACCACATCGTTTCGCCGGAGGCATAGATGTCTTTGTCGAAATGCAGGTATACTTTTTCCTGTGGGTAACGTTTTCCAAACAGTGCCAGTGCATTTGTAACCTTATCCTGCCAGTCGTCAGCCGGCAACAGGGAGAATGCTGTAAGCACGCCTGCCGAACAGATAGGGATGATCCATTTCAGTCGGGTGTACTTTCTTAGTGATGAAAATTCCATGCGGGACGATTTATTAATAACTATCTAATTTACTGTCAAAAACTAAGCGCTTTGCTTATTATTGCGGATGAAAGTAAGCATTTAAGCAACATTTAAGAAAACCGCCCATCAATTTACTATGTTCGGCCCAATTGACCAATTCGTAGCCAGGTTCATTCAGCTCACGCCGGAGGAGCAGGAATTCTTCCATTCCCTGCTGGAATACAGGAAAGTGAAAAAGAAAAGTTTTCTCCTGAAAGAGGGAGAAGTCTGTGATTATGAGGCATATATCCTGAAAGGCTGTGTACGTACCTTTTACGTTGACCAGCAGGGCGCCGAGACCAATCTGACCTTCGCGATAGAAGACTGGTGGGTCGCTGACCTGGCCAGTTTTTCCGAGCAACAGCCCTCAAGACAAAATATCGAGACACTGGAAGACTGTGAACTGCTGACGATCAGCTATGAGAACAAAAACCTCCTGTATGTCAGGATCCCTAAGTTTGAAAGACTGTTCAGGATATTATTACAACGTACGGCCAGTGTGATGCAGCAGCGTATTTATGCCTCTATCTCCCAGACGGCGGAGGAACGGTATCTTGCCTTTATGGAACGGTATCCGGCTATTGTACAACGCATTCCGCAGCATCATATTGCGCGGTATATAGGCGTTTCGCCGGAGTTTTTGAGTAAGGTCAGGAGTACAATGTACAGGAAGGGAAATTAGGAAACAGGCATTATAGGCGTAAGCTATAAAACACAAAGGGTGTCTGCCATATGGCAGACACCCTTTGTGTTTATGGTAAGAATCAGGATGCAGGGAAGTAGTTTATTCAACAACACATTACACTCAACTTATTTCACTTGCACAACGATCTCCGCTGCATTTAAAGTCCTGATTCCTGATTCCTGACAGGGAATGCGTTTCTCTCTTATTTAAAGACCAGCTTATTCGCCAGATTGATCTCTTCCTGACTGATCGTATGTCCCATATTGTTGTAAATATTGACCGTAATATCAGCCCCCATGTCTTTCAGCACTTTTTCTGTGGCTTTTACGCGATCTACCGGCACATGCGGATCGGGGTTGCTGGTACCAATGAATACCGGGCTTCCGCCGAAGTTGCCGCTGTAGTTTTCCGGATAGAGCTGATCTCCGATCAGTCCACCGGTAAAGGCGACCGTGCCACCATATTTAGCCGCATTGCGGGTGATGAATTCCAGAGTAAGACAGGCCCCCTGAGAGAATCCGAGGAAATAGATATTTTCTGCTGCGATACCGTCTGCCACTACCTCGTCTACCACTTCTTTCAGTACACTCAGTGCAGAAGACAGCCATGGCTCATTCTGTGCTGGTGGCATCAGGAACGAGTAAGGATACCATGTATGGCCGGTAGCCTGAGGGGCTAACAGTGCATAGTCCTTTACGTTCAGGTAGTTGGCCAGTGTGAGGATGTCTTCCGCACTACCGCCACGACCATGTACCATGATCAGCGCTTTCTTTGCTTCTGTCGTCTTTTTCCCTGCTGTTATTATATTGCTGGTATGCATAAGTTCAATTGTATGGATTATTCTCCTTCCTGTTTCAGCCAGATGTCCGCAAACTCTTCCGGATGTTTCTTAAACTGTGCGTGTACGTAGGCACACAGTGGTCTGACTTTCAGTTTATGTTCGCGGGCGTAGTCCACCATGCCGTTCATCAGGATTCTGGCGAGGCCTTTTCCTTCGACCTGAGGCATAATCTCTGTATGGTAGGCGGTGAGTACTTCGCCGTCTATTCCGATCACCATTTCGCCGGCCTGTTCACCTTCGTGCATCAGGTAGAAGGCACCGTGATTTTTGGCATTGAGCCTGATTACTACTTCATCCATTTTATTCAGATTAAAGAGCTGGTAATACTTTTTCGATGTCTGCGCGGATAGATTCGTACTGTACCGGCAGTTTCAGGTGCTGACCCAGTTGATCCAGAGGTTCGTCTACTGTGAAGCCGGGATTATTGGTCGCCAGTTCAAACAGTACACCTCCCGGTTCTCTGAAGTACAGGGAATAGAAGTAGTCGCGGTTGATCTTCTGGGTGATATTGAGTCCTTTTTTCAGGACTTTATCCCGGAACTGCATCAGGACTTCGTCATTTGCTACGCGGAAAGCTACGTGGTGGTTGGTACCGCCACCGCCTTTACCAGCGGATTCTTTTGGAGATTCGATCAGGTCAACGATCGCAGCTTCCTGTACAGCGTCTGTTATGAAACGGTGACGGTTACCTTCCTGTGCGAGGAATTTATAACCCAGTACGTCTGTCAGGATATTAGCGGTAGGACCGATACTTCTGAGGTTCAGTACGATGCTGTGGAAACCTTTTGTAGCGTGTGCGGCTTTTACTTCCGCTGTTTCCCAGCCAGTACGGTTGTCTGCATTTTCAGGAACGATCAGGTTCAGTTTCAGCCCATCCGGATCTTCGAATGGGAGGTACAGTTCACCAAACCTTTCCGCTACAGGACCATGTACCACATTCTTTGCTGCAAAACGGTCTGCCCAGAAATCGAGGCTGCCGGCAGGAACGGAATATCCGATCTCAGTAGCCATACCGGTACCGGTATTACCGCGACCGATGCCTTCCCATGGGAAGAAAGTAAGGATGGTACCAGGGGTACCCTGTTCGTCACCAAAGTAGAAGTGATATGTACCGGGATCGTCGAAGTTAACGGTCTTCTTTACAAAACGAACCCCTAATGTGTCTGTATAAAACTGAAGGTTTCTTTTAGCATTATCAGCAATCGCTGTAATGTGGTGCAGGCCTAATATTCTATCTTCCATAAAAAAATGTTTTAAAAGTTAATACTCCAATGTGCCAAAGCGTCCGTTCTTATAATCTTCTATTGCCTGATCTACCTCTTCTTTCGTGTTCATCACGAAATTGTCTTTAGCAGCCACTGGTTCGTCAATTACTTCCGCAGAGAGGAACAGGATCTGACTGTCCTCATTGGCAGCTACGGAGAATGTGCTGCCTTCCCTGTTGAATACGATCAGATGATGTTCTGCAACAGGGGTGATATCGTCGATGGTCACACGTCCGTGTGCGACGTAGAGGAGGGTCCAGTAATTTTCTGTTACATTAAACTCAATTTCTTTCCCACCGGCGATTTCACCTACTGCTGAAATAACAGGTGTAAAAGAGATATTCACCGGCCCTGTTTTGCCTTCGAATTCACCGCTTACAAGTCTGAGGTTGACACCGTCCTGTTCAAAGATCCTGGGCATGTCCGCTTTCCGTACAAACTGGTAACGGGGATCATCCCATTTATGCGCAGCGGGTACATTGACCCATAACTGCAATATTTCGATTGTACCGCCATCTTTATGCATCTGCTCTGAAGGGCCTTCACTGTGAAGGATGGCCTTACCTGCAAACATCCATTGCGCATCACCGGCATTCAGCAGCTGGTCATTACCGGTTGTATCCTTATGGTGTGCCTGACCCTGTAACTGGAAGGTTACCGGTGCAAAGCCACGGTGAGGATGAGGATGGATCCTTTCATCAGATCCCGGAGGGATGATGTCTGGTCCGCCGTGATGCAACACAATAAACGGGTTGGCAAAACGGAAATCCTGATGAGGTAATGGTTGTAATACCGCTTGTGTAGGGGTGATGTTTTTTGCTCTTCCTGCAAGGATGTGTGCAATGTTCTTTTTCATAGCAGCTATTTTATTCCGGAGTGTTATCTGTGCTCCAGGGCGTATAATATTTCGTTCTTTAATAACCCGCTGCCGCCACCAAAGTGTCTTTTCACGATGATATCGGGATTGCGTTGTGTGAAGTGGGCGGTCAGTGTCGCTTCTTCTTCCGGTGTGACACCTGCGCACAACAGGACGATATCAAATGATTCCTGATCAAAAGCGGCCAGTGCAGCTTCGTTTGTTGTGACGGTCAGTCCTTTCCAGTTTTCCGGTGTGTTCAGCAGGCGTTGCATCACTGTCATGATCTCCGCATTTCTTCCTATTGCAAGGATGTGCAGTTGTTGCGTATCCATATCAGTTGATTTTAGTCCAGATGAGCAGCGATTGTAGCAATCGGGTTACGGCTTCTGGCGGTTAATTCCCTTGTTTTGTAAGGTTCTTCCAGTTTCTCGGCACTGTCGATGTATCCTAATGCCACGATGGATACCGCTTCTTCATTTGCTCCTAAACCCGCTGTTTCGGCAATGTGCTGTTTATTGAATCCTGCCATGACGTGTGCGTATACTTCCATGTTCAGTGCCTGTAACAGCATGAAGGAGGTGGCCATACCTACGTCGTGCATGAAGTAATGATTTTTCTGCTGGGTATCAGGTGTCTCACGGATACCGATGGTCGCTACCAGTGCGGCTGCATTTTTAGCCCAGGGTTGGTTACCCGGCGCCAGTGTAGCCAGCAACTTGTCAAAACCGGCAGTACCACGTAAAGCATATATAAACCTCCATGGCTGGGTATTGTTCGCACTTGGCGCCCATGAACCGGCTTCGAGGATGGTCTCAAGTGTTGCCGCACTTAAATCTTTTGCAGAAAAGGAACGTGGGCTCCATCTGTTTTTAATCAGATCAATTACATCGTGTTGGGTGGTGGCAATCTTAATAGACATGTTCTTTAGTTTATATTTAATGTTTACGTTAAGCAAAGGTATATGTAACAAATCATGCTTTTCGGGCAATGAGTTGTCGATTTCAACTGAATAAAGGTATATCTATAACAAGCAGCTCGGCATTTTCTTCCAATGCGGTGATATTGAGCTGGCCGGGATCAGTAATACCATATCCGTCTCTCGTGTTCAGTTCCTGTCCGTCGATAGAAAAGGAACCACTGATGACGAAAAGATAAACCCCGTTACCCGTTTTTTTCACGTTATAGGTGGTAGAGATGCCTTTATCAAAGCGGCCCATATGGAACCATGCATCCTGATAGAGCCATGTACCTTCTCCGTTTTTGTCAGGAGAGATCAGCTGCTGCAGGGTGTTTTTCCTGTCGGCGATATTGATCTTTGTCTGATCATAGCGGGGCGTTACGTTCAGTTGATTGGGAAACAGCCAGATCTGCAGGAAACGGGCTGTTTTATCAGCATAGGCATTGTATTCACTATGAAATACACCGGTGCCGGTGCTCATTACCTGAATTTCTCCCGCTTCAGTGATCACGGTATTGCCCAGATTATCTTTATGTTCCAGCGCGCCTTCCAGCGGAATGCTGATAATTTCCATATTATCATGAGGATGGGAATCAAAGCCCCTTCCTCCGGCTACCACGTCATCATTCAATACTCTCAGCGCACCAAACTGCATCCTTTCAGGATTATAGTAGTTAGCAAAACTGAAGGTATGGTGGCTGTCTAACCAACCGTGGTCTGCGTGTCCGCGGGTGTCTGCCTTATGTAATATCGTATTTGCCATGATTGTTTGTTTGTTTATATGTTGCAACAAATATACGCCGGTATCTCTCAGCAATCCATTAATGTAGCTTAAGAAATCGCCGGGAGGAAGGAGCTGGTGGTGAGGAGGACCTGCTGCCGGGGTGTAAAAGGCTGATTACAAATACATTTCCGGCTGACTATCATCATAGGCCTTGTCCTATGGTCAGATTAATTTTATCATGCAGCCGGTCATAAAAACAGGTTAATTAAGCAGGATTTCAGGAACCAATAAGCATTTCATTTGTTTAACTCAAGGAAGGATCAGGCCTGGCCGACTGGATATACATTTAACTTCCTAAAACACAACACGATGGAAATCTACATCAGCGAAGAAGACATTCTTCTCAATATCCAGAATAAATTTCGCGAGGTATATCCCTATCTGAAACTCGAATGTTATCTCTGTCCGCATGAAGCGGAAAGGGCAAGCGCCAATAGTCAGAAAGTAGCTGCTGATACGCCTATTGAAGATATCCGGCTGGTGCATAGCTTTGGCTGGGTTGATATCAGTGAACAGCGGACTGTGGAAGCCGTAGAAAGAGACTTCTATCATGATATGGGACTCGCTATTCAGGTGTTCCGCCGTAATAAAGCCGGCTGGCTGCAAACAACAAGAACAGATGACCTGACACTTGCCGAACAGAATGAATTAGGCAGGGAAAGTGTCACCGCAGAAACCGCAGAGACAGAAATAGAAGCCTAGTCTGCTTAAAATCCCCCAGGCAGCAACAAATTCCACAGTGGTGTTTCAGCATGTATACAAATATGCTGGCTGACCACGCTTTACTTCCTCACTATGGCATGCGTGGCGTGCTCTTTGTTCCTGATATAGTATTCTTTCACCTTTAAAACGGAATATTATGGGACAGCAAAATCAAGAGCAGGATAATAAGAAAACGCAGGTGCGTAAAGAAGACCTTACAGGTAAGGCGGAACAGTCTGAAGCAGCAATAGAGCAGACTGAACGTGAAAGTCATAATAAAGGGGCAAAGGATGTAACGCCTGAAGCGCACAAAGAACATCCGGAATTAAAAGAGGCGCCTGAAAGTCTGAAAAATTCCCATTAATACACTAAATATAATTGTATGCCAGTAGTGAACGTGAATAATCGCAACCAATATGCGCTGATTACCGGTGCCACAAGTGGATTCGGCTACGAATTAGCAAAATTGTTTGCGGGAGATGGATATAGTCTGATACTCGTAGCCCGTTCGGAAGATCGCTTGCAGGAGGTAGCTACAGAACTTAAACAACAATATTCGGTAGAAGTAACACCTATTTCCGCAGACCTGTTCAGACCAGAAGCAGCAAAGGAAATATATGATGAAGTACAGGCGAGAGGGATTGTTGTGAATTACCTTGTCAACGATGCCGGACAGGGAGAGTGGGGAAGTTCATCGATATTGATCTGCAACGCAGTCTTGATATTATTCAGTTGAATATTTCTTCGCTGGTAGCATTAACGAAGTATTTTGCTACTGACATGGCAGCGCGCGGAGAAGGGCATATCCTGCAACTGGGTTCCGAGGCAGGTAAAGCGCCTATGCCGCTGTTATCAGTATATGCAGCAACAAAGGCATTTGTAATTTCCTTCAGCGCTGCTATCAGTAATGAACTGGAAGAATCCGGGGTTCACGTAACTGTATTACTGCCCGGAGCAGCAGATACTGACTTTTTCCATAAAGCAAATATGGAACATACGAAGACTTACAGGGAAGAGTCGTTGCAAACACCGGAAGAAGTGGCAAAAGATGGTTACGAAGCTTTGATGAGTGGTGAGAGCCGTGTGATATCCGGGGGCAAAACAAAAATGCATGTTTATATGGCAAACCTGATGAGTGATGATGCAAATGCTGTAAACATGCGTAAATTAATGGAGCCGTCTACGAAAGAAGATGGCAGAGAACATGCAGATCATGGACCATCCCGAAAGGAAAGAGAGGCGATCGGACATGCGTCGGGAGATCTGGAAGAGAGATAGGCATCATGCCTATCTCTCTTATTTTATGCCTGTTGCTTCCGTTTACGGTAAACAGCTGACCAGATAAATTTCCTGAAATAATATATTTCATATTCCGGGATATATCCTGCAGCTGCAAACAGCGGTCTCATATTCGCCAATGCACTGGCTTCTACTGCACATAATATCCGGAAGAAAAGATACATGGAATTCAGGAGCAGCTGTTGCCAGTATGGCGCCTGTTGCTGATAATGAAAGTCAGTAAACAGCCACCTTCCATCCGGCAATAACAAAGTGTCGAGATGCCTGAATAGTTGTGGTACTCTTTCCATTTTAAAATTATCAAAGAGAAAGGGTGTAATAATGATATCAAAGCCGGAAATACCAGTCTGCGAAAGGTTAAAATCCTCAATGGCCAGATGAATAAAATGCACTTCATTGGGTTGATAGTGCCGCTCTTTTGCTCTGGCAATCATATTCGCAGAAATCTCTACATAGTATATACGTTGCCCGGGCGCACACTGTGCTGCTATCCGCTCTAATATCCATCCTGTACCTCCACCGGCAATGAGTATTGTACTGTTGGGAGGTATGTATGACAACAATGCTGTCTGTGCATCTTTCTGCGAACTGCCGAATACAATTCCACTCAGAAAATCATAGTACCGCGCAATATTGTCATAGTTATTTTTCATGTGTCTGTAAATTAACAGAAAAGGGTCAGGGCACCAAAAAGCAACCCTAACCCCATATACACAAAACGAGACAAGTTATATCTAGTGATCTGCCAGCACCACTTTTACCTGCTGTCCTTTTTCTTAGGTGTCGCCAGCAATAGTAGCGGCAGCGCCATGAGGAATACAATACCTACCAGCAGATAGGCATCATTGAAGCTGAGAACAGATGTTTGCTTGATGATATTGGCATCCATCAGCCGGAGCGCTTTCGCATGTGCTTCTACTGCGCCTGCACCTTTGGATATGAAGAACTGCGTATAGTCAGCCAGCCGTTTTACCGCAACAGGATTATCAGGTGTGATATTGGAAACGAGATCTGAGCGGTGTACCGCATTACGATTGGCCAGATAAGTGTTGACCATGGCCAGTCCGAACGAACCACCCAGCTGACGCATCATATTGTTAAGCGCAGCACCTTGTGCAAAGTCTGCCGGTGCCAGTGCGGACACGGCCAGTACAGATAATGGCACCGTAATCATGGCCAGTCCGACGCCTCTTAGTATCAATGTGTTGGTAAGGCTGGACGCACTGACATCGAGGTTATACCCCGACATCTGCCAGCTGAAAAGGATGAACATAGACATACCCAGCGTAATCATTACTATCGGAGAAATACCCCGTTGTAACAGGCGTGCAGAGATGATCAGTCCTCCGATGGCCAGGATAGCTCCCGGTAATAGTAATAAGCCTGTTTGTGTAGGTGTGAAATTGAGCAGGCGTTGCGCAAATACCGGCGTCAGAAAAACTGAACTGAAAAGCCCTACACCTGATACAAATGTCATCACAGCTGCGAGACTCAGATTCCTGCTTTTTAGTACCCGCAGATTGACGACGGGATTAGGTGTGGTCAGTTCCCACCACACAAACAATAAAAGGCCAAAGAATGCTGTTATACTCAGGAAAATGATATCCTGCTTCGAACAGTCGTCCGTCTCTCCCCGTTCCAGCACCGTTTGCAGCGAACCGATACCTATGGCCAGCAAAATGATACCTGCCCAGTCGATATTAGTTGTTTTTACCTTGATCTCCGGTTCTTTCAGCAAAGCATAACAAATACTTGCCGCCACGATGC
>NZ_VOHS01000023.1 GCF_007896845.1 Chitinophaga pinensis | reverse complement strand
CTGATAGTGCTGTACAGGTACTTGTTACCCTCAGAGCACGTACAGCGACCAGCGGTTCCTTTTCTTGTAAAGTGACTGCCGGCGACCACAAGGAAAATATATATCTGCCGATAAGTGCCAATAGTAAAGGATTCCCTGTGATCACTACGATATCGGGCAACCGATCAAAAGAAACCAATTTTACCATTCATCATATGCTGGAAGGAACATTGGTTACTGATCTGAAGATATTTACCAAAATCGAGGATCGCCTGATCAGTGATGTGGAAGCTATGTTAAGAGAACCACATGGTTGTTTTGAACAGACCTCATCTACTACTTATCCAATATCTATATTCTCAAATTACTCCGTTCTTCAGCTAAAAGACATACCGCTGCAGAACAGAAAGCAATGGACTATCTTATCGCAGGTTATAAAAGGCTGATAGGGTTTGAAACAGCGGAACATGGATTGAATGGTTTGGTAAAACGCCGCCACACGAAGCATTAACTGCTTATGGTTTATTGGATTCACGGCCATGAATGAATTCATAAAAGTGGATAAAGCTATGCTGGATCGTACGCGGCAATTCCTGTTAAGCCGCAGGGATGGTAAGGGTTCCTTTACTATTCTAAACAAGGTTATGATGCATTTGCATCAGTACCGGACAATATAGCCAACTTCTACATTGTATACGCATTAACGGCTTCCGGTATCAAAATGAGATTACACTGGAATACGAAACAGCTGTTAAAAAAGTGCTTGCCAACAACGACGCCTATCAATATCACTGATGGCACTGGCGGCCAGCAATATGGGTCGCACAGATGATTTCAATCAACTCCTGACGGCGGCCAAAAAAGCGAAATTAAATGCTGAAACAAGTGTTGTCAATTCCAGAAGCAGCTCTTTGCGTATAGAAACGATGGCGTTGTACGCTTTAGCACTCATGAGAGAGAAAACACCTGAAATAGCTGAGATCTCTAACCTCATCGCCGATATTATGAAGCAAAGGTGCTCTTATGGTTATGGATCTACACAAGGTACAGTACTTGCCTTAGAAGCAATATGTACTTATCAGCAAATGATAGGTGATCAGATTGCGGGCTCACAGATGGAGATAAAAGTGAATAACAAAACCATTTACGCCGGTACCAGTGCAACATCTGACATCAATAACATTGTTGAAGGCGCAAATACTTTCTCTATTAAATACAAGCATGAGAAATCCAATGCACCGTATCAGCTGGAACTGGCTTATTTCACCTCATTACCCCCTAATGATGCACAGGCAGAATTGAAACTGGCTACTGAGCTATCAACAGGACAAACCAAAGTAGGAGAAACTGTCAGAATGCAGGTAGCTGTGACTAATACCAAAAATATTCTTCAGCCGATGAGTATCGTGAAAGTAGGTATCCCTGCGGGGCTGACAGTACAGCCATGGCAGTTGAAGGAAATGATGGAGCAGGGACAGATCGCTTACTACGAGATATTTGACAACTATCTGGTATTGTACTGGATGGGATTTGCACCACAAGAAACTAAAAAGGTAAACTTCGACCTGAAGGCTGAAATAGCCGGTAAATACAAAGGAAAGGCAAGCACCACCTATCTGTATTATACACCGGAATTTAAGCACTGGAATGCAGGTACCGAAATTACCATTGAACCTTAATACTGTTGTAATGTAATAGCAAACGGGCTGTCCACCTTCGGCGGACGGCCCCCTTTTTTTTATACAGGCTTCCCATCTAATATATGCCTGATCATTTCTCGGATCTTCAGACTGGATGTATTGCTGATCTTAGGTGTTGTACGGGTAAAGATAATACCGGCAACATGATGCTTTACATCTATCCATGGATGAGCACCAAAGGCACCGGGGCTGCTGTTTTCTTCTGCCACCCCATCTGCATTGACAACATCTCTCCAGTTACCCATACCATAACGCACCTCTCCTGTTTTGTAAGGCGTATAAGGATTAAGCGGGTAAGGTGTGTTTTCAATGACAGCACCCGCAGTCTGGTCACGCAGCAATTCGCTGACGGCGGTTTCACTCAATACGCGATGCTGGTGAAACATCCCTTTGTTGAGCAACATTTCCAGAAAATTCAGATAATCCCGCGCACTGGTGCGTACACCTCCTGCAATAAGGGGATTTGCAGGTCTTACGAGTATGTAATTAGCCTCCATTTCACAGGGATCTGCAATACGTTCGTTGAATAATGTCTGCCAGCGTTTCCCGCTTACTACTTCTGCTATCCTGCCGGCAATATGCATACTTACGCCACCATAGTTAAACGCTGTTCCGGGCTTATGTATCATGTCTGTATAACATGCCATAGAATCAACAGCAGCTGCCAGAGTCAGGTCTTTATTATATTCATAACGCTGAGGAGAATCACCCGGGAATCCGGAGGTATGTGAAAACAATTGTCTGATAGTGATATTCCCCTTACCATGTGCCGTGAATAAAGGCAGGAACTTACCAACAGTATCATTCAGTGAGAGCTTCTTTTCATCTGCCAAAGACATGATCACGGCGGCAGACAACCATTTGGAAGCAGAAGCAATGATACGTTGCTGCGTAATATCAAGGTTTACTTCTTTCTTATAAATAACTGCGTTGTCTTTGGATACGAGTATCGCAACAGAGTTACTATATTCTTTCAGATGTGCGTCTACGTAAGTATCTACTTTAGTGAAATTATATTGTTCACCGACAGATACCGGACCAGATTCTCTGGTACAAAGTGTGAAGATGAGACTGGCAGAAAAAAGTAACCATTTCATATTTTAAGATTTTCATTACATATATACGCAGATTATATAAGTTGCCACAGGTCTTTTCGGGTGAGGCAGATTTTTTTTAGGGGTGAAGCAGAAAATTTGCGGACTCAGGCAGATAAACGGTTTTAGCATTCCTTTAACTAATATTATTTTACTGCAAACTAATACTGATGTGCCTCCGCCTTCAGGGATGAATACATACCTTTAAGCAGATTAAACCCACATTAATATGAGAACCCTCACTCGCCGGCTGCTCTGGATAGCAGCCATCTCCGTATTCATTGCTTCCTGTACAAAGGATGACATTCCAACACTTCCAACGCCATCCGCTACTGATACCCGGGAAGCAACTGTCGAAGCAGTCACGCTTTCAGAAAATTTCGAATCAGGAACCAAAGGAGCTTATGCAGCCGCTAATGTAACGCTTGGTAGTGGCAGCTGGTATTTCGATGACGCACTGATTGGCAATCTGTCTACAGATGCCAAAACAGGCGTTGCCTCTGCACGCATCCGTAATACCGGATCCATTACGATGAACTTCAATGCCACGGGCGCCAATACAGTGAGCATCGCACATGCGGTATTCGGTTCTGATGGCAGCAGTACCTGGCAACTCTGGATCTCTACGAACAATGGCAGCAGCTACACCCAGACAGGCAGCACTGTTACCAGCTCGTCTACAAGTCTGCAAACGGTAACTTTCAACGTAAATGTGACCGGCAATGTTCGTCTGTCTATACGAAAAGTATCCGGTGGCAGCAACCGTATCAACATTGATAACATTGTCATCAACACTACTGGTGGCGGTACCGGCGCTGGCGACAACAGTCATTTATTACTGGGTAACCCAAGCGGAGCAGCGACAAGTATTGCTTTCCCGACCAATTATCTGGTGGATCAGACTTATTACAGCTTTTCTTACAATAACGCGAGGAGCACACCAAACTGGGTAAGCTGGCACCTGAACAGCGGTGATATTGGCAGTACTTCCCGTCAGGACGACTTCCGTCCTAACACGTCTTTACCTACCGGCTGGTATCAGGTAGGCTCTGGTAGTTATTCCGGCAGTGGCTTTGACAGGGGGCATAACTGTCCCTCAGGTGACAGGACTTCATCGGTGACAGCTAATTCATCTACATTCCTGATGACCAATATGATTCCGCAGGCGCCACAGAACAATCAGCAAACCTGGAACAATCTGGAAATATATATCCGTTCGCTGGTGAGCGCCGGTAATGAGGTGTATATAATAATGGGAAACTATGATACAGGAGGTACAGGAAGTAACGGGGGCACGACTTCAACGATCGATAATGGCCATGTGACTGTACCATCTAATGTCTGGAAAGTAATTGTAGTGATCCCTGATGGTAACAATGACCTCAGTCGTATCAGTACTTCTACCCGCGTAATTGCGGTTAATACACCTAATGTTAATAGTATCAGCAGTGACTGGAAGAGTTACCGGACCACTGTAGATGCAATTGAATCTGCAACAGGATATGATCTGTTGTCGGGTTTACCCGCCAATGTGCAACAGGTGATCGAAGCACAGGTGGATAATTTATAGATGAAGGATTCAAAATAAAAGAGGAAGCCTTGTCCTGACATACGCCGGGACAAGGCTTCTTCTTTCATTTTTAATTCTAGTCGATTTACATTTTTCCAGGTAAGTTCACATAACCAACTTTCAAGCCGCCGGTCAGTGTTGTATTGGTCACCTGATAGTAGTTTGTAGCAGATACGCCAGAAGCTGCAATTGTAGCGAATTTGAAGTTAGCCAGCGTACCGGTACCTTCAGTTACAACTGCACCATTTTCCAGATAAATGTAATATTTAGGATAGATGGTACCCACACCTTTCAACGGAGCAATGAATACGTTGTTGTTAACGATGTTCTTGCCGGTCTGACCGCTGTAGCCGTTGATACGGAGGGTGTTACCTTTTACGTTTGCTACTGTGTTATTCACAAACTGCACTGCTGCACCACCTGCACCTCTCATGCTCACACCATCGCTTTCGTTATCAGCAAACAGGTTGTTTTTAACAACGTGTGCAGTACCTGAACCGTAGAACTGATACAGTTCACCCCAGCCACTACGAACGATGTTATCGTGTGTATTGGTGTTAGTCGTACGACCACCAATCAGGATACCACCATTGTGTGCAGTGTTGTGCTGTGTAGCCCAGTTGGTAACAACGTTGGAATGTACTTCCAGTTTGTCGATAGCTGCTGTCTGAATACCATCCAGACCGCTGTTAGATACGGTGTTACCGTAGATCAGCACGTTGTACCATTTGATAGGCTCAACATACTGGTGACCTGCAGTCATACCTGAAGTAGTACCATAATAAGGTACACCTGCAGTCAGATCCCAGTAAGTAGCTGTATGACCGATGTACATTGCCTCATTCCTGGTATTATTGATAGAGATACCGTGGATAGACAGATTGTACATTGTAGAGTTCGGATATGCGGTAGAAGCATCTCCCTTTACAGGTTCAGTTTTAGCGACGATACCGGTACCACCGTTGTTCATACTCAGGTTGTAGATCTCGAAGTTGTCGGTATGTTTACCGAGGTGAATGTTGAAGTAAGCTTCTCTTACTGAAGTGGTAGCACCGTTGATAACCATATAGTTCTTGCCATTAGGGCTACCTAGTTTGATATAGTGGCAATTGTCAAATGAGAATGCGCCAGGATATCCACTAGATCCAGTCCAGGAAGGATCACCGATGGTAGCAACTGTACCGGAAGCGTTCTGGATTTTGATAGGAGCAGCTGCTGTACCGCTCATGTTAGAAATGAAAACCGCTTTGAAGTTTCCTTTCAGATTGATAATGTCTCCTGCTTTGTAAGTACCACTCTTGTTGTCTATAACCAGTCGTCCGTTTGCGTCCGGTCCCAGTGTAAATGTCCTGCCTGTAGCAGCGGTGACACTTGTTTCAGAATTTTCGATAGTCTTGTCAATGCTTTCGTCTGTCTCTTTCTTACATCCCACAATAAACGAAAGGAGTGTAGCAGCGGCAATAAGCGCATGCCGGCGGTAGTCATGTCTAATTTTCATGGTTCTTCTATAAATGTTATGGTTCAGGCAAGCCGCAATTCTTGCATCATTTTTTTCCCCTGCAAGCGGCTATAATGATATGGTTTTAAATATTAAATTTCCCCTTAATGTTGTTTGGCCAAAAGTTTTTCTCTAAATATTAGCATTTTCTCTCTGCAATGCTTTTTAATTGATAACAATACCCCCTTTTTTTTAAAAGTTTTCAAAAAACTGCAAAAGTACTTTCTCCAAAACGGGAGCGAAGTTAAAATATTATGTGTGTAATAAAAGTTTTTTTTCGCTCCAAATACCGGAATATCAATATCTAATATACAAAATAAATATACATAATTTTCACTAATGTGTTAATTATTTATAAAATAATCTTTCCAGCGGACAGAACAGACAGGTCGGTCTATAACGAAGCCGAACATATGAGAAAAAGTAATTTTATAACGTGGACGAGGGTATTAAAAATAGTTGGTCCTTCTAACGGAGAAGAATATATAACAAAATATATAATACATAATTAATCTGCATGTATCTCAGAACTGACGGGCATTTACTATCTGTTTATATCGGGTAATAATTCCCTGTCCATCTTTCATAGTCCCGATCAGTTGTATCAACGAATATTTAAAACTTGTCTGTAGCAACTATCGTTTTCTATCATTTCCAACACCACAGACCGCATCATAAGTCAATAATAATCAATCAGTAATACATCTGGAACCGTTTTTGCAAGCACTACAGTATATAACGGGCATATAAAACACAACGTTTTACATGCCTTTTTATTCAGCAAAACAACTTTATATGATGACGAAAGCACAGTATGTTGTTGCGGTTTGGCTGGCAAATTTTAACCATGAAAAAGAACTGCGGAATTACCTTGAAGTGAAGTACGATGAAGATGGCAACAGCCTGTCAGAATTTGGCGATGCTGTTGGCCTGAAGCACTTCGACAGCGACTTCCTGGAACATGCATCTTTTACCAACGCGATGAAACCTGAAGAGATTATTAATGGAGTATCTTTTAGTGAATATTTCAAAGATGATCTTACTCCTCTGATTAACCATGACATATTATATCACCACAACACCATTATCTTCCTGTATGGTAAACAGGACGGGTATGGTGCCATTAACGAACATATATTTACCCTGGCCAACATGCCCCAACGGCAGTTGCCATTCAGTTTTATTGGTACGGTTAAATTTGAGATCGAAAACCAGTAAGTATACTGGTAACAGTAAAAGAAGGTATAACGAAAAAGGGCTTACACTACGTAAGCCCTTCTTTTATTTAATTCCCATTGTTCTTCCTCATTAATGATCCCACTGTCCTTTGTTCTTCTGAAAACTATAGATCAGATAAAACAAAGCCGGCAGGATAAAAATACTCCCTAAAAGCAATGCCATCGCCAGTGAATAAATGGTTCGCTCCTGCCCTGCATGTTCCATCAAAGAAAGGTACTTCCCTCCTTTCAGAATAACAATATTAGGATAGTGTCTTAAAGTAATGGCCAGCAGGATCATCGTCACCTGAAAACCAGCCAATACCCTGATAATATATACTTTTCCTTTCTTCAGTAACAGGTACCAAAGCAATATCAGTGATAATACAGCGGCCGTCAGAGACATGATACCCACTACATTATCAAACAGCCATTTGTCCAGCGGGATACCCTCCGCTTTAGCAGCTGTGAAGACCAATCCACCGAAAACAACTGCCGCTACATTCATCTGTTTTGCCTTGCGGACAAAACGTACCTTACTGGCTTCATCTCTTGTCTCCCCAATGATAAAGATCGCAGCCAGATAACCGCAAATAGCCACCGTAAAGAAGCCCACAGTTACAGAAAACCAGTTCAGCCAACTAAATACATAAGCCGAAAGGAAATCGCCCGCATTCGTATCTATTCTGCCAGATACGGCGCTTGCAGCAATCACCCCCAGAAAGAACGGTGTTACAAAACTGGAATACACAAAGATCTTGTTATAGACCTTCTGCATATTATCTACTACTGCATCATAGTTCCTGAAAGTAAAGGCTGTTCCCCGGGCGATAATACCAAACAACATAATCACCAGCGGGATATGCAGATGAGTGGACACCGTTGTATAAATCTGCGGGAAACCCACAAACAATACCACTATGGCAATGATCAGCCACATATGATTAGCCTCCCATACCGGACCAATTGCCTGATACATAGTGGTACGTGTATATTGTTTATTCTTTGCAGAAGTGAACATCTCGATGATACCCGCACCAAAGTCAGCACCGCCTAATAAGATATACAGCAGAATAGCTGCCCATAGATATGCAATCACTACATAGATCATGATACTGAATTTTTAAGCTGACGGAGAAACATCATATAATTTACCCACCATCCTGATCTGTCTGTACAACAGGAATGTTACAATCAGGGAAAGGGATATATAAACTGCTGTAAAGATGTAAAAGGAATAGGCAATACCCGGCATTGGTGTGACTGCATCTACGGTACGCATAACGCCGTTTATGATCCATGGTTGACGTCCGACTTCAGTCACTGTCCATCCGGCTTCCACGGCAATAAATCCCATTGGTGTTGCCAGTACGAAAGCACGTAGAAACCAGTTCTGCTGCATCCAGTGTCTCTTCTTCCAGATAGCAATAAAATAACAGACGGAGATCAATAATAGCAGCATCCCCAATCCCACCATCACCTGAAAAGCGTAGTGTGTGATGGCTACTGGTGGATGGTCCTGTTCAGGTATTTTATCCAGCCCGTTCACAGGTGTTTCAAAATTGCTATGTACCATGAAGCTGAGCATTCCCGGTAACTTAATCGCATATTTTACTTCTTTCGCTTCTTCATCAGGCACACCACCCAGTATCAATGGTGCAGCTGCTTCGGTATGAAAATGTGCTTCCATGGCAGCCAGCTTGGCTGGTTGTCTCTTCGCAACATCTTTCGCAGAAATATCTCCACTCAAAGGTTGCAGTAATGCCGCTATACAGGCAAATACAGCTGCAATCCGGAAAGACTGTGTATGAAAACGGATGTTTTTTTCTTCAGTATCATTAATGCATGTATACCTGCTACCGCAAATCCCGTCGCCGCAAACGCAGCTATACACATATGAAGTGCCTGAGAGAACCACGCATCGTTAAACATCGCTTTGATCGGATCAATGTTCAGATATTGTCCATTGACATAATCAAACCCTGCAGGACTGTTCATCCACGCATTCGCAGCAACGACCAGTATACCTGATACCAGTCCGCTGACACCCACCACCACACCGGTGAACCAGTGAAACCAGCGGTTAAACCTACCCCATCCATACAGGAAGAAACCCAACGCAATCGCCTCTATGAAAAAGGCCGTTCCTTCCAATGAAAAAGGCATCCCGAAGATCGGTCCTGCATGTTTCATAAACTCCGGCCACAACAAGCCCAGTTCAAAAGACAATACGGTTCCTGACACAGCACCGGTAGCAAAGAAGATAGCCACTCCCTTACTCCATGCTTTGGTAATATTCCTGTATACAATATCATTTGTTCTCAGCCAGTAAAAGTGCGCTACAGCCATAAAAAAAGGCATCACCATACCAATACAGGAGAATACGATATGAAAGCCTAAAGACAGTGCCATCTGCGACCTGGCAGCTATGAAATCATTCATGTAAATCCAATTTACGCCTCAAAGCTACTAAATACCCGACAGGCGACTATGACAATTATCATTTCAGTAAAGATGAATATAAAAAGGCTTTAAGTGATCCTTAAAGCCATCTCATTTTAGTAATCTGTAAATTGTGACTTCATCACTTTTTCTTCTTCCTTTGCTACCAATGTTATCCATGCATGGAAGAAAAGAGCGAAGCGGCGATCGTTTTTTTGAGTTTACGCTCATTTGAACCCGGGATAGCCAGACTAATAAAACGTGCAACAACGGTAACAAAAAAAAACAGTTGTGATAATGGTATTCATCGGGTAATGGGTGCTGTTTTTAATGATATAACTCAGGGGTCCAGCATAAACCACTCATACCCTTCAATATGGAGATATTCAGCTGGTACTTTTTTCAGTATCTCTCCCGTTTTTCTATCCGGTGGATAGGTTGCTACTTTTGTACGGATAAACTGGCTTTTGTTCTCCGGATCACGGTAAATATATTCTACAGGCTCCACAATTGTATCTTTCCATCTGAGCTTATACAATGGCACTTCTCCCGGATGACCATACTCGACTCCGCGGATCACTTTTTCTGCCGGAAAAAAGTCCGGATTAATGAAATGGCGGGCTTCGCCAAAACCACCTGTAACAGCATTATATCTGTAAACAGTATAATCATTACGCAGACAGCAACCGGAAGAAGCATACGTGATCAGCATATAATCTTTCAGCTTATCTCCATTCACATCACCAATACTATCCCCTACAAAATTACCCTTCCAGATCGTATCGCTTGCTACTAACCTGAATGTATTTTGTTCAAACAGGTATACCTGTCCGAGGACGTCAAACCCGGCACTACCCGTTGCACTTTTAATATAGAGATGCGTCCTTCCGGGATCAAACAGTTGTCCGTACGACAGGGAAGTCTGCAATGTACCTCCATCTTTTACCGGTGTAAATAACTCATGTGTAAACTGCCCTTCTTTTGCATGAGCGGCTGCGTAAGTAAGTGCTTCGTGAACCAGCTGGTTGATAACAGTATCTCTATAACCGCTATCCTCTTCATACATCCTTTGTACTTCACTTTCTCCGGACGGCTCCGGTGTAATAACAGTGTCCTTTGTGAGTCTGTCAGGAGTTACGGCATGACAGCCGGTTAATGCTATAAAAAACGCTAAAAGGAGGGTTCGCACTTATAATGGTTTATATCACAAAATAATATAAAATCTTCCTAAGCGCCATCTTAAAAAATGAATCTTTACCTTGCCTCCAATAAACGATCAGCCATGGATGCAAGGACCTATCTTGATACCTATTTCCCACAGTTTGAAGCAGAGCTAAAAGAGCAGATTGCCGTTAACGCCGTTATAAAAGAGGTAAAAGCAGGTGAAAGACTGATCCAGACCGGCCAGTATTTCCGTGCTACCATGCTGGTCGTGGAGGGCAGACTGAAATTATACCGGGAGGGCGAAGAAGGAAATGAGTTTTTCATGTATTACCTGCTGCCGGGTAATGCCTGTGCACTCTCTATGGTCTGTGCAAGCAGGCCACATCAGACCAGCGAGATTATGGCTAAAGCGGTGGAAGACAGTATTGTATTAATGGTGCCCCTTGCCATGATGGAACAACTGATGCAGGAGTTTAAAAGCTGGTACAGCTTTGTGGTAGAAACTTACCGCAGCCGTTTTGAAGAACTGCTGAGTATTGTTGATCAGATAATGTTCAAAGGGATGGACGAACGACTGATCGTATATCTTGATAACCAACAAAAAGTTTTACAAACGCAGCAGCTTTATATCACACATCAGGAGATTGCCAATGACCTGCATTCATCCCGGGAGGTCATTTCCCGCTTATTAAAGAAAATGGAGCAGCAAAACCGCTTAAAGCTGCATAGAAATTATATCGAAATGCTGCCTGTGTGACCTGAGTCACCAAACTACTCCCTTCGCCATACGAGCTTTGTGTCATAAACATCACCTATGACAATGCTCAGATATCTTAGTCAGCCGTGGCCGTGGTACATTGCAGGTCCTGCTATTACAGCCGTCATGCTGGCGCTGCTATATTCCGGGAAGACTTTCGGATTTTCATCCAATCTACGTACAATGTGCAGCATCGCCGGTGCTGGTAGAAAGGTCTCTTTTTTCAATTCGATTACAAAAAACAGTACTGGAACCTGCTTTTCCTGCTGGGAGCTATTATCGGAGGGTTTATCAGCCAACAATGGCTGAAGGCTCCCGGTTCATTACAACTCTCCGGCAAGGCAATTCAGGACCTGCAGACACTGGGAGTATCCTTTGATGGAAAACTGCTGCCGGAACAGCTATTCGGTATACAGGCCCTATTGTCAGTAAAGGGCTGGATCATGCTGGCTGGCGGTGGTTTTCTGGTGGGCTTTGGCTCCCGATATGCAGGCGGTTGTACTTCCGGGCATGCTATCACCGGACTGTCCGAATTACAATGGCCTTCACTCATTGCCGTTACCGGTTTCTTTGCCGGCGGGCTTATCATGACACATTTATTTTTTCCATTATTCTTCTAAAATGCAGAAAGGAATCAGATTCATTATCACAGGCATTACATTCGGCATTGTCATGAGCAAATCGGAAGCAGTATCGTGGTACCGTATACAGGAAATGTTCCATTTCCGCTCCTTCCATATGTATGGACTCATTGGTTCAGCCGTTTTAACAGGTATTGCAACGGTCTGGCTATTGAAACGTTATAATATAAAAGATAGTCATGGTATACCCATTACGTTTAAGGACAAAGACAAAGGTTGGAAACGCTATCTGCTGGGGGGCAGCATCTTTGGCCTCGGCTGGGCACTGACCGGGGCTTGTCCCGGACCAATATTTGTACTATTGGGCGAGGGTTTTCCTGTCATGCTGCTGGTCATAGCAGGAGCACTAACAGGCACTTATACATATGGCGTACTCAGAGACCGTCTTCCTCATTGACATTTAAAAACGATCAGATGAAAGTTAAACAGTTTGAAGATAAATCACTCGCTCATTATTCTTACGCAATACTGGAACCCGGTAGTGCCTCAATAGTATTGATCGACCCGGCCAGAGATCCACAGCCATACCTCGACTATGCAGCTGCGCAAAAGGCGAAAATCGTTGCCGTTATAGAAACACATCCGCATGCGGACTTTATCAGCAGTCATGCGGAATTACAGGCGCTGACAGGAGCAGACATATACTGCTCCGTACATACGGATGCCGCTTATACCCATAAAACCTTTGACGAAGGACAAACCATCAACATAGGCACGATGACACTGCGTGTTCTCAATACACCGGGTCATTCGCCGGACAGTATATCTATCGTGCTGAACAATGCAGGACAGGATTATGCAGTATTTACCGGAGATACATTATTTATCGGAGATTGCGGCAGACCCGATCTGCGGGAAAATGCCGGTAATCAGAAAGCACTGAGAAAAGAGCTGGCCGGCCAGATGTACCATTCGCTTCGTGATAAATTGATGTCACTGGCTAATGATGTGGTCGTATATCCCGCGCATGGAGCGGGTACGCTATGTGGTAAAGACCTGCGGGAAGCCGCACAGTCCACGATCGGTGAAGAAAAACAGTCCAATTGGTCATTACAGCCAATGGAAGAGGCGGAGTTCATAAGTACCCTGCTGAAAGATCAGCCTTTTATACCCCAATACTTCGGTTATGACGTGGACTTGAACCGGAAGGGAGCCCCTGCTTTACAGGGATCTTTGTCTGCCATTCCCGTATTAAAGCCCGATCCGGCCTTCATCCCTGACGAAATCGTTATTGATACCCGGGCGGCAGCCAGTTTTAAAGCCGGCCATCTCCCCGGCTCTTTCAACATCATGCTGGAAGGGAAATTCGAAACATGGCTGGGCGCGATTGTTCCACCGGAAGATCCCTTCTATCTGCTGGCAGCTACACAGGAGCAATTACAAGAAGCGATGGAAAGGGCTGCCCGCATTGGTTACGAACCATTTATCAAGGCCGGACTGCTGCTTCATACAGGGAGCGAACAACAGACGCCCTTTGATCCTGTGTACTTCCGTGAGCATAATGCGGACTTTACCATCATCGATGTACGGAATGAGCCGGAAGTAAAGAAGCGGCAGATCTTCCCGCATGCCCTACACATCCCGCTGCCGGAGCTGCGTCTACGCCTCAAAGAGATCCCGCTTGATAAACCCATTGCCGTTCATTGTGCCGGCGGTTACCGGAGTGCAGCAGCCAGCAGCATACTGGAAGCAGCATTACCTGATAATCTTGAAATTACCGATATCGGAGAACATATCAAGGAATTTTAACGCGCGTGTTATCTTTCTGTCATTAGTGCAACCACGGATTATTTCTTATTATGGCAATATAACTCCTCTACTGCGGCAGTGTTGCCGGACGGACAGTTATATTGCCAGACTTAAACCACCTGCACTTTATAATGAAACGTTCTGCAAAAACCCTTTGTTGTCGGCCCTCTGCGTAGCTGCTGCGACTGACAGCCATAGCCAGTCCTCCTGGCAGATGCAGCCTGTGGCTATCCAGACCCGCTGGGCAAAAGACGTCAACCCCGATCACGTATTACCTGAATATCCCCGTCCGCAACTGGTTCGTCCCCAGTGGACTAATCTGAATGGTCTATGGCAATATGCCATTACCCCAAAAGATGCGCCCACTCCCACTTCTTTTGACGGACAGATACTGGTTCCTTTTCCAGTCGAATCAGCTTTATCCGGCGTAAAGAAGCCGGTATTACCAACACAACGCTTGTGGTATAAACGCAGCTTCCAAAAACCAAACCTGAAAGAAGATGAGAAAGTATTGCTGCATTTCGGAGCGGTGGACTGGCAAAGCAAAGTCTATGTCAATGGAAAGGAAGCAGGTCAGCATAGCGGAGGATATCAGGCATTCTCTTTTGATATTACCTCCCTGCTGAAAGAAGGAGATAATGAACTGTTGGTAGATGTCTATGATCCAACGGATCAGGGACCTAATCCGCATGGGAAACAGGTACTGGCACCCAAAGGTATCCGGTATACCGCAACAACGGGTATCTGGCAGACGGTATGGCTGGAAACGCTGCCTGCTGTCTACATCAGGGATCTTGTCATCACTCCTGATGTTGATGGTGGCTATCTGTCAGTAAGGGTACATACCTCCGATGATACAAAATTTACGGTGGAGGCTGAGGCCAGTGCAGACGGAAAAATGAATGGTTCGGTAAAAGGAGGGGTGAATCAATTACTGAAAATACCCTTGCGTAATGCGCATCTCTGGAGTCCGGAAGATCCATTTCTGTATGACCTTACTGTCCGGTTGGTAAAAAATGGTGTGGTAAAAGATAAAGTGACTTCTTATTCCGGCATGCGAAAGATTGAGATAAAGAAAGATGACAAAGGACAAGAACGTATTTTCCTGAATAATAAATACACTTATAACCTCGGCGTGCTGGATCAGGGCTTCTGGCCGGATGGTATCTACACGGCTCCGACTGACGAGGCCTTACGTTTTGATATCGCCGCTATTAAAAGCATGGGATTCAATACAATCCGTAAGCATATCAAAATAGAACCCGCACGCTGGTATTATCATGCCGATAAACTAGGTATGCTGGTGTGGCAGGACATGGTCACCTGTGCCAGTCTGGACGCAGACGCAAAAGCTGCATTTGAAGCAGATAATGAAGCAAATGTGCAACAGTTATATAACCATCCTTCTATTATATGCTGGGTATTGTTCAATGAGGGCTGGTATAGTTACGACCAGCCACGGCTCACGCAATGGTTTCATCAGAAAGATCCTACGCGGCTGATTAACGGACATACCGGAGAGAACTACGATAAGGAAGGCGCCACCACAGTGGTCAATAAATGGCCGGGCAGTGATCTGGCAGATATACATGACTATCCGGGCCCGGGCATTGCGCCTGCCGTACCGGGAAAAGCACGCGTATTGGGAGAATGGGGTGGCGTAGGCGTACCTGTAAAAGGACATCAATGGAATGCTGCCGCAGGTTGGGGATATGTAAAGATTACGCCCTCCGAGATGACTGAAAAGTATTCCTCCATGGTGAAAAAGCTGAAGCAATATGAAACAGATGGACAATCCGGCTCTATCTATACCGAACCTTTTGATGTGGAAATAGAAGAAAATGGATTGATCACATATGATCGTGCAGTTGTAAAAGTACCAATGGAGGTATTACGGCAGATACATGCTCCATTTGTTCCGCAAGAGCGTAGCAAACCTTTATTGCCGATGCTGGCATTAAAGCATGCAGATACCAGCTCTATTCCTGATCCACATCGCCGGCAATTCCTCGTATTGCTGGAAATGGATGCAGACGTAAAGAAAACGCGTAACTATAAAACACTGACAGATACCTTAACGGACTATCTTCAACACGGTGGCAGCAGTTTCTCTCCTGCTAAAATTGCCAGTATTTCAAAGAAAGTGTTTGAAGGCACAGGTGACGTTACGTTATTAAATCAGGCGTTAAAATGGATGGAGAAAGCGGTGGATATGGAAAGGAATTCATTTACCATGAGCACTTATGCCAACCTGTTGTACCGGCTCGGAAATAAGGAGGAAGCACTGAAATGGATGGATAAGGCAGTGGTACTGGCCCCGGAGAATGAACAGCCTGATTATAAGGCGGTGATGGATAAAATGCAACAGGGAGAAAATACCTGGCCTGCGGCCGGAGGCAATTAGGAGTCAGGACTCACGAATTAAAGACTAAACGATTTTCACAGTAACTATCTGCTGAACTATTTTGATGGCATACAAAAAGAGGCGTCCGCTTATTGCAGACGCCTCTTTTATATTATAGCATGCTAATTCGTAATTAATTTATCTTTTCCTCTTTGGTTTCGCACCTCTTGTTTTCGGCTTACCATACTTCAGCTTCATCTTATCCGCATGACGGATCTTCACATTCACCTTTTTATTCTTTGCTGATTTCTCATGGAAGGCAGGTCCTGCTTCATCTTTGCTGGGCAGTTTGATAAGGAAGTTCTTCATTTTCACCTGTGGCTTTTCGTCTTCCGTCAGCACATCAGAGATCACCAGTTCTTCCGGTAAAGGCAATACAGGGATCTGATAATTCATCAGAGCCTCGATATTGTCTTTGTTTTCCTTTTCCTGTGGTTTGGTGAACAGGATGGAATTACCTTCTTTGTCAGCACGACCGGTTCTTCCGATACGGTGCATATAACTTTCGGGTACTTCCGGTGTATCAAAACTGATTACATGCGACACTTCTGCGATATCAAGACCTCTGGCAATGATATCGGTAGCGATGATAAAGCGGTAGCTACCGTCTTTAAATTTATTCACTGTATTGAAACGGTGATTCTGTGCTTTATTGGAATGGATCACACCTGCCTGTTCGGGGAACTTAGTCTCCAGTTGCTCATACAGGTCATTTGCCATTTCTTTGGTAGCGACAAACACCAGCACCTTGTTCATTGTGCTGTCTTTCGCCAGCAAGAGTTCGAGGAGGTTTACTTTTGTATAGAAGTTCGGCACATCATAAGCGGACTGGCTGATATTCTTCAATGGAGTACCAGCGGGTGCTGCTTCGACGGTCGCAGGGGCGTTGAAGTGTGTTTGTATCAGCTTTTCCACGTCTTCTGTGATAGTAGCAGAAAACAGGAGGTTTTGTCTTCTGACAGGCAGGAGGTCAAGGATACGTTCTACCTGCGGACGGAAACCCAGGTTCAGCATTTCATCCATCTCATCGATGACGATCCTCTTAATAGCCTTGAGTTTCAGTGTACCGCTCAACACGATATCCACCAGACGGCCCGGAGTCGCTACGACTACATCGAGTTTACCGGAGGCGATCTCCATTTGCGGATTCATATTCACACCTCCGTAAAAACCGGCTATTTCCACGCTCATATAGGGTGTCAGCTGTTTAACAGCGTCCACCACCTGTACTACCAGTTCACGGGTAGGTACCAGAATAAGTAATTGCGGAAAGCGTTCTTTGGAGAATTTAAACTGTCGCAGACAGGGCAACAGATAAGCAAAAGTCTTTCCCGTACCAGTCTGGGCAATGCCACATACATCCTGCCCGGACATCACTACTGAGAACACCTTTTGCTGTATGGCCGTAGGCGTTTTGTAGCCCAGGTCTTCCAGTGCATTAAGTAAAGGTCTGCTCAGGTTTAAGTCATCAAAAGTCATAATACTGATAAAAATGAACGGCAAAGGTACTGCTAATCCTGCACATTCATTGCCTGACGGGCATTATCTGTCAAACCGGAGCCAGGACGGGAAGTATTCTTCGAGGAAAGCAGCGCCTGCTCTTGCCCTGAGACGGGCACTTAGCAGCTGTAATATGACCAGTAATCCGGCGGTGATTGCCAGCGCCACACAACAGTATACACCGGCAGGGATGTCCCGGGCATACAGGTACATATTATATTCTTCTGTATTCATGAGCAGGAACACTACGGCGCCTGCAGCATATGTAAAGATGATGGTCAACAAGGATTTGCCGATCCGCAGCCAGTAACGGTCTTCTTTAGAGGACAACAATTCCGCAAGATTCACCAGTAAAAGGGTAAAAGACAAACCATAGGTAAAGATCCACCCCTGATAAATAGTTTTCCGGTCCGCTTCCAGCAGACTACTCTTGAAACCTAGATAAAGTACGTTGTTCGGGATCATCATTGTTAACCAGTAAATTATGCCAAAACACACAACAATGCCGATATAAGGAAGAAACCCGCGGAATGCCATCAGGGAAATATTATTTTAAAGCAAATATATTAATATAAGTATATATATTCTTATACCAGCCATCCCGAAGTTATACAGAACTTATCCCGATTTTTATATCTTGTCCGTTCCGTTTTTAGTTTAAAAATCATGTTACCGATGAGAATCAGACGCTTAAGTGCCATGGTTGCGCTGTCTTGCTTTCTGGCAGCTCCACTATTTGCGCAGCAACAGAAAAGGCCGAATGTACTTATAATTTACACAGATGACCAGGGCACTCTGGATGTGAACTGTTATGGTGCAAAGGATCTGTACACCCCTAATATTGACCGCCTCGCCAAAGAAGGGGTTCGTTTTAGTCAATTCTATGCAGCGGCTCCCGTATGCTCGCCTTCCCGTGCTTCCCTGCTGACGGGCAGATATCCGCAGCGTGCGCAACTGGATAATAATGCGCCCAGCGAAGAAGGACATGCCGGAATGCCGGGAACGCAGTATACAATGGCGGAAATGTTTAAAGATGGCGGCTATACGACGGCGCACATCGGTAAATGGCATATCGGTTATTCACCGGAAACCATGCCGAATCAACAGGGATTTGACTATTCCTTTGGCTTTATGGGTGGTTGTATAGATAACTATTCACATTACTTTTATTGGGCTGGTCCTAACAGACATGACCTGTGGAGAAACGGACAGGAGATCTGGGAAGATGGAAAGTTCTTCGCTGACCTGACAGTACAGGAGGTAAACGGATTTCTGGAGAAAAATAAGCGGGCTGACAAACCATTCTTCCTGTATTGGGCCATCAATATGCCTCACTACCCTTTACAGGGACAAGAGAAATGGAGACAATATTATAAAGACCTGCCGGCACCACGCAGGATGTATGCCGCCGCAGTATCCACCATGGATGAGAAAATCGGACTGGTATTGAAACAGCTGGATCGCCTCGGACTGGCGGAAAATACAATTGTCGTATTCCAGTCCGATCAGGGACATTCTACAGAAGACAGAAGCTTTGGCGGTGGCGGTTTTACCGGTCCGTACAGAGGTGCGAAATTCAGTCTGTTTGAAGGCGGTATACGCGTACCCGCTATTATCCGGTGGACGGGCCATTTGCCTGAAAATGAAGTACGTGATCAGCTATGTGTGAATATAGACTGGTATCCTACACTCGCCGGACTGTGTAAAGTGGCTTTACCTCAGCGGAAGATTGACGGAAAAGATATTCAGCAGGTGATCACTTCTCCGAAGACCGTCTCACCCCATGACATATTCTTCTGGCAGTCACAAGGTACAAATGAGAATCCGCAGTGGGCCGTAAGACAGGGTAACTGGAAACTACTGCATAATCCCTCTGGTGCAAAGAAAACCGAAACAGGACCTGATGAGCTTTTCCTCGTGAATCTGCAACAGGATACAGCAGAAATGAAGAATCTGACGGCACAGCATCCGGAGATTGTTTCTTCCCTGAGAGAGCAATATCTGAAATGGATCAACGAAGTCGCACAACAATAACAAAGGGGGCCGTTTGAGCCCCCTTCTTTTTTTATGGCTGTTGATAGCGACCCACTATCTTTATCAGTCTGTCCGGATAATCAGTGATGATACCATCCACTTCCATGGACATCATCTTCTCCATGTCAGCCGGTTCATTCACCGTCCACGGCAACACTTTTATCTTCTTTTCATGCGCTTCCTTTACCAGCTCAGGCGTTACCATCAGGTAATAAGGACTGTAAATAGCCGGTGTGAATCCCAGCTTCTGCAGATTGTCTGTCAGATTCTCTTTGTTCATCACCAGCAATGCCAATACCTGTTTAGGATCTGTCTTATGAATCACCTGTAAGGTACGCGGGTCAAAAGACTGTATAGTGACTCTGTCTGCAATTTTCTTTTTCTTTATCACATCCATGACCATACCAGCAAATATGACTGGTTTAGGATGGAGCTTGTCATCCCCTTCCGGAGAACATTTTGTTTCGATATTATAGTTAACCGGTTTCAGGTGATGCTTTTTGACATAAGCTTCCACGCTATCGATCAGATCAGACAATAAAGGTTTATACGCCTTCATCTTTACCTGTTCAGGGAATTTCGCATAAGGCTTAATGCCTGCATCAAACTTACGGATACTGTCATAAGTCATGGTGTACAGCGCATATTGTTTTTCTTCCGCTTTCTGAATATCCGAGCCATCAGGTTTGCGGATAAACTCTGACGACATGAACACATCATGCGATACAACTACTTTTTTATCTGAAGAGATCACACAGTCCAATTCAAGCGTTCTCACACCCAGATCAATGGCGTGTAACATAGCGGGAATAGTATTTTCAGGCATTAATCCTCTGCCTCCGCGATGGGCCTGCACATCAGTTTTCTGTTGTGCACAAACATTTGCTGTGAATAATACAGCGACTAATGGTAAAAGAATGGTATGTTTCATCGACATGCTATTATTAAGGCAAGTTGATACTTTCAGCAAGAAAATTAAAATTATCTTAATGTTAAGAGAATCTACAATAATTTTTTGAGAGTTGAATTTTCGTATGTATTTTAGTGTCTGCTGCGGATGCAGTAAGCTCTCACTAATTGAATACTCCAACAATCATTTTGTTTTTCGTTTGTTAATCTTAACACTTTCGTTATGGGGAGTAAGTCATTCTATGACCTTGATTATATCATTGAGTTAAATGAGCAACGGCTGGAACAGTATGCGGTTGCATTGCAAAAGAATATGGACAAGTTCACTACGTTATTAGTGTTGTATTCTGCATTTTGTATTTTTCTGATTCCCTTGTGTCAAAAATTGTTTATTGAGAAGGTCGTGCGGGATGTTGAGTTTTATTGGGCATTTTATGGGTTTGGGGGATTATTTGCGGTGTCGCTGATATTTGCAGTATTACAGATGCTGCCGGAGAAATTACTATTACTATCTACGCCGGAAACATACTATAAATTCCTAAAATTCCTGTATCAGACACTGGGACTTCCGCCAGACATAACAGACATACAAATTAAATCCAGTTACATCGAAGATCTGGAAAAAATAATTGAAACAAGAAAGCGCAAACTGAAACGCGCAACAACATTTTACCACTTTGCTTTTTACTTAGCCATTACTGCTTGCATTCCTTACCTATATTGCATTTGGGAGTATATAAATCTCGATAAAAAGTAGTTATTTGCGTCTCATATTTACATAGCATTCTTAACTTTTAAAAAACACAAAATATGTTCTGGAAAAGAAAAAAGAAACACAAAACACTCGATGAGCGAGCTGTCAGGAATTTACTATTTAAACTACCGGGTGCTGACAATGGTATGATTATACCTGCACCTGGTATATTAGGAGTAGAACTTATGTGGGGATTTATTCCTTACAAAAAGCAACCCAAGTCAATAGCTGAGATCCTGCTGGAAAAACTTCTTGAGGAAAAGAGAAAAGCGCAGCAATGAATCGCATCTTATTATCCCGTTAACACCAATCATATGTGGATAAGAGCACCAAAACAATCGATAAACGCGTACTTAAAGTCTCATTTTCTAATTACCCGGTAATGATGTCAACAAACAATTCCTTCTGATAACCTGATCAGCAGATTACATCGGGATTTGTGCCTGACAGATAGCAGAAAAAGACTATTGCGCAAATTATGTGTGAGCAATTCATGGAGGAGGAAAAGAAAAGCGGGACGCTGAACAATCTAATAGTTAACAACAAAATTGTGTAAGGAAAACAAAAACAGCGCAAAATCCAAAATAACAACTAAATAGCAGGAAGCACTAACCACTCAACAGCAGTTAGTGCTTCTTCCTGCTTTTCACAATCACCCCAAATGGACCATACTTATGCTGCACAGCAGAAAATGTATCCGCAAACGGAGCTGTCGCAACATCAGGGGGCTTCGTGTTAAGATCAGGCCAGTCCTTCTCAAACAATTTCTCTGTCCTCGGCTGCGAATTTACAAACGCTGCCACATCCCAGGCCTCTTCATCTGTCAGCCGTGCATTATTCAATGGCATATTCGCTTTAACATATCCGGCAAATTTTGACAGTCTGAAAATACCTGCGCCATTATTATAGCTATGCGGTCCCCATAGCGGAGGATAAACATATTCTTTTGTCAGGGAATCATACTTTCCGGTTCCATCTGTACCATGACATTCCCGGCATTTATTGTCAAATACCAGTCTGCCTTTTGACGTATCAGCCGCCCGGAGCAAATAGGGCAGCTCTCTGATACCACTGCCGGGCGGCTTAGCGCCATTATTCACTGTCATTCCCACCCATTCGATATAGGCAATCATTGCCTGCATCTCATGACTATTTCTATCAAGTGGTGATCCGTTCAGACTTCTTATTAAGCAGTCATTGATACGCTTATCCAGCGATTCAATGCTTCCGCTTCTTTCCCGGTAACGGGGATAGTTCGCCGCTGTTGCCGCGAAATTATTGCCCATAAACTTTGTACCCGCCTCCAGATGGCAATTCTGACAATTCATCCCGTTACTGATGGTGGCGACTTTACCCTCCGGACCTAAATACATCGCTGTATGCACAATCAATTCCCTTCCATACCGGATCAGCTCTCCGGATGTATTATGAGGAATATTGACTGTATCAGGCGCCGTCCAGACATGTTCCCCCCGCTTACAGGAAACAGCCATTACACTGCCTGCTACTACGCAGCCAAACAATAAGGGGATCCCAAAACGCATAGCCTATGATTGACGGATCAACCAGCGAAACAATACGAACAGTTCTTTTCCTGTGCACGACCAATCGCCCATACACCAGATGGTACAACCTGTACACCCGGTAAGATACCGGCCATCCAGTCTTTCTTTACTTCTTCTGCTCCGATGCCCATTTGCTGTGCAACAACAGCACTATATACAGTCAGGGCAACATTGCAAACACAGAACATCACACCACTCTCCTGCAGTTCATTGATACCAATAGCGACATTGCCCACACCCGGCACTTTAAAATCACCCGGTTTAGGCTGCCAGAAAGGATTTCTGGTAGCAGGCGCTTTCGTCATCGGATCATCTGCCTTAAATACTTCACCAAATTTGTATTTGGCCCATAAGTCATCTTTCATAGCATAAGGAATCGCGTCATGACGCAATACGACTACCACGCCACAATCCTTTTCAGGGACGCCGGTAGCTTCGTTAGTGAGTAAAAAGACGCGCGCCCAGGCAAATGGCATGATCTCATGCGGACGGGGAACATCGATAATGATGCGGTGTTTGCCTTTGATCCTGTTGATCCAGGCATCTGGATCCTCGCTATTGTCTGTTGTGGAGACAGCAGCTGTTGCAGCTTGCAACGGTAATGAGGAAAGCACGGGTAAACCTAAAGCTGTTACGCCCAGCATCATTTTACCCAGAAAGTCACGGCGGTTCGTAAACAGGTCAGCATTTTCCATGTGTACAATTTTTATATCAGTTCAGTTGTGGCATAACGAAAAACCAGCCCGATGGGGTTATATTGTTGGTATTCTGGAATACGGCCGGTTACATGTGAAGTATAAACAGAAGTGCTCTTATGACAAAATTAGGAAAGTAAAGTACGGCAGTATCGGATAAAAGTGACAATTTTAACCGATGGCCTGCTCGAATGACGAAGGCGTACCGATATAAGCACCCGGCAGACAACCGGCAAAGAAATGGAATTCATTGATGAAATGCGTCTGATCGCAATAACCACAGTCCTGCGCCAGTTTAGCCCAGCACAATTGCTTTTCTTTTTCTATGCAGGCAATCGCTCTTCTGAAACGGATAATGCGGCAGAACATTTTCAGATGCAGCCCTGTCTGTGTCAGAAAGCCCCGTTCGAGTGTACGCTTTGTCTGAAATGTAGCTGCTTCCAGCTGACGGATAAGCACATTTCCACCTGTATGCAAAATGACGCGCACGGCCTCGCGTATACTCCCGGCAGATCGTTTTTCACATTTTAAACAGGCAGATAATAAAGTATTAAGCAGGGTCCGCATGCTTTGTGTATCCTTACATTGCGACAGTTGCTGTTGTATATGATCCAGCTGCAAAATATCCTCAAACAAATGACTACCGCTACCGGCAACACCCTGTATGGCGAGTATTTTCATCCGGGGACTTATCCTGAAAGACAGAGATTGATGATGTGGGGGAATGAGCAGGTGTCGTAGTAAATATTCACCTGTCTGTTTGTTTTGTATAGTATGCGTTTCGCTCAAATTAAGCAACAGGAAGGGATGTACTTGTGGTAATAGCATATAGTCCCGGTTGACAGGATCCGGAAAATCAGCCTGCAGGACAATATAGGCATGTATATGGTCCTGCAGCTGATTATCAGGCTGCAGATATTCTTTGCTGAACATACCGCTTTTCGGATCGGAAACTGACATAGCAGGCATTCTCTGCCTAAAGGTCGCCAATTCCCCTGATATTCTATTTATTTCGCACCATCAAGCGTGCTTTGTTTATAGCTGTTAATAAGGGGACGATACTTCACATTTTCGATCTTTATCACTACCGGATTGGGCCATTTTCTATCAGTATAAAAACGTTGTCCGTTTACAGCGCTGATCAGTAATCCCACAGGTGTTGATTGTGAATAAATGCCCGCATCAAACCCTTCCTTGTATTCTACCAGCTCACTGGCATAGCCCAGAATGGATACTTTCGTTTGCGGATTACCTTCCAGAGTACGAAGCACCAGTTCCTTGCGCTCACCATATTTCCAGTCTTTTCCACCTGGTACAAAAGCGTATACGGTACTCGTATCTTTTCCACGGGTGAACCAGACATTTCCTTCCCGGGCGATATTCCAGGGTCTTACGCCATGTACAGATTCTCCGTTTGCAAGGTTCCAGAGGGCCAGTTCACGCAGCAGGGCTTCCTGCTCTATCTGTATCTCCCCGTCCGGTTTAGGTCCTACATTCAGCAGCAGGTTCCCTCCTTTTGCGCGGGTTTCGATCAGCATATTGATCATTTCTGTACCTGATTTCTGTGGATCGTTAGTCGGCTTATATTGCCAGTCTGTTCCCATGGTAAAGCAAGCTTCCCATGGACCGGGCATGATCGCCTCCGGCAATTCCTGTTCGGGCGTGTTCATTTGTCCGCGGGTGACTACAATATCCGGTTGCAGTTCCCATGCGTATTCTTTCAAACCTTCCGCCGGACCATCAAAAAAGATAAAATCGATCTTTCCGTAGTTGGTCAGCAGTTCTTTCAGTTGAGATTTATCATATGCCATCAGACCCGGATTCTTTTCCGGGAAATGTTGTGGCAACTGCATTCTGCCAATGGGCACTTTATGTTTGTAGAGGTAATAAAAGTCCTCCGGAGAGAAATACACACCAATAGCAATACCCTGTTTACGGAATGCATCGAAGATTGCGCGGGTTGCATCCTTTTTAAAAGGGGTGTTCATGATATTGAAGGGCGTCGTTTTGGTATCCCACATACAGAAGCCGGCGTGGTGTTTGGCGGTAAAGACGACGTACTTCATACCAGCCAGTTTTGCGAGTACGGCCCAGTCATCCGGATTGAATTTATGCGGATTGAAGGTTTTGGGCAGTTCGGTAGTAAAACGTTCCAGATATTCATCAGAAGCGCCTGCCATGGAATGGCTGATCACCGCGCCCACCTGTACATCCACACTCCAGTGAATGAACATGCCTAAACCGAGGTCCATAAACCATTTTTCCTTTGCGGGGTCATTCGCTGTTTTTTGTGCGCTTGCATACATACACACGACAAGGCAGGAAGCTGCCAGAAAGATTCGTCTCAACATATTTTGTTCACTTTTGGCTGAATGATAATAATACACAGAAATGTCAGTAAGTGCAAGTGCTCAATCCGGGCCGCTACAATGATTTTCAATGTTATAGGGGTATCTGGCATATTTACCGTTAAATAACTATCAACATCCGGTAAAATTGGTGAACTGAGAGGAAATGCCCTGTATTGCACAAAAGTGCTGTAAATCAGGGTCGAAAACCATTCGCAGTGAGATGTACTACATTGGTCACTGCAGGGCTGCTGGGGACTGGTCTTCAGGACAATACAGATAATTTCGCCGGACTGGTAGATAGAAATTAACATTTTATATCTATCACACTTAAATACATTGCTTTATATTTACATTTAATTGTATTTTTGAACTAATGCTGACTTATTATATCCTACTTCCGTTTATCTACATGATTTCCCTATTACCGTTTCCGTTATTTTACGGACTCTGTGATGTGATGTTCGTGTTGCTGTATTATGTAATCGGCTACCGCAAGAAAGTCGTGTTACAGAATCTGCAAAATGCTTTTCCGGAAAAGTCTGCTAAGGAAATTGAAAAGATCCGCCGCCGTTTCTACCGTTACTTCTGCGATCTATTACTGGAAACATTCAAAACGCTGACTATTTCCAGAGCGGCTGCTATCAGGCGTTGTAAACTGACGCCGGAAGCACAGGCGCTGTTTGACCGCTATGCAGCTGAGAACAGAAGCATTATGATCGTGATGGGCCATTACGGCAACTGGGAATGGGCAGGTAACACGTTCAGTCTGCAGGGTAAACACCACCTCTACGTAGTATATCATCCACTCAGCAATAAATATTTCAACGGACTGATGTATCGTATGCGTACGCGCTTCGGTACAGGTCTGATTGCTATGAAAGATACTTTCCGTGACATGGTCGCGCACAAAAACGAACTGGATGCGACAGCATTTATTGCTGATCAGACGCCGGCTCCTACCAGTGCTTACTGGACCAATTTTCTGAATCAGGATACGCCTGTATTTCAGGGTACGGAAAAGATTGCCCGTAAAATGAACTATCCTGTGGTGTATGTACATGTACAGCGGGTAAAACGCGGCTATTACGAGATTTCCGCACGCACGCTTTTCGATCAGCCATCTGCTACAAAGGATGGTGAAATCACCACCGCACATACGCAGGCACTGGAGCAGGATATCTGCGCACATCCTGAATACTGGCTGTGGAGTCACAGAAGATGGAAACACAAACGCCCTGTGCCGGCAAAAGAATCCACCGTCGCAGAGCCAGCCATATAACAAATAAGAAAAACCTGCGACATCAGATAAGAAGACATCTACACCACATTTATTACTATCAATGCTAACTGGAAAACAATTAATCCTGGCAACCAAGCCATATGCGAAAGAAACTAAGTGGAAAAGCTGGTATTATACGCTTTCCACCGCTGCTGTCCTCATCGGTCTTTTTGCCTGTACAGCTTTCTTACCGTCACTGTTTCTGCGTATACCGTGTAGTATACTCACCGGTCTGGTGATTGTGCGCATGTTTGTCATATATCATGATTTTCAGCATCATACCATTCTTTACCAGTCGAAAGCGGCAAATGTGCTGTTTAGTGCTTTTGGTATATTTATACTGGCGCCTGCCAGCATCTGGAAGCGTTCGCATGATTATCACCATGCGCACAATTCCAAGCTGTTCACCGCCAGCATCGGTTCTTTCCCGATCATGACACAACAGAAATTTCAAGAGTCTACTCCTGCTGAAAAAAGGGCTTATCTGGCTGCACGTCATCCACTGACCATTTTATTTGGCTATTTCAGCATGTTTATGATAGGAATGAGTGTAAAATCATTTACCAGCAGCCCTTCCCGTCATATGGACTCCCTGCTGGCGCTGGTGCTTCATTTCACGATGGGTACCCTGCTGTACATCTATATGGGCTGGTTGAGTCTTCTCCTGTTACTGATCATTCCATTCTTTATCGCCTGCGCTATCGGTGCTTATCTATTTTATGCGCAGCATAATTTCCCGGGTGTTACTTTCAGAGATAAAGAAGGCTGGTGCCACGATAACGCGGCAATGGCTTCTTCCAGCTATATGCAGATGAATGCTTTCTGGAAATGGGTGACTGGTAATATCGGGTATCACCACATTCATCACCTGAATTCACGTATTCCGTTCTACCGCCTTCCGGAAGCAATGGAAGCGATTCCTGAGTTGCAGCGTGCAAAGACCACTTCACTGTCTCCAAAGGCTATTCTGGCCTGTCTGAGACTGAAAGTATGGAATCCCGATATCAATAAAATGACCGCATTGGGAGAAGTAAGCACTACTCCTGTGAGTTATGAGCTAAGAGCCTGATACAGGCAATAAAATATACCGGTTCCTTCCGGCATTAAAAGACAGATCTCTCCGATCTGTCTTTTTTGTTTTTAGCAGATGCTGAAAGTGTAAACCTATATCAGGACTATACCTAATGCCGTTCGGGTATATGAGATAATTGCAGGATAAGCCGTAGATAACCCGTATATAAGCCGTATATAAGCCATTCTTATAGATACGGATTATATACGGCTTATATACGGGTTATCTATGGGAACACAATGATTTATAATATATTACAAAGCGAGACTACATAAAGCCAGTGATAGTTTGTGCTGAATCCCCTCTGAAAGACTAAAAAATGGAATAGACACGAAGTAAATACGGCTTATATACGATGCATCACCGGGACATCTATACCAGAACAACATTACAAGAGATACTTTTTCTTCAGATCAGGGCAATGATCTATTTTTTATATAAGTCATTGTTCATTGATCCTTTGTTGAGGAACGAAGGATCAATGAAGGATATACATAGCATGACTTCAGCTTCATCATATTCAGGTATAAATACCTGGCCTTTTCAGGTACTTTCTACACCGGTTCTCCTCTTACCTGCATTTACCTTTGTTATCATCGTTTAACCTCCAAAACAACCCCAAAATGTCTAAAGAAAAGAATGGCCGCGCATCGGCCGCTGAAAAACAATCCCTTGTTGACGTACAACATATCCGTACGCAGGTGGTGCAGGACAGAACCCTCTTCAACCTTGATGCTGTAGGCCGTAACTACAAACTGGGTCAGGCATATAAAAGCGTTCGCAATCTAAAGCTGACCGATAAGAATAATATTCAGCTGAAAACATATACTGAATACCTGCAACTGTATAAGAAATTTCTGGACCTGACACCACTGATCGAAGAAAAGCCACGTCCCTCCTATCCTTCCGGAGAAAGTTATCTGAATACCTATAGTCTGCTGCGTTTTCCCCGCGGCAAGGTGCTGGTAATGGTACATGCAGATATCTTTACACAGGTACAGGACCGTGTAAACAGATATGTACTTGATCTGGGACGTGATGGTTTCTGGGCAACCATTCATGTTGTAAAAGGTGGTAAGCCTGCCTATATCAGGAATTATATCCGTAGTAAATCACCCGCAGGTGTTGTAATGACAGGCGCTATTCCTGTGGCGTGGTTTGAAATGGATGATGATTTCTACGGTGCACATGCCGAGTTTCCGTGTGACCTTTTCTACATGGATACCAATGGTACATGGACAGACGCTGATGCCGACGGTAAATACAATGCGGTTAGCGGCGATGTAAGTCCGGAGATATGGGTAGGACGCATCTGGACACCTACTTCCAACGGTAACGATGTAACATTGATCAATAACTATTTTGACCGCAATCACCTGTTCCGTACCGGCGGACTGGGACATTCCCGTTCTGCATTGGCCTATGTGGAAGACGACTGGACAGGATTTGATGATTGTGAAATGGATCTGATGACTCCTTCTGCCTATATTACCAAATACACTAATCCTGACATTACAGATGCTGATCTGTATAAAACAGAGATCAACCGTACCCGTTCATTTGTACAGCTCTGTTCTCATTCATCTCCGCATGTACACTCTTTCCGGATACCTTCTGAGGGTACTACGGAATGGATAGACCGGTCTTATTTCAGGGATGAGCGTTGTCCGAATGCTAATTTCTTCAACCTGTTCTGTTGTAGTACTGCCCGTTTTACAGAGAATGATTATCTCGGTGGATGGTACATCTTTGATAAAAGTGGTGGCGAGACCAATATGGGTCTGACAGTAGTAGGCAGTACCAAAACGGGATCGATGTTATTCTTTGCTGATTTCTATGAGCCTATCGGCAAGGGTAGTTGTATCGGACAGGCAATGGTACAGTGGTGGCAGGCACGTGGTGCCGATCATGATCTGGGAGAAAGACAATGGTTCTATGGTATGAGCATTCTGGGCGATCCTACGCTGACATGGTGGAAGGGGGCCGTTCCCAGACTGCAGGAACCTGCGGAAGGTGCTGTTTTCAATCATTATCCACGCACACTTACATTTCGTTGGTTACCGGTGAATATCCCCGGAGCTACGTACTCGCTGGAAGTAGACGCCTTTGGTGCCATCAACGCCGGACAATGGGCGGCACAATCGTTCCGTAGTTTCGGTGTGTATCACAATATTACAGGTACTTCTTTCAACCACAGTTTTGTTGGTGCGCAACCGGGCCGCTGGCGTGTAAGAGCGAAAGTGGGCGACCGCTATTGCGCATGGTCTGAATGGTCTTATTTCCGTTTCACCATCTGATAATAACCCACAAGCCGACAAATACAAGGTGACCGCTCCGAAAGGGAAACGGTCACCTTTCTTTTAATATTCTCCGGAGGCACCACCACCACCGCCGGTACCACCACCAAAATTATACTGATCCGGTTGAGGCGAAGGTGTATGACTCATTGTTTGTGCGATTATCAGTGATTCTATCTGCACTGCTTCCATCATATTTCGTTCTTGTGCAGAATCGGCGGTAAAGCCGTTACGGGGCACTTTCAGATAACGTATTAATCCGTAGGCAACAGCGATCATTGTCAGTCCGCCGACAGTCATAGCTACTTCCAGCGGCGCTACGCTATGATAATAACGGATGGTATACACCATCGCGGCGATCAGCAGTAATCCGATACCGATCAGTATGCGGTCTTTTCTACGGATACCGAGATAGATGTACAACAATGGCAAAACCACTGTCAATATCCAGAAGATCCAGCCGCCGGCAATATCCTGCCCTTCCTGCAGATCGAGGTTGAACATCTCGATACTCAACTCTCTCACTACAAAATAGTTACCACCGAGGTATAGTGTAATCAGAGACACTCCCTGCAACACCTGTAAGCAGGCCTTATAATGCCGGTATGTGTGGATCTTTGATAGTTTTAAACTTACAATATATACCCCCAGTGATATTAACATCACTGTAAAAGGAACAACGATCTTTCCGGGAGTACCCATGTATGCAAGTACAGAAAACAGTAATGCCAGCAGTGATAAATGTGCCACGATACTCATTCCCACATCTGCGAAACGCAGTACGAACAAAGTGGACAATATCAGAGTAACCAGACAATAGCCCCATGGATTACCTTCCGCATTTGCAGCAAGTATCACACCTCCGAGGATAAAGCCACCGGCAATCCATATCAGAGCAGCATCGGCACCGGACTTATAATGTTTCTTGTCCCGCACCATGAATTCTGCTATCGCATACGAGCCGATTCCAAAAAAGAAACAGAGCACAGAAAACGCTTTCTCACTCATGGCGCTTACCATGATCAGACAAAAAAGTCCGAACGAGAACTGCATGATGATGGTGGTCAATATAAAGATACCAATCCGCATATAGGGATTGGGTGTGTAGAGATCTACCGGATAAGCAGCTTTCACGGCTTCCAGCTCTTCAGGCGTGATGAAGGCTCTTTCTTTGGCATTTTCAGCCTGTTCCAGTATATCGCGGTTGTCTAAAGATTTACTGTTATATGCGATCATGCTTTTTTCAGTTTTTTGTTCAGTTTCACGAGTAAGATCACGAAGGCAATAGCCGATACGATGAAGTATAATAATCCGGCGTAGATAGCACCGATATCATCTATCTCTATTAACAACTGGACTAATACATAGCTCAACCCGACATAAGCATAAAGGGTGATGATCAATGCGAAATAGAAGGATTTATGTTTGATGGCCTGTGATATAAACAGGGCTACGGCGCCTACAAGCAGGAAGCTCCAGAGTGCGATAGCACCATCAAAAGCGGTAAACAGACCTGCCAGCGTCGCAATAAGAAATACGTTTACACCGAAGTTACTATAAGTAAAAGTGAAGTGTGCTTTGATATGTTTGTATTTACTCACTGCAGCGGCACCCACCAGCATAATTCCCAACAGTAGTCCGCTGTAGATCAAAGGCATACTACTGAAATCATTCTCTGTCAGCAATTGCAAAGGCGTCACTGTTACTCCCATCCACGCAGCAAGGTTGGTAATAGCCATACTCAGTACCCCGAGATGGTCGAAGTAATACGCGGCGCAGAACAGGATGGCCATCGGGATAAAGGTCGCCATACCATAGCGCGTACCAAATACATTGTACTGTACCTGTAAATAAGTGATAAAGGTGATCAGCAGTAAACATCCTAACAGGAGGATGTAGTCGAAAAGGACATTCGGTGCAGGTACTTTCTCTCTCGAAAACGGCAACTTGTGTTTCAGACAATAGTAGAAACAGCCCGCACATGCGAGAGCTATTGCAAGGAGAATGACCTGATGGCCGATCGTATCAATATTCTCATATACGAGAATACCTAATCCACCGCTCAATAGCAGTACGCCGAGGTAGAGGATGGTTTTAAGTTCCCAGTGTACAGAAAATAGCCTGTGCGCGGTGACTGTCCGGATCTTTTCTGCAGATGTTGCGGAGATAATACCTTCTTTTTGAAGTCGTTCAAACAATTCTTGGTCCATAGCATTCAAATGACCCGGGAAAATATAACAAATAATTCATATTGACAAAGATTCCCCGCAAAAGAAACGGGCTGTCGCCGGAGTGGATACCGGCGACAGCCCGTCAGCTGAGCAGATGTTATATCATTAATTACCCCAGGTCACGTTGATGTTATGTGCTTTGGCGTAAGCTTTTCCTTCGTTGGTCAATTTGATAAACAGCTCTTCAAAGTGCGCTGCATATTTGTTATCGATTTCCAGTGCCAGGGCGGCGATATCTTCTTTGGATCCGCCGCTGTCGCACAGTTTCGCCAGTGCTGTATATTCATTCTGATAAACCGGCAATACATATTCATGTAAAGCGATAGAGGTCTGCAGCATCTCTTTTGTTTCATCGGTCTGCTTCAGCGCCTTGATATCTTTCAGTGCTTTCGCGATATACTTTGCTTTGCTGTCTACCATGGTGAACGCCTGATTCTTAGCGGTATCACCCTTTACACCTTCGTACTTAACGGTAGTAGCGATAAGCATTCTTGTAAAATTCTCACTGGCGAAGTCATTAAACATATTGGTATTGAGTACTGCCCTGTCAAAATAATTTTCGGGGGTGGGGTTTGTACATGCGGTAAAAGCCAGGAATAAACCCAGGACGAACATGTACATGATGTGTTTTGCTTTCATGTTGGCTTTTTTAAACGGGCGAAAGGTAGCAATTATCGTTCCATAAGCTGTTGCAACAGCCTGATTATCTTTCTGGCCTGAAGATTGCCACAATTATAATTGTACTGTCATCCTCAATTTCCATTAAAACCTGCAATTATGGAAACCGAATCTAAAAAGATAAAACAAGGGACTTCTTTACCTGTTATTCTGCCCGGTCTTGGTACTGCCGGCTTCCAGTGGTTTTATCAGATCAGCAATACGGCATGTGTAGAAGTCAGCCCGCACGACGAGGAGGCAGACGCCATCCGGCTGGAAGCACGTATTAATAATGAAGAGTCCTTTGTAATCAACGGGAAAGAACCGGGACAGGCGACTGTCACCTTTGAGCAGCGCCGCACCTGGGAAAAAGAGGGGCCTGCTATTAATTCCAGAAGATTCGAAATAACTGTCATCTGACCTGTTTTTGGGAATTTTCTTTTCTAAAACCTGCCATCTTCAGACCCCGATAGCTGTAAAAACAGTCTATCCCTTACCTGTTTTAATTATTGAAATAAAAAATATATATTCCCTCACCCACCCATTTCTCTCATCTCCGAGTATTTACCTGTGAAAGTTAACTGTTGCTGGCGGATGCTTCCTTCAGGGGCCTCCGTAATTGTGCATGGCTATAAGCCTATACCCTGCCAATTTATTGACCGAAATCTAACGACCGTTCATGAAGCGCATCTTTACTATTACCCTATTATTGTCCATCTACACCAGCACGCAGTTATTGTATGCACAGACCTTTACACCGATCGCAGTGACAGGTTATAATGCAGACATTGTAGCAGAAGCAGGTACTGATGCGGTGGCGGTAACGTCTACCGTGATCGATGGCAGCAACCACATACTGCATACCCAGTCATTCGCAGCTACTAATGGTATCGGTGGCGGGATCGTTGACAACGGCACGTTCGTCAGCGGCACCCGTACTTACCAGATGAACCCTTACACGGCTGTCAATGCCTTATACCTGTCCGCCAATGGCAATGTGGCCAATTCACTGGCAGCAGGTACGCTCACATTCGCCACTCCGGCCATGTACAGTAAGCTCAGTATTCTGGCCTTTGGTACAGAGAACAACAGTACTGTTATTGTTACACTCAACTTTACCGATGGCACATCGGCCAACGCCGGTACCTTACAGATCAAGGACTGGTTCTTTGGAACACCTTTTATCTTCAGTGGCATGGGACGTCTCACCCGGACGACGACTTCACCGACAGTAGACGGATTGCCTACCGAGCCACGTATGTATTCCTTTGATTTCAACATTCCCTGTGCAGACCAGTCGAAGCTGGTCAGGTCTGTTTCATTCCTGTATGTACAGGGACCGAATATCAGTTCGCGGGCACTGATTGTCGGTTTATCAGGCGTATCCTTTACCCCTTTGACCTACACCAGTACCAAAACTGATGCTGTCTGCGGAGGCGCCAGCGGCAGTATTGCTGTTACAGCCACCGGCGGCACACAACCGCTCTCCTACAGTTGGAACACCACGCCGGTCCAGACTACACCTACAGCAAGCGGACTGGCTGGCGGTACGTATACATTGGCTATCAGGGATGCCAATAACTGCGTGACCAATGTGACTGAAACGGTTGAGATGTTATCTACTACTACACTTACTGCCAGTGCTATGCCCACACAGATCTGTGCCGGCGAGACATCAACGCTCAGTGTCACAGCCAGTGGCAGTGCGGTCAGTAACTATTCATGGACACCGGGAACAGGAACAGGAAACAGTATTACGGTGACGCCGACAGATACTACATCTTATATTGTATCCGCACAGGATGGCTTTGGCTGTATAGTCAGAGATACGGTCGAAGTAGCAGTTAAACCTACACCTGTTGCCGATTTCAATGTTTTACCAGATACCGTTTGTCTGGGCACCGGCAACACGCTGACTTTTACGGGTACGGCAGGACCAACGGCTACCTATAACTGGCACAACTTTGCAGGAGCCACTGTACAAAGCGGTACGGGCGCCGGTCCTTATGATATCCGTTTCAATGCAGCAGGACAATATCCGGTACAACTACAGATCACGGCAGACGGATGTGTGTCAGCCATGGCGACACATAATATTGTGGTGTCACAGCCACCCATTGCCTCGTTCACTGTGAGTAAAACGCCGATCTGCGCAGGAGAATCCACTACCATCACTTATACAGGTACCAATAGTCCGGATGCAGTACCTACCTGGAACTGGGGAGGCGGCGCCGTAAGAAGCGGTACTGGTTATGGTCCATATACGATCACTTATGAACGGAACGGCACAATTACTTTTTCCATACAGGATGGAGTATGTGCTGATACGGCGGTGCCGGTAGCCATTACCGCTATCCCGATACCGGTACCAGATTTCTCAACGGATCTGACAACGGCATGCGCCCCACAGGAAATCAACTTCACAAATCTTTCACAGCTGGCGGACAGCTACACATGGACCCTCGGCAATGGTACACAGTCCAATGCAACAGATCCGGTATGTAACTATACAGTGCCCGGTACCTATACTGTTTCGCTGACTGCCAGTGCACAGGGATTATGTACAAGAACCATTACAAAGACAGCTCTGATCAACATACTGACACCGCCCGTAGCTGCATTCAGCGCAGCTCCCGGAGAGAATGTACCAGTAGAATTCAAGAATGGCACTTTTACGTTCAATAACACCTCTGAATTTGCAGTGAACTACAGCTGGGATTTCGGAGATGGCAATTCCGCCGATACGGAAGATGCACAGCATAAATATGAATTACCCGGCAGCTATAGAGTAACCCTTTACGCAGCAAATGAGATCGGCTGTACTGATAGCATCAGCCATGCATGGTATATCGTAACGCCCGACCTGATACTGGAAATTCCGAACGCATTTAGTCCGAATGGAGACGGGATCAATGACACATGGATTGTTGATGGTCTGAAAGCAAGGCCAATGGCTACAACAGAAATCTATAACCGCTGGGGCCAGATCGTATTTACAGGCATCGGTTATACCCCATGGGATGGTACCAGACGTGGGCAGCCACTACCAGTGGGCACTTATTATTATGTCATCAAAACATCGGCAGACGAGAAGCCCTACACAGGATGGGTGGCGCTGCTACGGTAATAAATTTAGTATCAACCAAAAATACCAATTGAATGAAACGTGTTCTAATTGTTGCCTCCATGCTGGTAATATGTGCCTGCAGGCTATATGCACAAACCTATACGCCTATAGCTGTAACGGGTTACAACAATGATGGTGTTGCAGAAGCAGGCTTAAACGCTACAGCCGTAACCACTACAGGTCTGGATATCCAGGAAAAGATCCTGTATACTTTTGATTTTGCCGCGCTTAACAGTCTGGATGCGGGTATACCCAATGATGGTCTTTTCTCCACGGGCTTACGTACTTACCAGATGGCCGATTATACCGGCAACAACGTATTGTATATGTCTAAAAACGGAGGTGTCGCATTAACTACAGGTTTAGACACCCTGACGTTTGTTACACCCGGCGCGTACAGTAAGATCAGTTTTCTCTGTTATTCCACAGAGCAAAGCAGCACGGTGTCCATTACCTTTAATTATACTGACGGTACACATTCCGTTCCTGATACATCTACCATCCTTGACTGGTTTGGTGGTACCAATCCTGTTTTTGACAGCTATGGCCGTATCAAAAGACAGGCAGCAGGCCCTTATAGTGTAGAAGGGCTCTCTTCAAATGACCCGCGTATCTATTGTATCGATATTGCTCCTGCCTGTGAAAATCAGGCAAAGGATATTGAATCTGTTACCATCAATTATGTACAGAGCGGCGATCCTGGCAATAGCTCAAGAGCGGTGTTTCTGGCAGTGTCCGGTCAGGCATATGTACCCATTGCAGTAACTACTGAAGTAACCAAAGCTACCTGTGGTAATAGTGATGGCAGTGTACAGGCGACAGCTTCCGGCGGTTCTTTCCCTCTGAGCTATTCCTGGAATACTACGCCGGTACAGACAACAGAAACCGCTACCGGTGTGGCAGCGGGTACCTATACGCTGACTGTAACTGATGCGAATGGTTGTCCGGCGGATTTCACCGCAGATGTCAGTGAGGAATCCATGATCCTGCTGAAGGCACTGGCCAAACCGGGCGATATCTGTACGGGTACTGACACAAAGGTCTGGGCGATTCCGACAGGTGGACGTATGCAGTCCTATACCTGGGAACCGGGTACCAGAACCGATTCCAGTTTCACGATTTCACCTGATACAACAACGACATTCAAGCTGACAGGTGTTGATGAAAATGGATGTAAAGTGATAGACAGCATCAAGATCACCGTGACTAAAAAACCTGATGCTCCACTGGTAACACCGGTGACGCTTTGTCCGGATAGTACAGCAACCCTGAATATTACCAACGCCAGCACGCCATTTACTTACAACTGGTACACCTTCCCATCAGGAGGCAGTGTGACCGGTACAGGCGCAACATATGAGACGCCGGCGATCACGGCAGAAACGACGTGGTATGTAGAGGCGGTGAATGGTCCATGTGCAAGTGACAGGACAGCTGTAACGGTCACACCGTTTGACAGAGCGGCTACTCCCGTAGTAAAAGCAGGTACGATTACAGCTACTGGCGTGACCTTTACCTGGGATCCTGTACCCGGAGCTACCGGTTATCTGGTATCTGTAGATGGTGGCACCTATATTGCGCCGAGCAGTGGTAATACAGGCACTACTCACCTTGTGAGCGGTATTACGAATCAGCAGTCTATCAATATCAAGGTAATTGCACTCGGTCCTCAGGCATGTCAAAACAGTCTGCCGGGACTGGCCAGCGCCAAACCTAAACCGGGCGAGATCTTTATTCCAAACGCCTTCACACCGAATGGTGACGGTAAGAATGACTATTTCAAGCCGGAGGGTACCTCTATTGCTGCGATTGAGATGAAAGTGTTTAATCAGTGGGGAGAGCTGATTTATCAGACAAATCAGCTGACCGGATGGAACGGAACTTATAATGGTAAGTTACAGCCATCAGGCGTGTATAGCTATACTGTCAGAATTACGATGACGGATAAGACCAGTGTGGTTAAAAAAGGAGCCATCAATTTGTTACGATAAACCTGCAACAGACCCGTTTTATTCCAGGGGTTGTCCGCCGATGGCGGACAACCCCTTTCTATTACCCGGAAATATGCACCCGATCCTTTGAAAAAGACAACTATTGAATTAAATAGTGAAAAAACCGGCGGCAAGGCATTCAGATGATACACACATAAATATATACTTATCAATCACTTAACAAAAATACCAGCTATACTCCGATTTCATCAGCAGCCCCGTCCATTAAAAAACTTTGAATTTTACAACTATTCATTTGAATGGAACAATCTTAAGAACAGGATTCTTACCAACTTTACACTACAATTTTAAAGGTACTCAACGGACATCAAGACAGTTAAAAAGAACCACGTATGACCGGTGGTTCTTTTTTTATAAACGTAAGCGTGAAATAGCTTCAAGATTGCTTCAAATTTAAAAACGAATTATGCAGCTTATATGAAAGTTCTGCTCGTTGAAGATAACATGGAGCTGGCCGGCAGCATTAGTAGCTTTCTCGAAAAAGAGGGTTATCTGTGTGAGGTAAGCCATACCAGCAGTGAAGCTTACGATAAGTTGTCAGGTTTCCAGTATGACTGTGTGTTACTGGATATCACCTTACCGGACGGAAATGGACTGGAATTATTACAGTTCATGCACCTTGAAAAGATTGACAGTTGTGTACTGATCATTTCCGCGAAAAACTCACTGGACGATAAGATCAGTGGTCTGGAAGGCGGGGCGGATGATTATCTGACCAAACCTTTTCATCTACCAGAATTACATGCCAGACTGAGAGCTATCTTCAGAAGGAAGAAACTACAGGGTAGCAATATTGTGAGTTTTAATGAAATCACGCTGAATACGGATACGCTGGAAGCGAGTGTGCATGAGATCCGGCTGGATGTAACACCGAAGGAATTCGATCTGCTTTTATATTTTCTTGTGAATAAGAACAGGGTATTATCCCGTCAGTCGATCGCAGCACATCTGTGGGGCGACTATACCGATAACCTGGCCAATTTTGACTTTGTATACCAGCATGTGAAGAATCTCCGCAAGAAGATACATGCTGCAGAGGGAGCAGATTATATTAATACTGTGTACGGATTAGGTTACAAATTTAATACTGCTGTATCATGAAGCTGATCAACAAGTTCACCTTATGGTATCTGTGCATCACGCTGACCGCGATGCTGGTAGGATTTGTAATTGCGTACCACAAGGTAAAATCGGGTATAGATCAGGCGGAGATCGATCGGTTGAAGGTATGTAATGACCAGATGGCGATGCAGATGCGGCACGGTGTATCACCGGATACTTATATGAAAGGCAGACCAGTAGATATCAAGCTGCTGGAATTTGAAATACCGGTGAATAAGTATGATGTATATGAGCATACTTTCTACAATACTATGCTGCAACACCGGGAGTGCAGGCTGACGGTTACTTCTTTTTATAATATCAATGGCCACTATTATAGTATTTCGTCCTACAACTATATCACCAAGGCGAAAGAAATATTAAAAGGCCTGTTTAGTTCTTTCATCTGGATTTTTGCCATTCTGCTGACATTGACGGTATTGTCGGCCCGCTTCGTATCGAGACTGATACTGGCGCCTTTTCATCAGACGATGAAAAAAGTGCGTTCATTCAACCTCAAAGACAGAAAGCCGCTGCAATTACCGGATGCCAATGCGGCTGAACTGAAAACGCTGAACTGTTTCCTGAACGGGATGGCAGACAAAGCGCTGGACGACTACCGTTCGCTGAAGGAGTTTACAGAGAACGCGTCTCATGAATTACAGACCCCGCTGGCTGTGTTGCGCAACAAACTTGAACTGCTGACAGAGTCATACCTGCAGGGCAAGGAACCAGATACTATCGTACCGCTGATCGGGGATATGCAGAATGCTATTGACAAATTATCAAGGATCAACAGTTCATTGACACTACTTGCCAGACTCGAAAACAACGAGTTTGACACCCGGCAAAGCATCTCTATGTCACAACTGATCACAGATGCATTGCAGAGTTTTTCAGAACTGACGGATATGAAATCCATTACGCTGGAGACGAAGATCACCTCTGGCGTCAAGGTGCAGCTACACCCGGCGCTGACAGACATCCTGCTTGGCAATCTGCTGAGCAATGCCATCAGACACAACGTACAGGGAGGGCAGATCCGTGTAACATTAAACAGATCCGCACTGGTCATCGCCAATACCGGTAATCCGCCGGAAGTACCTACCAATCAGTTGTTCAGACGTTTCAAAAAAGGAAGCAGGAACAGTGATTCAATCGGTATAGGTCTGGCGATCGTCAAACAGATCTGTGACGTCAACCATTTCAACATTCAATATGATTACGCCGAAGGCTGGCATATCATGCAAATTATTTTCGAGGAATCAACAGAGAACATAAAGCCGCTAAAGGAAGCATCCAGCACACGTTTTCCTGAGAAACAGTTTTAGGGTTCATGGTCTTAATGTTTAAGTATTATCATGCAAACAAAAAGAATCGTCGTAGTCCTTTTCCTGCTGTTATGGCACGGATCGATGGAGGCGCTACACGCACAGCAGGTACTGACGTTGAAAGAAGCAGTACAGACCGCGCTGGCCAACTATGGGACCGTCAGGGCTAAAGCCAATTACCTGAGCGCGTCCAAAGCTACAGCAACACAGGCAAAACGGGATTACCTCCCGAACCTGAACGTATCAGCACAACAGGATTATGGTACTGTCAACGGGCAGTTTGGGCCGTCTTATGGTTTGAATGGTCTGGGGGTGGCTTCTTCGGGTCCTACCCTTCCTTCACAGAACTGGAATGCGGCATTTGGCGGACTTTACCTCGCCAACGTTAACTGGGATTTCTTTGCCTTTGGCCGCGCCAAAGAGAAGATCAAGGCAGCGCAGGCAGCGGTAAACAGAGATCAGTCAGACTGGGAGCAGGAGCAGTTCCAACATTCCGTGAGGGTGGCAGGCGCCTATCTGAACCTGTTGGCAGCACAACGCCTTACCCGTTCATGGTGGAACAACCTGGAGCGTGCGGATACTTTCCGTTCTGTAGTAGTAACCAGAGCATTGAATGGTCTGATACCGGGCGTAGACTCAACATTGGCAAACGCAGAGGTATCCAATGCAAAGATCGCCTATACCAAGGCGAAGGATGCTGAACAGACCTATGCCAATCAACTGGCACAGCTGATGGGCGTAGCTCCCGGCAATTTTGTACTGGACACCTTATTTATCGCACGTATACCGGGCGCCTTGTCTGACAGTGTCAGCGCAAACATACAGGGACATCCATTACTGAAGTTCTACGAGAACCGTATTAAGGTAAGTGATGAACAGGCCCGTTATATCCATACCCTGAATTACCCTGCATTCTCAGTATTCGGGGCGATGCAGACGAGGGGGTCCGGATTTGACGCGAACTACATCACCGATCAGACAGCATATAACAAGGGTTACTGGGATGGTGTCAAACCTAACCGCAGCAACTATCTGCTGGGTATAGGGGTGACCTGGAACCTGACCTCTCCTTTGAGAGTAAAACACCAGACAGCCTCCCAGAAATATGTATCAAAAGCCCTGCAGGATGAATATGAGCTGGTACGCCAGCAACTGGCAGCACAGTTAACGTTGTCAGATACCAGAATCAAAAATGCGCTCGACAACTACGCCGAAGCGCCGATACAGGTGAATGCAGCAACAGAGGCTTACAATCAGAGAACAGTATTATACCGTAACGGACTGAATACAATCGTGGATGTAACACAGGTATTCTATACCCTGAACCGGGCAGAGACAGACCGTGATATTGCCTACACCAATGTTTGGCAGGCACTGTTGCTGAAAGCAGCTGCGAGTGGCAATTTTTCTCTATTCATCAATGAATTCTAATTAAATGAACCTGATAAGATCAGCATTACGCAAACCAATATCCATACTGGTAATAGTGGCTGCCCTTTTCTTCTTCGGTATAGGTGCTGTAAGAACGATCAAGGTGGACATCTTCCCCAAACTGGACCTGCCGGTGATGTACATCGCGCACCCTTTTGGTGGATACACACCTACCCAGATGGAAGCTTACTTCGGTAAACAGTACATCAACATATTACTTTATGTAAATGGTATCAAAGCTATTGAGACCAAAAACATACAGGGTCTGACCCTCATTAAAGTGAGTTTTTATCCGGGCACCAATATGGCGCAGGCACAGGCAGAGCTCAGTGCATTCTGTAACCGTATTCAGGCTATTTTCCCGCCCGGCTCACAGCCACCGTTCATTATCCGTTTTGACGCTTCTACCCTGCCTGTGGGCGAACTGGTATTAAGCAGTGAAAAGCGTACTAATAACGAACTGCTGGATCTGGCAAACACTTATGTACGTGCGTCCTTTACACAGATCCCGGGTCTTGTATCCGCACCTCCTTTCGGTGGTAACTTACGTACCGTAGTAATTAAGGCTGACCCTGAACTGCTGCGTTCCCATAATCTGACACCTGACCAGCTGGTAGAAGCGCTGCGTATTAACAACCAGACTTCCCCTTCCGGTAACGTGCGTATCGGCGATGTGAACTATATCACACCTGCCAACACGGCTATCAGAACTGTAAAAGATTTCGAAAATATCCCACTCTTTAAAGGTGGTGTACAGAACCTCTACCTCCGCGACGTTGCGACGGTAGAAGATGGCGCTGACGTAACCGCCGGTTATGCACTGGTAAACGGGCGTCGTTCCGTATATCTCAGTGTGGCAAAATCCGGTGATGCATCTACATGGGAAGTAGTACAGAAACTAAAGGCTGCATTGCCGAAATTCCAGTCCCTGCTACCGGAAGACGTGAAACTGACTTATGAATTTGACCAGTCCGTATATGTGATCAACGCAGTAAAAAGTCTGATCAGTGAGGGCACGATCGGGGCGATACTGACAGGTTTGATGGTACTGTTGTTCCTCGGTGACCCCAGAGGTGCATTGATTGTGATCCTGACCATTCCGACGTCCATCATTGCGGCAGTATTATGTCTGAAACTGGCCGGTCAGACCATCAACATCATGACATTAAGTGGTCTGGCACTGGCGATCGGTATTTTGGTGGATGAGAGTACGGTGACGATAGAAAATATACACCAGCACCTTGACATGGGTAAGCCGAAGGGGCTGGCCATATGGGATGCGTGTAAGGAGATTGCTTTCCCTAAACTGCTGATCCTGTTTTGTATCCTTGCGGTATTTGCACCAGCGTTCACTATGGGTGGTATCCCGGGTTCACTGTTCCTGCCGCTGGCACTGGCGATCGGTTTTGCGATGATCATCTCTTATTTTCTGGCGCAGACATTCGTACCTATCATGGCCAACTGGCTGATGAAGGATCACGTACATCATAAGGCCGGAGAACCTGTTCCGCATCATGATAAAAAAGAACTGATAGAAAGAGCAGATTTCGATAATAATGGTAAAGTGACCGGCTTTGAACGCGTGCGTAACCGCTTTATGCGCTTTATGAACAGAGTGATGCCGGCACGTAAGCTGATTGTGACTGTTTATCTGGTGGCAGGTATTGCGCTGGTAGTTGTACTGATCAGCAGCATCGGACGTGACGTATTACCACGCGGTAATGGCAGTCAGTTCCAGCTGCGCCTGCGTGCACCGGAAGGAACGAGAGCGGAGAGAACGGAGGAGATCACTATCAGGACGATCAATGCGATCAAACGTATCGTTGGCCCTGAACATGTATCTATTTCTTCTGCATATGTGGGTCAACACCCGGGTCAGTTCTCCATCAGTCCGATCTATCTGTTTATGCCGGGTCCACAGGAAGCCGTGATTCAGGTAGCATTGGAAGAAGAGTACAAAGTGAATATGGACGAGCTGAAAGATAAGATCAGAGCAGAAATGAAAAAAGAAATGCCTGATGTAAAACCATCTTTCGAGCCAATCGAACTGACAGATAAGATCCTGAGTCAGGGTTCTCCTACCCCTATCGAGGTAAGGTTTACCGGTAGAAACAAACAGCTGAACGAGCAATTTGCGGCGAAGCTGATCACTAAACTGAATCAGATCTCTTACCTGAGAGATGTGCAACTGGGGCAGTCTACAAAATATCCTTCCCTGCGTGTGAACATTGACCGTATCCGTGCGGCACAGCTGGGTGTGGATGTGAGCGATATTTCCCGTTCACTGACAGCGTCCACTTCTTCTTCCCGTTATACAGAGAAGAACATCTGGATCGATGAGAAATCCAACCTGAGTTATAGCGTACAGGTACAGGTACCGGAAAACAAAATGACGGATATACAGTCGATCAATGAGATCCCGCTGCTGAGAAATTCCAGCAGACCGGTACTTGGAGATGTGGCTACCATTGTGCCGGATACTACTTATGGAGAAGCCGATAACCTTGGCGCTATTCCGAGTCTGTCTGTTACGGCTAATACGAATAACATTGACCTCGGTACAGCGGCTGAGGATGTACAGAAAGCGATCAAGTCTTTGGGTGAATTACCGCGCGGTCTTAATGTGGAACTGATCGGTCTCAGCTCTACCCTTACAGAAACGCTGGACAGCTTACAATCAGGTCTGCTGGTAGCGATCGTTGTGATATTCCTGATGCTGGCGGCTAACTTCCAGTCATTCAAAGTATCTGCGGTGGTGCTGGCATCCGTACCGGCGGTGCTGATCGGATCCCTGACATTACTGTTACTGACCGGATCTACATTGAACTTACAGTCTTACATGGGTATCATCATGTCTGTGGGTGTATCGATCTCGAATGCGGTGTTACTGATCACGAATGCAGAGCAGTTACGCCTCGAAAATGGTAACGCGCTGCTTTCCGCAAAAGAAGCAGTAGGTTTGCGTCTCCGTCCGATCCTGATGACAAGTCTTGCGATGGTGGCAGGTATGATCCCTATGGCCAGCGGCCTGGGTGAATCCGGTGACCAGACCTCTCCGCTGGGACGCGCGGTGATCGGTGGCCTGATCGCTTCTACCTTCAGCACCCTGTTTATACTGCCACTGGTATTTGCATGGGCACAGGGTAAAGCGACGACCCAATCGGTATCACTCGATCCGGAAGATAAAGAAAGTAAAAACTATGTACCATCCTTACACGAATAATATGAACAGTATTAAAGCACTTGCTATCACAATAAGTTTACCTGCCACTCTGTTGTTCAGCAGCTGTAGTCACACAGAAGGTAAATCAGAAAATAAAGAAAACGTACAGGAGGAAGCTCCTGTAGCGGCTATATCCCTGCAGAAAGGTAAACTCGCTTCTTCCCTGCAATTACCCGGTGAGCTGATTGCTTATCAGCAGGTAGATATCTATGCGAAGGTGAGCAGTTTCGTAAAGAAGCTGCATGTAGATGTGGGTACAGAAGTGAGTCAGGGCCAGCTGCTGGCTACCATGGAAGCACCAGAGATCAGCTCTCAGCTGGCAGGTGCGGAATCCAGAATTAAATCACAGGAAGCGGTGTATCTGGCGAGTAAAGCGAACTATGACCGTCTGTATAATACCAGTCTGACACCGGGTACCGTTTCCAAAAACGATCTGGATATAGCGCAGGCGCGTATGAAATCAGACCTTGCACAGTGGGATGCCGGTAAGGCAGCTTACAGGGAGATCTCCGATAACAGAAACTATCTGGAGATCAGGGCACCATTTTCCGGCGTTATAAGCGCGAGAAACGTAAGTGCGGGTGCTTATGTTGGTCCGACAGGAAAAGGCTCAGAATTGCCTTTATTTACCCTTCAGGAGCAAAAGAAATTACGTCTGGTGATCTCTGTTCCTGAATCTTATACTGCTTATCTGAACAGCAGCAGTGAAGTGAAGTTCAATGTGAAGGCATTTACCGGTCAGCAGTTCACTGCGAAGGTAAACCGTCTTTCCGGTGCACTGGATGCCCGTCTGCGTTCACAGCGTATTGAAATGGATGTGGTTAATAATGATAAAAAGCTGTTACCCGGTATGATTGCGGAAGTAAATATTCCGATGGATGCGGCTGACAGTACCTTTCTGGTACCGAAAGCAGCGGTGGTGAATTCTACGGTGAATGTATTTGTGGTAAGGGTAACAAACGGCAAAGCGGAAAGAGTACAGGTGCAGACCGGCCGCGAAGCTGATGGTAAAGTTGAAATCTATGGTAATCTCAACGAAGGCGACACCATTCTGGCTGCCGCTAACGAAGAAATAAGAGAAGGCGCTGAACTGAAGCACGTTAAAACAGGCAAGTAAGAAAGGATGAAATCAAAAGCAAAAGGCGGTCTTACAGGACCGCCTTTTTGCATATATATAGGGAGCCGAATACTATTGAATGACTATCTTCTTTGTATAATACCTGCTACCGTTTGTAACTACCAGCACATATACGCCGCCTGCCACGTTTCCTGTATTCACTGACACAGTTGCCGCGTTGGCCGTCTGATAGGCTACCGGCGTTTTATTCACATCTACCAGAGACACTTTCAAAGGCGCTTTTGCGTCATACTCCGTTACCCTTACTGTCAGAGAAGTACCTCTGCTGACAGGATTCGGGAATACTACAAGTCCTTTATCAGCAGATACGGATAAGCCTTCTTCTTTTTCAGGCGCCACACTTACCGTGGCAGAGGCCAGTTTTTCCACTCTGATGGAAGACACCTGATCATTCCAACCTGCTTCCATAGAAGCAGCATCCGCAGTAAATACTTTGGAGGAACCGGTGAAGTTATCATCCATGTAGAAGGTCACTCTATAACCAGCCGCTACTTTCAGGGAGGTAATATCATCATTCCGTGCACCGTAAGCTCTCAGGGTTGTCAGGTTGTAATTGCCTTCCGGCAGGTATACCCCGTAACCACCGTAATTGATATCCTGGAACAGACTGGCAGCAATTGGTTTAGGCGTGCTATAAGTAAAGGGATATTTCTGCTGTGCCTGTACGAATTGTGTTTCATATTCGCTGGTCCAGCCGAATGCTGTTGTTGCCAGTGACTTCAGGTTTACACCTGCGGCTCCGCTCCAGAAATGTACGAATTCACCCATATTCATGCCACCGTTGTATTCGGAGCCGGAACGGGAGAAATAGAGTGCTACCTGTACGAAATAACGGTTTAAAACCTGTGTGCCTCCATACTGATTATAGATAGGATAAAACCAATCTCTGAACCATGCGGTGTTGGCTCTGGGGAAATTGTCCCGGCCTGCTGTGAACTGTGTGTAGACTGAGTTCTGGTAGGTAGTTAGTCCCAGACCTTTGTAGACGTCATAAAGATAGATCTCCGCCCATTTACTGTCTCCCCATATGCCGAAGGCAGGAGAGCCGTGTGTGTTTTTAGAGCCAATTTCCACAATATGCCCTACCTCATGCGTCAGCAGGTTATGATCACCTTCTGTGGCGCCAGTCCAGTTACCCGGACCTGCATCGATGACATTTCTGTAATCGTGGCTGGCATCAAAGTAAGTAGAAGGATGACCACCGCTGTATTTGTTGGTGTGCATGATGGCATACAGCTGCGGTTCTGTACCGAAGGAGCCGTATGTTTTTTTAGTGTACCGCCATACATCTGAGAGGAACTGGTTAGGCCAGGTGACAGAGCGGCTCACATCATTGTCATAATAGAGCGCAAGGTCATTGTCCAGATAAACACGTTGTAATAATTGCACGTGTTCAAACCAATGTTCCTGCCATGTTGCAGGAGTTGTCTGGGCCTGTACCTGTGACAGTGGAGATACGAGGCAGCTGGCGAACATAGCCAGTAAACAGTAGAAGTGTTTACGCATAATTAAACGGTTAATTTGAGGGAAAAGATCACCGGACTTTCAACCAGTGAGGGTTTATATAAATAGCATTGATTACATCATGATTATTTACCGTTTCTTACGTCGCACACATCTGTTTGAAAGGAAGGACTACCTGAAGGCAGCCCTTCCCGTGTTATATGGTTACTGGATCAGTACCTTGCTGGTAAATATGTTATTACCATTGGTAACAGTCAGTATATAGAAACCACCGGCCATATTGCCTGTAGATAATGTCACTACTGCGGCGTTGGCTTTCTTATAAGCTACTACCCGCTTATTCACATCCACTACCGATACATGTACCGGAGCGGCTGCATTGTATTTCTTCACATTGACAGTCAGGGTACTTCCCTTCATTACCGGGTTAGGATATACCAGCAGACTACCATTCGCAGCAATGCTCATCGCTGTCTTTTCCTGTTGAACGGCAGCAATTGCTGAGGCAGTCAATGCAGATGCTTCTGCCCAGTTGAATTTTTCCCATCCGTCAATGGCAGTTCTGTTACAAGTCATCGCCTGTTCTGCATTTTCAGAAGAAACGTACATGCCATTGTTGCCACGCAGGGAAACAGTACCATCACTGTTACTGATCCAGTCGAATACTTCCCAGCCATCGATAGCTGGTCTGTTACAAGTGATCGCCTGTTCACCATTTTCAGAAGAAACATACATACTATTGTTACCTCTCAGCGCGATCTTGCCGTTACCTGCATCTATCACTGTAAACAGTTCCCACGCCTGCGGAATATCGGAGTCGCACCACATGGCTCCCTGTCCGTTCCTTGAATTCACATATTTGCTGTTAAAGCCCTGCAACCAGATCGTTTTACCAATAGGCACAGTAGTAGGGTCCGGATTTGTTACTGTCGTATCGCCTCTCTGTAATACCACCTGATTGATCGCATTCAGGAGGGAGTTTGCACCGGTAACATCCTGTGACAGTTCCCAGATCATAATACCACCACCCTGATCGAATGCGAGGTTAGTTTTCGCCTTGATCGTAGGGATACCGTTATATCCTACACCCTGATAGGTGTCTGCATCAGGACTCGCTCCTCTTGCCAGCAGCTGTGCGTAAGATTCCCAGCTGGGACGACCATAGAATGGTACACCCAGAATAGCTTTTTCTTTTGGCAAACCACGACCTCTCCAATAGCTCAGAGAACGCTGTGCGTAACTATAGGTAGAGTGCTGGTAATCATTTTCATCATATGCCATCAGTGTCAGGTAATCCACCAGAGGGAATACACTACCCAGGATGCTTGCACCATTTTCTCCTACCACAGCCGCTGTGAGCAGTTTACCACGGCTATGCAGCTGAGTGGAGAGTTCTGTCATCAGCAATACGTAGTTATTGGCAGAAGCGCCATTATCAGGATATTCCCAGTCAATATCAGCGCCATCCAGACTATACTGATTGACGAAGGCAATCACTGCGTTCACGAAAGTGGTACGGGTAGATGCATTACGTGCCAGATTTTCGAAGCCCTGATCGTTACCATTGTTCCATCCGCCGATAGAGATCGATACTTTAACACCGGCAGCGTGTGACTGTGATACCAGATCACGCAATGCGGCCGGGTTATCCAGTCCCTGTAATGTACCATCATTGTTTGGCAGGAGGAACGCGTAATTCACGTTCGTCAGTTTGTTATAAGGTACTTTGCTGGTACTTGGACTACCCGCCCATCCCGGCCAGTAACCTACAACTTTAAACTGACCTGGTGCAGCAGTAGGGCCATCCTGATCAGGAACATCCTGAGCGTTACCTACCACACTGTAGGAGAATGCTTCCCAGCCACTGGCAGCAGGACGTGTACAGGTCATAGCAGCAGCACCATTCTCAGAAGAGATAAACAAACCGTTGCTACCTCTGAGCGTTACTTTACCATCGCCGGTTTCCAGCCAGTCAAATACTTCCCAACCCTGAATTGTTGGTCTGTTACAGGTAATCGCCTGTTCCCCATTTTCAGAAGAAACATACATACCATTGTTACCTCTCAGGGCGATCTTACCGTTACCCGCATCTACCACGGCAAAGAGTTCCCATGCCTGTGGAACATCGGAATCGCACCACATAGCGCCTTGTCCGTTCTTTGAATTAACGTATTTGTTGTTAAAACCCTGCAGCCAGATCGTTTTACCGACAGGAGCATTGGCAGAACTTCTACCCGGCGCAACGGCAGCGATTGTATTTGTGTTTTTTACGTTGTTGACAAATCTGATGTTGTTTAATACAGCACTCATGTTACCAGCGCCGTCCATCAGGTAAGGCGGGGGAATACGGAGCAATGCCGCATTTTCACCACCATCAAAACGTTTGTAAGTCCAGTGGAACCAACCCACTCCGGCGGCATTCATAGCAGCGATATTGGCACGCAGCCAGTTGCTGTTGTTTTCACCGGTTTCTCCTACTACTACCGGCACATTGTGTGTGTTACGGAAGTTATTGATGTTACCCAGTTCATTGATCTGGTTAGCATCTCCATTGGTAGTGGTAGTCGATGTGGATGTACCATAACGGTGTGCGTTGTACACCAGGTTGCTTCTGTTGGTAAACGTGAATGGTTCGAGGTAGTTGTACTGATTACCCCAGCCATTTCCTTCCACCATTAACAGGTGTGTATCACCTTGTGCACGAATAGCGTTGATCAGTCTTTCAAAGAGCGCGTGAATGCTCTGATTAGCCGGAACGTTATTGGGTTCGTTGATCAGATCATAAAAAGCTACACGATCATCATTAATGTAGCGTGCAGAAATACGCTGCCATAAACGTACGGTGATGTCCTGATAGATCGGTTTGTTCCAGAGATCATTCCCCATCAGTGCATCAGAGATGTTGGCATCTGTACCGGCAGCACCCGGAGCTGCGTGCAGGTCAAGTACCACATACATGTTGTTGGCAGCACACCATTTCAACAAGCTGTCTGTCAGGCGGAAACCTTCCAGATTCTGATCGTTGAACAGTTGATTGCTGTTATACCAGCTTGTCAAAGAACTTACATAGCTATTGTAAGTTGATGAGTTACGCGCTACACCATTTCTTACTGCACGCTGTGCAGCTGTCAGAAAGAGGTCATAGTGCAATGGCAGGCGAACACTGTTAAAACCCTGTGAAGCCAGGTAATCAATATCCGCTTTGGTGATAAAATTGTCACGCCAGCTCTGGTAGAATGCTTCTACAGCGGCATCGCTCTGCCCCTGATCATAGAGACGCTTTTTAACAGACCATTGCGTACCACCACCTGAGAAGGAAGGCTTGATCATGTATCCTTCCTGCAGCAACCAGCCACCAACATTGATCCCTTTAAAGATCACTTCCTGATTACTGGCGTTGACAATACGTTTACCATCTGCCCGCAGGCGGGACAGCTGGGAAAATGCCTGCTCTGCGCCCAGACATAGGACCAGCAGCAATAGTGTACAGAATAGTCTTAGTTGACGCATACTTCGTGGAATGCACAACCGGCTTGTGTAATGGATTTTCATTGGAGGGTTTTATTTAAGGTTTATCATAGACTAAAAGGTACGGCTCACCGGACTCCGCTGAGTCAGGCCAACATATTTGTCGTGCAAGTACCTCAAGGGTACCACGCAAACGATTACTTTTTTTTCGAAGTGTGACTCGCTGAAACGCAGCAGACTGATATGCAATGCATAAACAGCATACGTTACAACAGGGAATGTGTGATTGGAAACCTTTACTGCCGGGGTTATCGGATATTCATATGGTGAATATGCATAGCGGCAGTATTGCATGGACAAAATATTGCTATTCGTTCGGGGGTATACAAACAAAAAGAGGAAGCATATTGCCTCCTCTTTCTTATTATTTTATTCTTCATCCATCAGTTTAATACCTGTCTGCGTGAAGATGATTTTACGTTGTTTATACAAAGCGCCTGTGGTCATTTTGAAAGTCTTCTTACTCATGCTGAAGAATTCATAGATTTCTTCAGGAGAGGATTTATCGTGATAAGGCAGATAGCCGTCATTTTCTTTCAGCAGACGCAGGATCTTGTCGCTTTCAGTTTCTACTCTGTCGTAGCCGGGTTTACCAACTACCACATCGATCTTTTCTCTTTTTATGGATTTGATAAAGCCTTTGAGTTTATCGCCTATATCAACGGTTCCGAACACCTCGTTGTAGTGCAGTATGCCAGTATGTTGATTATTAATAATAACAATGAACCCTATTTCGGAGCGACGGTATACGATCATGTCTACCACGTCCAGTTCTTTTACTGTCAGGTTTTCATTGCTCAGATAAGGATCTATTTTTTCGGTAGCAGCTACGCGGTTGGTGAGTTCATCCAGATAGATCTTTACCAGATAATCCTGACCGGGATGCATTTTACTGAGCTGTTTGGAGGCGGGTACGAACAGATCTTTCATAAGTCCCCAGTCCAGAAATGCGCCCTGTTCTGTGACGCCGGTTGCTTTCAGGTTCACGATATCACCCACTATCCCATAAGGTTCCTGATTAGTAGCAGTCAACCGGTTTTCGGAATCGTGATAAATGAATACTTTGAGTTCATCTCCTTTTTGGGCGCCGGCAGGTACGAAACGTTTAGGCATCAGGATTTCCTGATCGCCCCCATCCAGGAACAGGCCGTATTCGCTTTCTTTCTTTACCCTTAACAGGTTGTATTCACCTACTTTATACATGTAATCGCTTTATTTTGCCGCGAAGGTACTATTTTCCTTTGTTTGATCGGATCATTGCCGGATAATCCTGTTTACGGGCCAGTCCGGTAATGGACTGTGCAATACGTTTTGCCTTGGTAGGTTCCGTCTTTGCCGTCTCTATCCATTTCAGGAAATAATTCTGGTGACCTTTGGTCAGTGTATTGAAAAAAGCCAGTGCTTCCGGTTCATCCTGCAGGCATTCCATGAATTCGGGTGAGTTCACAGGATCTGGATTATCGTCTTCTTTCAGTTGTACTTCGACCTTCGCACCGACCTTTTTGGCGATGCCCTTACGTATTGCCGCGTTCAGGGGCAGTATAAAGGAACCATCTCCCATGGGCAGCAGTGCGATTGCTTCTATTGCGTATTTATCCAGCTTTCCTTTTACACGGAATATCTTTCTGTTACCCGGTTTGATTTCCTGTGCAATATCTTCCGGGACGGTAATGTATGTCCATCCTGTTTTCTCGCCCTGCTGCTCAAATTTCAATATGGTCGTGGTATACTTCACCATCTAGCATTTTTTTTGCTAACTTACTTAATAGCTGTCATTTTAAGAACTTATAGAAACAGTACTATGCTTATCTGCGAAACAGCCCGCCTGCAACTCCGTCGATTTACCATTGATGATGCGCCTTTTATATACCGTTTATTAAACTCTCCTACCTGGCTGATTTATATCGGGGACAGGAATGTCAGGGGCCTGCATGACGCCCGCAATTATCTGATCAATGGACCATTGGCCAGCTATGATCAGCATGGTTTCGGTTTATATATGGTGACCCTGAAAGAGGAAAAAACGCCTATCGGGATGACTGGTCTGATAAAAAGAGACGGTCTGGAGGAGGTAGATATAGGGTTTGCTTTTCTTCCTGACTATACCGGTAAGGGATATGCCTATGAGGCAGCCAATGCTGTAAAAGACTATGCCCTTACTACATTGAAACTGCCCCGGGTTGCTGCTATTACAACAGAAAAGAATGACCATGCCATTGCCTTGCTGAACAAAATCGGCCTGCACCATGAGAAGATGGTACAGTTGCCGGGCAGCACTATTGAATTTATGTATTTTATCAATTAGCTCAGTGCATCAGTTTATGCCGGAGCACCATGACCGAGCGGGCATCTACATTGATTGTCTGCTGTGCTTTGTAAACTTCCTCACGTTCTGTAACCTGCGTATCACGCGTATCCAGTAATTTGGTCCAGGTGTGACCATATTTTTCCGGAGGAAGGGTGAAATCCAATGGCTCATAATGCGCATTAAAAATGATATAAAAACTATCATCCACGATCTGCTCCCCTTTGGGACCGCTATGGTGTAGTCCTTTACCATTGAAAAATACTGCCATAGACTTTGCAAAATCGTGACTCCAGTGTTCATCAGACATTTCAACACCATCCGGCAGGAACCACGCGATATCTTCCAGTCCTATTCCTTTGATTGGCTGCCCCTGGAACCAACGTCTGCGACAGAAGGCAGGGTGTGCTCTTCTCAGGGCAATCAGCTGGCGGGTAAACTGTAAGAGATCGTTGTCGATCTGCTGCCAATTCACCCATGATAATTCATTATCCTGACAATAACAGTTGTTGTTTCCTCTCTGGGTACGGCCGAGTTCATCTCCTGCGACGATCATCGGCACCCCTTGAGATAATAAAAGTGTTGCAAAGAAATTACGCTGCTGGCGGCTTCTCAGTGCCAATACGCCCTCATCATCAGTAGGGCCCTCTGCACCACAGTTCCATGAACGGTTATGATCGTCCCCATCCCTGTTATCATCGAGATTCGCCTCGTTATGTTTATCGTTGTAAGATACCAGATCCCGAAGGGTAAAGCCATCATGCGCTGTTACAAAGTTGATACTGGCTGTCGGACTACGGTAGTCATTTTTATACAGATCGGAGCTCCCGGTAAAGCGTTCAGCAAATTCACCCAGCATACTATCAGCTCCTCTCCAGTAGTCCCGGATGCAATCACGGTACTTACCGTTCCATTCGGCCCAGCCGGGAGGGAATTTCCCCACCTGATAACCGCCCTCGCCGATATCCCATGGTTCAGCGATCAGTTTGACCTGAGAGATCACCGGATCCTGATAGACGATATCAAAAAAGGCACTCAATGTATTTACTTCATGAAGTTCACGTGCCAGTGTTGATGCCAGATCGAAGCGGAAACCATCTACATGCATTTCCTGAATCCAGTAACGCAGGCTGTCCATCATCAGGCGCAGTACGTTTGGAAGGTAAGCGTTCAGGGTATTCCCGGTACCGGTGTAATCCATGTAATAGCGCTTATCTTCTGTCAGCCGATAGTAAGACGCGTTGTCTATTCCCCGGAAAGACAAAGTCGGTCCCAGATGATTGCCTTCCCCTGTATGGTTGTATACCACATCCAGAATCACTTCTATACCTGCCTGATGCAGGGTTTTGACCAGTTGTTTAAATTCGGTTACCTGCTCTCCCAGTACACCATGGGCGGCATAGCGGGCATCCGGTGCAAAGAAGCCGATGGTATTATAGCCCCAATAGTTGGTAAGTCCGCGGTCTACAAGGTGCCTGTCTGCCACAAAGTGATGTACCGGCATTAACTCGACGGCGGTAATCCCCAATTCCTTCAGGTAATTAACGGTCACCGGATGAGCCATACCTGCATAGGTACCCCGGATATCCTCCGGGATATCAGGATGCAGCTTTGTAAAGCCTTTGACATGTGCCTCGTAGATGATGGATTCATTATAAGCGATCTTAGGAGCACGATCACCTTCCCAATCAAAAGACTGGTCCACTACTACACTTTTGGGAATAAATGGTACGCTATCCACATCACTGAAACTGAGATCTTCTTCGGGATCGCCCAATTTATACCCGAACAGGGCGTCACTCCAATCGATGGTACCGGCGATTGCTTTGGCGTATGGATCTATCAATAATTTCTTAGCATTGAAACGATGACCGTTTTGCGGTTCGTAGGGACCATGTACGCGGTAGCCGTACAACTGGCCGGGTTTTATATCGGGTATGTAACAGTGCCATACCTGGTGAGAACGTTCTTTGATCTTTATCTTAAAGGCTTCTGCCTCGTCTGCGGTTGTATTAAACAGGCAAAGTTCAACACCGGTTGCATTATCTGCGTAGAGGGCAAAATTTACTCCTTTTCCGTCCCAGGTGGCCCCTAATGGATAGGGACTGCCCGGATATACTACAGTCTGGTTCATAGCACATGATTGGCCTCCCACTATCCCTTCCCGCGTCAAGGAAGGGATAGCATGGAGTATGTTTAGTTAATCATTTGTCAGATAGCAAGCTCATTGGATTCAAGGCTTGAATTTTCTTCTTTTACTTTCACAATAGGCAGATCTTCGGCAAAAGCCTGTTCCTCGTCCTGTAAGGGTGGTAAGTCTGTTGGCAGTGGTCCGAAGACCAATGCCTGATAAGGAGCAAGTGTTACGGAATCATTCTCGAGCTTGAAGGAGAGCATATTATTCACGAGTGGTTCAGTACCGACATCGAGTACAAACGGTAATGTATACAACACTTCCTCTTTTGAAAAGTTGAGGACAATGAGCATTTTCTCCTGATCCAATGTGCGGGTGTAGGTATACACCTGTGGATGATCCGCATCCAGCAATTCATATTTACCATGAATAAGTACTGGCTTGTGTTTACGTAGCAGTACCAGTTGCCGGAAGTATTGCAGAATAGAGCGTTCATCCCTATCCTGTTGAGCGGCGTTGATCAGTTTATAATTCTCATTGATCTTCAACCATGGCTTACCGGTTGTGAAACCGGCATTGGGAGATTCATCCCATTGAAAGGGTGTACGACCATTGTCTCTACCGGTAAGAGCTGCATCTTTCAGAAAATGCGCCAGATCACCACCCTGACTCTGTATGTATTTATACATGTTGATGGTCTCTATATCGCGATAGTCTTCAATCTTCTCAAAACGGATATTTGTCATACCGAGTTCGTCTCCATAGTAGAAAATCGGCGTAGCTCTCATGGTGAGCAGGAAGGTGATCAGCATTTTGGAAGAGATTTCACGGAATTGTTCATCGTCATTCCCCCAACGCGTCACCATACGTGGCTGATCGTGATTGCCGAGATAGATGGTCCCCCAGCCGTCCAGTTCGAAGATTCTGTCCCAGTCGGTATATAATTGTTTCAACTGTCGGAGATCAAGCCCTTTGGGGTCGAGGCGTTTATATCCTTCTTTGGCGAATCCAAGCTGGACTCCCTCAAAATGATACAGCATGTGGAGTTCTTTCCGGTCTTCCTTTACAAAATCAAGTGCTTCTTCTTTTGTAATACCAGATGCTTCTGCCAATGTGGTAACGTCGGGCCGGTTCAGCGTCTCCCGGTGCATCTCCTGTAAGTATTCATGTAAATGCGGACCATGTGCATAATAACCAGCCCAATCGTGCTGATACTTTTCTGCTACTATTTTTTCCACATCCGGCCAACTGGTATCTTTTGAAATATAGCAGATAGCATCCATTCTGAAGCCGTCTACGCCTTTATCAAACCAAAAGTTCATGATGGCATAGATAGCTTTACGCGCCTCCGGATTTTCCCAATTGAGATCAGGCATTTTTTCGGAGAAGTAATGCAGATAGTAAGAGTCAGTTGCTTTATTATATGTCCATGCACTGCCGGTGGCATCGAAGTGACTATAACGGCGGGGTGGTTTTCCTTTTTCGGCAGGCCACCAGTGGTAATAGTTATAATAAGGGCTTTGTCTCGATTGTTTTGCTTCCTGAAACCAGGGATGTTCATCACTGGTATGGTTGACAACAATATCCATCATAAGACGGATCTTTCTGTCATGTAGTCCTTTAAGCAAAGCATCAAAATCTGCCATTGTGCCCACCTCTTTCATGATATCATAATAGTCACTGATATCATAACCATTATCATCATTAGGAGACTTGTAAATGGGATTTAACCACACCATATCAACACCCAGACTTTGGATATAGTCGAGTCTGGAGATGATACCCTGCAAATCACCGATGCCATCACCGTTACTGTCTTTAAAACTCCATGGATAGATCTGATAGATGATCGATTCTTTCCACCAGTTTGTGTCCTTTACTTTACTTGACATAGATAGATCTACTTTCGGGTTAATGAGATTATACTTAGCAAAAACCCTGCACAGTTCAATCTGCTGTGTGTAAGCCGGGACAACGCATTTTTTCGGCCCAGAATGTAGAAATTGTGCCGCATAATTTCCACATGATCAAGCCGATAGACAGTTATGATGCAGACCAGATCACTGGCATATTATTTTCAGTTTCTCCTCAAAAAAACTTTGGCAAATATTTATCCTTTTGCAGGGGCTGCTTTACAGCCCGACAATACATGTAAATTCAGCGTCTGGGCTCCTTTTCGTCAGCAGGTTGCATTATCAGTAGTACAACCGGATCCGCAGGTCTATCCTATGCAACGGGATGATAAGGGGTACTGGCATACGACAATTGAAGGTTTATCTGCAGGTACGCAATACAAATATGTACTGGACGAAGAAACATCTTTACCAGACCCGGCATCCCGTTATCAGCCAGAGGGCGTACATGGTGTATCTGAAGTAGTCAGCCCTGATTTTGAATGGACGGATAATAGTTGGGAAGGGCTTACACTACAGGAACTGATCATTTATGAGTTACATACCGGCACATTTTCTCCGACACACAATTTTCAGGGCATTATTGATAAACTAGGTTATCTCCGTTCATTGGGGATAACCGCAATAGAACTTATGCCGGTGGGGCAATTTCCCGGTGATCGTAATTGGGGATATGATGGTGTTTATCCTTTTGCCGTGCAGCATTCTTATGGAGGCGTTAACGGATTAAAGGCGTTGGTAAATGCTGCCCACCAGCATGGCATTGCAGTTATTCTGGATGTAGTGTATAATCATCTCGGTCCGGAGGGTAATTATTTTGCACAATATGGCCCATGGTTTACTGACAAATACAAAACACCATGGGGGCCGGCACTCAATTTTGATGATGCGTGGTGTGATGCTGTCAGAGCGTATTACATTCAGAATGCGTTGATGTGGCTGGATGAATTTCATATAGACGGGCTCAGGATGGATGCGGTGCATGCGATATGGGATTGCGGAGCACGTCATTTTACAGCTGAATTGTCTGAACTGGTAGATGCATTGCAAGTATCATCCGGCAAAAAGAAGTTTCTGATTGCGGAGATTGATCTGAATAGTCCGCGGTACATCACTCCACGGGAAAAAGGCGGTTATGGAATGCATGGGCAGTGGATAGATGAATTTCATCACGCGTTGCATAGTCTGCTGACAGGCGAGGTGAATGGTTACTATGCAGATTTCGGTGGATTAGCGCCAATGGCTAAGTCCTATCAGGATTCTTATGTATTTACCGGGGAATATTCCAGTGTAAGGAAAAGGCATTTTGGTGTGGCTCCTTCGGAGAATGATTACCATCAATTTGTGGTGTTTGCGCAAAATCATGATCAGATCGGTAACAGGATGCTGGGCGACAGACTGACAACACAATTGCCTTTTGAAGCGCAAAAACTGGCGGCAGCGGTAGTATTGTTATCTCCGCATATTCCACTATTGTTTATGGGTGAGGAATATGGCGAAACAAACCCTTTTCAGTTCTTTACCAGTCATAGCGACAAGGATCTGATTGCTGCTGTTACGAACGGACGCAGGGAAGAATTTGCCTCCTTTGCCTGGGAAGGCGAAGTACCAGATCCACAGTCTGTCGAAACATTTAATCAGTCCACTCTCAGCTGGCATACCAAAACCGACAATGCAACAGCTTTGACGGAGCTGTACAGATTCCTGATCGCATTTCGCAGAACCAGACAGGCTATGCTAAACACATCCCGGGAAGGAGTAAAAGTGCAGATTCCACAGGCAGAAGAACAATTACTGTTAGTAGAGCGGTCGGGCAATGATGACCGGCTGTTGATACTATTCAACTTCAGTGATCATGCTGTAACTTATCAATACACAGGGGCAGGCGACTTATTGAAAAAGTTTGATTCTGCGGCTGCCGTCTGGCATGGGCCGGGCAGTACAACACCTGATCAGGCGACTACATCCGAAGCAATCTCAATACAACCATTCTCAGCTATCGTTTATGAAATCAAATAATCCACCTTCGTCCACTTACCGGCTGCAATTGCATGGCGGGTTTACATTTACTGATCTGAAAGATATTCTGGACTATCTGGACAAGCTGGGTATTTCCACGGTATACGCCTCCCCTATCTTCACGGCGGCTCCGGGTAGTATGCATGGGTATGATGTGACAGATCCACATATGATCAATCCTGCTATTGGAACTATAGAGCAGTTGCGCGAGATCAAAAAGATATTACAACAACGGGATATGAATTGGTTGCAGGACATTGTGCCTAATCATATGGCGTTTCATCTGAGCAATCATAGATTATATGATGTGATGGAGCGCGGTCCGTTATCGCCTTACTACAAATATTTTGATATAGATTGGCAGCACCCATCTCCTGACCTTGCGGGTAAGCTGATGACACCTTTTCTGGGGAAAAGTCTGGAAGCGTGTATTGAAGCAGGTGAAATTAAACTGGTATATACCGATAAAGAATTAGAGATAACTTATTTTGAACAGACGTTCCCTTTATCCATTTCCGCATATGAAGTGTTACAGTCTCTGTTAAAAGACAGCGATGCATTGCCGGTGCTGGGTTTGTTTGACAATTTGTATCAGCAGGCCACCAAAGGGATTGCGTTGAAAGACTGGACGCAGGTGAAACAAGAACTGTATGGTACAGCTAATCGATCTGTATTGGAGGGTATTGCGACACGCATCAGCAATGACAAAGAGGTTATGCTGCAACTGATGCAACAGCAGTATTATCTACTTTGCAGCTGGCAGGAAGCAGATCAACGGATCAATTACCGCCGCTTTTTTACGGTAAATGAGTTGATCACACTAAGTATGGAGTCCCAAGCCGTGTTTGACGAATATCATACATTCCTGCATAGTCTTTACAGAGAGGAACTGATACAGGGACTTCGTATAGATCATATAGACGGTCTGCGTGATCCGGCGACGTATATTCAGCGGCTACGGATGTTATTTGGAAGTAATTGTTACATTATAGCAGAAAAAATCCTTGAGCATGCGGAATCTCTTCCTGCTGACTGGGCATTACAAGGTACGAGCGGTTATGAGTTTCTGGCTTTTACCAACCATCTCCTGACCAGCAATTCCGGAGAAAAACAACTAACTGACTGGTATCAGGAGTTACTACCTGAGCTACCAGCCTATCAGGACATTGTTTATGAGAAGAAAAGGCTGATTTTAGAGCGATATATGGGCGGGGAATGGGAGAACCTCATCCGCTATTGTTATGCGCTTAAACTGGCTGATGCACGTACTGACCGGGAACAATTGAAAGAAGCTATTGCGCTGTTTATTATTTGTCTGCCAATATACCGGCTCTATCCGGGGCAGTTTCCAATTGATGACTATTCCCGGGAAATCATACAAACAACGTTTGCCCGTATACGCGCTATGAATCGTCACGCAGAAACAGAGATAGGATTACTGGAGGCATTATGGGAAGATATTCCTGATGCGGAGCGAGCCCGTAACCGCCTGTTATTCCTGCAACGACTGATGCAGTTTACAGGCCCGGTGACAGCGAAAGGTGTAGAGGACACGACCTTCTATGTATACAATGCTCTGCTTGCGCATAACGAGGTGGGTGATAGTCCGGCGACAAGCGACTTTTCCATCGATACCTTCCACCAAAGGTTAACAGCTCGTCAACAACATACTCCTGCCTCACTGAATACCACCTCTACCCATGACACCAAACGTGGAGAAGATGGTCGTATGCGGCTGAATATGCTATCACTGCATCCTTCTCAATGGAAAGAGCAATTAACCCAATGGCGGGAGCAGTTTCCTGGCAGCGGCCTGACACTGAACGATGAATACTTTATTTATCAGTCCGTGATTGCCGGTTTTCCGATAGACGGAGTTGTCAATCCGGAATACATTGAACGTCTGCAGCAATATCTGATCAAAGCATTGCGGGAAGCAAAAGTGAATACAGCATGGTCAGCTCCTGAAGAGACCTACGAACAGCATGCTACTAATTTTGTACAGCAACTGCTGACGGATGAACATTTTCTGAGCAGCGTACGCAGCTTCGTTGATACTATCGATCAACAGGCAATTACAGCTACGCTTGCACAGGTGCTGATTAAAATTACCGCCCCGGGCATTCCGGATATCTATCAGGGCTGCGAGCTATGGGATCATAGTTACGTAGATCCGGATAACCGTCGCCCAGTCAATTACACTTTGCGACAACAATATCTCGATGACATTATCGCCAGAGAACAACAGTCTGATTTCTTCAGATATCTTTCCGAGAACAGGCAGCTTGGTCTGGAAAAGCTGTTTGTTACCTGGAAGGCGTTAAACTTCCGGAGATCGCATGCCGAAATTTTTCTGGATGGTGATTATCTGCCTTTACAGACAAATAACGCACATATTGTGGCTTATGCGCGTGTGTATCGGCAGGAATGGGTGATTGTAATTGTGCCGTTATCCGGAGAGGTTCCTACAGATACAACAGTGCTATTGCCAGCCGGAGCACCGGGCAGATGGAAAAATATTTTCACAGGAGAAATGATGGATAGCAGCGGACAGATAAAGGTTTCGGAGGTATTTGGGAAGTTCCGGCTGGGGTTGTTAAATGCAGGCTTTTAAAAAAAATTTGTTGGTTTTAAAAAAGTTTCTACATTTGCACTCCCTGACACGGAAATCAGTTGCCCAGATGGCGAAATTGGTAGACGCACTGTGTTCAGGTCGCAGCGCTCGCAAGGGTGTGCTGGTTCGAATCCAGTTCTGGGCACAAAAATAGTAAGACCCGCTCTTAGAGCGGGTCTTACTATTTTTGTGATTACTGATCCAATTTGTAACTATCTCTTAATCAGCATAAAACAAGTTCGATTCCGGTCCCCCCTTTCAGCAAAATTCAGTATTTACATAATTCCCTCTTATTGAAATCGCAACATGACTTTTGTCCCAATGTATTTAGTATTGACTGATACTAAACATATAACGTACCCATTCATGGAATCCTCAGGACACCTTAACCACTCGAGTTGGAAAGGAACATTAAAAACGTCAATACCTTCCTATATCTTCACGTAAGATGCTATTAAAATTAGTAACAGCATAGATCAGATTAAAATTCTTAGTTTTTTACAAGTGAATATCTTATGAGTAGGACAGTATTTGACAGATATCATGATAGCGCAATGTTATTAGTTTATATTTTATCATATACCTTATGTTCATGCAACTTTCAAAGACACAGTGTCCCCAAGGAAAAAGTGCCCAACACATTATTGAATAAATATACTACGTCAGTCAGTAAAGGAGAAGATAGCAGTACTCCGATATTACAACTTATTGCGGAACGAAAGGAAATTCCAATTTCACAGTTAAACCGATATTTCAGCTTTGATTCATTATATCTCAAACGGGCTCCTTATATAACCGGATTTGGCGTATATAAAATTAATGATAGTGTATCGGTGGCTTACATCAATTGTTTCGGAGGTCACTGTGGAGACAGATTTATTATTACGGTTAACACAAGAACATTGAATGAGATAAGCAAAATGCAGATCGCTAGTTTTTGTGATGCAGATTATATAATAAAAGATACTTTGATAGCAGATTTTTATGAGACAGATTCGACATTTGAGACTAAAATATATTACCACTTCAGAGCTGGAAGAGAAATTGATACTGTTGTCAGCCATCTTTGGAAGATAGACCAACGGGTATCATTTCATTGACGAAATGAAATCGCTAATAGATTTAGAGTAAGGGGATCATTGTTAATGACAAATATTAGAAGCAAATACGCATTTTGTTGATAAGTTTTTGATTATCAATTTAATTTGGTTCCGGGTAGAGCGGTTCGTTACCTCCCCGCTCCCCCACAGTCCCGTACGAGCGGATTTCCCGCATACGGTTCCTCTGTTTACGGTTTCGCTAATTGATAACTGTGATAGACCTTCGGTCTTACAAGGGGTATCCACTCCATCGTTAGCATTCTTATCTTTTCCCATGTCCATACACGCTTACCTCCGCGATGGTTTAGCCATTTATGGAGCAAGCGTTTAGTCCGGTTATAGTACGTATGCAGCTTCCGGATATTGAATGTTATACCATAGTAGGCATAGTGGCCGCGTAGTTTCTGGTTCAGTGATGCTATAAGTTCTGCTATAGGTAGCTTGTGTCTATAGAACTTGATCCAGTCACTCAGACGCTTCAAAGCCGCGTTCAGTTTCTTACTGCTTGTTTTGCGCTTAAGGATACGTTTTCCATTTCGGCTTTTAGTTATATAGTGAGTAAAACCTAAAAAGTCAAACGTAGTACGGGGATGATCTTCTCCATCATCATCCAGATCTATTAATCTGGTCTTTTCTGGATGTAGGATCAGTCCGTATTTACTTAATCGTTTCGGTAAAACTGCCATCACTCGTAATGCATCTTCCTTGTTGGTAAAACCAAGAAGAAAGTCATCCGCAAAACGGATCATAAAGCTGTCATCCTTCAGTAATCGCTGGATTTGATCTTTGAACCAGATATCCAGTACATAGTGCAGGTAAATGTTACTCAGTAACGGAGATATACTACCGCCCTGAGGAGTACCTTCCGTGGGATACACGACCTGACCATTTTCAAGTATACCTGCCTTCAACCACTTGTCTATCATTTTCCTTATCACACCATCTTTTATCTTTAGGTTAAGGAACTCACGCAGGCGGCTATGATCTATGCTACCAAAGTAGTTTTGCATATCTGCGTCAATAATATAACGCATCCGGTTCATGCTCACTTCTCTGGACAGTTCTTCTACTGCCTGGTGTTGGGATTTGCCCGGCCTAAATCCATACGATTCATGATAGAATATGCCTTCATATATCGGCGTCAGGACGCGCGATACAGCCGTCTGCAACAGCTTATCTTCCACTGTCGGAAGACCTAACGGACGCAGCTTTCCATCTCCTTTTGGTATAAATACCCGCCGGATGTTGGGTGCACGGTAGTTACCGCTCCTAAAAGCCGTCAATAACTCGGGGATTCTCTCATTTCTTTGTTTATTGTAATCAGTCCATTTCTCCGCATCTACTCCGCTTGCGCCCTTCTTATTCAGGGAATCGAAGCAGTTATGCAATAGTCTGATATCAATAAATTCATGCAGGTTAGTCAGCGCTTCTCCCGGATACTTCCTTGCCCGGGCCGCTATCTGCATCTCTACTGTTAACACTTCATTCATGTCTCTGGTACATTTAGTGTTGCTAAGATGCTAGTTCCGTAAACAGACATCCCCCTTCCCTACTAAGTGGCTTTCATAGAGCTGATTTCCCACCCTTCTAACAGTACTATGAGGATGCTAAGACTGCCTTCGTCCTTCTCCTTACCTTCAATTTCTCTCGGTTCGGATACCTCCCGATATCGCCTTTTCTTAGCGCTTAACAAGGTGACGATACAAACCCTATAAGCCCGGATTATTCTTGTTCGGTCAATCCCATGAACCGACTTCCGTTTGGAGACGTTAGGCTCTCCTGTGTTCCCGTACTACCCCAGTCTGACTTCGATATGTTCTCAGACCCCGGTCGAATCGTCCCCACTCGTCTATAACGCAGGTTTGATGTTGCTTTAGCCTTACGAACAACTAAAGCTTCGACATACAGGAACATTTCGAGGCTCAATAGCATACCTTCGGCAGTCGCTGTCTACGCTTCGTGCCATCATTTCTGATGACTACGCAAGACTCGCTTCCGATAGTTGATTAGACCTTGTCGGACAGGATTGAGTACCTGTCGGGTAATTTCGAGGTGTTTCATCTGAAAAAAAATCCCCACCCCACGGACTTTGCACAGCGCAATCGTAAACATTCCGCTACCGTGCACAAAGCGGAAAGGTCGGAGAAGTGTCCGAATTGGTATAAATTGGCATATCAGCCCCTTTTTAACCAGACAATTACTAGCTGATGCAGTAAAACAAATAGGGATGTTAATTTCCGCGCATGTCTTCTTCAACATCAGGCCTTGCCGTTATCTTACAATCATCTGACGCTGGTCTGTATCGCGATTCTATATAAAGATGCAACTGACACCTGGAAACCCCACACCTTAAAAACTTGTTAATTTTTTTTTACGCTGTTCTATATTTTTCTCTATGTTTTTAAATTGCCATCCGTTCCATCCAATTGTTGGTAACGATATTACACTGACATTTTTTGAAAACTATCATTTTATAAATTTTAGTTATTGGATCATGTTTACAAAATCACTCTCTATTCGCTTGCGCAAGCCACGAGGAACGCGTTTTTCCTATTTATTATGCATCGCTATCTTCACAGGGCAAACACCTTTAAAAGCACAAAAAAACACCACTGCTACGGGTGGTAATGAGAATTTTACGGTAAGGTTAATGAACATCGAAGCTCCGGCAAATGAAACCTTCCGCTATAGTGCCACCCTGAAAAATCCTGGTACTACACCCTTAATCTATGAACTCTCGGCAGATGTACCCGCCGGCTGGATCGCAAGCTTTCGCGCCCAGGGTACGCTAGTCACCTCACTTAATATGTCCGGTGCAAAGTCTGAGGAACTCTCCGTGGAAGTGAATCCTTCTCCCAATGTAAAACCAGGAAAGTACACGATTCCCATCCGGGCAGCATCCCTCCATGACACCCTTTCTATAGAGCTTGAAGCTGTAGTTAAAGGCAGCTACAACATCATGCTCACAACACCTACCGGCCGTCTGAGTGATGAGGTTACGTCAGGTGTCCACCATGATATCCACCTCACTGTAAAGAATACCGGCACACTTCCACTAAAGCAGCTCGAGCTGTCTGCTCAACTGCCACCCCAGTGGGAATGCACGTTTGAGCCGGCAAAGATTCAGCAACTGAACCCGGATGCCTCACAGGAGGTCACTGCAAAAATAAGCGTGCCTGACAAGACTATTGCCGGCGATTACGTCGCTACGTTCACTGCAAGGAGCCAGGAAAGCAACACGCAGGCTATTTTCCGCATCACCGTAAAAACGTCATTGCTGGCAGGATGGATCGGCATTCTGGTCATACTCGCAGCTATAGGCCTCGTCTGGTATCTCATACGTAAGTACGGCCGGCGATAACGGTACCTCCATTAAATATACCTTTCCACAACAACAAAAACACATCATGTTACAGATGAACGATCCTATCATACAACTGAAAGGGTTGACAAAATGCTATGGGAAGAAGAAAGCAGTGAATGGTCTCGACCTCGCAATCCGCAGAGGCGAAATATTCGGTTTATTAGGACCTAACGGTGCCGGTAAAACCACCACCATCCTTATGATGCTGGGCCTCACAGAGCCCACAGAAGGCACCGCATACGTGTGCGGATTTAATGCTACCCGGGAGCCAATTGCGGTAAAGCGTACCGTAGGTTACATGCCGGACAGTGTCGGATTCTACGATAGCATGACCGCCCTGGAGAATCTGCTTTACATTGGCCGTTTAAATGGCCTTCCGGAGCATGAAGTAAAGACAAGAGCCACGGAAACGCTGGCATTGGTAGGCCTTGCAGGTGATATGAATAGAAGTACATCTACCTTTTCCCGGGGAATGAAGCAACGCCTGGGGCTTGCAGACGTGCTAATCAAAAAACCAGCCGTCATTATCCTCGATGAGCCGACGCTCGGTATTGATCCTGCTGGGGTGAGGGAATTTCTCACACTAATCAGACAACTCAGCAGGCAACACGGAATCACCGTATTGATCTCCTCCCATCACCTGCACCATGTACAGCAGATATGTGACAGGGTAGGCATTTTCGTAAATGGCAAACTGGAAGTGGAAGGCAATATTGATACCCTTTCCGGAAACTTGCTGGACCGCGAAGGATACTCCACCACCGTCACACTTGTCAGGCCCATTATACAACCATGGCCGCTTATGCCTATCTTTTCAGAACTGGATGCCGTGAAAGAAGTGTCAGTGCAGAACAACTGCCTTACCTTCTTCTGCACCCGCGATATCACACCTTCCATTGTACGCCTGCTGGTGGAAAATGGGTGCGATATAACCGGCGTACATCAGAAAGATTACAGCCTGGATGATATCTATCAAAAGTATTTTGAAAACAATGTAGCTGAAAATACAACTCATGAAAAGCCTGCCAGTTTCCTTCAAAGGACTTTCTTTAAAGAACAACCGTAGCAGTAACAGGTACACCGTCTCCCATGTACCTTCTCCCTTCCGTGTGATGGTGCGTAAAGAGATTGCAGACCATATACGTAGCTGGCGCCTCATTGTTATGGTGTCGCTTGTCTTAATCACTTTCGTAGTTGCCATGTACGTTTCGCTCTCCGGCATTAGCAATGCTACCAGCAATCTGAGCGATCCTGATCACACTTTTCTCTACTTAAAACTGCTCACGGTTACCGACAATGTAGTGCCGCCCTTCCATGTATTTGTAAGTTTCCTTGGGCCATTGCTCGGAATCAGCCTTGGTTTTGATGCCATCAATACAGAGCAGAGCAATGGTACGCTCGTCAGGATCATGGCACAACCGGTATACCGGGACAACTTTTTACTTTCCAAGTTTATGAGCGCCGGTATGGTTGTCACAGTTTTCTTTACTTCCCTGATATTGCTTATGGTAGGTGGTGGTTTGCTCTTTACCGGTGTACGCATAGAACCACAGGAGGTATTAAGAATCTTCACTTTTACCTTCTTCAGCATTATATATGTTGCTTTCTGGCTGGCGCTTTCCATCCTGCTGTCTGTTCGCCTCAAACAAGGCGCTGCGGCAGCATTAACCGCTATTGGGATATGGATCTTTCTTACCGTATTTTATCAGCTACTGGTAAAACTACTGGTAAGGGCCATACTCCCGGCAGATCCAGGTATGTTATCACAGGAGCAGATCATAGGATACAACAATATGATTCTTGACCTTTTACGGATAGCCCCCAGCCAGCTTTATACAGATGCCACTACCACCCTACTGATGCCATCCGTACGCAGCCTGGGTCCCGTCAGTATGGAGGACATGGCAGGTGCCGTGCCAGCGCCCTTACCCTTTAAAGAAAGCCTTATGATCGTATGGCCGCAGGTAAGCGGATTAGTCGCAGCTACTACCGTTTGTTTTGCATGGTCCTATTACCTGTTCATGAGGAGAGAGATCAGGAGCTAGCTTTCCTAAGCCGATCACTTCAAATGGATTACTCAGGCGTCAATCTGGCTTTTGTAGTATAACTTATTAATTATCACAATTAATTGGTTCGAATTTATATCAGCATTGAGCACGAAAGCGGAAAGGTCGGACATCTCCGACCTTTTGCTATTTATATTCGTCTAAGTCCGCTCCAGGCCTGCTTAATTAACTCGGGGAAGACATTAGGCACTGTGGTTCGAAATTTATTATCTGAAAAAATCAGCTTTTCTGCGAAGATCAAACCAAGGATTTGTTTTTTGCCAATTGGGGAAGCTGAAACATAGCGATTGGCTATGTTCTTCATGATTTCGCCGCCTTGGGATAAGTACTCCTGATAGTTGTCGTCCGTGGATAATAACTTTGTCTTCTTCTTTTCCAACTCCTCTGTCCTCCTGGTCAAGTCTGTCTTAATCTCTTTAGATTCTTCTGCTGTAAATTCATCGTCAAGGTGTAAAGAACGGGCGTTTGGTGTTCCTATGTATAGCTCGTTTATTTCCGCCTGTGTTTCTTTTAGCTCCTGCTCCTTTCCTTGATTGTCCTTCTTTAGTAAATTACTGATAGATATGCTTTCCTTTGCATGATCATTGTTATAGTGTTTACTTTTAAGCCGCTGTAGCTCAGGGGAATGAATTTTAGTTGAGTGTGATAGCACCCGTATAACCGGTTGGCTGTCTGTATAAGTGATGGCCTCGGTTTTTTTATGTCCGGCCGAACACATCTTTTTTAATTCAATTTGAGTAGTTTTGTGCTAACCTATACGACCACCTGTCATGAAACGCGTCTTTAGTGCCTGCACCATTATTTTTGTGATCATTTTATCAGTCACCGCCTGTTACAAAGAGCATCTCCCTGATCGGGAACCGCCGATAGATACGATACCAGAAGCGGCTCCTGCTGAGGTCTATGTTAAAGGTCTGGTTACTTTTACAGTGGAGGGGCAGACTTACACCTTTGATGATAAGGATACGATCTTTCTTTTTCGGGGAGAGTTGAATGGTGATACCTCAACTATTCATTTGTGGGCCAGCAGTGGGAATGGAGCCAAAAGCCTTGGCATTTCCGCATGGACTCAGGTAGGTGGGACTTATCCGTTATATACTCTGGTAGCTTCAGCTCCCGGGAAAGGCGGATATATTATGGAATGGGGAACTTATGAAAGAGGAAATACGGTAATTACCAGTCTGGATTACAGGAATGGCATTTTTAAAGGAACGTTTACATCACTGATCAGCAAGGGTGTGTTTGGTGAGCGTGTTCCTATACAAGGGACTTTCGATCTGCAAAAGAAATAAATCTCTGCGTTATACCAGTTTCTTATTACGCGCAACGCATAGTGATAATGATTGTTATGCTGGTTTAAAACGGTCTTATCGTATGGTTTCGCAGAGAATACAACTGTTTTCATGGATGAACAATGTATTATTAGTAAGATAATTATGTTGGGTGGACCGGTAAGAAGGCTCCTTTAGTATTCCGACCGGAGTCAAATCGTTCGAACTCAAAGCCAGCTTTGGTCAAGTGTTTTATCTGCCGAGGTAACTCATGCAAGAGATGGTATTCATATATATATCAGATCCATTATTTGATACCATTAATTTAGTCTCCTATAACATTTGCCATAGGTTACAATATTCAATTTAATTAGCTACTCATATATTCGATCATTAATTCTTGCACTTTTTGTGCTTATCAAAAAATAAATAGAAAGTACATCCCATTCAATTTTAACCGCATAATCATCCCATAACATTTTATATCGAACAGGCGGGAGTGAAGTCAGTACCATCGTTGTTAACAGCCAATGGAAATGTCTTACATATCAACTTCAGTGCTTCGACAGAAGATTTGAAATAGTATCAGGGTAGACAGGTATTAATGCTTCCAGGCTTTTTCTCATTACATACGCTTCCGTAGCATACTTAGAAACACCGGTGTTATGCCCAGATAGGAAGCAATATGCTTTTGCGTAATACGCAATTCCAGATCAGGGTAGCGCTTACGGAAGCGTTTATATCTTGATTCTGCAGTCTCTGAGAGATTGGAGATCGTGCGACGTTGATAAACATACAAGCCATTTTGTGTGAGAATGCGGAAGAACCGCTCCAGCTTTGGCACCTCCCTATACAATTGTTCCATCGCATCATAACTCAGGTAACAGACAGTCGTATCCTCCAGCGCATCGATACTCATAAAGGCTGGTTTTTGCATGGAAAAACTGGTGATATCTACAGCCCACCAGTTCTCCGGAGAAAAGGAAATATTATGTTCATCACCATTTTCATCGGTATAGAAAAGACGCAGGCATCCGCTAACCACATAATAAACATTCCGCGCGGTCGCACCGGCTTCCAGCAGTAAGGTATGTTTAGATACATCTCTCACCTGCAATACGGCAGATATTCTTTCAACCTCGCTTGCATCCAGATTAATATGTAGTGCGAAGTTCTTAAAAATGGCATCAAACATCAGAAACGTTTTGACAAAAGTAATTGATTCAGTAAACAGCACAGTTTAAGACAAATACAGTTACAAAATCTTCAAGTAGTTATATTTTATTCTCCGCGCCTGATGGTTTATTTGTAGTATTAAAACTATCAAACATGAGAATAACAACGATTGACAATAAAGGTCTGAAAGAAACCGCCTGTAATATTCCTCCCAACACCCCCGTAGTGATGCTGAACCTGCTGCGTTTCAAGCCCGATGGTGGCCGCGAAATCTATTACCAGCAATATATTCCTTCCTTCCAGGAATTGACAGCCAAGCTACAACTGGAAGGCATTAAACTCGCGTGGGGAGGTAATGTATCGGGCAGACTGGCCATAGCAGATAATGAGTGGTGGGACGATGTATTATTGGTAGAATATCCAGACTTTGCCAGCTTCCTTTTGATAGCGGAGAGTGATGGCTACAGAAACGATGCAGAACCGTTCCGCTTAGCTGCGATAGACGATTGCAGGCTGATACCAATGGTGGGATTTACGAAGGAATAAATTTCAGTGACTGATATTCCATTACGTTCCGCAGATCGTTTACTCGCTAAGTAACAAGTGATTTTCCTAAATAAAAGAGACTATCTATGATCATCACAGATAGTCCCTTTTTATTTGCGTTTAATTAATCTGTGTTTTGCTGTAAAACCGGATATTGCCTCTTCAAACTGTTTCGAATACCTGAGATTTTATCGTTCACAGAAGACTACCGATATATTTATGCTTTTATAAAGCGACTGAGCTGTTGGGTTTATACATTATTGTTACCAGATCTCATCTGCGCTTACAGGAGTAGTAAGACCGAGTAATATGATTTATTTTCTATCTAATATATGCGCTCATCTTTACCGCTGATCATTTAATTAAAAATATCTATGAAAGCAGTAAAATCTGCGGTATTAATCGTTAGTCTAACCTTCCTTTTATTCTCCTGCAAAGAAGATGATGCTCCCACACCCGGTAATCCGTTGTCGGGAAATTATACTCTCGGGCAATCCAGGGTTAGGGTCATATCGTCGTTACTACTAATACCGGAGTTTCTGACTCAGTAATCACAAAGTATTGCTACACGGTAACAGGAACAGGCGATCTGGAATTTGATGCTAAATATATTCATCAGAAGAATATCGCTTACAAGTATCTTGCTCAAACGAAATACGTAACTTATTTTAACTGTGAGGTAACAAATCCTGATGGCACACCTGGAATTACAATCAAAAAGGAGCACCATATATCTCATTAGCGCAAAAGCTAACTTAACCTGGACTCCAGATATACCTTTTCTCTTTTTACCGAATAGTTATCCGAACCAGCTAATATAAATTACACCGCTTCAAATCAATTTGTTAATAATCAGTATAAGTTAGTCCGACAGTACTCCGCTACCGGGCACAAAAATGCAAGGCTAGTTTTTAGAGTGGGTCTTGATTTAAGTGTTATAAATACATTTTATATTCCTGGATTGAGAAAGAAATGCTATATTAATAGAATTCCTTTTGTTTTTACGTACACGCATATCAAGGAAGTACTAATGTAAAACTAAATCTATGTTAACTATGAAGAGGCGAATCCTCACCATTGTAGCCCTTTGCGTAGCCTGTATAACCGGCCATGCGCAACCAGATGTAATCCACGCCCCGGAGGGCTTTGACATCTTACGCAGCAATATTGTCCACGGAAAAATTGACACCATCCGGTACACATCCAAAACAGTGGGTACTACGCGCAAGGCCTTAGTGTATACACCCCCTGGTTATTCTAGAAAAGGTAAATATCCTGTATTGTATCTGCTGCATGGCATTGGAGGCGATGAGAAGGAGTGGCTTAACGGTGGTGCTCCGCAGGTGATCCTGGATAACCTATATGCGGATGGTAAATTAGCCCGATGATCGTTGTTATGCCAAACGGAAGAGCCATGAAAGACGATCGTGCTACCGGCAATATTATGGCACCTGATAAAGTGCAGGCGTTTGCTACCTTTGAACAGGACTTGCTACAAGATCTTATTCCTTCTGTCGAAAAGCGATTTCCGGTTTTTGCTAATAGAGAGAACCGCGCCATTGCGGGTTTATCTATGGGAGGAGGCCAATCGCTTAACTTCGGCTTAGGTAATCTTGATCGGTTCGCCTGGGTGGGTGGGTTTTCATCAGCTCCTAATACCCGAAGTCCTGAGATACTTGTGCCTGATCCGGAAGTTGCAAAAAGGCAGCTCAGGCTACTTTGGATTTCCTGCGGTGATAATGACAGGTTGATTGGCTTCAGTAAACGAACACATGACTACTTATATAAAAATAAGGTACCACACGTTTATTATATAGAATCTGGCAAGCATGACTTCGAAGTCTGGAAAAACGATCTATATATGTTTTCTCAATTTCTATTTAAGCCCATTGATCCCTCTACTTTCACAAAGTATACAGTACTTGGTACGCCTGCTGCTACGAATGTGCGTAATGCCGGCTTTCCTCAGGTTTTACCTGACAACCGCGTTGTATTTCGTTTGAAAGCCCACAGGCACAACGTGTACAGATTGATCTTGGTAAAAAATATGATCTGTTAAAGGATACCGCAGGCTATTGGACGGGCACTACTGATTCTATCGGCGAAGGCTTCCATTACTATTCGTTGATGATAGATGGTGTCTCCCTTGCTGATCCGGCCAGCGAAACTTTTTATGGGATGGGCCGTATGGCTGCTGGTATTGAAATTCCTTTTGCTGACGGGGACTATTATGCCATTAATGACGTGCCTCATGGCGATGTACGAATCAACCGTTACTTTTCATCAGTCACCAATTCCTGGCGTCGTTGTCTTGTATACACACCTCCTGGTTATGACAGTGCTACAAATCAGCAATATCCGGTACTCTATCTTTACATGGAGGAGGCGAAGACGAACGAGGATGGAGTACACAGGGCAAGACCGACTTGATCATCGACAATCTCATTGCTGTAAAACAAGCTAAACCGATGCTGGTGGTGATGATGGATGGCAATGTTTCCAGGGGAAGCTTTGACGAGGAGTCACTGCGGACATTTGAAAATGAGCTCATGCAAGTCGTTGTTCCTTTTATTGAAAAAGGTATCGTACAATTGCAAATGCGAACCAAAGAGCGTTGGCAGGCCTGTCTATGGGTGGCATACAAACACTTTACGCCGGTGTCAGGAATACTGATCAATTTGCTTATCTGGGTGTGTTCAGCTCCGGTTGGTTTAGCGGTAAGCAACTCGCTGCTGAACAACAATACGCTTTTATGAAGGAGTCAGCCGACAAAATTAATGGTAACCTAAAACAATTTTGGATCACTATGGGCGGCAAAGAAGACATCGCCTATAATAACTGCCAGAATATGTTGGCCAGGTTTAATGAAATGCAGATTAAATATACCTATAGCGAATATCCCGGCGGCCATACCTGGCCTGTTTGGCGCAATAACCTCTACAAGTTTGCTCAGTTGCTATTCAAATAAGAACATTTAGATGAGCATTAAAAATTTATCAACGCAATCCGCTACTGTCTCATTCCAACACGTAAACGGGTTCAATCTTCGGTAGTGGTCAGACTTATCTATTAGAAACGATTCGTTATAGACATATACATACGACTAACTTTTTAAGCTTGAAGATATTTGAATCTGGACTAATTTATTAATCGATAACTTACCGCTACCCGTCAAAAAAAGAGGCTGTCACAAAGTTGAAATGCCCCCAAAAAGTTAGACACTTTTGGGGCATTTTTTTATGGATAAAAGAGTCAAATATAGTTTGAAGCAAAAGTTGTCGACAGTTCTCTCCGTTATATCAGGCCGGGAATCAGGTGGTCATGTAAGCTATTCCAAAGACGTTATTTTATTTTTGATATATCCTCTTTAAACTATTCCCAAACATTTTATAAATGATCCATATTCAGACTCGAACTGGTTCGATTCTGAACTAAATCCTGTCTTCTAATATAACCTTACTAAATACGACTAACACAAATGCCCGTCAAAAACAGGCCACCACAGATCAAAAAAGATACATTATCACACATGGTTAAACAGTTGTAATAGTCGCTCCTGCGCGTCTTCTGCCCGCATCCATTGACTTATCTCAATGGAAGATCGTGCTTCCGCCGTGCCCCTTTCCTGCATGGCCGCTTCATACGCTGCAATGGCCGCTTTAATGTCTGTAAACTCCCCGTTAGTAAGACATTCACTCAGTTCCAACGCATCCAGCATGGCCAGATTCACACCTTCGCCGGAGGGCGGCATGATGTGAGCTGCATCACCCAGTAACGTAACATTCGCATGGGCTTCCCAGCTTTGGTCGAAGGGAATGCAATATTGCGGGCGCAATAAATAAGGCGAGTCCGCCTTCTCGAACATGGGCGCCCATACATCATTCCAACCCGGTGTTTCAGACAGGAACCACGCCAGCACCTGCCGGCCATCGGAGAAATCAACCCCGCTGTTGTTCCACCAGCCCTCCGGCTTTTCTTCCACGAAGTAAAAATCTATGCTGCCATCGCCTTTGGAAGAAATGTGCAGGTATTTGCCATCGGCATGCACGTATACTTTCCCACCTTTGAGTAGTTCACTGGCCTGGGGCACAGTGGTAGCGGCATGACCCACATTGCCCTGCACGATCACTACGCCGGCATAGCTGGGGTGAATATCTGTCACGAACGGGCGTACTTTGGAATTGCCGCCGTCTGCACCGATCACAATATCAGCAGTAACCGTATGACCGTTCTTGAATTCGATCTGCCAGCCATGACCTGCCGGTATCATGTTTTTAAACTGGCTGTCCCACACCACAGTGCCGGGTCGCAGGGAATCCAGCAAAATATCGCGCAGCGGCCCCCGGTCTATCTCCGGCCGGGCACATTCACTGTCAAGATCCAGTACGTCCACCGTTGTCCCGAAGTTAGTACTATGTTCGTCATAAACGATTTTACCGTATTTATCGATCACCCGGCCCTTTTCCGCACCGGGGCGATAGTTGGCGAGGAATGCATCGCGCAGACCCATGGCTTTAATAGCTTTCAGGCCTGATTCAAAATGAAGATCCAGCGTGGCGCCCTGTACGCGGGCTTCGGCGTTTGCATCTCTTTCATACACGGTCACATCCACGCCTTTCAATTGTAACAGGCGGGCCAGCGTTAAGCCACCCGGGCCACCGCCAATGATAGCCACTTTTTAGCTGCTATTAACATAAGTATTTTGTTTTGGTAAGTGTTTCGGTTTTCACCAGCAAATCAGAATAGGTTTTGGGAACCAAATAGCCGTGGACGGTATAAGCATCGTCTCAAAACGGAAGTAAGGATTAATACCCTTCACTCAAAATAACCGCCTCCTCCACCGTTGCTACCGCCTCCGGTTTCTGTTTTACCAGTCTGTCTACGCCCATCACAAGCCAGATGGTAAGGAGGGAGATGCCCAGCGTTATATACCCCAAAGTGCTGTAATGTTCCAGTGGAGCGCCTTTGGCCGGTTGGGTAACAATAAAACCTGCCATGGCCGCAGCCACACCACCCGCAATCTGCTGCAACGAGGAGTTCACACTCATAAACGTCCCCCTGTCTTCCAGCGCAGGAATAGCGCTGGTGAGTGCAGCCGAAGGCACCATACGACCCATGATACCCATCATCATCACCACGTTGAGGCCCATCACCGGCAACAGTGGTGTTACCCCAAGGTTCGTGTACAATACGCTTGTAATACCCATCAGGATGGCTGCTATAGTAAAAATGCGGAACTTGTCCACCCGGTCGCTCAACCGTCCCACCAATGGCATGATGAACAAAGAACTCACCCCTGATACCATGAACAACAACGGCAGCTGTTCATTGGTCAATCCCAGGTTTTCACGGCAAAGGTGCTGCCGAAGGCATCATCATAAAACCGCCAATTGATAGCAACGCCGTAGCCGCAAAACCGAGACGGTATGAGCCTTTGGTAAGCGTATGCCACAGGTGGATCAATGCCGGCTTGCGCTGCTGCACGGCCAGATGTGCGGCCACAGGGCGGAAACGCAGCGCGATCAGCACCACCACGATCATGCCCAGCCCAGCGATCATCCAGAACGCGGCTTCCCAACCCAGCGCATTGGCCAGGTATAACCCGATGGGAATCCCCAGTACCTGACTGGCGCCAAAGCCCATCTGCACATACCCCATCACCCGGCCGCGCTGCTGCAACGTGAAAAGATCGGTGATAATGGCCATAGAAACAGAGGCAATCACGCCGCCAAACAAACCCGTAACAATACGGGCCGCTACCAACAACTCGTAGCTATGTGCAAAACCACACAACACCGTGCCGGTAACGAAGCCGATATAAAAAAACAGTAACAATTTCTTCCGGTCAAAACGGTCTGCAAAACCCGCAGTAAGCAGACCGGAAATACCCGCACTAAAGCGTAGGCGGATACCGCAAACCCAAAGGCCTGCGGTTGCAGGGAAAGCGATTTCATGAGCACATCACCCAACGGTGAGATAACCATAAAATCAAGTACCACAGTAATTGGGTAACTGCCAATACAAAAATGACGAACTGCTGGTAGCGGGAAAAAGAAGGTGTCGGTTGCATATTGCAAAGTTGCGCCGCATTTCCCAATAAAATAGCCCTCTACGATAATAAAATAGTCGCAAATGATATAAGCGTCCTACAATGGTGCCAGCCCGAGTTGTTTAAACACATCCGCAAGCGCAGTAGCTATGATCGCATTTCCTTTATCCGAAGGATGTAATCCATCGAATGTAAGTTTACTGCAGCTGGCGGATAAGGGTATTCATCATTTTGGGATCGAAAGGTATATTAACTGAAGCCGGGTAAGTGTAATTAACGTACTGACCGGTCTGAGGATTCTTCAGACGTTTAAAGTTTACCATTTCCTCCAGTTTGAGCAATGGATGATGGTATAAGTCGAGGACAGGTATTTGTTCATAACGCCCTATCGCGATAACGCATTGGCAAATTCTTCCAGTGCCTGTTCGTTTT